>NZ_CP185378.1:0-14030 GCF_049177075.1 Bacillus salacetis | reverse complement strand
CAGTTATTGAATTAAAGGATGCTCACACTGACCTAGATAGAAAGCAAAAAAGAGCTAACAACCAGACGCCTGTAGAACAGGCTTTTAGTTATCAATATAAAATGAAAAACTGCAAATGGGTAATAGTATCGAACTTTAAAGAAATTCGATTTTATCATTCAAGCACGATGACAGAATATGAACTATTCCTTATCAATGAAATCGCTGAAAATCAAGATGCTTTTAAAAGGTTCTATTTCCTATTAAGCAAACTCCATTTAATTGAACGCGACGGAAAATCTAAAATAGATTTATTTTATGAGAATAACGAGAAAGAACAAGAGAAAATATCCAATGTTTTCTATCAAAAATATAAAAAAATACGAAGAGAACTATACACTCACATCAAAGAGAATAACCCTAATATTAGTGAACTAGTGGTTTTCGAGAAGACCCAGAAGATAATTGATCGCTTTATTTTTGTGTGCTTTTGCGAAGATACCAGCTTACTGGAAGAGAAGATTTTCAGAAAGGTTTTAGAGGCTGCAAAATCTACATTCAATTTAAGCGAGACAAAGGTATGGGATCAGCTTAAAGGTTTATTTCATTCAATTGATGTAGGTAACCCTTCATTAAATATCAATAAATTTAATGGAGGATTATTTAAAAAAGACCCCGTACTTGATGAATTAATAATTAAGGATGACATATTCCCACTTTTTGAAGAGATTACTGACTATGATTTTAGTTCAGAACTAGACGTAAATATCTTAGGCCATATTTTTGAGCAATCCGTCTCCGATATCGAAGAGTTTAAACTTGAAATCCAAGGAGAAGATTTTGACCCGATTCAAGGAAAGAGAAAAAAAGATGGGATTTTTTATACATCGCCTGGAGTCACTAAATACTTATTAGAAGAAACATTAGTAAAATGGATTGAGGAAAGGGAAAAACACCTAGGAAGAGATCAGCTCCCTGAATTAACTGAAAAAGATTTCGAAGAATACTTTAAAAAATTGAAAAATAAAAGAAAAAAGAAGAAAGTCGCAGTAGAAGAACATATTGATTATTTAACTAACCTTCAACAAGATGTACGGTCCGTTTCAGTTTTGGATCCTGCGTGTGGATCTGGAGCATTCTTAAATATGGCATTTGATATCCTTATTAAAGAAGGAGATAAAATCAATCAAAAATTAGAGGACAGACGTGGAGGTCAAACTGACTTATTTGATATTAACAAACATATCTTGAAGAACAATCTGTATGGAGTAGATTTAAACGAAGAAAGTGTAGAGATATCCAAACTTTCCCTTTGGCTTAAAACTGCAAATAAGTACGATGAGTTAACTTCATTAGACGAAAATATCAAAAGTGGTAACTCCATTATTGAAGACAGACAAGTTACCCCTAAAGCATTACAGTGGGATGTAGAATTTAAAAACAAAATGGAGCAAGGTGGCTTTGATATCATTATTGGTAACCCACCTTATGTCTTTTCTAGAAATAAAGGCTTCAAAGAAGAAGAAAAAAGCTACTATTCAACTCATTACGATTTGGCAGAATATCAAACTAATACATATTTGTTATTCATTGAGAGAGCATATCATTTACTAAAAGATGGAGGATGGTTTGCTTTTATTGTTCCAAATACCTGTTTGACTATTGATTCCTTCAAAAAAATGCGAAGATTCCTTTTAGAAAAAACAGGCAACCTTAAAATTATTAATATCTACGATAAGATGTTTGCACAAGCTAGTGTAGATACTTGTTTTATCATTTTTCAAAAATCTATTCCTACCACAGTAACTCTAGGGGAATATATCGATGAAAAAATAGAAATTGTAGCCGAAGTAGAACCTAAAGACTTACTTGATGAGCAAAGCATCATTAATATTTCTTTAATGAAAAATAGAAACATAATAAGCGTTATGGATAAAATCGGAGCCAACAGTGATATATTAGACACTGTTTCAACTCTAAAGTCCGGTCTAAAGGCCTATGAAACCGGAAAAGGTACCCCGGTACAAACTGATGAAATGAAAGAAGAAAGGATTTATCACACCAAAGAAAAAATAGATGAAACTTATTGGAAGTATCTCGAAGGGAAAGATGTAGGTCGTTACTATGTTGAATGGAATAACAATTGGTTAAAGTACGGTAAAAACTTAGCTGCTCCAAGAAAAGAAGAATTGTTTACATCACCCAGAATACTAATTAGACAAATCCCAACTAAAGGACAATATGCTATTAACGGTGCCTATTTAGAAAAGAACTTCCTTAATGATATTAACTCGATGGTAGTTTTTGAATTTAAAAAGGATCCACTGTTTATTTTAGGAATATTAAATTCTAACATAACAACGTTTTGGTTCATTAACAAATTCGATAAATTCCAAAGAAAGACATTCCCTCAGTTTAAGGTTAAGGAGTTAAAGCTCTTTCCAATACCAAAAGTGTCTTCTGAAGAGGAAGAAGCTATATCTAGCAGCGTTAAAGATATGTTAGAACTGCAACGAGAAAAAGCAAAGTTTTTCAAGAGGTACAACACTATCTTGTTGGATTCATTAAACATCGATTCACTTCCATCAACATTTAAAACCTTTTACTTATGGACTGTTGAAGAATGGTTAAATAAGATTGATCAATATAAAAAATTGTCACTCAAAGAAAAAGATGACTGGATCGATTTTTACGAGAGCAAGAAAGTATTCATTACTGATCTTATTAAAAGAGAAGTCGATTTAAATAAAGAAATTGATGAAAGTGTCGGAAGAGCATTTGGTCTAAACCAAGATGATATCGATTTAATCAACGATAGCTTAGATTTGTTTATAAACCCATCAAAATAATATAAATACAATTGAGCAACCAGAGGGGGAAGACTTTGAATCCCTCTCTTTTGTTGTGCCAAATTTAAGTCCCCTACTATCTTCTGAAACCTATGCAAATCAAAGAACGCAGGTCACTCAGCATATCGCTTGCCCTTCACAAGAGGAGAAAAAACAGATAATATCGAATAGATTAGGTGGAGGTGGAGCGATATGAAAAACGATTTTAACGATATAGAGTTAGCATACGCAACAAAAGAAGTAGCAGAGCTAGTCAAGATTGCAAAACCAACGGTCAGGAAATACGCCCAACTCTTAGAAGAAAACGGCTATGAGTTTATTAAGAATGGCGATCGCCGGGTATTTGTAGATGCTGATCTAAGAGCAATGGAAGCAATGAAATCCAGCGATAAGATTGAACACGCAGCAAAAGAGATTGCAGAAAAACAAAAAGAAAAATTAAGAAGAAAAAGCGATATAGAAAGCGATATTAATAACGCGATACAAAGCATATCGCCAGGCGATACTGGCTCATTAGAACTAAAAAAACAAGATGATATCGCTCAAATGAAGAAACAATATGACCAGCTGGTAGGAATGTTTAAATCGATGGCAATTGAGTATGCATCATCACGAGAAAAACTGGATACTATTGAAGAGAACCAGGCGAAAATAATTTCTGCATTTGAGGATATAAAAGGAATGTACAAAGAAGAGAGAAGAGAAAGAGAACTTCTGAAGGAAAAACTCGATATCGCAGTTGATTACATTCAGAAAGAAGAGAAAAAAGAACAAGAGAGTAAAGAAGAAAAGGTGAATAAATCACCAAAAATAGGTCTCCTAAAACGTTTATTTGGATGAAAAAGGAGGAGTCGAAATGAGCGAAAAGAAGAGAACGGAATACAATTTGGACCTCGTTGCAGAAGAGGCGGACAGATTATTTAACTCTACGGAAAGACCTCGAAGATCTCCACGAAGAAACATCAACAGAATTCACCGAGCTACCAACATTGTCAGCGACAGTCACGTTCTACAGAAGATGTTTTCGAGGCATTACGGGATAAAGAAATGAAGAAAGAATTTGAATACAGTGATGAAGAAGTATTAAAGAAAGCTGCGACAGATATAAGAAACGGAAGTACCTACGAGGAAATCCAGAAGAAGTTTAACCTGACGGATGACGACCTCGAGCTTATTGAATTTGTCGTTGAAGAATTTTAGAGAAAGAAATAGGGGAGGTGAAGGTATGTCAGATGCTTTCGAAAAAATCGAAAAAGAAATCAGGGAAGAGGAGCGACAGATAATTGCAGAACGGCTAAAAGGGTTATTGTCGTATGAAAAAATAAGTGAAATAACAGGGGTTTCTGTTGAAAAATTAAAAGGTCGAAAGGAGACCGAAAAAGAGAAAAGGAAACGTATACTCGAACAACTGACGAAAGGACGTGAAAATCCTCCGTTTAAAATAAAGAAAATGACGGAACAGGAACTGAAACAGACGGCCAGAGCAATGTTTCCTAACGCTAAAATCGTATTTAATCCGAAAAAGAAGTAAGCAGCAAAAACTCTTTAACAACTGAGGTTTTTGCTGTTTTTTTACGTTTAATACAAGGCAAAATAACGAAATGTATATTATTCTGAATGTTGGAAATAAATGATGATGTCGACTTTTTTTATCGTATAAGTCGACAATGGTAATCACTACGAAATTTTTGCTCAAATAAGTGGGAAAGGCCACGTTAGTCAGTTAATCCCTACCATCGACAGGGGGACTAACAATACGAGAGTGTTTACCGCACAAATAGAGGTAGCGAGATGCGCGCTTCGGACAGTAAATCCTCAGTATATAGACCATCTGTCAAACTGGTAGTCTAGCCAGGAAAACAGTTGATACACCCCTTGTTTAAGCAGGTACTCGAGTACTCGTTAAGGGGCTATTTGTGTTTCACAAACTTAATTTATCTTCTAATACTAAAAAAGAAGGTATTTAGAACAAAAAATTATCTTATATCTGAATTTGAACCTTGAATAAAAGGGCAACATTCGTGTTATAATTAAGATGGATGCGAAAATAAAATTCCTTTTGAATTTCATTTTCTATGTACTTAAAACAACCTCACTAAAAGACTTTTTTAAAAATCTTGATTTCCTGAGGCGAAGCCCTGGAAAGCAAAAAATCTGGTCTTTAGGAGGCGAAATTTTGACGACAAAGATCGTAATGATCGCGACCTTCCACCCAATTTAACCGGAAGAAACGTTCAAAAGAAAAAAGGACCAACGGGCTTTACCAACCCAATGGTCCTTTTTTCTTTTATAAACTGAATGAGTAGTGCTTGCCCTACTCTCTAAAGCATTCACACGACCTCTGTCTAATCATCTCCTACAGCCTTCAAATTACACTAGATCCACCAACAAAAAGGATTACCAGCCCTCTTTATTAAATGAGCATATTCATCGAATCATAGTTAAGATGTCAATGTTAAGCTAGATGTGAGTTAAACCAAAATGAAATTTTGCAACAGCTCCAAAAACCATTGCACCAATGCTATATACATAGTTGTAGGGATAATGCCATTAGCCCACAGCAATGTTGATACAACCAACATCACCGTTAGCGTGATGATAAAAGTAGCCAGTGCAAATTTGTAGCTGCTTTCAGCCAGGCTTGCAAAAATCTGTACAGCCATAGGCAGTTCCTGCTTTTTCTTACTTTTTTTCTTTTGTGGTCCAACAGTCTTCTTGGATGCGATCTGTTGTCCCTTTCCTTTCGAGTTTTTCATAACTATGCCATCAACCTCAATATTATTTTATAGTCTTGCAAGAGGAAGTTGACCTAGCTTAATTATTTTATCATTTAATAGATTCAATCCAAACGATTCTCAAACTTTTTCTAAAAAATAAAAGTCAGGCATTTTAGCAAAAAGAAATTTGAATAAAACTCCTTAATTTTGTCCAAGATTAGTAGTAAAAGAGTTAAATAGGAGTTGAATTAATGAAGCATTGTAGAGATTGCGATAAAAACATCAGAAAAAGCAAGAGCGAAAGAAACGGATTATGTAGAAACTGCTTCAATTTTGATAAAAAATGGGTTAAAGAATCAATGAAGTTTTTAGATCAACACAAAAAAAAGAGACAAGCTTAACTTAGTCAGTAAGTGATTGTCTCTTTTCCACCTTGATTAATTATTATTGGATTAATCCAGTAACGTTTTTCAACGTTATATCTTTCTTGGATTTGATGTACATACGTTTTCGAACGTAGTGCAGATCTAACAATTACATCTACCATCTCTGACTTCGAAAAACCACACGATGTTGCCAGCGCATTCAGTAGTTTTTCTGTTTCATTATCAGTAGAAACACTGAACCTCGAGCAACGCTTCTTCCCCATATTTCTTCTGGCTGCAGCCTCGCTTTTTGAATCGATACTCCCTCTTACCATATACTAACCCCCACACAAACTATTTTGGTGTAGTGAACCATTACTAAAATATTATGATAGCGAGGATTAATAAGAACTACTAAAGATAAATTCACACTAAAAAGTTAACGTATTGTTAACTTGAAGCCTCCCCCTCCTCCATTTTCCAATACTCTATAAAAATATTAGTCTTTCCAAATCTTGAAAGTGATGTTATGAAGTACTACACCACTGATGCAAAAGTTACTCTTTGGGGGGCAGGGGATGAGAGGAACAGGCACCTAAGGTTAAACGTCCCCCTAGAAGCTCACAAGAGGTCCTGTGCTTGCTACAAACACTTTTTAATACCAATATACTTATTTAGATAAATCTCGCAAAATACAAGCATTTAAAACGTACTCTTTTTATCTGGTTTGATATACGATAAAACGATATCACATCGACTATGGCCGAGATGCAAAGATACGAGCAATCTTCTCAGCTGCTCGTGACTAAATCCTTTCTTTTTTAGGTTTCTCTTTTTCCTATATGTATTAATCCGATCTAATTCCGTTTTCATCCTCGCTACAATCTGTTCGCGATTCGATCCCTGGTTTTTCACAAACTCTCCAATTAGCTTTTTTATTTGTTTTGATGACATATACCGGGTAGAGCTGTAAAAATTTTGAGCATAACCTTTTCTGTTTGAGTGCGTTGAAAACCTGCGGTTTTCACGGTTGACCCCAGAACTTTTCGCAGCTTCAGTTGTATACGATTGAATAACTTTTACTGCATCCTCTATCTTCTTATCATTCCCGTCTCGTCCCTTGATTGTAAACAAAAACGCACCAGGTTTCTTACCATTACAAGCATCTTCTAATAAGTCCTTAGCTTCTTTATTCAGTGGAATAGTTCTACTGAAGTTATTTTTATCATTCCTAAAACTAATTGTTCCTTTATCAAAATCAATGTCCCTTACTTCCAACTTAAATACAGATTTTATTCGGGCCCCAGTGTAAAACTGTAGTTTATTGATCGTCTGGGCCAATCGGCCACTTTCTGTACGAGTATTAATATTTGAGTGAACTTCAGCAACTTCTTCATTTGAAGGCTTTATTGCTGTAATTTCGTCTTTAGATCTGACAACTCCCCGAAACTTCAAGTAATTAAGACGTTCTTCTTTATTCCCCACTCTAATTTTCGTGTTTCCACACACATTGGTTTCATTAACGAAATGCCTAAAAGCCTCCAACGCGTGAACCCGTCTTTGTATTTGTCCAGCTGATAGGCTGCCAGATTCATAACGATTTGACAGATGTTCAAAATACTCGTCCCAGCTCTTTCCGTTCATATACTTCGGTAAAAGTCTTTTTGAGTCTACCCCTTGTATCCCTGCTAGATCGTTTAACATTGTAATCATAGATTTTTGATAAGATTCATAAGCGCTTTCTCTCATATTTTCTTTGTTTACAGTAATACCAGCTTTTTTCGCTTCCCTGAAAGCTGCCAGCACATTTCCTTTAGCAATTTCCAAGTTGTTCTTTTTGCTCTTATTTTGCTTTTTTCTTCTTTTCCCCACAGATAATCACCACCCCTAAAAAACGAACAGACCAAAAATTGCGTGCTAACTGCCTGTAAGGTTTTTCTTTGAAACGAAAGCTTCGCCTTTTCGTTTCAAAATCAAAACCAACAGGCAGTAAGCAATAGGGCATAACACTATCTAAGCAAAAATTGAAGAATACTAAAGCAACTGTATTCTTCTGCAGTTTCCCTCCAACTCCGTTGAGGAGGGAAACTGCACGAAGCAGATGCTGTCCTTCCACTCACGTTATATCGATGATTTCGTCTCTAGACGAAATCCTTCTCATAACATTCGTTCCAGAACAGCATCTGACTTTGTATAATCCCATTATCCAGCGCTTTGACCCGTGAAATGTATCTTACAATCCGGATATACTTCAATGTAATCTGGCGATTCCAGATTACATTGAAGTATATCCGCATATGCACTTCACGTGTTACGGACGCAGTTATACCCACGCACACGAATGCCCCTATTACATTCGTGCCCTACATATGTTTCCATACACAGGCCGTCAGTCATTTCCTTTTGAAACCGTGACTGATCCATATCCTCCAACTTGGGACTTAGGAACGGCATAGCGGGCTGTTAACCCATATTTAACGCTGCAACATTGGCCTTATTCAAAGTAGATACATTTTTCACAAGAAATCATCAATTCATCTTTTATTTACTCTCCTTGTTTTTAGTTTTTTCATCCCAACTATCCATCGTCCATCCTTCTCTTTATTACGTTTACACGTGGTTCTTGTAGCACTATGCTCATTTAAGCAAACCGCCTTTCATTTATTTTTTCAATCCAAGGATTGAAATTGATACTTTTCCTAACGGAAAAGCTTCATTAATTCCAAGGAATCAATAAATTTAAACAACCTTAAATTCCTAAAAAATATAACTCGTTTTTTGTATTTTGGGATGAAAAATCGATATATTTACAGCTGAAGAAAGAGAGGGGAATATAATGAATTTCGAAAAACTATTAACATACAAACCTAAGCGACCTTTTAAAATTATAAAAAAAGATTTATCAATTGAACCAAATATGAAAGCAAAAACATTTTTCACTGAAGAAGATATGAGAATTGATCATAGCAACGAGCGATTAAACCGAGGGGAGATTGAGATTCCAGTTTTTGAAGATAAAACAATTCGCCCGTTGGGCTTCAAAGGAAAACTATTAAGTGTCGAAGTAGAAAGATTGGGTGGAGGATTTTATATAATTACACATAAACAAGGGAAAGTTAGACCTAAACCAAACGACCACAGATTCCCTATCCAAGAAGTTAAAAAGGATGATCTACATACATTTTTTATCGGTTATGATAACAAAGCACATACCTATAAATACTTTGAAAAAGAAAAAAATTTTCTTGAACTTTATAAAGAGATCGAGGAAATAAAAAACAGCGAAGACATCCAACAACTGATAAACAGCTACATTGACTGGATTCGATGTTTTTGGTCAGAAGAATTTAAAAAAGAATATCACCTAACTAGCTTTGCAGTGGGGAAACAAAGTTATAATGACTTCTTAAGCTTATTTAGTTATATTAAAGAGCATATACTCATAATGAAAAATTATCACGGCCTTTTAAATGTCTTTGAAGATATATGTGATAAAACATATGAGTATATTCTGAATTCCATTAAAACGCTGGAATCTTTGGTAGTAAAGGGTCAACAACACATCTTCACTCACTTTCCAGATACCTCGGTTAAAGTCAATCATAGAGCTGATGAATTGCTTGGTAAACCACTTATCGATGTAACTGAATACATCGAAGAACGAATTATGACCCCAGGCTATTTTGTTGAATTAAACACAAAACAGATCTACCCTAACCTCTATGAAGTCTTCTCTAAAGAACAATTTGCTGTTGAATTTGAAAGCGATAAATCAATAGCTGAAAAGAAAACCAAATTACTGCAAGAAGCACTAAATAAAAAAGCTACCTTCTTCAAAATAAATAAATAAACCATATTTCAAAAGCTTTCCTCGTTGCATACGTTTCGAGCAATGTTCTGTTCTACAATCACGCTCCTTAAATGAGCTGCCAATAATAACTTTTCAAACCAACAAAAAAAGAGGTGTTTATACACACCTCTTTTGATTTAATCTTTTGTATTAAAGAAAGAAACTCCAACACCGTTACTCTTCAGGACACGTTTATCTTCTTCTAACTCTTGCGCCGGCTAAGGTGACTTCCTCAAAGTCATAGAAGTAATAATCCCCATTAGTATGCTCAATACGAGTTTTAGCCCAAATATGACTATCATCCCACCTATCATAAACAAAAACCTCAACAAGGCTTCCCGAAGTGAGTTCAGAACCTCCTGAAATAGCATACCGTCCATTGGATTGCTTCGACAACACTCCTTCTTCTATTATCGGTTTAGCCAAATATTGCATATCATCATTAATATCCTTTAATCGGTTTAATAAAGATTGAGCCTGATTCCTAGTGAAATACTCATCTGGATCTTGACGATTCTCCAAAACCACATTCTGCGATTCATAATCAACAGACTTTAAAACACTGTCAATTCCACTACGCAAGTTCAATAATCTTTCCGTTATCTCTTTGGAATTTTTCATTACACAAAATCCTCCTTCAAAGCATTGATTTACCCTTAGCATACCATCATTTCAATTCTTTTAAGAAAAAAAGCAAAAATACACCAAGCGAGCTAAAGACTAGCGCGCTACGCTTGCTGGTCCTCTACGTTTCCGCAGGGTCTTCGACACCTGCGAAAGCCTCAAGGAATACGTCCTCATCCTCTTAATAAAGAACTGTATAATTATTAATTTCGCAATCTCAGTTTTGTTGCTAAAACATTGCTATATCAACGATGTATAGAGCATACAAAAAGCCATAAATCCCCCAGGAGGACCTAACCCCTATAAATACTGAAAAAGGATCCCTCGAGGACTGCCTACATTGGATGTTACGTCAACTAGAAATGTATGTGATATACAAGAAGAACTTGTCAATCCCGGACCGTCTAAGGGAACAAAACCCAAACCCCTACTGTATAGAAATTTGCGTATTTAAAAACTAGAACACAAATGCCTCTATAATGTATCAGCTTAATTGTCTACCGATCCATCTTATGTCACAAAGGAGACACCCAAACAGGAGTCCCCTACTGTATAGAAATTTGCGTATTTAAAAATCCTTTTACCCCATATCTTCTTCTAGTTCTTTATAATCAAAATCAACTTCAACAACAACATTATTTTGATTAAATACATCGTTTTTACGGAGTTTAAAAGTTGTTCCTTTTGAATGTCGCCCTCTAGCTGCTTTATATTCAATGATTTCATTATCTTTAAGCCATTTGAGCTCTTTTTGAACACTTCTATATGGCATTTCTATGTATTCAGCTAACTCTTCTTGCTTTGCCGTTATATCACCATTTTCACGCAGGTAATTGACGATCGCAACGCGAACTTCGTCCGCCTTTTTGTATTTAGTTCGAACGTATACAAGATTGTATGGAAATTCTTCTTCTGTGACGTTATATATCCATTCTTTCGATGGAGCCTTGTATTTACCACTAAAAGCTGATTTAACGCTTGATTTAACCTCAGAAATCCGAAATGGTTTATCCCAACCAGTACCGTTGACGTTTTTAAACCAGTCACCACTTAAACGCTCATAAGCTTCATCTTGTGAGTATCCCAGTACCTTTAGCATTAATGCAGCAGTGAAGCAGGCGTGATTCCTCCAACTCACGATGTTACCGGATAATAGTTTTTCAATAGCTGGATGGTTCTCAACACGATACTTTTCCAAAGACGTAACACCTAGAGTTTTAGCTTTCTGACGGCGTTGCAGATCATCTTCACCAGGTAAAAACTTTTTTAGCTCATCTATGTTATAAACTTTGTCACTATACTTCTCAAATTTCGAACCAGATCCAATTCTAAGCCACTGATTCGAGTTTGTTCCACCAACATCAGCATTAATTGCCTTAGCCAACTCCTTGGCGACCCATTCTAACAAATGAATTGATTTAGGAGTCCCTACCATTACTTCAATACGAAGCACTCCGTGATAGCACCATCGAGTTTTACTTCCCCAAAGTGCCGAGATTTCTAGTCCGGTATTTTTATATATCCATTGCCAAACCTCACTTGCTGTAGCCTGTATGCCCTTTTTACCCCAATCAATATCAAAAGGAATCGCAACCATATACCGGATATTCTCTTTAAGTCTGCTGGTTTGCTTGTAATAAAGGCTAATTGAAAAGTGAGACGCAAAAATTTCTAACCTCTTGGCCTCTTCCGGTGTTTGAAATGGTAAGCAACTAGAAAAATTTAATCTTTCATCACTTAAGAACCCATATGCTTTTACATCTTCGATGTATTCCCGAAACAAGAACTTATAAAATTCAAGTGCAGGCATTCTTTCCCCGAAGTTTCTAATTAGAATACTACTTAAACTAAACTCATCTCTAAATTGTTTATCTCTTACAGTTAGCACAAAAAACACCTCACCCCGAAAATAAGAAGCCTAGTCTTTTCAGAGAGTGAGATGTTTTTAGGGAGTTTTATATTTTATATCAAAAACAAATAAAATATAGATTTCAATTGAATATAATTTTAAAAGCGTGATATACTTACAGTATCAGTTTAATTTTTAGGGTGTTCGGCTAAAACACTCTTCTGGAGATCTCACTCTCTAGAAAACGGCCAAGGTCGGCTAAACCTTGGCCTATTTTTTTTGTTTTTTTTTACTTTATGTATTCTATTAGCTTCAATTTATTGTGGAATATTCTTCTTTTAATGTTACAAGAAATCAGCCGAAAATCATAGAGTAAAAGTGATTCCCTTTATAAAAATTCCTCTTTTATCCACTGTTCTCCTTAAATTCTTATAAAAATTTTGTCTTTAAATACTCCACTTGAAAATTAACATCCAACTGAATTACAATATATAGTATAAAAGTCGATATAAACAACACCATATATTGTGTTAATTATTCTTATTTAATTTTATATTAAGAGATTAAAATATTGATGAGATTATTCCTGTCGTATATTGTCGTATGATGTCGCATAATTTTCGTTATTTTACATTTTTTACCCCTTGACAAGGTAAAAAATATAGACTAATATAATAATTACTTACTAACTATACATAGTCTGAGAACATATATGGAACGGATCTCTTTTTCCTCTCCTTATATATTTTGAACCGGATGTATTATTTTAGAAAGGAGAGGTTTCGTGAAAAAAGGACAAAAAAAAGACCGCAAGTGTCCTTGCAGAGGACAACCTACGGTGTGAAAAATAACTTAAAAATATTGCCCGCGTGACCAAACACAGACAATCATAGTCGATTAAACTTATAAAAAATTTACCACAGCTAGTTGCTCTCTGCAAGAGAAACATAACTAGGAGTGGAATAAATTATGAAGATTTGCAGACCATTTATTACCGTTAAAGGACAAAGAATTCACGCTAAAAGCGTTGGTAAGAAAGCTTTTTGCTGGGAAGTGACCGAAGAGCAACACCAGGCTTATCTCCAGAAAAAGGCTAAAGAAAAGAACTCAAATAAAGAAAAACAACATCCATCTACTGAACTAACAGAATCCGATACAGAAAACAAAGAATAGCAGCCAAATTAAAAGGAGAGAAAAACTTGCGCGGGCACAAGTTTTTCTCTCCTTTTTAATTTGGCCTACACAATAGTTATCCCTGGAGAGTTCTATTGTATTTACCCTTCTTCTCCCCCCAGTATCACTTAGGTAATACCACTGCAATGCATTGCATTGCCATATATATATATTACTGTTTTAATATAGAACTTATATACAGCAATGCAAAATGTCATCCTCAAACTGTTTTAACAATAACAAGTGGAAGTAATTGTTATAATAACTATAAGAGGCAAAAAGGTGGGATAAGCGTGAGTAGTGTAAGAGAGAGTATTTTTAATAAAAAGCTTTTAAAAGAACAATTAGAGAGCTATTCAATAGCTGACATTTCAAATTTTGAAAATAAGTGGCAGCTCATTAAAAATTGGAATTATAGCCTGGAAAAAAGCAATTTATCTAAAACGAAGGAAGAAAGTTTGCAAGGTGAATTTCTTACTGCCATCTTCACCAATGTATTGGATTATCATAATAGAATCGGCAAAAACTTATGGAATATCCAGCAAGAACAAAAAACGGATATTGATTCAACAAAAGCAGATGGATCATTAGGGTTTTTCACCAGCACAATAAACGATGTAAGAG
>NZ_CP185377.1:3587500-4443543 GCF_049177075.1 Bacillus salacetis | reverse complement strand
ACTGGTCCCCTCCTTTTCCTCTAAGAGTATGTACAGCATTTGTACAACCTGACTCTCTAGTGATTGTTTGTGATTCATAAAAATACAAAACTATGAATGTGGAAAAATATATAATAAGGAAGAAAAACGGTTATTCGACAATATCCACCTTTTGTGGACAACCTTTTACAAAGGCTCTGTATAAACTATCCACAAGTTATCCACCAATTGTGGATAACGTATTTTGCCAACAATAGTAATTCAGAGTGAAAACACAATAATCATATCAGAATATCCTTACGGTTGCAATGACTTTTAAAGTTTATCCACAATACCCTTTTCTTGTTGAAAAAACTTTTCCACAGGGTATTTATTTGTGAAAAAGGTGTCAATATGTGCTGTGGATAGTTTATTTTCGTGTCGAAAAATATCCACAAGGGGTGTGGAGCCCGATTTTTTATAGGAAATGTACATTTTTTAAAAGAAGAATATTTTGCTGGAGATCCAGTCGGGTAAATTTTAAGTCTGCAGCCAAAATGCATGAAGAGTGACAGAGAAATTTAATAGGGAATTAAAAAAGAGGCAGGAAAGAAAGATGGTAAATTTATGATTTGAGTTAACTATGCTTTAATTTTTGATAAAATTAAAACGTTAGTGAGATCTAAAGGTTGATGGAAGCGGAAATCCGAAATTCACAATCATAATTTCTGGATAACTTTCTTGCCAAAATTAAAAAGAGGTGGTATTGACATTTATTGTCCCTCTCTTTATAATTGAAAAGACTGTCTTAAACCTATAATTTTATCCATTCCTTTAGGGAGGTGTCATATATGAAAAGAACGTTTCAACCAAATTCTCGTAAAAGAAGCAAAAACCACGGTTTCCGTGCACGTATGAGCTCTAAAAACGGACGTAAGGTTCTAGCTCGCCGTCGTCAAAAAGGAAGAAAAGTATTATCTGCCTAGGCCACTGAATTTATCAGTGGTCTTTTTTCAATTATTGTAGAGAAAAAAAGCTTCTATCCATTTAAGGGAGCCCCCTTGGAGACCAGCCGAAGTATAAAACTTTCTATAATAGAGAAAACAGGTAACAGGCTTACTTTTAAAATAGCAGGTGGGTAAATGCGAAAAGAACAACGAGTAAAAAAGAATACTGAGTTTCAAGAGGTTTTCAAGAAGGGGACCTCGATTGCTAACAGACAGTTTGTTGTTTACAGACTGAAAAAAGAAGACCAGCCATTCTTCCGGATAGGTCTTTCTGTCAGCAAGAAAATTGGAAACGCTGTCGTCCGTAATCAGATCAAGCGATATATAAGACAGGTTTTCCTTGAATTGAAAGATGAAGTGAAAAATGACTATGATTACGTTATTATCGCCAGGAAACCGGCGGCCGATATGGATTTCCATGAAATCAAGAAAAGTTTGATCCATGTTTTGAAGAAAAGCAAGGCTTTAAAAGTCAGTCAGCAAGCACAGCCCGACAAAAAGAGATAGGAAAATCGTAAGAACTTAGACAAGTTTCTACAGCATAGGAACAGTAAAAGATGTTACAATATCTCTGTGTTTGCACGATTTCCGGTAATTGAAATCCAGATAATCGGAATTTTAGAGGGACAAGCCAGATTGTCCAAACAAAACAGATATACAGGAGGAAGCAGAGGGTGAAAAAAAGATTATTAGCTGTGCTGGTCTTGATTGGACTTGCAGCATTCCTGTCAGGATGTACGCAATACAACCAACCGATTACGGCGGATAGCACGGGTTTTTGGAATGAGTACATTGTCTATCCTTTATCATTATTAATTACCAAAGTTTCGGAATTTTTTGGCGGGAATTATGGATTGGGAATTATCCTGGTTACATTGATCATCCGTCTGGCTATTCTGCCATTGATGATCAAGCAGACGAAAAATTCAAAAGCTATGCAGGCACTTCAGCCTGAAATGCAAAAACTTCGTGAAAAATACAGCTCAAAAGATGCACAGACACAGCAAAAGTTACAGCAGGAAACAATGGGACTTTTCCAAAAGCACGGTGTCAATCCTTTGGCTGGATGTTTTCCTTTGATCGTTCAGATGCCGATCCTAATCGGTTTTTACCATGCCATCAGCCGTACTGAGGAAATCAAGAATCATACGTTCCTTTGGTTTGACCTTGGCCAGCCGGATCCGTTTTATCTGCTGCCGTTGATCGCTGGTGCGACTACATTCATCCAGCAGAAATTGATGATGGCTGGTACAGCGAATCAAAACCCGCAGATGGCGATGATGCTTTATATCATGCCGGTCATGATCATCATCTTTGCGATCAACTTCCCAGCAGCTCTTTCTTTATACTGGGTAGTGGGTAACCTATTCATGATTGCTCAAACATACTTCATTAAAGGGCCTGATATTAAAGAACAGAAAGAACTTGCCAAAAATGGAGGAGCCAAAAAGTGAGAGAAGTAACTGCTACTGGTCCATCGGTCGAAGAAGCAGTGGAATCCGCATTAGCTCAATTGAACATCACTAGAGAAGAAGCAGAAATTGAAGTGCAGGATGAAGGCAAAAAGGGCCTGTTCGGTCTTTTTGGATCACGTCCTGCAAAAGTTCTTGTGAAGAAGATCATCAATCCATTCAACGAAGTAAGGAATTATTTGATCTCTATCAGTAAAATGATGGGAATCGACATTCAAATTGATATGAAAGTGGATGGCCGGGATGCTGAATTCCAATTGTCAGGCGAAAAAATCGCCCTGCTGATCGGAAAGAGGGGCCAAACATTGAATTCCCTGCAGCATTTGGCCGGTCTTGTAGCCAATCGATATTCAGATCAATTTCTTACAGTGGTTTTGGATGCTGAAAATTACCGAGAAAGACGTAAGCAGACGCTCTCGAACCTAGCACAAAGACTTGCTGAGAAAGTGGTGCGAACCAATCGGAAAGTGTCATTGGAACCGATGCCGTCTTACGAACGGAAAGTGATCCATTCTGCATTGGTGAAATCGAAAAAAGTTGATACTTTCTCAGAAGGCTCTGAACCGAACCGTTATATCGTAATAGCTCCAAAAAGATAAAAAGATAGAAAAATCCAGGCTGGAAATCAGCCTGGATTTTTTTATTTACAATTAATAATCTAGGATAATTTACTGGCTGAATCAATGTTAATCTAGTTCTCATTGACTTAGAAACCAAGTTTGCCACCGCAATAAATGGTCTATATCTGTTCTTAAGACAAAATTATATAAAATTTATTCTTTTTCTTCCGTGACTATTCCCTCTTACACTCTTTGATACCCATCTTTAAAACCGACTTTTTTTAACAAAGTGTTGATTGGAACGGAGGGTGAGTGACCTCCTGCGGGATTAGCGGGACAGGAGAGACCCCGCAGGCGCAGCCGAGGAGGCTCACCGCCCGCCCCGCGGAGTCACTCGCCTGGAGTGGAAATCATCCCAACGATCCTTTTAAGAAAAAAATAGGTTACAGAAGAAAGATTCGCTTTATTGTTATTCACATGTGGATAAGTTAAAATGATAGAATGAGGAAAGTGTCTTTGTGGATAAATGAGAACCCAAACTTTTGCATTGATGGGTATTATGATATTCTAACCATTTAGAGGATTTAACGCCTATAAATAAATCGTTCAATAATATAGATATTTTATTCCCGGAATGGCTACCTTATTAAAAAAGCCGTACCGGAGCATTTGTTGTGTTCGAAAAAAATTAAACTGTAAGAAAAGAGGTGATAGAGATGGAATTTGATACAGTAGCAGCCATTTCTACCCCAATGGGTGAAGGAGCGATTGCAATTGTCCGGCTGAGCGGAGATGAAGCCTTCGATATAGCTGACAGAGTCTTTAAAGGAATTAAGGGGAATTCTGTCCATGATTTCGCTTCGCATACAATTAACTACGGACATATCGTCGATCCATCTACGGGAGATATCGTAGAGGAAGTCATGATGTCAGTCATGAAAGGCCCAAAAACCTTTACTCGGGAAGATATCATTGAAATTAACTGCCACGGCGGATTGGTCTCTGTCAACAAAGTGTTGCAGCTTGTCCTGAAATATGGAGCCCGTTTGGCAGAGCCGGGTGAGTTTACGAAGAGAGCCTTCCTAAATGGAAGAGTCGATCTGTCTCAAGCAGAAGCTGTCATGGATTTGATCAGGGCGAAAACAGACCGGGCAATGAATGTCGCTCTGAACCAGATGGAGGGCCGCTTATCGAAATTGATCCGGAAGCTGCGCCAGGAAATTCTTGAAACACTTGCCCATGTGGAAGTGAACATCGACTATCCTGAATATGATGATGTCGAAGAGATGACGCATGGAGTCCTGCTTGAGAAATCTAAATATGTTCGCGATGAGATTGAAAAGCTCCTTCGTACCTCGGAACAGGGCAAAATTTTAAGAGAAGGACTTTCAACGGTTATTATCGGGAGGCCCAATGTTGGGAAGTCTTCACTTCTCAATAGTCTGGTCCATGAAAACAAGGCAATCGTCACAGATATCCCGGGTACTACGCGTGATGTCATTGAAGAGTATGTAAATGTACGTGGGGTTCCACTCAGGCTCGTCGATACAGCAGGTATCAGGGAGACGGAAGATATTGTAGAAAGAATTGGTGTCGAACGGTCCAGACAAGTTCTTAAAGAAGCCGATTTAATCCTGCTTGTCCTTAATTATTCAGATGAGTTCACTCATGAAGATGAACAGCTGTTTAAAGCAGTTGAAGGCATGGATGTCATTGTTATTGTTAATAAAACCGATCTGCCTCAAAAAATAGATATGGACAGGGTGAAAGAATTGGCATCTGAACATGCCATTGTGACAACGTCCCTACTGGAGGAACAAGGAATTGATGAGCTGGAAGAAGCTATTTCTTCATTATTCTTTGCAGGGTCGATTGAAGCGGGGGATATGACCTATGTATCCAACAGCCGCCATATTGCTTTGCTGAATCAAGCTCATGCAGCCATTGATGAAGCCATTAATGGAGTAGAAATGGGAACTCCGATTGATATTGCCCAAATTGATCTGACACGAACTTGGGAACTGCTCGGTGAAATCATAGGAGATAGTGTACACGAGAGCTTGATCGATCAACTCTTCTCTCAATTCTGTTTAGGAAAGTGATACAGTTTCGTCGAAAGTACTTATTCAAATATAAGAAACACCATTAGTAAGGAGGAAACATAAAACGATGCAATATGAAGCAGGACAATTTGATGTCATCGTTATCGGTGCAGGCCATGCTGGAGTAGAAGCAGGATTGGCAGCCGCGAGAATGGGTGCAAAAACCCTGATGGTCACCATCAATCTCGACATGGTTGCATTCATGCCGTGTAATCCTTCCGTCGGCGGACCCGCAAAAGGAATCGTCGTCAGGGAGATTGATGCACTTGGAGGAGAAATGGGCAGAAATATTGATAAGACCCATATCCAAATGCGTATGTTGAATACAGGAAAAGGCCCAGCCGTCAGGGCATTAAGAGCACAGGCAGACAAGTTTGCCTATCAGCATGAAATGAAAAAGACAATCGAGAACGAACCCAATATGACACTTTTACAGGGAATGGTGGAAAGCCTCATCATTGAAGATGACGAATGTAAAGGGGTTGTGACTCAAACAGGAGCAAGCTACCGCGCAAAAACAGTCGTCATTACGACAGGAACATTCCTTCGAGGTGAAATCATTCTTGGAGATTTGAAATACTCAAGCGGCCCGAACAATCAGCAGCCATCCATCAAGCTGTCAGAGCACTTGCAGGAGCTTGGTTTTGATATGGTCAGATTCAAAACGGGTACACCGCCAAGGGTTAACAGCAAAACCATTGATTATTCAAAAACGGAAATCCAGCCTGGTGATGAAGTTCCCCGCGCATTCAGTTATGAAACAACCAAGTATATTACCGATCAGCTGCCTTGCTGGTTAACTTATACGAATGCTGAAACACACCAGCTGATTGATGATAATTTAAGCCGTTCTCCTATGTACTCAGGAATGATCAAAGGCACCGGTCCGCGTTATTGTCCTTCTATAGAAGATAAAGTTGTTCGTTTCCATGATAAACCAAGGCATCAGATCTTCCTGGAGCCTGAAGGGAAGCACACTCAAGAGGTCTATGTACAAGGGTTATCAACGAGCCTTCCTGAAGATGTGCAGATGAGAATCCTTGCTACTATCCCGGGCCTTGAGAAAGCTCAGCTAATGAGAGCCGGATATGCCATTGAGTATGATTCCATCGTGCCGACCCAGCTGTGGCCGACATTGGAAACGAAAAAAATTAAAAATCTTTATACTGCCGGACAAATCAATGGTACTTCCGGTTATGAAGAAGCTGCCGGACAAGGATTGATGGCCGGAATCAACGCTGCCTGCCGAGCATTGGATAAAGATGAAGTCATCTTAGATCGTTCTGATGCTTACATCGGCGTCTTAATCGATGACCTGGTCACAAAGGGAACGAATGAACCTTACCGCCTTCTGACTTCACGTGCAGAATATCGTCTGCTTCTCCGCCATGATAATGCCGATCTTCGCCTTACCGACATCGGCCATGAAATCGGGCTGATCTCAGAAGACCGTTATGAGCGCTTCTTAACGAAAAAGGCATTGATTGAAGAAGAAAAAGAGCGCCTGCAGTCAATCAGGCTGAAACCGAATGAAGAGACACAAAATGTAATCAAAGAAGCGGGCGGAAGCGAACTGAAAGACGGTATACTGGCATCCGACCTCCTTCGCCGTCCGGAAATGAACTACAGCCATATCAAAATGTTAGTTCCAAGAGAAGAGCCTCTTACGGAAGACATTGAAGAACAAGTTGAAATTCAAATCAAATACGAAGGCTACATCGAAAAGTCACTGCAGCAGGTAGACAAGATGAAGAAGATGGAAAACAAGAAGATTCCTGATCTTATCGACTATGATGCCATTAACGGTTTGGCTTCAGAAGCGAGGCAGAAACTGAAAGAAGTCCGTCCTTTATCATTAGCTCAAGCATCAAGGATCTCAGGAGTGAATCCTGCTGACGTTTCAATTTTGCTAGTGTACATCGAACAAGGAAAAATCGCCAAGGTATCTGCTGAGTAAAAATAGATATATATAGGCTCAAGTGCTGTTCTTTGATTAGGGTTGGTGCTTTTATGAAAAAGTTTTATAAGAAGAGCTTAATTCATCATTTAAACCTGCTTTGTTACGCAGGTTGATTGGAGTGGAAGGATGAGCGACCTCCTGCGGGAGCAGCGGGACAGGTGAGACCCCGCAGGCGCAGCCGAGGAGGCTCACCGCCCGCCCCGCGGAGTCGTCCATCCTGTAACGGAAATCAACCAACCTTTTCAATAGCGCTTTATAGGAAGGATTGAACCAATGAACATTACCCAGTTTACAGAGATGTTGAGCGAAAAGGGCATCAATTTGACTTCACATCAATTGGCCCAGTTCGAGGAGTACTATGAGACTCTTGTTGAATGGAACAACAAAATGAACTTGACTGCCATCACAGATAAAGAAGAAGTGTACCTTAAGCACTTTTATGATTCAATCACAGCATCCTTTTACCTGGATTTCAACCGTGAAATCCGCGTATGTGATGTTGGGGCAGGTGCAGGCTTTCCAAGCATCCCTCTGAAGATCTGCTTCCCTCAAATCGAGGTGAGCATTGTTGATTCATTAAACAAGCGAATTACATTCCTAAATCATTTATCTGATAAGTTAGGATTGGATGGCACTCATTTTTATCATGACCGTGCCGAGACATTCGCCCGAAAACCCGAACATCGGGAACAATATGACCTTGTTACCGCAAGAGCTGTAGCAAGAATGTCGGTCTTAAGCGAATTATGTCTTCCATTAGTAAAGAAAAATGGTACATTTGCTGCAATGAAGGCAGCCAGTGCTTCCGATGAAATGAATATCGCAAAGAAAGCCATCACGACATTAGGAGGAGAACTGAAAGAGGTTCATTCTTTTCAACTTCCTATTGAAGAAAGTGAAAGAAACATCATTGTTATTCAAAAAGAGAAGCCGACACCTAAGAAATACCCACGAAAACCGGGAACACCGAACAAGCTTCCATTAGAGTAACAACCTGAAATCTATATTCAGCAGCCAGTTCCTGCTAATTATTTGATTAAATCATTACGAAAAGGATACTTTGAACAAGGTTCTTACCTGAATATATAATATTTTTTTCCTTAGCTCCCAGGTTGATTGGAGCGAAAGGTGGCCGACCTCCTGCGGGAAAAGCGGGACAGGTGAGACCCCGCAGGCGCAGCCGAGGAGGCTCAACGCCCGCCCCGCGGAGTCGGCCGCCTGTAGCGGAAATCACGTTATACTCAATTGTTACCTTATCGAAGTAAAAAAACCTGTCGATTAATATGTATTTAAATGTCAAAGTGATTGCAGGAACTTGTCATATGATAGAGAATAGTAAATAAGGGAGTTCCTTAAAGGTGGTGTAGGAAGATGAAGCATCCTTTCTCTCGTTTTTTTGGCTTGGGAGAAAAAGATCAGGGGAATGATCAGGAAGTCGAATCAGCTGCAAATGATGTAAGCGATAGAGATGAAGTAAAAAATATCCCCATCTCACAAATTGTCCCAAACCGTTTCCAACCAAGAACTATCTTTAACGAAGAGAAGATTGAAGAACTATCTAGAACAATTCATACTCATGGGATCATACAACCTATCGTCCTGCGTGAAAGCGGAGAGAACCAGTATGAGATCATTGCAGGGGAACGCCGTTTCCGGGCTGTGTCATTGCTTGGATGGGAAACCGTACCTGCAATCATAAAAAATATGACAGACACAGAAACAGCTTCTGTGGCATTAATAGAGAACCTGCAAAGGGAAGAGCTGTCGCCCATTGAAGAGGCGATTGCTTACGGAAAGCTGCTTGAACTTCATAATCTTACGCAAGAAGCACTTGCACAGCGCCTTGGTAAAGGCCAATCAACCGTTGCCAACAAGCTCCGGCTCTTAAAGCTTCCAGAAGAAGTACAGGAAGCCATCCTGGCCAAACAGATCACCGAAAGACACGCAAGAGCACTTATTCCATTAAAGAAGCCTGAAAAGCAAATAACGTTGCTTCAGGAAGTCATCGAGAAAAATCTTAACGTTAAACAAACAGAAGACAGAGTGGATAAAATGCTCTCTGAGGGTGAAGAAAAACCGAAGCCGAAACGGCGTGCCTTCAGTAAAGATATGCGGATAGCGGTCAATACCATCCGTCAATCCCTATCCATGGTTTCTGACAGCGGGATCAATCTGGATTCCGAAGAAGAGGAACATGAAGAATACTACCAATTCACAATTCGTATTCCCAAGAAAAAATAAATTTTAACCTGCTATTTTTATAGATTCCTATTATGCTAATAAATATATTCAGTGAGAAACGTGTTATTGGTTTCTCACTTTTTGTATGCGCATACCCAAAATAATTGGAAATAGAATTTTTTTGAAATGAAAGACAAACTATTCCTGAATTTTGATAGAATAGAAGGTAGACAATAAAATTAGTTCAATCATTCACTTAATAGAATTGGAAGTTCAAAGGGCAGGTGAAAACCTTGGGTAGAATAATTGCCATTACCAACCAAAAGGGCGGAGTAGGAAAAACAACAACCTCCGTAAATTTGGGAGCATGTTTAGCATACATAGGGAAGAAAGTGCTGCTTGTCGACATTGACCCGCAAGGAAATGCCACAAGCGGTGTGGGTATTGAGAAAGGCGATGTCCAGGAATGTATATATGATGTTTTAGTAGATGATGCCGAAGTCAAGGATCTTGTAAAACCAACTACTGTAGAACGTTTATATGCTGTTCCGGCTACCATCTCATTGGCAGGTGCAGAAATTGAGCTTGTACCGACCATTTCCAGAGAGGTACGCTTAAAAAGAGCACTTGAAAAAGTAAAAGATGATTATGATTATATCATTATTGACTGTCCTCCTTCTCTCGGATTATTGACCATTAACGCTTTGACAGCTTCTGATGCTGTGATCATCCCGGTTCAGTGCGAGTATTATGCACTCGAAGGACTCAGCCAGCTTTTGAGCACTGTCAGACTGGTCCAAAAGCATCTTAATCATGACCTGGCGATCGACGGAGTCCTGCTCACGATGCTTGATGCCCGTACCAATCTTGGAATCCAGGTAATCGAAGAAGTTAAGAAGTATTTTCAGGATAAAGTATATCGTACCATTGTTCCTCGAAACATTCGGTTAAGCGAAGCACCAAGTCATGGAGAACCTATCATCATTTATGATGCGAAATCCAGGGGTGCAGAAGTTTATCTAGATCTAGCAAAGGAAGTGGCTGCGAATGGCTAAAGGACTAGGTAAAGGAATCAATGCGTTATTTAACAATGTTGATGCAAAAGAAGAAGCGGTTCAGGAAATAAGTTTGAAAGAATTAAGGCCGAATCCATATCAGCCGCGGAAAGTTTTTGAACCTGAAGCAATTGAAGAATTAAAGGCATCGATCAAAGAACATGGAATTCTTCAGCCAATCATTGCGAGAAAAAGCATAAAAGGTTATGAGATTGTTGTAGGGGAAAGAAGGTATAGAGCTGCCAAAGCCGCTAAGCTTGATAAGGTTCCGGTTGTGGTCAGGGAATTGACAGATAAACAAATGATGGAGCTTGCTGTACTGGAAAATCTTCAGCGTGAGGACCTTTCCCCTATTGAAGAAGGCAATGCATATCAGTTATTGATGGATAAGCTTGATTTGACCCAGGAACAGCTGGCGAAGCGGCTTGGTAAAAGCAGACCGCATATCGCAAACCATATACGCCTTCTCTCTCTTCCGCCGCAAATACAACAGCTGATCATTGATGATAAAATCACGATGGGTCATGGGCGTGCCCTGCTTGGTTTAAGGAAAAAAGAAAAACTCCAGGCCGTCGTGGAAAAGATTATCAAGGATTCTCTGAATGTAAGGCAGTTGGAGAAGCTGATACACGAACTAAACGAAAATGTTTCACGTGAAACAAAGAAACTGGAAAAGAAAGACGTGTTCCTTAAGGAGCAGGAAACTCTTTTACGGGAAAGATTCGGTACCACCGTTTCAATCAAGCAGTCCAAGAAAAAAGGAAAGATCGAATTTGAATTCTTCTCTCAAGAAGATCTAAATCGTATCCTGGAATTGCTTAGCCATATGGAAGATAAATAAGCATGACCATTTGAACTGAACACACTGGGTGTGTTAGTTCTTTTTTTATTTAAAAGGATTTTCAGTCTTCTGCCTGTCCATAAAGGTGTTATAATTCTTTTCTCCTGATTGTAAAAAAATAGTAGGCAAGTCAGGTGAAAAGTGCTATTTTAGTAGAAAGTATTTCGATAAGCGAAAAAGGAGAACGTCTCATGGTGCTATTAGGAACAATTGTAAATGGAGTATGTATCATCATCGGCACTTTGCTCGGAAAGCTGCTCCACCGCATACCTGAGAACATGAAAGGAACGGTCATGTATGCGATTGGCCTGGCTGTCATGGTACTCGGGCTGCAGATGGGGATGAAAAGTGAAAACTTTCTTATCGTGATTATAAGCCTGGTTTTAGGTGCAGTAATTGGCGAGTGGATGGGACTTGACGAAAAGTTGAACTCATTAGGGAACTGGCTGGAGAAGAAGCTTGGGGCAAACAGTGAAACAAGCATTTCCCAAGGGTTTGTGACAGCCACATTGATATTTGTCATCGGGGCAATGGCTGTTATCGGTGCGCTGGACAGCGGAATCAGGGGAGCCCACGATGTTCTTTATACCAAAGCAATCATTGACGGCTTCACTTCCCTTATTTTAACGACTACACTTGGGATTGGTGTGATGTTCTCTGCTATTCCTGTCTTCCTTTATCAAGGAACCATCGCACTGTTTGCGACACAAATAGACCGCTTTGTCCCGCAGGCAGTCATGGACTCTTTCATCGTTGAAATGACTTCTGC
Organism: Bacillus salacetis; assembly: GCF_049177075.1. Taxonomy (GTDB): domain Bacteria; phylum Bacillota; class Bacilli; order Bacillales; family Bacillaceae_B; genus Rossellomorea; species Rossellomorea salacetis_A. The sequence continues at coordinate 4,431,638 of NZ_CP185377.1, read as the reverse complement.
CGGAGGGATTATGATCTTTGCAATAGGACTTAACCTGATTGGATTAACCAAAATCCGGGTTGCCAACCTTCTTCCGGGCATAGTGGTCGTGGCTGCGATTGTTTCCATCATCTATGGATATCAGGAATATATCATATAATAAAAAAACACACTAAGCCTTCAATGAGATGCCTGGTGTGTTTTTTATTTAAAGCAATTGCTGCTTTTCATCATTTATATTGATTTTGAAAAACGATTCTTTTCTTGGCTGAGTCTTGCTTGCCAGGTAAATACCTTCTGAAATGATTCTGGCCATTTTAAGAACCAGGTTCAATCTGGTGTTCTGCAGAACAAAGAACTCCATGAATCCGCTGACATTGACAATGCCTGTAATATGGATATCCCCCACATCCGGAAGTTCTTTATTCACCCCTGCACCGGGCTTTACAGGGCCGTTTCCAAGCTGGATCGCTCCCACACTTTTCAATCGTCCGAGGCATGCATCAATACCGATGATAAATGGATTAAGGTGCTTCCCCCTGATTTCAGCAAGTTTCTCTTCAAGATTGACAGCATGGATGGGTTCATCCAGCGTACCGTAAATATGAAAACCGTCCGTTACTTTCTCTTCTAAAAAGGTGCCGACGAGTGGTCCTAAGGAATCGCCTGTTGAGCGGTCTGTTCCGATACAAACGATTACTACGGGTCTCGTGGCTGCCGGAAGCATAGTGAGCAGTTCCGCAGAAATCGAGGCAGCTGCTTTTTCATCATCATGCAGCACTCGGTATGGCTCGGATTTCCGCTCAAAAAAACCCTTTTTCAGATTCATTCCTTCCACTCCTTTGCAATAGTACTAACAGTATACGGAAAATCAGGCTTATCTATACATAGTATTATGTATTTGTCACAAACTAAGACTTTTTAAACAATTTTCTAATAGTTTGCTTGGCGCTATTCAAATAAGGATAAACTTGATACAATGAAATATATTTTCAGAGAGCTTTATAGGAGTGAGATTCTTATGAGTGCAGCGAATAATGGAAATGCCAAGGCAGAGGTAGGAAAAACGGTTGAGAACACAAAGGAAGCAGCGAAGGGATTCTGGGACCGTTTAATCAGCGATGATTTATGGATCACTATAGGTATTGGTGCTGTAAAGATTCTTTTAATCATAATATTGACGGCTGTCATCCTTAAAGTAGGAAAATCAATTATCAGGAATATATTCAGGGCCCGATCGCGATCTCCCTTTAAAATAACAGAGAGACGCGAAGCCACATTAAGTAAACTTTTGGAAAATGTATTAACCTATGTTGTTTATTTCATAGCAATCACTATGATTTTAACCAACTTGGGGGTTGAAATAGGGGCTCTTATAGCCGGTGCCGGAATCGTCGGACTGGCAGTCGGTTTTGGAGCGCAGAACCTTGTTCGTGATATCATCACGGGGTTCTTCATTATATTTGAAGATCAGTTCTCTGTCGGTGATTATGTACGGGTGGGCAGTGCAGAAGGTTTTGTTGAAGAAATTGGACTGCGTACAACCAAGATTAAAAGCTGGACAGGAGAGCTGCATATCCTTCCAAATGGGAATATTGCCGAGGTAACCAACTTTTCCATTCACAATAGCATTGCAATTGTGGATGTCAGCATAGCTTATGAAGAGAACATAGAAGAAGCAGAAAAAGTATTAAGCGAATTTCTGCAGACATTGCCGCAAAAATATGAAGAATTAATAAATCCTCCTGACCTACTAGGTGTACAAACCCTCGGAGCATCTGATGTAGTAATGCGGATTATTGCTGAAACGGCACCAATGCAGCATTGGGCCATGGCACGTAAGATACGAAAAGATGTTAAACTGGTTCTGGATAAACACGGAATTGAAATCCCATTCCCGCGAATGGTCATGTATAACAGACAGGAAGAAGCAAGTATCGAGAACAGCTTAAAACAGCTTGATAGTGAGTAGGGAGGAAACAGTATGGAACCAAAAAGCTTTCAATTGAACGATGTCGTTGAAATGAAAAAGCCGCATCCATGCGGAGCCAACCGTTGGAAAATCATCCGAATGGGCATGGATATCAGGATCAAATGCCAGGGGTGTGACCACAGCATCATGCTTCCTAGAAGAGAGTTCTCCAAGAAGATGAAGAAGGTATTGGAATCAGCAGGTGAGTAGAATATAGATTTTAAAAGGGAGGTTATTCTTTAAAAATAATCTCTCTTTTCTTTTTGGTTCTACAATATTCCATTCAATGAGGCTATTTCCCGGGCAAACATGCTTTTCTGAAATAATACTCTTCTCCCACCCTCCACTTGTGTTTCTATCACTTAAAACCTATAATTAGAAAAGGTTTGAATAATTTTAGACACTTACTGCCGGTTTAGGCAGAATAAATATAGTTCCATTTAATGAGGAGTGACCAAAATGGCTTTAACAGCTGGAATCGTTGGTTTGCCGAATGTTGGGAAATCAACTCTATTTAACGCAATCACTAAGGCAGGAGCAGAGTCTGCCAACTATCCTTTCTGTACAATCGACCCTAACGTTGGAATTGTAGAGGTTCCCGATTATCGTCTTGATAAATTGACTGAATTGGTTGAACCTAAGAAAACGATACCGACTGCATTTGAATTTACCGATATCGCCGGAATCGTCAAAGGCGCGAGTAAAGGTGAAGGACTTGGGAATAAATTCTTATCCCACATCCGCCAGGTAGATGCGATCTGTCAGGTAGTGCGCTGCTTTGCTGATGAAAATATCACACACGTATCCGGAAAAGTAAATCCGCTGGATGATATCGAGGTCATCAACCTTGAGTTGATTCTTGCCGACCTGGAATCTGTCGATAAGCGAATTGCACGTGTTCAAAAGCTGGCCAAGCAGAAAGATAAAGAGGCTGCATATGAACATGAGATCCTTGTGAAGTTGAAAGAAGCTTTTGAAGAAGGCAGATCAGCCCGGACAGTTGAATTCACTGATGAGCAGATGAAAGTGGTAAAAGGCCTTCACCTTCTGACAATCAAGCCTGTCCTTTATGTGGCCAACGTAAGTGAAGATGATATCGCGGATCCTTCTGATAATGAATATGTTCAGCAGGTTCGTGAATTTGCAAAAGGCGATAATGCAGAAGTCATCGTTGTCTGTGCAAAAATTGAATCAGAGATTGCTGAACTTGATGATGAAGAAAAAGCAATGTTCCTTGAAGAACTTGGCATCGAGGAGTCCGGTTTGGACCAGTTGATCCGTGCTGCTTACGACCTTCTTGGCCTGGCGACATACTTCACAGCAGGTGTGCAGGAAGTCCGTGCCTGGACATTCCGACAGGGAATGAAAGCACCTGAGTGTGCCGGTATCATCCACTCTGACTTCGAAAAAGGATTCATCCGTGCCGAAACCGTTTCATATGATGACTTGGTAGCCAACCAAACCATGGGAGCTGCACGTGAAGCCGGAAAAGTAAGACTCGAAGGAAAAGATTACGTAGTAAAAGACGGAGATGTCATCCACTTCCGCTTCAATGTTTAATTTAATAAACTCAAAAGCTGTTCCTGACCGTCGGGAGCAGCTTTTTTTATCTTATAAAAAGTCAGTTGGTTTATCTAAGCTAACAGGATTGATGTCTCTAATTGTAAAATTCAATGATTAACAACACTCTTTTGATTGGAGCGGAAGGATGCTCGATCTCCTGCGGGAATAGCGGGACAGGTGAGACCCCGCAGGCGCAGCCGAGGAGGCGAATCCAGCTCCAGCGGCCAGTGCCTAGCGGATTTCAGACTCTCTCCTTGCGATAAGTCATCATCGTATCGCTTTGCTCTTCGTGATTCCTTTATCTCATGCGAGAGTCCTCCAATCCGTACGCACTGAACGGCCGCTTCCGCTTTTTAGTTCACCGCCCGCCCCGCGGAGTCGGGCATACTGCAGCGGAAATCAATCTACATCTCAAGTAGAATTAAGGTTTTTGGAAGCTCTATTGCATTAGCCTGTCCACTATGATATAATTCTAACTTGTGAGTAATAATATATTGCTCCTTGCTCTTCTGCCGAGAAGGGCCGCATAGACCATAGGGAGGTGACTAGAAGATGAGAAAGTACGAAGTTATGTACATCATCCGTCCAAACGTTGATGATGAAACTAAAAAATCAGTAGTTGAGCGTTTCGATAACGTTTTAACTTCTAACGGTGCTGAAATCGTCGAGTCTAAAGAGTGGGGTAAACGTCGTTTAGCTTATGAAATCAACGACTTCCGTGATGGATATTACCAATTGGTGAAAATCCAATCAAACACTGAAGCGGTTTCTGAGTTTGACCGTTTAGCTAAAATCTCTGACGATATCATCCGTCATATCGTAATCAAAGAAGAAGAATAATCCAGCCGTTTGTTGAAAACGAAAACTTCTGACTTGTTTCACGTGAAACAAAAGTTGGAAGGAAGGGGTTGATTCTGATGATGAACCGAGTTGTACTCGTGGGTCGTTTAACAAAGGATCCAGAACTGAAATACACTCCTAACGGGGTGCCCGTGGCAACATTCACACTTGCAGTGAATCGTTCTTTTACGAATCAGCAGGGTGAACGTGAAGCGGACTTTATTAATTGCGTTGTCTGGCGTCGTCCAGCCGAAAACGTGGCTAACTTTTTGAAAAAAGGAAGTCTCGCAGGAGTTGACGGTCGCATTCAAACTCGAAACTTCGAGGGACAGGATGGCAAACGTGTCTTCATGACTGAAGTCGTTGCCGAATCAGTTCAATTCCTTGAGCCTAAGAACTCCAGCCAAGGCGGCGGTTCCGGATACCAAGGTGAACGTGGCGGCAGTAATTATGGCGGCGGTCAGAGACAACAACAAGACTATTCATATGGTCAAGATCAGAATCAGCGCAATAATAACAACAACAACCAGAACTATACGCGTGTGGATAATGACCCATTCGCAAATGACGGTCAGCCGATCGACATTTCGGATGATGATCTTCCATTCTAAATTTCTTATAAATACAAAATAAATATGCAAGGAGGCGTTATCTATGGCAATGCGAAGAGGCGGACGCAGACGTCGTAAAGTGTGTTACTTCACTTCAAACGGAATTACACACATCGACTATAAAGATGTAGATCTTCTAAAAAAATTCATCTCTGAGCGCGGAAAGATCCTTCCACGTCGTGTGACAGGAACTAGCGCTAAATATCAACGCAGACTTACTCGTGCTATCAAACGCGCGCGTACAATGGCTCTACTACCTTACGTTGTAGGTGAATAATAAAAGGAAAGAACAGCAGGGAATCCTCTGCTGTTCTTTTTTATCTAGAGATACTTTTTCTTCAAGGAGAAGTTATTTCCCCAGGGCCTATCTGAGGTGGTTATAAAGTGAGGTTATTAGCTATACTGTTGAAGAGGCCGTGCATCAGCAGTTTTGGGAACAACTCTGCAAGAAGGGCTTGAACATTCATAGATCAATGTGAATGAATTGAAACTGTCTTCTATTAACTGATAAAATTAATAGTGTTTATTTTTTGATAAGAATTGTGGGGTGTCCTTTTGAAAAACGCCCGTATCCTTACGGAAGGAGCATTATTGCTCGCAATATATACTATTCTCCTGTTATTGTCCGTTTATGTTCCGTTCATCAGTTTGTTTGCAACTCTCTTTCTGGTGCTCCCTTTTATCATTTACAGCGAAAAGCACGGGCTGAAGCCGGGGCTGACAATGCTGGCGGCTGCAACGGTCATTTCATTATTGACAGGGGCTTTCTTTGTCACCATCCCATTAACCCTTTCATTCGGGATAACAGGGATTTTAATAGGGTGGATGCTCAAGAATGATAAATCCAAGATGTCGATTTACTTGGCATCAAGCTTTGTGTTTTTAATCAGTATGGTCATTCAATATGTTGTCTCTATCCTGCTGTTGAATATGAATTTAATAGAAGATGTGTTAAAGCAGTTCAGAAGCCTGATGACGGAAGCTGTGGAGACTGCGGAGCGATTGGGCCAACCCATTCCACAAGAGAACATTGATGAAATACATACTGTCATGGAACTGACTGAGGTATTGATACCGACAGTCTTCCTGACCACGGCCTTTGTGATAATGTTCGTCATCATCAGCGTCAACTTTCCTTTGCTGAAAAAACTGGGCATTCAATCAGCCAAGTTTCCTCCTTTCAGAAATTGGAAGCTTCCACAAAGCATAGTATGGTATTATTTAATTACATTAATTTTAATGATTGTCTTAAAACCTGAGATTGGTACATATCTTCACTTGGCATTATATAACCTTTTTTATGTACTTCAGCTGTTGTTGGTTGTTCAAGGCTTCTCATTTATTTATTTCTTCGCGCATTTGAAAAAATGGCCGAAGGGATTGTTGATTTTAATCACAGTATTATCATTTCCGCTTGTTAATTTGGTGAGGATTTTAGGTATAATTGACTTAGGATTTGATCTTAGACAGCGCCTTCAACGTAAGTCATAAGGTTAGTATTCTTATTTGAGGAGCTGAAAACATGCCATCTAATTATAAAAAACGATTGGTCAGATATCCGCTGTACGGACTTGCAGCTGTTTCTGTCTTGGTGCTGGGTGCCACAGCCCTGTACAATTGGTGGATCGCTGTTACCGGGTTCATCCTGCTGGCCAGCGTATTTTATATCGCATTCTATTATGAAAAGAAAACCTATCAATCAACTGAGGAATACATCTCCACTCTCTCCTATCGCTTGAAAAGGGTCGGAGAAGAAGCGTTAATGGAGATGCCGATCGGGATTATGCTCATTAATGATGATTATTATATCGAGTGGACCAATCCGTTCATGGCATCTTGTTTCAATGAAGATACCCTGGTAGGACGGTCACTATATGATGTCGCTGATTCGGTTGTTCCATTGATTAAGCAGGAAGTGGATACTGAAGTCGTTACACTGAATGACCGCAAATTCCGGGTCATCTTAAAGCTTGAGGAAAGGCTCCTCTATTTCTTTGATGTAACCGAACAGACTGAAATCGAGAAACAATATGAAGAAGAACGAACAGCCATCGCCATTATTTTTCTGGATAACTATGACGAACTTACTCAGGGAATGGATGACCAGACACGGAGCAGTTTGAACAGCATGGTAACCTCCATCCTAAATAAGTGGGCAAAAGAATCCGGTGTCCTGTTAAAGAGAATTTCCTCAGAGAGGTTTATTGCGGTTTTTAATGAAAAAATCCTGCAGCAGCTGGAAAAAGAGAAATTCTCCATCTTGGATGATGTCAGAGATACTACGTCCAAACAGAATGTTCCGCTTACCCTCAGCTTAGGTGTCGGGACAGGAGTCTCCACCCTTCCTGAACTTGGAACCCTTGCCCAATCAAGCTTAGACCTTGCTCTGGGACGAGGCGGGGATCAGGTGGCCATCAAACAGCCGAACGGAAAAGTGAAATTCTACGGCGGGAAAACCAACCCAATGGAAAAACGGACAAGGGTCCGGGCCAGGGTCATTTCCCATGCCTTGAAGGAACTGATGGTGGAGAGTGATAAAGTCATCGTGATGGGCCATAAGCATCCTGATATGGATGCCATTGGTGCGGCAATCGGGGTCCGAAAAGTGGCACAGATGAACCAAAAAGAGGGCTATGTCGTTGTTAATTTCAATGAAATTGACAATGGTGTCAAAAGATTGATGGGTGAAATTAAATCCAATCCTGATTTGCATTCGAGGTTCATCACGCCTGAAGCAGCATTGGATTTGATGACAGATGACACATTGCTTGTCGTCGTGGATACCCATAAACCTTCTCTTGTCATAGAAGAAAGGCTTCTGCAAAGGGCTGAAAGAGTGGTCATCATCGACCATCACCGCCGCGGGGAGGATTTCATTAAAAATCCATTGCTCGTCTATATGGAGCCATATGCTTCTTCTACAGCCGAACTTGTGACGGAATTACTGGAGTATCAGCCAAAGCATGAGAAAATATCAATGATGGAAGCCACGGCATTACTGGCGGGAATCATTGTCGATACGAAGAGCTTTACCTTAAGGACAGGCTCAAGAACTTTTGATGCGGCCTCTTATCTAAGAGGGCAGGGTGCGGATACAGTACTTGTCCAGAAGTTCTTAAAGGAAGATGTGGAAACCTATATCAAACGGTCAAGACTCATTGAAACCGTCGACTTTTATTACGATGGGGTGGCAATCGCCAAAGGTGAGGATAATGTCATCTATGATCCTGTACTGATTGCGCAGGCAGCCGATACTCTCCTTACTATGGATGGAGTAGTAGCCTCCTTTGTCATCTCGAAAAGAAAAGATGACCTTGTCGGCATCAGTGCCAGGTCTCTTGGGGAAGTAAATGTACAGATCATCATGGAAAACCTCCAAGGAGGAGGCCATTTAACGAATGCGGCTACACAGCTGCCGGGCATTTCCGTAGGGGAAGCCGAAGACAGCCTTAAAGTTGTATTGGATGAATACTTTGAAGGGGGAAAAGAATCATGAAAGTAATTTTTCTTAAAGACGTAAAAGGAAAAGGAAAAAAAGGTGAAGTGAAGAACGTAGCAGATGGCTATGCACATAACTTCCTTATCAAACAAGGCCTTGCTGTAGAAGCAACAAACTCCAATGTAAGCCAGTTGGAAGGCCAGAAAAATAAAGAAAAGAAGCAGGCTGCAGAGGAATTGGCTGATGCAAAAACATTAAAAGAAACGTTAGAAAACCTTACTGTTGAGATGAAAGCTAAATCAGGTGAAGGCGGCCGGCTGTTCGGCTCTATCACAAGCAAGCAGATTGCGGATGAGTTGAAGAAAAAGCATAAAATCAAAGTGGACAAGAGAAAAATTGAGATGAATGATGCTATCCGTTCATTGGGATACACAAATGTACCTGTTAAGCTTCATCAAGATGTAACGGCAACTTTAAAAGTACATGTTATCGAAGAAAACTAATATTGGAAATCGATTTTACCGAAAAACGTGTTAAAATAGAATAGACTTATATAAATGTGATCAGGTGGTTGTACCGGTCACATTTTTTCTATTGAAAAAGAATCCTTCTCTCTGGAGGTTTACACTATATGAATGAGATATTATCCAATCAAGTTCCACCGCAAAATATAGAAGCCGAGCAGGCCGTCCTTGGTGCCATATTCTTGGAGCCGAGTGCTATGACACAAGCTTCGGAATCGCTCATTCCCGAGGATTTCTATCGCAGCTCCCACCAGAAAATATTTAATGTGATGCTGAAGCTTGGGGACTCAGGCAAGGCCGTTGACCTGATCACGGTTACCGAAGAACTTTCTGCGATGAAAGAGTTAGAGGATGTTGGCGGAGTTTCCTATTTAAGTGAATTGGCCGGTTCTGTTCCGACAGCCGCCAACATTGAATACTATGCCAGGATCGTTGAAGAGAAATCCCTGCTTAGAAGGCTGATCCGCACAGCGACCACCATCGCGCAGGATGGTTATTCCCGTGAAGATGAAGTCGATGCCCTGTTAAATGAAGCCGAGAAGAATATCATGGAAGTCGCACAGCGAAAAAATGCCGGTGCTTTCCACGATATCAAGGATGTACTGGTCCGTGCTTATGACAATATTGAACTTCTTCATAACCGTACAGAAGATGTTACAGGGATCCCCACAGGGTTTGCCGACCTGGATGAAATGACAGCCGGATTCCAGCGAAATGACCTGATCATTGTCGCAGCCCGTCCTTCTGTTGGTAAGACGGCATTTGCCCTCAACATCGCCCAGAACGTCGCCACGAAAACCGATGAAAATGTGGCCATCTTCAGTCTGGAGATGGGTGCCGAGCAGCTCGTAATGCGTATGCTTTGCGCAGAAGGCAATATTAATGCCCAGAACCTCCGTACAGGTTCCCTGACCGATGAAGATTGGCGCAAGCTGACAATGGCCATGGGAAGCCTTTCAAATGCCGGTATCTATATTGATGACACACCTGGTATCAAAATCGGGGAGATCCGTTCCAAATGCCGCCGCCTTAAGCAGGAGAACGGCCTTGGAATGATCCTGATCGACTACTTGCAGCTCATCCAGGGGAACGGCCGCTCAGGCGAAAACCGTCAGCAGGAAGTATCGGAAATTTCCCGTTCCCTAAAAGGGTTGGCCCGTGAATTGGAAGTACCTGTCATTGCCCTTTCCCAGCTTTCACGTGGAGTTGAGCAAAGACAAGATAAACGCCCGATGATGTCCGATATCCGTGAATCGGGAAGTATCGAGCAGGATGCCGATATCGTTGCCTTCTTATACCGTGATGATTACTATGACAAAGAATCAGAGAATAAGAACATCATAGAAATCATTATCGCCAAGCAGCGTAACGGCCCGGTTGGAACAGTATCTCTCGCATTCGTTAAAGAGTATAATAAGTTCGTCAATCTTGAAAGACGATATGATGATGCAGGTGTTCCGCCTGGTGCATAAAGAGTCGGGGATTTTTCCCCGGCTCTTTTTTGTATTTTCTTCTGTCGTGCTGGTCAACTGGGATTCGGATTAAGAGAGGACAGACTTTTTTGAGTTTATCAGAGGATTATAGGAGACAACTTGATTCATAATAGGTGTTTCTTGGTTATTTAGGGGATTATAGGAGACGATCCAATCTATAATGGTGTGAATCCAGGCTAAACAGGGGGTTATAGAGGGAGATTCAATCTATAATGGTGTGAATCCAGGCTAAACAGGGGATTATAGAAGACGATTCATTCTATAGTGGTGTGAATCCAGGCTAAACAGGGGGTTATAGAAGGCGATTCAATCTATAATGGTGTAATTCCAGGCTAATCACGGGATTATAGAAGACGATCCATTCTGTAATTGTGTGAATCCAGGCTAAACACAGGATTATAGAGGGAGATTCAATCTATATTCCAGTGATATCAGTCAAGGCATCTTAAACCACTCTTCTTTGAAAAAGATTTGCTTAGAAAAATCCAAAAAACAGTCATAGCTTTCCTTTTCTTTTCGCAAACTAACAGTAAGAACTAGAAAAATATTTTTACGAACAAATAAAATATAATACATAAATAATGTTCGTGTTTTCATTGACTTTGCTATCTTTATGCTGATAAAATAGTGATGTTTGATAAGAGAACGATTAATTAACCCTAGCGGAGGTGCTTTTAATGTCTTCAGTAGTAGTAGTTGGAACACAGTGGGGAGACGAAGGTAAAGGAAAGATTACTGACTTCCTCTCAGAGAATGCTGAGGTAATTGCACGATATCAAGGCGGAAATAACGCAGGACATACAATCAAATTCGATGGCGAAACTTATAAATTGCATTTGATTCCATCAGGAATTTTCTACAAAGAAAAAACATCCGTGATCGGAAACGGAATGGTTGTCGATCCAAAAGCTCTTGTAAAAGAACTGAAATATCTTCATGACCGGAACATCACGACGGATAACCTGCGTATCAGCAACCGTGCGCATGTCATCCTGCCTTATCATTTGAAATTGGATGAAGTTGAAGAAGAGCGTAAAGGTGCCAATAAAATCGGTACGACCAAAAAAGGAATCGGGCCGGCTTATATGGACAAAGCTGCACGTAACGGAATCCGGATCGCCGATTTGCTTGATTATGAATCTTTCAAAGAAAAATTGACAAGAAATCTTGAAGAAAAGAACCGCTTATTAGAGCGTTTTTATGAAACAGACGGGTTCACACTCGATGAAATCCTTGATGAATATTATGAATATGGCCAACAAGTCAAACAATATGTGTGCGATACATCTGTCGTATTGAACGATGCGCTTGATGAAGGCCGCCGGGTCCTGTTTGAAGGTGCCCAAGGCGTCATGCTTGATATCGATCAAGGAACATATCCATTCGTAACATCTTCAAACCCTGTAGCGGGCGGCGTGACAATCGGTTCTGGTGTAGGACCGACAAAGATCTCTCACGTTGTGGGTGTATCTAAAGCCTATACAACTCGTGTTGGAGACGGACCATTCCCAACAGAACTTAACAATGAGATTGGAGATCAAATCCGTGAAGTCGGACGGGAATACGGTACAACAACAGGCCGTGCACGCCGTGTAGGCTGGTTTGACAGTGTAGTCGTAAGACATGCCCGCCGTGTGAGCGGAATGACAGACCTTTCCCTTAATTCCATTGATGTTCTAACAGGTATTGAAACACTTAAAATCTGTACGGCCTATAAATATAAGGGCGAAGTCATCAATGAGTTCCCGGCAAACCTGAATATCCTTGCAGAATGTGAACCTGTATATGAAGAGCTTCCAGGCTGGACAGAGGACATTACAGGCTGCAAAACATTAGGCGAACTGCCTGCCAATGCACGCCATTACCTTGAGCGTGTTTCCCAGCTGACAGGCATTCCATTGTCTATTTTCTCAGTGGGACCTGACCGTTCTCAAACGAACGTAGTCAGAAGTGTATGGAGCTGAATTTAAACCAAAAAGCTTGAGGATCGATGTCCTCAAGCTTTTTTATTTATTGAGCTGTTCTCTTATTCAACTTTTGATATACCTCGTCATCGCAAATTATGTATAGGATATCTTCTTTCTGGAGCTTCTTTTCAGCTGCATGGCTGAAATCCATGTCCTCATTGACTGTGATCAAAACAGCTCCTCCATCAAATAGAGCTTGAGAAGCATCTTTATAGGTCTTCCATTCTGATAACGGGGTGAATTCATGTATGTTCTTTCCGAATCTCTTGCTTAAAAGCTGTCTGAATAAACCAGTCGTGCCAGGCTGTAAGGTTGCTTTAGCCATCAAAAGAGAAACAGAATCATTGGATAAGATAAAATCATCCACATCGATATGATTAAACAAAGGGATATTCTTCTCTTCCATCACCTCTACAACTGAGTGGATATTCGCGTTATGTTTTTTGGATAGAGCCTCCACAGCTGAAGCAATCAACAAAGTTTTTCCATCCGCAAGCACTGGCTTTGTGATACTCATATCAGAAAATATCGCAACACGGTCAGATTCCAATACATTTGCTTTCTTAAGCACTTCTTCATCCGATGGGTCCCCGCTAATGAAGTGAACCTGATCATGTGAAAATGGTGATGAGTCCAATTGATCGATCAACACGACTTCTTTATCACTCCTATTAGCCAGAACTTCTTTTATGGCTCTCTCCGTTCTCGTGGACCAACCGATATAAACAAAGTGTCCTTTATTCTTATACACAAGCTTTCCCTCCCTTTTTAACGTGTGGTAGGTTGCCAGCACATCCATGATCTTACTGATCAGCAACCCTAAAATACCAATCCCAAAGATGAAAAGAAAAACACCCAAAATCCGGCCTTCCACCGTCATTGGAGAGTAATCACCATATCCGACAGTCGTCAATGTGGTCATGGTCCACCAAAAACCTTCAAAAAGAGTAGGAAACGTTTCCGGTTCAAGTAAATGAATGGAAAATGTCCCAATCAAGACGATTGCAATAGAAAGCAGTAAGATCACACTGAAATCCATTTTGGAGATCTTCTTCAAAAATCTCAAAAAAATGGTCACTAATCACACCTCCTTCTTTTTTCTACCATATTAACATAATGGGCAAAAAATCCCGTAAAATGGTCTGAATTAATACATCTTGATAATTGAAAACCATCCGATCACTAACCAGTTCCTCAAATACTGTCATAAAAGTAAACTTTTCGACATTATTTTTAAAAAAGTTATTGCCTAAACTATAATTCCTGTGATACTATTATCTTCGTTGCTCCAATAAGCCGGCCCCTTGGTCAAGCGGTTAAGACACCGCCCTTTCACGGCGGTAACACGGGTTCGAATCCCGTAGGGGTCACCAAGTTTTTACGAAACGAAGTGGAGTAAATAAACATCCTTAAAGTCGCGCAGCGAAGCGAAGCATTGAGCTTCTGTTGCACAGCAGACTTTATCAAGTCTTAAAAATTTCTACTCCTTACATTAAGGATAGATATTTTGACAAGTAGTATTCATTCCTTACTTTAAGGTAGGATATTTTGCTTGTCAGCAAAAATCCATGGTCCGGTAGTTCAGTTGGTTAGAATGCCTGCCTGTCACGCAGGAGGTCGCGGGTTCGAGTCCCGTCCGGACCGCCATCTACATATTATAAGGTTCACAAATGTTTTAAGTGGATACTAATCCAAACTAAGAGGGTTTCGATGAACGAGAAGGTCAAGGAAGTGACTGAGCGAATACCGGAGCGCACTGGAGGTGCGTGAGGATATGAGCGATGGAACTGACGCAGAGATTTGAAGTTCAGCGGAAGCCGAAACTCATATGGCTCAGTAGCTCAGTTGGTAGAGCAATGGACTGAAAATCCATGTGTCGGCGGTTCGATTCCGTCCTGAGCCATCACCTAAAAAGCATTGCGATGACATGACTCTCGCGATGCTTTTTTCTTTTTCCTTGTTCTTCCCAATTAGGACAAACTCCCTCATTCTTTTGACCTCCTTTCAACCATCCATAGAATCTACAGGATACCCCATTCAATAGGCAGAATTTGTAACTTATTATACAATTATGTTACATTATGAAAACGTTTCTCTCTAATTGACAGATTTATGGTAGATTAGTAAAGTACTATTTTGAAATATACATATATTTTAGGTAAAAGAGACTAGATATTCATCGTTTTTCAGTTTCTTTGTCTTTAGCTGGGAGGAAAGACCAATGGCTTTGGTAAATGCCAATCAAACATCTAAAGAAGAACGTTCAAATAAACTAATACATAAATCAGCAAAACTTTTCAAGAGAGCAGCAATGACTGCACTAGCACTATCGGCGATTACATTCGGATCAGCTTACGCAAACGATGATTCCGAATTAAAGACGGTCTATCATGTTTATATGGGGAAAGAATATTATGGTTCTGTAACAGATAAAGCTGCTGTTGAAAAGGCAATTGAAAGCAAGCTTGATGCTGAAGAAGAGAAATACGAATCCATCGAACTTGAGCTTGCTCAAAACGTATCTTTCATTCCTGAACAAGTCTTCAGGACAACTGCAGCGAATGAAGCGGTTATTGAACAATTGACCGAGTCTGTGGAAGCCAAAGCAAAGGCTGTTTCCATCTCAGTTGGCGGTAAGCCGTCAGTACTCGTCAAGAGTCAGCAGGAAGCTGAACTGACATTGAAAAAGTTGAAGCTGAAGTTTGTTTCAGAGGAAGAATTGAAAGAGTTGGAAGAAGGAACTCCTGATTCCAATGAAGATTCCAAGCTGCTTTCAGTTAAACTCTCTGAAGAAGCTAAGTTTGAAGAAACAAAAGCGGCACCGGACGAAATCCTGTCTGCAGATGAAGCAGTGGACTTCCTGTTAAAGGGCACTCTTGAAGAGAAGAAGTATAAAGTTCAAGAAGGTGATGTATTAGGAAGCATCGCCCAAAAACATAACCTTACATCAGGGAAGTTACTCGAGCTGAATCCTGGAATGAAAGAGGACAGCCTCCTTCAAATCGATCAGGAAATCAACGTAACAGTTTATAAGCCTCTTGTCCATGTAACAGTTGAAAGAGAGCAATCTGCTGTTGAGGCCATTGCCTATGAAAAAGAAGTGATTGAAGACTCTTCCATGAATAAAGGTGATATCAAGGTCAAGCAGGAAGGACAGGATGGAGAAAAGGCCATCACTTACCGTACGAAAGAAGAAAATGGTGTTCAGGTTAACCGTACTGTTACAGAAGAAAACGTAACAAAGGAGCCTGTCAAATATATTGTGATCAAAGGAACAAAAGTGACTCCTTCAAGGGGTTCAGGCAGCTTTGTATGGCCGACAAATGGTGGATATGTATCTTCCAAAGTAGGACAGCGCTGGGGCCATATGCATAAGGGAATCGATATTGCCCGTCCGAACAACCTGACAATCAAAGCCATTGACAACGGGACAGTTGTTTCCGCTGGCTGGGACTCAGGCGGTTACGGGAATAAGGTTGTCATTGACCATAACAACGGCTACCGCTCTGTATACGCCCACTTGAGCAGCATTAGTGTTTCAGCAGGACAAACGGTGTCTGCCGGATCATCCATCGGTGTTATGGGGCAGACTGGGCAATCGACTGGCGTACATCTTCATTTGGAAGTATATAAAAATGGTTCATTGGTCAATCCTTTAAGCCTCTATTAACCTCAAGAATCAATTTCAAATTAATTTCATGCCTCTGGCCCAAACGGCTCAGAGGCGTTTTCTTTATATTCCCCGGGAGATAAAGTCTATAAACCCCTTGTTAGGGAAAGATTACAATATAGAGACAAAACCATTCTAATTCCAGATAAAAGATGAATTAAACCTTAGAAAATGATAAATTAGAAACAACCCGGAAAGTTGATAATGCAGCTTCTTTACACAATAATCATTGAAATAAAAGTTCATTCGATAAAGGAGAATAGGGACTATGGATAAAAAGATACTTGTAGTTGATGATGAAAAACCGATTGCGGATATATTACAGTTCAATTTAAAGAAAGAAGGTTATGAGGTTCACTGTGCATATGATGGCGATGAAGCTGTGAAAATGGCTGAAGAAGTGAAGCCTGATCTAGTGTTACTGGATATCATGCTTCCGAATCGCGATGGAATGGAAGTGTGCCGTGAAATCAGAAAGAAATATGAAATGCCGATCATCATGCTGACTGCTAAAGATTCAGAAATTGATAAAGTACTTGGCCTGGAATTGGGTGCTGATGATTACGTAACGAAACCATTCAGCACAAGGGAACTGATTGCCCGTGTGAAAGCGAATCTTCGCAGACACCAGCACGGGGCTGCCCAGCAGGTGGATGAAGAAGGCACGAATGAGATTGCTGTAGGTTCATTGGTCATTCATCCAGATGCGTACATCGTCTCCAAAAGGGGAGAGACAATCGAACTTACTCATCGTGAATTCGAATTGCTTCATTATCTTGCCAAGCATATCGGACAAGTTATGACGCGTGAGCACTTATTGCAAACCGTTTGGGGATATGACTATTACGGAGATGTACGTACAGTGGATGTTACGGTAAGGCGTCTTCGTGAAAAGATAGAAGATAATCCGAGCCATCCAAATTGGATTGTAACCAGAAGAGGAGTCGGCTACTATCTCCGCAACCCAGAACAGGAGTAATTAGATGAAGAAAGTAGGCATCACCCGTTCAATACACTTAAAGTTTGTCTTGATTTATGTCCTGCTTATCCTTCTGGCTATGCAAATCATAGGAGTGTACTTTGTACGCGAGCTGGAGGATAAGCTCATTACGAATTTTACAAGTAATATTAAAGAGAATGTAAGCTTTTTAAAATATAATCTGAAGGAAGAAATGCTTAAAGAAAGAACAGACAAAGATATGGAACTTGAAACAGATATAGATCGGATCCTTAGAGATTTTAGAGGGTCTGATGTATCCGAGGTCAGGGTCATCGACAGCAAGTTCCGTATTCTCGGTTCATCGAGAGAAGATAACCTGGACACAGTAGGCCAGCGTGATACACATACGATGGTGAAAAGGGTACTGGCTACAGGTACACCAATTGATGAGTTATTTCTTGATGACGAGACAGGTAATCGAATTTGGGTGTATACCTCTCCAATCAATAACGGAAAGGAAGAGATTGGGGCCATTTACCTTATAGCAAAGATAGAAAATGTTTATCAGCAGCTTGAGGAAATAAATGAAATCTTTGCTACTGGAACAGCAATTGCCCTGGTTATCACCGCTATTCTCGGCGTCCTTTTAGGCCAAACAGTCACAAGGCCGATTTCGGATATGAGAAAGCAGGCCCTTGCGATGGCAAAAGGAAATTTCTCCAGGAAAGTTAAGGTTTATGGATATGATGAAATCGGCCAGCTTGCCATCACCTTTAACAATCTAACCAAAAGGCTTCAGGAAGCACAGGCTACTACAGAAGGCGAAAGAAGAAAGTTATCATCTGTCCTCTCTTATATGACTGATGGTGTTATTGCCACGGACCGTAAAGGCAGAGTCATCTTGATTAATGACCCTGCTGCTAAAATGCTGAATGTTTCACGTGAAACAGTCCTGTCTCAGCCGCTTGTTTCACTTTTAGGTTTAGATGAGGATTATACTTTTGAAGATTTATCAAATGAGCAGGATTCAATTATTCTGGACTACAGCACGAAAGAACAGCCCTATATTTTAAGGGCGAATTTCTCCGTCATTCAAAAAGAAACTGGTTTTGTAAATGGAATTATAACGGTACTTCATGATATTACCGAGCAGGAAAAGATTGATATGGAACGAAGAGATTTCGTGTCCAATGTTTCGCATGAATTAAGGACGCCACTAACGACGATGAGAAGCTATTTGGAAGCTTTAGCGGAAGGGGCGTGGCAGGATGAAGAGATTGCTCCGCGCTTTTTGGATGTTACCCAGAATGAAACGGAGCGCATGATCCGGCTTGTAAATGATTTGCTTCAGCTTTCTAAAATGGACAGCAAGGATTATCGTTTCAATAAAGAATGGATTGAATTTACCGCCTTCTTCCACCAGATCATCGACCGCTTTGAAATGTCGAAGAATCAAAATGTAACTTTCAAACGGCAGCTGCCTGAAAAAGCGCTTTTTGTAGAGATTGATAAAGATAAATTGACTCAGGTTCTTGATAATATCATTTCCAATGCGTTGAAGTATTCGCCTGAGGGCGGCTTGATCACTTTCAATGTAACCGAAGAAAAAGAAGGTATGATTGTCGTCAGTGTATCTGATCAAGGTCTTGGTATTCCACAGGATAATTTGACCAAGATTTTTGAACGTTTCTATCGAGTGGATAAAGCCCGTTCGAGACAAATGGGAGGTACCGGTTTGGGACTTGCCATTGCTAAAGAGATGATACTGGCCCATGGAGGTACAATATGGGCTGATAGTAAGGAAGGAAAAGGAACGACCATTTCATTTTCACTTCCTTATGACAGTACCTTAGAGGATGAATGGCTATGAAATACGAACAAATTAAATCAATAACCCTGACAGTGCTTGTCGTTTCCAGTATTTTTTTAACTTGGAACCTATGGACTTACCAGCCGAGCTTGGAGCCGATTGAAGAGAACAATCTAACCGAGGATATTGTCATCAAGGCTAAAAAGGAAATAGAGGAAGTCTTTCTTCCATATAAACTGCTCTATCATAGAAATGAAAAAACATACGGTACACAGAGAACCTATGAGATTGAAAAAATGATCAATCAAATGTCTGCCTGGAATATTTACGGAGTCACAGATATTACGAGAATGCTGACGGATGATGAATTTAAGCAGCTGGTCCATGGAAGAGACAGGGTTGAACTCATTTTTCCAGATTTCGTTACCTTTGATGTTTATAAGAATGTATTGAAATTCAAGGATACTGACCTGCCGGCAGAGCCTTTTGATCGTATTATCGTGAAGACTACTACGGAGTCGGCCGACTTTGGAGCTGTATATTTTGTTTCCTATTCAGATCAACGCGTTTTTGAAAGCCGGATTGATAACTCGGCGCTGCAGACGTTTAAAGACAATTTTGTCAATAAATCATTACAGCATCCCGAGTATTTTGCTTATGACCCGACAGAGGGCCGCAGAATATACCTTCCGGAAAACTCTTTGGATATGAACAGCTATTCGTATGTCACCTCTCCTGATTCAGTGGAAAAATTCGTTGACGCCTTATTTAGTGAACCCAATTTGGTCAGCCATGAGTTGACGAATATTGGAGATGAATACAATGATGATTCCAGTTTAATGAGGGTAAATACAAATAATAAGACTTTTTCTTTTGTCAATATCGAAGAAGAGGCTGAAGGAGAAGCGAGTATTACTAATTTAATTACCCAGACAAGCAGCTTCATCAATGATCACGGCGGATGGCCGAGTGATATCTCCTCCTTCCGCTATTTCAGCGTGAATAAGCCGCAGCGGCTTGTCCAATACCGGATGTTCATTCATGACCTTCCTGTATTTAATGAAAGCGGGATGTCTGAGTACTCAGTGGTCCTTGGAAAAGTGAATGTATTCAAATACTCAAGGCCTTATATTAGCTTGGAGGCCATGACTCAAGACACCAAGAGCGTCACGCTCCCATCAGGCAGAGATGTACTTGAACTTCTTTTACAGGATAATATCAATACAGAGCAGATTGAAGATATCATCCCTGGTTTCAAGCTTGCAAATACTGTACAAGGACTCGCTGAACTTGAGCCTGCCTGGTACTATAAGTATGCAGGGGCCTGGATCAGATTCCAGCCAGAAGATGAGGGGAGGGTTCCTCTTGGATTGGAGTAAGACCAAAACCATCTTTATCATTGTCTTTCTGATTTTGGATATTTTCCTTTTAACCCTCTTCATTAACAAGTATAATGAAAATCAGTACGATTTCCTTGGTGAGGCCAAGCTTGAAGACAAGCTGAAAATAGATAATATCAGTTATGAACAGCCTCTTTCTAAGGATCCCGAAAAACAGCCTTACTTGAATGCCATCACCAAAGCATTCACGGAGGAGGAAATCAAAGAGCTGAAGGATCAATCTGTTGAGATTATCGGTTCTACAACCATTTCCTCCAAGCTTGAAGACGGCAAATACGTATTAAGTGAAAAGTTCAACTCTGAAGAACTTAATGACTTTATAGACAAAAATGTCCTGCATGGTGATTCATATACTTTCTGGGAAATTGATGAAGAGCAGCAAAGGATCTTGTATTACCAGACTTATGAGGGAAAAACCTTATATAAAAATATCAACGGGGAATTGGCTATTTACTACAATGAGGATCGGCAAATTGTCTCCTACACACAGACGTTAATGACCGACTTTGAAGAAATCCCCGATAAGAAATCGGTGATTACGCCTTTACAAGCATTAGAGACTCTTTATGATAAAGAAAAGTTACCTTCAGAAAGTACAATAGGTACCCCTGAAATCGGGTATTACACGCTTGTACCGGAAGCCGAGAGACAAGTGTTAGCACCTGCGTGGCATTTTACTGTGTCAAAAGATGAAGATAAACACCACCTTTTCGTTAATGCATTTGAAGGAAATATTATAGAGTTTAACAACACAGAAAAAGAATTACTGGAGTGAGAGAAATGTCTATGCATTTTAGTGTACTTGCCAGCGGAAGTACGGGGAATGCCATTTATGTGGAAACAGACCAGAACTCATTCCTAGTGGATGCTGGCCTGAGCGGAAAGCAAATGGAAGCGTTGTTTCAAAAAATTGATCGGAATATAAAAGATTTAACGGGACTCCTTGTGACACATGAGCACAGTGATCATATAAAAGGGATCGGCATACTGGCCAGAAAATATGGTCTGCCAGTCTATGCAAATGAAAAAACGTGGAAAGCGATGGATCCTTTAATCGGAAATGTCCCATTGGACCAAAAGTTTGAATTCGGCATGGAAAAAGTCCAATCCTTTGGATCCCTGGACATTGAATCATTCGGTGTGTCCCATGATGCAGCTGAACCGATGTTCTATACTTTCCATCATGAAGGAAGAAAATTAGTTCTGGTAACCGATACAGGCTATGTCAGTGACCGTATGAAAGGGATTATTTCCAACGCCAATACGTATGTGTTCGAAAGCAACCATGATGTGGACATGCTTAGGATGTGCCGATACCCTTGGAGCATCAAGCGCCGTATCCTGAGCGATGTAGGACATGTTTCCAACGAGGATGCAGCCATTGCCATGAGCGAGGTATTCGGTGACCAGACAAAGAGCATTTATCTCGCTCACCTGAGTAAAGATAATAACATGAAAGACTTGGCCCGGATGAGCGTTTCTCAGACTTTGGAATCCAAAGGGATCAAAGTCGGGGACCAATTCGACCTGCTTGATACAGACCCAAAAATCCCAACAGACCTCGTGGCAGTATGATATGTTTAAGCCATTGGTCCAGTAGGGAAATAAAGGATGAAAGCATAAATATGCTTTCATCTTTTTTTATGTTTTTTTATTAATGAACTGTTACCGCAGCCTCCAAGTGGATAAAACAGAAAAAATCTTATAAAATGAAAGCGAATTTCCATTTTGGCTGACTATATTTTTGACTATGTAGGAAAATATAAAAGAGGTATAGGAAAGGGTGTATCAGTAGATGGGTTATTATGATCAGGATTATGAAAATACAAGATCCAAACAAAAAGGAAACCGCGGAGGGTACTTCCTTGCAAGTCTCGTTGGTATTATCTTAGGGGCCATCCTGGTGATTGTCGCATTGCCAAAACTGGATGACTGGGATGTCCTTCCCTACAATCCCGGCAGCAATCTTGCAGAAACCGATGCAGACTATCACAACGGACAAAATGGTGAAGCCAGAAACCTGTCTGTCGATGTGACAACAGATGTTACGGCTGCTGTTGAAAAAGCAGAAGATGCCGTTGTCGGAATAAGCAATATCCGCTCCCAAAGCTTCTGGGAACAGACCGGACAAGAAGCTGGATCAGGATCAGGGGTCATCTATAAAAAGGCTGGCGGAAAAGCATACATAGTCACGAACTATCATGTTATTGAAGGAGCTGACCAGCTTGAAGTGACTTTATCGGATGGGACGAAGCTTCCGGCAGAGTTACGAGGCGGCGATGTATGGACAGACCTTGCCGTTCTGGAGGTAGATGGAAGTGAGATTAAAGCAATAGCCGAATTCGGAAATTCCGATGAGCTGAAGACCGGTGAACCTGTCCTTGCCATCGGAAATCCGCTGGGACTGGCATTTTCAGGTTCTGTTACGCAAGGTATTGTTTCTGGATTGGAACGTACCATTCCCGTAGATATTAACCAGGATGGCATGGAAGACTGGCAGGCTGAAGTCATTCAGACAGATGCAGCCATTAACCCTGGTAACAGCGGAGGGGCCCTCGTCAATATAGCAGGACAGCTGGTGGGAATCAACTCTATGAAAATTGCCCAGGAAGCAGTTGAAGGTATTGGATTGGCCATACCTATCAATGCTGCCCAGCCTATCATTGAGGACTTAGAGGAATTTGGTGAAGTGAAACGTCCTGCGATGGGTGTCACTTTGGAAAACGTGAACGAAATCACGGCTTATCATCAACAGGAAACACTCAATCTTCCTGAGGATGTCAAAGACGGAGTGATGATCCGACAGGTCGTCCCTAACTCGCCAGCTGCTCAAGCGGGACTTCAGGAACTCGATGTCATTGTCGAGCTGGATGGAGAAAAAATTACAGACATCATTGCTCTCAGGAAGCATCTTTATAATCAAAAAGAAGTAGGAGATCAAATGACTGTAACGATTTACAGAAATGGTGAACTCCAAGAAGTAACAATGAAGCTGACGGATGAATCCCGGCTATAATGTGGATAACTAAGAAAGCAGGTCGTGCCCAGCACTTTCCTGCTTTCTTTTTTAATGATATGATGTCTTGTGGATAAATTAATAACAAATATATGTGGAGGAATAAATATGATTTATTGCTGTAAAGAACACGTAGAGCTTGCGATGGACATCATTGTGGATGAATATGAAGTTGCACCAAAATTAGAACAATTAACAGATAATCAGGGGTTATCCACAACCTGTGAATATTGCGAAAATCCAGCAGAATATATTGTGGCGAACTGATATTCGCCTACGACATGTGGATATAGACTGTTGATATGTGGATAACTCCTGTGGATAGTTTGTTCGTAAATTGTTTGTAAAGCGAGTGTGAATTGTGAATATCTCAATTGTGACCGTTGGTAAATTAAAAGAAAAATATTTAAAACAGGGAATCGATGAATATTTAAAACGTTTGAGTGCATATGCAAAAGTCGAAGTCATTGAAGTTTCAGATGAAAAAGCACCGGAAGAACTAAGTGATATTGAAATGAACCAGGTTAAAGCTAAAGAAGGTGAGCGGATACTGGGTAAAATTTCACCGGATGCCCATGTGATTGCCCTTGCCATTGAAGGCAAGATGAGGACTTCTGAAGATTTGGCGGAAAACTTGGATAAACTCGCTACATATGGAAAAAGCAAAGTGGCTTTCGTCATCGGAGGTTCACTTGGCTTGAGTGATGAAGTGATGAAGCGGGCAAATGAAACTCTTTCTTTTTCGAAGATGACCTTTCCTCACCAACTAATGAGGCTTATTCTGGTGGAGCAGATTTACAGGGCTTTCCGTATAAATCGAAATGAACCATATCATAAATAAGCATAAATTTAAGCAGGCAGCCTCTTTCTTCAGAGAGGATGCTTTTTTTGAAAATAAATGTCATTATTTGTCTAATATTAATAATTGCTAACATTACTATTATTCAGTAGATTATGATTGTTTTTGCATTATAATAGTAAAAAGTAGAACTTTTTACAGGATGTGGAGAAATGAGATCTTTATTAGAGGGAGCTTACAAGTCCGACCATGCACTTGAAGTTATTTTTTCTTCTTTACGATGGTTTTTTTTAGTTTTATCGATTGTCGTCTTCTTCGTCCAATATAGTGCAAATCCAATTCCTTTAAAACTAGTGTTATTTATTTCATTAGTTGTTTTTGGAGTTATCTATATGGGCGTTTCTGATTATTATCTATATAAGTCACCTGAAGGTTCCAAGGTGTATTCACTCATGACTAAAGGCGGTCCCTTATTTGATTTCATTGCATTCTCTGCACTGGTCCCGTTGACAGGGGGAACGGAAAGTCCACTGTTTCCACTGGCCTATTTAATCATTCTGCATGTTACTGTTTATTGGAGATTTACTGGAGGAATAATAGCGGCCTTTCTTTTTATTTTGGCATACTCCATTACCTTTTTCATGCAAGTTTCAGAGGTTTCCCTGGATAGTTTAATCATTTATTTCAGTCAATTCTTCTTTTTGTTGCTGGTTGGCGGTTTAGGAGGAATAATTGTTTCCAGGGAGAGAAAGCATCACTCAGAGAAAAACTTATTAGTCGAAGCGGCAAGCCGTGACTATCTTACAAACTTACTAAATCACCGCTCATTTCAGGAGAATTTACGGAATGATCTTGAAAAAGGGGTGGACTTTCACTTGGCACTAACTGATATAGACAAATTTAAATTAATCAATGATCAGTTCGGACATGTGATGGGGGATAAGGTTTTGCGTGAGATAGGTTCCATTATCGCGTCTATCATACCAGGCAGACAAGGGAAAGCATTCCGTTATGGCGGTGAAGAGTTTGCCATCATTCTTTATGATATTGACCAGGAAGCGGTTGATAAACTCCTGGTCAGTATCAAACAAGCTGTTTCCAGCCATATTTTTACCTGTGAGGGGAATGCCTTCTCTGTCACTATGAGTTTCGGCAGCTGTCGTCATAGTGGCGAGAGCCCTGGCCAGTTAGTAAAAAAAGCAGATAAACTGCTCTATGAAGCGAAGGATAAAGGGCGAAATCAAATTGTGTATGCTAGTGTGGGATAGGGTCTAGTCCCTAGTATGCAGATGAACCAAAATAGTAATGTGAAAAAAGCAGAGGTGATCCAAAAGGATCCTCTCTGCTTTTTTATTTTTAAAGATTCTATTGCCCCAGAGCTGTATTGGCATGTCTTTCCTTGACGCCATGCATGAAATAATAAAGAATGGTGGCGGCCAAAACCATGATTCCCATAATGAGATATAAGTTGCGGTAGCCAGTGGATGGAATAAGGAAACCAAGAAAATAGGGACCAAAACCAAGCCCTGCGTCAAGGAAGATGTAGTAGGTCGATGTCGCCAGTCCCATCCGGTGCGCAGGGGTTAATTTTACAGCGATGGCTTGTGTAATGGATTGCATGTTGCCAAATCCGAAGCCGATGAGAATAGCTGATAGCAAGAATGTGATACTATTGCTGCTGAAGCTTAATAGCAGCAGGCCTCCCCCAAAGAAGGCAAATGCCGGATACATAACAGAGTTGGCTCCTTTCACGTCCATAAGGCGCCCTGTGACAGGACGGGAGATGAAAATGGCTGCTGCATAGACGATGAAGAAGAAACTGGCAATGTCCACTAGATTGATATCGATGGCGTAGAAATTCAAAAACGAAAGGACGCTTGAGTATCCCAATGCCAGAATCATGGTCACAAGGGCAATTGGCACTGCTTTGGGTTCAATGAAGTTCGAAAGTTTCAAGCCTTTACTTTCCTGTGAAACGGCCTTTACCTCTGGTACTTTCATGAATAGTGCCAAGATAAGGCTGATAATTCCCAATCCAAGGCAAAAGCTGAAAATCGACTGGTAGCTGGTATGCTGGCTCATATAAAGGCCGATAAACGGCCCGATAGCCGTAGCCAGCGTTATACTCATACTGTAATAGCCAATCCCCTCTCCTTTGCGGGTCTGAGGGATGATTTGAGCTACAATCGTACCGGTCGCCGTACTGGCCACACCGAGTGCTATACCATGTATAAACCGGATGATCAGCAGGAGGGTGATCCCTGTGCTGATCAGATAAAAACCTGAAGTTAAAGTGAAAAAGGCAAGGCCGATGAACAGCATGAGCCTGTTTCCTGTCAAATTGATCATCCGTCCGATCACGAGCCTGCCAATCAACGTCCCGATAATGAAAATCCCGGTGGCGAGCCCTGCCTGACTTTCAGAAGCATCGAAAAGTTCCACTGCATAAACGGCAATCGTAACCAACAATAAATAAAAAACTAAGTATAAGAAAAAATTGACTGCTGAAACTACGATAAAATCCTTGGTCCATAGTTTGGCCTTTGTTGTCTGGTCCACATTATCTATCTCCCCATCTAAGAATATTTGTACGAATTTCACTCATTAAATCAATCATTTTTTGCTGTTCCTCTTCAGGTATCCCTTGTAATATGTCTTCTTCGAATCTATCAATGGTCCTCCTTACTTCTTTATATAGCAGGCGGCCGCTCTCTGTAAGATCTATCCGTTTTTCGCGTTTATCTTTTCCAGGTATGTGTTCAACATATCCCAACTCTTCCAAACCATTGATGGTCCTAGTGATAGTAGGTTTCTCAACTCCCTGGTACTTAGCAAGTTCAACCAATGTCGCAGAACCATAATTGGCTAAGTAATACAAGATAGTCCACTGAGCCCTGTGAAGCTGATGCTTGCTAAGTTGGATATTCAATTGGTTTTCAAATGGGCGATATAACATTAACAATTGATGAAAAAACTTTTGTGAAATCTTTATGGTGAGCACCTCCAAATATAGTGAACTAGGATAATAGTTATCAAAGGTAACTATTTGATTTTATCAGGTTACATAGGGTTTTTCCAGTATGGAATTCCTGCAATTGTAAGGTTAAAAGTACTAAAAAAATCTGTATACATTTATGTATACAAGTAAACAGAATGTTTTCTTTGTGTATTCTTTTATGTACACGTGTTTACGAACTTGTATACTTATTGATACGACGGCATGTATACAGTTTGTTAGGGATGTACACAAATTTGAATACATGTTTTCGTGTTTGAATACAACTAAGGCCTTATTGACGCTTTCCCCTGCCTGCTATATCCTTAAGTAAGAAGATGGAATTTTTGAAAAATGAAAGGATGATATTGATGACTGTATCCAGAATTGCAGCAATTGATGTAGGAAATGATTGCGTGAAGGCTTTGTTTGGGAAATTGGATCATGATTTGTACATACCGAATGTCATGGCAAGAGATACAGAAGACCGACCAGTCATTGGAATAGAAGAATTAAATGAAAAGGATCCACTTGATGGAATCCACATCAGGGTCCACTCCCCTGCTCTTAAAGAAAATAACATTATTTACAGAGTCGGAAATCTAGCGACAAAAACCGACAATGCAACCGAATTAGATCCAGGCAGCACTAAATCTGAGGAAGACCAAACCCTTGTCATGCTGTTTGCAGCCTTGGCTTTGGATGCAGTACGCGCGGAAGGTTCTGAATATTCAAATAGAAAAGGTGAGGTAATTGATGCTAATTACACACTTGGGACAGGCCTGCCGTTAAGGGAAGTAAAAGAAGGAAAAGATGTCGGCTACCGTGCACAGCTTTTGGGTTCAGTGCACCAGGTGGAATTCCTTGTAACCCCTAAGTATCAGGGCAAAAAAGTCAACATCAAATTCGATCAGGTAAAGGTATACCCGGAAGGATTTGCAGCTTATATCAATCTAGTTATGGACAATGACTTGAACATCATTAATAAGGATCTAATCGATAAGAGAATCCTTATCCAGGATATTGGCGGACTATCTACAGATATTGCTGTCATAAAAAATAGAAATGTAGATGATGATAAGGCTCAGGGCTTTAATATTGGGATTTCAGAGTATTTGGAAGCGATCCGTGAAGAAATCAGGACGAAACATGGAATTGAATTGGACAGCAGGCGTGATGTGGTAGACATCATTACTAGAAAGAATGACCGCAATCACATTATGGTGAAAGGAAGCCGGACAAGCGTCCACGACATTACAGACCGAATTCTTTTGGAACTTGCTAAGAAGCAATACCGCTTTCTTCGCAATGTTTGGCAGAAGAACTCCCAAACAGAGATCTGCTATTTTGTAGGCGGTGGTTCTGCTGTTCTGAAGGAATATATCAAGACATTAAATAACAACCTCGATGGATATAATATCGAATTCTTTGAAGATGAAAAAGAAAGTATCTGGATGATGGCAAATGCCTATTATAAGCTCATTTCTGACTTTGTTCAAAGCAATGAAAAAAAGAAGAAAGAAAGCGGCCCTAAAAAAGAAACGGTTAATAATTAAGGTGATCACATGAAAAAATCCGGAGTTACCAGGATTGAAAGAGGACAAGCCATCACTTTCCGGCTGCCGTCCGATACACCTGACCATATCATCAAGCAGCTGCAAACGATGAAAGAAAAAGAGAGAAGGAATTTCTCAAGTAAAATAGCAGAAATGGTTTTGGAAGGCGTGAATCATTCTCTTTCAAAAGAAAAAGAGATGATCACAATCCCCCTTCCAAGAACGCTGACGAAAGAACAGCGCAATTGGCTTCGCCATTCCCACTCTGAAGCCTTATTAGGCAGCATTGTTCATCATCTGTTAGTTGACCCTGTAAGGGCAGCATCCGTAATGGCCTCCCTTAACAGCAATGCTTTGGACATAGACGAGGCACTTTATTTACAAGAACAAGCTGCGGATGCGGCTCAAAAAGATGAGGATACAGAAGTTATGGAAGTTCATCCAGAAGAAGAGCCCGCCTTATATCCTATGAATGATGAATTAGAGGAAACCGAAGATGATCTCGCAAACTTCGATTGGGAAGTGATGAAGCAAGGGAGAGATTCTGAAGAGGAAGAAGCCCCTATGGAAGAAAATAAAGAATCACTGCTCGGAAGCTTCCTGGCTCACATGAATAAATAAGGGCCAGAATATCATAGAGACTGATACTTTTTTACAAATCTATCGAATCTTTTAAAACCCATACAAAAATAGTAAAGTGGCTGCGAATACATATAGCAGCCACTTTACTATTTTTGGGGATAACTAGTCAGGAGGGACTATGTTTTGTTTGATTTACCTATGGATATAGATCAATTCGCAAAGATCAAAGTCATTGGGGTTGGCGGCGGTGGAAATAATGCTGTAAACCGAATGATTGAGTCGGGGTTGGAAGGTGTAGAATTCATAGCTGTCAATACAGATGGACAAGCACTTAATCAATCAAAGGCGGGAATCACCGTTCAAATTGGAGCCGCCTTAACCCGGGGATTGGGAGCCGGCGCTAACCCGGAGGTAGGGAAAAGGGCCGTTGAAGAAAGCCGCAGAGAGATTGAAGACGTAATCAGTGGGGCTGATATGGTTTTTGTTACTGCAGGAATGGGAGGCGGGACAGGAACTGGAGCAGCACCTGAAATATCAAGGATAGCTAAACAAATGGGTGCGCTGACGGTCGGTGTTGTCACCCGTCCCTTCAGGTTTGAAGGGCGAAAAAGGTCCGTTAACGCAGAAGATGGAATCATCGCTATGAGGGAAGCCGTAGACACATTGATCATTATTCCGAATGACCGTTTGTTGGAAATTGTAGATAAAAAAACACCTATGATTGAAGCGTTCCATGAAGCAGACAACGTTCTCCGCCGGGGTGTACAGGGGATTTCAGACTTGATTGCCATTCCGGGATTAATCAACCTTGACTTTGCTGATGTTAAAACGGTCATGTCCCATAGGGGAACAGCGATCATGGGAATAGGCATCTCCAAAGGGGAGGGGCGTGCGGTGGATGCGGCATATAAGGCCGTGAACAGCCCGTTACTGGAAACCTCCATCAGCGGGGCGAGAGGTGTCATTATGAATATTACCGGGGGAACCAGTCTGAGCCTCTTTGAAGTTCAGGAGGCAGCCGATGTCATCTCTTCCAGCACACATGAAGATTTAAATATGATCTTTGGTTCCGTCATCAATGATAATCTTGATGAAGAGATCATCGTCACCGTTATTGCTACAGGATTTAATGAATAACAATAAGGTCTATATATGTTTTGGCCCAATTATAATTATTGGGCCATCTTCTTTTTGGACAGGCTGCTCTATATGACGATTTTTTCTCTTTCTCTGCCCTTTCATTCTTTTTACAAGTTGCTGAATTTAGTATATAATTATCAGATAATAGTATTTTTTTAAATTTAAAAAATTATTATAATAGAATAAGAAATAATTAATATGGATAGAGTATTGATGCGTGCCAAGGTGGCGCTTATGTTTATATGAGATCTAAGCAAGGGCGTCTTAATCATTTTTCAAATATAGGGGATGAGGAAGGTAATCATGAGCAGCGTACAGAAGAAAACAGACGTTATTTTAATCGGTGCCGGAGTCATGAGTGCAACATTAGGGTCATTACTGAAGGAAGTGGCTCCGGAATGGGATATTAAAGTGTTTGAGAAACTTGCAAGTGCAGGAGAAGAAAGCTCCAATGAATGGAATAATGCGGGGACAGGCCATGCCGCATTATGCGAGCTTAACTATACTTCCGAAAAAGCTGACGGATCGATAGATATCACAAAGGCAATTAAAATCAATGAACAGTTCCAAGTTTCAAGGCAGTTCTGGTCTCATCTTGTCAACAGCAATCTGATCCAGAATCCGCAGGACTTCATCATGCCGATCCCTCATATGAGCATGGTTCAGGGAGAAAGCAACGTCAATTTTTTAAAAAAGAGATTTAAAGCGCTTTCAGATAATCCTTTATTTGAAGGAATGGAGTTCTCTGACGATCCTGAGAAACTTAAGGAGTGGATTCCGTTAATCATGAACGGCCGTACATCGGATGAACCGATAGCGGCTACAAAAATCGACTCTGGAACAGATGTTAACTTTGGTGCATTGACTCGTATGCTGTTTGACCATTTGAGAAATCAAAATGTCGAGATCAACTACAAGCACAGTGTAGAAGACATCAAACGCACCAATGATGGTTCCTGGGAAGTGAAAGTGCATAACATTGAAAACAACCGAATGGAGTATCATACGGCTAAATTCATCTTCATCGGAGGCGGTGGCGGAAGCCTGCCGTTACTTCAAAAGACGGGCATCCCTGAGTCCAAGCGTATTGGCGGCTTCCCGGTAAGCGGACTGTTCCTGGTATGCAACAAGCCGGAAATTGCGGCCCTGCATCACGGAAAGGTGTACGGAAAAGCCAAGGTCGGGGCTCCGCCGATGTCTGTTCCCCATCTTGATACAAGATATATTGATAACAAGAAATCCTTGTTATTCGGGCCGTTTGCAGGCTTCTCGCCGAAGTTCTTAAAGACGGGTTCCAATATGGATTTGATCAGCTCTGTAAAGCCAAATAACGTCCTTACAATGCTGGCTGCCGGTGCAAAAGAAATGTCGTTAACAAAGTACTTGATTCAGCAAGTGATGCTGTCTCATGAACAGCGTATGGAAGAACTGCGTGAATTCATCCCGGATGCAAAGAGCGAAGATTGGGATATTGTTGTAGCAGGCCAGCGTGTGCAGGTCATCAAGGATACTGAAACAGGAAAAGGAACGCTTCAGTTCGGTACGGAAGTTGTGAGTGCCGCTGATGGCTCCATCGCTGCACTGCTGGGAGCATCTCCTGGTGCCTCTACGGCTGTTAATGTAATGCTGGAGTTATTCGAGAAATGTTTCCCTGACCAATTGAAAGAATGGGAACCTAAATTAAAAGAGATGATTCCTTCTTATGGTGTGTCGCTATCAGAGAATCCTGAGCTATTCCAAGAGATTCACGCTTCCACAGCGGAAACTCTTCGTCTGAATGAAAACAGAAAGTCTTTAGTAGAATCACTGGAAGAAGAGTCGATTAACGAAAAAGTCACTAGTTAATCTGCTAAATAAAGTAATAGAGCAAGCCCCGATCGAATAAATGGTCGGGGCTTTATCTTGATGTATAAAGCCAAAAAAAGCCGCTGCACGACCAAGAAGTCGCCAGCGGCTTTAAATATTGCTTATAAGGCTTAATTTCGAATCAGATAATCGAACGCACCCAAGGCTGCTGTTGCACCAGATCCCATAGAGATGATGATCTGCTTGTAAGCACTGTCGGTACAGTCTCCTGCAGCAAACACTCCAGGCATGCTTGTAGAACCGTGCTTATCAATAACAATCTCACCCATGCGATTGCGGTCCAGAGCATCGCCTAACCAGTCCGTATTAGGCACAAGACCGATCTGGACGAATACACCTTCTAAATTGATATGCTGTTCAGTTTCTGTATCACGCTCAACATATGTGAGACCATTTACCTTATCGGTACCTGTAATCTCTTTTGTTTGGGCGTTTTTGATAACCGTCACATTCGGAAGGCTGTACAGGCGGTCCTGCAGTACGGCGTCCGCTTTCAGGTCATCATTGTATTCAATAACCGTTACATGCTTAACAATCCCCGCAAGGTCAATAGCAGCTTCAACACCTGAGTTTCCGCCGCCGATAACTGCTACGTGTTTTCCTTCGAATAGAGGACCGTCACAGTGAGGGCAGTAAGCTACACCTTTATTTTTGAATTTGTCTTCACCTGGAACACCGACCTTGCGCCAGCGTGCACCAGTTGAAAGAATAAGAGACTTACTCTTTAGTACAGCACCACTTTCAAGCTCAAGCTCGATCATGTCATTCTTTTCAAGGCGGCTTGCGCGCTGAAGATTCATGACATCAATACCATAATCTTTGACATGCTCTTCAAGGCTTGATACAAGCTTTGGACCTTCTGTATGCTTGACACTGATGAAGTTCTCAATGCCAAGTGTATCCATAACCTGTCCACCGAAGCGCTCAGCGACAATTCCTGTACGGATACCTTTACGTGCTGCATAAATGGCAGCACTTGCACCCGCAGGGCCTCCGCCGACAACAAGGACGTCGTAAGGGTCTTTACCCGAAAGCTCAGATGCGTCAGGGCCTCCTCCAATTTTGCCGAGGATTTCCTCAAGTGACATGCGCCCGCTGCCGAACTCTTCTCCATTCAGGAATACAGTCGGTACAGCCATGATTTCTTTGCTTTCTACTTCATCCTTGAAAGCAGCTCCGTCGATCATGGTATGAGTGATGCCTTCATTGAAAATACTCATCAAGTTAAGGGCCTGCACTACATCGGGACAATTGTGGCAGCTTAAGCTGATATAAGATTCAAAGTGGTATTCACCTTTGATATTCTTAACTTGTTCAAGGACACTATCATCTACCTTAGGGGCTCTCCCGCTGACTTGCAGAAGGGCAAGGATCAAAGAAGTGAACTCATGTCCCAGAGGGATACCGGCAAAGGTTACACCGGTATCTTCTCCGATTCGGTTCACACTAAAGCTTGGAGTGCGCTCTAACTCAGCATGCTCCACTTTAATGTGAGATGACATGGTAGCCAGTTCATCCACCAGGATAAGCATGTCACGGGAAGTTTCATCCTCTCCCGCGCTTACTTTCAGCAGGATGTCGCCCTCCAATAATTCAAGGTATTGGGCTAGCTGTGCTTTAATATCTGCATCAAGTAACATTTAATCCAACTCCTTAGATTTTACCTACAAGGTCAAGGCTTGGCTTAAGTGTTTCAGAACCTTCTTTCCATTTTGCAGGGCAAACTTCGCCTGGGTTCTTTCTTACATATTGTGCAGCCTTCACCTTGCTTACTAGAACGTCTGCGTCACGGCCGATACCGCCAGCATTGACTTCAACTGTTTGGATAACGCCATCTGGATCGATGATGAACGTTCCGCGGTCAGCAAGACCATCTTCTTCGTTCAGTACTTCGAAATTGCGAGTGATACGTTGAGAAGGATCACCGATCATTGCATATTTGATTTTTCCGATTGTTTCTGAGCTGTCATGCCAGCCTTTATGTGTGAAATGTGTATCAGTAGAAACAGAATAAACTTCTACACCAAGTGATTTAAGTTCATCATAGTTATTCTGAAGATCTTCAAGCTCTGTAGGGCAAACGAATGTGAAATCTGCAGGATAGAAGCAGAATACGCTCCATTGACCTTTCAGGCTTTCTTCTGTTACTTCGATGAATTCTCCATCTTTGTATGCTTGTGCTTTGAATGGTTTTACTTCAGTACCGATAAGAGACATAGTAAATTTCCTCCTTGAAAATGTTTTTTATAATAATTCTAATCAAATATAAATTATTATATACACCTATCATTTTGTCAAGAATGAAACCTCGATCAATTCTTATTTTTTCTTCTTCAAGATATAGATTTAAAGCCTTCCACCCATATCTATCAGTATAAGTTGAGAAAGATTTTCATTCACAACTAAAATAACAGAAAACGGAATTTTTCTCAAAAGAGAAGCTCTCAAATGATAAAAAAAAGAGAGAAAGTTCAAAATAAAGAGAAACCGTTATGTAGACAAGCCTCTCACGGGGTTTCATGTTCATCAAGCTCTTCCTTCATCTGTTCTGCCTGATCCTCCACAGAGATTCTGTTGATTTGCTCGACCAAGAAATGATTCAGATAATCTTGTTCATGGCATGCGGGTTCCTTTTCTTTCCTCATATACAACTCCTTTATATATGACATAAAAGCAAAGTTATTTTTCCCTAGTGGTCCATGCAGTATTCAGGAAGTAAGAAGTCGGGGTGATAAAATTGTTAATCAGTCATTCTGCCCCCATTTTACATAGTTTAACAGCCGCTCTTATAAGGAATAGATACAATAGCTGAAGGAAAAGATAAGCGGAGATATAAAGGGTTGAATATATTTTCTCATTAGATATCAGTTCTTTTTTGACAATTTTAAAATTTATTTGCATGATATAAAAGTAAAGGGGAGTAGCTGTACAATAAAAGTCGTCATCACGAGGGTATCCTCCGGCTTTATTGGCAATTCACGTTGTTAGCCAGACCTTTACTGCAAATACTTTTTTTATTTAAGGAAGGAGAGGTATTTTGGAGTCGATCTGGCTGGAATATGGATGGGCATTATTAATTTTGATCGGTCTTGAGGGTTTGCTCTCTGCAGACAACGCACTTGTACTCGCGGTTATAGCCAAACACTTACCTGATGACCAAAAGAAAAAGGCAATCAACTACGGAATCCTGATGGCATTTGTCTTCAGGTTCGGGGCCCTTTTCGCTATTTCATTTATCGCAAACGTATGGCAGGTGCAGGCCATTGGTGCTGCATATTTAATTTACCTTGGAGGTAAACACTTAATCACTGCCAAGTTCGGGAAAGAAAATGAGAATATCGAAGAGGAAATAGAAGAAGAATCAAAAGGGAAAGGCTTTTGGCCTACAGTAGGAAAAATTGGGTTGGCCGACCTTGCCTTTGCCATTGATTCCATTCTTGCGGCTGTTGCCCTTGCCCTTGGCTTGCCTGCTTCAGGACTTGGTGATTTCGGCGGCATGGATGCCGGTAAGTTTATTGTGGTTGTCCTTGGAGGTATTGCGGGTCTGATCTTAATTAAGTATGCTGCCACTTGGTTCGTACAGCTGCTGTCAAAACGCCCGGCATTGGAAACGACAGCGTATGCGATCGTCGCATGGGTAGGTGTTAAGCTTGCTGTCATCACCCTTGCACATGAGGACATCGGTGTTCTTGATCACCATTTCCCACACAGTACAGGCTGGACGATTACCTTCTATGGTGTCTTGGTAGCCATCGCACTGCTTGGATGGTTTGCACCTGGGAAGAAGGCGTCTTCGCAGGAAGGGAACGAATAATAAGGAACGGACTCAGGTTGATTGAGTCCGTTTTTTTATTATTCATTTTCTGTGAGAGCGCCTGTCCAGGTTTCAAATATTGGACTTGTCAGCACTTTTCCAGTTCGTGTTTCCCCTTTTTTATATAGGATGGTAAAAGTAATGGAATTATGAGAGGAAAAACAATTCTTGGAGAGGGCATGGTAAATCTTTGGCCTCCAGGTTCCGGTGTTTAAATACAATCGAGGTATTTTTCCATTCATGTCCAGAGTATGCTGGATGGGATTATGAGTATGGCCGTATAGAATATGGGAGATCTTTTCTGACTGCTCGAGGTCCTTTTGGGCGCCTGATAAATATTGATCAAAAGACCAGAGGCCTTTAAGATTCTTTAGTTTATCATATAGATTTAGAGGAACTCTTAGTGCAGCGATATTGAAGGATGTAAGAAGTATTCCAAGCCATTTGATTTTATGGCCGTCATCAAAAGGATTCCAGAAGGTTGAGTGCTTTTCTATCCACTCTTGAACAAAAGGAATTTCTAAGAAGTCTTTTCCGGACTGTTGAAATGAATGATTGAAGACTTGCTGGACTTCATCGTCATACTGGTGAACATGATGAGATAACCAAGGAACGATTGCTGACATAGGGCGTACATCAAATAAATGGCGGAAATTATCCGTAATTTGCTGCTTGTCTTTTTTTGAAATAGTAAGGTGCTGGATGTTCTTTTCCACCTCTAAAGGCAGCTTCGTTGCAATTTCTGCTGCAATTACATCCCCGATCGGTACTGATTTATAATCTCCTTCAAAGTTAAAGGAATCCCACTCGTGTCCATGGCGGGCCAATACTCCATATGAAGCATTATCATAAACTTGGGGGAATTCCTTAGTAGGGTCCTTTTCGGAGAGTTCCAAAGCCTTGATTACTTTTTTTCTGAGGGAAGGATAGATGTTGCAAAGCCTGTCATGGTTACCGGGAATATAAAGGGTGGCCGGCCTGGCAGGAAACCCAAGTTCTTCCCACTCACTTCCTGAAAGAATGGCCAGGACCTCTTTATTTTCAGTAATGATATCGCCCAAGATCTTATTGGCTATCTGTTCCGTCTTTTTAGAAGTACATCCCCATGGACGGTCGTCCAAGTCAATTGATTCTATGATTTCTCCCTCTCTTCTCCTTACAAACCATTGTTCTGACCGGACCAATTCAAATATGTCTCCTAAAAGGACTAAATAGATTTCTTTTTCTTCTTCCCTTAAACCTTCTGTAGCCTGTCTTGCCTGTAATGCCAATTCCTTAAATATTTCCCTGAATGTTTCAGGTTCAAGTCTATGTCTTCCGGCTGTCCCATCCATAAGATGCAAATCACTTATAAAAAATAACAATAGACTCTTCCTCCTAACTAGATTGATATAAAGCTATTATCATACTATTCAGAGGAAGAGATTTTGAAATAAGTAAAACCCCAGATTAATAGAAAATGATTGAATGTTTCACGTGGAACATAACATTGAAAAAACAAATAGACTTCATGTCATTAAATGGATATAATTAGAGCAAAATAATCTGAAAAAGGCAAACTTCTCCGAAAGGGAAGGACGCAAAGCTTTGAGCCTAACCGCTTGCATGAGCGTATGGTTGTCGGGTTGCCAGGTACATCTTCTGTGTGCCTTGGCCTGCAGAAGGAGGATCTTTAATTGAAGAAGTCAGTTTTGGCATTGCTGCTTTTTATTACTGCTCTGCTGGGAGGAGCGAACATTAACGTGGATGCTTCCATTACTCAAGACCGGGCGACATGGCTGTGGAACCCTTGGATGATTGTAAATGATGAGGCGGGTACTCTCTCATTTTTGGAAAGCAAGCAATTAAACAAGGTATATGTGCAAATCGACCGGGATATCCCTATCGGTGTTTATCAACGTTTCATTGAAAAAGCGTCAGAAAAAGGAATGCAGATATATGCTTTGGATGGAGCTCCTGATTGGGTGGCTCCAAAAGGATACGTCCATCAGGATCAATTGATGATGTGGCTTGAACTCTATCAAAGGAGTTCATCCATTCAACAAAGATTTTCGGGCGTGCATCTCGATGTAGAGCCTTACTTGTACAGCGGCTGGGGTACGAAAAAAGGGGCAACCGTGAAATCCTATCAAGCACTGTTACTCAGGGCAAAGAAAAGTACCGACCAATTGAATCTTCCGCTTGAAGCTGATATGCCCTTCTGGTTTGATGAAATCTCCTACAGTAACATCTATGGGAAAGGGCTGCTGGCAGAGTGGGTAATCAAAACCACAGATGGAGTCACCATAATGGCTTACAGGGACAGTGCAGCTTTGATTACAGAGTTTGTTAAAAAAGAAGTGAACTGGGCTGGAACCTATGCCAAGTCAGTGGTCATAGGAGTAGAGACTGGACAAACTAGTGAAGGAGATACCATTTCCTTTTTTGAAGAAGGCGAAAATTATATGAACCAGCAGCTTGACGAGGTGAAAAACCACTATGAAGGTATTGCTGGGTTCGGCGGTACAGCCGTACATCATGTCGGAAGCTGGATGACGATAAAACCATAAATATTTTTGAAGGACCGGTTAATAAATGACCGGTCTTTTTTGCTGCCAGTTACAGTGAATTGTTTTGAAAATGTAAAAGTTCTAGAAATACAGCCACAATCATATGATTTTGTGATGTAACTAAATAGGTCTATAATTAATATTAAGTAACATTATGGAGGAACTATATGGAGTTTGTAGAGCCAATTAAAGATATTAGGGATATTTATGAAATGAAACAGTCTCTGTATCAACATTCAAAGAGAGACTACCTGTTTTTTGTGTTTGGCATTAACACAGGACTTCGTATCAGTGACCTGCTCCGGCTTAGAGTGAAGGATATACGGGTAGATGGTGCTGTCAAAGAATTCTACCGGCCATCCAACATGAATCATAGTTTTTACTTAAACAAGATGGTCAGATATGCGGCAGCCGACTATCTAGCGCATTGTCAGTTGTCTGAAGCTGACTACTTGTTCAAATCAAAGAAAAATGACCAGCCGATTACACGCCAGCAGGCATACCGGATCATTAACAAAGCTGCCCAGGAAGCGGGCATAAAAGGAAAGATTGGTACACATACCCTCAGGAAAACGTTCGGATACCATGCTTACAAAAAAGGTATCGCCTTATCCATTCTTCAGAAAATCTTCAACCACTCCACATCGTCAGAAACATTGAACTACATAGGAATTGATAAACATTCAGAGGGGCTTATTAAAGTTGACGTTAATTTGTAAATGAAAGATGGGTGAGAATTTGGATTACAATGGATAATCTCATGATCAGTTCAGAATATTTTATACTGCTGACAGCATTGCTATTAATCATCGGGGTGCTGACGACTAAGTTTTCAACACGCCTTGGCGTGCCTGCTCTTGTTCTATTCATCCTGGTCGGAATGATTACAGGAAGTGACGGGTTGGGCTTTATCTATTTCGACAATGCAAAATTGACACAGCTTATCGGTGTCCTGGCATTAGTGGTCATTCTCTTTGAAGGGGGACTGCAAACCAAGATATCCACTGTCAGGTCTGTGGCAAAGCCGGCCCTATCACTTGCAACTGCTGGTGTTCTCATCACAACTGGTGTTGTCGCTGTGGCAGCAAAATATATATTAGGGTTCTCCTGGCTCGAAGCCTTCCTCTTTGGCTCGATCGTAGGGTCCACTGATGCAGCTGCCGTTTTTGCAGTATTAAAGGGCCAGAATGTAAAGGGGAAATTAGGTTCCATCTTGGAAGTCGAATCAGGGACCAATGATCCGATGGCAGTCTTTTTAACGATTACCTTCATTGAATTATTGACTGTCGATGAACCGCTCTACTTCCTTTTAGCCGGTTCATTCTTCTGGCAAATGGGCATTGGTCTCCTCCTGGGCATAGTGTTCGGAAAATTGGGTTCTTTAAGCATTAATAAGATTAACCTGGACTCCAGTGGCTTATACCCTGTATTTACCATGGCCTTTGCTTTATTAGCATACAGTATAACGGACCTCGTCAACGCAAGCGGTTTGCTGGCAGTGTACGTAGCTGCCATGCTGATCGGCAACACAGAGCTGACTTACAGGCAGTCCATCTTTAGATTCAATGAAGGATTTGCGTGGATGATGCAGATTCTGATGTTTGTCATTCTCGGATTACTGGTTTTTCCAACTCAGCTCTTCACTTTGGAGGTTGTAGGAAGAGGCCTGCTGCTGTCTGCTATTTTGATATTTGCAGCAAGACCGATAGCCGTTTTCATTTCCATGTTAAAAATGGATTATCAACTCAACGAAAAGATCTTTCTTTCATGGGCGGGTTTAAGAGGGGCGGTTCCGATTGTTTTGGCCACCTTCCCCTTAATAGCAGGCCTTGAAAATTCCCAAATGATTTTCAATGTGGTTTTCTTTGTCGTATTGACTTCTGCTTTGATCCAGGGATCGACCATATCGAGGTTTGCTGAAAAACTCGGATTGACAGGCCCTGTAAAAGTAGAACCGGTGCATACCCTTGAGTTGGTATCGATAGGAAAAGCGAATGCCGAGGTGATAGAAGTCGAGGCAAACGAAGAAACCCCTATATTAGGGAAAAGCCTTGCTGACATAGAGTTCCCCAAGGATGTTTTAATCAACGCCATAATACGCGGCACGGAACTGGTTACCCCGTACGGTGAAACAATCATTGAAAAGGGAGATATTCTTTATATACTCGTATCCAGAAAAAGCAAAAGCCAATTGAAAATAATGTTAAATATACAAGATTAACATTGGGGGAGTAGAAATTGAATGAAGAAAACATAAAACAGCAAATACAAAAGGAACTGCAGCATCAGAAGCTAAGCACTAAGAAGGTTATTAAAAGGACCTTTTTTATTCTGATAGGAGCCATTCTGATGGCCATGGGGATTGAAGTGTTCCTGGTTCCCAACATGATCATGGACGGCGGAATTGTCGGGATTTCAATTATTTTATATAATCTCACTGGAATTAAGCTGGGTTTATTCATCTTCCTTTTGAACATTCCGTTCTTCTTCGTAGGATATAAACAGATAGGAAAGACATTTGCATTTTCAACTGTCTTCGGCATTGCCATTCTGTCTGTTGCGACCAATTACCTTCATACTGTCGCCGCATTCACGCAGGATGTACTGCTTGCCACCGTGTTCGGAGGCATTGTGCTGGGCGCTGGTGTGGGGCTTGTCATCCGCTATGGCGGAGCTTTGGACGGAAGCGAAATCCTGGCTATCCTTCTAAATAAGAAATTTCCTTTCTCAGTTGGCGAGTTCATTATGCTGTTCAATGTTTTCATTTTTGCCTGGGGCGGGTTTGTTCTTGGCTGGGACAGGGCTATGTATTCGGTCCTTGCCTATGTCATAGCCTTTAAAACGATAGATATTGTCATCGACGGATTTGATGAATCGAAGTCTGCCTGGATCATCAGTGATAAAGATCAGGAAATCGGCGATGCCATCCTTGCCCGTCTGGGGCGGGGTGTCACCTATCTTAAAGGAGAGGGCGGTTACTCCGGGGATGATAAAAAGGTCATTTTCTGCATCGTGACCAGACTTGAAGAAGCAAAATTAAAGTCGATCGTCGAAGAGCTGGACCCGACAGCTTTCCTCGCCGTTGCAGATATTAATGAAGTGCGCGGAGGAAGGTTTAAGAAGCGGGATATTCACTAAAAAACGAATCATCCTCTATTTACATCCAAAGAGTAAAAAATAAAAGGCGATTCAGCTGTTTCATTGAGTAAACAGCAGGATCGCCTTTTTTAGATTCCTGTCAAAAACAAAGCTGCCCCTACATATCTCCTGGCAAGTGACTGATAATAAGCCGATTGTACTGTAAGAGCAGATGCTATTAGGACATTCAAGACGATGTCCTGGTTTTCCTTACTCAAACTGCTGAAGGAAGGCATCAGCCCCCGGCACTCTTCTTTAATGAGCTTATCGATACACCCATTCATTGTTCTGTGAGCCGCTTCGTTCATAACAGGTCCTGTATGGTGATGTAATTTATCAAAGACGGATGCGTAGGCAGAATATAAATCGACGGGATTGACCATGTCATCTGTCCGGTCTTCCGGATTATTAAAGATCAATGTAAGCACTTTGCGAATCGACTCAAAGTCCAGAGCTGCTTTCAGGTCCTCGACGATAAATAGGATTGCTGCCTGGTCAACTGTATATTTTCTGCCTATTTGCGGTGAGCCGATCAATTCCTTGATATCGCGTTTCACCCAATTTTGAACAGCGCTTGAGGACAGATTGGTAAATTCAATCTGGTTTCCCAGGGACACAATTTCATTGAGGGAAAAGCCGATTTCCTCGCTGCTGGTCTTAAAAAATTTTTCCAATATAGCAGGCATTTCTGTAGAGATAAATGCTTTCACCGTTTTTCCGTTCTTCATTTCATCTTCATGGGCAGATGACCATGCATCCTGGAGCACCATCAAAGGTGTATGTTCAGTTCCGCCGTTTAAAGAAGAAAGTAAATCGGCCATATTCTTTCTGGATAGTTTGAAGGATTCCACATTCTTCACCCCTGCCCCTTCCAAATTTTCTCCAATGTTCCTTTATCGTAATTGTTCCACTTCATCCAGTCAATCCTTTCAAAATCAAACTGCAAATAATCTACAGATGTCGAAAATAATAGGATTGATATTTGCAGGGGAAAATTGTATAATAAGTTCATACACAAGTTCATTTGAACTTGAAAAAGTGAGGGAGATTGAATGGGAAAAAGGATTCTGTACTTTCTTTTAACGAATATTCTCGTTTTATTAACGATTAGCATTATCTTCTCCGTAACAGGAGCAGGTAATTATATTAATGCACAAGGCGGCATCGATTTAGGAGCCCTGCTTGTGTTCAGTGCGATTATTGGTTTCTCAGGTTCCTTCATATCGCTTGCGATGTCACGCTGGATTGCCAAAAAA
Source organism: Bacillus salacetis (assembly GCF_049177075.1). GTDB lineage: Bacteria > Bacillota > Bacilli > Bacillales > Bacillaceae_B > Rossellomorea > Rossellomorea salacetis_A. The sequence goes on along the minus strand of NZ_CP185377.1, from coordinate 4,388,719 downwards.
ATGATGAACGTCCGTGTGCTGGACCCGAACAAGCCTATGTCCGCCATGGAGCAAGAGGTAGTTGAAAAAGTCCACCGTCTGTCAAAAGCTGCTGGATTGATGCATATGCCTGAAGTAGGTATCTATGATTCACCAGAAGTCAACGCGTTTGCAACAGGTCCTTCTAAGAAACGTTCTCTTGTTGCTGTTTCAACAGGACTGCTTCGTGAAATGGATGACGACGCAGTAGAAGGAGTTATCGCCCATGAGGTAGCTCACGTTGCGAACGGTGATATGGTCACAATGACATTGCTGCAAGGTGTCGTCAATACGTTTGTCGTCTTCCTTGCAAGGATTGCGGCTTGGATTGCTTCTCGTTTCGTTAAAGAAGATATGGCGCCAATCGTCCATTTTATTGCTGTGATTGTGTTCCAAATTGTGTTCTCGATCCTTGGAAGCTTAGTCGTTTTCGCATTCTCACGCTATAGAGAGTACCATGCTGACCGGGGCGGAGCAGACCTTGCCGGTAAAGATAAAATGGTTCATGCCCTGCGCATGCTGAAAGCTTATTCAAACCGAGTTGTTGAGGAAAGAGACACTGCGGTGGCAACATTGAAGATCAGCGGCAAAAGAAAATCTGCCCTTTTCTCCACGCACCCTGATTTGGATGACCGCATCAGCAGGCTGGAAGGCAGATAATAGAATAGGATATATATAAGATAAGGACACACCAGGGTTTAAGGTGTGTCCTTCTTTTTTTGAAAAGTTTAGGATGGACTATTGCACCAGACTATGACTTTGTATGGAGTGGTTTGGGCAGGGATGCTTTTAGTGGCAGGGCCGTATACGACAATGAGATTGCGGTTGGCAATATTGCCAGTGAAGGGCTGGCCATTGGTTAAAAGCACCTGGGTGTAGGGAGCAATATTCAGCTTTAACATTCCATCGCTGCTCAGTAACTGGCTGTTAAAGAAACCTGCTTTAACAGAGTAGTTTGGATTATCTGCCGCTACGATTAGCCCTCGGAATTGAGGAGGGTATATGAGCGGTACGGGTGCGTTGGCATCATAATAGCCGGTTATCCTGTCGCCTGTAGATATTACTGCCTGTTCAATACAATAAGTAGTGGGTGAGATGACAAAGTTCACAGTCGACCCCGTGCCATCCACTACAGAGAATAATTGATAGCAGCCTTCTTCACCCGTTTGGCCTGTGGGAAAGTTGCTGATCATGGTTACCGTACCGCTGAAAAAAGCGAAATTGACCATCTTGATGCCTCCTCCTGCTTTGAATCCATTTCTCTTCCGGATTAATATATTAACGTTTATAACTTCATTTCATCATTATGCAGCCCGCTTTCTTAAAAGTACTTTTATGTTATCTTTTAGGCGTTTGACTAAAAAATGGATTTGTAAGATAGTTACATATATATCGTTTTTTAGGCGGTGGAATGTTGAAGGAATTTCATTCAGCTTTTAATAGAAAGTTATATTATGGAATCTCTCTGGGATTGATCATCTTAATGTCTTCCGGGCTGTTGATTGCGAATCCGAGAAAGGGACTAATGGATACAGGTTATATCCTGCATATGGTTTTACTTGTCCTTCTTTCACTATGCCTGCTTATTTATCCAAGATTCGAAAGCAGGGTGTTGAGGGTACTCTTAATCATTGTCACGACAGCCTATTTTTATCTGCTTTTCTTCATCTATCCGGAGACATGGTCGACTTTTATATTCCTCTGCTTCATACCGGCCATATCCATCTTGTTCTATGATAAAAAATTGTTCTATTTTTCGTTTATTTTAAATGGAATCCTGGTTACGCTGACGTTCAGCTACATATCTTTAGTGGATGAAGGAAAGTATTTCTCTCATATTGAAATGGACCTTATAGGTAATATCGTAAATTTCATCGGCAGCCAGATGATCATCTTTTTCATCTTTCATTTAACCAATATGCGGATCAACAAGCAGCGGGTTTACTATGAACAGGTTCAGAATGCGGAAAGATTAAAGACGACAGGACAATTGGCTGCTGCAGTCGCGCACGAAATACGAAACCCTCTCACTGTTGTAAAAGGTTTTTTGCAATATTATGAAGGACATGATGATTTTAATAAAGAATATAAAAGAAACTTTTCCCTCATGATTAATGAACTGGATACGGCAGAACATGTGATTTCCCAGTTCCTGTCCATTGCCAAGCCCGATAAAGAAAGCAGGTTGAGCAGAGTTGAAGTGGAGACTGTGCTGGATGATGTTACGGAAATTTTAAAAACCTATGGTCTCCTGCATGATAATCATATCGACCTGCAAGTGCAGGAAAAGTGCTATATTTCTGCCAATCCAATCGAGTTCAAGCAGCTGCTGGTCAATCTGATTAAAAATGCCATTGAGGCTTCCCCTCATGGCGTGCCTGTCATGGTCAAGGCTGAAAGAAAGGGAAGTATGGTGGAAATCCAAGTGAAGGATAATGGCCGAGGTATGTCAAAGGAAGAAATAAGCTTTCTCGGAACCCCCTTCTATTCTTTGAAAAGTAAAGGTACCGGCCTTGGATTGATGATTTGCTATAATATCGTTGAAAAATATGATGGGGCAATTCAGTTTGATAGTAAACGGGGAAATGGAACAACAGTCACTCTGCGCTTCCCGCAAATACAAGAAAAGGGGTGAACCAATGAATACAAAACCGCAGAAAAGTATCATTGAAAAACTTAATCTTCAAAAGTTTTCTTCCAGGGCCATTCTGAATATTCCAGAGAATATCGATGACTTTAAAGAGCTTGAGTTTGACACATCTATCAAGGAAGAGCAGTATGATCTTTTATTTGTCTTTATTTTTCATTTGGAAGATTTCAATACGTACTTACAAGAAGCATTGGATCAAAAGCTGATCAAGGATAACGGGTACTTATATTTTGCCTACCCAAAGAAAAATAACCCTGCTTATGATCAGTATATAGAGCGTGACAGCATCTACACTCAGGAGCACTACAATGCAGACGGGTTTGTTCACGGAAGCAATCTCAAGTTCTCAAGGATGGTCAGCTTGAATGAAGTGTTCACCGTGGTCGGCATGAAAGCTCAGCCGGAGAAGAAGAAAGCATCGGCGAAAAAGAGCCAATGCGTTGATGATTACATTGAAAATATTGAGGATCTCAAACAATACTTGGACAACAACCGGGAAGTACTGAACATCTACAATGAGCTTACGTTCGGTTACCAAAAGGATTGGGCCCGTTATGTATTCAGTGCCAAAAGGAAAGAGACACAGGAAAAGCGGCTGAAGCAGATGGAGGCTGTATTGGCTGAAGGCTATAAGTCAATGGATTTGTACAGGCAGCAGAAGAAATAGTGAAAAAGAGGACGGTTCTGCATAAGAACCGTCCTCCCTTTGTAATCAGGCAAATACTTCACTCATTAAGGCATGTGTGTTTTCTTCCGTATCTTTGAAAAATGTCATCCAAGTCTCAGTCTGGCCCATTTTAGCAACCACATGCGGCTCGTCAACAAAGGTAATCCCTTTTTCTTTTAAAGCTTCATAGGATGACTTAATATCATTTACCTCAAAGTAAATCACCGAGCTCGCCTTCGCAAATTCTTCTTTTTCAGGCAGCGTCAGCATAAGGCGGAGCCCATTGCTTTCAAAAAAGGCCATGCTGTCCGTGTTGAAAAGCAAGGTTAGACCCAGTTTTTCTTTGTAAAAGTGAACTGCCCGCTCGATATCCTGAACGGGTATACCGATTTGTCCGATCTTTTGAATAGCGTTTGTTTCCATTACCAATTCTCCCTTCAACAGCTTTCTAGTCCATCCTAAACATCATTTTACTATTCTGATAATTTCATTATACACTAGTTTCCTATTTTCATAGAAAAGCACTGCTCCTGAAATGGGAACAGTGCTTTTATTGGATACTCTAAAGTTTGTTTATTTCTTGCGTTGAGCGCGGGCCTCTTGTTGTATGTCCTTGAAGAAAGAGAAGCCCATTAAAATCATGACAATGGCAAATGGAAGGGCTGCGATGATCAACATATTCTGCAGCCCTTGTGTACCGCCAAAATAGACAACGACGGCTGCAATGGAAGATTGAATCAAGCCCCATCCAATTTTGACTGAATTTCCAGGATTCAGCTGGCCATTTGTACTTAGCATTCCAAGGACAAATGTCGCAGAGTCTGCCGAGGTAATGAAGAAAATGGCAATGACAACGATGGTCAGAATAGACATCACCATGCCTAACGGGTACTCTGCCAGGACTCCGAATGTGGATGTTTCAAGCGAAAGTTCAGATATCGCCGCTGTTCCAAGCTGCTCCAGGTTGAGGGCAGAAACACCAAATACCGCGAAGAAGATGAAACATACCAAGGAAGGAAGCAGCAGGACACCAAATAGGAACTCCCTGACTGTCCGTCCTTTTGAAATACGGGCAATGAAAATCCCGACGAATGGCGCCCAGGAAATCCACCAAGCCCAATAGAAGATGGTCCAGCCATTGATCCAGCTGCGGTTTTCTTCATTTAGAGGTGCGAGTCTGAAACTCATATCGAAGAAATCGGAGATGTATCTTCCCAAAGTATCTGTGAACATATTGAGTATGTACATCGTCGGTCCAACAATAAATAGAAGAAGCAGTAAAAGAATCGCTAATCCCATGTTGATATTACTTAAGTACTTAATTCCTTTTCCGATACCGGACCATGCCGACCAGATGAAAAGGACAGTTGATACCGCCAAAATAATAATTTGTACAGTAAAATTATTAGGTACTCCAAATAGATAAGACAGGCCGCCTGTAATCTGGGCTGAGCCAAATCCAAGAGTTGCCGCCACACCGATGACCGTGGCGAATACAGCCAGAACATCGACGATTTTCCCAAACGGGCCTCTCATCATTTCTTCCCCAAATAAAGGAGTAAGTGTGGCGCTGATCAACCCTGGAGCGCCTTTATTGAACTTGAAATAAGCTAAAATCAGGCCAACGATTGCATAAACGGCCCAGGCGTGGATGCCCCAATGGAAGAACGAATATTTCAATGCTTCTTTAATTGCTTCATTCGTTCCTTCTTCGCTAGTGGGGCTGCTGATAAATGCGTGCGAAATAGGCTCGGCAGTTGTCCAAAAGACAAGGCCTATCCCCATACCGGCACTGAAGAGCATAGCAAACCAAGAAGATCTGCTGAACTCGGGCTCGTCATCCTTCTTTCCCAGTTTTAACTTACCGAATTTAGAAAACATGAGGAAAACACAGAAAAGAAGAATGGCGATAACAATCAGCAAGTAGAACCAGCCGAAATCACTTAAAATCCTGCCGGTTAAATTAGAAGAAAAAGTATTTAGATTTTCAGGGGCTACAGCTCCCCAGATAACGACTATCAAGGAGATAGCCAAAGCATACCAAAAAACTTGTGTCGCTTTATTCATAACTTCACCTCTCAAAATAGTTAACAGTTTGAGAGTATCCAACTCTATTATTATAACATAATTTTCAAAAAAGTGCTTTCAGCCCAAAAACAGGGCGGCCGTCTGCTTAATGAAAGCAGACGGCCGTCCTTCTTTATAGCAGGCTTTTTAAAATTTCCCTGGTTCCTCCTGCGAAACTTTCACTGGAGGATTTAATGGTAATTTGATCATCTTCCGTTTCCGGAGGATCACCATCACCGACCCAGAAGAACGTTACATCTTCAGCATGGTATTGGCGGGCTGTTTCGGCCATGATGAAGTCACCCTGGCTGTCGCCAAATACATTTACAGGATTATCATTGAGGGAAACCTGATCAACTACCCACTGCACTCCTACCTTTTTGGAGAGGTCTGGCGGGACCACATCCACACCATAGGTAGAGGTGACAACCTTCTTATTGTTCTTATCAGCGACCTCCTTGGCTTCCTCTGAATAGGCCTTTAACGCTTTTCTTGTCTTTTCCAGATGCTCTTCATCTCCCGGATCGCCGTGAACGGATTCAACCGTGCCCATGGATTCTTTGGTATCATCCCACTCTATTAGACCCTTATACTCTCTTTTTTTGCTGATTTTATAGAGTTCGTCTTTCACTTTATCTGGAATAACAAAATCCGGATCCAGCTGCCATGTATGGATATCCGGCCCTTTTCCTTTAATCGCTCCGTGTTCGGCCACACAGTAGAGGCTTGACCAGTCTAGGTCTTCACTTAGGGAGGTAAAGATATTTTCCGCCAGCCACTGTCTTGAACGCCCGGTGATGAAGGCAAGCTGTTCATTTTGTTTGTACAGCTTCTCAATAATATGCAACACTTCTTCACTCGGGCGAGCGTGCTCATCTGTCAGGACACCGTCTACATCAAAGATATAAAATGCCATGGTAACCTCCTTTTTTGTTTTTCTATCTCTATTTCACGAGAAATAAAAATCTAAACCGAATAAAAGACCAAATTCTACGTGAGGTCATAAAAAAATGGTCCATTCTCTCAAAGAAAGGACCAGTATTTTCAAATGTACAGAAAAACTTGGACCATTTCACGGAAGAAAAGACCAAGTTTTAGTATTGGCTCTAAAGATATGGTTCACTCCATAAAAGAAAAGACCAAATCTTCCGGCACGCACCAAAAATTAGTCCATTCAGCCAACAGCAGGCCTTAATTAACGGACCGCTTATAGGAAGCGGTCCAATTCATTGAAGAAAAGCCCATTCACCATTCTTTCGGTTCATAATCCAGTTCACGGAACAATTGCTGCTTTTCTTTTTTGGTCAGGTCACGCCACTGCCCTACAGGAAGGTTTCCCAGATGGATGTTCATGATGCGGACACGCTGGAGTCTGAAGACCTCATATCCCAGTGCCTCACACATACGGCGGATCTGCCTGTTCAACCCTTGAGTCAGGATGATCTTGAAATCGAATTTTGAAAGCTGCTCTACTTTACACGGAAGTGTTTTGGTTCCTAGTATCTTGACCCCTTCAGACATTTGCTTAAGGAATTCCGGTGTAATCGGCTTGTCCACGGAAACAATGTACTCTTTCTCATGCTGGTTTTCCGCTCTCAGGATTTCATTGACTATGTCACCATCATTTGTAAGCAGGATCAACCCATCAGAATCTTTATCGAGGCGCCCGATGTTGAAGATCCTTAGAGGATGGTTCACCAGGTCAACGATATTTCCCTTTACATTCTTTTCGGTGGTACTGGTGATACCAACAGGTTTATTCAAGGCAATATAGACGTTGTTGCGGGCTACACGGATCTGCTGTCCGCTTACCCTTACATCATCTCCGGGATTGACCTGATCACCGATTTTGGCAGCTTTGCCGTTAATCGTCACCCGGCCTTCTTCGATCAGCCTGTCTGCTCCGCGTCTTGAAGCTTTCCCGGCTTCACTGATAAATTTATTTATACGCAATTTCAACACACCTTTATCATTATCATTGTCGTTTTAAGAATATCCAATTACAGCAACGTTTTCAAGGAAGTCATGGCACAAGAAAAAGCTCCCTTCTCGAATAAGATGGGCCATCCAGTTTTACATAAGAATGATAAAACCAATCACACCTGCCAGAAGCGCGTAAAGAATCATGGGAATCAAGGTCATCCGGATGATAGTCCCCTCTTTACCGCCAAGATTTACAACGGAAGCGGCCGCAACCACGTTAAGGACACATATCATGTTGCCGGAATTGGCTCCAAGAACCTGAAGGGCAAGCACGACGTCAGTATCAGCACCAATGTTGTCCGCCACACTGAACTGGAACAGGGAGAACATCATATTGCTGAATGTGGCACTTCCTGAAATAAATGAACCAAGTGCCCCGATAATTGGTGCAGCCAGGGGCCAATTACCGCCAATTAAGCCGGAAACCATCTCTGCTAGTTCCATCGGCATGCTGTCCAGCTCCGCTGCGTTCACACCTGAGTTGATGAAAATCCTTACCATCGGGACAGCTGTTCCAAGGGCAATGATACTTCCTGCCATGGTTTTAGCTGAATGACTGAATGTCTCTTTGATAAGAGACCCTTTCATCTTATGGATGACGACCGTCAGGGCAACCACGACAAGGAAAATGGAGCCGGGCAGGTAAAAAGGTTCAAAGAAGGTGCTGATCTCTGTCCCGAGGATGGATCCCCAGCCGACTTTTACTTCCCTCAGCAACCCTTTCAAAGGCAGTACATCAATTCTGGTAAGCACCAGGAATACTGCAACCATAAGGTACGGAAGCCAGGCAAGCCACAGGGGGATGGTTTTGCCGGATACCACAGTAGTCTTTAGAGCCTCTTGTTTATTTTTCGGGAAATTCCATGGTCTATCAGGCAGGAGAAACCCGCGTTTGGCCGCAGGAACCACAATGGCGAGCCCGACAAGGCCCCCAATAATTGAAGGGAATTCCGGACCAAGCAGGGTTGCCACCAGGAAGGCAGGGATGGTAAAGCTCAACCCTGCGAAGACGGCAAACGGAAATATCTCCAGACCTTCCCTCCAAGAACGGTTCTCTCCGAAAAATCTGGTCAGCATCATCACCAAGATGACAGGGATGAACGTACCGATGAATAAATCAATGAAAACAGCAGTACTTGCTACTTCCTGCAAGTATTGATTAATAGAAATGCCGCCTAATCCTTTTTCAACGATATCTGCAAGAGACGCCCCTTCATTCAATCCTTGTTTAATCCCAACGATCACTGGCGTTCCTACAGCTCCAAAGGAAACGGCTGAACTATCTGCAATCAAAGCAAGAGAGACGGCTGCAAGCGCAGGAAATCCTAACGCAACCAGTAACGGGGCTCCGATGGCAGCCGGTGTCCCGAATCCAGCTGCTCCCTCGATAAAAGAACCAAACAGCCAGGCGATGATAATTAATTGAACACGCCTGTCAGAAGATATCTGTGTAAACCCGTTTCTGATGGAATCCAGTGCGCCGCTGTTGGAAAGAGTGTTAAGAAGCAAGATGGCCCCAAAAACGATCCATAAGATAGAGATCGCGATAATCAGCCCTTCTATTGTTGCGGCGGTAATCTGGACAACAGGCACCTTCCAGACAAAGAAGGCCAGCAATGCCGTTGCCGCCAGGCTGATCGGCATTGCCTTTGCAGCAGGCATACGCAAAATGACGAGGAATAAGAAAACGGCTAAAACCGGTGTTAATGAAGTAATGAGTTCAAAGAAATCCATAGGTGTTCATCCCTTTTTTATTAGATCTATTGATTACATCTTCAGTATACGATGTTTTGTTAAAAAAGGATGTGGATTATTTGTGAAATAATTCACAAAGATGTTTAATAGTAATTTTTAAAAAAGTATCGGATAAGTAGAACATTTTTTACAAAAAGAGAAGCAGGATAGAATAACCTGCTTCTGGTGAATTAATGTGTCTCCGTATTGGCACTGCTCTCTCTTAAAATAGGAAGTGAACAGCAGCGGAAGGAACCGCCTGATTTGATGATTTCAGTGATGTCGACTTCTAAGACATCGTAGCCCCTGTCCCGCAGTTTCTTATTCACATCTTTATTGACGGGAAGACTGAGGATTTTCTTATTGCCAATGGAAAGAAGATTGGTCCCCAGCGTGAATTGTTCTTCTTTAGATACGTCGATCAACTCATAACGTGAACCAAAAAACTCAATGTCTTCATCTGTCAGTGCTTCCCGGAAGATGAGAGCCTCTTTTGCTGAAATGACATTGAACACACAGTCTAAATGAAGATATTCCGCTTTGAATTTGATTCCTTTCACTTCGAAGTTAGGAAGGAGACTTTGCAGGTGGTCAACGGAACTTTGAGTCGTTCTTTCACTGAGCCCGACATAAACGGTATTTTGGTCAATGACTACATCACCGCCTTCAATCCGGTCCTCTGCCAGGTTGTAATAGGAAAGGTCCTCATCCTCAAGCCATTGTTTAAGGACGGCTTCTTCGCCTCGTCGGACTTCGCTTGCCATCCTTGCCACAAAGACCGTTTGGCCGATGGTGAACCCGATATCCCGTGTGAACACCTGTTCATGGTATTTTTTATGGTAAGGAAGCAGGGCAACCTCCACGCCGTTATCCCTTAAAGTTTTGACAAATTCTCCATGCTGTTCAACAGCTTTTTCTATATGTATCCCTTCATCTTTAAACTTTTTCTGGGTTTCATTAATGACATCCCTGATGGTCATATAGTGGGGTTCACATAGAATAACCCTCTTCAATGTATCGTACTCACTGTTGCAAAAGGTCCTGTGCTTTTCCTGAGATTCTGTGCTCATAAGAACGCTCCTCATAAATGAATTTAACTATAGGATAGACCTCAGGAGCTGATAATATTTATCCTTTTTTGGAAGCCGTGCTTTAACACTCTAAAGCACTAAGAGGGACTGTCCCTCTTAGTGCGGTGGTGCGGTAATGTGATAAAGTAATGTCCACCAAAGAGAAGAAGCCCAGATTTGCATATCCTGCTCTTTCCACCTTCATCCATGATAACTGGTAAAGATTTTCAAGCGCACTTAGATATCAAAGGAGGATTTAAAATGTGATATAGTATGTATAACATGAAACCGTAAGCTTGGTCCTTATGGTTTTATTTCATAATAGAGAGTGGAGAGATTTATTATGTTAATGACCGAAGATCAATTCATGATTCAAAAGCTCCAAGATTTATTTAAAGGAACTTCTGGAGATATAGATAAAGATATAGTGAAAGCCCAGCAGTATATGGATGGCATCAAAAACCTGATCGAAATCTGCGGAGATGATCCGGATAGGGACGGCCTTCAGGAAACACCATTCCGGGTGCTGAAAGCATTCCTGGAGTACACTGAGGGATACCGGGAAGATCCAAAAGCACACCTTGAAAAGGTATTTGATGTCCAACATAAAGAGCTGGTGATGGTAAAAGATATCGAGTTCCATTCAATGTGTGAGCATCATTTTGCGCCGTTCTTTGGAGTTGCCCATGTCGGCTATATTCCAGACAAGAAAATCACAGGCTTGTCGAAAATCGGCCGTATGGTTGAAGGGTATGCCAAGCGTTTTCAGGTCCAGGAAAGACTGACAAATGAAATTGCCCAGGCGGTGGAAGACATTCTGGAACCCCAAGGCGCTATGGTCGTAATTGAAGCGAAACATATGTGCATGTGCGGACGCGGCATCAAGAAGTCAAATGCATCCACAACCACTACAGCGGTTCGGGGTCTGTATGCTGATAAGGCTGATGCAAGGATGGAGTTCATTTCTCTTCTAAATAGATAACGTTGAGTTGCAGGTGAAAAAAATGAGACATGCAGTGATCACTGCCGGTTCCAAGGGGCTTGGCAAAAAAGTGACAGAGCATTTTCTTGAAAAAGGCTGTTCGGTGACTGTCAATTTCAGAAGTGACTTTGCGAGGGTGGAACAATTAAAGCGAGAATGGTCGCCGTATCTCGAACAGGTTCAGTTTGTTCATGGGGATGTTACAAAGAAGGAAGATATTATCAATATTATCGAGCAGGCGATGAATCGTTTCGGCCGCATCGACTATTTGATCAATAACGCAGGTCCCTATATATTTGAGCGAAAAAAGCTGGCCGATTATGAGGATACCGAGTGGGAGGAGATGATCAGCGGTAATTTGACGGCTGTTTTTCATTTCCTGAAATTAACCATTCCCATCATGAGGAAACAAAAATTCGGACGTATTGTCAATTATGGCTTCCAGGATGCAGAACATTCCCCTGGCTGGATCTACCGTTCAGCTTTCAGTGCTGCAAAAGTAGGGTTGGTTTCATTAACGAGATCGATCGCCTTGGAGGAAGCTGAATTTGGGATTACCGCCAATATGATCTGTCCCGGGGATATCAGGGGTGAGATGAAAGAGTCATCTATTGAAGCATCTAAAGGCATCAAGGATGGGAGAACCCCGATCGGGCGATCCGGTACAGGAGAAGATATTTCCCGTATTATCGGTTTCATATGCGATGATAACTCCGACCTCATCACTGGCAGCATTATATCAGCCACCGGTGGAATCAATGTTGTGAATCGCAATGCACTTTAATCTTCAATAAAAAATCCTGCACCCTAATGGATGCAGGATTTTTAATATTATTATCGCACTCGAACCTCAGAACCGATCGCAATGCTGCGCGGGTCGATATCAGGGTTCAATTCGTAAAGGTCATCAAGGGTTGTATTGGCATGCAGGTTGGCAATGCTCCAGAGGGTCTCACCCGGCTTAACAGTATGGTATACCTCTTTTGAGCTTGGACTTACTTTTACCTCAGAACCGATAACGAGATTATAAGGATCAATTCCCGGATTCAATTCGTAAATTTCATCTACAGTCAGGCCGGCATGAAGGTTGGCAATACTCCAAAGGGTAGAACCAGGAGTTACCGTGTGGAATGTTTCGTTTGGATATTGAGGTGCATCCTGAACCATAATTTCTGAACCGATTTCGAGGCTATTGGCATCAATTCCAGGGTTCCATTCATACAAGTCATTTACCGACACATTGTCATAGTCTTGCGCAATTCCCCAGAGCGTATCTCCTTTTTCAATGGTTACAGAAGTACCGGCAGCTGATGCTGCTCCTCCCCCGGCCATCATTCCCAAGGCTAAAGCAGGGGCTAAAATTTTTGAAGTTTTCTTCATCGATTTTCTCCTCCTTTTTTAGTCTTACATTATTTATCTTCCTGTTAAAATTGTTTTTAAACATTAACACGGTGAATTATTTAAAGGCCGAATAAAAGAAACCTCCATTATGGACAATAAAAGGGTAAAAATACTGTGAAAAGAGGTTATCTCTATGCAAAACCAAAACCATGATAATCAAGGATTTTCCCATGATGAATTCAAACTGTCCAAAACAGGCTTTGACCCAAAGATGCCGGGCCATCAGAACCAGCACTCCAATGAAATGATCCTCAGGCAAGAGCCGAGGACGGCAAGAAAAGAAGGAAGCGGTATAAGCCTTCCTTATGATACCCGCCTGGAAATGGGACTGATGCTTGATGAGCATTTGTGTGCCCTCAGTGTGGCATTGAATCAGTATACAAAACATCACTGGCTGACAGAAGGAGCGGAATCATTCGGAAGTCTTCATCACATCCTGGATGAACATATTGATGTCACCGAAAAGCACATTGATATGGTCGGGGAGCGTGTCGCCAGGCTTGGGGTTGTACCTACAGCACATCCGGTCACCCAGCACGAAATTTCTTATATCAAACATGAAGTAGAAGGCCGCTACACTATGAGGGATTTTCTCCGTAATGACCTTGAACATGAAATTAAAATCCAAGGCATGATGAGAAAGACAATCAAGCGTGCACATGAGCTGAATGACTTTGGGACTGTTCAAGTGCTTGAGGAAGTCCTTCTGAAAAGGGAAGACTTCGGATACCATATCTGGAGCCTGCTGGAGGACGATACGCTTGTTCGCGGCATGACACATCTTTTGGATGGCAACCAGGATATTGCAAATAACCGCCATTTGAATGACAATCTGCCGAATTAATACAAAAGATAAGGGGATTTTTCCTCTTATCTTTTTGTTTTTTGATAACAAAATTGGTAAACCAGCAAAAGAAGACAAAAAATTACAAACATTTCGCTAGACTTAGGTCCTTAGTCCTTTTATACTAGAGAAGAAAATAGAATAATTTGTAAAGGCAACCTTTTCCGAAAGGAACTGGACGCAAAGCTAAAGGGGCTAAAGTACATAATTACTACTATGCCAGCCAGTTGCAGAACCACAGGCCCTTTAGATATGGATAGGTCTTTTTTTATGCCCGTCCACTAGTAAACTACTAAAACTAAAGGAGAGATTAGCAGAATGAAAAAACTATTTTCTACACTCGTCGTTGCAGCTATGTTTTTGGGATTAGGGTCTAACGCATTTGCAGCAGAAGAAGACAATGATGTTGAGAGAGCAATGGAAATGATAGAAAAAACTAATGTTGAAATCGAAGAGAAGGTTCTAAAAGCAGTCGAAAAAGCTGATAATCTGCAACAGGACTATCTCACGGAGATTCGGCAGGTTGAGGAAGGAAAAGAAGTAGTCAAGCTGAAAGAGGAGAAAGAAAAGGCTTTAATTGAACTAGAAATAAATCGACATGACCAGAAAAAGTTTGAAAAAATATTAGAAAAAATAGAAAAGGTAGATGCAAAGATAGATGAAGAAAAGGATAAGATTGATTCGAAGATAACTGAAATTGAGCAGGAAATTGATGAATTAGAAACCGAATTGTTTAGCCCAGATGTCAGTGATAAAGAAAAGGAAAAACTAAATAAAAAGATAGTAAAGTTGGGTGAGAAACTGACTAAAAAAGCAGAGAAAGCTGAAGAGAAAACTAATAAATATACTGAAGGCCTTGAGAAAGTAATTGAAAAGGTTTATGATGAAACGCTAAAGATGTCGAATGAAACTATTGAAAAAGCTGCAGAATTAGGTGTACAGGCAGAGTGCAGCTGGAAGCTTGTTCGGTTTGCTGATAAATGGGTCTGGATTGATCCGATCAGAGTAGTGGGTTGTAACTAATTTAAATAGGATTATAACTGAAAATAATATATAATTAAAAGAGTTCATAATTTTTGAACTCTTTTTTTAAAGGGAAGAGGGTGAAAAATTGGAAGGTTTTAAGATAGGTAGAAAGGGACAGTTCTTAGAGTCGGTAAAGTATATAACCAATGATATAAGTTTATTATCTCGTGGAGATGGTATTGAAATATTAACTCAATCAATAGAAAAGGAAAGACTTTTTTATGTGTATCCCTCTGAAAATCCTAATGCACTTGAATTTTACTTTATACTGACGGGGGAAGTTGAATGTGAGCTTGATGAAAGCAAGGTTATTCTTGGACCACAGGATTATTTTTCAGCTAAAGGTATCAAAGACCCCGTTCACTTTAAAACTCTTTCTGAAGTAACCTTGCTGTGGATTATAACAGAACCGACATTTCGTTACATAAGTAATGAAATTACTTCGTTAATGGATGTTGTTAAGCAGGTAGAACAGAAAGATAGATATACATTTAACCATAGTGACAGAGTTGCAAATTATGCCGTGAAAATAGCAAAAAAATTGAGGGTAAATGTTGAACAATTAGAAAACTTGAATGTAGCGTCGTATTTACACGACATTGGAAAAATCAACGTCCCGGAAGAAATCCTCAACAAACCGGGCAGGCTGACCGACGAAGAATTTGATATCATCAAAAAGCATCCTGGCGACGGCGCTGAAATGATTAAAGGAACTTATTATGAAGAAATATATCCAATCATCGAGCAGCACCATGAACGCTTAAATGGTACTGGATATCCCAACCGTTTGAAGGGTGATGAAATTTCTTTGGAAGCCCGCATCATAGCTGTCAGCGACACTTTCGATGCTATGACCGAAGACCGGGCCTATCGAAAGGCCTTTGATGCTCAGTTTGCATTGGACGAGTTGAAAAAGCTCTCAGGAACTCATTATGATCCTGAAGTTGTAAGGGCTTTCGAAGAAGTCCTGGTAGAAGAAGGACTTGTGAAAAATCAGGAATCAGAACAGACCGGATAAAACCCTGCTCCTCAATAGGATAGCAGGGTTTTTATCTGAACATCATTGGTTGCTTACTTTAATGATCTCTACATAGAATTTAATCGCATTGATATAATTTTCAGCGCTGATATGTTCATTGGTTCCATGCATTCTGTTTAAGTCCTCAGAGGTGATCTGCACAGGCAGAAAGCGGTACGTATTGTCAGAAACACTGTCATAGTGCTTGGCATCCGATCCGGCAAACATCAGGTATGGGGCGATGACTGCCTCGTCATAAACATTTCTGGCAGCCTGCTGAACGGTTTGGAAGGGCTCTCCTTCCACCGAAGAGACTTTCGTTGCTTCACTGCCCTTAACTTCAACCTTAATCTCCTCATCATCAATCGTCTTCTCAATGAAATTCTTTACGTCTTCCAAAGAATCCCCGGGCATCAATCGGAGGTTAATAACAGCAGAGGCTTGCTCAGGAAGTGCGTTATATTGTTCACCTGCTTGAAAAATAGTTGGAGCAATTGTGGTTCTGATCAATGCTGCTGAAGCTGGCTGCTGCAATAAGACCTTTTCTATAATAGGTTCAAAGATCCATTTGTTTGAAAAAATATACTTCATTCCAAAGTCCATCTCAGGAGCGACATATTCAAATAAATCTTCACCCGGCCCTTTAAGGTCTTCCTGAAATTGAGTCTCCTCCAGTTTGGCGATTGCACCCGCAATTCTTCCGATATTAGTCCGGCTTTTTGGCTGGGAAGAATGACCGCCGCTTCCCTCAATGGACAATGCTGCAGTTGCGGACCCTTTTTCTGAAATACCGACTACGCCTACCGGAGATTTCACACCAGGTACCATATTTTCTACTATAGCACCGCCCTCATCCAGGACAAATTCAAATTGAATGCCCCTTTCTTTCAAGGTCTCTGCCATAGCACTTGCACCTAGATCTCCGCCAACTTCTTCATCAAAACCAAACATGAAGTACATATCTCTCTCTGGCTTAAATCCTTCTTCCAACAGATAATCCAAAGCCTGAAGGATGCCGATGACCCCTACTTTATCATCGAGAGTTCCCCTGCCCCATATTTTTTCGTCAATAACAGTGCCGCTGAAGGGGGCTTGTTCCCAGTTTTCCTCAGTTCCCTGCAAAACAGGCACAACATCATAGTGACTTGTTAAGCCTACAGGTTTCTTGGACTGGTCTTTTCCTTCCCATCTGAACATAAGGGCATAATCGTTGATTCTTTCCACGTCCAGTTCCTTATGAACAGAGGGGTAGCTGTGCTGGAGGAAATCTATGAAACGATCAAACTCTTTATAATCGAATTTTTCCCGATCTTGATAGGAGATTGTTTTATATGTAATAGCTTCTGAAAGATGCTTTACCGCTTCTTCTTGATTAATATTGATCTCAGCCTTTTGAGAAGCAGGTTGTTTAGAGTCAATGGTCATTGTGGGGAAAGCGGTTACAAAAATAAATATCAAAAGAAAAGCTACTAATATTAAGATGAACAGTTTCCACTTCTTCACTTCGTCCACTCCCTTTTAGACCATTATAATCGACAGATATATTTTTAGAATAGTCAATTAAATAGCAACTTTTAAATTGTTTATGATCTAAGGTATGAAAGAGGAAATATTAACAGGAAAGCAAGCTGCTTTGAAGTCATTAAAAGGTTTGGTATAGAAAAGAGCCTGGAATAATCCAAGCTCTTTTCGTTACAAAATCAGGCCCACCACATTTTGCCGACAGATTCCCTGACCATAACAGGCTTCAGCGTTTCCACTGCCTTCGTGAATCCTTCATCGATTGACATCAGGCCATCTTCATGTTCGATGCTGACAACATAATCATAATCATAAAGACGAAGTGTACTGATCATGTCTGCCCAGGTTTTTTGATCATGACCGAACCCGACAGTCCGGAAATACCAAGATCGGTCACGAAGCTCTGAATAATCAGTCATATCTGTGAGACCATGCCGGTTCATGTTCTGCTGATCAATAATTGTATCTTTTGCATGGAAGTGATGAATTGCATTCTCACGGCCAAGTATCTTGATTGCTTCAATAGGGTCTATACCCTGCCACCACATATGGCTTGGATCCAGATTTGCACCTATGGCCGGCCCGCAGGCTTCTCTCAGGCGGAGCATCGTGGATGGCGTATGGACAGAGAATCCACCATGAAGCTCTAACCCGATTTTTACATTATGAGCCTCAGCAAGATCGTTCTTTTCTTTCCAGTAAGGAATCAGTTTCTCTTCCCATTGCCATTTCAGCACTTCCTGGAAGTCATGCGGCCAAGGTGTTACTGGCCAGTTTGGATACAGTGCATGCTCGTGGTCGCCCGGGCATCCGGAGAACGTATTGACAACCGGAATGCCAAGTTTGGAAGCGAGCTTAATTGTTTTTACGAGAATTGCATCTGCTGGTTCAGCAATTTTCTTTTGCGGATGCAGTGGGTTCCCATGGCAGCTTAAAGCACTTATGGTCAACCCATGTGCAGCGATCTTTTCTTCAAAACTGTTGAGTTTGCTTTCATCTTCCAGCAGTTCATCAACTTTACAATGTGCATCACCAGGGTAACCCCCTGTCCCCAGCTCAATTGCTTCTATTCCTTTTGAAGAAACATATTTTAACATGTCATCAAAGCTTTTATCTGAGAATAAAACTGTAAAAACGCCTAATTTCAAAAGAATACCCCCTTCAATTAGTTTTCAGAATTTATTGTTTTGTAATCCGTTACATTTTTAACATATAGAAAAAAAACTAATAAATCAATAGAAAACTAGGATAATAATTTTACTGTTGACAGAGAAATGGTTATATATTACCATTTGAATTGTAAACGATTACAATACCTTCAAGACAGAGAAAGAAGGCTATTATTAAGATGGCAAACATCCAACAGGTCGCAAAAGAGGCTGGTGTCTCAGTTGCAACAGTATCAAGAGTTTTAAACGGACAAAACTCCGTTTCAACCAAGACAAGAATTAAAGTGGAAGATGCAATCAGGAAGTTAAAATATGAACCGAGCATGTTGGGCAGAAATTTAAGAAATTCCGAAAGCCGCATTTTGCTGGTCATGATTCCGACCATCTCCAATCCTTTTTATCTGGAAATCATTAAAGGAATTGAGCAGATTGCCATAAGCCAAAACTACAACATCCTATTGTGCGAGACAGATTCTGATCCGGAAAGGGAAAATATTTATTTTGACATGGTCAGAAAGAAGATGGCAGACGGCATTATCTCCATGGATCCTGCTGTCAATGTTGAAACACTGAAACAGCTTGCTGAAAACCACGCGATTATTCAATGCAGCGAGTATTCGGAAGACAGTGGTATACCATTCATTACGATTGACAACGAGGAAGCATCCTACCGGGCAGTCAAACATTTAATCAAGATTGGTAATGAAAAGATTGCATTGATTAATTCAGATGAAAAGAATTTGTACGCCCGACTACGTAAAAAAGGTTACCAGCGTGCACTGGAAGAGCACGGAATACCTTTTAATCCCGATTATGTCATTACTGTTCAGCAGCTCGGCTTTGAATATGGCCAGAATGCGATGAGAAAAATATTAAACCTGCAAGAAAGGCCTACTGCGGTATTCGCCATATCGGATCTGCTGGCAATCGGGGCGATTAAGGAGATTAACAATAATGGACTTAAAGCACCTGACGATATTGCGGTTGTAGGATTTGATAAAATTGATTTTTCCAATATGACACATCCTACACTGACGACCATTGCCCAGCCGATGTATAAAATGGGCAAGATGGCTGCAAAAATGCTGATTGATCAAATTAAAGGGGAAAAGGTAGAAAGCATAATACTTGAACATGAGCTGGTTATACGCGAATCCACTTCTGGGTGATCGTTCTAAGCTCAGCGCTCTGTTATTAATCATTAAGTTAATAATAGAGCGCTGACCTTAGATGTAAATGTAATCGATTACATAGAAGGGGAGCTAAGAAAACAAACATACAAAGGGGTGCTTAGATTGAAGAAGTTTTTTGTACTATGTTTATCTTTACTATTAGTTTTTGGTTTGGCCGCTTGTAATACGGAAGAGGGAAGCGGCGGTGCAGACGACGATACAATCAAAATCGGTATCTCGCTGCCATCAGCTACCCACGGTTGGATGGGTGCACTGATCGACAGTGCTGAAAAACAGGCACAGTCCCTTGAAGAAAGTGAAGGCATTGAGTATGTGATGACAAATGCAGCTGACCCTAACAAACAGGCAAACGATGTAGATGACCTTATTGCACAGGATGTCGATGCAATCGTCATGCTGCCGATTGAATCAGCAGCGCTGTCTCCGGTCGGACAAAAAGTTAAAGACGCTGGTATTCCGCTTGTCATTGTCGACCGTGAACTTGAAAATGACGCAGCTACAGTTGTCGTTAAAGGGGATAATGAGGGAATCGGTGTCAATGCAGGAAAATATTTTGTTGAAAAGTTAAATGGAGAAGGTAAAGTCGTAGAAATCACAGGACCTCCAAGTTCTGTTACTGAACAACGCGGAGCAGGATTCCAAGAAGCAATGGAAGAAGCAGAAGGAATTGAAATCATTGCTTCTCAAAGCGGTGATTTCTCAACTGAAAAGTCACTTGAAGTAATGCAGAATATCTTGCAGGCACATGACCATATCGATGCAGTTTTCACACAGGACGATGGAATGGCGCTGGGAGTACTGCAAGCAATCAAAGAGGCAGGCCGTGACGATATTCAATTCATCACAGGTGCCGGCGGCGGTAAAGCAGTATTTGAAAACATCCAGGAAGGCGGACTGATCACTGCTACTTTCCTATACTCTCCAACAATGGTTGAAGACGCAGTGAAAATTGCTGTAGATCTTGCCCAGGGTGAAGATCCGGAAGAAACAATGGTAGTGAAAGAAGCAACGCAGGTTACAGACGAGAATGTTGATGAGTACTACGATCCTGAGTCAAAATTCTAAAAAAGATAAGGAGGCTGTCTCATAAGGGCTTGTCCCTTGGCTTTTGAGCCAGCCTCCCTTCTCTATAAAGGAGGGGCAATAGATGTCTTCGGATCCTTTCATGATGATGAAAAACATCCATAAGTCATTTAATGGCGTACGTGTTTTGAAAGATGTGACACTGGAAGTGGAAAAAGGCGAAATACACGCCTTATTAGGTGAAAATGGAGCAGGGAAATCTACGCTCATGAACATATTAGGCGGTGTCCATCAGCCTGAAAAGGGTGAGATCTATATTAACGGAAACCAGGTGAAAATGCTTAATCCGAGAATTTCACAAGAGCAGGGAATAAGCTTTATTCACCAGGAACTGAATGTGGTTGCCGATCTGAAAGTCTATGAGAATATGTTTTTGGGCTCGGAACTCCGCAATAAATTCGGCTTCCTCAAGGTGGAAGAGATGTGCAGGCAGACAAGTGATATTCTTGCACAGTTGGGAATCAATATTAACCCGAAAGAGTACGTACGGAATCTGGATACTTCTTACAAGCAATTGATTGAAATTTCAAAATCCCTTCTGCATAAATCGAAGCTGATTATTATGGATGAACCAACATCCTCACTTACTGAACATGAAGTTGAACGCTTATTCGAATTGATGACAAATCTGAAAAAGTCAGGTGTCTCCATCATCTATATATCTCACAAGTTAAATGAAATTAAAGTGGTTTGTGACCGTTATACCGTATTGAGAGATGGTGAATTAGTAGGCACGGGAAGCATTGCCAATGAAAATGTAGACAGCATAACCAAATTGATGGTCGGAAAGTCCATTTCAGAAGAACGGTTGGAATCTTCCCATGAACTTGGACCCGTATTGCTGGAAGTGAAAAACTTAACAAATCAAGGTAACTATAAAAATATTAATTTTACAGTTCGAAAAGGGGAAATTGCCGGTTTCACCGGATTGGCGGGGGACGGCAGAACCGAACTGTTCGAAAGTTTATTTGGCTATCGAAAAAAATACACTGGTGAAATTAGAATCAATGACCAGCTGGTAAAAATAGATCACCCAAGCAAAGCTGTAAAAGCAGGGTTGGGCCTTGTTCCGAAAGACCGTAAAGAAAATGCCATCATTAAAGATTTAAGTGTCATCCATAACATGACGATGTCCTCAATAGGCCACTTTGAAAAAACAGGTTTCATTAAGGAAAAGATTGAGAGAGAAAAATTCCAGTTCTATAAAGAGAAACTCAATATTAAGGTTCACAATCCACGAATAACGATTGATAAGCTCAGCGGCGGGAATCAGCAGAAAGTGATTATCGCCAAATGGCTTGAAGTGAACACGGACATTATCATATTTGATAATCCGACGCAGGGAATCGATGTCGGTGCAAAACAGGAAATCTATCATCATATCATTTCGCTGGCAGAACAGGGCAAAGCCGTGATCATCCTTTCTTCTGAAGCACCTGAAGTCTTGAAGGTCTGCCACAACATCAATGTCATGTATCAAGGTGAAATTACAGCCAGGTTCAAGGGTGATGAGGCAACGGAGGATGAGATCATGAGTTATGCTACAGGTTCAAAAAGGGAGGCTGAAAGAATTGGCTAATGCTCAATTGAAAGCAAATACAGGAAACACAAAATCAAATACACAAGGTCGCCTCTCTTGGCTGTGGTCAGAGTATAGCGTCATTATTGCATTTTTAATTATTTTTGTTGCGGCGTCGATTATGAGTCCCAGATTCCTTGACCTCAATAACCAGTTGAACATTTTAATGCAGGTCTCCATTATCGGCATTGTTTCGCTCGGAATGACAATCGTTATGCTTTCCGGAGGAATTGACCTGTCAGTAGGATCCGTTTTGGTTTTGGTAGGGGTCATTACAGTCCTCGCATTGAATGCTACAGGAAGCATATTCGTGGCTATCCTGACGGCATTTGCCATTGGTTCTTTTGCCGGATTCCTTAACGGCTTAATGGTGGCCAAAGGGAAAATTGCCTCCTTCATTGCCACTCTTGGAATGATGGCGGGTGCACGTTCAATTGCATTGTATATCGCTGAAGGCGGAAGTGTTTCAGGGGAGGTTTCAGGATTCACAGCTATCGCCAACAGTGATTTATGGATCATTGATTATCCGATTATTATCTTTTTAATTATGACAGTCCTGGTTTATATTCTCATGCACAAAACCCGGTTTGGAAGGTATGTGTACGCTCTTGGAAGTAATGAAAAAGCAGCCCTGCTTTCGGCTATCCGGGTTGACCGTGTGAAAATCGGTGTCTATACATTGACAGGGCTTCTGGTAAGTATTGCGGCCATTATAGAAACATCCAGGTTGAATTCCATTTCATCTTCTAGTTCAGGGGTCCAATACGAGCTGGATGCCATCGCAGCAGTTATCATCGGCGGAACCAGAATGACCGGAGGACGCGGAAAGATCATCGGGACCTTCTTCGGGGTGCTAATCCTCGGAATTCTTAATAACATGATGAACTTGATGAACGTATCCCCGCATCTGCAAGGATTTGTAAAGGGCTTGATTATCATCATAGCAGTAGTATTCCAGAAGAAAGAATAGAGGTGTAATACAATGGGATTAAAAGCAGGAATTATCGGCTGTGGGTCGATCGCGAAATTACGTCACGCACCAGAATATTTCGCTAATCCCCACGTTGATGAAATAGTATTTTATGACAGAAATCCAGAACGGGCACAAAAGCTTGCCGATATGTTTGATGGCAGCACAGTGGATACAGTTGAGCAGCTTTTTGAAGATACTTCAATAGATGTTATCAGTGACTGTTCTTCAAATGAATACCATCATATTTATTCAACAAAAGCACTGCTAAGCGGGAAACATGTATTATGTGAAAAGCCAATTTCACTCACGATTGAACAAGCGCAGCAGGTGGTGGATGCACAGAACCAGTCAGGAAAAAAGCTGATGGTCGACCATAATCAGCGGTTTACTCGTGCACACCAAAAAGCAAGGGAAATCATCCAAAGTGAAGAGCTCGGTAAAGTCCTTTCATTTAGGACAATATTCGGTCATGCCGGACCGGAACACTGGGGGGTAAACAAATCCAACTCGACGTGGTTTTTCAAGAAAGACCGGTCCGGCCTCGGGGTTGCAGGGGATTTAGGGATCCATAAGATTGATTTACTGCATTATCTACTGGATGATGAGATCACACAAGTCAGCGCATTTCAGGGAGCGCTGGACAAAGTCGATGAACAAGGCAATCCGATAGAAGTTTGTGATAATGTTGTCTGCAGCCTTAAAACCGAAAAAGGACGATTAGGAAATGCCTCTTTCTCCTGGACCTATTATGGAGAAGAAGACAACAGCACAGTGGTTTATTTCGAAAAAGGAATCATGAAAATCTACCACAATGATGAGTATCAATTAGAAGTCATTAAAAAAGGTGGAGAGAGGATCAATTATCAATTGGAGAGAATACAAACCAATGATAACCAGACAAACAGCGGAGTGATTGATGAGTTTGTGGATTGTGTCTTGAATGACAAACCATCCCTGGTGTCGGGAGAAGATGCCCTCTTATCTCTCAAGGTGATTCTTGGCATACTGGAAGGTGCTAAAACGAATAAAGTCGTTACGATATAAAACATTTAGTCTAATCCTTATGGGTTAGGCTTTTTTTGATTGGGACACTGCCTAGGAGCAATAAAAAAATCCCCCCCCGGCACATGGCCGAGGGGGAGCTTCTATATGTTAACGTATACCTTTCATGAACTTCTGGATAACCGGCGAGATAACGAAAAGGATGATACTTAATAGTATCGCTGCTCCTCCGATTGCCCCGAAGTACATTGTTTCGTTTGCTGGTGTATAGAATTTAACGAGTTGCGCGTTCAGGGCCTGTGCCGCTGCACTTGCAAGGAACCAAACACTCATTGTCTGAGCTGAGAAAGCTACAGGTGCCAGTTTGGTAGTGGCAGATAATCCGACAGGCGAGATCAATAACTCACCAAGTACAACGATAAAGTAGCTTAGTACAAGCCATAGTGGGCTTACCAAGGCATCTCCGCTGATATAACCAGGGATCAGGATAACAAGGAACGATAACCCTGCAAATAATAATCCCAGTGAGAATTTTTGCGGGATATTCGGCTGGCGGTTACCCAATTTCACCCACATCCAAGCGAAGACAGGTGCAAAGAGGATGATGAATAACGGGTTTAGAGATTGGAACCATGCTGGAGAAATCGTAATTCCGGCAAAGTCCAGGTCCGTTCTTTTATCAGCATAGCTTGCCAGGATTGTAGAACCCTGCTCCTGGATTGCCCAGAACATAACAGCTGCAATGAACAGCGGGATGTAAGCGACAACTCGAGAGCGTTCTGTTTCCGTTGTTTTTGGGCTGAAGTACATAGCTATGAAGTAAGCAGTCGGAATTAAGATACCCAGAATTCCAATCATATTGATGAATGTATCAACAGTGAAAAGGCCGTTTGGAATCAAGTATGCCAGCAGTCCACCAACTACAATCACTGTAACGGCAATAATTGTGGAATATTTTTTCTTTTCAGCAGGTGTCAGCGGGTTGCCGACATAAGTACCTGCCAATCCCAAGTTTTTCTTCTTCGTAACAGAAAATACGATCAATCCCAGCAGCATACCGACCGCAGCCGCACCGAATCCCCAATGGAAACCAAGATTATCAGAAAGGGATCCTGTGATAAGCGGAGCAAGGAATGCCCCAAGGTTGATACCCATATAGAAAATACTGAAGCCGGCATCACGGCGGCTGTCATTTTCCGGATACATCTCGCCGACGACACTGGAGACATTTGGTTTTAATAAACCAGTCCCTAGGACGATTAAGACCATTGAGACAAAAAACATGGAAAGGCTTCCAGGAATGGCCAAAGCGATATGACCGAACATGATTAATATTCCGCCGTAGAATATGGCTTTAGATGTCCCGAATACCCGGTCAGCCAGCCAGCCTCCGATGACACCGGACATATAAACCAGTGCACCATATATAGACATAATGGAAAGGGCAAGGTTCTCATCCAGTCCTAATCCGCCTTCAGATACCTCATAGTACATGTAGAAGACGAGGATGGCTCTCATGCCATAGTAAGAGAATCTCTCCCAAAACTCAGTGAAAAATAACGTGAAAAGTCCTTTAGGATGTCCAAGGAATCCCTTTTGAGGGACACTTTCGACAATTCTTTGTTTGTCTAGTTTTGACATTTGTCTACCTCCTATAGAAATACTTTTCTATAATAATTATTATTTTCCGCTTTGTCAAAATACTTTCTAATAGTTCTACTAGTAAAATAATTGGGAATAGAGGGTAAATACAGGTAGAAGGTAGTGGTTGAAGGGTTTCGAGTAGGAGGATAATATTATTCAAATAATAGTAATCGGTTAAAATATACCTGTAACGGATAAGTGCTTGCCTATATAAAGCACTATAAAAAAGGTAATATGATGAATAAAAAAAACCTATGGCCATATCGGCCACAGGGTTCTAACGGGTAGGGCGTGCATCTTCTATTTTGGGATACATATCGAACTTGCCTCTATACCAGCCTCCGTCTGATAAAGAGAAGACTGGGGCATATTTGGCTATTCCAGTGACAAGCGAACCATTGGATTCATATTCATATATGCCTTCACTGTCCCCAATCATTTCTCCGCTTTCCCCAAACTTCTCCTGAATAGCCTCGGTTTGGATCTCGGGTGCAAACCTTAAAGCAGCCTGATAGCGCTTTTCTGCATCAGGACGGTCAAGGACAATGAGAAAAGTACCATCTTCATTGATCTCTACTTGTTTTTCATGAGCGATTTCTTCGGCAGGCTCTATCATGCCATTTAAGATATCCTCCTGCTCCACTCCGGCGGGATACTCCTTTAAATCTGCTGAAATAACAGACCCTGGAGGAAGGTTTGCAGTGCCCCTTACAATCAGCCTATTCGGATCAAATTGAATCTTGGCATTCAGCTCAATGACCTCATTTCCCTTTACTTCCACTTGTTCATCCGGTGGTGTTTCGGCCAATGATTCGTCGACCCAGACAACTCTGCAGCCTGCCAGCAAGCTTAGAACAGCTAACAGGGCAAGCGCCTGGATTCCCTTTTTTAACATGCTCTGCCTCCTTTTTTTAAAAATTGCAGATCCTCTACTCACTACAGAATTAGGATGTATTAATTGCTGCTCACTTTGCTGGTTTAGGATAAAGATCCATTCTTCCTCTGGTATTAGGGATGTGTGCGTATCTAATGATTCCTGTATATTTGTTCCCATCATTTTCGTATCGAAATGCTCCTTCGCTGTCTCCAATATTTTCTCCCGCGGGACCATATTTCTCTTGGATGGAAGAAGGCTGCAGGTCGGGAAGAAACTCGACAGTGAGCAGATATTTTTCTTCTATACTCTTTCTTTTGAGAACGATCAGAAAAGTTCCATCGTCACTGATTTCCCCGATTCCGGTAAGTGAAAATCCTTCTAATGGTTTTGCCGACTCATTCTTTACTTGTTTAAAAGGTTCATGGGAATCTTCTTTAATGCCTGCATGGATGATACTTCCTTTAGGAAGATTGGTTTGTCCGCGTATGACCAGCTTTTTATCAAACCTTACGCTGGAATCAAGTTGGATGACTTCATTGACAGTTGATATCTTTAAATTATTTTCTACCTCAGCCAATGTGTCATCCACCCAGACAACCCTGCAGCCAGCTAATAAGATCAAGGCAGCCACCAGAATAGCCGCCTTTATTCCCTTTTTTAACATGCTTTTTCACCTTTATGTGAGGTGAATGTAAAATCTTCTTTTCGAGGCTGATGTTCTGCTGTCGGAGCCGATTGTTTCCCTTTCTTGCTTAAGCGCTTCAGCCCGACTGGATTCCCTTCAATTAAAACAGATCTTAGAACGGCGCTTATCTCGTTTACACAGTAGATGGAAACCGCAAAGAATAAGAGCGGGCCCAAAACAATATAAGGGCGGATGAACACTTGCTGAATATTGATGGCGATTGTCGCCGCCCATTCATTGGTAGCAGAGAAGTACTCTGGAATGACTTCCATAATTCCGAAATTAGCCACCATTAGTCCGCCAAGGCAAATATGAAGAATTCCCAATTGAATCAATAAAAGAAGCGTTTGTGACAGCTGCTCAGAAAACAACACTATTGAATGGCGTCCGAAGTGAGGCATTAAATGTTTTCTGATCAGGTGAAAACGGCTGGCCCCCATTTGTCTTGAAACGTCAATGAACTCCTGTTTCATGAAATCATTCATCCCTTGGCCTACATACATACCAAGAGAAGGAATGACAATCAGTGCGATGACAATCACTTCAATGATCGTAAATTGGAAACTTGTCAGCGCTTGAGATTCATAAGCCTCCTGAAGGGGATAAAGCAAGATATACCCGACAATAGCCAGGGGAATGAAATTGAATGTATCCCAGAACCCTTTAAGTCCCGACCGGAGCCATTTCGGCATGAACGCGTAAATAAGACCAGAAAAGAATCCCCCGATCATCCGCAGCAGTGCGATGGCTAGAGCAGCCAGCAGCGTATATTTAGCACCATCTATAAGCTGGATGAATATATTCCGTCCAAGCTTGTCACTTCCCATGGGAGGCATCTCGGATGGTGAGTAAGGAGCAGCTGCAATTACTTTATGGGTATCAGGATCAGTCAGCCAGGGAGGCCCTGGTTCCTGATGGTCAGGATAAAGGACAGGGATAAGGAAGCTCCCGATAATCATGACAGCAATCAATCCGAATGGAATCCAAAAGCGTATAGACTTAAAAACACTCATACCTCAAGCTCCCCTCCAATCGTTTTGGTCAAAAAGATCCGGCCAATAGTGAAAATGATGAAGAATGGAATATAGATCATCAGCATCCCAATGAAGAAAGCACTTGGCTTCGCAGTGGCTGTTGCCAGCATGACGTACATGAAACCGTTGATATTAAACAAGATTTCAATAATAAGCAGATTGGAAAGCATCATTAAGAAAATCGGTTTAATATGATAATAGAATTGAATCCACACATTGCGGAACAAGTGAACCCAAAGGGTATATGCTTTAGAAAAGCCTTTTGAAAAAGAATATTCAACATACGGCCTGTCTTCTTCTTCGCGGATCTGGAAGAGGAAGTGCTTAATGAGAAAAGCAATTGGCAGGACTGACAAACAGAGAATTGGCAGTACATAGATTTTATCTTCCCCGAGCTTGTAGATGTCGAATAAAAGAAGCTCGGTCCTTTTATAAAGCCATATGATGAACAATTGCAGCAATACGACAATCAGGACATCCGGCAGGGAATCAAATAGATCAAGGACCCTCATGCAGATCCGATAAGCCCACTTCGGAAGGAACATAATCAGATAACTTACAACAGCTGAAACAACGACAGCGATCAAGAATGCGGATGCCAGCAGAAGGAACGAATATCCGAACAGCTGAAGCAGCATCGGAAAAATCGGATAGGTCTTTTCCCCTTCATTGCCCATAGTAATGAAAATAGACCCGGGGTTTAATATGTCATGGAAGATTTGTTTCAGTGTATGAAGATATTTTGCAATATGTATCACGAGCTCATGATCGTAAAAAAGCAAAGAACCTGCAGCGCTGAATAAGAATAATCCGGCACACGTCAGGAGAAACTGGACGGGCAGCCACAAGACCTGTCTCATAAAATGCCTCCTCTTCAATTCGATTTTTTTAATAGGTAAATAGGTAAGTCTTTTATTACATTTACATTTCAAATTTTTCAGACTATTTCATTGTATAATATAACACTTACATTTTATTCCTTCAAGAATGATTTTTTTATCTGGGAGTTAATGGGGCAGGAAGAATGCCAAATGGAAAATACTATATAATAAAGGGAAGCAGGAACAGATGAAAGATTAATAGAAAAGAATGAAGGGGATAAAAATGACAGAACGAAAAACGATCCAACAATTACAGACACCGCACACAACAGCCAGTTTGGCAGAAGACTTTCAGCGAGTGGGTATACAGAAAGGAATGACCCTGATTGTCCATTCTTCGTTAAGTTCTTTAGGCTGGGTTTGCGGAGGGGCCGTTGCAGTGGTAACAGCTTTAATGGAGGCAGTGGGGGAAGAGGGGACCCTGGTTATGCCTTCGCAATCGGCAGATAACTCCGATCCCGCAGAATGGCAGAGGCCTCCTGTTCCGGAAGACTGGTGGCAGATCATCCGTGATGAAATGCCTGCTTATGATCCGGATGTGACCCCTTCGAGAGGAATGGGAGTAATCGCAGATACATTCAGGACTTTTCCGGGTGTCAAAAGAAGTGCCCATCCGGTTTATTCATTTGCGGCATGGGGAAAGCATTCTGATTATATATTGAGTGAACAGCCGCTCGAGGAAGGATTTGGCCCGCGGTCTCCTTTGGCAAAGATCTATGAACTGGATGGACATATCCTTTTGCTTGGCGTGACACATGAGAGCAACACATCCCTCCATTTTGCAGAACACAGCGTCCCTGATCGTGAAAAAGTTAAAAAGGGCACAGCGATGAAGGAGAACGGCAATCGTGTATGGAAGACATATGAAGAAATTTTGTATGATTCTGACCCGTTTGAAGAACTAGGAAAAGACTTTGAGGGAAAACTTCAGGTAAAATCCAATAAAATCGGAACTGCTGACGTCAGACTGATGAAACAGCGTTCAGCAGTTGACTTTGCCCGAAATTGGCTTCAGGAGAAACACCGATAGATATCTGATTAAAGAAAGGGATGGAAAAGGAAAATGAGTGAAAAACTGTTAAGGGTAGGAACGAGCTATGTTCCTGTCCGGAATGTCGCTTCCGCAGCCGAATGGTATACTGTGAATCTTGGGGCAGAAGTAAACTATCAAGATGAGGATAAGGCAATCTTGAATCTAGCAAACCAGAGTTTTTTCCTTGTTCAAGCGGGAAGCAACCAATCCTCCAACTTCTTTGATAAAAATGGAGAAGAGCATTTTTCACTTACATTTGAAGTCAATGGCTTGTCTGCATTGGAGGAACTTCATAAGGATTTCAAACAAAAGAAAATGAAAGCCGGTGAAATAGAAGACAGGGGACATGCCGGCCGGAATTTTGTCTTTTGGGATATGGATGGCAATAAATTTGACGTCTGGAGCGAGCTGAGTCCGGACTTTAAAGAAAAATATAATATAGATTAATGTTTCACGTGAAACAACCAGTCAGGCAATTTAAAAACACCTTACAGGAGGAGATGGCAATGAACCAAGCACAATATCAAAAGGCAACCTTTGCCGGCGGCTGTTTTTGGTGCATGGTTTCTCCTTTTGATGAGCAGGAAGGCATTGAAGAAATTGTTTCAGGATATACCGGTGGAGAAAAAGAAAATCCGTCATACAAAGAAGTAGTATCAGGAAGGACAGGCCATAGGGAAGCTGTCCAGATACTGTTCAATCCAGACGTGTTTCCTTATGAAAAGCTCCTGAACCTGTTTTGGCGGCAAATCGATCCTACTGATCCAGAAGGACAGTTCAGTGACAGGGGAGAAGCATATACAACAGCCATCTATTACCACAACGAAGAACAAAGGATACTTGCGGAAAAGTCGAAAAAGGAGCTTGAAGAAAGCGGGCGGTTTAAGAAATCCATCGTAACGGAGGTCCTTCCAGCTCAAGCTTTTTATCCTGCTGAAAAGTATCATCAGGATTTTTATAAGAAGAACAATTTCAGGTATGAATTGTATAGAAGGGGTTCCGGCAGGCAGGAATTCCTGAAAGAATACTGGCCGAGGGACACCTCACACTTAAAAGAAAAACTGACACCGATGCAATACCATGTCACGCAAGAGAATGGCACGGAGCCTCCTTATGAAAATGAATATTGGAATAATGAGCGTGAAGGGATTTATGTCGATATCGTTTCCGGTGAACCGCTGTTTACCTCGAAAGACCAATATGACAGCGGATGTGGATGGCCAAGCTTTACAAAGCCTGTCATGTCTGCAAGTGTAAAAGAAAAATATGATCTAAGTCACCGGAGTACCAGGATTGAAGTGCGAAGCCGGGAAGCAGATTCCCACCTCGGGCATGTGTTTGAGGATGGGCCGGGAAAAGACGGCCTGAGATACTGCATCAACTCAGCCGCATTACGGTTCATCCCTGTTGAAGACCTTGAAAAAGAAGGTTATGAGGATTTCAAAATCCTCTTTCCTGGGAGGTAAAAAGCTTGATGGAGATACCCATCAAGCTTTTTCTGTGTAATCTTCTACTGCGGCCATATGCTGCTTTGGCTCAGGAACCCGGGAAAGAATGATGATGCCCAGGATAAACAATATAACAAGACTGAAAACACCAGTGCTTGAGTTGCCTGTCGCCTGGGCAGTCACTCCGACAAGCAGCGGTCCCATGATCGAGGCAAATTTCCCGAAAATATTATAAAAGCCAAAGAATTCATTGGAATTTTGTTTTGGAACGAGTTTGGCGAAATAAGAGCGGCTCAAAGCCTGGATGCCTCCCTGTGAAGTGGCGACAAGCATGGCCAAAATCCAGAAATCCATGGTTGTTTCAAGGAAGTAGGCATAGATGCAGACAAAAATATAAATGATGATTCCGACGTAGAGCATCTTCTTCCCGGTAAATTTCTCGGCAAGCCTTCCGTATAGAAGCGCAAATGGAGCAGCGACGACTTGCGTGACAAATAAAATGATCAGCAGGCTGGTGGACGAAATGCCAAGATCGGTTCCGTAAGCAGTGGACATGGTGATGATGGTCCCTACTCCATCAATATAAAAGAAATACGCAAGAAGGAACAAAAATAACGGCCGGTACTTTTTGATTTCTTTAAACGTTTTGCCGAGACGTTTGAAGCTGTTGATGACGGGCTTTGGCTCCGGTTCAATATAGTGGCGCTGATGGACGTTCTTAAACATCGGAATGGCAAACAGTCCCCACCATAAAGCGGTGATCAGAAAGGCAATTTTGCTTGCCAGTGTAGTCGAAAGAGGAATGGTCCCGCTTTGTGAAAGCACAATGATGGCAATGCTGATAATGAAGGGAATGGTACTTCCGATATACCCTAACCCAAAGCCTCTTGCCGAAATCTTGTTCATCCTCTCATCTGTGGTGATATCCGTCAGGAAGGCATCATAGAATACGTTTGCTCCTGTAGAACCGATTGCGGCAAAGGTGTAGCAGATTAAGAGGAGAAGCCATTGATCGCTTGGAATAAAGGCTAAAATGGCGGTAGCCGTAACCCCCAGGAAAAAGAAGAACGTAAAGAACTTCTTTTTATACCCTTTATAGTCGGCAATGGTTCCAAGAATCGGTCCCAGCATGGCTAATATAAAGGTAGCAATGGCAATCGTATAACCCAGATAGGCAGTGGAATTGGCTGCGCTTACCCCCGCGTTGGTGGCGGCCGCCTTGTAAAACAACGGGAAAACAGCAGTGGAGATGATGATGGAATAGGCCGAATTTGCCCAATCATAGAACATCCAGCTGTTTTCTTCTTTTGAAAAAGCCTTCATCGTCTTGACCTCCCGGAAACGGTTTCATTTTAATTGTACAGAAAAAGCAGAAAAGAAGAGTGAAAGCCTGTTAGTTTTTACATTAATTTTACAGATCTAATAGTTCCTTTACAGATTTTCCATCTGTTTCGCCTAAATCAAGTCCAAGCAGGCGGGCAAATGTCGGCCCTTCATCTATCAGGTTCATGGAAGGAATTTCAGACCCTTCTTTGATTCCCTTGCCGTAAGCCATCAGGATGGTTTCGTAATCAG
The DNA here is from genome assembly GCF_049177075.1 of Bacillus salacetis. Classification (GTDB taxonomy): domain Bacteria; phylum Bacillota; class Bacilli; order Bacillales; family Bacillaceae_B; genus Rossellomorea; species Rossellomorea salacetis_A. Next base: position 4,355,562 of record NZ_CP185377.1, on the reverse strand, counting down.
GTTTCGCCGGTGAGTAGCCATGAGAGGCAAAAGTATATTTTCCAGTTTCAACATCTTCAGGAGTGATTTCATCCAGATAACTTCCCTGAAGCCCTTCTGTGATGTAAAAATCCAGCGATGCTTCAAGCATAAAAGCACAGGTCTCGTCAGCGCCCCTTTCTCCGGCCTCTTTCCCGGTTAAAATATTCTCAAGGCCATTCTTTTTATCCTTTATTAGCTTGAATAAAAGATCCTTAACGTTCTTCATGGTTTCCTGATCATTCGGATCTTTTACATATATATATGCCGAGCCGTCGCAGCTCTTGCAATAGGCTTTCCAATCGGTGACTTTTCCTTGGGCATTTACATGGAGGAGTCCTTCCTGTTTTAACAGGACATTCGGTTTGATGGCCTTGGATTCATCCAGGGCGCTGTGGTCCCCCAAGGCAACAATGGTTGAGTTGTCATGGATGCCGGCTTCTCTCAAGGCAGCAACGATTCTTCCAAGCCGCTCATCATGTCTTTTCAGGGCATTATGGGCTTCTTCAGAGGAAAAACCATGATAATGGCGGTGAGAATCAAGGTCTGTAAAGTGGACAAGCATAAGGTTTGGCTTCTTTTTCCGTATTGTTTCTACAGCAGATTCCAATACAAAGTCATCAAGCTGCGGCTGAAAAAGCCCATTTCGAATGTGGCCAAACCGGCGGTTCATCTCTAACTGAAAAGAGGTGCTTCCATTCCAAAGGGAGACGGCGATCTGATGGTGCCAAGGACGGTTGGCGAAAATTTCGGGCATATTATAATCAATATTTGCCTTTGCCGTAACTGGCCATAACAGTGCTGCAGTCGTAAGCCCCTTCTGCTTGGCCTCATCATAAAGGGTGGTGCCTTTGATATGGTGCCTGTGCCAATACCAATCCGGAGATGTGCTTCCAGGCTGGAGGTGAGTATTGTTGATTACCCCATGCTTTTTGGGATAGTTCCCAGTCACAATGGTAGCGTGGCAGGGGTATGTGACGGAAGGATAAATGGTCTTTACATTTGTACAATAAGAACCTTTATTCATCAGCTCTTTAAAGTGGGGCATTTCCTTAATCGTTGTAAAATCCAAGGACGAAAGACAGTCGAAAGAAATCACAATTAGGTGGTCGGTAAGTCGTTCCATCAAAGCCTCCAAATATCTTAATATTTAAAAAATTAACTATATGTATTAAATATAACAGAAAATAGGAATCTTGCTATAGATGTTTTAGAACGCAAAAAAGAGAACCCCATTTAACAGGGGTCCTCTTGCATTCTCTATGCTTGAATGTAGTCATAATCGTAATCCACGCTGTCATCATTGAAAAAGCTTTTAATGATATCTTTATCGGAATGGGGGACTTCTTTTCCTTCAACAATTTGTGCTCCATTGATGCAGCCGCTGGTGAGGAGGATCAGGTCATTCTCCTCACTCAATTCAAGGGCTGATAAGACGCCGTCTGCCCGGGTCCGCCCGGTATAGATGTTTTCTGAAGCAGGATCTGAAAAGCCTGCAAGGACATTACTGATTATTTCATCAGGATCGGTAAAATTAGGGTGATCGACAGAAACAACGATATCATCGGCCTTGCCTTCAACTGCCTCTGCCATGAGCGGCATCTTTGAGGCATCTCGAATTCCAATTCCAGTAATGAGGACGATCAGCCGGTTATATTCCAGTTTCTTGACTTCCCTCAGCAGGTTGTCCAGTGCAGCGGGGGTGTGAGCATAATCCAGCATGATCTTCCTGTTGCCGTATTCGGTCAACAGTTCGAATCGTCCTTCTGGCCCATCAACTGATGTCAGCGCCAGGAGAATTTGATGGATGGAATAACCGGAATGCATAGCCGTGCAAATGGCCGCAAGAATGTTGGCAACATTATAGTCTCCAATAACCGGAGCCCTCCCAATATAGGAATCACCCTGTACGTTTAACTCGAAAAATGTTTCATGCCCGATGGTCCTTAAATTGGATGCTTTTACATCTGCACGAGAACGCTTATCCAGGCTGTAAGTCAGGACGTCGCCTGTATACATATCAAGGATGTCTTTTCCCATGCCGTCATCATCCATATTCACAACTGCTTTTTTTGCCTGTCTGAAAAGTTTCAACTTGGCTTCTTTATAGTTTTCAAACGTCCCATGAAACTCAAGGTGCTCAGGAGAAAGGTTGGTATGTATCGCGATGTCAAAATCTATTCCCTCAACCCGTTTCTGTTCAGTAGCCACAGAGGAAACTTCCATGGCAGCCGCCTTATCGCCGCGTGCATGGAACTGCTCAAAGATATAGTGTAAATCCGAAGATTCAGGTGTCGTGGGTGTGCTTTTCTTCAAATTGATTTTTCCTCGGGAAGATATAATGCCGGTTGTTCCGATGGAGCCGGTTGGAGTCCCCAGCAGCGTCATTAATGACTTAACATAGGCAGTGACGGTCGTTTTACCGTTGGTACCTGTCACCCCGATGGTTATTAACTTTTCATGTGCTTTCTTATAGAAAACGATGGATAGCTGCGCAAGAAAGGCCCTGGCGTCATTTACAAGAACAAACGTCCTGTCGGCATGCTTTTTGCTCGCTTTTTCAAGCATACTGGCATTTTCCCCGGCCAATACAGCCGCTCCATTCCGGATGGCATCTTCAAGGAATGAGTGGCCATCATGATTTTCCCCGCTTATGCAAACAAACGCAGCATCTTTCTGTACTCTTCTAGAGTCATAATTGACACTGGAAATCTCTCTATTCTTTTTTCCCCAAAGGCGTTTGATCCCTAACTGTTCCTGTTGTGTAAAGTCAATATTCATTGGCTCTCTCCCTTTGATATGAAAGTCAGTCTCCTGATTCATATATAGTTTGACCGTAACAGCAGCGAGCATATACAAGTGGAATGAATGCTTGCCATGCATCTGAATACTTTCTGTTCATTTCTTTCCGTCTATACCCGATTTTCAATAGAATATACTGGAAAGTATTTCTTGTTTGAAACGTAAGAAGGGCAAAAAGAAAAGAAGGACTAGTTGACAGAATGAGCAAGAATAGCACATGGTAATAGTAAGTGATTTTTCAAATATTGGGAGGAATAAATAATGAGTACTGTTAAATGGGGAATTCTTAGTACGGCAAATATCGCCAAAAAAGCACTGATTCCTGCTCTCCAAAATTCAGACAATGCTGAAGTGGCAGCCATTGCAAGTATCAGCGGCAAGGCAGAAGACACGGCAAAGGAATTTTCAATCCCGAAGGCTTATCAAAGTTACGAAGATCTTCTGGACGACCCGGAAATCCAGGCAGTCTATATTCCGCTTCCGAATACAATGCACAAGGAATGGGTGACGAAGGCAGCAAGAAAAGGAAAGCATGTCCTTTGTGAAAAGCCTGCTGCATTGACAGCTGAGGATGTAAAGGAAATGGCAGAGGTGTGCCGTATCAATAATGTCTTGTTCATGGAGGCTTTCATGTATCAGTTCCATCCCCAGCATCGAAGAGTGAAAGAACTGATTGAAGAAGGAGCCATTGGGGAAGTGCGCCATATGCGTTCGGCCTTTACATTTAAACTGGACTTTGAGAAGAACTCCCAGAATATCCGGCTGAATAAAGACCTCGGCGGAGGAAGCATCTGGGATGTGGGCTGCTACTGCATTCATTCCACCCGCTATATTTTAGGTGATGAACCTGCGGAAGTATACGTAAAAGGAACTCTTCATGATCAATTCGGGGTGGATACGAAGGCTGCCGGCATACTGAGCTTTGAAAATGGGATTACGGCCAGCTTTGAGTGCGGTTTTGAACAACCGATGAATGATCTTTATGAAGTTTCAGGAACAAAGGGGACAATCAAAGTGCCATTTGCGTACAGGCCTGACCGTTTTCCAGGTGCAGAAGTCAGTATTGAAATCATTGATGACAAAGGAGAAGAGCGAAGTGAAACGTTTAAAGGCAATCCATACGAAATACAGGTTTCGCATTTCAGTGATTGTATCATGAGCGGAAAACAGCCGGTCTATTCTCCGGAACAAACGATAAGGAATATAGAAACAATACAGGCATGCTACCAGTCGCTCGGAGCCAATTCTCCTGTTCTGCTGTAGGTATTCTGACTGTCTCCCCTGGGAGGCAGTTTTTTGAATTCTAATCTTTATCTTTTTGTAACAAAGCGTGCAGATTCCTATCCTGGCAATGGTATTAACAATTATTACACAAAAATTTTACATTCGTAGCACATTGCAACGTTTTGTATTTCTTTAAGGGGGCATACATTAGAACAAGAAGGATGAAAAAACTCTTTTAAGGAGGAGAAATCATGAAAGCATTAGATTCAATCGCACTGATTCTATTAATTGTCGGAGGCTTGAACTGGCTGCTTGTCGGACTTTTCGAATTCGATTTAGTGGCAGCTATCTTTGGCGGACAGGAAGCCATCCTTTCTAAGATTGTCTACATCCTTGTTGGTCTATCGGCAATCTACTGCATCAAACTCTTTGGCAGAATTAAAGATTAATAATAATGAAGCCATTCCGAAATTCGGAATGGCTTTTTCCTTATTTATTGACTGGTTCCCACAGATTTTCAATACCCTGCGCACGTTTGATGGTTGTGATGGCACCCTGATGGAGGCCTTCATGCCAGTTAGTGAAGGAAACCACTTCGGCTATTGTTTCAAAAGCAATGTCTTTAGTCATTGTAAAAGGTTTTTCCCCTTTTTCAGACAGCCTTCCCGTGAATTTTTCCCTCAACTTCTTAGGCTGTTCAGAAAGGAGTTCCCTCAATTCCTTTAAGGAAGGAGCAGTTTTCTCCCACTGATCAGGGCTTGTGTTAAAGCCAAACAATTCAACGAACCCCTCCGGAATATTCCCTTCCTCACCTGCGAAAGAGTGGATAAGTTTTTCCTGGGTCAAATAGATGTGCCCAAGATTCCAGCGGATCGAATTCTTAAATCCATCCGGCACAACATCTGCCATTTCTTCAGTCGTATTGTCAATTGCGGCAATGGTTCTCATACGGATAAAATCCATTTGTTTAAATAGTTGTGAATCGTCCATTTCAATCCCCCTATATCCTTTTTAGTTCTACTTCTTGATACAATGAAAAAAATCCTTTAAATCTGGAAAAAATGAAGGAATCCGCTCAGCGGACTTGAATTTATTAAGTGATATATAATAAAAATTATTAGAATTTAACTTAATCTGAAACTTTTCAATCCTTGCGACGTATATGTTAGTAAGAACAAGTTACATTAAGGCGGAGGTGAAAACATGAGTATTTTGAAAAGGCTCTTCGGTAAAAAGGAAAAAGATGTACCGGTCGTGAAAGAGAGAAATGTTTTCACAATCGAAGTCGGAGATATAGTGGCTTATGATCTGGAGGATTACCAGGTTGTCAGCAAGCTTACATACAATGACCACGGGTTTGAATGGACTGCCTATCAGCTGGAAAGCCCCGGCAGGACAGTATGGCTCAGTGCAGAGATGGATGACCAGGTTTACCTGGGGATCTACGAGAAGGCAAAACTGAAACTGAGTGAACCGCTCCCGGAGGAAATAGAGTATGAAGGCACCCGTTATTTTCTGGATGAATCCGGTACGGCTCGAGTAAAAGGGGAAGGCCGCGGGAAAAATGTGAATGATATAAATTGCCGTTACTTTGATTACGAAGATGAAGAGGAAGAAAAGTTTTTGTCTGTTGAGATCTGGGGAAGTGAGATAGAGGTCAGCAGCGGTTACGAAATCAATGAATATGAAATCAAAATTATTGCAAGCAACTAATATTATGGAGGTCGAATTATGTTTCAATTATTTAAGAGAGTCAAGACAGTAGTGGGTTCTGAATTGAATGCCATGCTTGATAAAGCCGAAGATCCAGTGAAAATGCTCGATCAGTTCATGCGCGAGATGGAAGCGGACATCCGTGATGCGGAAGCGGCGGTTGCAAAGCAGATCGCCAATGAAAAGATGCTTCAGAGAAAACTTGAAGACGCCGAAAAGATGGCAGAGAAAAGACAGCAGCAGGCGGTCAAGGCTCTTGAAGCAGGAAATGATGATCTTGCAAGAAGAGCCCTTGAAGACAAAAAGACCCACAGCTCCCAGGCAGACACAATGCGTGAGTCCTATGAAAGAGCAAAAGCAGATGCAGACAACCTGCGTTCAAAACTGGATGAGATGAAAAATGAATACAATCAGATGAAGCTTAAAAAAGATTCCTTGAAAGCCCGCGCGGAATCAGCAAAGACAAGGACGAAAATGAACCGCGCCATGTCATCCATCGGTGGAGACGAATCAAGGAAAGGATTCGAACGAATGGAAGAGAAAGTGCTTCAATATGAAGCAGAAGCGGAAACAAGCGATGATATGAGATCCTCAAGCCGCAGCCTGGACGACGAACTGGATGCGCTGGATAAAAATAATGATATTGATGATGAACTAGCAGCATTGAAAAAACAACTGGGCAAGGAATAATCAAGTCAGGAACCGCCCCTTTCAGCGGTTCCTGCTTATGTTTGTTTTTCGATAATTAGATCGGTTGTTTCAAAGAAGCTAGCTGGTTGGTCATAAAATTAAGGTCTTTTGAAAAAGTGTTTAAAGGACACTAGTTGGTAGGTTATGAAATTAAAGTCCTTGAAAGAGTGTTTAAAGGATGCTAGTTGGTTGGCAATGAAAATTAAAGTCCTTGAAAGAGTGTTTAAAGGACGCTAGTTGGTAGGTTATGAAATTAAAGTCCTTGAAAGAGTGTTTAAAGGATGCTAGTTGGTTGGCAATGTAATTAAAGTCCTTGAAGGACCATTTAAAGGACACTAGTTAGTTGGATATTGAAAATTAAAGTCCCTAAGGGCGACCCAAATTGAAAAGTGCAAGTTGAAAGAGGTGAGAGAATGAAGAGGTTTTCAGCGGTCTTGATCCTTGTAGTAGTTATGCTGGCTGCCTGCGGCCCCGGTATCGGCTCTGGCGGCGGATCGATTTTCAAAGAGAGTGTAGTCGACTTCATCAATAATAATTATACGTTTTCGGATACAGTAGCAAGTGCAACGGATAACAGCAATTATTCAGAAGTGTACATAGCGGAAAATCAATCGATAGACGAAGTTGCCCAAGCTATACAGAATCACCAGGAGCCCGTGAAGGTCAGTGAGAAGAAAGACAATAAGCAAGTGCTCGTTTATGATCAGTTATTTGTCATTCTGACGACAGATGAAGATAACAGCGGCAACACCATGATTGAAGTGGCCAATGACCAGTTTGTGCGAAACAATTACAGCCCGGATTTCTTTGACGGTCTGCTGCTCCTTTGGGTATTGGATGAAGTCCTTGATGTCGATGATTGGGGCAAGAAACAGCGGTCGAAGTGCAGAATCAATCCTGATCTGTGTTATGGAGGGTACAGCTCGTCAGGCGGAACGTTTAAGGGATACAATAAATCACCGATTCGCGGCGGATCCTCCTCTGTAAGGGGCGGCGGTCCAGGGGCCGGAAAATAGGGAACTGAGAAGGGAGAAGAAAATATGGAACCATTTATTTTGACAATTATGTACTTTGCAGTAGCCATCATCATCGTGTTGTTCGGCCTTTATATCTTTGAACTGCTGACACGAAAATATAAGGACTGGGATGAGGTATTAAAGGGAAATCATGCAGTTGCCCTGTCCATCAGCGGCAAGATCATCGGGATCTGCATCATTCTTGCTTTCTCGATTTACCATAGTTCAGCTCTCACTGACACATTGATCTGGGGACTTTTCGGTGTCATCCTGCAAATGGCGGCGTACCTGCTGTTTGAACTGCTGACAAGAAAATTTTCAGTGGAAGAGCAGCTGCATAAAGGAAACCTTGCAGTAGGAATCATCACCTTTGCCGTATCAGTCGGACTCGCGTTCGTGATAGGGGCTTCGATTACCTAAAAAGCGGAAGCGGCCGTTCAGCGACGTACGGATTGGAGGGCTCTCGCATGAGATAAAGGAATCACGAAGAGCGAAGCGATTCGATGATGACTTATCGCAAGGAGAGAGACCGAAATCCGCTAGTCGCTGGCCGCTGGAGCTGGATTGAACAGCTAACTTTTCAAAACAAAATTTTTTTACCCGATTGGCTTTAAAAAGGGGACTTATCAGTGGAAAACGACGGAATTCGTAAAACAAAAGCAATTTATTGGGCTTCAGGGATTGTCTCGATTTGCGGGATTATCTTTGAAGTCCTGTTTGGTGCAGCGGGCTCCTATATTCTTGGAGATGGTGTGAAGCAATATACCCTGACAATTTCACTCTTTTTGACGGGAATGGGAATCGGGGCCTCGCTCAGTGAAAAAGTGACCAAAAACCTCATCGTCTCTTTTATCTGGATCGAACTGCTAATCGGTTTGATCGGGGGTCTCTCCATATTCACTTTATTCGGGGTGACAGCTTTCTTCAGTGAAGGAACAGACGCCTTTTTCCTCTACGCAGTGACAGCGGTCGTGGGAGCGTTAACGGGGGTTGAGCTTCCGATCCTGATCCGAAAGGCAAATGAGATTGGAGAAACGTTGAATCGCAGTACAGCCAGGGTTCTTTTTTCTGACTATGCAGGCGGTTTGATCGGAGGCCTGCTGTTTGTATTTTTATTAAGACCTCAGCTGGGTCTCGTGAAAACAGCATTTGTTGTAGCCTTGGTGAATGTCATCGTCGCCATTTGGCTCATGACTTACTTCAAAGATGAAATCACATCTGTAAAAAAACATGGAACAGCCGGGATTCTCGTACTGATATTCTTGTTCACGGGCGTTTTTTGGGGTGAAGAAATGGCTTTTTCCTTTGAGCAGAAGTTGTATCGGGACCCGATTGTTCATTCGGAAAATACCAACTATCAGCAGATCATCTTAACCAAAGAGCAGGGAGACCTGCGGATGTTCCTTGATGGGCAGCTGCAGTTCAGTTCGTCAGATGAATACCGCTATCATGAAACCCTCGTCCATCCGGCAATGGCTGCTGCAGAAAGAAATGAAAGCGTGCTGATTCTGGGCGGTGGAGATGGACTGGCCATCAGGGAACTAAGGAAATATGATGAAATAAAGAATATCACACTCGTGGACCTGGATCCCAAGGTCATTGAACTTGCCCGCACAAATCCATCCATAGCGGAGTTGAATGGCCATGCATTTGAGGACGAGCGGGTCGAGGTCATCAATCAGGATGCGTTTACTTTTTTGGAAAACGCCGATGAATTTTACGATGTAATCCTGGTGGATCTTCCGGACCCGAATAATGAATCCTTAAATAAGCTGTACACACTGGAGTTTTATCAGCTGATCCGCAATCATCTGCCTCCAGGCGGATCATTGATGGTGCAGAGTACCAGCCCGACGTTTGCAACCGAAGTATATTGGACGATTGACAAAACAATCGCAGCTGCCGGCCTTAAAACAGAAAATCTGCATGTGGATGTCCCGAGTTTCGGGGACTGGGGATTTGTCCTGGCGGGCCGTGATCAAATTTCTCTTTCAGGTCTTGATGTGAAAGCAGAAACAAAATTTTTAACCAATGAAGTCCTGCAAGGGTTGGGGACCTTTGGAAAGGATATCGATTCCTCGATAACCGACAAGAATGGGACTGAAGTGGAGCTCGAAATCAATACATTAATGAACCCCATTCTGATACAAAAATATGAAAAAGCGTGGTCGACGTATTAGGCAGCTGCTTGCCTAATACGTTTTTTTGCATTCAAAACCGGTTAAACTAATAAGAAACTGGCAATTGGCCAGAAAAAAATCATGTTCCGATTTAAAAAGAATACACTAAAGTGTAACCATAACAGCTCGGATTTCTGGCTGAATACTTAAAAAAGGTGTGTTGGATTTGGAAGTAGACAGCAATTTGCAGCAAATCACAAGTACCTTACAAGCAAGAGCTGGCAGCAGCGTCAATGTGATTCTGGAAAGCAACTTTCCGGGGAAACGGATTGCTGGCGGAAAGTATAATATGGGGACGCATACCATCACCATGTATATTGATGAAATCAGAAGGCAGTGTAAGATGCTGTTCAAAACACTGGATAATTTTTATGAATATTTCACGGTCGTTTTTGCCCATGAACTTGGGCATGCAGAGGATATAGAGCTGGAGGAACTGGCAGACCGAATGGATGCTGCGGATGATTATGAACGAAAGAAAATAGCCTTGAGGATTGAGGAGAATGCTTGGTGCATTGCCAAGGAACTAATCCCTGAAATTGAGGTCAACTTTACAAAAAAAATCATCCAGGAATCACTCCTTTTCTACCGCGATCAGGTCAAGACAGAAACGGTCTCTGTGCCGGCTTGCATAATTCCATGATCCTCTCTTCATACTATAACTGTAACAAAACAAAGGAGAGATGAGCATGGGACGCACGAAGTCTGGCAACGGAAACGCACAGCGTAATGACAACCAGAAAAAAGGAAACCGGACGAGTACCGAAATGGTCGAATTCACGACAGGTGACGTGAAGAAGAAAAAGAATCGATTCCAGGACTAAAACAAAAGCGTAAGTGCCCTGTTCAGCGGCGTACAGATTGGAGGGCTCTCGTATGAGATAAAGGAATCACGAAGAGCGTAGCGATTCGATGATGACTTATCGCAAGGAGAGAGACCCAAATCTGCTAGCCGCTAGGGTGCTGGAGCTGGATGCAGAAACAATCTCAATTATTCACAACTCACAAATTTTATAGGTTCCTAAGCATTGAAAAAAGGGCATCTCTTGATGAGGTGCCCTTTTTGTGTTGAGTAATGTTTGGTTTCTTGGGAGCAGCGATTGTCGAAAAATGCAGAATCGCCGATAAGTTGTGATTATCGCCGATAAACTTGAAAAATCGTCGAAAAATTTACATTATCGCTGATAAAATCGAAAAAACCGCCGATAAATCGCTGGAATCGCCGATAACCTGCAACCTAGACCCGCCACATCAATCCAATTTCTTTAAAGGCTTATTGGCTGGCCCTTCCAGCACTTCACCGTCAATGGAGAATCGGGATCCGTGGCAAGGACAGTCCCATGTCCGTTCCCCGTGATTCCAGTGAACTTCACATCCCAGGTGTGTGCAAGTAGTGTCAACAATATGGAGGTTGCCTTCCTCGTCCCTGAAACCTCCGCCTTTTTGGCCGTTGATGGTTACATGGGCACCTTCGCCATTCTTCAGTTCTTCCGGTGATTTAGCGGCAGGTGTCACTTTGCCTTTAATAAGGTGTTTGGCAACATCTCCGTTGTATTCAAGGTAATGCTTGATGCTTGGGTCGGCAACAAATCGGGATGGATTGAAGATTTCTTCATAAGGGCTGGCCTTTTTGATAATCAAATCAGACAGAATCATACCGGCCGCTGTTCCTGAAGTCATTCCCCATTTCTTAAAGCCTGTTGCTACAAAAATATTTTTATGGCTGGATGTAAGCTGGCCGATGTAAGGTACTTTATCAACCGAAATCAAATCCTGGGCAGACCACCTGTAGGGAATCTCCTCAATGCCAAGTACGGATTCTGCATATTCCTCTAATGCTTTGTAATGCTTGACAGTATCTTTGCCCTGTCCGGTCTTATGGTCTTCCCCTCCGACCAAGATCAATTTCTCTCCATTTACCTCTGTAAATCGAAGTGAACGTGTTGGACTTTCAGCGTTCAGGTACATACCGCCCGGGTAATCTTTTTTTGCCTTGACCCCAAGGATATAGGAACGGCTCGCATACATCCTTGTGAAATAGAAGCCCATTCCATCAAAGAAAGGAAAGTGTGAACAGATCAAAACAGTATTGCAGCTCACTTTGTTTCCGTCTCTTGTGACAATGACAGGATTGCTGCCTTCCTGGATATCAACAGCGGTTGTGTTTTCATAGATTGTTCCGCCGTTCTTTGTGAATTCGTCTACGAGTACTTTCAGGTATTTCAGCGGGTGATATTGAGCCTGTTTTTTCATGACCACGGCGGATTTGATATCCATATCGATTGGGAGGTTCTCCACTAGTTCGCCGTCGATACCAAGTTTATTGTAAGCTGTGAACTCCTTGCGTACTTTCTGGTCGTATTTTTCTGTAGTGGCATAGACATAAGCATCTTCTTCGGTCAAATCACAGTCGATTTGCAGGTCGCTGACATTTTTCTTTATGTACTGAAGTGCGTCATCATTTGCCTGATAGTAGGTCTTTGTAAGATCGACGCCAAAATGCTGAATGAGTTCATCATAAATAAGCCCGTGCTGAGCGGTGATCTTGGCTGTGGTATGCCCGGTTGTTCCGTTTAGGATGCTGTTTGCCTCTATGATGGTTACATTCTTCCCTTGCTTGGCCAGTTCATATCCCGCCGTAATACCGGCAATCCCTCCGCCGACAATGGCAATATCCACTTCAGTATCCTGGCTGAGGGCCGGGTAGCTGTCAAAACTGACGGACTCCCTCCAATAAGGCTCCGGCGGCTCATTAAAAACCTTCTTCTTATCATTTGCTGACATAACAATCCTCCTAAAATATCTGATAAAAATAGACTTTCCAAAAAGAGGATAATTATGCTTTGGTAACATCGCCTCACCGCTTTAAAGCACTGGGGGACTGTCCCCTGTTACTTTAAAGTGGTAAAGGGAAGCTGGATTAAAGCAAAAAAAAAGACTCTGCCCACTCGCAGAGTCTTGATCAATCAGATTAATTTTTCGGCTGATTCAACAGTCTGTTTCAAAAGCATGGAGATGGTGACAGGGCCCACTCCGCCAGGAACCGGGGTAATGGCATCTGCGCGTTCAAGGCATTCCTCGTAATCAACGTCCCCGATATTGCCTTTGTTGTAACCGGCATCCAGCACCATTGCCCCCTCTTTGATCCAGGAGCCTTTGACGAAGTTCGGTTTGCCGACCGCCGCAACGACAATATCAGCATGTTTTACAATATCTTCAAGGTTTTCAGTATAGGAATGGCATGTTGTCACAGTTGCATTACGGTTTAAAAGCATCATCGATACAGGTTTGCCGAGAATAGGGCTTCGTCCGATGACAACAGCATGTTTTCCTTCAATCGGCAGCTCATAATGATCCATGATCGACAGGATGGCTGCAGGCGTACAGGAAGGATAAGTCCCGAAGCCAAGGGAAGTCTGGCCGAATCCGAGGGATGTGACTCCATCAACATCTTTTTCGATGGCAATGGCTTCAAAGGCAGCACGTTCATCTATTTGAGCGGGAACAGGATGCTGAAGAAGGATTCCATGTACCCCTTCATCTTCGTTTAAAGATTGAATCGTTTCCAATAATTCTTCTGTTGTAGTACCGCTTGCAAGGTGAATCCTCATGGAAAGGATACCAAGGCGTTCGCAGGCATTTCCTTTCATTTTCACATAAGTGGCTGAAGAAGGGTCGTCCCCGACAAGGATGGTGGCAAGGCAAGGTGTGATTCCGTTCTCTTTCAGGTTCTCGACTCTTGGCTTAAGGTCCTCTTTTACAGCAGCTGCGACACGGTTTCCATCCAGAATTAACTTTTCTTTCACGATCATTCTATTCCCTCCTGGTTAATGTCATTGAATTTTTGATTTCAGAACAAGAAAAGAGACTGACCTACAGAACATACTTCTCCCTAAAGAGGGTTTCTGCAAATCAGCCTCAGCCCAGGCGAACGGCTATTAAGCTAAAAAAAGCAGCTCCCTTGTGGTTGGTTCCACAGTCTTCGCCAGTCACTGCTTTCATCGTTTTAATTGTTGGTCTCAGTATAACACGAATATAAATCTAATTTCTACCCCTTAATGTTCGCTTTTAAAGATTTAAATATTTTATTTCTAGCTCTTTTCTTACACAATGGCTAGAACTCTCCTGCTGAACCCATTTAAGCGAGTAGAATTTTGAGAGCAAATAAATAAGCTGGATATGAGTGTTTATTTATAAGGATTCTTGTCCTTTCGCAATGTTGATTGGAGTGGAGGGGGTGTGACCTCCTGCGGGAGCAGCGGGACAGGTGAGACCCCGCAGGCGCAGCCGAGGAGGCTCAACGCCCGCCCCGCGGAGTCATCCCCCCGAAACGGAAATCAACATACCCTTTGAAAACCACAAAATAATTTTCAATAATTCCTCCAAAAGTCGTAGACCGGAATCCGGCTAATTAGTGAAAGCGTTCTCTCTCTAATACCCGATTAGTTTGAAAGGCGTCCCCAATATAATGAAAGTAACAACTGAAGCGAAAGGGGATTTTAAAATGAATAAAGATAAAGTGGTCATGATCACAGGGGCATCCAAAGGATTAGGGAGAGAGCTTGCGTTTGCTTTTGCCAAACAGGGAGCCAAACTTGCGATATGTGCACGCAGCGAAGAAAAGCTGAAGGAAGTCCAGAGGGAACTGGAAAGAGCGGGCGCAGAGGTGCTGGCAGTCGCTGCCGATGTATCCAATCCCAGAGATGTGGACCGTTTTGTTTCCATCACAGAAGGGGTTTATGGGAGAGTCGATGTATTAATCAATAACGCCTCGATATTCGGGAAGGGGCCGTCACTGCTGCTGGATTATACAAATGAAGAGTTTGAAGAAGTGTTGAGGGTGAACACGATGAATCCGCTGATGATGACAAAGCGGGTCCTGCCCGGCATGCTTTCGCGAGGCAGAGGTTCCGTGATCAACCTGACTTCAGAGGCAGGGAAGACCGGCTTTGCAGAATGGGGAGCATATGGAATCAGCAAGTTTGCGGTGGAAGGATTGACACAGACATGGGCCGATGAACTTAGTGAAACCGGAGTGCGAATGAATATGGTCGATCCGGGAGAAATGGACACGGAAATGCATGATACAGCCGTTCCTGACTGTGACTATGAACTTGCCCATCCTGCCGATGTGGTGGATGTCTTCCTGTATCTTGCTTCAGATGAAGCTTTAGGTGTCAACGGACAAAGATTTGAAGCACAAAATTTCAATTTAAGTGAGGAGGCAATCTGATGGCTGCGATCAATCATGCGTTTGAAGTTCCGCAATCGCTTAATGCAAAGATTCCTGCCGAGCGGAGAGGAAGAGGCAGGGATGATGTACGCTTAATGATCATGAACGGGGAAAAGGTTCATCATGAACGTTTTTCCTCTCTTCCGGACTTCCTTGAAGAGGGCGATCTTCTCATTTTTAACAACAGCCGGACGATCCCGGCAGTCCTGAAAGCAGCAGCGTGCAACCGTGAAGTGGAGATCAGATTATCCAGGCAGCTGGATGATAACCGATGGGAAGCCTTAATTTGGGGAGGGTTATTCCCGGCGTGTGATGAGCTTCATTTACCAAATGGGGTGAAAGCAGTCATCCATGGCAATGGAAACGAAAAACCGCTGGTCACCCTTCAGTTTTCCTTAGGCGGAGTAGAACTGATGGACTATATTTACAAGCATGGTGAGCCGATCCGTTATGAATATATTGATTCAGCTTGGACGCTGGATGCCTATCAGACTGCCTATGCATCCGTACCGGGATCGGTGGAAATGGCTTCAGCAGGCAGGGCTTTTTCCTGGAAGATGTTCGAAACACTAAAGGCAAAAGGGATCAAGACCGCCTTTTTAACATTGCATACTGGATTGAGCTATTACGGAAATGATCGCTGGCCGAACCCGAACAAGCATCCGGAAGCCTTCCATATTCCGCAAGAAACCGCAGAGCTCATCAATTCTGCAAGAAAGGCAAATGGCCGTGTGATCGCTGTCGGTACTACTGTCGTCAGGGCACTGGAAACAGCGGCTGATGAAAACGGATATATAAATGAGACAGAAGGAATTACAAATCTCTATATTAAAAACGATCATCAGCTCAAAGCAGTCGACGGACTTGTAACAGGACTTCATGAACCGGAAGCAACCCATTTAGAAATGCTGTCAGCATTCACTTATGAGCATCAACTTTTTGAGGCTTACAGGGAGGCATTGAAAAGGGGCTATCTCTGGCACGAGTTCGGGGATATGAATCTGATTTTCAGAACGGAAAAACAGTCATGAAGTGGCACCATGGGGGTATTGAGGTAAGCAGTCTTGAAAGATCAGCTGCCTTCTATGAAGAAGTCTTTCAATTTGAAGTGCAGCAATCCCTCATGTTGGGTGAAGAGAAGATCGTTTTTATGAGGCGGGGTCCGGTTACTATTGAGTTGATTGAGACCACAGAGGACTATTCGGCCCCATCCTCCCTTCACCTTGCCTGGGAGGTGGAGGACCTTTCCTGGTGGATGCAGCGGATGGAAAGTTACGGTCTGGACATTCTCGAAGGCCCTTATCGCTTGGATGACGGAATGACTGTCATTTTTTACAAAGGCCCTGATGGCGAGATGATTGAGCTCGTTTCCCATTAATGATGTGTTTATTAAAATAGCAATCTATGTTAAAGTATTTCGGGTGACAAATTAACAATAGGATGGGATATCATGAACAGAGAACACAGACTGCGCTGGTCATTCTTTACCATCGGATTATTAGTCCTCGCATTCGGAATAACTTTAACGATCAAAGGGAAAGACCTGGGCATCGGTCCCTGGGATGTTTTCCATTATGGGCTGTTCCTGAAGTTTGGTCTGACGATTGGGACCTGGTCCATCATTGCTGGCGTTATCATTTTGTTGATAACGGGACTTGCGACAAAATCGTTCCCTAAAATTGGCGCTTTTCTAAACATGCTGTTAATTGGTTTATTTATAGATTTTTTCAATTTCATCATTCCTGATACAAATTCCCTTCTGCTGCAGGCCATCTTATTCGCTGCCGGCACCATCATTATCGGATATGGAATCGGGCTGTATGTATCAGCAGACTTTGGGGCCGGTCCGCGTGACGGCCTGATGCTGCTCATCGTGGAAAAAACAGGCTGGAAGATCCAATGGGTGCGAAATGGAATTGAAGTTGCAGTATTTCTGCTGGGCTGGATGCTGGGCGGACCAGTGGGAATCGGAACTGTGATCATCGCTTTCTTCCTTGGATCGGTTGTCGGGATTTCGCTGCCTCAATGCAAGCGTCTCCTGCGCACAATGATTGAAAGAGGGACAAGAGCAGAAACCGTTTCTACAAAAATATAACTCTTAGAAAAAGGCATATCACTCGGGTGGTATGTCTTTTTTAATTGTAAAGAAGGTGAAGGGCCTCCTGTTGAAGAAGAGAAAGAGTAAAACCTGAAATGGGAGGAAGAAGATGGCGAAAATTTCTCAGCTTTTCGATTATCACGCCTGGGCGACGGATAAATTGCTTGTTTATATTGAAAAAGAGGTGCCGCAATCCTTTTCAACACAGATTGAAAGTGTGTTTCCGTCGGTAAAGGAGACATTTCAGCATCTATATGAAGTCGATTGCTTATGGTATGACAGGATGAATGAAGCTTTTCATAACGACGATTCTAAGGTTCTTTCTTCACCAGAGGAATACCGGGCCGCCTTTCAGGAGCTGCACCAGGAAATCTTGGGGTTCATCAAGGATACTGAGGATCTGGAAAACTTGATTAACTACCGTACTTCCAATGGAGAAAAGTTCACCAATAGTTTGGAAGATCTGCTTCAGCACCTCGTCAATCACGGTACTTATCACCGGGGAAATATCAGCGCCATGCTCCGCCAGCAGGGATATCCCGGCCATTCCACGGACTATATTTACTTTTTGAGGGAGAAGGAATAATGAAAGAATATATTGGAGACTGCCAGGTTTGCAGCAAACAAGTTTATTGTTTGGATGGTTTTTTCAATGGAGTTCATGAACCTGAAACGAACACCATCATTTGTTTTGAATGTACGGAAGAGACGGAGGAAAAGAAATGAACTATGCACAACAGTTGATCGATTACTTCAGGCAGCATAAGAGTGAAGAAAATGCCGGTCCCATGGAAGCCTATATGAGGAATCAATTTGAATTCCTCGGCATCAGAACGCCGGAAAGAAAAGTGCTTATCAGTGCTTTTTTAAAAGAAAATGGCAAGCAGTCCCTGGATGAGCTTCCCGCAGTTGCCCGGGAGCTCTGGGCCCAGCCGGAGCGTGAATTTCAGTATCTTGCCCTTACTCTTTTGGATAAGGAACGCAAAAACCTGACACCCGAACACCTTCCGCTCCTTGAGGAACTCGTTGTAACGAAGTCGTGGTGGGACACCATCGACACCATCGCTTCACGAATCGCCGGCTTTGTGATCAAGAAATACCCTGATGAAGGGGATTCCTTTTTGGAGAGGTGGATTGCCTCCGATAATTTTTGGCTGAACCGGACAGCGATTCTTTACCAGCTGAGTTATAAAGGGGATACCAATGAAGACAAGCTGTTTTCCTATATTAAGCAGCATTCCTCATCCAAAGAATTTTTTATCGAAAAGGCAATTGGATGGGCGTTGAGGGAGTATTCAAAGACTGCTCCGGAAACAGTGGTCAATTTTATTGAAAAAGAAGACCTGCGTCCCCTGAGCAAACGGGAAGGCCTTAAGTACCTTAAGAAAAAAGCCTGATTTTTATTCCTGGGCATTCACCCAACCGGATATGCTGCATAAGATAGAATGTGTTCTCCTACTTATCAGTATCCGAAAAGGAGTGTTTGCAGTGAGCGGAAAAGTACGTAATTATTATGCCGGCGGAAATACAGCCCGCGGGTTCCACAGCTTGTATGCTTCCAATTTGCAGGGGCTGGACCGCCTGTTCATCTTGAAGGGCGGACCGGGTACGGGCAAATCTTCGTTGATGAAAGCGATCGGAAGCTATTGGTTTAACGAGGGCTGGGATGTCGAATATCTGCACTGTTCGTCCGATAACGAAAGCATCGATGGAGTGATCATCCCGGCGTTAAAAGCGGGAATTGTGGATGGAACGGCCCCTCACGTAATTGAGCCGAATGTACCTGGTGTGGTTGAGGAATATATTAATCTCGGTTCTGCGTGGGATTCAAGTATCCTCAGAAATCATAAAGAAGAGATTACTGCCCTGACATCTGAAATCTCCATTGCTTTCCAAACGGCCTACAGTACATTTGCGGAAGCTTTGAAAATCCACGATGACTGGGAAAAAATTTATATCGACAACATGAGCTTTGAGAAATGTGATGCCCTGACGGCAGAGCTGATGGAAAAATTCTTTTCGCATATATACTTAAACAAAAAGGCTGAGGTAAGGCATCGTTTCCTTGGAGCAGCTACACCAAAGGGTCCTCGTGATTTCATCGGCAACCTGACAGAAGAGCTGCCGAAACGTTATTTCATTAAGGGCAGACCGGGAACCGGGAAATCGACGATGCTGAAAAAACTGGCACAGGCCGCAGA
Organism: Bacillus salacetis; assembly: GCF_049177075.1. Classification (GTDB taxonomy): domain Bacteria; phylum Bacillota; class Bacilli; order Bacillales; family Bacillaceae_B; genus Rossellomorea; species Rossellomorea salacetis_A. The sequence continues at coordinate 4,336,387 of NZ_CP185377.1, read as the reverse complement.
AGACAGGGGTCTTGATGTGGAGATCTACCACTGTGGTTTCGATCCGAACAGCCTGGACATGGTCATTGTCCGCGAGCTCGGTTTTGCGATTTTTGACAGCACGGCTCCGCACGAATATTTCCCTGAACGGGATGGGGATGAAATCGTTGATGTATATGAAAGGGCCGTCACACCGGGGACCGATGAAAAGTATTCCGAAGCGATCAAAGAGATCGGCAAAAACTATGCAGATAAAATGAAAGAAGCCACCTCATATCTGGCAAAAGCAAAAGCACTGCATGATGACCTCGAAGCCTACTACATCAGCGCCATGAACTTTGAAGTCGTCGAAGAGCTGAAGAATAATATCCAGGCAGAGCTGGCTGAACTGTCACGAAAAGAATAAAAGATTGCAAGGATAATCCGGAAGCTGGGTTATCCTTTTTGCGTTAGCACTTTAAACCACTAAAAGGGACTGTCCCTCTTAGTGGTTTAAAGCGCTAAAGGGTGCGGTAGTGGAAATCAAATTCCAGTGAAAAGAGTGCTGATTTTCATGGTATAGTGAGACACAGGGGATAACTATCAATAAGGGAGAATAAGGGGGCAATAATGATGAACTGGAATGACTGCATTGAAAGGCACAACACCCACTCAGTCAAATGGTCCTTTTCAGATGAGGAGATCATCCCGATGTGCATTGCCGACATGGATTTTCAAGTATCAGAGGCTATCACGGAGGCAATGAAAGAAAAGGCGAAACACGGTATCTATGGATATACGACTTTTAGCGAGCGGTACTTCCGTGCCATACAGATGTGGTGGAAAAGGCGCCATGACCTCGAAGTAGACAGGGAATGGATCTCTTTCAGTCCAGGAATCATCCCGGGAATGAATATTCTGCTCGGGATTTTAACAGAACCAGGAGACGCTGTCATAGTGCAGGATCCTGTTTACTATCCGTTCTACAGTACGATTGAAAACCATGGCTGCACGGTTTTAAAAAATACACTTACATATAAAAATGATCATTATCAAATGGATTTTGCAGACTTGGAACGGAAAGCGAAGGACCCGAACACGAAGGTGCTGATTCTCTGCAGTCCGCATAATCCGGTGGGCCGGGTATGGACAAGCGAAGAGCTTGGAAGGATCGCTGAAATCTGCTTGAAGCATGATGTCTGGATCATTTCCGATGAGATGCATGGAGACCTGGTCTATGAAGGAAACACTCACCACCCTTTATTCAGCGTTGGAGAGGAGCTTAAGCAGCGAAGCATTCTATGTGCCGCACCGAGCAAAACCTTCAATATAGCCGGCCTCCAGACGTCGATATTGCTGATCCCTAATCAAGAGCTGAGAGAGAAGTATGAGCACAAGCTTCTGAGTTTCGGGATGTCCCGTCCCAATGCCTTTGGTGTGGAAGGGACGATTGCTGCCTACGAGCAGGGAGAACAGTGGCTGGATGAACTGTTGATGTATCTGGAAGGAAACCGCCAGTATGCCATCAATTATTTACAAAAAAATATTCCTTCTGTAAAACCGGTGGCGCCGGAAGCAACCCATCTTATCTGGCTGGATTGCTCGGAATTAGGCATGGAACACGAAGAATTGTTTGAGTTCTTCTTGGTGGAGGCCAAGATCAAGTTTGATGAAGGGTACAAGTTCGGTCCGAGCGGCAGCAAATTTGTCAGGATGAATATCGCGTGTCCGCGTGAACGGCTGACCATGGCTTTAAGAAGAATGGATGAGGCAGTTTTGAGGAAGCGGGTCCATGACCGGTCCGGTTTGATATAGGTGAATAAGAGAGAAACACGGTATTATAAACCGGAGCAGCTATTGTAATAGGGTAGATAAGAGAGAAACACGGTATTATAAACCGGAGCTGCAGCTGTAATAAGGTGAATAAGAGAGAAACACGGTATTATAAACCAGAGCAGCTGCTGTAATAGGGTGAATAAGAGAGAAACACGGTATTATAAATCGGAGTTGCAGCTGTAATAGGGTGATTAGAAGAGAAACATACCGTTATAAGCCTGCAGTTCAGTTATAAAGGTAAGATTAGAAGAAAAACGTACCATTACAAACGTGAACCCCAGCTATAAGGGTATGATTAAAGGAGAAACATACCATTATAAACGGGATTCGGTTCTGTAAGGGAATGATTAACAAAGAAACGTACCGTTATAAATAGGAATCCCATCACTAATGGTACGTTTATCAAGAAAACATACCATTATAACCGAAAATAGCATCTGGAATGGTGCGGTTAATTAATCAGGATAGAATCATACCATTCTATAGTTCAAACCTGCCTTGGATATTCATTCATAAAGAAAGGCTGCTGTAAAAAGCAGCCTTTTTGTTATGCCCTTTTCTGCATCTCCATCAACACCTGCTGGTAGGCTTTTGCTTCACTTACCATCCCTTTTTCCTGATATAAACGGGAAAGCCATTTGACGGGTGCCGGATCATTAGGGCGCAGTTCCATATCCCAGCTGAAGCAGTCGATTGCCCGGTCAATAATATGGTATTGATAGTAGAATTCGCCCAATTGGGATTGATGGTCGGGATCGTCCAGCAGGGCTTTCATTTTTTTAATTTTTTCAGCTATGGGAAGTGATAGGTTTTGTGATTGAAGCGGCTTCATCCACTCATCCACGAAAGAGAGATCATGTCCTTTAAGGAGCGATTGGACACAGGATTTCAGGATGTTCTCGAGCTTTGCGGGGTCCTTTTGCAGGACTGGGATAATGATGTGGTTCAGTTTTTCAATAGGAATCGAAGTCTGCTGCCACTGTATCCCTTCAAAAAGGTCAACCAGTATATCAGCATCCATCTTACCTGCGATTGCAGGCGCGGCAGCCAGGAGTTCGATTGCTTTCTCATGTTCCCCGGCTCCCATGAGGTCTTGAAGGAGCTGCTGGAGGAATTCAGGATTAGCCGGAATTTCTTTTGCCAGTGAATAGAGCAGATCCCGGTAATCCCCTTCACTAAAGTGAGCGCGCAGCCAGAAGGTCAAGGGTTGAAGCGTTTCATGACAAGGGTTATGCTGGACCCTTTCGATCAGCAGAGCGGTAACAGTCAGATGTTGATTTTTACTCAGAAGCAGTTGTTGAAGGGATTGGTTGTTACTTTGTTCATGTCTGTTTTTCCAGAGTTCTGAAGCAGCGTAAAGCGGGTCTTGTTCAAGAAGTTCGAGCGGATGCTGTTTATACATCTTTTCATAAGAGCGGAAGTTCAAGTCGGCCATTGTTTGCCGCACCCATGGGTTTTCGGAGTTGATGCCGGCCAGTATTCTGAGGATTTTATAGGCATGGAAGAACTGCCCGTTTCGGCGGTACTGGTAGTAATGATTCCGTATCAGGCGGTAAAGTTTTTCGGGAGAAAGAAAGGCATCCAGGGATCGGAAGATATAAGAAGTCTCCTGGAGTGTCATGGTGGTTTGCAATTTTTTATGAAGATCATTAAAGCTGATCACTCTTGAACGCGCGTTCCTTTCGATCAGTTGATCTGCCAGGGGGTGAGGACATAAAAAAACAATTCCCTCTTTGAAAGCCTGTTCGATAAATGAGCTCCGTTTGAGCTTCATGGCTTTTTTGCAAGTCAGGAATTGTTCTTTATAGAAAAATAAGTAATGAAGTTCATGCTGGGGATTCAATGCTTCAATAAAAACAAGATCCCTGTAAAAAGCAATTCGTTCCGGGGTAAACTGTCCATGCTCCAGCAATGCTTTAGTTGTGGTCATGCATACCGCCTCCTTTTGATTTCAGTATAACACACTTCCCTGGTGACAGGCACGACCCGGAAAATGTCGAATCCCACCCGCCCGTCAACAGAGTAATCTCCTCTTGTTTAAGAAATACTAGTGGCAAAAGAAAGTTTTACCGATAGAGGGGTGAGCACATGTCATTACAGCTGATTGAAGCATATATCCCGAAGAAACATTTTGAGAAAGTGGATGAGAAGCTTAGGAAATTTGATTCCACTTCCTATGTGGTCCGCAATCATTCCAAAGAAAAGTGCCTGGTCAGGATGATTGTCAAAACGACTGATTCAGAAGAAATTCTGAATTATCTGGAAAGCATCATCAACGTGGTGGATGGTTTCGAAGCGACTTTATTTCCGGTACAGAGCCATATCAGGCGGAAAACAGAAGAGGAAGTAGAGGATGAAAAAAAGGAGAAGGAGCAGGAACGCAACTCTATCCAGCGGGCAAGCAGACATGAATTATATGTAAAAATAGAATCGATGAGCAATGTACATTTGAATTATCTTTTATTTGTCATCCTGTCATCCATTGTGGTAACCATCGGAATCATAAAGAACAGTTCCGCCATTGTCATAGGCGGGATGGTGATCGCGCCGCTGCTGGGACCGGTTATCGCGCTGGCTTTTGGCTCGATTCTCGGAGATTATAAACTGGTAAAACAAGCATTGCTGACCGTATTGGCGGGTGTCGGAATTTCCCTGCTCATTGCGATATTGTCAGGCATGGTGCTTCCGATTCCGGCGGAAAGCGAGGAGTTTACATCCCGGATGCAGGTCGATTATATGGACGGAATTCTGGCACTCGCTTCAGGTGCTGCCGGAGCACTGGCCATCTTGAGGGGGTCGCCGAGCTCACTGGTAGGTGTCATGGTAGCCGTTGCGCTGCTGCCACCGACGATTGTGCTTGGTGTGACGATAGGGGCTGCGTTATGGGAGCATGTTCTGCCATCCCTTCTGCTGCTGTCAGTGAATATCAACAGCATTTTGCTTTCAGCAGTGGTTGTCTTCAATCTATCTGGAATCCGTCCAATCAAATATGAGGAAATTCAGAGAGCCAATAACTCCAGAAAATTCGCGCTGATTTTCGTGAGCATTATATTCTTGATCCTGATTATCACGATTTTCTTTAATAATCATGCCTACTCTACGAATGGCTATCCTGCGTGATCGAAAACATCAGCTGCAGCACAATAACTTTGTCCGCCACACACAAACATGTTAAAATGAAAAGGAATGCAACTTGGCAGTTTGGTTTTAAATAATGACTATACACTGTGCGTATGAGGCGTACAATTGTTTATGAAGCGCTTACAAAATCTCACTATTACATAATGGAGGGTTAAATAATATGACTAGTAAAAAATTAGATCAATTTTTAAACGAAAACCTGAACGACTTAAGAGACCGTGGACTGTATAACGAAATTGACCCTGTTGAGGGCGCGAACGGACCGATCATCAAAATTGGCGGAAGAGACCTGATCAACCTTTCCTCCAACAACTATCTTGGATTGGCAACAGATGAAAGGCTGAAGAAGGAAGCAATCGCAGCAGTTGAGAAATATGGTGTCGGTGCAGGAGCGGTGCGTACAATCAACGGAACGCTTGATATCCACTTGGAGCTTGAAAGAAAAATTGCCGAGTTTAAAGGCACGGAAGCGGCCATCGCTTACCAATCTGGTTTCAACTGTAACATGGCGGCTATCTCTGCTGTTATGAACAAGAACGATGCCATCCTTTCCGATGAGTTGAACCATGCTTCCATCATCGACGGATGCCGCCTTTCCCGCGCAAAAGTCATCCGCTTTAACCACTCTGATATGGAAGACCTGCGTGCCAAGGCGAAGGAAGCGGTTGAATCAGGACAATACGGAAAAGTAATGGTCATCACAGACGGTGTTTTCTCCATGGACGGTGACGTGGCAAAGCTTCCTGAAATCGTGGAAATCGCTGAAGAATTCGACATCATGACTTATGTCGATGATGCCCATGGATCTGGTGTTCTTGGAAAAGGTTCCGGTACAGTAAAGCACTTCGGATTGTCTGATCGCGTAGACTTCCAAATCGGTACGCTTTCAAAAGCAATCGGTGTTATCGGGGGATATGTAGCTGGTAAACAAAATCTGATTGACTGGCTGAAAGTGGCATCAAGACCATTCTTGTTCTCTACTGCGTTGACGCCTGCCGATGTTGCAGCAACAACAAAGGCAATCGAGCTGATCTTGAACAGCACGGAACTTCAGGACAAAATGTGGGAAAACAGCAACTACCTGAAAGAAGGGTTGGAAAAACTCGGCTTTGATATCGGTAAAAGTGAAACACCAATCACTCCATGTATCATTGGGGATGAAAAAACGACACAGCAGTTCAGTAAGCGCTTGAACGAAGAGGGCGTTTATGCAAAATCCATCGTCTTCCCGACAGTGCCGCGTGGAACTGGCCGTGTAAGAAACATGCCGACAGCTGCACATACAAAAGAGATGCTGGATGACGCCCTTGCAATTTATGAAAAAGTCGGAAAAGAAATGAATCTGATTTAAGAGAGCACATTGGGGGACTATTTTCTAAAAAGATAAATTTTATAAAGGGTTGGTTAGAAAGGGAAGGTGAGCAGTTCCTGCAGGTATAGCGGGATAGGTGAGATTCCGGGACCAATCCAGCTCCAGCGGCCAGCGCCTAGCAGATTTCGGTCTCTCTCCTTGCGATAAGTCAACATCGACTCACTTTCGTTTGTCGTGTTTCCTTTATCTCATGCGAGAGCCCTCCAATCTGTACGGCGCTGAACGGCCGCTTGCGCTTTTTATTTGGGAGGTTGTAAAAGATGAAGAAAATCTTAGTAACTGGAGCTCTTGGACAGATCGGTTCGGAGCTTGTCATTAAAATGCGCGGCATCTATGGCAAGGACAATGTCATTGCAACGGATATCCGTACCATTGACAGTGAGGTAGTAACAGGGGGACCTTTTGAAATCCTGGATGTAACAGACGCAGAAAAGATGATGGAAATCGCGAAAAATCACGAAGTGGATACCATCATCCATTTGGCGGCACTTTTGTCAGCAACTGCTGAAGCTAAGCCATTGCTTGCATGGAATTTGAATATGGGCGGGCTTGTCAACGCACTTGAAGTGGCAAGAGAGCTGAACTGCAAATTCTTTACACCAAGTTCAATCGGAGCTTTTGGTCCTTCAACACCAAAAGATAATACTCCGCAGGATACCATCCAGCGCCCTACCACGATGTATGGCGTGAACAAAGTATCCGGTGAACTGCTTTGCGACTACTACTACAATAAATTCGGCGTTGATACACGCGGCCTGCGTTTCCCGGGATTGATTTCATATGCAACACCACCGGGCGGCGGTACAACGGATTACGCGGTTGATATCTATTACAAAGCGATTGAAAACGGCTCTTATACATCTTATATCGATAAAGGCACGTACATGGACATGATGTATATGCCTGATGCTTTGAATGCCATTATCAATTTGATGGAAGCAGATCCGTCCAAATTAAAACATAGAAACTCATTCAATGTGACGGCCATGAGTATCGAACCGGAGATGGTAGCGGCTGAAATCCGTAAGCATATTCCTGACTTCAAGCTGGATTATGATGTAGATCCAGTCCGTCAGGGAATTGCCGAAAGCTGGCCGAATTCCATTGATGCTTCCGCAGCAGCAGAAGAGTGGGGCTTCAAGGCAGAGTATGATCTCGCCCGTATGACCGAAGATATGCTGGAAAAATTGAAAAAGTAATTATGAAAAAGCGGATGCCCTTGGCATCCGCTTTTTTGCATGGAATATTAAAAAACAATATGACCGATGATGGCAATTATCGGCAATGTAATGATCGTTCTTTCCAAGAAAATGAAGACCAAGTCTTTAAAATCAACTGGTATCTTTGATCCAAGCAGCAGCCCGCCGACTTCTGATAAGTAAATCAGCTGAGTGACGGAAAGACTGGCAATGACAAAGCGTGTCAATTCACTTTCAATTCCGGAACCGAAGATTGCCGGCAGGAACATATCCGCAAATCCGACAAGGATACTTTCGGAAGCTGCAGCTGCTTCAGGAAGCTGCAATAGTTCAAGAATCGGGATGAAAGGCATTCCGATCCAGCTGAATACCGGAGTGTTTTCAGCGATGATCAGTGCAGTAGTACCGATGGCCATGACAATCGGTGCTACTCCGAGCCACATATCCAGCACATTTTTGAAACCATCTGCAAAGAATTTCCCAACATTATTATTTTTGCGTGCTTGTATTAAAGCCTGCTCGAAACCGTATCCCAGACGGGAGTAGCCTTTAGGAATCACTTCCATTGTATCTTGGCCTTCCTGCTCGTTAAAGTACGTGTCCGGCTTACGGGAAAGAGGCGGGATGCGCGGCATAATGAGAGCTGCGATAATACCAGAAAGCACAACCGCTCCGTAGAATGGAAGGAAGTAGTCTCCCAGCCCAACCTCAGAGATGACCACAAGGCTGAACGTAATCGACACAACAGAGAATGTCGTTCCAATGATGGCTGCTTCTTTCTTCGTATAGTATCCATCCTCATACTGCTTGCTTGTAAGCAGAACCCCAATGGTACCGTCACCAAGCCAGGATGCAAGAGCATCAATGGACGAGCGTCCCGGAAGCCCGAATAGCGGCCTCATCACTTTGGTCATCAGGGCGCCCAGCAACTCCAGCAAGCCAAAGTTCAACAAGAGCGGCAGGAAAAGGCCTGCGAAAAGGAATACAGAAAAAAGGATGGTCAGAAGTCCGTCAACGCTTAACAGCAAACCGCCGGTCGCATCAGACCAGACCCATTGAGGTCCAATCTGGAATAATGTCATAACGGCAAAGATTCCGCCGAAAAGTCGGATGATAAGCCATACCATATTTACTGAGAATAAATTATTTAAGAAGGCATTATTCATAATGAAATCGGGTTTTACAAATTTTGCGGCAAGGGAACCCAACACTGTCACGATGATCAATCCGGTCATGATTGCCGGTACATACTCACCGATATTATCTTGAACGAACCCGGAAAGAATTGCGATTGGAATCGTTACAGCATCCCCTTCAGGGATGGGGATCATAAATAAAAATATACCTAAAAGAGACGGGAGCAGAAACAGAAGTATATTTCCCGTACTCACATTTCCTTTAACTTTAGATTGTCCATTGTCCATTTTGACTTCACCTCAAAGACGTAATAAAATTCATGATAATTTATATTTATTCAACTGTCCAGACAAACCTTAAACTACCAATTTGCCAAGTTAGCCTTCCTCCCTTCTCTTCCCCTTTCTTCTATTATAGAAACAGAAGCAGATATATTCAAAATTTTACAACAAATCACACAAATCCGACAGAGTCTTCCGTTTTACTTATCTTCCTGAAATTTACTTGGAGATTAAATGAGGAATAAAAAAAGTGAAAAAAGTAGGAAATTAGGTTTAACCCTGGGTGAAAAGGGGTAAATAGGCTAGCATGTCATTTTAAAATAGTGGGTGAGTGAAAGTGAATTCTCTTTTCGAACTTACTGATCAGGAAATACTTGAAATCTATCATAGGTCAGTAGAGGAAAATGTCGTGGCAGATTTTATAGAGATGGTGAAACAGGAAATAAACAGGCGCGGCCTGTTAACGGCATAGGAAGCTGCCTGATGGGGGCTTCTTTTTTTTATTTTCGCTAAATTTTAGATAAGCCCAACCTGATAGGGTTAAAATAACTCAGAGTCTATCTTTACAAAAAATTAGTATTGAGGTGTTAAAATGCCTTTAGGCGGAAACATACCCGCCATACATCAAAGGATAAAAACCCCTTTTAGAAAGAAGGTAAAATGAAATGATTACAATGATAGCCAGTGATATGGACGGAACTTTATTAAATGGTAAACAAGAAATAAGCGAAGGAAACCGCAAAGCCATCCTGGAAGCCCAGAAGCAAGGGGTCGAGGTCGTTGTTGCGACAGGAAGATCATATGAAGAGGCAAGATATGTTCTGGAAGAAGCGGGGATTTCCTGCCCGATCATTTGCGTAAACGGAGCCGAAGTACGTAATGAACAAGGCGAAGTCGTGAAAGTGAATGCCATCGAAGAAGAGAAAGCGCTGGAAGCGATGAAAATTTTGAAAGACCTCGGCATTTATTATGAATTGTACACAAACAAAGGTGTCTATACAGAGGATTACGAGAGAGGCCTTCAGTCCATCATTGATATTTTCAAGACGGCTAACCCTGAAACATCAGAGCAGGCCATACGGGACGCAGCACAGGAACGTTTTGAAAAAGGGCATATCAAGGTAGTCGATGATTACCGCCAGGCTTTCGCAGACGGCAATGTTGTCTATAAGTTTCTGGTCTTCTCGTTTAATGACAGCCTGCTGGAAAAGGCAAAAGGCATGCTTGAGGACGCAGGGGGCCTTGCCATCAGTTCTTCAGGACATGAAAACCTGGAAGTGACCAGTGTGGATGCACAAAAAGGAATCGCTTTAAAAAAACTGATTGAGGAAAAAGGACTTAACCCTGAAGATGCACTGGCAGTCGGCGACAACCTTAACGACCTGTCAATGATGAAAGTTGTCGGAAGACCGGTGGCCATGGGGAATGCTGCAGAGGAAATCCTCGCATTCTGCCGTTTTAAAACTTCCAGCAATGAAGAAGACGGAGTGGCAAATGCCATATACGAAGCACTGGAGAATAAGTCTGCAGCAGTTGATTAAACTCGTGATAACGGGTACATAATGGGTATAACCGACACCTCCTGATACTGAATGGGAGGTGTTTTTTTACAAATTTGAAAGGGGAAACGGTATGAAAAAACAGTTGAAATCCGCAACAGTTCTTTTTCTTTTGCTGCTGGCTGCGTGTTCCAATACACCGTCTGAATCCTCCGAACCACCGGAAAGCCAGGAAACAGCGGGGAGGGAAAACCCTCAAGCCAAAGTAATGGCCGACAAGCTGGAGGTTCCATGGTCGATCAACAAGACAGGAGATACTTTTTATGTAAACGAGCGGACGGGAGGGATCGTGAAGGTGGCGGATGGAAAAGCCACCAGGATGAAGGTGCGTTTGAAAGAGCCTCTGTCACAGGTTCCAGAAGCCGGCTTCCTCGGGTTCGTTCTGCACCCGGATTTTCCTGAAACTCCTTCTGCATATGCTTACTACACGTACCAAAACAGCAGCACCCCGCACAACCGTGTAGTGACACTGAACCTGAAAGGTGATGTATGGGAAGAGGAAAAAACCCTGCTGGATGATATCCCAAGCGGGCAATATCACCATGGCGGCCGCCTTGAAATCGGACCGGACAAAAAGCTCTATATTACGACAGGCGATGCCACTGTGAAGGAAATAGCTCAAGATCTGAATTCACTCGGTGGTAAAATCCTGCGAATGAACCTCGATGGCTCGATCCCTCGGGATAATCCGTTTGAAAACTCATACGTTTATAGTTATGGCCACAGAAATCCTCAAGGTCTTGCCTGGAATGAGACTGGAGACTTTTATAGTACAGAACACGGTCCTTCCGGCTTCGATGAAATTAACCTTATAAAGGCAGGCAGCAACTACGGCTGGCCGCTTATTACAGGCGATGAAACACGTGAAGGAATGCAGAAGCCGGCTGCACATTCCGGGGAAACAGCCTGGGCGCCATCCGGAGCAGCCTTTCATGATAATCACCTGTATTTTGCCGCACTAAGAGGCCAGGGAGTAAAACGATTTTCCATAGACACCGGGAAAGTAGAAGAAGTCCTGTCAGGATATGGCAGAGTAAGGGATGTCTTTATCGAAGACGGAACGCTGTACTTCATAAGCAATAACACAGATGGCCGGGGAAACCCCTCAGAAAATGATGATAAACTTTACAAAATCTCACTCTCTGAATTGAACACTGGCAGAAGTGAGGAATGATACAAGATTTTGCATATATCTGCAGAATGGCAATCCTACTGTGGCTGTCATATTTCATTAACAGCTTCATAATATAGAGAGGTATAAGCCGGGCAGTGCTTAAAACCAAGAAACGATTTACTCTAACGGCTATTCATTAAAATGATTGTTCTATTAAACTCAATGTAATTTTTTTACGTGGGTTGATTGGAGCGTAAGGTGTGTGACCTCCTGCGGGACTAGCGGGACAGGTGAGACCCCGCAGGCGAAGCCGAGGAGGCTCACCGCCCGCCCCGCGGAGTCACACACCTGGAGTGGAAATCAACTATCTCATCCAAATAGAACTGTCTATATGAAAAGAAAATTATCAAAAAAGTTGTAAAAAATGTATTGACACTTTTGAATGACCGTTGTAAAGTGTAAATCAAGTTCAAAAAAACAGAATAATTTTCCATACTTCTTATCAAGAGAGGCAGAGGGACTGGCCCTATGAAGCCTCGGCAGCGGACTGCTTATTAGTACCGTGCCAAATCCAGCAAGCAAAGCTTGAGAGATGAGAAGAGGACGGATTACATAATCATGCCCTCTTCGCTTTCAAGAAGAGGGTTTTTTATTTTGTTTCAAAAAAAATAGGCAAAAAGGAGGAAATACAAGACGTTTTTATCATTAAACCTGAGTATTTTTATAGAAATAATAAGTGATTCTTATCAAGAGAGGCAGAGGGACTGGACCTGTGAAGCCTCGGCAGCGGACTATTTTTAGTACTGTGCCACATCCAGCAAGCATTCAGCTTGGGAGATAAGAAGAGTCCTTTTTGCCTGCGGGCCAAAACCTCTTCCATCTCCTGGGAGAGGTTTTTTTATCCAGGAATACACCAAAAGAAAGGAGCCGCAAAGATGATTGAATTCAAAGGACTGACCAAAATTTATGAGAGCGGAGACCAGCCGGTACGGGCACTTGACGGCATTGATCTAAAGGTAAACGAAGGGGAGATATTCGGGGTCATCGGCTTCAGCGGAGCTGGAAAAAGTTCATTGATCCGCTGCGTTAACTGGCTTGAAAAGCCTACATCCGGAAGTGTGATTGTTGATGGAAAGGATCTTACAAAGCTGTCTCCAAAAGAAATCAGGGAGGTCAAAAGGGACATTGGAATGATTTTTCAGCATTTCAACCTGCTGAACTCCAAGACGGTGTTTGCCAATGTCGCCATGCCGTTGAAGCTGGCGAAGGTTTCGAAAGATGCGATCAAGGAACGTGTCACCGAACTTCTCGATTTCGTCGGCCTGGGTGATAAGGCTGACTACTATCCGGATCAGCTATCGGGAGGGCAGAAACAGAGAGTCGGAATTGCCAGGGCACTCGCCACAAGGCCGTCCATTCTGCTTTGCGATGAAGCAACATCAGCACTGGATCCACAGACCACCAACTCGATTCTGCAGCTGCTGAAAAAAGTAAACAAAGAATACAACATAACGGTATTGATCATCACTCATGAGATGACAGTCATCAGGGAAATCTGCGACAGGGTGGCGGTCATTGAAGCAGGAAAAATCATTGAAGAAGGTTCCGTCTTCAACGTCTTCTCTGCACCAAAAACCAATACGGCCCGAAACTTTGTCAGCACAGTGATGAATGATGCCCTTCCCGAATCGCTCAAAGAAATCGTGCGGAACAATGCCGGCCTGCAGAAAATCTTCAGAATCAATTTCGTCGGAGAGTCTGCGGGACAGCCGCTGCTTTCAAAGATTGCCAAGAAGTTTGATATCGACACGAACGTGCTGTTCGGCAATATAACAGAGCTGCAAGGGATACCGTTTGGAAACTTGATTGTCGAATTCATCGGCAGTGAAAGTGAAATCAACCGCGCCCTGATGTATATCAACCAGGAAAGAGTGGCAATCAAGGAGGTTGAAGCCAATGCTAGTTGATCAGGAACAAATCATTGAAGCACTCATCGAAACGATTCAAATGGTCGCCTTTTCACTATTATTCTCAGCACTTCTCGGCCTGCCACTGGGAATCCTGCTGGTGGTGACCCGCAAAGGACATCTGCTGGAGAATCTGCCGGTGTTCAACGTTTTAAATGGCATCATCAACGTATTCAGATCCGTTCCGTTCATCATTTTGATGGTTGCCATCATTCCGGTAACGAGACTGATTGTCGGAACGTCCATCGGGACGGCAGCAGCAGTTGTTCCGTTGGTCTTTTACGCTGGGCCATACATTGCAAGATTGATAGAAAACTCATTGCTGGAGGTCGAACCGGGAGTCATTGAAGCGGCAGAATCCATGGGTGCGACTCCATGGCAGATCATCATCAAATTTTTGATACCGGAAGCTCTAAGCTCACTTGTTCTGGCATTCACCATTGCAACAGTCGGCCTTGTCGGTGCGTCGGCAATGGCCGGGGCAGTCGGAGGCGGAGGTCTCGGAGACCTTGCCATTACATACGGCTACCAGCGTTTTGATACCACCGTCATGCTGATTACAGTCGGTATATTGGTCATCATGGTCCAGGGACTTCAAACCCTGGGGAATATCACATCGAAAAAAATCAGAAGAAGATAACAGGAGGAATCATCATGAAAAAATTATTATTAGCGGTCTTAATTTTAGCATTGGCGGTCACGGGGGCTGCCTGTTCAAACTCAACAAGCGGTGAAGAGACAGTGAAGGTGAAGATCGGTGTCAGCGGTTCGGATAATCGAATTTGGGATTTCGTTTCAGAAAAAGCTGAAAAAGAAGGAATAGAAGTGGAAATCGTCCGTTTCTCTGACTACGTCCAGCCGAATATCGCCCTGGCAGAAGGCGAACTTGATGCCAACGCGTTCCAAACCATCTCTTACTTCAATGCATTCAAAAAAGAACATGAACTGGATTTAGCACCAATCGCGACAACAGTCATTGCGCCAATGGGAATTTACTCGGAAAAATATAAAACAGTGGAAGAAATCCCGGAAGGCGGAAAAATTGCCGTTCCGAACGAAGCAACAAATATGGGAAGGGCACTGCTATTGCTTCAAGAAGCCGGATTGATCACTCTTCCGGAGGACTTTGACGGAAACGGAGCTGTAGAGAAAATCGTCGACAATCCTAAAAACCTTGAAATTGTTCCGGTCGTAGCCGGCCAGACTCCGAGGGTTCTTCCTGACGTAGCTGCATCCATCATCAATAACGGAATTGCTGTCGATGCAGGATTCAACCCGACAGAGGATTCCATCTTCCATGAAAGTGACACAGCAACACCATATATCAATATCATCGCCGTACGTACAGAAGACAAGGATAACGAAACGCTACAGAAACTTGGAGAGCTATACCAGGAAGATGATGTAAAAGAATTCATTGAAAAAGAATATAAAGGCAGCATGATTCCAACGTTTGTACCACTAAGTGAAATTGGAGAGTAATAGATTAGCCTGGAATAAAGGTGAATCTGGATAATCGCCGATAAAAACTCAGGAATCGCTGATAAATTTCGAAAATCGCCGAAAAATTCATAGAATCGCTGATAAAAGCATCCTAATTGCCGATAAATCCTCAAAATCGCCGATACCACTGGCTTTAGCGGCGTGGTTCTGTCGGATATCGACCGGCTTGTGTCGAATATCAACAAATCTTTGTCGAATACCGACCCAAACGTGTCGAATAACAGCCAACAGCCAAACGGACAGTAGGATGCCAATCAAAAAACCATTAACCAGGAGGAATTGCCATGACTTCAGTTGCAGAGATCAATACGAAATTAAAAAGTGTGATTATCGAGAATGTTGAAAGCCAACGGGAAAAATATATTTCCACTAGCCACAGCATCCACGAAAAACCCGAGATTGGAAACGAAGAATATTTCGCATCGGAGCTTCTCACCGGGATTTTAAAAGAGGAAGGCTTTGAGGTGGAAAGAGCAGTTGCAGGTCATGAAACGTCCTTCCTGGCAAGAAAGAAATCTGAAACACCGGGGCCGGTCATCGCCTTTCTGGCAGAATACGATGCCCTGCCCGGCGTCGGCCATGCCTGCGGCCACAACATCATCGGCACGACAAGCGTTGGAGCGGCAATCGCACTCAGCAAGGTTATCGATACGACAGGAGGCGAAGTCGTTGTACTCGGAACGCCGGCAGAAGAAGGCGGCCCGAACGGCAGTGCCAAGGGAAGTTTCGTCAAACATAGCTTGCTGAAAGGCATTGATGCCGCCATGATGGTTCATCCGGCAAACTCAACAAGGGTCACATCGACTTCCCTTGCAGTCGACCCGCTTGACTTTGAATACCGCGGTGTACCTGCCCACGCAGCGGCTTCTCCTCACGAAGGAATCAACGCATTGGATGCGGTCATCCAGCTTTTCAATGGAATCAATGCACTGAGACAGCAATTGACAGATGACGTCCGCATCCATGGAATCATCACTCATGGAGGAGATGCGCCGAACATCATTCCTGAATATGCGAAAGCACGTTTCTTCATCCGGGCGGCTACAAGAGCCAATCTAGATGAAGTGACGAAGAAGGTCAAAGCGGTGGCAGAGGGCGCTGCACTGGCAACAGGAGCTGAACTCAATGTCATAGCCTTCCAAAATGAAGTCGATAATCTTCTATTGAATAAGACATTTGACGGCGCCTTTAAAAGAGCCATCGAGGAATTCGGTGAAACGGTTGACCTAAACGACCGAGAGGGACTTGGATCAACGGACGCAGGCAACATCAGCCAGGTGGTACCGACAATCCATCCATTCATAAAAATCGGTCCGGATAACCTGGTTGGCCACACGGTGCCATTCAGGGAAGCGGCTGCCTCCACTCAAGGAGATGAAGCCCTGATCAAGGGCGCCAAAGCTCTTGCTTTGACTGGTCTTGAATTGCTGACAGACCACCAGCTGCTATCCGCCATCAAGGAAGAGTTTTTAGAAAGAAAGCTGCAGCAGGACGGCGAGTAGAATAGCAGTGTTAGAGAAGGCAGAATCCTTTTTTGGGTTCTGTTTTTTCTTGTAACAAGAGTGCTGTCACTTGGACAGACAGCTGGATAATAGGCAAGCTGAGAGTGTACCGCTGAAGAGATATTGCCCCGTAAGCAGAGTTTACTTCGTAATAGCTGTATAAATATCCAAAATAAGAATAGAACCATTTTCTAAAAATATTTTACAGAAAATTTCAACCAAAAGTATTGAAATCGTTTTCAAGATGGTATAAGATTCTCCCAAGAGGAATTTTCCGAAACGTTTTGGGAGGAGCGCAAGTGACGACTATCAAAGATATTGCAAAAGCAGCTGGTGTTTCTGTTACGACTGTATCCAGGGCTTTAAACGGATACTCGGATGTTAAAGAACTGACCCGGCAGAAAATTGCTGCAGTTGCCAAAGAATTGAATTACAGTCCCAATACGCTCGCCCGCAGTTTGGTAATGAATAAGTCCCAGACAATCGGGCTCCTGGTTTCAGGCTTCACGAAAGAGAGCGTTAAGGATAATTTTACAGTCGAGGTGCTGGCTGGTGTCAATGAATGCGCCTCAGAAATGAATTACGATCTTGTTTTATTCAACACCAACTCATCCATGCAAAGGGAAAAGACGTATACACAGCTTTGCAAAGAGAGAAGGGTGGACGGAGTCATCATCCAGGGAATCCGGACCGATGATCCGTACCTTAAAGAAGTTGTAGATAGTGATATACCGTGTGTACTGATTGATATTCCGGTAACATCCGAGAATGTCGGATATGTGACCACCGATAATGAACTTGGGGCAGATAAAGCTGTTCAGCATTTGGTTGAGCTTGGGCACCGGAATATTGGAATGGTCAATGGCCATGAATATGCTTTTGTTAGTCAAAAGCGTCTGAATGGCTATAAGAGGGCATTGGAGAATGCCGGTCTTCCTTTTAATCCGAAATATGTAGTCGATGGGAATTTTAAAGAGGGAGAAGCTGCCAAAGTGACAAAGGAACTGTTAACTGAACATCCGGAAATCACCGCGGTCTTCTGTGCCAGCGATTTAATGGCGATTGGTTCACTGAAAGCTGCCCAGGAGATGGGCAAACAGATTCCATCCGATCTATCCATCGTCGGTTACGATGATATCTTACTGGCTTCATATGTAAGTCCTTCCCTGACAACAGTGGCCCAGAACAAATTCCAGCTTGGTTTTGAAGCCGCCCAGATGCTGCTGAACCTTTTAACAAAAGGAGACCAGCTGAAGCAGGTTATTCTGCAAACAGAATTAAAGAAACGGGAAAGTACAGCTTCCGTTCAGAAATAATAGAAAAACCCGCTTGGACAGTAATTTTGTCCTTGCGGATAAACTTTAAATAGTAACTTTCACCGAAAAACCGAAACGTTTCGGAATAAAAAGTAAGCGCTTCCTATGAAGCTTTTATTTTTCCAAAAAAACCGAAACGTTTTGGACAGTCATTCAGGAGGTCTCTAACATGAACTATCGTGTCATTAAAGAAAATAATCTATTCTTTTTAACAGATGAAAAGGGAGATATTGTAGAAAATCATTCCTATGGTTTGGGGTTGTATATGAATGATACTCGTTATCTCAGCAAATTCAATCTGAAAATCAACGGCGAAGAGCCAATCCTGCTTCATTCCGATGGATCAGAAAACTATATGGCAAAAATCCTTATGACCAATCCGCATCAGGAAAAAGACGGGGAGCTGGTGCTTTGGCGGGAATCTATAGAAATAGAAAGAACAAGATTTATCAATGATGACATCCTCTATGAAACTGTCACAGCCAAAAACTACTATCCAAAACCTGTTTCTTTTGAACTGAGTGCCCATTTTGATGTGGACTTCAAGGATATGTTCATCGTCAGGGGTTTTCAGACGGGAGAAGTCGGAAGAAGAACCGGCCAGGAAGTGAAAGAGAATCAACTGGACTTCCTTTATGAGGGCGCGGATGAAATCAAAAGGCGGACATCAGTGAAATGGGATGTACCTCATACCCGGGTAACCGAAGAAGGCGATGTATTCTTCTCCATGACACTGGACCATGCAGAGTCTCAATCGATCACTTTCATGGTAGCGCCTAAAGAAGGAGAAGAGAAAAATCCGGTATATCTATCTCCGGATGAGGCATTGGAAAAACTGAAAGCTTCCTATATCGAGTGGGAAAACAGCATGTCTTCTGTTGAAACGGACTACTTGCCGCTGAAAAGACTTGTTGACAGAGGCACCGATGATTTAAGGGTGCTCCTGACTGACATCGGCCACGGGCGGTTCCCGGTTGCAGGGCTTCCTTGGTTCGGCGTCCCATTTGGCCGTGACAGTTTGATTGCCGCTCTGCAGATGCTCGCTTTCCAGCCTGAGGTGGCAAAAGGGACACTGTTGACAATGGCGAGTCTTCAAGGGACGAAGGTCGATCCTTGGAGGGATGAACAGCCGGGTAAGATCATGCATGAAATCCGCTATGGAGAACTGGCGAATACAGATCAGATTCCTTTTACACCATATTACGGAACAATAGACGCGACTCCGCTGTTCCTGGTGCTTCTGACAGAGTATGTAAAGTGGACGAATGATTTGGATACTTTCCATAGATTAGAAGACAACGTGAGAAGGGCTCTGCAATGGATCGATGAATACGGCGACAGAGACGGTGACTTGTTTGTCGAGTATCATCAGGAATCGGTAAAAGGGATTGCCAACCAGGGATGGAAGGATTCCGGAGATTCCATCGTCCACCGAAATGGGGATTACGCAGAGACTCCGATCGCCCTTTCGGAAGTACAGGGATATGTGTACCAGGCCAAGCGTGGAATTGCCTCCATTTATGAAAAACTCGGCAGCGGTGAACAAGCGGAAGCATTGAACAAACAGGCTGAAGAGTTGAAAGCAAAGTTTGAGAAAGAATTCTGGATGGAAGATCAGCAGTTCTATGCTATCGCTCTAGATCAGGATAAGAAGCAGGTGGGAACCATCACTTCCAACCCTGGCCATGTCCTGTTCTCCGAGATGCTTGGAGAAGAAAGAAGCTTGAAAGTCAGTGAGATGCTGACATCGGAAAAAATGTTCTCCGGTTTTGGAATCCGGACAATGGGCGAGGGTGAAGCCGGGTTTAACCCGATGAGTTACCATGACGGAAGCATCTGGCCTCATGATAACAGTATGATCCTGTTGGGGATGAGCAGACTGGGATATCAAAATCATGCTAAAAAGGTCATCGAAGGTCTTATCAAAGCAGCCGCTCATTTTGAGTATGACCGCCTGCCGGAACTGTTCTGTGGATATGAAGACAGGATCGGGAAAGCAGTGAAATATCCGGTAGCCTGTTCTCCTCAAGCATGGGCAGCAGGGACTCCGCTGGTGTTCGTCCAAGGCCTGCTCGGCATTATCCCGGACAGCACCGAGAAGAAGATTACCATCAATCCTTTCCTGCTGGATGGAATGAATGAACTCACTGTCCGTTCCATGAGGATCGGTGAAGGAGTACTGTCGCTTAAAGTCACAAAAAGCGGCTCTGGATTCAGTACAGAAGTTTTGGAAAATACAACTGGCTGTGAGGTTCAAGGAATTTAATTTTGGTTTATAGGAAAATTTTCCTTTAAATAAATTTTTATTAACAAGACGGAAGGGGTCTTTCAAAATGAAAAAGAAATGGTTAGCTGGTTTGGGAATTACAACAATGTTGGTTGGTTCAGTCCTTGGCGGATGCAGCAACTCAGATAATACAGATAACAGCAGCAGCGGTGGAGAAGGAGACGGGGAAAAAGTTCAAGTCACACTGGCAGGCTGGGGCGGTAACCCTTCTGAACAAAAACTGCTGGAACAGACTTTAGAGGATTTCGAATCATCACATCCAAACATCGATGTTAAGTTAGAAGTTATTTCTGAGCAGTACATGGATGTTATTAAAACCCGCTTAATCGGCGGTGAAGGCCCGGATGTATTCTATCTTGATGCCTTCGAAGCACCGGCACTTATCGAAACAGGCGTTGTCGAGCCTCTTGATGAGTATGTAACAGAAGAATTCGATGTAGAAGATTTTGAAAAACCAATGCTTGAAGCATTCCAGGTAGAAGGAAAGACATACGGATTCCCTAAGGATTACTCAACATTGGCTCTATTCTATAACAAGAAAATGCTTGAAGAAGCAGGTGTAGAAGTTCCGCAAACATGGGAAGAGCTTCAGGCAGCTTCTGAGAAACTGACAAAAGGAGAAGAGGTATATGGGTTTGGTGTAGCACCTGAACTGGCTCGCCTTTACTACATCGCTGAATCTCTTGGCGGAGAAGTTGTGAAAGACGGAAAAGCTAACTTTGCATCTCCTGAAGTAGTGGAAGCTCTTCAACCGATCATCGCTCAGCATAATGATGCGAAAACATCTGCACAGCCATCTGAAGTCGGCGCAACTTGGGGAGCGGAAATGTTCGGCCAGGAAAAAGCTGCAATGGTCATTGAAGGAAACTGGGCAATTCCATTCATGGAAGATACTTTCCCAGGTGTAGACTACGGCACTGCGGAAGTACCAACTATCAATGGAGAAAAAGGTACGATGGCTTACACAGTAGCCTACGTTATGAATGCAGCTTCTGAGAAAAAAGAAGCTTCTTGGGAACTGCTTTCTTACCTGACTGGCAAAGAAGGAATGGAAACTTGGACATCTAAAGGATTTGCGCTTCCAACTCGTAAGTCTGTCGCTGAAAAACTTGGTTATGACCAGGATGAACTGCGCGGAGCACTTGTAGCGGGTGCGCCTTATGCAACGGTTTGGTCTGAAGGAACGAACCTTCCGATCATCGTGAACAACTTCAATAACCAGTTCGTAAGTGCCTTCCTTGGAGACCGTCCACTGGATGAAGCCCTTGAAGAAGCACAGAAACAAGCAAACAGTGAGATTGACAGCAACTAATTTTAAACACGGAGAGAAGGACTTCCACAAGTTCTTCTTTCCCTTCCTTTTTACTGTATTCTTTCTGTCGAAGTCCATAGGCAGCCGACTTCGCTGGAAAGAGTTCATGTAAAAAAGAACCAATCATTATAAGATATCGGGGGTTATAAGATGACCAGAAAAACTTCCAGGAAAGCACTGAGAGAAGCAGGACAAGGATATTTCTTTATGTCCCCAGCCATTTTCGTTCTTTCATTATTCATTATCGGCCCAATCCTTTATGCCGTCTTCCTGGCATTCCATAAGGTTGAACTGCTCGGAGGAACTTCAATGAACTTCGTGGCTTTTGAAAACTTTGCAAGAATCATGGATGACCAAAGGGCGATCATCGCCTTAAAAAACACAGCTAAATATGTACTCATCGTTGTTCCTGTACAAACATTTTTAGCGCTTGTACTGGCAGCAACCCTGAACGCAGGGTTAAAAGGCGAGAAGTTCTTCCGGATCGTTTATTTCCTCCCGACCTTGACATCATCAGCTGTGCTGACCCTGATTTTCATGTGGATGTACAACAAAAACGGACTGATCAACCATGCCTTGGATTTCCTCGGCTTGCCGACGTACAACTTCCTTGGCGACCCGGACATTGCTTTGAACGCCATCATGATCATGAATATCTGGGCCACTGCACCGTTTTTCATGGTCATTTATCTGGCTGCTCTTCAAGATATCCCGGATTCATTATATGAAGCGGCGGAGCTGGATGGAGCCAATGCGATCCAGAAATTCTTCTATGTAACGGTTCCGTTCCTGCGGCCTGTAACTTCTTTCGTTATTATCATGGGACTTATCGGGACGTTCCAATTATTCGATCAATCGTATATCTTCTCCGGGGGATCGGGTGGACCTGATAACTCGACGCTGACCGTTGTCCTCTTAATCTATCAATATGCATTTAAAACATTGGGAACAATGGGATATGCAGCTGCGCTGGCATTCGCACTGGCCATCATCATCTTAGTGGCGACCCTGCTTCAGCGTAAATTCTCAAAAGAAGAATCGCTATATTAAGGAGGATCATATGAAACCGAAAAAAATGTCATTCAGCAAGCGCTTATTATATATCATCCTTGTTGCGTATGCGATCACGACCCTGATTCCATTCTTCTGGGCCCTGTCTTCTTCATTCAAAACGCTTGAAGAGATTGTGAGCGGGACCCTGAATTTCCTGCCGAAAAATTTTACACTCGATAACTATAAGCAGATTTTTGTGGAGCAGGACTTATTCCCGCGCTGGATGCTGAATAGCCTGATCATCGCGGGTGTGGGGACTTTCTTGAATATCATCTTTAACTCAATGGCAGGTTATGCTCTTGCACGATTAACCTTTCCAGGGAAAAAGGCATTGTTCATCATCATCCTGGCAGTCCTTATGATTCCTGCCCAGGTTACAATGATCCCGAACTATCTGATTCTGAAAGAACTTGGCTGGCTGAACTCTTACCAGGGGATGATTGTCCCGGCCATGATCAATGCCACATTCATCTTCATGATGCGCCAGTTCTTTGTCAACTTCCCGCAGGAACTTGAAGAGGCAGCACAGATCGATGGTTTGAGCAGGCTCGGAATCTTCTTTAAAATTGTCCTGCCATTGGCAAAACCGGCATTGGCAGCACAGGCGATCTTCGTTTTCATGGGATTCTGGAATGACTTCATGAGGCCGCTGATCATCATGACCGATGCAGAGATGTATACGCTGCCGCTTGGACTGAATACCTTCAAGGGCCAATATGTCAGCTATTGGAACTACATCATGGCCGCCTCAATGGCATTCACGCTGCCAGTCCTGTTGATTTATGCATTCTTTAATAAATACTTCATTAAAGGTGTATCGTTCACAGGCGGCAAATAAGATTTGCATCTGCCTCCTATTCATCTCCTTGCCGGGACTGATAGGAGGCATTCTTGTTTATTGAGATAGGCTTATTTATTATAGAGATATTATAAGGTTTTAGAAGATTTACCGGTTTAAAGGACTTTAAGTTGTAGTTTCGAAAATTAAAGGGCGTTAGAAGGGTTTTAAAGGACTTAAGATTTGAGTTTTTAAAATTAAAGGGCGTTAGAAAGGTTTTAAAGGACTTTAAGTTAGAGTTTCAAAAATTAAAGGGCGCTAAAAGCATTTTAAAGGACTCTAGTTTGTTGATTTTAAATATAAAGGGCTTAAGAGAGGGTTTAAAGGACTTGAAAATATTAATTGAAATAGTAAAGTCCGCTAGACTGCCAAAGTGAAATTTAAGTTTTCTACATAAAAAACCAAAGGAGGATCTATAGCATGAACCACCAACAACAAAAGATCGAAGAGGCAGCGGCCTCAGTCAACGAAAAGCGTGATCAGGTAAGCAGGAGCCCATGGAAGCCGGCATACCACCTGTCACCTCCAGCATACTGGATGAACGATCCAAACGGATTCAGTTACTACAAGGGAGAGTATCATCTCTTTTACCAGCATCATCCTTTTTCGCCTGAGTGGGGTCCGATGTATTGGGGACATTTCAAGAGTAAGGACCTGGCCCATTGGGAAGAAGCCCCGATTGCTCTGGCTCCAAGTGAGGAATATGACAAGGATGGCTGTTTTTCCGGCAGTGCGATTGAAAAGGATGGAAAGCTCTATTTGATGTATACGGGTAATCAGTGGACCGGCCCTGATCATGACAAGGATCTTTATCAGGTCCAGGCCCTGGCTGTCAGTGAAGATGGAATCACGTTTGAAAAGGCTGCTGAAAATCCGGTCATCGATTCGGCACCTGAAGGGGATATACATCCTTATCATTTCAGGGATCCGAAAGTTTGGAAAAAAGGAGACTACTATTATTGTGTTCTCGGTTCCCGTACAAAGGACCATGTCGGACAGGTTCTTTTATACCGTTCCAAAGACCTAATTGAATGGGAATTCGTCAATGTGGCAGCAAAAGGTGAGGGGAACTTCGGCTTCATGTGGGAGTGTCCCGATATTTTTGAGATGGACGGGCATACCATCCTTGTGATGTCTCCGCAGGGAATGGAGCCGGAGGGGAATCTGTATTATAACCTGCACCAGGCAGGATATGTCGTCGGAAATCTTGATTATGAAACAGGCATACTGAAACATGGCGAGTTTGATCTGCTTGATCACGGGTTTGACTTTTATGCACCTCAGACAATGGTCGACCCTGCCGGCAGAAGGATCATGATTGCCTGGATGAATATGTGGGAAAGCCATATGCCTGAACAGGAAGAAGGATTTGCAGGAGCCATGACCATCCCCCGGGAGCTCATTCTGGAAGACGGAAAGCTGAAATCCAAACCTGTTCCGGAGTTGGAGAAAAGGCGGAAGAATCATAAAAAATATGAGAATGTGAGGGTCGAAGGAGAAACTGCACTGACTGGTATAGAAGGAAATGCAGTGGAATTGATGGTGACCATTGACGCAGAAGAGGCTTCACAATTCGGCTTGAAGCTGAGAGCCGGCCATAAGCAAGAAACGGAACTTCTTTATATTAAAGAGGAGAGAAGCATCGTGCTGGACCGGAGCATGGCAGGCGAGGGTCCGGGAGGTGTGCGAAAAGCCGAGGTTGAGTTAGCAGACAACCTTCTGAACCTTCATATATTCATCGATAATTCTTCTGTAGAAGTGTTTATAAACGGCGGGGAAAAAGTGATGACAGCCAGAATCTATCCTGATCAAGAATCATCCCAGGTCAGATTCTTCAGTGACAAACCGGTCGAGCTCCTGCAAGTGGATAAATGGGATTTGTAAAGTTGCTGATAAAGTGGCAAGCAGCTGGCTAAAGCAAAAAGGGATGCCTTCCGAACAGGCATCCCTTTTCTTATTAATCCTCCGTACTGATTCCGTCCATGATCATCCGGACCGTCAATTCAATTTCTTTTTCATCATCCCATTGAGCTTCAGGCAGGAACAAATGCCGGATAAGCAGGAATCCAAATACACTTGAAGCGGTGAAACGGATTACAGCTTCTGTAGGCAAATCAATGATCTGGCCCTTTTCTTTATAAAATTCAACCACCTTTTGAAAGCGCTGGAATACCTTGCTGGCTACATGCTCCTTGAATTGATCCTTCAGCTCAGGATGAAACGGGATTTCTTGTATGAGAATCCTGAAGGCAGTCATATTTTCTTTTAAAAACGCCTGCCGGTTCAGAATCATCGCTTTCAGGAAATCTTCGTATCTTTCGTATTTCGTATTCAGGACCTTATTGATATCGCGGATGATAAAAGGAGCGATAAGCTTAGCCATCGTAGGTGCAACGATGGAAAGCAAAAGATCTTTCTTCGTTTTATAGTGACGGAAGATGGTTCCTTCAGCGACACCAGCCTTTTTGGCAATTTCGTTGGTCGAGGTTGCTGAAAATCCCTTCTCAGCAAAGATCTCCAATGCTGCTTCAAGGATTTTTTGCTGTTTCTCCGTCAATTTTTCTTCACTGTTCAATAAGATATCGAGCATGTCGTTTTGTTCAGTCATGATAAACCCCTTATTAGATGAGTTACCTTATATTTTACGATATTTTCTCAATGCTGCAACATTCAGGAGGATGAACAGCAGGGAGAATCCGAACAAGTATAACAAGTCTCCAGTTAAATCACCGAAGGAAGCACCTCTGATCATGACGTCTCTTAATCCATCCGCTGCATAATAAAGCGGTGTGAAAGGGCCAATCCAGCTCAGCCAGTCCGTGAGGGTTTCCAGGTTGAAAAGACCTGAGAAAAATATTTGCGGGATCACGACGACTGGGATGAATTGCATCATCTGCAGTTCGTTCTGGGCAAATGCAGATAATAGGATTCCCAGGGTTAACGCTGACAGAGATAATAAAGCAATAATGATCAGGACATTGATAAAGCTGCCCATCATAAGCATATCAAGCACATAGATGGCATACCAGGAAATGAAGGCAGCCTGCAGAACGGCAAATATACCGAATCCTAGTACATAGCTCAAAACCATTTCCCAGGTTTTTAAAGGACTGGCAAGCAAGCGCTCCAGTGTGCCGCTCGTCCTCTCGCGCAGAAAGGATACACCGCTGATGAGAAACACAAAGAAAAAGATAAAGAACCCAAGCAGTACAGGCCCAAAGGAATCGAACATGCCCATATCCTGCTCTCCGTGTATAAATTGAACATCCAGCTTGGGTTGAGCCGTCTGCTGGGAAAAAGCGGATTGAACTTCTTTCATCACGCTTTGATTAATAGATGGATTACTGCCTTCCAACACTAGCACGGGTGCAGTACCCTGCTTAATAGAGAGATAACCGTCCAGGCTGCCATCTTGAACAGCATCTTCTGCTCTTTCGCTGGAATCAAACAGCTTAAAGTCCCCCGTATCAATTGCTTGCAGCATCATTTCATTATCTGAAACAAGACCAACCTGAGGTTCATAAGGGTCTGAATCGAAGATAAGCCACATCATCGTTAAAATTAATACCGGGGCAAGAAACATCAATGCTAAAGTCCGCTTATCCCGGAAAAGCTGCTTAATGATCCTGATGACAAAACCAGTGATGCGAGACATGTTAATGCACCTCCGCTGAAAGGAATACTTCTTCTATCGAAGAGACCCCGTATTTTTCTTTAATAGCAGCGGGTTCTTCGCTGCCGATCAGTGTTCCGTTGCGAAGCAGCCCCAGCCGGTCACAGCGTTCGGCTTCATCCATGACGTGCGTGGTGATCAGCAGAGTCCGGCCTTTTGCTTTCAGTTCATGAAATTGTTCCCAGATTTGCTTTCGCAAGACAGGATCGATGCCGACAGTCGGTTCATCCAATATCAGCACTTCCGGGTCGTGAAGAAGAGCGATTGCAAGGGAAAGCCTTCTTTTCATTCCGCCTGAATATAAGGCGACAGGTTTATCCAGATGTTCAAGAAGATCGACCGTTTTCATGACACTTTTGATTCGTTCTTCTCTCGTTTTCTTTTTTAGACTATAAAGAGAAGCAAAAAAGTTCAGATTCTCTTTTGCGGTCAGTTCGGTATAAAGAGCATCTGACTGCGCCATATAGCCTACAGAAGTATAGACTGAATTGGCTTTGAGCGGATTCCCTTTAAAATGGATAGTGCCGGAATCGGGTGATTCGAGGCCAATCAGCATTTTGACAAGTGTGGTTTTTCCCGAACCCGATGGCCCGATCAATCCATAAATTTCTCCGGGGGGCACTTCCAAAGAGATACCCTTCAGTACTTCCTGTTTACCGAATGATTTTTGAATATTTTTCATATCAATGATAGGCTGCAAAAATCAACACCTCCGTTAATGAGTGATTACTCACTTTTATAATAAGATGGATTAAGGAGTTTGTGAAGTGAGTAATCACTCATTTTGTTAAAAAATAAAAAGGAAGGCTTCTGCCTTCCTAAAATGCATCTCGTAAAGAGCGAATGATTTGAACATTGTATTGATCTAAAGAGATTCCTGAAGTCACCATGCCTTGAGCAGCAGCTGGCTTCATTCCGGTAATGCTTACGTTAACGCCAAGCAGCCTCAGGGCGCTCAGAAGTCCGCTGATGGAATGGAAAAAATGCTGATTGGCTTCAATGATAGAGGATAAGTCAACAATAAGGGATGAGAGCTTTTGTTCAGAAACGCTGAGCAGTACTCTTTGAATGATCATGTCAATTTCCAAGTCATCGATGATTGTCTGGTTAAGCGGCAGGATTCCTTTTCCTTCAGGGAGAAGAATGATGTTGGATGCCATTTGTTCTAAATTGAACTTGAATTTTTCTTCTTTTTTAACGTACTCTGTCACATCAGTGAATTCAGCCATCGCTCCTATAATAATGCCGTTTTCCTCCAATAGATGGGTCTCCAGGTCGAAGTAGCTGTTGAAATCACCAAACTGATAGGGCATTCTTTCTACCTTGACTGGTTCTTCGTATTTTATTGTGTTTTCAATATGTCGGACATCTTCGGGAGCATCAGGGAAAAGGTCGTAAGCATTTTTTTGGAGGACGTCTTCTTTTTTAACTTTTAACAGTTTTTCGCACGCTGGATTAAGGTACACGATCGAGTAGTCTGTATCAATGATTAAAATAGCATTCTTTAAAAAATCCATGGCGTTAGCGTTGTGTTCATTCATTTGGAACTTACTATTGTTCACAACTTGTCCCCCTGAGTTGAGTCTTTCCTAAATTATAGCACTATTATGGTTAACGTATCCAATCAGCTGGGAGGAATACACAGGTTAGTGCAGTAATAAATATATAGTTGGATTGAATAATGGATAGAGGAGGGATGAAGTATGGAACAATTGACAGGATTCCTGCTGGGGACATTGGACTTGTTTTATCCTTTACTGATTGCGTCGATTCTTACACTAGTTTATGCAATCAGGAAGCGTTCTTGGTTTTGGATGATTGTAAGTGCCGTCTTACTTTATCCGGATGCCTGGTTTTTCAGCGGTTATCCGTCTTTTGCATGGGTGAAGTTTCTCCCGGTCATTGAAGTCATTTTTGCCATCGTTTTTTGGGTGAAAAAACAGCAGAATAAATAAAAAACGCTTGGACCAAGTTGAATCCAAGCGTTTTTGTTATGTTATTCGACCTTATCATTAGCCCAATCGTATGTCCAAAAATGTTCAATCGTGACCCATTTCAGGGCTTCAGGGTCTTGTGCAGCGATGCCTTCTTCAATCTGTGGAAGCATCCAGGCCGTCTGGGAGCTATGTGCCTTCATTGTTGCGATCTTTTGATCCTTCACGTCCGAAATATCATTTTTGACATCCGGCTGCCCCAAATGTTCTTTGCAATCATTTGAAAATGCAAGGCAATGAAGCTTAGGACGGGAAGACTTAGGAAGACGGCGTACGGCTCTTACTACTGCACGGGCAGTTGCTTCATGGTCGGGATGGACTGAATATCCCGGATAGAACGTGATGATCAGGGATGGGTCCAGCTCTTCAATGAGCCCTGTCACCATATTGGCGAGTTTTTCATCATTTTCGAATTCGAGCGTCTTATCACGGTAACCCATCATCCGTAAATCAGTGATCCCCATCACTTCAGCCGCTTTCTGAAGCTCTTTTTTGCGGATGAGCGGAAGGGATTCCCTTGTTGCAAACGGGGGATTGCCCAGATTGCGGCCCATTTCACCCAAAGTGAGGCAGGCATAGGTAACAGGTGTGCCTTCTTTTATATATTGTGAGATTGTCCCCGAAACACCGAACGCTTCATCATCGGGATGAGGGAATATAACGAGAACTTGTTTTTCTTTTTGCATACTGTAACCTCCTAAAAGTCAAAGGGAGCTTTATTAAAAAGGTGTCGGACTGATTTGCAAAGCAACAGCCAGCTTGCCTTCATTGTCATGCCCCGCAAGCAGCAGCTGATTCTTTTCTGTTTTCTCAAAGTGGGTGAGGCCTTCAGCATAGATCCAGCCGATATCAAGCTTCAGCCCAGCCCTGAAAGGACCATCACCGACAATCTTGCCGTGTTCATAATTGACACGGGCGTTGCGTATGTAGGCTCCTGCAGAGAAAAAATCTTCTTTAAAGTGGGAGGCATAAGCTCCGTTTGTGGTTTCTAAATGTATATAAACATCTTTCCGGGCAAATTCATTGATCAAACCCTGCACCTTTGCCAGCGTAATAGGTTCCATACCTCTGCCTCCTTATACGGTAAATAAATCTGATTACTTCCCATTTTACTAAAATCACCTTTAGAATGCGAAAACAATGTTTCTGCTATTCCTGTCAGGCACAAAAAAACCGGCAGCTATAGCCGGTGCAGACTACTTCAATATATCCAATGACAGCCCGAAGATGTTCCAGAGGAAAAGGAGGTTCATGAAAGACAAAATCCAGGCGAGGAGCGGATTCTTATAATGGACGTAAAGAACGACAAAGATGACAATATCAAAATATAGGGACCAAAAGATATTCCAGCCATTATGGTGGGTCATGAGGCCGGTTTTCAACGCCAGGCATTCAATGGAGATGTAAATGAATACCCAAAGTGATATCCAGAGTGCTTTTTTCACTTTCCCGTCAGGAAAGCGCCCTAGGAAGATGAGCACTGTTGCCCAATAACGGATCACCATTTTCACAAGCGCAATGATGGTGTGATTGGGGAGGTACCTGTGGTCAAAGGAAGGCTGGAAAAGCCACATTGATTTATTATATAGTAAAAATTGATAAAGCAAGTCTCCGACCAGGAAGAAGAGGAAGGTGGGATAATAATTCCGCCAGTTTTTCCAATCACCCCATTTGACGGCCGCCAGCAAAAAAGCTGTAAATAGTAAAGTATGCATTCGGTTTACGTCCTTCGATTCATTATATTACAATTTTTTCCTAATTTGCACTTTCTATTCCTTTTTATGGAAAACAAGTTCAACATAAAAATGGCCCCCATTTGGGAGCCATCTTAGGTTAAGATAAAAAGCTTTTTAAAGGTTAAGACAAAAAGCAGTTAGCAAAGGATAGGCAAAAACTATTCGTCTCTGCTTCCGACAACGACTACTTTTCCTTTATCAAGTTCTTCTTCATAATGTGCTGCTTCAGAATCTGTCATTCCTAAAGAACTCATTTTGGAACGAAGCTCATCTCCGCGTGACTTGAACGTATTCCCAAGGGTATCAAACATACCTTGTTCGCTCATTCCGACACTTTCCGTATCCGTTCCTTCGGTAAGGTCTTTTGAGCGCTCTTTGTCATGAGCGAGAATATAAATGTCGTCTTTCTCATAGCCCAATCGGTTCAAGTCTTCAATTACTTTTGTTGCTTGTACTCCGTTTTCAACAGTGTGTACTTCATACATAGTTACTGCCTCCTCCTTAATATTGATGAAGCGGTATATATAATATCTACCCGGATTTCAGGGCGCTAAACAAGCTCAATAAGTGGTAAAATTAAGCAATTTCTGTATGCGGTATCCGATGTATTTAAGCCAGGGAATACTGTAATCCTTTTCTTTGAATGTCTCTGTATACAATCCCCCGTCGTTATTCCAGATCCGGTTGAAATAAGCTTCAACCTCTTTGTTCACTTCCTTGTTAAGGGGTGTCTCCAGCCAGAGATTGGTTTCCAGGTTCAAATCTTCAAAGTTCCTTGTTGTGTAGTTGGTCGACCCGCCGAGGATGACGGCTTTATCCTCCTTATTAATATAAAGGAGCTTGGTATGATATTGTTCCATTTTTGTATTGTACCAGCGGATATGGATATTTTTCTCTCCTCTGCGCTGAAGCTCCGATGCGACAGGGATATTGGGAAGGCCCATCTTCTGATTGCCAAATGCGTTTTTGTTTGGGTCCAGAATGATTCTCACATCTGCCCCCCGCCGCGCTGCACCGACAAGTCCGTTGATGACCTTCCGTTCGGCAAGGTAGAACATGCCAAGCCACACGGTGTCACCACTGCCGGCCTTATCCAATTCTTCCAAAGCCCGTTTATGAATCTCACCCTCTGTCAGTACTTGTGCCTTGATGCTGCCGCCTGTTTCGCTGCTGAATTTATAATCCGGCAGGCGCGGGCCGTCGGAATATCTTGCTGCTGCTTTTTCCGTTTTCAGGATATCCCCAATAATCGGACCTTTGATTTCAAAAGCGATATTGGAGTGCAAGCCGCTCGCATTGTGAGGGTTGGCGGATGTGATCAGCGCAGACTGGTCTGTCACCACCACTTTCCGGTGGTTTGCCTTTACATTTAACAGTTCCAGGTAGGATCGGACTGTCACTTTCGGTGCAGTGGAAGCTAGAGGGTTAGGCAGCCACCCTTCATCTTCAGGTTCTGATTGAAACCATTGGAAAAAAGTCCGCCAGATGGAACTATAGACAAAGTTAGAGTCTCTTAATGGCACTAGGTCAGTATACATAACCTGTATTCCATTTTCTTCGAGCCTTTCTACTTCTGGTGCGGGGTGGGAACCGTATGTGGTATTGATATGGTCAGTAATGAATACCATCTCGATATCAGGATCTTTCCGCTTTTTTTCTATTAAGGCATTCGTCAGGTTCCCGGCTAGATCCGGCATATCATATTTTCCATCATAATAGCTGTTAAAAAGAAACATATCGATGACGACAAAGTCCTTTGCTTCACCGATTATCTTGTTAATTCTTTCAAATATCCTCGATTCATGAAGAAAATGTCCGGCGTGGTCTTTATAGGATAGGTCGTAGATGAAATCGACATCGTTTGTGTGAAAAACTTCCCCTTCATAGGAGATCCCCTCAGGGAGTGGTTTATGAGTTTGATAGAACATGACTGAACCAAAATATACCAGTATAAGTATCGTGAGGATTACTTTCCTCTTTTTACCCCAGTGGATTAAGCTTTTCATGGGTTTTTCCTCCATTAAAGAATAGAGTACTTTACCCTCTTTCGGATTTTGTATTCCAACTTCCGACAATATTTTTTATAATATGATGGAGGATGGTGAATGATTTGAAAAATAATGAGGCTAGAATACGAGAAATAGAGTCTCTTTTAGCAGAATTAAAAGACAGCAGCCAGCAGACAAGTGCCACGGCCGTTTTAGATAGAGGAAAAGTCAGCCTGCCATTCTTCAAGGCGGGAAAAGCAATCTTCAGTGTTTGGAAAAGCAAGTTCCTTCTTTTGATGCTTCTCGTGATTCTCGTGATAGCAGGTGTTTCCATCGGAATGTACTCCTGGCTTTCGGGCAGTACGTTCCAGCAAGAGCAGGGATCGTTTGTAGAACAAATCAAAGATATGAATTCATTAGCAACAGCCCAGGCTTTTACCAAAGCAGTTATCGAGCAGGAGGACAACAAGATTTTCGGAAAAGAAATTTCGGCAGACCTCCCAGGAACAAAGCGCAAGTTGTTATTGGTCGTACCGGGGACAGTTCTGGCGGGGGTCGATCTGAAAAAAGTATCAGAAAATGATATTTTGGTAGATGAAGAGGGAAAAGAAATGACGATCGAGCTGCCAAGAGCGGAAATCCTCCAATCTCCTTCTATTGATACTGATAACATTAAAACATTTTCGGTGGAAGGGATCTTCAGGAATGAAGTTGATTGGGAAGAGGGATTTGCCCTTGCCGAAGTCGCCAAAGATTTAATCCAACAAGAAGCGGTTGAGCAAGGATTACTGCAGACAGCCGAAAAAAATGCTGAAAAATCCCTGAAGGAGTTCTTCGGGCAGCTTGGCTACAGTGTAACAATCGAATATAAGAATTAGCATGAAAGGGTGTTAACCGTGACTAATATTCTTAAAAACGATTGGAACGATGTGCTTGGGGAGGAAATGGAAAAACCCTATTACGTGGAATTACAAGAATTCCTTGAACAAGAGTACAGCTCAGAAAAGATTTTTCCAGAGAAACAGAATATCTTCAATGCCTTGAATTCCACTGCCTTTAACGATGTAAAGGTTGTGCTGCTCGGCCAGGACCCCTATCACGGGGAGGGGCAGGCCCACGGATTGAGCTTCTCGGTTGGCAGGGACGTAAAGGTCCCGCCGTCTTTGAGGAATATCTATAAAGAACTTCATGATGACATCGGCTGTGACATTCCTGATCATGGAAACTTAAGTAAGTGGACAGAGCAGGGTGTCCTTCTCTTGAACACCGTTTTGACGGTCAGGGAGGGCAAGGCTCATTCCCATAAAGGCAAGGGCTGGGAAACCTTCACAGACAAGGTGATTGAAAAACTTAGCAATAGAGAGAAGCCGCTAGTGTTTATGCTCTGGGGGCGTCCTGCCCAGGAAAAACTGAAGCTGATCGACAACGAGAAGCATTTCGTCATCCAATCTCCTCATCCAAGTCCATTCTCCGCCAGAAAAGGCTTCTTTGGAAGCAAGCCATTTTCCAGGACCAATCAGTGGCTGAGAAAAAATGGTGAGGAAGAAATCGACTGGTGCATAGAGTAAGCAGAACATTAAATAGACAAAATATTCATGTTTCACGTGAAACATAGCAGATTATGGCGAAGCAAGGCGGAAAGCGGCTTTGCTTCTTTTTTTGAATAAATGAGAGGGGCAGGCGGAAACACCTGCTTCTTTTGTCATTAACCCTTTGTAATTGCAAGGTTAATTAAAGATATGGAAAAATATTATCGGATATCATAGTTTTTGAGGAATTATTGTTCATGAAACATCAGCCAAGATGATTGGAGCGGAAGGTGCTCGATCTCCTGCGGGATTAGCGGGACAGGTGAGACCCCGCAGGCGCAGCCGAGGAGGCTCACCGCCCGCCCCGCGGAGTCGGGCACCTGCAGCGGAAATCAAACTGCATTCTCCTTTTTAGATTTTTCCAGCTTCAAGACTGTTTTCTAACAGGCAGAATGAATATAAGTTTGATAGAATAGGGAAGAATGACAGGATAGGGAGAAGAGAGAATTGCCAGAGAAAAAGAAGATCAACTGTTTTCAATGCCAATACTTCTATACAACATGGGAACCAGCCCACCCTCGAGGCTGTAAAGCATACGGATTCAAAACCAAAGCCATGCCTTCCCTGGTCGTATTCCGTTCGTCCGGAGAAAGCTGCCTGAGGTTTACACCGAAAGGCAAAAGTAAATAATGTTGCAGCTGTGCCGAAATCAAAAGAGAATGATTTTTACATAAAAGTTAAAGGAAGAGGAGGGACACGATGAACATATCCCACGTCTCATTAATCAATAAAATGGAACAAGAGCTTATGAAAGCAAAACAAGCAGAAAGACCACAAAATATTCGCGAACACATCAACTCAATCAAAGCCTTATGCGAAGTAATGCTGGAAACCGAAAGTGTCAGCTCCAGCCAGCCTGTTCTCTCCAGCCAGATGCCGGCACAGCAAATGACAATGCCGGTCAGCAGCCAGCAGTCACAAACCGTAAGAATCAGTGAAGAAAGCAAACTCGAAACAGATGATGGAGCCAACGGTGACTCACTGTTTGAATTCTAAACCACAAAATTAACCGGGAGTGTTAGAGGGTATGAAAACATTTATCATTATTGGAGCAATCAATGCGTTTCTTTCAGTAGCGCTGGGAGCCTTCGGAGCCCACGCATTGGAAGGGAAAATCTCACAAAAATATATTGATACATGGAACACAGGAGTCCTTTATCAAATGTTCCATTCAATCGGCATCTTGATCATCGGCGTGCTTGCAGGAAACATCGCCGCCAGTTCACTGCTTAACTGGTCAGGGTGGCTGATGCTTATCGGTATCATATTATTCTCTGGAAGCTTGTATGTGTTGAGCCTAACAGGAATTAAAGTGCTGGGTGCCATTACACCTTTAGGCGGGGTTTCATTCCTGATTGCATGGGTGCTCCTCATTATCACAGCAGCAAAATCTATGTAAATAAAAGACTGCGGGCCATATATAAGGCTCGCAGTCTTTTGATTTCAGCCCCATTATCTTGGCGGATAAGAGACGGTTGGAGACGCCCCTGCACCAAACGGGTATTCATATTCAATCTCTTCATCGAACGTAATGTAATCAAGATAAATCATCGGCAGAAGAAAGCGCACGCCAGTTTGTGGATCACTAAGGATCAGATGATCGCGTCCTGCTGCTTCAATGATTCCTTTGAAAACCTTGGCATTCCATTCTCTGTTGTTTTCAAATGTCATGTACACTGTGGCCACTTTGCCTTTGTTTAGACGAAGGATGTTCTCGATATACGATTCCTCTAAAGGCAGCTGGCCGGGAACACCTTGTGCTGGGCTTTGGGCACTGATAGGCTGACCCTGTAATTGGCCGCTGTAGAACTGCCCGCCGGCGTAGGTCGGGGGCTGGCCGTAATATGGCTGGCTGTAACCATATCCATATGGATTTCCACCACTTGATTGTTTCACAATGCAGACCTCCTTGATTAATCAAAATCCTTCAAAATGAAGGTGTTTCACTGTTGACTCACAAAGCATGGTAAACATGAAAGCTCTCTTCCTGAAAGAAAACGTAAGGAATAATGGTGAAAGAGAGGATGCTCTGATTTCACTATTTCATTTTTATGTAAGCAAGGGACGGAATATTCCATAAAAAGCGAAAGCGGCCCTCAACGATGAACAGATTTAAGGGCTGATCAATCAAACTAGAAGATTTATAAGACTAAAAAAGTTTCGAAAAACAAATTAGGGTGTCATATGAGGGCTTCATAAGACGAGAAACCGCGTTCAAATAGAATTAGGGTGACTCATAAAGGCTTCATAAGACCAAAAACCTCGAAAAAACTAGAATTAGAGTGACTCATGGGCGCTTCATAAGACTAAAAAACTCATTCAAATATAATTAGGGTGCTTCATAAGAGTTTCAAAACAAATATTCAGCTTTTATGAGCCAGGTGACTTACATAATATCCTAGATAAGCCTGTTGTTTTTGAAGCCCAAATTAATTGAATATACGTGGGTTGATTGTAGCGGAAGGTGTGTGGCCTCCTGCGGGATTAGCGGGACAGGTGAGACCCCGCAGGCGAAGCCGAGGAGGCTCACCGCCCGCCCCGCGGAGTCGCACACCTGGAGCGGAAATCAACAAACTCATACAAATAACCTGTATGAAAAAAAAAAGACCAAACAGCTGCCTGTTTGGTCTCTTTAAGGTATTATACATGCAAGAAATGGCTGATCTTCTCTTCTTCAAGAAGGTTTCCAACGAAGAAAGAGCCGAAGTCGCCGTAGCGGGCGCTGACTTCATCGAATCGCATTTCGTATACAAGCTTTTTAAATTGCAGGACATCATCTGCGAACAATGTAACGCCCCACTCATAATCATCAAAACCGACAGAACCGGTGATGATCTGTTTTACTTTTCCAGCATACTGGCGGCCGATCATTCCATGGCTGCGCATCATGCTGCGGCGCTCTTCCATCGGAAGCATATACCAGTTGTCATTGCCTTGGCGGCGCTTGTCCATTGGATAGAAGCAGACATGCTTCGCCTTAGGAAGAATCGGGTATAGACGCGCACGTACATGCGGATTTTCATAAGGATTTTCACCATCAGCAAGGTAGTTGCTCAATTCTACTACTGACACATAAGAGAATGTCGGTACTGTGTACTCAGCGATTGTCAGTTTATTGAATTCAGTCTCAAGCTCATTCAGTTCCTCCATTGTTGGACGGACGATCATCATCATGAAGTCTGCCTTCTGCCCGACAATGGTGTAAAGAGCATGGCTTCCTTGTTCTTCGGTTTGTGTTTTATTCAACTTTTCAAGGAATCCCTGGAATTCATTGATTGCGGTTTGTCTCTCATCACTTGAAAGCATCTTCCAAGAAGTCCAGTCCATTGAACGGAAATCATGCAAAGAATACCAGCCATCTAACGTTTGAGCCGGTTCACTCATGTTTATCACTCCTTATAACTTATATGCCCCCTTACTATATCATAGTTTAGCCCAATTACCCGAATTGGAATCTTGACTGAAAACCGACAATTTCGATAGCGGAGGATGAGGTTTCAGTGCATATTGGAGGAGTACAAAGGGAACAATAAAGCAGGTTGAAAAGGAAGAAATTTTCGAAAAACAAAAACATTTACAATGGAAACGCTGCCACTGTCCGTTATTCTTGAAATCTCCGGGGAGAAGAGTATGCTAAAAGTGGATAATTGAAGGAGGGCTTAATTCATGAGCAATCTATTTGAAACACTAAAAGCGAAAGTTACAGGGAAGGACCTGAAAATTGTTTTTCCAGAAGGGCAAGATGAGAGAATTTTAACAGCAGCTTCACGTCTGGCTTCTGATGGAATCCTGACACCGGTCATCATCGGAAATGCAGGCAGTGTCCAGTCAAAAGCAAAAGAAGTGAACGCTTCACTTGAAGGCTGTGAAATTCTTGATCCATCAGATAATGAATATATGGATGAGCTTGTTCAATCTTTTGTTGAAAGAAGAAAAGGAAAAGCAACTGAAGAGGACGCAAAGAAAATCCTGCTGGACGAGAATTACTTCGGGACAATGCTTGTCTATACCGGGAAAGCACACGGATTAGTGAGCGGCGCTGCCCACTCTACTGCCGACACTGTACGTCCTGCGCTCCAGATCATCAAAACAAAAGAGGGTGTGCGCAAGACATCCGGTGTTTTCATCATGGTTCGTGAAGATGAAAAATATGTATTTGCAGACTGTGCCATCAACATTTCCCCTGACAGCCAGGATTTAGCGGAGATTGCGGTGGAAAGTGCGAAAACCGCAGAAATGTTCGACATCGATCCCCGAGTGGCAATGTTGAGCTTCTCTACAAAAGGATCTGCCAAATCTCCTGAAACGGAAAAAGTGACAGAGGCAGTTAATCTTGCAAAGGAAAAAGCACCTGATTTGACGTTAGACGGTGAATTCCAATTCGATGCTGCTTTCGTACCATCCGTAGCAAGCAAGAAAGCTCCGGATTCTGAAATCAAGGGCGATGCCAATGTATTCATTTTCCCAAGCCTTGAAGCAGGAAACATCGGATACAAAATTGCTCAGCGTCTTGGAAACTTTGAAGCGGTGGGACCAATCCTACAAGGGTTGAATGCACCGGTCAATGACCTTTCCCGCGGCTGCAACGAAGAAGATGTCTATAAGCTTGCATTGATCACAGCTGCACAGGCACTATAAGAATATTTGAACGGTCTCCCTCGGAGGCCGTTTTTTAGAACTAATAAATTTACAAATTTTAGATAAATAAGGTCGGTTTGATAGGACTTAAGTCTACACAGTTTGTCCTATTTTGAATAATCTAGTAAAAAGGAGGTGTATAAAATTGACTACTATTGTGATTGATCCAGGTCATGGTGGGAATGATCCAGGTGCAACCTATCGTAATGCTCAGGAGAAGAATTACAATCTCTCCATCGCTTTAAAAGTAAGAGACTATTTGCAGAAGAATCATAATGTAAATATCTTGATGACCAGAACAAGCGACATAACCAAGTCACTCAATGAGCGTTCCAGTTTTGCAAACGTCAAAAATGCTGATTTTTACCTCTCGATTCATAATAATGCTGCTGGGGGAAGAGGTTTCGAAAGTTATATTTATAACGGAACGGTTTCCCAGCAAACAAAAAACTACCAAACTATCATCCACAACGAAATCATGTCGGCGGTAAGGCAGAAATATGGAATCACTGACCGGGGCCAAAAGCGGGCAAATTTCCATGTTCTGCGGGAAACAGAAATGAATGCTCTCCTATTGGAGGTTCTGTTTGTTGATAACGAAGCCGACTTAAAAATCCTCAATAATCCCAATTTTATCTCAGACGTCTCGACAGCCATTGCAAAAGGGGTTGCCAAAGCATTGTCCCTCCCTGCAAAAAGTCCGGAAGGCGTCCTTTATAAAGTAATTGCCGGTTCTTTCAAAGACCGTAAGAATGCTAAGGACAGAGTAAGCTTTCTTTTATCAAAGGGCATAGGATCATTTATTGCCCCAACGATGATAACAGGAACGCAGTATTACAGAGTGCAGGCAGGTGCATTTGCAAAGAAAGAAAATGCAGAAGAACAGGTCAATAAAATCAAGGAGATCGGCATCCCGGGTGCATTCATTATTACAGAAGGAGAGGAAGCGCCTCCCGAACCCGAACCAACTCCCCCGCCAACACCGGAAGAACTTTTTACTATCAACGGGAATACTCTTCTACATGCTCATCAGCTTGATGACTTCGTCCGAACAGTGAATCCGGAAGCACCTTCCCTCGGCCAATACTATGTTTCCTATGGGAAGGCTTATGGAATCAGAGGCGATGCTGCCTATGCCCAGGCAATCCATGAAACAGACTATTTCCGGTTCACCGGGCTTGTGAACAAGGAACAAAACAACTATGCAGGAATCGGTGCAACAGGACCGGGGAACCCGGGGGTAAGCTTTGCTACGCCTGAAATAGGTGTCCACGCCCACATCCAGCATCTGTATGCCTATTCTTCAACTAACACCATTCCGGCAGGCTTTCAACTAGTCGACCCAAGGTTCAACCTGGTTACAAGAGGCATTGCCCAAACATGGACGGAACTAAATGGAAGATGGGCTGTCCCGGGAACAACCTACGGACAAAGCATCATCAGCATCTACAGGCGAATGCTTAACCACACAATCCAAGAACTTGACCAGCAAAAACAGACACTGAACGATAGGCTTGATGAACTGTAATAAAAGATAAAAAGCAGCAAAACAGGAGGGTGTAAGATTGTTTATTATCATGCTCCTGTTTTTTTATTATGAGGTATAGCAATAATACTTATTTCTGCGTTGAGTTCAATAATAGGCAGCGTATGGACTTAATCTATTCTTCAAATAAGACATTTGCGCACTAAGACTGATTGGAGCGGAAGGTGTACGACCTCCTGCGGGACTAGCGGGACAGGTGAGACCCCGCAGGCGCAGCCGAGGAGGCTCAACGCCCGCCCCGCGGAGTCGTGCACCTGGAGCGGAAATCACAGCACCAACTTCGTGAAAGCTCATGTTTTTTTGCGTTTGAGGGGGCTTAGTCCAGATAACAGGGGTGTGATATAATAAGGCTCATGATAACCGAAGGAGAAAGAACGATGGAATTGCAAAAAAATCAATCACTGCTTATACAACCAGAATGGAGGATCATCGACCAGTCCAGCTTAGGGCCGATGTTTGATGCTCTTCAATCATTTGCCATCGATGATACCCTTTGCACCTCAGTTGGCGCAGGCAATTCACCTGCCACGGCCAGGTCATGGGTCCATCACAACACGATTGTTCTAGGCATCCAGGATACCAAACTGCCGGCTCTCGAAGACGGACTAAAGGTACTCGAAGAACTTGGCTACCGGTATATCGTCAGGAACTCAGGCGGATTGGCGGTTGTGTTGGATGAGGGGGTACTCAACCTGTCCCTTGTTTTCCCGGATTCCGAAAAAGGAATTGATATCAACCGCGGATACGACGCGATGCTTCAGCTGACAGAGGATATGTTCAAGGACTTCCCGGTCACCATCGAAGCAAAGGAAATCGTCAATTCCTACTGCCCGGGCAGCTATGATCTCAGCATCGGCGGTAAAAAATTCGCGGGCATCTCCCAACGAAGGATCCGGAACGGTGTAGCCGTCCAAATCTACCTTTGCGTAAACGGCAGCGGTTCAGAGCGGGCGAAAGTCATCAGGGACTTCTATCAAGCGGGAAGAAGGGAAGAAAGCAAGAAATTCATCTTCCCTGAAATCTACCCGGAAGTGATGGCCTCCCTTTCAGAACTGCTGGGTGTCGAGCTGACCATACAAGACACAATGCTCAGATTTTTACAATCTCTCAGAGGATTCAGCGGCAGGATATACGCCAGCCAGCTGGAGGGAGACGAACTTCCTTTATATGAGGGCTATCTGGACAGGGTCCACCAGAGAAATGGGAAAGTGCTGGAGAGATAGTCAAAAGTAATATCTGAACAGCAAAAAGCTTGGAGACCATAACTCCAAGCTTTTTTTATCCCAGGATAAGCACTGGTTGGCAAAAAGAATTCTCAAAAAACAAACTGTGAAAATAAGGGGAGAAATTCCTCTTATTGAGGAAATAGCACGAAAAATAAAGTAAATAGAGGGAAGAATTCCCCCTATTAACTCCAAAAACATGAAAATGAACCCTATCACTTTGCCTTAAGGGGAAAAATTCCCCTTATTTCCCCGAATCTAGCTCTATTCTAAAGGATAAAGGAAAAAAATCCCCTTATTTAAAAAACCGGTGGTAACTAACAATTAAAAGAATAAGAAGCAGCCAAATTCAGTTTTGTACGTCGCTGAACGGCCGCTTCTGCTTTTCTCTGTCCAGCTCCAGCGGCCAGCGCCTAGCAAACTTCAAGGCCATTCCCTCCGATAAGTCAACATCGAATCGCTGCGCTCTTCGTGTTTCCTTTATCTCAGGAATGGCCTCTCCAGTTTGTACGGCGCTGAACGGCCGCTTCCGCTTTTCTATCTATTCAGCTACTTTTTCAAGGTT
Source organism: Bacillus salacetis (assembly GCF_049177075.1). GTDB lineage: Bacteria > Bacillota > Bacilli > Bacillales > Bacillaceae_B > Rossellomorea > Rossellomorea salacetis_A. Next base: position 4,294,060 of record NZ_CP185377.1, on the reverse strand, counting down.
TCCATTTCGGTCCATTTTAAACCTTGGCGCCTTACCTTCATCATCTTCGAACAAGACGAGCTTTCTTGCGCGGTTCATGATCTGCATAAGTGTTTCGTAATCTTCCTGCATGGTTACTGTATTTTTCTCGAGCTCGGCAATTTTCTTTTCAAGCTCGGCGTTTTGACGTCTGATTTCCGCATTTTCGTGTTTTAATCTCTGATTCTCACTTTTTAAAATATCAGAACTGAAATTGGAGTGGGCCAGGCTCTGCAGGTAAGCAATGACTTTTTCAAGTGACATTTCCATCCTGCCTCCAACCGGTACACGCTGTGCTGCCGGAGCTTGTACTGGCGGCGCAGAAACTGCAGGCTTGCTTACCTCTTTGCTTTCAATCGCTTCTTCAGCAAACTCCGTATCTGCCGCTTCTGATGCTTCCATCATTTCCAGTGATTCCATTACCGGACTAGTATACTCTTCTTTTTCATCGCTCATTTCAGTAGACATCGATAGAGACATAGCATCTATTTCATCATAGGAAGGTGCCGGCGGCTGGTATAACAGCTTTTTCTTGCCGCCCTGGTCTTTGCCGAGCAGGCGCTGGCGCTGTTTACGCTGTTTCTTGGCCAGGCCCAATGCTTTTTCATATTGGTGGCGGACGACGGCATTCCATCGGAAACCGCAAGCTGCAGAGGTCCGGTTCAATTTATCTCCTACTTCTTCAAATGCGTTCAGCTGAGTGCTTCCCTCTCTCACATGGCGCAATACCGTTTCGGCTAACAACAGATCATCTTCTTCTGTCCAGGCATCCTGTCTAGATTTCATTTTTCCAACTCCCTTTGTTTTAGTAACTTTTCTTACTAGAAGTCTGTACAAAAAAATGGGAATCTATACGAATATGATAAAATTATTTTTTTCTAATAGTTTCGTTGTTGTAATGCTGGGGAAGGGTACCTTCAGACTGTCAAGACCAATAGAATGGATAAAATTTTTTCAAGCTTTTTCAACCCTTGAAGTATAAACAATTTTCTTCATTTCTATTTATTTTTCGACAAGCTTCGCGATGTTTTTATGAGAAAAACCGTCTATAATAGAACTAAGTTAGACAGGAAGAGGGTAAAGAATGGAATATTCCAAAATGAAGCTGCATGAGGAAAAAGTATTTAAAGACCCTGTTCATCGTTACGTACACGTGAAGGATCAGGTCATTTGGGATTTAATAGGGACAAAGGAGTTTCAGAGGCTGAGACGGATCAGGCAGCTTGGAACCACCTATTTAACGTTCCATGGAGCGGAACACAGCCGGTTGAATCATTCTCTCGGTGTCTATGAAATTGTACGCCGCATCGTAGACGATGTTTTCCAGGGCCGTCCTGAATGGAGCCAGGATGAAAGGCTGTTATCTTTATGTGCTGCACTGCTGCATGATTTAGGTCATGGGCCGTTTTCCCATTCATTTGAAAAGGTCTTCCACCTTGATCATGAGCACTTCACACAGGAAATCATTCTTGGAGATACAGAAGTTAACCAGGTCCTTTCAAAAGTAGGAAAGGATTTTCCTAAGCATGTTGCCGAAGTCATTGCCAAAACCTATGTGAACAAACAGGTTGTCAGCCTGATTTCGAGCCAGATCGATGCCGACCGCATGGACTACCTGCAGCGCGATGCCTACTTTACCGGTGTCAGCTACGGCCACTTCGATATGGAGCGGATATTGCGGGTCATGAGGCCGCGTGAAGATCAGGTCGTCATAAAATCCAGCGGAATGCACGCGGTTGAGGATTACATAATGAGCCGGTACCAGATGTATTGGCAAGTGTATTTCCATCCGGTGACGCGAAGTGCTGAGGTCATCCTGACAAAAATCCTCCATCGTGCAAAAGAACTTCATCAACAATCGTATTCTTTTAAATATGATCCTCTCCATTTCTACTCCCTCTTTGAAGGAGACGTATCGCTTGAGGATTATTTAAAGCTGGATGAAGCGGTCATCATGTTCTATTTCCAGACCTGGGAAGAGGAAGACGATCCCATCCTGAGTGATCTCTGCCGCCGCTTTATGAATAGGAATCTATTCAAATACGCAGAATTTGATCCGGCGAAAGAATATAAGAAACACAGTGAGCTTGAGGGCTTATTCAAGAAAGCCGGAATCGATCCGGAGTATTACCTGGTCGTCGATTCATCATCTGATCTCCCTTACGATTTTTACCGGCCGGGGGAAGAGGAGGAGCGCCTCCCGATTCACTTGCAGATGCCGAACAACGAACTGAAGGAGTTGTCCAGGCAGTCGGACATCGTCGATGCGATTTCAGGAAAAAGAAGGACGGACCACAAACTCTATTATCCTGCCGACTTTTTATATGATGAATCCTCCAAGAAAAATATCAAACGACAAATTCGTTCTATCTTAGAACTCGATTAAATAACTTGAGGCTGTCTCAAAAGCCGATGGTCAGCAATTTGACGGCCAGACCCTTATGGGACAGCCTTCCTGCACCCATGACGGAACCCTTAGTAATATTTGAAGTAGGAGATGAAGGAACAGTGTTAAAGGATCACGCTAAATTAATGAGTGCCTTTTTGGCTTCCGGTGAGATTACCGGCAGAAAGAAACTGCAGAAAATGATTTATATCGCGAAGAAATTATCTTTCCCTTTTCAAGAAAAATTTCAGTTTCATTTCTACGGCCCTTACTCCGAGGAGCTGACCCTGAGGGTGGAAGAGCTCTGCAATATGGGGTTCATCAGCGAACTGAAGGAGAAAAAAGGCGGATACTTTCAATATAGATATTCAGTGACAGAAGAAGGCCAGGGATTTCTGAACATGTATGAAACGGAGATGCCGTTCCTGAAAGACTGCCTGGAGGATATGAACGGCCATCCTTCACGTTTTCTGGAGCTGGTCTCAACGGTTTTATATTTCGATAATCTTTCCCGTGAAGAAGTCGAAGAGAAAGTGTTCACCCTGAAAAGCAAACAGAAGTATACAGTCGAAGAGATCGATGCGGCATATGAATATATCGAATGCTTGCAAAAGAAGCTCTTGAATTAATAGAGAAGCCTGTCACTGGTTGTGGCGGGCTTTTTTTATTGGCGGGGAGTGGGGTTTAGGTGGTTTGGCTGAAAAACGACAACAAACAGCCGCCGACACTGAATGGCCGGCGGCTCAAAAGGCAGGTATTCGGAGATACTACTCCTGGTCGCTTAAACGCTTCCCGCCAACAGCATAATGGTTCTTGCTCATTTCCTCTATGAATACGACGATTTTGTCTTCGGAAGCACCTGTCGTCTCACTGACTGCGGCAGTGACTTTTTCAACGAGTGCTTTCTTCTGGTCTTCGCTGCGTCCTTCAATCATTTTAACGGTTACATAAGGCATGGATTTCGCTCCTGTTCTATAATTTTGTTACAATCATAAGGAAGGATCAGCGGACGATACCCTCCACTTCAAATTTTATCGTATTTTTTTGAAGGAGCAAGTCCTGCTGATAGAGAATACTGATGAAGAAGACAAATATTTTTAAAAAAATCAGATATACATAAGGAGAACAAACCGTGAACTTTTTAGCGTTTAATTTACAAGAGCTCCCATTCGTGGTGATCGCCCTGATACTGGCGTTTACATTCCATGAATATGCTCATGCCTACGTGGCGCACAAATTCGGCGATGATACTGCAAAAAAACAGGGACGGTTGACCTTGAATCCGATTCAGCACTTAGATCCGATCGGGACCCTTTTCATCCTGATTGCCGGATTCGGCTGGGCGAGACCCGTCCCCGTGAACCGCTTCAATTTTAAAAATCCGAAGCTTGCAGGGGTGCTTGTTTCGGTTGCCGGGCCGTTGAGTAATTTTCTGATTGCATTCATTGCATATGGGTTTCTATACTTTATCATCACATTCGGATTCGGGATGGTGGTGCCGCAATTTTTCATTGACATGTTTAATATGATTGTCTATTTGAATATTATCTTGTTCGTTTTCAACCTATTGCCGTTCCCGCCGCTGGATGGATACCGCATCATCGAGGATCTGTCACCGCCGCGGCTGCGGTCGAAAATGTCCCAATATGAACAGTATGGGGTACTGCTGTTTTTGATCTTGGTTATCACACCGCTTGACCGCTATACGATCTGGCCGTTCATCAACGGCGGAAGAGACGCTGTAGGGCAGGCGTTCAATACCATTTACTATGGAATCTTTTCGTTATTCTCATAAAACAGAAGGAGCTGTTACGGATGGAAGAGAAAAAGAAGAACAATGTTGGCTTTAATATCATCAAGAGTGATCCGACAGACGGCCACGGCGGCTTCGGGATCGGTTCGTTGAGTCTTGATAATGTGTCACCTGTATTCGTCGACATCGAAGAAGGGGAAGCGTTTGTGGATATCGGCGCGATGCATGCCCGGAGTGCAGTGGAAAAAAGAATCAAGTTCACTATGAATCGCGAGGATTCAGAAGGCGGCAAACCGTACTGGCTTGTCTGGGTGACCATCGACCGTAAAGAAGACGGGCCTTACTATGCGGGGGTTACAGCATGTGAGATGGTCGTCAATAAGGAAAAACGCCGGGGCTATAAATCGCTTCCTGAACATGTGAACAGGATGGATAAATCCATTAAGCGGCATATCATCGTGGATGTGATGGATGATCGCTCAAAAGAAATTCTGAGAAACTTCCTGATCACCCATGATGAAGGCATGTGGGAACGTTCCGGAGAAAAGCTGAAAGAAGATTTATCTGTATAGACATTTATTTACAAAATATGACAATACTTTGAACGAATTGTGACATTTATTAGAAACATTCGTTCACACCTTGCTCATTGGCCTGAAAAAAAGTAAACTTAAATCACAGTTTGCACAAAACAAACTAGGACATGAAAGACCCCGGGTTCGCACAAACCCGGGGTTTTTCGTATACATAAAAAGTGGAAGCGGCCGTTCAGCGCCGTACAGATTGGAGGGCTCTCGCATGAGATAAAGGAAACACAACGAACGAAGTGAGTTGATGTTGACTTATCGTAAGGAGAGAGACCGAAATCTGCTAGGCGCTGGCCGCTGGAGCTGGATTGCATAAAAAGCGGAAGCGGCCGTTCAGCGCCGCTTCCGAATTTATTAAAACCACTCCGTCCACTTCTTATACCAAGGGGTCTTCTCCTCTTTTGGTTGGGCTGCAGGCGGTTCTGCCGGCATATCTTCATGGAGGTGCTCGTCGCAATACTCGGTTGGTTCGGTGCCTTTTATGAAGTAAGTAAAGCGCTGGACCGGACAGCCTTTTGTCGCCAGCTTGCCGTTATGCGGGTTGACTAGATAGCCTTTTACATTGCTCGTCGGTTTGAACGCTTTCACCGGCTCATCCTTCAATGCTTCTTCCATAAAATGAACCCAGATATTCTTCGCGTAGTATTTATCTTCCACCAAGGAAATTTCTTTCCCTTTATCATACCCCGTCCAGACTCCGGCTGTGAGCTGCGGCGCGAAGCCGATCATCCAGTTATCCGAATTGGTCGTCCCGGATTTTCCTGCATAAGGCCTTGTTGCATGCTTTCGGATGGTGATGCCTGTAACCGTGGAGTAATCGTTCAGCTTCGGATCGAATATTCCGCTGAGCATATGGGTCATGACGTAGGCTGCATCAGGGTCGAGTACCTGCTCTTTTTTTAACTTATTTTCATAGATGGTCTCCCCGCTGAATCCCTCAACCTTGGTGATGAACACCGGACTGATTTTATATCCACCATTGGCAAACATTCCGTAGGCATTGACCATATCGACGACCCGGGCACCTGATGTGCCAAGGGCAGAAGACGGTACCTTTTTAATTGGTGTAGAGAGCCCGAATTTCTTTGCGGTATTCACAAGCGTTTCTTCTCCAAGGAAGAGGTGGGTTTTGACAGCATAGACGTTATCGGAGATGGCAATCGCTTGAGCCAAAGTGATATCATCGTCAGCATACTTATTATTGAAATTATGAGGGCTGTACTCACTTTGTCCGTCATCAAACTTGAAAGTCGTCAGTTCGCTGCGCATGGTGGTGGAAGGGGTGAATCCTTTTTCCACGGCTGCGTAATAAAGCAGCGGCTTGATGGTTGATCCGGGCTGCCTGACAGCCTGGACGGCGCGGTTGAAAGGGCTCTCCTCATAGTCCCGGCCCCCGACCATGGCGGTGACGTGTCCGTTCTTGGGATTGATGGCTGTGAATCCGACCTGGATATCGGACTCAGGCTTGATTTCCTTTTCAATTACTTCTTCAGCCGCTTTCTGGTGTTTCGGATTTAAGGTTGTGTATACCTTCAACCCGCCGAGTTCAATCGTGCGTTCATCGATGCCAAGCTGGTTGCGGAGGATATTCTTCACCACGTCCTGAAAGTAAGGAGCCGTTTCGACTGACTGGTGCGGGTATTCCCCGACGATTTTTAGGTTCTCTTTTTTAGCTTGGGAAGCATCCTTATCGGAAATCATCTTATCTTCCTTCATGGCGTTCAGGATGACTTCCTGGCGGTCCTTGGCTTTTTGAAAGGATTCTATTGGAGAATACAGGCTCGGACCTTTGGGAATTCCGGCAAGCATGGCAGATTCAGCAACCGTCAGTTCAGCCGCATTTTTACCAAAGTAAAACTGACTTGCCGCCTGGACACCGTATGCGCCGTGGCCGTAATAGATCGTGTTCAGGTATCCCTCGAGAATTTGTTCCTTCGAATAATTAAGCTCCAGCCTTAACGTATAAAGCGCCTCGGAAATTTTTCTTTTCCACGTTTTATCATGGCTCAGAAACAGGTTCCGGGCGTATTGCTGGGAGATCGTCGACGCGCCCTGTACTTTTGCCATTGCCCTCAAATCGGCCAGTCCGGCTGCAGTGATTCTTTTAAAATCAAAACCATGATGTGAAAAAAAGCCTTTGTCCTCAATCGCCAAAGTCGCATCGATCAAATCCGGGGAAATGTCTTCGAGATGGACCCAGTATCGCTTTTCACCGCTGTTGCTCTCGCCGATGATGGAACCGTCGGCACCATAGAAGAGTGTGGACTGAGGGACAGCCAGAGGGGGCGGCCCCTGGATTTTTGCATATGTCAATAAGCCTGCCAGTCCAGCCAGGATCAACAGGGTGGAGAGCAGGCCGAGAATAATCGCCGCGCGCAGGTATTTCTTTGTTTTTTGCAACCGGGAACTTGTGATGACTTCCAAGTTAATCCCTCATTTCCTATAATTCTTTCAGTTTTTAATAGTAATCATTATGGAAAGAGGAGGAATTTTTTAAACATATAGGAAGAAATTTAAATTTATTCTTGTAATTTCGCTGAATTAGACTATACTTTTTCTCATGTTTGTATTTATGTTGTTGGGGAAGGATATTTATGATGATATTTGTCCCTGGCCTCGAGAATTAATTAGAAAAGGAATGAAGCAAAAATGGGTGGATTCTGGTTCACAGAGAAACAAACGGAAAACTTCGGTATTACAATGAAAATCAACAAAACTTTACATACAGAGCAAACTGAATTTCAAAAGCTTGATATGGTCGAGACGGAAGAGTGGGGCAACATGCTTCTTCTGGATGAGATGGTCATGACTTCCCAGAAGGATGAGTTCGTTTATCATGAGATGGTGGCACACGTGCCATTGTTCACTCATCCAAATCCTGAAACGGTTCTTGTTGTCGGCGGCGGGGACGGAGGCGTCATCCGTGAAGTGTTGAAGCACCCGTCTGTCAAAAAAGCGGTGCTTGCTGAGATCGATGGCAAAGTAATCGAGTACTCCAAGAAGTATCTGCCTGAAATCGCAGGCGAACTTGAGAACGAAAGAGTGGAAGTGCAGGTCGGGGACGGCTTCATGCATATTGCGAAAAGCGAAAATGAATATGATGTCATCATGGTTGATTCCACAGAGCCTGTAGGCCCGGCGGTTAACCTGTTCACAAAAGGCTTCTATGCCGGTATCTCAAAAGCGTTGAAAGAAGACGGTATCTTTGTTGCGCAGAGTGATAACCCTTGGTTCAAAGCCGACCTTATCAGACAGGTGCAAAGCGATGTAAAGGAAATCTTCCCGATCACACGCCTATACCTGGCTAACATCCCAACGTACCCAAGCGGCCTTTGGGCATTCACGGTAGGATCTAAAAAGCATGATCCGCTGGAAGTAAGCGATGACCGCTTCCATGACATCGAAACGAAATACTATACAAAAGAACTTCATAAAGCCAGCTTCGTACTGCCTAAGTTTGTTAAGGATCTTACTGAATAATTTTTAATAAAAAGGAGTAATGAAAAATGCGCTTTGATGAAGCTTATTCTGGAAATGTTTTTATCGGCAGCCATCCATCGTATGACGAAAGCCAGATTGTGCTTTACGGCATGCCGATGGACTGGACGGTGAGCTACCGTCCTGGTTCCCGTTTCGGTCCGACCCGCATCCGCGAAGTATCGATCGGGTTGGAAGAGTACAGCCCTTACCTTGACCGCGAATTGGAAGAGATCAAGTATTTTGATGCCGGGGATATCCCGCTTCCGTTCGGTAATCCGCAAAAAAGCCTCGATATCATTGAAGACTACATCGACGGCTTGATGAAAGACAACAAGATCCCGTTCGGAATGGGAGGGGAGCATCTTGTTGCATGGCCTGTCATGAAAGCTGTTTATAAAAAACACAAAGATCTGGCAATCATCCATTTTGATGCTCATACAGATCTTCGCGAGCACTATGAAGGAGAGCCATTGTCGCACTCCACACCAATCAGGAAGATTGCCGATCATATCGGCCCTGAAAATGTGTATTCATTCGGAATCCGTTCCGGCATGAAAGAAGAGTTTCAGTGGGCAAAGGAAAACGGCATGCACATTTCCAAGTTTGAAGTGCTTGAGCCGCTGAAAGAAATCCTGCCTAAGCTTGCAGGACGACCGGTGTATGTGACCATCGACATTGACGTGCTAGATCCGGCCCACGCACCTGGAACAGGTACAGTGGATGCAGGCGGGATCACTTCCCGTGAACTGCTGGCTTCCATCCATGAAATCGCCCGTTCGGAAGTGAACGTAGTTGGAGCCGACCTTGTCGAAGTGGCGCCGATCTACGACGCATCCGAGCAAACGGCCAACACAGCCAGCAAACTCATCCGCGAAATGATGCTGGGCTGGGTGAAATAATAGTTTTGACTGAAAGCAACTGCCCCGGAGAAACTCAGATTCAATGGGGCGGTTTTTTTGTTTTGGTGGCAGTCACTTCCCAGGTTTTGTCGGAATGTGTCGGTTGTTGATAGAACGAGCATTTTGGTTGATAGAAAGTGGAAACTGGTTGATAGGAGATCTAAAGTGGTTGAAAGAACCTTAAAAGCGGTCGATAGAATGCTGAAACTGGTTGATAGAAGATGAATGTCCACTCCAGCTCGCCAATTCTTGCATGTCCGTCCCCTAAATACTCAGAAATAACCGAATTCCTGCCGTTTCATTGCAATTTCTAGAGTTTATTTTTATACTTAGTTAGTTAAGGATGCACGTTAAGGAAACTCAAGAATTTTACAAAGGATGTGAGAGGTTTGAATAGTGGAGCAGCTGAACAGACTGAAGTTAAAATTCACTTGAAAACCCGCATACAGCACGGCGACGAAAAAGACTCTTTTGAATTGTTCTCCAATGGCAGATACTATGAAAAAGGAGATTCTTTTTTTCTGAAATATGATGAAGTACAAGAAGAAGGAACGATACATACGATCGTCAAGATCAAGCGGGACGAGGAAGCCTTGATCTTGCGCAGCGGTGCTGTAAAGATGAGGATGGTTTTTAAAGAAGATGAGGAACATGCCGGCTCTTATGAAAGCCAGCTGGGGACTTTGATGATCACGACCAAGACTTCAAAACTGACACACACCGCCAACCGAACAAGGAATGACGGCGAAATCAACTTATCCTACCAGTTATTCATGCAGGGCAGCCCGGTCGGAAAGTATGAGATGGACATTTCGTACAAGGAGGAAGGAATAGAGCAATGAATATCGCAGAACAAGTACAAGATAAATTAAGAGCTGAGATTAAGTCAGCGGTCCTGAAAGCGGGATTGGCGGCGGAAAATCAGCTGCCGGATGTAATTCTTGAAACACCTAAGGAAAAATCACACGGGGACTACTCAACCAATATGGCGATGCAGCTTGCCCGTGTGGCGAAAAAAGCACCGCGGATGATTGCGGATGATATCGCAGCAAACATCGACCAGGAAGCAGCATCCATTGAAAAGATTGATATTGCGGGCCCTGGGTTCATTAACTTTTTCATGAAAAATGAGTATCTGACAGAGCTCGTGCCGAACATCCTGGACGCAGGAGATGAGTACGGCCGTTCCGATGCCGGCAAAGGTGAAAGAATTAACGTCGAGTTTGTTTCCGCCAACCCTACCGGAGATCTTCACTTGGGACATGCCCGCGGTGCGTCCGTCGGTGATTCACTGTGCAACGTGCTTGATAAGGCAGGGTACAAGGTGACACGCGAATATTACATCAATGATGCAGGGAACCAGATCCATAATTTGGCTCTTTCTGTTGAAGCCCGCTACTTCCAGGCGCTTGGACATGATAAGGCTGTTCCGGAAGACGGCTATCAGGGAGCGGATATCATTGGGATCGGCCAGCAACTAGCTGATGAATTTGGCGATAAATATATTGAAGCTTCTGAAGAAGAACGCTACAAGTTTTTCCGTGAGTACGGTTTGAAATATGAAATGGAAAAACTTAAGAAGGACCTTGAGGACTTCCGCGTTCCGTTCAATGTTTGGTACTCAGAGACGTCTCTTTATGAAAATGGAAAAATCGATGACGCGCTGAAAGCTCTTCGCGACAACAACCATGTTTACGAAGAAGGCGGGGCAACGTGGTTCCGTTCTACGGAACTGGGCGATGATAAAGACCGCGTGCTGATCAAAAACGACGGGACATACACTTATTTGACACCGGATATTTCCTATCACCGCGACAAGTTTGAGCGCGGCCATGATATTCTCATCAATATCTGGGGTGCAGATCATCACGGGTACATTCCGCGTATGAAAGCAGCAATTGAGGCTCTTGGCTATGACCGCGAGAAGCTGGAAGTGGAAGTCATCCAGCTTGTCCACCTGTTCAAGAACGGTGAAAAAATGAAGATGAGTAAACGTACGGGTAAAGCCGTGACAATGCGTGACCTTGTCGACGAGGTTGGCCTGGATGCGGTGCGTTACTTCTTTGCGATGAGAAGTGCCGACACGCATATGGACTTTGACCTTGACCTGGCTGTTTCCCAGTCAAATGAGAACCCGGTTTACTATGCACAATATGCGCATGCCCGTATCTGCAGCATCCTGCGCCAAGCGGAAGAACAGGGTGTCAGCTTTGAGGAAGGTGCCGATTATTCGCTACTGAAAGCAGAGAAGACAATCGACCTGCTGAAAAAGTTGGGAGACTTCCCTGGAATCGTTGCAGATGCTGCTGCAAAGAGAACGCCTCACCGTGTAGCAAACTATATCAATGAACTGGCTGCTGCATTCCACAGCTTCTACAACGCTGAAAAAGTGTTGGACAAGGAGAACATGGAATTGACAAAAGCACGCTTGTCCTTGATCAAAGCAGTGCGCATCACGATGAAAAATGCGTTGAAACTGATCGGGGTTTCTGCTCCGGAGAAGATGTAAGCTTGAATCACAAAAGACGGCTGAAGTACAATGCTTCGCCGTCTTTTTCTACCGCCGAAAACCTCACAACATGACATCGCAGCCAGATGAAGAGGCTATTATGTGAAAAATAGTTTGTTTCGTAATGGGCAATCTATAAATAACAGACGACGACATGGAGGTTCTGACATGAAAGTAGTATTATTGGCCATTCTGACTGGCTTTATTGTCGGTTTTATCTTTGCTCTTTTCAAACTGCCGATTCCGGCCCCGCCTGCCTTTGCAGGAGTGGCGGGAATCATTGGCATCTACCTTGGCTTCAAGGTGTATGCCTGGGTGCAGCCGATGATCGAGTCGATGATGAAGTAACTTGGAATATAGCCCAAAAATAAATCCCCGGCAGACACTCGTCCGCCGGGGATTTTTTATTCAATATGCCAATAAAGAAACCGGTCATACCTTTCAACGGTGTCTTTCAACTGATAATCCACCGCTTTTTCAAACAAGGGGCCATCATAGACAAATGTATGGAATTCGCCGTTTTCACCGCAGGGGTCGATTCCATCAGGAAGGTCCCGGAGAAGATCTTCATCATATTCCCTTCCGAGAAATGAGGAGTCAAGCTGCGAACAGTCGACACAGATCAACACGGCTTTATATCCTTTGTTGATGAATTCCCGGCTCAGGTTCTCCGTTGCATCTCCCCACAAGGGAAAAACAGGTTCCAGGGTGGTTTTCTTCATTTGATCTTCACGGTAGGCCTTAATGTCTTTCAGAAAAATGTCCCCGAAAGCCATTGTATCGATTCCCTGTTTACTGAGTGAACCTAAAGCGGCACGCATGCTTTCTTCGTATTCTTCATTGCTTGCCCCCTGCTTCATCATGACGGTATGCAGCGGGAGCTTTAAGGAATCTGCCTGTTTTGTCAGCAGTGAAAGCGGGATGTCATGCATCATGACCCTTTGTTCTTCTTCCGCTAGTGTAGTCAAGAGGGCAGCCGGTTTCCAATCACTAGAGGAGTGGAGGCGGTCAAGCATCACCATGCTGTCGCGGCCGCCGCTCCATGAAATACAGATCTTCTTTTTCATCGCAAATCCTTTCCCTACCAGTTCAGTATACCGCCGCTCACCCGTTTCACCCCGCGGACTTTTGCAATATCCTCCGTCAACTTCAGCATTGCCAAATCTTTGTTTTTCGCTTCAATCATGACATCGATATCCTGGTCCAATTCTTTCAGCATCTTGAGATAAGGAAGCACAAAGTCGATATCCACATTGTCTGCATGAGATCGGAAGGCTTTTTCCGATTTAGGAGAAGAGACGTGGATCTTCGGGCGCAGATCCCGGTGTTTCCATGTATCCAGGATTCTCGGCAAGAACTCCTCCAGAGGCTTGGTGCTTTGATTCGCTTCATGATGGTGCACATCAAGGATCATCGGGATCCCTTCTTTTTCACAGACCTCAAGTGTCTCCTCGACTGTATAGGTTTTATCATCGTTCTCAAGCGTCATGATTTTTTTCACATGAGAAGGCAGCTTTTGCAGATTCTTATGGAACCGGGCCAAAGCTTCTTCCTTATTTCCGTAGGTGCCGCCGATATGGATGTTGATCAGTGACTGTTCATGGACATTCATGGCCTCAAGCATCTTATAATGAAAAATCATATCTTCAACTGCATTGTCCGTCACGGAATCCTTAGGGCTTGTAAACAGGGTGAACTGGTTCGGATGGTAGCTTGTCCTGATATTGAATTTCTTGATAAGAAGGCCGAGTTCCTCCCATTCCCGTTGAAATGGTGTGACAAAATCCCATTTCACTTCCGGGTGGGTTGCCAGGGGAACCATGGAGCTGGACATCCGGTAAAGGTAAATTTCATGAGCCGCCAGATAATAGAGGATCCGCTTGGTATGTTCTAAATTGGCTGCTGTCACGTCCAGCAGCTTCTGGTTCCGTTCATCTTCAGGAAGCTCACTGTAACGTTTAAATGTCATCGTCTTTGAAGGGCTTGCATCCCATAAAGACAGGGCATTGGCGACAAATCCGAGTCGAAGTTGCATCGTTTCACTCCCGTACAAAAAAATAATCTCCCCTCATAAGGAAGGGAGGGCATTATAATAATATCGAAATCATGGCTGCGATTCCTTCTTTAAATCTGGTGGATATGCTGACCGAGTTCAGCTTCTCCATTGTTACTAATGTAGAACCCTCTATATCCTTCTGGACTTCTTTCCGGACTTCATCCACGAAAGACTGGGTATAAGTGAAATTGTTAAGCTCCAGGTTCACGTAAAAACTTCTAAGATCGAAGTTGGCTGTGCCGAGGTCGCAAAATTCATCATCGAGGATGATCAGTTTGGAATGGTAGAACCCTGACTGGTAATGATGGACTTCAGCTCCCAGTGGAATCAATTTGCGGAAGTATTTAAAGGAAGCTTCCTTTACAAGAGGGTGGTCAGGTTTTTCCGGACTGACGATTGTCACTTTTATCCCCCGGTTCAAGGCTTTGATCAAGGCATTCAGCACTTCATCAGAAGGGATGAAATAAGGGGTGCCGATAAAGATCGACTTTTTAGCATTGGTTATGAAGCTTACGAATTGGCTTTCAATCTTGAATCCTTCAGAAGGGAAGAAACGATGTTCAACCGCACCTTTTTCAAGATCAGGGAAGTAGCCGTGCTTATTTAATATATCCTCGCCTGAAGCCCGTTTCCAATCAATGCAAAACTCCCGTTGAAGATCGGATGTGCCTTCCCCGACAATTCTCATATGATAATCTCTCCAAGGGGACAGCTTCGGGTCTTCATCAATATAGGCCTTCCCGACATTGTAGCCGCCCAGGTAACCGATTTTTCCATCGACTACGGTTATTTTCCGGTGGTTACGCTGCTGAGTCGAGAAAAAAAGGTAAGGAAGCTTGGGCTTTTCCGCAAAAAAAACATGGATGCCGCATGCTTGTAACTCTTTTACCTGCTTCTTCTTGACTTTAAAACTTCCCAATCTGTCCATCAACAGCCGCACTTCCACACCTTCTTGCGCTTTCTGCTTCAGAATGTCGAAGAACTGCCGCCCTAAATGATCGTTTTCCACGATATAGAAAAGACAGTGGATCGTGGAAGAGGCTTCTTTCAGATCGGTAAACATCCTTTCAAAAAAAGCAGGACCGGTTGAAATCAGCTCCATATCACTGTGCCTTTTAGGGTAATCCCTTCTATAGGCAGTGCGGACAAAGTGCTTGCGGCCGAAATGGAAGTCAATGATGCACCATAGAATAATGGCGGCCAATATGATGAAAATGGTCAAAATCCACATAATATCACTCTTTCATTACTGGTACATAGTAGTATGTCCAATTATCTCTTATTCATCTTTTCCCTTTAAGAAGCTTATGAAAACGCTTGGTGGCAATTGGCAACGGAAAAAGGGATTCTTTTTACAATTCCATTGAAAAAAATCGCAGGAAAATCGTTGACTGAATGCTCATTCAGTATATAATGGAGGTAGGGAACATTCTGAATATTATTTCCTTTTTAAAATTTGCAACAAAGGGGAAGAAATCATGGAATTAAGAGGGGAGAGTTTTTGACATGGACGTTTTGTTGTGGATAAACTGGATTGCTTTCATTCTTGTAACCGCTTACGCAGTCAGTTTGTTCGTTTATGTTGTCAAAACGAGAATTGAGTATATCAAACTGGGGAAGAAAGCTGAGTTTGATAATGATGTAAAAGAACGGATGAAGAAGATCGCCGTGAATGTATTCGGGCAGAAAAAGCTCTTGAAGGATAAAAAGAGCGGCGCGATTCACGTCATGTTCTTCTATGGATTCCTATTAGTACAATTCGGGGCAATAGATTTTATCTGGAAGGGGCTTGCGCCGGGGTCGCACCTGCCGCTTGGACCGCTGTATCCGGCGTTTACGTTCTTCCAGGAAATTGTAACTTTAACGATTCTGGTAGCGGTTGTGTGGGCTTTCTACCGCCGCTATGTTGAAAAACTTGTACGTTTGAAGAGGGGCTTCAAAAACGGACTTGTTCTCCTGTTCATCGGAGGACTTATGCTCTCAGTCCTGCTTGGAAACGGGATGAGCCTGATCTGGCATGCTGAAGGGCTTGGCTGGACAGAACCGATCGCTTCCTTGTTCGCCGGGGGATTGGGCTGGGTCGGCACGACAGCCTCCATTGTCATTTTCTATGTGGCATGGTGGATCCACTTGCTGTTCCTGCTTGCTTTCCTTGTATACGTACCGCAGTCCAAGCATGCTCACTTGATTGCAGGACCTGCCAATGTGTACTTTAACCGCCTGGACAATCCAGGAAAGTTGAAACCGATTGATTTTGAAGATGAGTCAGCTGAAAGCTTCGGAGTAGGGAAAATCGAAGAGTTCAATCAGCTGCAAATGATCGATTTCTACGCATGCGTCGAGTGCGGACGCTGTACGAATATGTGTCCTGCTACAGGCACAGGTAAGATGCTGTCGCCAATGGACTTGATTGTGAAACTGCGTAACCATTTAACCAACCATGGTGCGGCGGTCACATCCAAGAAACCTTGGGTGCCGACAATGGCCTTCAACAATACACAAGGCAATCAGCTGGCAATGGCTGCTGCCGGACAGGGTGCCGGGGAAGCTGCAGCTGCAGTGGAATACAGCCCGAGCCTGATCGGGGATGTCATCACAGAAGAAGAAATCTGGGCTTGTACAACATGCCGTAACTGTGAGGACCAATGTCCGGTTATGAACGAGCACGTTGACAAAATCATCGACCTGCGCCGTTACCTTGTGTTGACGGAAGGGAAGATGGATGCAGACGCACAGCGTGCAATGCAAAACATCGAGCGCCAAGGCAATCCTTGGGGACTGAACCGCAAAGAGCGCGAAAACTGGCGTGAAGGACGCGAAGACGTTCACATCCCGACAGTGAAAGAAATGAAAAAAGCAGGAGAAGAGTTCGAATACTTATTCTGGGTAGGCTCCATGGGTTCATTTGATAACCGAAGCCAGAAAATCGCCCTTTCATTCGCTAAGCTTCTAAATGAAGCAGGCGTGAAATTCGCGATACTCGGAAACAAAGAGAAAAACTCCGGCGATACACCGCGCCGTCTTGGTAACGAATTCCTGTTCCAGGAACTTGCAACAGCAAACATTGCGGAATTCGAGAAAAATGAAGTCAAGAAGATCATCACGATCGACCCGCATGCTTATAATATCTTTAAAAATGAGTATCCAGACTTCGGCTTGGAAGCAGAAGTGTACCACCACACTGAAGTGCTGGCAGAGCTTGTGAAGGAAGGCCGCTTGAAGCCGAAATATGAAGTCAATGAAACAATCACGTTCCATGACTCCTGTTACCTCGGCCGATACAACGAAGTCTATGATCCGCCGCGTGAAATCTTAAAAGCCATTTCAGGTGTCAACCTGGTCGAGATGGAACGAAACAAACAAAACGGTATGTGCTGTGGTGCCGGCGGAGGCTTGATGTGGATGGAAGAAGACAAAGGCCACCGCGTCAATGTCGCCAGAACCGAACAGGCACTCGAAACAAATCCTTCCGTCATCAGTTCCGGATGTCCTTACTGCCTGACAATGCTTTCAGATGGAACAAAGGCGAAGGAAGTAGAAGACAACGTATCAACACTCGATGTCGCCGAACTTCTCGAAAAAGCAGTCTGCGGTGACCCAAAAGACACAACGATCGCTTCCTGATCAGCAAATAGTAATAATTTTCAGGTTAGTTATTCCATTCATACAATTTTTACATTAGAATAGAATGGTAAAGGCTTACAAAATGATTTTGTAATTAGTTTATTAGTAAGAACATTTTTGAAGACATTAGCAAATGCTCATTTGATTGAAGCGGAAGGTGACCGACCTCCTGCGGGACTAGCGGGACAGGTGAGACCCCGCAAGGCGAAGCCGAGGAGGCTCACCGCCCGCCCCGCGGAGTCGGGCACCTGGAGCGGAAATCAACCAATAGCTTTTTAATGAAAAAAGGGTCTGGTCCCAAATAGTATCGATTCGATGTTATGGCTGCCAGGCCCTTTCTTTACATCATGGTTTCGAGCGAGCGTTCAGTCGTATTTTTGAAAGCGGTATCAATTTTAAAAGAAAAGATAGAATCATAGAAAAGGAGAGATTGTAATGGGAAAAACAGTCATTCTTGATGGTGCACGTACACCCTTTGGTAAATTTGGAGGAAGCTTAAGCTCCTTTACGGCCTCCGAACTTGGCGGATTTGCTGTAAAAGAAGCATTGAAAAGAGCCGGTGTAGACGGAAGCGAAGTAGAAGAACTCATCCTTGGATCCGTACTTCAGGGCGGACAGGGACAGATCCCTTCCCGCCAGGCATCACGCCATGCAGGACTTCCTTGGAACGTGAGAACGGAAACAATCAACAAAGTCTGTGCATCAGGGATGAGAAGTGTCACAATGGCTGACCAAATCATCCGTGCAGGTGACGGCGAAGTCATCGTAGCAGGCGGAATGGAATCGATGTCAAACGCGCCATATATTTTACCGAAAGCACGCTGGGGAATGCGCATGGGCGACTCCCAGGTAAAAGACTTGATGGTACACGACGGACTGACTTGCAGCTTTAATAACGTCCACATGGGAACATACGGCAACAGCACAGCAACTGAATTCGAGATTTCCCGTGAAGAGCAGGACCGCTGGTCGGAGCGCAGCCACAGGTTGGCAGTAAAAGCCACAGAAGAAGGCATTCTTTCTGATGAAATCACTGCAGTTCAAGTACCGCAGCGCAAGGGCGATCCAATTACAGTCGACCGTGATGAAGCACCAAGGAAAGACACATCCATAGAAAAACTATCAAAACTGTCCCCTGTTTTTGGCTCAGATGGAACCATCACAGCCGGCAACGCCCCAGGAGTAAATGATGGAGCGGCCGCAATGGTCCTGATGAGTGAAGAACGCGCCTCTAAAGAAGGGAAGGAACCATTAGCTTATATCCTTGGCCATACTGCCATTGCCTTGGAAGCTGAAAACTTTCCGCAAACTCCAGGATTAGTCATCAATGAACTTTTGAAAAAGACAGGAAAAACATTAGAAGAAATCGATTTGTTCGAAATAAATGAAGCATTTGCTGCAGTGGCATTGACGAGCGGGAAGATCGCAAATCTTGATGAAAGCAAAGTGAACGTCAATGGCGGCGCGGTTGCTATCGGCCACCCGATCGGCGCAAGCGGTGCGAGAATCATCCTTACATTGGCTTACGAACTGAAACGCCGCGGCGGCGGAATCGGTATCGCCTCCATCTGTTCAGGCGGCGGCCAGGGAGATGCCATCATGATCGAGGTTCCGAAGAAGTAAACAAAATCATCAAATCAGATTCAAACAAAGGGGAGAAAACATACATGAGTATTAAAAAGGTAATGGTCGTAGGCGCAGGACAAATGGGCTCAGGAATCGCCCAGGTATGTGCCCAAGCCGGATTCAGCGTGAAATTGAATGACTTGAAAGAAGACTTCGTCCAAAGGGGAATGGGCGTCATCACTAAAAACCTATCCCGTTCAGTCGAAAAAGGCAGAATGACGGAAGAGGACAAAGAGAAAGTTTTATCAAATCTTACTCAGTCCACGGACCTGCAGGATGCAAGCGATGTCGATCTTGTCATCGAAGCGGCCGTTGAAAACATGGACATCAAGACAAACATTTTTAAACAACTGGATGAAATTGCTCCTGAGCATGCCATCCTTGCAACGAATACATCATCACTTCCGATTACAGAAGTGGCAGCAGCGACAAAAAGACCACAGCAAGTCATCGGGATGCATTTCATGAATCCTGTACCGGTCATGAAATTGGTAGAAATCATCCGCGGTCTTGCAACTTCTGATGAAGTGTATCAAGCGATTGAGGATATGACAAAAACATTGAACAAAGTCGGAGTCGAAGTGGAAGATTTCCCTGGTTTCGTATCCAACCGTGTATTGATGCCGATGATCAACGAAGCAATCTACACGCTTTACGAAGGGGTTGCCACAAAAGAAGCCATCGATGAAGTGATGAAGCTTGGCATGAATCACCCAATGGGACCGATTACGCTGGCAGACTTCATCGGCCTTGATACGTGCCTGTACATCATGGAAACCCTTCACGAAGGATTTGGTGATGACAAGTACCGTCCATGTCCGCTGCTTCGCAAATATGTAAAAGCAGGCTGGCTCGGAAAGAAAACCGGCAGAGGTTTCTATACTTACGAATAAGTTCAGGCGCCTTTAAACAAACATCGGGGAGGAAAACAGGATGGATTTACGTTTTACAGAGGAACAGCAAATGATGAGAAAGATGGTCCGCGATTTTGCGCAGACCGAAATCGCACCATTTGTTGAAAGAATGGAAGAAGGGGAGTTTCCGAGGGAGATTCTCAAAAAAATGGCTGACCTCGGATTGATGGGGATCACGATTCCAGAAAAATACGGCGGTTCGGAAATGGACTTCACTTCCTATATCAGTGCGATTCATGAGTTATCCAAAGTAAGTGCGACAGTAGGGGTTATCCTGTCGGTGCATACATCGGTTGGAACGAACCCGATCCTTTACTTCGGAACCGAAGAGCAAAAGCAGAAGTACGTCACAAAGCTGGCATCCGGTGAATATCTCGGAGCATTCTGCCTGACGGAACCTAGTGCCGGATCTGACGCCGGCGGGTTGAAATCCCGTGCGGTCAAGAAAGAGGACCATTACGTGCTCAACGGATCCAAAGTCTTTATCACAAATGGCGGAGAGGCAGACGTCTATATCGTTTTTGCATCAACGGATCCTGACAAGGGCGGCCGCGGAGTTTCTGCTTTCATCGTTGAAAAAGATACACCGGGTCTCATCATCGGCAAAGATGAACATAAAATGGGGCTTCACGGTTCAAGAACAGTGCAGCTGACATTTGAAGATATGAAGGTGCCTGCAGAAAATCTCCTTGGTGAAGAAGGCCAGGGGTTCAAGATTGCAATGGCCAATCTTGATGTCGGGCGTATCGGTATCGCCGCTCAGGCACTAGGAATTGCAGAAGCAGCCTTTGAACACTCAACAGCTTACGCAAAAGAACGCGTCCAGTTCGGCAAGCCAATCGCCGCCCAGCAGGGTATCGGATTCAAGCTGGCTGATATGGCAACAGGTGTGGAAGCAGCAAAGCTGTTAGTCTATCGCGCAGCCAACATGAGAAGCGAAGGCTTGAACTGCGGAAAAGAGGCATCAATCGCCAAGCTATTCGCATCCAAGACTGCTGTCGAGGTGACAACGGAAGCCATCCAGGTCTATGGCGGATACGGCTACACAGAAGAATACCCGGTCGAAAGACTGTTCCGGGATGCCAAAGTAACCGAAATCTACGAAGGCACAAGCGAAATTCAGAGGGTAGTCATAGGCAAACATCTCATGAAATAAAAAGCGGCCGCTTTAACACTCTAAAGCACTGGGGGACAGTCCCCTGTTACTTTAAAGTACTAAAGCGTCATTACCAATACATCCTATTAAACAGACAAACGGGGGAAGAGAAATGAATTTTAAACTATCAGAAGAACATGAAATGATCCGTAAAATGGTCCGCGACTTCGCGAAGAACGAAGTGGAACCGACAGCTGCAGAGCGCGATGAGGAAGAGCGCTTTGACCGTGAGCTTTTCGATAAGATGGCAGAGCTTGGCCTGACAGGGATTCCTTGGCCGGAAGAGTACGGCGGAATCGGCAGTGACTACCTTGCTTACTGTATCGCAGTAGAAGAACTATCCAGAGTGTGTGCCTCGACTGGTGTAACGTTATCAGCCCACACTTCATTGGCTGGCTGGCCGATCTTCAAATTCGGTAACGAAGAACAAAAACAGAAATACCTTAAGCCGATGGCGCAAGGGGAGAAAATCGGCGGATACGGTTTGACAGAACCGGCTTCCGGATCGGATGCAGGCGGAATGAAGACTACTGCCAAGCTTGACGGCGATCACTATGTACTGAATGGTTCCAAAATCTTCATCACGAACGGCGGAATCGCTGATATCTATGTCGTATTTGCTTTGACAGATCCATCCCAAAGACAAAGAGGGACAACGGCATTCATCGTTGAAAGCGGCTTTGAAGGCTTCTCAGTCGGCAAGAAAGAAAAGAAACTCGGCATCCGTTCATCACCAACAACGGAAATCGTTTTTGATAACTGCCGCGTACCAAAAGAAAACATGCTCGGTAAAGAAGGAGAAGGCTTCAAGATCGCGATGATGACACTTGATGGCGGCCGTAACGGTATCGCCGCACAGGCAGTCGGAATTGCACAGGGTGCATTGGATGCCTCCATTGGCTACGCTAAAGAGCGTGAACAATTCGGCAAGCCGATTGCGGCAAACCAAGGGATTTCCTTCAAACTTGCCGACATGGCAACAAGCATCGAAGCTTCCCGCTTGCTGACTTACCAGGCGGCATGGCTTGAATCAGAAGGCCTTCCTTACGGTAAAGAATCGGCAATGTCCAAGCTGATGGCCGGTGACACAGCAATGAAAGTGACAACAGAAGCAGTCCAGATCTTCGGAGGCTACGGCTATACAAAAGACTATCCAGTAGAGCGCTACATGCGCGACGCGAAAATCACACAGATCTACGAAGGAACACAAGAAATCCAGCGCCTGGTCATCTCTCGTATGGTGACGAAGTAAGGTATTACAAAAGATAAATGCAAGGAGTTTTAAGACCTTCTTATAGAAAAAATTACTTTAGTTCAAAGAGTTGATTGGAGCGGAAGGTGCGCGACCTCCTGCAGGATTAGCGGGACAGGTGAGACCCCGCAAGGCGAAGCCGAGGAGGCTCACCGCCCGCCCCGCGGAGTCGAGCATCTGGAGCGGAAATCAACCACTCATCACAAAAGCAACAAAGGGGAAGTTTTACACAAGGGAGAAAAGGTGGTCAAAAAAGGCGGTCGGTTAAAGTGAATAAAAAGAGAGAAGTCCATGCTTCTGTCAAAGATGAAAGGCTTGTCGAAAAGCGCCGGGATGAAATGGTCAGCGGAGCTGTCTCTCTCTTCAAGCAAAAGGGGTTTCATCGGACGACGACTAGAGAGATTGCCAAAGCAGCCGGTTTCAGCATCGGAACGCTGTATGAATATATCAGAACAAAAGAAGACGTTTTGTACCTCGTATGCGACAGCATCTATGAACAAGTTCGCTCGCAGCTCCAAGCCATGGACACGGAACAGGGGACGCTGGTCAGCCTGAAACTGGGCATCGACCACTATTTCCGGGTCATGGATAACCTGCAGGATGAGGTTCTGGTCATGTATCAGGAAGCCAAGTCGCTATCAAAGGATGCCCTTCCGTATGTGCTGCAAAAAGAACTCGAGATGGTCGGGATGTTTGAAACATTAATCAACAGATGTTGCGAAAATGGCGAATTGAAGCTCGACGAAAACAGGATTCACCTGCTTGCTCAAAATATCTTCGTCCAGGGGCAGATGTGGGGATTCCGCCGCTGGGCACTTCAGAAAAAATATACATTGGAACAATACATTGAACTGCAGACAGATCTGCTTTTTTCAGGCATCAACGGATTCTTAGATTAAATACGAACAGGGGGAGAAATATGAGCACGGTTGAAATTTATAAACCAAAGCATCACGTCCGCTTCGTGACAGCATCAAGCTTGTTCGACGGACATGACGCTTCCATCAATATCATGAGAAGAATCATTCAGGCGAGCGGGGCAGAGGTCATTCACCTTGGCCATAACCGTTCCGTTGAAGAAGTGGTCAATGCGGCCATCCAGGAAGATGTTCAGGGAATCGCGATTTCCTCTTATCAGGGCGGTCACGTTGAATACTTCAAATACATGTACGACCTTTTACAAGAAAGAGGAGCTTCCCATATCCGCATCTATGGCGGCGGGGGCGGGGTCATCATCCCTCGTGAAATCAAAGAGCTCCATAATTATGGGATTGCCCGGATCTTCTCACCTGAAGACGGACGCACTCATGGCCTTCAAGGGATGATCAATAAAATGATCGAGGAATGTGACTTTCCTACCGTCACTTCTTCAGTAGGCGAGCAGCTTGATAAACTGCAGGAAGGTGACATCAACACCGTTTCCAAACTGATTTCCCTTGCTGAATATCAAATCAATTCCAATGAAGAAGCAGCTGCAACGGCCCAATCGGTGTTGACGGAAGTGAAATCGATGGCCAAAACGGTTCCTGTCCTGGGAATCACAGGTACGGGAGGAGCCGGAAAAAGTTCACTGACGGACGAATTGATCCGCCGTTTCTTAAATGAAATTCCTGAGAAAAAAGTGGCCATCCTGTCCATCGACCCGACGAAACAAAAAACAGGCGGAGCCCTTCTGGGTGACCGTATCCGCATGAATGCCATCTTCAATAACCGTGTGTTCATGAGAAGTTTGGCGACACGCGGATCGAAGACGGAGCTTTCCCTTGCCATCCAGGATTCCATCAATGTGGTTAAAGCTGCAGGCTATGACCTGGTCATCGTTGAAACATCCGGTATCGGCCAGGGGGATGCGGAAATCGCGGAAATCTGTGACCTATCCATGTATGTCATGACAAGCGAATTCGGTGCGCCTTCCCAGCTCGAAAAAATCGATATGATCGATTACGCAGATCTTATTGTCATCAACAAGTTTGAGCGTAAAGGTTCCGAAGATGCCAGACGCCAGGTGCAGAAGCAGTATCAGCGCAGCCATATGCTGTTCGATAAAGATCTGGATGCAATGCCTGTGTACGGAACGATCGCAAGCCAATTCAACGATCCGGGCACCAACGCATTGTTTGCGGCACTCGTTGATAAAATCAACAGTAAATTGGACATGGAATGGTCTACTTCTTTTTCAAAAGATGTGGATGTTGAAAAGCAGAATGTCATCATTCCGAATGACCGCCGCTACTACTTGAGAGAAATCTCTGAGACGGTGAGGAATTATCATAAAAAAGCGGGAGAGCAGGCACGCCTTGCCCGCAAGTTGTTCCAGCTTCAAGGGGCGATCGAAGCGGTGAAGGAGCAGGAAGCGAATGAGGAAGTGCTGACTTCGCTTGAAAGCCTGAAAAAGAATGTAGAAGAAAAGCTGACTCCGGAATCCAAGAAGATCCTTGACGGATGGGAAGAGTTCAAAGAGAAATACGGCGCAGACCAGTACATCACGAAAATCAGGGATAAAGAAATCATTACAGAACTGAAAACGAAGAGCCTTTCAGGTCTGGATATCCCGAAAGTGGCGCTGCCGAAATATAAAGACTTCGGAGAAATCCTTGGATGGGTATATAGAGAAAATGTACCAGGGGCTTTCCCTTATACAGCCGGTGTATTTCCGTTCAAACGCAAAGGAGAAGATCCGAAGAGACAATTCGCAGGTGAAGGGACACCGGAAAGAACGAACCGCCGATTCCATTACCTGTCCAAAGATGATGATGCGAAACGCTTGAGTACGGCATTTGACTCTGTAACTCTGTATGGCGAGGACCCGGACCATCGTCCTGATATCTATGGAAAAGTCGGAGAGAGCGGTGTCAGCATCTGTACACTGGATGACATGAAGAAGTTATATGCAGGATTTGACCTGTGTGCCCCTTCAACATCAGTTTCCATGACGATCAACGGACCTGCGCCGATCATCCTGGCAATGTTCATGAATACAGCCATTGACCAGCAGGTGAAAAAGAAAGAAGAAGAGCTTGGCAGAACGCTCAACCTGGAAGAGTTTACTGAAGTGAAAGAAGCTACTCTGAACGTCGTTCGCGGTACAGTTCAGGCAGATATTTTAAAAGAAGATCAAGGACAGAACACGTGTATCTTCTCAACAGAATTTGCTTTGAGAATGATGGGGGATATCCAGCAGTACTTCATTGATCACAAAGTGAGAAACTATTACTCTGTATCTATTTCGGGCTACCATATCGCCGAAGCGGGAGCGAACCCGATTTCCCAGCTGGCCTTCACGCTTGCCAACGGCTTTACTTATGTCGAGTACTACTTGAGCAGGGGCATGGATATCAATGACTTTGCACCGAATCTTTCATTCTTCTTCTCAAACGGACTTGATCCGGAGTATACGGTGATCGGCCGTGTTGCCCGCCGTATCTGGGCGACAGTCATGAGAGATAAATACGGCGCGAACGAGCGGAGCCAGAAGCTGAAGTATCACATCCAGACTTCCGGGCGTTCTCTGCATGCGCAGGAAATCGACTTTAACGACATCCGTACGACATTGCAGGCATTGATGGCGCTGCAGGATAACTGTAACTCCCTTCATACCAATGCGTATGACGAAGCGATTACAACTCCTACGGAAGAATCAGTCCGCAGAGCGATGGCAATCCAGATGATCATTACAAAAGAGCACGGGTTATCGAAAAATGAGAACCCGCTTCAAGGTTCTTTTATCGTGGAAGAATTGACAGATCTTGTGGAAGAAATGGTGCTGACAGAGTTTGACCGCATCAATGACCGCGGCGGCGTGTTGGGTGCGATGGAAACACAGTATCAGCGCGGCAAGATCCAGGAAGAATCCATGTACTATGAAATGAAGAAACACAACGGCGAGCTTCCGATTGTCGGGGTGAACACATACTTGAACCCGAATCCGCCATCCGAGGAACAAATGGACAGCATGGAACTCGCACGTGCGACAAAAGAAGAAAAAGAAACGCAAATCACGAACCTTCGCAGCTTCCAGGGCCGCAATGAGGACAGCACAGAAGAAGCCCTTAAGAAACTGAAAGAAGCGGCTGTGAACGACGGAAACATCTTCGCCGAATTGATGGAAACCGTCAAAGTGGCAAGCCTCGGCCAAATCACAAGAGCCCTGTACGAAGTGGGCGGACAGTATAGAAGAAATATGTAATCATTAAAGTTAACTGATCCAGAGGCTGGACCTTTGGATCAGTTTTTCTCTTTAACCCTTTAAAGTGCTAAGAGGGACAGTCCCCCTTAATGCTTTAAAGGGCTAAAGTACCAGTGTGGAGATTTCAAACGAATTTCCTGTTTTTTAACATAGATTTAATATTACGTAGAACCATTTTCATCTATAATAGGAGAAGAGTAATGTTTTTGTGATGCGCAGGACACATGGCAGGGAGTGACAGTGTGAAACTTATTCTTAAATACGCCCTGATCTTGGCAGGGTTCATCATATCGTTTTATCTTTATCAAAAGCTTCTGGGAGCAATACCGCTTTTGCTGCTGGCTTTCTACTTCTTTTACGAGGCCTTCAGTGAAATATATCAAAATTCAATAAAGCAGCGCCACGCTGAATTACAAAAAGGGGAATTGCCGTGAAGCTCTCATAGTTCGAGCTCATGAAAGGCGATTCCCTTAACTATTTTCTCCTCTATAAAATCCTTTCCCCACCGCTTCATCTTCCGTAACCAAACTTGGAAAAAAATAAAAGAAAAACCGCATAAATCTAGCATAAACCCATTCATATTGTTTATAATGAATAATATGGTTTTAGGCAAATTCGTGAATTATGCCCTTTTATCATTCTTTTGAAAATAGCATCTTTTAATAGAATGTGAAATAGAGAAAGGAAGTGCGTCAGATGAGTTTAAAGCAATTATCGACCGAAGAATTGCGTCAGAAATCCTTCATAGAATTAGCACATGAATTGCTTACAGAAAGAAAGCAGGCAATGGCCTTTAGTGATTTATTAAAAGAAATGGGCGACATGATG
The DNA here is from genome assembly GCF_049177075.1 of Bacillus salacetis. Lineage (GTDB taxonomy): Bacteria > Bacillota > Bacilli > Bacillales > Bacillaceae_B > Rossellomorea > Rossellomorea salacetis_A. Next base: position 4,266,786 of record NZ_CP185377.1, on the reverse strand, counting down.
GAATTGTCCGAGGAAGAAGTCCGCTCCCGCATGGTCCAATTTTACACAGACCTGAACGTTGACGGCCGCTTCATCGCATTGGGCGAAAACCGCTGGGGAATCAGAGCATGGTATCCAGTTGATCAAATCGAAGAAGAAACCGTTCCGACCATCAAACCTCGTAAGAAGAAGGCTAAGAAAAAAGACGAAGATGATCTTGAAGAAGACTTCGATGAAGAAGATCTTGATTTTGATGACTTGGATGATCTGGATGAAGAAGATCTTACAGATGATGACGACGACGAAGATCTTGATGATGACGAGGACCTCGATTCAGATTCAGATGACGAGGAAGTCGACGATGAACTCATTGATGAAGATGAGTATGACCTTGGCGATGACGACGAGGACGAAGAAGACCTTGATGAAGAGGAAGAGGAAGCTGACGAAGAAGAAAAATAATCAGTTCTTGACTTCTTTTGTCGAGGAAGGTAGTATGTTATTTGGGCTCCTTAAAAAAGGATCAGAATGTGAATTCAACGCTCCCCTTACTACGGTAAGCGGGGGCGTTTTTTGTTTTTTACACCCCTTTGATACTGATTCATCGAGATCGGTCCTTAGATTAATTTCATCATAAGAGATTAATGTTCAGCCCTGCTGAACATACTTTTTTTAGACACTAACTTGAAGAAGGGGGTACTTTGCATGACAAAGTATATTTTTGTAACAGGCGGTGTAGTTTCCTCACTTGGTAAAGGAATTACAGCCGCATCACTTGGAAGATTATTAAAAAACCGCGGGTTGAAAGTGACAACCCAAAAATTTGATCCTTATATCAACGTGGACCCTGGTACAATGAGTCCTTATCAGCACGGGGAAGTTTTCGTAACAGATGATGGCGCGGAAACAGACCTTGATTTAGGGCACTACGAACGTTTCATCGATATCAACCTGAATAAATACAGCTCTGTGACCACAGGGAAAATCTACTCAACTGTATTGAAAAAAGAACGCCGCGGGGACTATTTGGGCGGAACGGTTCAGGTTATTCCACATATTACAAATGAAATCAAAGAGCGGGTTTTCCGTGCCGGCCGCGAAACCAACGCGGATATCGTCATCACGGAAATCGGAGGAACAGTTGGGGACATCGAATCCCTGCCATTCCTTGAAGCCATCCGCCAGATCAAGAACGATGTAGGCCGTGACAATGTTATGTACATCCACTGTACACTTGTGCCGTACATCAAGGCTGCCGGTGAAATGAAAACAAAACCGACGCAGCACAGTGTGAAAGAATTGAGAAGCCTTGGCATCCAGCCAAATGTGATCGTCGTGCGTACGGAAATGCCGATGACTCAGGATATGAAAGATAAAATTGCGTTGTTCTGTGACATCGACCAGCGTGCGGTTATCGAAGCGATGGATGCAGATACATTATATGCGGTGCCGATTGCCCTTCAGGACCAGAAGCTTGACCAGCTGACATGCGAGCATCTGAAGCTTGAGTGCGGCGAAGCGGATATGACGGAGTGGAATGAACTCCTTCATAGAGTGCGTAACCTAAGCAAAAAAACAAAAATTGCCCTTGTCGGTAAGTATGTCGAGCTTCAAGATGCTTACATCTCAGTAGTTGAAGCCCTTAAACATGCCGGCTATAACTTTGATGCAGACGTAGAGGTGAAATGGCTGAATTCCGAGCTGGTCAATACTCAAAACGTTGACGAGTTGATGAGTGATGTCGACGGTATCCTGGTACCGGGCGGTTTCGGTGACCGTGGAGTCGAAGGTAAGATTGCCGTGACGAAATATGCGCGTGAGAACAAAGTTCCATTCCTTGGCATCTGCCTTGGCATGCAGCTGGCTTCAGTCGAATATGCCCGTCACGTGCTTGGTTACGAAACAGCTCACTCAGCTGAATTGAACCCGGAAACGCCTTATCCGATCATCGATTTGCTTCCTGAGCAAAAAGATATCGAAGACCTTGGCGGAACCCTTCGCCTGGGATTGTATCCATGTAAACTCATCCCTGGAACGAAAGCATACGATGCTTATGCTGGCGAGGTTGTCTACGAACGCCACCGCCACCGCTATGAGTTCAACAATCACTTCAGGGACGAAATGGAAGCAGCAGGCTTCATCTTCTCTGGTACTAGCCCTGACGGCAGATTGGTCGAGATCATCGAGCTTGCGGATCATCCATGGTTTGTGGCATCACAATTCCATCCGGAGTTCACATCCCGTCCGACTCGTCCGCAGCCATTATTCCGCGATTTCATCAACGCGGCTTTGGAGAATGCGAAGTAATAGCATGAATATAAAAAGAGCTGGTCCGGTTATTCGGATCAGCTCTTTTTGCCTTTTAATTTAATATTCGTCGAGCATTTCCTCGAGAGAAAACTTGATAAGGTAATAAATATACAGTGCGGCCATACTGGATGGGAAGCCGACACGCTCACCCAATTCCTCACCTGGAAGCATGCCTTTGATCAGTTTTGTGTCGATATGGATATCAGCAAGGTCGGCGAGACTCTCACCGTCATCCTTTACCACTCCTGATATTGCGGTAAAAGCGATCCCTTTATCTACAAGGTTTTTTGCCATTGCCACAGCATCTTCATCATTGGAAAAACGGGAAATCAGCAATACCCGGTCAGCTTCTGTCAAATCCTCGACATTGTGCAGTTCTTTTGCACTCTCCAACGGCTCTTGGCCATAGAGAGCTTCAAGAGTGACGCTCCCCATTTCCCTGAACCCTTTTATGTAAATATGGCCCTCCCCAACTGACGCCTGAGCAAGAAGCCGTGCTCCGTCCTCTATAGAAAACTCTTCCTTATCACCAATCCGGCCAAAAAGGCCCGAAAGCTGAGTCGTGAACATTTTGATCAAAATACTTTCTCCTTTCTGGTTAAAGGTTATAGTCATTAGTTGCAGCAAGAATATCAATTTCATACCCACATAAATTATAAAACCGACAGCGAATGATGTAAAATTATCGAAAAAAGAAGGAGTTTGCAGGTCTTATGTTGAAGTATACTTGTGGACTAATATATCATAATACATATCAATTTCTTCAACGAACAAACCCGGATACTTCGGGCAGGTAAGAAAAACAGCAAAATCAGTGGTCGAAGAGAAGCCCTCGGCGGAAGCTTTTACCACGTTTTATATGTGAATAAGAGGGGAAGAGGTGGACTGGATGAAGGAAAAAATCCTCATAGTTGATGATCAATTTGGTATCCGGATATTACTGAACGAAGTACTGCAAAAGGAAGGGTACAACACATTTCAGGCGGCCAACGGAATTCAAGCCCTTGATATCGTTGATAAGCATTCCCTTGATCTGGTATTGCTCGATATGAAGATACCGGGAATGGACGGTATCGAAATTTTAAAAAGAATGAAAGAAAAAGATCCCGATATCCGCGTCATCATCATGACAGCATACGGCGAACTGGATATGATCCAGGAAGCGAAGGACCTGGGAGCCATCACTCACTTTGCCAAACCGTTTGATATTGACGATATCAGACAGGCAGTGAAACAATACGCCACGATGTAAGCCTTTCCAGATAATTGAAAATACGGAATAGTACTTCTTTTAATAAAATCAGGCCCGTCAGTTGGTAAAATGTTGACCTTTTTGGTATTATACAGATGAAATTGCAAACACTGAGAAACGGGTACACAGTTTACATACTGACTCAATAAAAGGAGGAAAATTTCATGCCTTTAGTTTCCATGAAAGAAATGCTTATCAAAGCAAAAGAAAACAGCTATGCTGTTGGACAATTCAATTTAAATAACCTTGAGTTCACTCAAGCGATCCTTCAAGCTGCCGAAGAAGAAAAATCACCAGTCATCCTTGGTGTTTCTGAAGGTGCAGCCCGTTATATGGGCGGATTCAAGACTGTTGTTAAAATGGTAGAAGGTCTTATGGAAGACTACAATATCACAGTTCCAGTTGCGATCCATCTTGACCACGGTTCAAGCTACGATAAATGTAAAGAAGCGATTGATGCTGGATTCACTTCCGTTATGATCGATGCTTCTCACGGTCCTTTCGAGGAAAATATCGAAATCACTTCCAAAGTGGTTGAGTATGCTCACTCTAAAGGCGTTTCTGTTGAAGCTGAACTTGGTGTTGTCGGCGGACAGGAAGATGACGTTGTCGCTGACGGCGTTATCTATGCTGATCCTAAAGAGTGCCAGGAGCTTGTTGAGCGTACAGGCATCGATACATTGGCACCTGCCCTTGGTTCCGTTCACGGACCTTACAAAGGTGAGCCAAACCTTGGATTCAAAGAAATGGAAGAAATCGGTGCGGCGACTGGAGTGCCTCTTGTACTTCACGGCGGTACTGGTATTCCTACTAAAGACATCCAAAGAGCGGTTTCATACGGAACAGCTAAGATCAATGTAAACACTGAAAACCAAATTGCTTCTGCGAAGAAAGTCCGCGAAGTCCTTGCAGAGGATGCAAATGTGTACGATCCACGTAAATATCTTGGACCGGCACGTGAAGCGATCAAGCAGACTGTCATCGGCAAAATGCGTGAATTTGGTTCTTCCAACCAAGCTTAATCTCAATAACATCTCGGGTTAATACAGAATCAAATAATCTTTTATAGAAACCGCCTTACAATCTGAGGCGGTTTCCGTTCATTTTAACTGTTTTGAAAATTTAGTCGAAAAAGGGGATACGATTATGAAATTTTTTATTGATACAGCAAACATGGATGAAATTCGCGAGGCATTTGAATGGGGTATTCTTTCAGGGGTGACAACAAACCCTTCACTGGTTGCAAAAGAAGAAGGGATTTCTTTTCATGAACGATTAAAGGAAATCGCTGACCTGGTTCCGGGATCCATTTCAGGTGAAGTCATTGCACTGGATGCTGAAGGCATGATCAAAGAAGGGCGCGAGCTTGCAGCAATCCATCCGAATATCACGGTCAAAGTTCCGATGACTCCCGATGGTTTAAAAGCAGTTTCTGTATTTGCCAAAGAGGGAATTAAAACAAATGTAACGCTTGTTTTCAGTGCCAACCAGGCATTGCTTGCAGCAAGAGCGGGTGCGTCATATGTCTCGCCTTTCCTTGGAAGATTGGATGACATCGGCCATGACGGCATGGAATTGATTGAAAAAATCGCTGAAATCTTTGCCATTCACGGCATTGAAACAGAAATCATCGCTGCGTCCATCAGACATCCTCAGCATATCACGGATGCTGCACTCAGAGGAGCGCATATTGCGACAACACCATTCAAAGTCCTCAGCCAGATGTTCAAACACCCGCTGACAGACAAAGGAATCCAGGCGTTCCTTGATGACTGGAATAAGCGTGCAGGGCAATAATTTTTTATTCTACTAAATAACTAGATGAAATAGTTATTTGGAGTTAACTGGATGCTATTTTGTCGATTGAAGCGCCTGGAGCGGAAATCGACAGCATTAAATAACAGCCAATTCCGACAGTAAAATAGTATAAAAGGTATAAATTCGAAAAAAATCTATTCACCTATACATGTTTTGACGAATTATGTATAAACTAGTAGACAATACTTCTTAGAGTTATTTTTATTGGTAAAATAAACCATTATAAACATCCAGTATAAATCGTCACTTAGTTTATGGAAAATTCATCAAGGAAATTTGGAAGGGAGTCTAAAATGGAAAAGCTCAAAATAGCAGGCGGTTATCCACTGAAAGGCACAATCAAGGTAAGTGGAGCTAAAAACAGCGCTGTGGCCCTTATCCCGGCAACCATTCTTGCCGACTCTCCAGTTACAATCGAAGGTTTACCAGATATTTCAGATGTACAGACGCTGAAATCTCTTCTAGAAGAAATCGGCGGGGAAGTTTCATTTGAAGAAGACGGAGAGATGAGAGTCGATCCTTCGCAAATGATCTCCATGCCACTGCCAAGCGGAAAAGTGAAAAAACTGAGAGCATCCTATTACCTGATGGGTGCGATGCTTGGCCGTTTCAAAAAGGCGGCAATCGGTCTTCCGGGTGGATGCCATCTTGGGCCTCGCCCGATCGATCAGCACATTAAAGGCTTTGAAGCGTTAGGTGCTGAAGTAACAAATGAACAAGGAGCCATTTACCTGAGAGCGGAAGAACTCCGCGGAGCACGCATCTACTTGGATGTCGTCAGTGTCGGCGCAACCATTAATATAATGCTTGCGGCTGTCAGGGCAAAGGGCCAGACAATCATAGAAAATGCAGCAAAAGAGCCGGAAATCATCGATGTGGCCACACTGCTGACCAACATGGGCGCCAAAATCAAAGGTGCCGGCACGGATGTCATCCGTATTGATGGTGTCGAGAACTTGAGCGGATGCCGCCATACGATCATCCCGGACCGGATTGAAGCAGGTACATTCATGATCCTCGGAGCTGCAGCAGGTGAAGGTGTACTGATTGATAATGTCATCCCGCTTCATATGGAATCCTTGATCGCCAAGCTGCGTGAAATGGGTGTTCCGATTGAAACAGGCGATGAACAAATCTTCATCGGCAAAGCCGAGAATCTGAATGCGGTTGATATCAAAACGCTTGTGTATCCAGGATTCCCGACTGACTTGCAGCAGCCGTTCACATCGCTTTTAACGAGAGCGAAGGGGTCTGCGGTCGTAACAGATACTATTTATTCTGCACGCTTTAAGCATATTGATGAACTTCGCCGCATGAACGCTAACATTAAGGTTGAAGGCCGTTCTGCCATCGTTAACGGGCCAGTGCAGCTCCAAGGCGCAAAGGTAAAGGCTAGTGACTTGAGAGCGGGTGCAGCCCTGGTTGTAGCAGGACTGATGGCTGAAGGTGTTACAGAAGTAACAGGCCTTGAGCATATTGACCGCGGATACAGCAACCTGGTTGAAAAACTGGAAGGCCTGGGCGCGACAATCTGGCGTGAAAAAATGACAGCCGAAGAACTTGAACAGCTGAAAAGTTCCTAATTTGTTTCCATCTCAAAAATAAATCTGTCACTCTTTATTTAATGTGTTACAATATATTTATTATTATGTTATACAATTCGCATATAAAAATATATTTGTGATACAGGAGGCAGAAATCGATGGAAAGAAGTTTATCAATGGAACTTGTACGCGTAACAGAAGGAGCAGCACTTGCATCAGCCCGCTGGATGGGAAGAGGAAAGAAGATGGAGGCGGACGATGCAGCCACTTCTGCGATGAGAGATGTTTTTGATACGGTTCCGATGAAAGGAACCGTTGTGATTGGGGAAGGGGAAATGGACGAAGCCCCAATGCTCTATATCGGTGAAAAATTAGGGACAGGCTATGGACCTCGGGTAGACGTTGCTGTCGATCCTTTGGAAGGTACCAATATCGTCGCTTCCGGCGGCTGGAATGCCCTTGCTGTATTGGCAGTTGCGGACCATGGAAACCTTCTGAATGCACCGGATATGTACATGGATAAAATCGCAGTGGGACCGGAAGCGGTTGGACAGATTGATATCAATGCATCTGTCCTGGATAATCTGAAAGCCGTCGCTCGTGCCAAGAATAAAGACATCGAAGACGTGGTCGCTACAGTGCTGAACCGTGAGCGCCATTCGCATATCATTGCCCAGCTTAGAGAAGCGGGAGCAAGAATCAAACTGATCAATGATGGAGATGTAGCCGGTGCGATGAACACAGCATTCGATCACACAGGCGTTGATATTCTTTTCGGATCCGGCGGAGCCCCTGAAGGCGTATTGGCTGCCGTTGCGTTGAAGTGTCTTGGAGGAGAAATCCAAGGAAAGCTTCTTCCGCAAAGTGAAGAAGAAGCGGAGCGCTGTGAGAGTATGGGTCTTGATTGCAGCAAGATCCTTCGTATGGAAGACCTGGTCAGGGGAGATGACGCAATCTTCGCCGCAACAGGTGTTACAGACGGAGAACTTCTGCGAGGTGTCCAGCTGAAGGGTACCCACGGCTTAACTCATTCGGTTGTCATGAGAGCCAAGTCCGGCACTGTGCGTTTCATCGACGGCCGCCACAGCCTTCAAAAGAAACCAAACCTTGTCATTAAGTAAAATATAAATAAAAAGTCAGCTTCAGTGGAGCTTTTCCATTGAAGCTGACATTCCTATATAAAGAGAGAAATGAGCGGGTATTCCTCTGCCCAAATTTATTTTTCCTTCCCTTACAATTCCTTTGTTGATTTAAACAGAAAAATATGATTAGATAGTAGTTGTTTTATTTTCATATACAGATAAAAAATACTTCACAAGAAATTGCTTCTTTATTTCTTCTAATTAATTTTCCAGCAATTCTTCCTATCATAACGATCTCCATATGGTAGATTTCAAAAAATGAAAAGTGGTGTCATTATGGAATTAACGATTAAAAGTCTTGAAAACATGAAATTGAAAGAGCTGTATGAATTAGCGAGAGAGTACAAAATTTCCTACTACAGCAAATTGACAAAAAAAGAACTGATCTTTGCGATCTTGAAAGTAAGAGCCGAAAAAGAAGGTTATTTCTTTATGGAAGGTGTATTGGAAATCATCCAATCAGAAGGATTTGGATTCCTGCGCCCAATCAATTATTCGCCAAGTGCTGAAGATATCTATATTTCTGCATCGCAAATCCGCCGTTTTGATCTTCGGAATGGAGACAAGGTATCCGGTAAAGTGCGTCCTCCAAAGGAAAATGAGCGCTACTTCGGACTTTTGCATGTAGAGATGGTCAATGGCGAGGAACCGGAAGCATCCAAGGAACGTGTCCACTTCCCGGCGCTGACCCCTTTATATCCGGACCGCCAAATCAAATTGGAGACAACGCCGAACAAAATCTCGACACGCATCATGGATCTTATCTCTCCAGTTGGTTTCGGTCAGCGTGGTTTGATTGTTGCACCACCTAAAGCCGGTAAGACCATGCTTTTAAAAGAAATTGCCAACTCAATTACAACGAATAATCCAGAAGCTGAATTGATCATCCTGTTAATCGATGAGCGTCCTGAGGAAGTAACGGATATTGAGCGTTCGGTTGAAGCGGAAGTTGTCAGCTCGACTTTTGATGAAGTGCCTGAAAATCACATCAAAGTGGCAGAGCTGGTGCTTGAACGCGCAATGCGTCTTGTTGAGCACAAACGCGATGTCATCATCCTTATGGATAGTATCACTCGTTTGGCACGTGCGTATAACCTTGTGATCCCGCCAAGCGGAAGGACCCTTTCCGGTGGTATTGATCCGGCTGCGTTCCACCGTCCAAAACGCTTCTTCGGTGCTGCGCGTAACATCGAAGAGGGTGGAAGCTTGACGGTCCTTGCCACTGCGCTTGTGGATACAGGCTCCCGTATGGATGACGTTATTTATGAAGAATTCAAAGGAACAGGAAACATGGAACTTCACCTTGACCGTTCGCTTGCGGAAAGAAGGATCTTCCCTGCGATCGATATCCGCCGTTCCGGAACAAGGAAAGAAGAGCTTCTTATTCCTGCTGAGAATCTTGATAAGCTTTGGGCGATCCGCAAAGCGATGTCAGACGCACCGGATTTCGCGGAGAAATTCCTGCGCAAGCTGAAAAAGTCAAAAACAAACGACGAATTCTTCGAAGTCCTGCACGAAGAATCCAAGAGCAAACGCTAATCTTCCTTTAGCGCTTTAACTCGCTAAGAGGGACTGTCCCTCTTAATGCTTTAAAGCGGCAAAGTGAATATTATCCAGCTCAAAAACCAGGTTGCATTTAGGGTGTGGACTTGTTATAATATTGTCAGTGTGTTTTTAAAGTGGATGCGGTAAGGGGCTGGTCAAACGGCTTATGCTCATATCGCATATTATTGCGCTATATATAACTCTGTCTCAGATGATTCAGGGCAAAAAGGAGATGAAAAAGAATGAAACAAGGAATTCATCCAGCTTACAACAAAGTGATGGTTACATGTGCTTGCGGTAACGAATTCGAAACAGGTTCTGTTGAGAAGGAAGTTAAAGTAGAGGTATGTTCTGAGTGCCATCCTTTCTACACTGGTCGTCAAAAATTCGCTGATGCCGGCGGACGTGTTGATCGTTTCAACAAAAAATACGGCCTTAAAAACAAACAACAATAATTTTAGAAAAGCAGCGGAGGGTTCCCGGCTTCCTGTGAGCATTGGTGCTTAACAGATCCCTGGAACTTCTCCCTTTCTAATCTTTAAAGAAAACAGGCAAGGATATTATGCTTGCCTGTTTTTTATTTCTCTTTTATGAGAAAATAATAAAGTAATCGTTGGAGGCAGTGAAAAGACTGTGCCTCTTTTTTTCTGAAATTTGAACTTGCCGGCATTCTTTTTTAACCCGCATCAAACTGTTTTTGCACTTATTTCTTTTTTATTTTTACTGATGCGGGTTGCTACATAGGGTGCGTTTTGATAATGAATTTAGTATTACGATCGAGGAAGGAGAGGGCTAATTTCATGTATATCATGAAGCAGACCGGTTGGTTGGAAGTAATTTGCGGAAGCATGTTCTCAGGGAAATCCGAAGAGTTGATTCGACGCGTCAGAAGAGCGCAATTTGCCAAGCAGGAAATCATGGTCTTCAAACCGAAATTAGATAACCGATACAGCGAGGAAGCAGTGGTTTCCCATAATGGGACTTCTGTCATTGCCAAGCCTGTTGCATCTTCTTTGGACATTCTTGAAGAAGTCTCGGCAAGCGCAGATATTGTTGCCATTGATGAAGTTCAGTTTTTTGACGAGGGAATCGTTGAAGTTGCACAAAAACTTGCTGACAGCGGCCATCGTGTCATCACTGCAGGACTTGACCAGGATTTCCGCGGAGAACCATTTGGTCCGATGCCCCGCCTGATGGCTGCCGCTGAACAAGTGACCAAGCTGCAGGCTGTCTGTTCCGTTTGCGGATCGCCCGCAAGCCGTACACAGCGCCTCATTGATGGAAAACCTGCAGGATACGATGATCCCATCATCCTGGTCGGGGCTTCCGAAGCCTACGAGCCAAGGTGCCGCCACCATCACCAGGTACCCAAAGGAGTAAGCGTCAGTCAGGAATCGATCGTGAAAGAAGTATAAATAATTGCCGGAAGCCTTTGGGTTTCCGGTTTTTTATTTTTTTTATTTGAGTGTGTGCTTGAGCTGTTGAATAATTATTTGCAAAGCAGTCGATTCTGTACGGTGATTAATCTCTGCTTGTTTGAGTTGATTGGAGCGGAAGGTGTGTGACCTCCTGCGGGACTAGCGCGACAGGTGAGACCCCGCAGGCGAAACCGAGGAGGCTCACCGCGCGCCCCGCGGAGTCACGCGCCTGCAGCGGAAATCACCCATTCCTTTTGTTGAATAACCTCCTGTTCATAGGACAACCTATGGTCAGGAGGTGTTTTCAGATGAAGAAAGTCATCAGTTTATTTGCACTGACTATTTTACTCACTGCCTGCGGCGCACAAGATGGAGACAATCTTTACGTCCAGGATGAAGACCAAAACGGCAGAAGGTTCGTCAATAATGACCTGACGGACGTCGATACGAACCAGAATGTCGACCAGCCGATGGAAACCAATCAGAACCCGAACTTTATTGACTTATCCGAAACACAGCCGAATATAGGCACAGACGTCAATAAGACAAGGGAAGTCATAGAGGAATATACAGATTATGAAGCCGGCCAGGTCTGGGTAAACGGCGAACAAATGTGGGTGACGGCCTATACCCGTGATGAGATGTCCCAGGACAGAAGGGATGAGGAAGAAGCGAAACTTCGCAAACGCCTCATAAGAGCAATGCCACGTTATAAAATCAATGTCAAGATCCAAGAGCGGTAAAAGGGATATCCCCCTTTTGCCGTTTCTTGTGTTTAAGGCGTGCATATAATATAATTAGACTGTTATGGATTAAAATTGAGGTGAATAGCTGTGTTCGATCGTTTACAAGCAGTTGAAGATCGCTATGAAAAGCTGAATGAGCTTTTGAGCGACCCAGAAATTGTGAATGACCCAAAGAAGCTAAGAGAATATTCAAAAGAACAATCTAACATCCAGGAAACTGTTGAAGCATATCGTGAATATAAGGAAGCAACTTCCCAGTACAAAGACGCCAAATCAATGCTTGAAGAGAAGCTTGATGCTGACATGCGCGACATGGTCAAGGAGGAAGTTTCCGAGCTCGAAGAACAAATCGAGAAGCTTGAAGAAAGAATGAGGATCCTTCTTATTCCGAAAGACCCGAATGATGACAAGAACGTTATCATGGAGGTTCGAGGAGCAGCAGGCGGTGACGAAGCGGCCTTGTTCGCAGGAGATCTTTACCGCATGTACAGCCGTTTTGCTGAAACGCAAGGCTGGAAGATCGAGGTCATGGAAGCCAATTCAACTGGAGTCGGCGGTTATAAAGAGATCATTTTCATGATCAATGGTAATGGTGCTTTTTCAAAAATGAAGTATGAGAATGGTGCACACCGCGTCCAGCGTGTACCGGAAACGGAATCCGGCGGACGTATCCATACTTCAACAGCAACGGTTGCGTGCCTGCCTGAAGCAGAAGAAGTCGAAGTCGATATCCATGAAAAAGATATCCGTGTCGACACGTTTGCTTCCAGCGGACCAGGCGGACAGAGTGTTAACACGACGATGTCGGCTGTCCGTTTAACGCATCTGCCGACAGGTGTTGTGGTTTCATGTCAGGATGAAAAATCACAGATCAAGAATAAAGAAAAAGCGATGAAAGTACTCCGTGCCCGCGTGTATGATAAGTTCCAGCAAGAGGCACAGGCAGAATACGATGCAAACCGTAAATCTGCTGTCGGTACTGGTGACCGCTCAGAGCGTATCCGTACGTATAACTTCCCGCAAAACCGCGTGACGGATCACCGCATCGGATTGACGATCCAAAAACTCGATCAGATTTTAGAAGGTAAACTGGATGAAGTCATCGACGCGCTTATCCTTGAAGACCAATCTAAACTTCTCGAGAGAATGGAAGAATAATGAGCAATTGCAATACAGTTTTTGAAGCCCTTAAATGGGCTTCTTCTTTTTTAATAGAAAATAAGCGGGATGAAAATGCGGGAGAACTGTTAATGAAACATATGCTGGGGATGGACAGATCCCAGCTGCTTGCGAATCAACGGCTGGTGCTGGACGATAAAGTGAAGTTGGAATTTGTCCGCGGAATTACTGCCCACATCCAGGGGACGCCCATCCAGCATATCATCGGGTTTGAAGAATTCTACGGCCGGAAATTCCTGGTTAATGAATATGTGCTGATTCCCCGTCCTGAAACGGAGGAATTGGTTTATTATACGTTGGAAAAGGTTCGGAAGCATTTTGATGCTTTTGGAGAATTGAAGCTTGCGGATATCGGTACGGGCAGCGGGGCGATTGCGGTTACGTTGAAATTGGAGGAGCCTAAGCTTTCGGTATCGGCTGTCGATATTTCAGCGGACGCTTTGGAGGTTGCCCGGCACAATGCAGGGGAGCTTGGTGCCCAGGTGAAATTTTTAGAGGGAGATCTGCTGGAGCCGTTGATTACTGAGGGATTGAAACTTGATGTGCTGGTATCCAATCCGCCGTATATTCCATTGGGTGATTTGGACTCATTGTCAGAAGTCGTCAAGGACCATGAACCACACTCAGCTCTATTCGGTGGCGAGAGCGGACTGGAGTTCTATCAGCGCTTTATGGAAGAACTGCCGCATGTCATGAAAGAAAGATTCGTGATCGGATTTGAAATCGGAGCCGGCCAGGGAGAAGCAGTGGCAGGAATGCTGCGCAGTGCCTTCCCGGAAGCCCTGACTGAAATCATCCACGACATCAACGGTAAAGACCGGATGGTGTTTTGTACTAGAGGATAAAGCATGTGAGTTATTGTGCTTTAACATACTGCCGCACTAAGAGGGACTGTCCCTCTTAGCGCGGTGGCGTATTAACGCGTCACCGTCCCGGGGGACAGTCCCCTGTTACGTTAACGCAGCAGAGCAAAGTTATGATTCTAGTATTTTGGCATTTTTGAAATTTATTTGATTTTGCTAGTTTAAGAAATCTCATTTCTGTCCACACTGTTTTACTGAAGGGACGGTGGAGGAAATGAAATCAACTAAATTAGCATGGATGTACATACTCACTTTAAGCATTGGAACAATCTTAAGTTTATATATACCGAAACAGGAATCGATCTCTGCACAGCAAGAGGTTCAAGTCATTCCGAATGAAGCCATCCGGTTGAGGATTTTGGCAGACAGCGACCGGGAAGAGGATCAGGCGGTCAAGCGTTTGATCCGTGACAAAGTGAACGAAGAAATCACAGTTTGGGTAGAAAAATTGACTTCAATTGATGAAGCGCGCTCAACAATCAAAGCCGGCTTGCCTGAATTGCAGGAAATCGCAGAGGAAGTAATGGAAGAGGAAGGCCTGTCACAATCGGTCAACGTTGAGTTCGGCAAAGTAGATTTCCCGACAAAGCTTTATGGACAGTTTTTATATCCTGCTGGTGAATATGAAGCCATCTTGATCACACTTGGCAGCGGCAAAGGTGCGAATTGGTGGTGCGTACTGTACCCGCCGCTATGCTTCCTTGATTTTTCAAGCGGTACGGCAGTGAGGAGCCCGGGATTTGAAACAACAGCAGAAGCCAGTGAAATGGATGAGGAGTTGGTGGAACCTGTTGTTGAAGAAGAGGAAGCCGTTTCGACTGTAGAAGATGTAAAGGCTGATGAGCCAGAAGTAAGCGAAGCATCAGTAGTCAGCGAGCCGTCAAGTACAAAGGAAGAAGTTTCTGAAACCGTGACAAGTGAGCAAGTTGTGGATAAAGTGAAAGTAGAAAAGGCAGCGGCTGAAGAACAGCTTTTTGTAAAAGAAGAAGAAACGGAAGTAGAAGTGAGATTCTTCGTAATAGACTTCTTTAAAAAGCTGATCCCCTGAATAGCAATAAAAGAGATTCTTTTAAAACAAAAGAATCTCTTTTTGGTTCTATTTACTCTCTCATTACATATCTATTAAACATAAAGAAAATCGAGAGAGGTGCTGGGAATGTTGAAAACAATCCGAAGAGCTGTGGAAAAAGATAGTGTGGCAATAAAAGAGTTTCTGGAAAGGGCGGGATTAAGTACGCTGGGAGTGGAGGAAGCTGTTGATAACTTCTTAATAGTTGAAAATGAAAAAAGGGGGATCGACGGCACACTCGGACTGGAAATTCACGAACGGATTGGATTGCTGAGATCACTAGTGGTGAAGCCGACTATGGATGGAGAGGATTTATTTGCTCTTTTTCAAGAAATCCTTCAATTAGGCCGGGAAAAACAGTTATCCACTCTTTATCTCGTGTCGAACAAACAGGCATCCGTTCAGTTTTTCCACTTGCTAGGTTTCAAACAAGTGGATAGATCAGCTTATCCACCAGAGCTGGACCACTTTGCACATGCAAAAGCCTTATCCACAGTGGATAACTGCACCATCATGAACTTCGAATTCTAGCAGCCGCTTTATTCAATTAACGTTTTAAAGCAGCGGGGGACTGTCCCCCGCTGCTTTAGTGTGTTAAAGGAGAGATGTGCACAAAGTTATGCACAATTTTATTCGAGTTATGCACATTTTGTGGATAAGGTTTGAATAACTCTGTCAATTCTTATATACTTGCAAAAGTAGAAATGATGTAGGATAGTTAAATTTCAGCGGGAAACGAGCTTTCTCGACATAAATCTTGTTTTAAATTATAAAGGTGGATCACAATGAAGATGAATTATTGGATTGTGGAGAACGATGTGGATATTAATAAAAGTTGTCCACAGATTGTGGAAGCATCTCAATTTTTAAAAGATAATGAAGTCGTTGCTTTTCCAACAGAAACAGTTTACGGCCTGGGGGCCAATGCAAAATCGGATGAGGCAGTGGATAAAATCTTTGCGGCCAAAGGCAGGCCGAGCGATAATCCCCTGATTGTCCACATTTCCAACAAGCAGCAATTGAATGAGCTGGTCAAAGAGATTCCAGAAGCAGCGCAAACCTTCATGGACCAATTTTGGCCGGGCCCTCTAACGATCATTTTTAATAAAAAGGAAGGCGTTCTTTCGGAAAAGGTAACGGCAGGGCTTGATTCCGTCGGGATCAGAATGCCGGACCATCCCGTGGCGCTTGCGCTGATTGAAGCTGCTAACCTGCCGATTGCTGCCCCGAGTGCAAACGTATCAGGAAGGCCGAGCCCTACAACCGCACACCATGTGACACAGGATTTGGACGGAAAAATCAGTGGAATCATTAACGGCGGAGAAACCGGGGTCGGTGTGGAATCGACGGTGGTCGACTGTACTTCAGAAATCCCGGTTATTTTAAGACCGGGCGGAGTCACGAGGGAACAGCTGGAAGAGGCAGCCGGCCCCGTGCTGATGGACCCTTCCCTCGCTAAAGGAGAAGGTGCGCCGAAATCACCCGGGATGAAATATACTCACTACGCCCCGGATGCACCGTTAATTTTATTTGAAGGAAAAAGAGAATGGATTCAGTCTTTGATTGATGAAAAAAGAAGAGGCGGGATGAAGGTCGGGGTTCTGACAACGGAAGAGAACAAGGATTTTTACAACGCGGATAAAATCCTTGTCTGTGGAAGCCGTTCGGACCTAAGCACTGTCGCCCATTCCCTTTATGATGTATTGCGCTCTTTTAATGGAAGCGATGTAGAGATTATTTTTTCAGAAACATTTCCGAATGAAGGTGTCGGTGTTGCCATCATGAACAGGCTCCAGAAAGCGGCAGGATATAATTATATAAAGGAAGATTAAATTTGAGCGGCAACCATATCTGCCGCTCTTTTTTAATTTAATGAAATAAATTCCTTTGGACGCGCATAGAGTGTGATGTAGGCACGTCCAAAGGAGGAAATGAAATGACGGCACTTATAGCAGAGTTGTTCACATTGATGTTGATGGCATTTGCCCTCGGGATGGATGCCTTTTCGATAGGGATTGGAATGGGAATGGTACAGCTACGGATGCGGCAGATTTTCTACATAGGGTTGACGGTTGGGGTTTTTCACGTTTGGATGCCGCTGCTGGGAATGATGACAGGGAAGTTTCTTTCTGAAAAATTCGGCTCGTTCGCAGGATATGCAGGGGGAATCCTGTTGATCGTGCTCGGGATACAAATGGTTTTGGCGAGCTTTAAAGATGACGATAGTTCAGTGATGACTCCGGTTGGATTCGGGCTCCTGTTGTTTGCATTGAGTGTGAGCCTGGACAGCTTCTCGGTTGGGCTCACGTTAGGTATCTTCGGGGCGAGAACGGCGGCAGCCTTGATTTGCTTTGGGGTTGCTGCCACCGTTTTGACATGGGCGGGACTGCTGGTCGGCCGCCGTGTCCAAGGCTGGCTCGGCTCTTACAGCGAAGCACTCGGAGGCTGCATCCTCTTCGCCTTCGGAATCAAACTGCTGCTGCCATTTTAATAAGGATGCTTTAGTACATTAACGCGATGGGGGACTGTCCCCCATCGCGTTAATGCGTTAGTGTAAGTGGGGACAGTCCCCCGGTGCTTTAGAGTGCTGAAGGGGCTGTTTTTTATTTTGTAAGATTTTTTTGTTTTGGCGCGCTATAGAGTTGTCGATGAATGGCTTATAATAGGGGTAAGGAGTTGGTCAATGATGAATATTTTATTTGTTTGTACGGGAAATACATGCCGCAGCCCCATGGCGGAAGCGCTTCTGAGGCATAAGGGAAAAGACCGGTTCAAAGTGAAATCGGCAGGGGTTTTTGCTGCGGATGGACAAAAAGCCTCCTTTCAGACTCAAGAAATTTTAAAAGAGAACGATATAAAACATGAACACAGTTCCAGTTCGCTGACCCCTGAGGACATTCAGTGGGCGGAATATATTTTTACGATGACTGAGGGACATAAACAAACCATCGCAAGCATGCATCCTCAAGCAGCTGACAAAATGTTTACTCTAAAAGAGTTTGTCACTGAAGACGATTTTGACCGTGATGTTTCGGATCCCTTTGGCGGAAGCCTTGAGATTTACCGCGTAACCTATAAAGAGCTGGATGGACTGATTGGCAGGCTGATAGAGAAGCTCAAGAATTCTTGAGGAGATGGAAGGGGAACTTGGCATGGAAACGGAAGAGAGAAAAAGCTACAAATTCGGGTTGAGGAAGAAATTGGTCTTATTCATTACGCTGCTGGCGGTCATCACGTACTCCACCAGTGCGCTTTTTATTTATTATATCCGCCCGACTTTTGCAGCAGATATGAATGAAGCGGTTTTTACGACAGCAACATTGGCGATGGGGATCTTCTGGTCAGGAGTGCTTGCCTTTTTCGTTGCAGGTTTTATCACGAAGCCGCTGCAAAACTTGGAAAAAGCCGCAATTCAAGCTTCACAAGGGAATATCCAGGATGATGTGAAGCTGCCGAAATCCGACGATGAAATCCGCTCGCTGGGTACAGCATTTAATTCAATGCTTGCCAATCTGAGGGAAATGGTCCATAATATCGACGATAATTTCAATAAAACGAATGACACCGTTGTCCATATTTCCGAAGCATCTTCCAAGGCTTCCAAGCAGGCAGAAGGTATCGCGGTGACCATCAGTGAAATCTCGGCTGGAGCCGAAAGCTCTGCTGTTTCCATCCAATCGACTGCTGAATCGGTGGATGATGTGATCCGGATCGCTCAGGAAGTGCAGAACCGTTCCAAGTCATCCGAAACCATCTCAACGGAAATGCTGAAAGATCTGACAGAAAGCAAAAAAGTCATTAACTCCCTTGTTGAAGGCATTGAAGCGCTGGCGAAAGGGAATGAAAACTCTCTTGAAGCGGTCCGCCGTTTGGAGGATAATGCGAAAAAAGTAGAGCAGATCATCCAGCTTGTCGGCGACATCGCGGCACAGACAAATCTGCTTGCGCTGAATGCTTCCATTGAAGCGGCAAGGGCCGGTGAACACGGCAAAGGCTTCGCGGTTGTGGCAGAGGAAGTGCGGAAGCTTGCCGATCAAAGCGGTAAAGCCGTGCAGGGCATATCTGATTTGATAAAAAACATTCAGTCGGATGTCGGCAATGTGGCCGGCAGTATAAAGACTCAAGTGGAGAATGCCAATAATGAAGTGAAAAAAGGCACCCAGACAAATGTCGTCATCGAGGAAATGACTGAGACCATCAATGAAATGGCTGAATCTGTCCAGCAGATTTCCGGACTTGTTGATCAGCAGATGGAGTATATCGAATCTACTTCAAGGCAGTCACAGGAAGTGGCAGCCATCGCCGAAGAAACGTCAGCCGGCGCAGTCGAAGTAGCAGCTGCCACCAGGGACCAGGCAGCCGTCATGGGAAATGTGGAACAGCTAGCCTCCGCCCTGCAAAAACAGGCCGAAAGCTTAAAAAACACCATCACGCGTTTTCACTTATAAAAATGGGCTGCGCTCTTGCGGGAGTGCAGCTTTTTTGTTTGGTGACAATTTAAAATCAATAATTCTTTATAATTTTTCAAGGGTATGTAAAAATTAAACTATAACTCATTATGGCAGGAGGAATACGGCATGAAAGTCGCAATTGCATCAGATCATGGCGGTATTAATATTCGTGAAGAAATAAAAGATTTGCTCAATGAACTAGGAATAGAATTTGATGATTTTGGATGTGAATGCGATACATCTGTAGACTACCCGGATTATGCCCAGCCGGTCGCTGAAAAAGTAGCAAAGGGCGAGTATGACCGCGGCATACTGGTTTGCGGTACGGGAATCGGCATGAGCATTTCCGCAAATAAAGTAAAGGGGATCCGCTGTGCACTGGTACACGATGTATTCAGTGCCAAAGCAACCCGTCAGCACAATAACACAAACGTCCTGGCAATGGGCGAAAGAGTCATCGGCCCGGGACTGGCGAGGGAAATCGCAAAAACCTGGCTGGAGACTGATTTTGAAGGCGGACGCCACGAACGAAGAATTGGAAAAATAACAGAGTATGAAGAGAAAAACAGATAATCTGCCAAGGTAAAAGTTAGAGAAGGAGGCAGCAATCATGGATGTCGAAGTTCTCAAAAACCAACTGAACACTATATTGAATGAGTTCAAAGAGCAGTCTCCATTGCAAAATGGAAATCTGCTGGTTGTCGGCTGCTCTACTTCCGAAGTGATCGGCAAGAAGATTGGCACAGCCGGAACCTCAGAAGCGGCCCAAGTGATTTTCGAGAGGGTAAAAGCTTTCGCGGATGAGCAGGGCGCAGGTGTTGCGTTTCAATGCTGTGAACATCTCAACCGTGCGCTGGTAGTGGAAAGGGAATGGGCGGAAAAAAGAGACTATGAGGAAGTTTCCGTCATTCCGGTCAGAACAGCCGGCGGCGCAATGGCTACCTATGCTTATGAAAAATTTGAGGATCCCGTGGTGGTCGAGTTTATTAAAGCCGAAGCCGGAATTGATATCGGACAGACTTTTATTGGGATGCACCTGAAACATGTGGCGGTTCCCATCCGGGTCTCGCACAAAATGCTAGGGGAAGCCCACGTAACGCTTGCCAAAACCCGGCCGAAACTCATCGGCGGAACCCGCGCTGTCTACGAACCAAAACCCGAAAACAAATCGTGCTAGAGAGACAAAAATGGCGGACAACAGGTCCGCCATTTTTTATGTGGGATGAAGCACTTTAAAGCATTAACGTATTGGGGGACAGTCCCCCGTTGCTTTAAAGTGCTAAAGCAAGACATGCAAAATATTTTTTTGAATGTATGTAACATTACCGCCGCTCAGACGTTATGTAAGTAGAGAGAAAAAGGGGGGGAGCCGGTGCATGATGAAAAGAGGCAGAGTCTTGAAACGTTATATCGAAAGTATGCAGAGCAGTTATTTTACTTTCTGGTAAAGCTGTCCGGGAGCAGGGAAACAGCAGAGGACCTTGTCCAGGAGACGTTCATCCGTGCCACCGTCTCCCTGGAATTTTCAGAGACAGACAATGCTAAAGCCTGGCTGTTCAAGGTAGCCAGGAATGTATACCTTGATGAGTGGCGGAAGCGCAAAAGGCGGGAGAGATTCCCGTTTTTATCAAGGCTGCTCAAAGAAAAGGAAATGGTCAGTCCTTATGGAGTACCTGAAGAGGAAATCATCAGGCAATCTACAGTGGCAGAAATGCAGGAATTGCTTTCACACCTGCCTGAAAAATACAGGACCCTTTTATATTTACGTGAACATGAACAGTTTTCCTATAAAGAGCTTCAATCAGCGCTGGATTTATCGGAGTCCCAGGTGAAATCAGAGTTGTTCAGGGCAAGGAAAAGATTAAAGGAACTCTATGAGAAAAATGAAAGGAGTGATCAACGTGGCTGAATGGGATCAAAATTTGGAGAATAAAATCATGAAGAGATACCGATTTAAGTTTACCGCTCGGATTATCCAGGTAGTTATAGCCGTTCTTTTACTCTATTCTTTTTATATGATGGGGGTAAACATCATTGCAGATGCCTTGAAATGGGACCGGAAACATTTGTATGATATCAATCTGATGCTGGATTGGAAGTTTCCTAATGTGAAGACGACAATGTCTTACCCCATTAGTGAAACCGACGGCTTGTGGACGCAAAGGATGGAAGTACCGCTGTTTGAGCAAATCGGGAAAGAGGACTTTCCAACAGGGAACATCCATATGACGAAAGGGATCCTGCCGTTGAGTTCCCATCTTCAATACGATTGGGAGACTGCTGAAACAAGTGATTATTTCAGGTTCTACTTACCGGAAAATCCTAATTCGGGGAAAAAATATAGTCCTCAAACCTCTGATTCTGCCTGGACTACGTTGGAAAAAGTCCATGAGGGAACAGTAGCAGAAATGGCATTCTCTACGACGGAATTCATGGAACCGATTGAGCTCCAAAAAACGCTTGAAAACTATGATCTGCAAGTCTTATGGATGCCCTTATATACAGGGGAAATGAAGGAATTCAAAGCTGGATACGGGTCGAGCGGAAATGATATGCAGCTGACTGGTGTGTACGGGTTATCCAGCGGCAGGGAACATGATGGAGATTATATGTCCCAATCGCAAATGCTATTGGATTCCCGTCATATGGAGGAACTGCAGCAGGCAATGCTGGAGAGCATGAAAACCTTCTTGGAAGAAGAGAGTGAAGGCTATTACGATAGCTTCCTCGGCCTGGACCACCTTCAGGAAAGATACGATTATCTGAAAAAAGAAGGCTTCACCGTCTATGGTGCAGTAGTGACAGGACCAGTGAAAGAGCTGCTGAAGTTAAAAGACATCGAAGGAATCCACGGAGTCCAAGTCGGCGGCATGGAATACTGGAACTGGGATGCCTACTAACCCTTTACCACACTAAACCACTAAAAGGGACAGTCCCCTATTACACGCTAACGCGTTAAAGCACGAAGAGGGACAGTCCCTCTTAGTGCTTTAAAGGGGTGAAGCGCCCTCACCGCTCAACCCCGTCCATTTTACTCGTTTATTCTCCAGCGGAATCATGTTAGAATATAGAAGGAATTTGAAATTTTTCGAGATTGATAGAAACGGAATGTAAACGTTTTCCGTAATTTGAAGGGGGATCCGTATGAGCAAGATTGCAGCACAAGATCAAGAGTTATACCAAGCTATTCAAGATGAATTGCATCGCCAGCAGACGAAAATCGAACTGATCGCTTCTGAAAACTTCGTAAGCGAAGCTGTCATGGAAGCACAGGGGTCGGTTTTGACCAATAAATATGCTGAAGGTTATCCTGGACGCCGCTACTATGGCGGATGTGAACATGTCGATGTTGCTGAAAACCTTGCGCGCGACCGTGCGAAGAAGATTTTCGGAGCGGAGCATGCCAACGTTCAGCCGCACTCTGGTGCACAGGCGAACATGGCGGTTTACTTCACTATTTTGGAGCAAGGAGATACAGTCCTTGGAATGAACTTGTCGCATGGCGGCCACTTGACTCACGGAAGCCACGTGAACTTCAGCGGAATTCAATATAACTTCGTCGAGTACGGCGTTGATAAAGACAAGCAGGTCATCGACTATGATGACGTTCGTCAAAAAGCACTTGAACACAAGCCGAAATTGATTGTTGCCGGTGCGTCTGCTTACCCAAGACAAATCGATTTTGCCAAGTTCCGTGAAATTGCGGATGAAGTGGGAGCTTACCTGATGGTGGATATGGCTCACATCGCCGGACTTGTTGCAGCAGGTCTGCACCCGAATCCTGTACCGCATGCGGACTTTGTCACAACGACGACTCACAAAACGCTTCGCGGACCACGCGGCGGAATGATCCTTTGCAAAGAAGAATACGCGAAGAAAATCGATAAATCCATCTTCCCTGGAATCCAGGGCGGACCGCTGATGCATGTCATCGCGGCTAAAGCGGTTGCTTTTGGTGAAGCACTGCAGGACGACTTCAAATCCTATGCACAAAACGTCATCGACAACGCAAAACGTTTAGGTGAAGGTCTTGTAAAAGAAGGATTGCAGCTTGTATCGGGCGGAACGGATAACCACCTTCTGCTGATTGACCTGCGCTCCATGAACCTTACAGGAAAAGTGGCTGAAAAAGTTTTAGATGAAATCGGGATCACAACGAATAAGAATACGATTCCATTCGACCCTGAAAGCCCGTTCGTAACCAGCGGTATCCGCATCGGTACAGCAGCTGTTACATCCCGCGGCTTCGGATTGGAAGAAATGGACGAGATTGCATCCATTATTGCTTTCACCCTTAAAAACCAGGAAGATGAGCAGAAGCTGGAAGAAGCACGCCAGCGTGTGGAAACACTGACTGCCAAATTCCCTTTGTATGCAGATAGATAATTTTTAACCGAAAAACCGCCACCTCGCTTGGCGGTTTTTTTACGAGAAAATGACATCTCTGTGCAAACATTGCCACTCAATGTTCTTTTAGGTAAAATAGGACGGAGTATGAATTTGAGAGATTACGTAATTTTACATAAAGAAGGAGAGATTTCAGTGGGAAAAGTATATGTATTCGACCATCCGCTAATCCAGCATAAGCTGACATTCATCAGGCAGAAAGAAACGGGAACAAAGGAATTTCGCGAGCTTGTAGATGAGGTAGCATCCCTGATGGCTTTTGAAATCACTCGTGATATGCCTTTGGAGGACATCGAAATTGAAACGCCGGTAAGTAAAACGATGGCCAAGACACTTGCCGGTAAAAAATTGGGCATCGTGCCGATCCTTCGTGCCGGCCTTGGTATGGTTGACGGTATCCTGAAGCTGATCCCTGCGGCAAAAGTGGGACACGTAGGATTGTACCGCGACCCGGAAACACTTCAGCCTGTAGAATACTATGTAAAACTTCCGAGCGATGTCGAAGAGCGTGACTTCATCGTCGTTGACCCGATGCTTGCAACAGGAGGATCTGCGGTTGAAGCGATCAACTCCATCAAAAAGCGCGGCGCCAAAAACATTAAATTCATGTGTCTAGTGGCATGTCCTGAAGGGGTAGACGCCATTAAGAGCGCACATCCGGACGTGGATATCTTCATCGCGGCCCTTGATGAAAAACTGAACGAAAAAGGCTACATCGTCCCTGGTCTTGGAGATGCAGGCGACCGCTTGTTCGGAACAAAATAATCATTATGAATTGGAAAGCCTGTCTCTTCAACTATAGAGGCGGGCTTCTTTACCGCTTTAAAGGAGTGGGGGACTGTCCCCCGCCGCTTTAAAGCGATAAAGCGCCCCGTGCATACCTTCCCCTCCCGCGAGAAAAGCTAAACGGAAAGGGGGATCAGACACTATGCGCAAACTAACCGCACTCATACTCATACTACTCACACCACTGCACACTGCTGAAGCCCAGAGTTTCAAAATGCCTCAGCTCAAGGAAGAGCCAAATCAAGAGGAAATCCTGATTATTGAAACAGCAGGCCAGGTTGAACCTGCCCAAATAAAAGAAGAACTAAAAAATCATCCATCTCTAAAATTGAGGCATATGTTTTCCGAAGTCCTAAACGGCTACTCAATCCAAGGCCCGAAAGCTGAACTAAACAACTTCCTAGCCTCTCACCCAAAGGCAAACCTGATCACCACCTCCAAAGCTCAAACCTACACGGTCAAAAGAGACAGCACCATCCCGTTTGTCGGAGCAGAAAAGATCAGGGGCTACTTCGATAAAAAAGGCAGCCGGCTGACTGGGGAAGGGGTAAAGGTCGGCATCATCGACACCGGCATGGATCTCCATCACCGTGACCTCTCACGAAACTTCAAAGGAGGGAAAGATGTCGTTGATGGAGATAAGGAGCCGATGGAAACCCAGGGAGGCGGAGGCTACTCAACCATTCATGGGACACATGTCGCCGGCATCATCGCTGCAAACGGGTCTCTCCAAGGGATGGCGCCGAACGCTGACCTTTACATCTATCGCGCGTTAGGACCAGGCGGGCGAGGAACAACGGACCAGGTTCTCGCTGCCATTGAAGCTGCTGTCAAAGACAAAGTCGACATCATCAACCTTTCCCTGGGCAGTGAAGTCAACGGACCCGACCTGCCTTTAAGCAAAGCCTTGGACAAGGTAGCTGAAAAAGGGATACTACCCGTTGTGGCGAGCGGGAATTCGGGACCTGGAGTCTGGACGATCGGAACTCCTGCCACCTCTGCGGATTCATTAGCGGTCGGAGCTTCAACACCTCCGACAGAGGTCCCGTATCTCAAAATCGGAAAAGAAAAAATCCGACTTCTTTCTATAGATAGGACCGGTAAGTGGCGAAAGAAAAGAAATATAGAGGTATACGATGGCGGTCTGGGCACGCCGGAAGAATTAACAGGCAGCTTCGGGAAAATAGCGGTCATCCAAAGAGGCCATCTCACCTTTGAAGAGAAAATAAATAACGCAGAAAAAGCCGGTGCCAAAGGGGTCATCATCTATAACAACACGAAGGGGCTGTTTGCTGCCATGATCCAGATGGAAAAGGGCATTCCGGCAGCAGTGACTTCCATGGAAAATGGAAAAAACCTTTTAAAAACGAAAAAACCTATATCCATCATCATGAAAACAGAACAAGACAAGCTGGCTCCGTTCAGTTCAAAAGGTCCCGTCACCGTAAACTGGATGATCAAGCCGGACTTGACTGCTCCCGGAGTCGATATCAACAGCACAATCCCGGACGGTTATATGTCCCTCCAAGGCACCAGCATGGCAGCACCGCATGTTAGCGGAGCGGCTGCCATACTAAAGCAGGCCCATCCCGATTGGAGCGCCCAGGAAATCAAATCGGCCCTGATGCTGACGGCAAAAGAGATCGTCAATGAAGAAGGGGTTCCGTATAAGGTATACGAACAGGGATCGGGAAGGATCCAGGTCGATAAAGCCCTGGAGTTGGAGACACTTGTCTTTCCTTCCTCCATTTCAATGGGCGGACTTGAAACGACTAAGAAAAGATTTTTAGAGAAACAGCTGACCATCAAAAATAGAGGAACCGAACCCAAAACCTATTCATTCCAACCAGCAGAAACAAGAAATGACCTTCGCTGGGAAGTGCCACTAAGTTTTGACTTGGAACCAGGCGAGGAGAAAATAGTGACGGTACGGGCGATCATCAAAAAATTCCCGAAAGAGCATGCCCTCTGGGAAGGAAAGCTTCTGCTTGAAGAGGGGACCAAGGAATATTCCCTTCCATACCTGATTGCCGTAGGAACACCTGATTACCCGCGGGTAATGGGATTTTCGGCAGTTCCGGGTGATGCTCCCGATACGCTGAGATATGAGGCCTATCTGCCGGGCGGCGGGGAAGAGTTCGCACTCGCACTGTATGACCAGGAAACGATGCAGATGCTCACCATTCTGGAGCAAAGGCGCCAGGTTGGGCATGGAATGATCAGTAATCAGGTTAAACTTCCTTCTTATATAAAAGGGAAAACATTTTACGCAGTCGCGTTCGTGAGGAAAAGCGGTGACGAGGATTACCAGGAGAA
The DNA here is from genome assembly GCF_049177075.1 of Bacillus salacetis. Classification (GTDB taxonomy): domain Bacteria; phylum Bacillota; class Bacilli; order Bacillales; family Bacillaceae_B; genus Rossellomorea; species Rossellomorea salacetis_A. Next base: position 4,239,961 of record NZ_CP185377.1, on the reverse strand, counting down.
CTTGATTGAGTGGTACAGGTGAGGGAGTGATGGCTGCTCCCTCTTTTTTTGAAGAGTTTTTTCGAGCAAGACAGTGGGGGAGAATATATGTTTTTAACAAAACACCGGATTATAACTCGTCATAAGCTCTGTAATCCTCTATTCCTTGTCTAAACACTGGATTATAACCCTGCGTATACATTGTAATCCTATGAATATTGACTAACCACCGGATTATAACTCCGCATATGCACTATAATCCTGTGAATATTAATTAACCACCGGTTTATAACTCAATCTGCAATCCATAAACCCATGAATACTGGCTAAATACGGGATTATAACTCCGTATACGCTCTATAGTCCCGTGATTGTTTGCTAAACACCTGGTTATGGCTCATCTCCCGCTCCATAACCCCATGTTCCCCCAGGTCATTACCCTGCCGGCCCAATTCCTCAAGACCCCCCACATACTATATCACCCTAACAAACCAATCCCCCGCACTTCCTTCATCATCCAGTAAACATGTGGAATTTTTTACAATAAAAATTCCTCTTTCAAACTTTCATCCTATTCTTATATAATGAAATTGGCACCAAAATTCTGCACATTTTTACAAATTTGATGATTTTGTGAACAAATCAGGAACGCGTGGCAAGGTTGTGAACTTTTTCACTGTAACGCATTGACATCAATTCTGCCCTATTGTATGCTTACAAAGGATATGAAATGATAGGGTTTTCACAATCATTCTCGTGTCGAATTGGATCTTTTGCTAATGTGAAAGATTTACCGCAAGCAAATCCCCGGAAATGTAGGGATGCCTATGCGTCAACGTAATAGACGCCCGTTACAAGCCATGGCTTTATACACAGCCATTCTCTCGCAACTTGTCGGATCCATGCTGATCGGTATCTTCGGAGGAAGATGGCTCGACAGTTACCTGGATACCGCGCCACTTTTTTTAGTAATCGGACTACTCCTTGGACTAGCAACAGGAATTTATGCAATGCTCCGTACAGTCCGTACTTACTTTTCAGGAGACTAATGTTTTATGCCGGAAATTCAACAGATGTTCATCAGACATCGCAAGTACATATTCTTCCTGCTCGCAATCTACGTTCTTGGCTGGGGGTTCACAGACTACCAATCGGTCTTCCTCGGGCTCATCCTTGGGACGGGCATCAGCTTGTTCAACCACTGGGTGATGGTCAAAAGGACAGTCAGGTTTGGGGATAAGGTAATTGCAGGAGAAAAAGTTCGTTCTTTGGGAACGTTTTCACGCATGGCCGGCGCGGCTTTCGCGGTGATCATTGCGATGGAATACCCGGACACATTTCATCTTCTGAGCGTTGTTATTGGATTAATGACATCATATCTTGTCATTATGATAGATTATTTGATTCAACAGCTTCAACTTCATAAATAGCGGGGAAGAGAGGTGAATTTCATTGCATCATGAAAATCCTACTGCTGAGTTTCTTGGACTAACTTTTAACTTGGCAAATGTATTAATGATTACAGTAGCAAGTGCGATAGTATTCCTGCTTGCCGTTGTGTCAACCCGGCGAATGGCCATGAAACCAACCGGTATGCAGAACTTTATGGAATGGGTCATGGATTTCGTCAAGAACATCGTAAAAAGCAACATGGACTGGAAAACTGGAGGAAGGTTCCACATCCTCGGGATAACATTGATTATGTACATCTTTGTATCTAACATGTTAGGTCTTCCATTCTCAGTGGTCATTGACCACGAACTCTGGTGGAAATCACCGACAGCCGATCCTACCATCTCATTAACACTGGCGGTCATGGTTGTTGGTCTATCACACTACTACGGTGTGAAAATGAAAGGTTTCGGTGAATACGGAAAAGATTTCTTTAAACCTATGTGGTTCTTATTCCCGCTGAAGATAATCGAGGAATTTGCAAACACTCTCACATTAGGTCTTCGTCTTTACGGAAACATCTACGCTGGTGAAATCCTGCTCGCACTATTGGCGGGAAGCTTGGCCACAGGCGTGGGCGGAACTCTTGCGGCAATACTGCCAATGCTGGCATGGCAAGGTTTCTCGATATTTGTTGGTGCAATCCAATCATTTATCTTCGTAATGTTAACGATGGTTTACATTTCTCACAAAGTGAGTGCAGACCATTAATATATACCTGTTCATTTATGAACAAAAACCCTATTTAAGAAAAAAATATTTTTCATACATTTAAGGAGGAACTTAATAATGGGTCTATTAGCAGCAGCAATCGCAATCGGTTTGGCAGCACTTGGTGCCGGTATCGGTAACGGTCTTATCGTATCTCGTACAGTTGAAGGAATTGCACGTCAGCCAGAAGCACGTGGTATGCTTCAAACTACAATGTTCATCGGGGTAGCACTAGTTGAGGCGATTCCTATCATCGCCGTTGTTATCGCGTTCATGGTACAAGGTCAATAATCGGAAGTTAAACACGTTCCAAAATGGCGAAGATCATTCCATGAGAACCTTCGCCATTCCTTTATGTTCATGACTTCAATCACAAGTTTTGTGAATACAGCATTACTTTATAAGTTAAAAAGCGGATCTAAAAGAGAAGCTATGTCTCTTGAAGGGAGTGAAATCGCGTGCTAACAAACGCATTTGTCCTTGGTGCAGCTGAATTCAACGGTGGAGACATCTTGTTCCAGCTTGCCATGTTCATCATTTTGCTAGCGTTGCTGAAGAAATTCGCATGGGGTCCACTCATGGGAATTATGAAAGAACGTGAAGACCATATTGCAAGTGAAATCAATGCGGCCGAATCAAGCCGTACTGAAGCAAACAACTTGCTTGAAGAACAGCGCCAGCTTTTAAAGGAAGCTCGTCAAGAAGCACAAACTATGATCGAGAATTCCAAGAAGCAAGGCGAGCAACAACGTGAGGAGATTATCGCAACTGCCCGTGCTGAAGGTGAACGCCTGAAAGAAGCGGCGAAACGTGAAATCGAAACTCAGAAAGAACAAGCAGTCACTGCATTGCGTGAGCAGGTTTCATCACTATCTGTCCTTATCGCATCTAAAGTGATCGAGAAAGAACTAAGCGTGGAAGATCAGCAGAAATTGATCAATGACTATATTCAAGAGGCAGGAGAAGAGCGATGAGTAATATTGCCGTAGCAAAACGCTATGCGATAGCTCTTTTCGAAATTGCCAAAGAACATAATCAGTTAGAATCAATTGAAGTGGAGCTTCGCGTAGTCAGAACCGTATTCGAAGAAAACAAAGAATTAGGCGTCCTTTTGGAAACTCCAAGAATCACGACGGAGAAGAAAAAAGAAATCCTTAAAGAAGCGTTCTCATCTGCTTCACCATATGTAATGAATACTCTGATGCTCCTTGTCGACCGTCACCGTGCAAACCAGGTAACAGCACTTATTGATGCTTTTATCGAACTTGCGAATGACGAGCGCGGGGTTGCTGAAGCCAAAGTATACTCTGTCCGTCCATTGGATGAGGCGGAAAAAGCAGCGCTGTCTGCGTCTTTTGCGAAAAAAGTCGGAAAAAGTTCATTGCGCATCGAAAACATTACAGACACGAACCTTCTCGGCGGCTTGAAGCTGAGAATCGGCAACCGCATATTTGACGGAAGCCTAAAAGGAAAACTAGAGCGCCTAGAGCGTGAATTAATCCGTAAATAAGCCGGGCGGTTTCAAACCGAGCCTGCATAAACGATATAAGGGAGTCTCTATTATAGAGATACCCTGAAAAAATCCAATGTAACCATAGAGGGGTGAAATTCATGAGCATCAAAGCTGAAGAAATCAGTGCGCTGATAAAAAAGCAAATTGAAAACTATCAGTCAGAAATGAAAGTAAGCGACGTAGGTACGGTAATCCAGATCGGGGACGGTATCGCACGTGCTCATGGCCTCGACAACGTCATGGCTGGAGAGCTTGTTGAGTTTTCAAACGGTGTCATGGGTATGGCACAGAACCTTGAAGAAAATAACGTAGGTATCGTAATCCTTGGACCTTACAGTGATATCCGTGAAGGCGATGAAGTTCGCCGTACGGGACGTATCATGGAGGTACCTGTAGGTGAAGAACTTATCGGCCGCGTTGTTAACTCACTAGGACAACCAGTAGATGGTCTTGGCCCTATCAATGCAACAAAAACACGTCCAATCGAAAGCAAAGCAACTGGTGTTATGGATCGTAAATCTGTTCATGAGCCGTTGCAGACTGGTATCAAAGCGATCGACGCTCTTGTGCCAATCGGCCGCGGACAGCGTGAATTGATCATCGGTGACCGTCAGACAGGTAAAACTTCTGTTGCCATCGATACAATTCTTAACCAAAAAGATCAAGATATGGTATGTATCTATGTAGCGATCGGACAAAAAGAATCTACAGTGCGTAACGCTGTAGAAACTCTTCGTAAGCATGGTGCGCTTGATTACACAATCGTTGTAACAGCGTCTGCTTCACAGCCGGCTCCAATGTTATTCCTTGCTCCTTACGCAGGTGTAACAATGGGTGAGGAATTCATGTTTAACGGCAAGCACGTTCTTGTTGTATATGATGACCTTTCCAAGCAAGCTGCAGCATACCGTGAACTTTCACTACTATTACGCCGTCCTCCAGGCCGTGAAGCGTTCCCTGGTGACGTATTCTACTTGCACAGCCGTCTACTAGAGCGTGCAGCTAAACTAAGTGATGCGAAAGGTGCCGGTTCAATCACTGCACTTCCGTTCGTTGAGACACAAGCGGGCGATATCTCTGCTTACATCCCGACAAACGTTATCTCCATCACTGATGGACAGATCTTCTTGCAGTCTGACTTGTTCTTCTCTGGTGTACGTCCAGCGATCAACGCCGGTCTTTCTGTATCCCGTGTAGGTGGATCTGCACAAATCAAAGCGATGAAAAAGGTATCTGGTACACTGCGTCTTGACCTTGCAGCATACCGTGAGCTTGAAGCATTCGCTCAATTCGGTTCCGATCTTGATAAAGCAACACAGGCGAAACTTAACCGTGGTGCGCGTACTGTAGAAGTACTTAAGCAGGATCTTAACAAGCCGTTAAAAGTTGAAAAACAAGTTATGATTCTTTATGCGTTGACGAAAGGTCATCTGGATGATATCCCTGTTGGAGACATCCGCCGCTTCGAGGAAGAATTCCTTAGCTGGTTAGATCGCAACCATACTGAGTTGTTAGACCATATTCGCACAACAAAAGGTCTTCCTGAAGACGATGCAATGAAAGCTGCAATCAACGAATTCAAGAAAACTTTTGCCAAGTCTGAATAATAAACTACCAACAAGTCACAAGGCAGGCCATAAGAGCATATCAGCTCCACGGTCCTGCCCTCGTGTTTGAGGTAAGGTCTGAAACAATAAAAAGGGTGGTGAGAACCAGTGGCATCGTTACGCGACATTAAATCTCGTATAACTTCTACGAAAAAGACGAGTCAAATAACTAAAGCCATGCAAATGGTTTCTGCATCAAAGATGGCCCGTGCTGAAACGAATGCAAAATCATTCGTTCCTTATATGGAGAAAATCCAGGAGGTAGTTTCATCTATCGCCCTTGGAAGCAAAGACGCATCCCATCCGATGCTAGTCTCCCGCCCCGTTAAAAAAACCGGCTACTTGGTCATCACGTCTGACCGCGGTTTAGCGGGAGCATATAACAGTAATGTTATACGACTTGTCCATAACACAATCAAAGAACGTCATTCATCCAACGATGAATTTGCTATAATTGCAATCGGCCGCATCGGCAGGGACTTTTTCCAAAAGCGTGATTACAATGTAATCGAAGGCATCACAGGAATCCCGGATCAGCCGAGTTTCTCTGATATCAAAGATATCGCAAACAAAGCAGTAGGCATGTTCTCTGACGGCGCTTATGATGAGTTGTACCTATACTACAACCATTATGTCAGTGCCATCCAGCAAGATGTTACTGAGAAGAAAGTTCTGCCATTGACAGATCTTGATACTTCAGCAAAACTGACATCTTATGAATTTGAGCCTTCTGCGGAAGATATTTTAGAAGTACTGCTTCCTCAATATGCTGAGAGCTTGATTTACGGCGCATTGCTTGACGGTAAAGCCAGTGAGCATGCTGCACGTATGACAGCGATGAAGTCTGCAACGGATAATGCAAAGGAACTGATCAACAGCTTATCACTTTCTTACAACCGTGCGCGTCAGGCTGCCATCACTCAGGAGATCACCGAAATTGTCGGTGGAGCAGCTGCATTAGAATAAACCAATTCAACGGCTGGAAGGGATTCCGCCCAGCCTTTTTCTTTAATATGTCGTCAAATGCTAGATAGGAGGGAAAAAGATGAACAAAGGACACGTTCTTCAAGTAATGGGTCCGGTTGTTGACGTTAAGTTCGAAAGCGGTCAACTGCCTGATATCTTTAACGCTCTTGTTATCAAACAAGAAGCGAAAGCTGATGCTAAAGGCATCAATTTAACACTAGAAGTTGCCCTTCACCTAGGTGATGATACGGTCCGTACGATCGCGATGGATTCCACTGATGGATTGACTCGCGGAATCGAAGTAGCAGACACTGGAGCTCCTATCTCAGTTCCGGTTGGTGACGTTACTCTTGGACGTGTATTCAACGTACTTGGTGAAACAATTGACCTTGATGAAGAAATCGATAAAAGTGCACGCCGTGATCCTATTCACAGAGAAGCACCTAAATTCGATCAACTTTCTACAGAGGTAGAAATCCTTGAAACTGGTATTAAAGTCGTTGACCTTCTTGCTCCTTACATCAAAGGTGGTAAGATCGGACTATTCGGCGGTGCCGGTGTAGGTAAAACAGTATTAATCCAGGAGCTTATCAATAACATCGCTCAAGAGCACGGCGGTCTTTCCGTATTCGCCGGTGTAGGTGAGCGTACTCGTGAAGGTAATGACCTTTTCCACGAGATGAGCGATTCTGGCGTTATCAAGAAAACAGCAATGGTATTCGGTCAGATGAACGAGCCGCCAGGAGCACGTATGCGTGTTGCCCTGACTGGTCTGACAATGGCTGAATATTTCCGTGATGAGCAAGGACAGGACGTTCTTCTGTTCGTTGACAACATCTTCCGTTTCACACAAGCAGGTTCTGAGGTTTCCGCCCTTCTTGGCCGTATGCCTTCAGCGGTAGGTTACCAACCGACACTTGCAACGGATATGGGTCAATTGCAGGAACGTATCACATCTACTAACGTAGGTTCTGTTACATCGATCCAAGCGATCTATGTACCTGCCGATGACTACACGGATCCGGCTCCAGCTACAACTTTCGCTCACTTGGATGCTACAACGAACCTTGAGCGTAAGCTTTCTGAAATGGGTATCTACCCTGCGGTGGATCCACTTGCATCTACTTCACGTGCCCTTTCTCCTGAAATTGTTGGAGAAGAACACTACAATGTTGCACGTCAAGTACAGCAGACATTACAGCGTTACAAAGAACTTCAAGACATCATTGCGATCCTTGGTATGGATGAGCTTTCAGACGAAGATAAATTGGTTGTTCACCGCGCACGCCGTGTTCAATTCTTCTTATCTCAAAACTTCCACGTTGCTGAACAGTTCACTGGCCAAAAAGGATCTTATGTTCAGGTTAAAGATACTGTTCAAGACTTCAAAGAGATTCTTGAAGGTAAATATGACCACATTCCAGAAGATGCATTCCGTCTAGTAGGTCCAATGAGTGACGTACTTAAAGCAGCAAAAGAGATGGGTGTAGAAGTATAATCAGGGACCAGGAGGGAATAAAATGAAGACATTAAAGGTCAATATTGTCACTCCCGATGGCCCAGTGTACGAATCTGAAGTGGAAATGGTAAGCACCAAAGCTCAGAGCGGTGAGCTTGGAATCCTTCCAGGACATATTCCAATGGTTGCTCCATTGCAAATCGGTGCCGTCCGTTTGAAAAATGGCAACGACACTGAGCTTGTAGCTGTCAGCGGCGGCTTCTTGGAAGTCCGTCCTGAACAAGTGACAATTCTGGCGCAATCAGCTGAAAGATCGGAAGCGATCGATGTTGAACGTGCCAAACAAGCAAAAAATCGTGCAGAAAGCCGCTTGAACGCGAGCAAGGAAGACATCGACTTCCGCCGCGCTGAACTTGCACTGCGTCGTGCGATGAACCGTATCAACGTCCACGATCGCAATTTCTAAACACCAAACACCAACGCCTTTCCCAACAGGGAAAGGCTTTTTCTTTATGTTCAGTGACTTTAGCACTGTAAAGGAATGGGGGACAGTCCCCCATTCCTTTACAGTGCTAAAGCGCCATCTACCTCTGACAATATTTACAGTTTCATATGATAGGCTGAAATATTTGTAAAATTTGTTCCTGGGCTGTTTACTTGTGCTACAATAGGGTATATGTCGAAATTTGGGGTAATTTAGGACCGATTTTTACATAGATGGATTAAAGGAGTTATTAATCATGTTAGAAGGATTCGGGCAGCAGGCAATTATTAATATGCTGGTTCATTTAACTTTTATAGCCCTAAGTTTTTGGGCTTTGCAGGCTTTGAACTTTGATAAGTTTTTGAGGGCCAGCCGTATATTCCAGGCAAGGCTTTTGTTTATCCTGATGTCCATTGCATTGGGATCGATTGTCGGAAACTTTTTTCTGGATTATCTGATGTGGTCACAGCAGCTGCCATTCATTTTGCAAAGTGTCACCAATTTGTAAAAAAGTAGGCCGTTGTACATGTGTTCAAAAATGTCAGGATTGAGTATGATTTCTATTGTGTGTTTCTTTTCACAAGCTTGCACAAGCCCGTTATTGCAGCGCGAGAATAGAGTTGTCACGAACTTCAAAGATTAATCTAAAATATATAGAGCAATAAGAAAAGATAAAGCCTCGAGAATATGTAAAAAGATGACGACAATTCCCAAGTATGTTCCTCCCTTTACAGGAAACACTGTGAATAAGGGGGAGAGAACATGAGTAGATATAAGGTTTTATTGCCGGCAATATTACTGGGGATTAGTTTGATGATGATCGTCAGCGGGAAATATACGAATGCATCCAATCGGCCTTTAGATATAGAAAAGCTTGCATCAGCTGTTGAAAAAACGGATGGAAAAATCACTGAATGGTCTCTATATGCAAGGGAAAGCTTAAATTTCTCCACGGATAAAGGTTTTACCACTTATGCTGAAACTATGCAGAAACAAAACCCGGACTTTAGTTGGATTTATAACCAAAATAATGAAGGTCATGAATTAAAAGGTTTAATTCGTCATGAATCCGGGGTAGAGACTATCAAGATGGTGATGACGGAGACCGGCAATCACTACCAATCGTATCTAATATACGAATTCCGCGGAATGAAATGGAATCATCAAACGAAACAAATCATTCAAGACCATTATTTTCCTAAAGTGAAAAATCTTTTCACAGGAGAACCTTTAATTTTCTCTTGTATCAAAGGCGAATTCAGTGATACACTTGACGGAGTTTTATCAAAGCAATCAAACAAGTTACTTTCTATCTTAGAGGCAAATGAATTGGAATCATTGAAAGAGAACGATTTTTATTCGATATCGGCTTATTCTAATACATTCGAACAGAAAGTGCCAACCGAACATCAATACATGAACTTGCAACTAGGCCTGAGGAAAAAAGGATTGGGCGCACAGACAACCTTTGTCATTGGCACACCCATCCTTACGATTGAATATTAATATAGAGAAATTGGACGCGGAGGGGAATACTCTTGGAAAAAATCATCGTCCGCGGCGGCCAGAGACTGAACGGCACTGTTAAAGCAGAAGGTGCTAAAAATGCTGTTTTGCCTGTGATCGCTGCTACATTATTAGCTAGTGAAGGAAAGAGCGTCATTAAGGATGTACCAACTCTCTCCGATGTATATACTATCAATGAAGTATTACGTCATTTAAATACAGATGTTACTTTTTCAAATAACGAGGTTACTGTTGATGCATCAAGAGAGTTATTTGTAGAAGCTCCATTTGAATATGTACGCAAGATGCGTGCGTCTGTCCTTGTCATGGGATCATTGCTTGGCAGAACCGGCCGTGCACGTGTGGCATTGCCAGGCGGCTGTGCAATTGGTTCCAGACCGATCGACCAGCATCTTAAAGGTTTTGAAGCAATGGGAGCGAAAGTCAAGGTCGGCAATGGCTTCATTGAAGCTGAGGTTGACGGCAGACTGCAAGGTGCGAAAGTGTATCTTGACTTCCCAAGTGTAGGTGCAACAGAAAACATCATGATGGCCGCTGTTTTGGCGGAAGGCACAACTGTGCTTGAAAATGTTGCAAAAGAACCTGAAATTGTAGACCTTGCAAACTTCCTGAATAAAATGGGTGCAAACGTAAAAGGTGCTGGTACAGGTACCATCCGCATCGAGGGTGTAGAACGCCTTTATGGTGTAGAGCATAATATCATTCCTGACCGCATTGAAGCAGGGACTTTCATGGTTGCTGCCGCAATCACGCAAGGTAATGTGCTTGTTAAGGGAGCAATTGCAGAGCATATGTCTTCCCTTGTGGCAAAAATGGAAGAAATGGGCGTAACGATCATTGAAGAAGCAGAAGGCTTGAGAGTCATCGGACCTGAAAAATTAAAGGCTGTTGACATCAAGACAATGCCTCATCCTGGTTTCCCTACGGATATGCAGGCCCAAATGATGGCCTTGCTGCTTCACGCAGAAGGAACCAGTGTCATTTCGGAAACTGTATTCGAAAACCGTTTCATGCACGTGGAAGAGTTCCGCCGTATGAATGCAGACATCAAAATTGAAGGACGTTCTGTGATCATTAACGGACCTGTTTCCCTTCAAGGTGCAGAAGTCGGTGCGACAGACTTACGTGCAGCAGCTGCTCTTACCATTGCTGGACTTGTCGCAGACGGATACACTCGTGTAACGGAACTGCAGCACTTAGACCGCGGCTACGTAGACTTCCACAAGAAACTGGAAGGAATCGGAGCAGACATCGAGCGTGTCAAAGAAGTCGAAGAAGAAAATGACGTTACAGCTAACGACCAAATCATCACTGACCTTAATGCATAAATAGATCTTGTTGAAAAGCTCTGCAGCCGCAGAGCTTTTTCAATTGTCAGAATAACATACCATCCACTGGAAATAAACTAACTTGCCCACTCGCTTTAGTCCTTTAAAGCGTTGGGGGACAGTCCCCCAACGCTTTAAAGGACTAAAGCGCTCCAGAAATCAAACAAATTTTCTTCGAATCTAAAGTTATAATTGCTTGTCCACGGCCATACATATGAATTGAGGTGAAGAAGTGCAAGCTTCTTCGCTTTAATCATTCATATGGAGGCATCGGACATGAAGCAGTTCAAACCAGTAATCATTACAGTCGCAATCCTAATGGCCATTACATTTCTAGTCCCCACACTTGTTGTCCTTCCTTTTTCAAGTGATGAAGCAAGCAGTGAGCTGGATGAAAACACAACGAAAAAACCGGATCAGGCAGCTCTGTTGGAAGACTCAGTAGAGGTGGCTGTATTCAGGGCCGGAAAAGAAATCATTGAAAAGCTTCCGTTAGAAGAATATGTCATCGGAGTCGTCGCAGGAGAAATGCCTGCAGATTTTGAAATAGAGGCCTTGAAAGCACAAGCACTTACAGCGAGGACCTTCATCGTCAATCAAATGATGAGTAAAGATGGAAACCTCCCTGAAGGAGCAGACGTAACAGACACGGTCACTCATCAGGTATATAAAAACAAGGCAGAGCTCCAGCAGCAATGGGGTCCTGATTATGATTGGAAAATGGAGAAAATCACAAAAGCAGTCCTGGAAACCAAGGGGAAGATCCTGACCTATAATGGGAACCCGATCTCAGCACAATTTTTTTCAACCAGCAATGGTTTTACCGAGAACTCAGAAGCCTATTGGGCCAATGAAGTTCCATACCTCAAAAGTGTCGAAAGTCCATGGGATAAAGAATCACCGAAATTCAATGCACAGAAGGTCATATCGATCACCGAGTTTCAGGAGAAGCTGGGCATCACCCTTGGAGGAGACGGATCGGTGGGGACCATCACTGATAGAACACCGGGCCAGCGGGTCGGCAGTGTCATCATCAGCGGCAAGGAATTTACAGGAAGGGAAATCCGGGAAAAGTTGGATTTGAGATCTTCTGACTTCACCTGGTACCGAAAAGGGGATCATATTGTCATCACAACCAAAGGCTTCGGCCATGGAGTCGGGATGAGCCAGTACGGTGCCAACGGTATGGCGAAAGAAGGAAAGACTTACGAGGATATTGTCACTCATTACTATAAAGATGTGAAAATAACAGCATCGGATACAATCCTAAAGCAGTTTACCGCTAAAAAATAATACAGAAAAGGAGCTGTCCTCAAGGGCAGCTCCTTTCGTTTTACCTTAATGTAATTTCATCCGGAGCCATTCCATTCCCCTGGCAAGCGGATGTTTTTTATTTCTGAAATAGGTACGGTTCACAATCAATAGGCAAACCGCTACACCGAATAAATCTTTCGCCGCATCAATGAGCGTTGCAGAACGGTAGGGGACAAACGACTGGTGAATCTCATCTGTCAATCCGTAGAAGCCTGCAACCATTGCAGCAATGAAGCTGGCCATATAAGTCAAACGGTTGTGGACCAAAAGAGCAAGAATGAACAAAACATAAAGAATCGCAAATTCAATCAAGTGAAGCGACTCTTTGAAGATCCGGTCAAAGCGATCATGCTCCATTTTAATAATCATATCATCCGGGTTCCCCGACATAAACCAAATCAATCCCATATATAAAAACGGAGCAGTGGTCAGCCCCCATTTAATGAATTTCCTCATGAAGCAATCCTTCCTTATTAGGTATTCTTTTAGTTATTTTACCACTAACCCAGTTTTCTTCCATACAAAATAAGAAAATGTGATAAAACATACATATTTAAGATGAGTTTGTCGAAAGATAAGAAGTAAAAAATTTTTTTAAGGAGATGTATATATTCTTTTCAAAGTGTTCAGAATGATTGCTGAGGTGATGAAAATGAGAGAGGAAGAAAAGAAACAACCTTCTCAGAAATTTTTTAAGAAACGTTGGGCATACCCAGCAATCTATTTGGCAAGTGCAGCAATCATTATTACAGCAATCCTATGGTATCAAGCAGCTGGTAATGATGTTGCAGAAGATCAGGAACTAGGTTATGACGATGTTCAAACTGGTAATGAGTTTGATCGTCCAGCAGTCGAAGTCAACCGGACAATGGAAAATTTCGTAATGCCAGTAGCTGATGAAAATGAAGTGACGATCGCAAAAGGATTCTACGATGTGAACGCTTCAGAAGAAGAGCAAGAAGCTGCATTGGTTGTCTATGACAATCAGTATCATCCGAACCAAGGAATCGATATCTCACTTGGCGGAAAAGACTTTGAAGTATTAGCTGCAATGAGTGGTACAGTTACAAAGGTTCAAGAAGATTCATTGCTTGGAAACATGATTGAAGTCGAGCACGACAAGGGAATCGTTACACGTTACCAATCAGTCAAGGACTTCGCGGTTGAAGTAGGCGACGCTGTAAAGCAAGGACAAAAACTTGCAACAGCTGGCCAAAGCTTGTTCAATGAAGAAGCTGGAATTCACGTACACTTTGAAATCCGTAAAGACAATGTTGCCGTTAATCCACAAGACTATGTAAATAAATCACTAGCTACACTTCAAGAAGTATCTTTCGAAGAGAAAGCAGCAAATGATGAAGCCCAAGCAGAAGATCAGGAAGAGACAGATGTTCCGGATGCTGCTGACAGCCAAAGCGAAGATGGTGCTGCTGCTGAAGAAAGCACTCAAAGTGAAGAAGATGGATCAGATTCCGCTGATGAAAGTGGAACTGAAGACACTGACACTGAAGACAATGCTGACCAAGGTACTGATGAAGGAACTGAAGATAACAGTTCTGAAAACGAATAAATTTAAACAAGGGGTTGTCCAAATTGGACAGCCCTTTTTGGTTGTAAAAAAATTTCCGGGGAAATTCGACGTCCTAATTATTCTCGTGAAAAAACAATTTGTCCACTATGAATAATTATTATCTCTCATTAAAGATATTTCAGAAAAATAAATACATATATCCCTGTGGAAATGAACAAATCTTTGTCTACAAAAACAGCTTGACGATGTACCATAAAATGTTAATAATATCTCTATGAATAAATATTCTGAAAATTAAATATTCTATTCTTACAACTAGAAGGAGGGAAAAGGTTGCTATTATATTTAGGTTTTATTCTCATCACTGGACTATGCCTCGTCCTGGCTCTTAAGAAAAGAAAGGTTTTCTTCCTGGCCATCCCATTTGTATCTTTATTTGGGTATGGAGTCGTCCAAGTGGTTCTCGTCCCTTTGCCATTCGTTGACACCGTTAAGTTTATTTTCAGTTTGTCTTAAAAAAGGAGGATTTCTATGAAAAAGATTGAGAAGGGAACGGCTGATCAATATTTTAAGGAAAAGAACAGGTATATTGCTCTTTATTTGGTCGTTTGGTTTCTTTCATCGTTTGGGGTGGTGTTGTTTGCGGACAGCCTGACAGATGTGACGATCAATGGCTATCCGTTCCATTATTTCATGGGTGCGCAGGGTGCAATTTTGATTTTCATTATTTTGCTGTTTGTTAATGCCAAGGTTAGTGATTCCATTGATAAAAAATATGGGATTGATGAAAGCAAGAATGAGAGTTTGAGTTATGGGAAGACGCTGGATCATTAAAAAATATGCAGGTGATTTCCGCTCCAGGTGCACGACTCCGCGGGGCGGGCGTTGAGCCTCCTCGGCTTTGCCTGTGGGGTCTCACCTGTCCCGCTAGTCCCGCAGGAGGTCATGCACCTTCCGCTCCAATCTAATAGTTATGCGGCTATCAAAATAGTAGCCATCACCTTCTAAATAAGGAAAGGAGTTATTTGGACTACATTTTCTCGCTAATCGATCACAAATACACATTCAAAAAGAAACTCCAAAAATGTAAACGCTTCACCCATTACATGAAGGAAAGATAAGGGGGACCATGATGGATTTACAGTTTATTGTTTCTACTGCCATTATTTTAGCTACTTTTGCTCTTTATATTGGTATTGCGGTTTATAACAAAGCGAAAGAGACTTCTGACTTTTATGTTGCCGGGCGGGGGGTTCCGCCGGTTTTTAATGGGATGGCCATCGGGGCTGACTGGATGAGTGCCGCTTCCTTTATCGGGCTGGCGGGGACCGTCATGATCCTTGGGTATGACGGGCTTGCCTACATTATGGGGTGGACAGGAGGATACCTGCTGTTGACATTCCTGCTGGCACCGCAGCTTCGTAAGTATGGGCGCTACACGGTACCGGAATTCATCGGGGACCGTTACAACAGCCATACGGCGCGCGTCATCGCTGCTATCTGTACAATCATCATTTCCTTTACGTATTCAATCGGTCAGTTATCAGGTTCCGGGGTGGTTATCGGACGCCTGTTTGAAATTGATGCCAAGGTCGGCACGATGATCGGGGTTGTCCTGATCGCCTTCTATGCGGCATTCGGGGGTATGAAGGGGATTACCTGGACCCAGGTGGCTCAGTACATTATCTTGATCATTGCTTACCTTATTCCAGTCATTTTTATGAGTCTTCAATTGACAAACAATCCGCTTCCTTGGATTTCATATGGGGAGCTTATCGGTAAAATGGGTGAACTGGACCGGGAGCTCGGCATCTCGGAATACTTTGCTCCGTTTACGAACGGAACCAAGTGGCAGTTCATGGCGTTGATGTTTACGTTGATGGCGGGTACAGCTGGTCTTCCGCACGTTATAGTCCGTTTCTATACGGTATCGACGATGAAAGCGGCACGCTGGTCGGGAGCATGGGCGTTATTGTTCATCGGTCTCCTGTATCTTTCCGCTCCTGCCTATGCTGCGTTCTCCCGCTTTATTTTAATGACAAAAGTTGCAGGGCAGAGAATCAGTGAACTGCCAAGCTGGACAACGTCATGGGTCGATACAGGCAAGCTGCAGATTGCAGATGCCAACGGAGATGGAATTCTTCAATGGACAGAGCTTGTCATCTCCAATGATATCGTCGTTATGGCAACACCTGAAATTGCGAATCTGGGTGTGTTTGTTATCGGTCTTGTTGCTGCCGGCGCAATGGCGGCTGCATTATCTACAGCAGGAGGACTGATGATCGCGATATCATCTTCCTTTGCACATGATATCTACTACCGTGTTTTCAAGCCGACAGCGACAGAGAAGAACCGTTTGGCCGTTGCCCGCTGGTCCATTGTAGTAGCAACCGTACTCGCCGGACTGGTGGCCTTGAATCCTCCGGGAGTTATTACACAAATTGTTGCATGGGCCTTCGCGCTCGCGTCAGGTACATTCTTCCCGGCACTCGTCCTTGGTGTATGGTGGAAGCGTTCAAATGCGGCAGGGGTCATCTCTGGGCTGCTCGTCGGCCTTGGAGTTACCTTGACGTACATCTTCCTTGCAAGGGAAGGAATGACGATGTTTGGCATCATTGACACAGGTGCAGGTATATTCGGAGCAATTGCCGGGTTCCTTACAAACATCATCGTGTCACTGTCTACTAAAGCACCATCACAAAAAATCCAGGAAGAAGTTATCGACCTCCGCTATCCTGAGCAGATGACGTTCAAGGACGGAGAAGTCTGGATCAATGACGATGCAACAATCAGCAAATAATGAGAAGTGGAAGCAGGCTGTACTCCTCCATCCCTTATTGTCAGGGATGGAGAGGGGTGCAGCCCTTTCGCTTATAGACAAAGGACGAATAGAAGAGTTCAACGCGGGAGAGACCTTTTTATACAGCGGGGAAAGGCGTACAGGGATTTACCTGATTCTTGAGGGCAAGGCAGAAGTTTTTGTGGAACGGGAAAGCGGAAGGCAGGAAGTGCTGGAGTTGATTGATAAAGGGGAAGCTGTCGGCCTTTCCAGTATCCATCAACTTTTTTCAGAAGGAGAAGAGGCATCTACCGTAAACGTGAAGGCGGTGGAAACAAGCATTCTTTTTTTTATAGAATTCAATTCTTTAAAGGCCTATTTGCCGCAGGTTACTGATTATCTGCTGAATATCACCGCACACCGCCTTCAGGATGTCTATCAGTCTCTTTCACATCAATTAAAAATAGGTGAAAGATTTCCGAGTAACATGACGGTGTTTGAAAGAATGGGAGATCTTATCCGGCGTCCGCCTGTCTGTATCGAAGCCAATCACTCTCTGGGAGAAGCGGCCAGGCAGATGGGGAAAGAGAAGGTCGGCTCACTCGTGGTGATGGAGGGTGAGAGCTTGGCAGGTCTGATAACGGAAAGGGACCTGGTCAGGCATGCTTTTGCAGAAGGCAGGGGTCCCGGAATTAAGGTATCAGAGATTATGAATGCCAAGCCGCCAATTATAGAAGCTGAAGAATACTATTATGAGGGACTTGCCAAGCTATTGAGCGGCCAAAGCAAGTATTTGCTCGTTCAAGAACGTGAAAAGGTAACAGGTGTCGTAACCTTAAAAGACTGTATGAGACGCAGCAACGAGGGTGCGCTTCTTTCGTTTAATGAAGTGGAAGACCTTGACTATCCGGTTGAGAAGCTAAGCGAGCTTTCAGCGGGTTTGTCTGCTTTTCTATGGAGGTCCAGCACGCCTGTTTTCCGTTCTATGGAAATGATGACGAGCCTCCATGACAGGATTTATAAAAGGATGATAAGGCAAGTAGAAAGCGAGTTCAAAGAGGAGACTTCCGGCGGCTACTGCTTCTATGTGATGGGTTCTGCCGGGCGCAGGGAGCAGTTTTTCATGTCGGACCAGGATCATTTCCTGGTTTATGAAAAAAAGGAGGATCAAGCTTATTATTCTACCTTTGCGCAAAGGCTGGCGGAAAGACTGGTACAGGCAGGATTCAGCAGGTGCGCAGGTAATATGATGGCTTCCAATCCTCAGTGGCGAGGAGACTTGCTGCAGTGGGAAGAGATGATAAGGAAGTGGTCTGTTCATTCAGACGAACAAACCTTGTTAGGCGCCCATAACTTCTTTGCCTACAGGCTGCTGGCGGGGAGTCCCGCTCTTCATCACGCTTTTGAAAGAATGGCAGCAGAGCAGCTCCAGAGAGGGAAAATATTTTTATACAGAATGGCGCAAAGCATAAAGGCGGTTCCGGAATTAAACAGTTCCATCCGTTCGTTTCTCGGAATGACCAGAAAGGAAATCGATCTCAAAAAAGAAATACTGTTCCCTTTTCACCACAGCCTTCAGGTCCTTCATCTATCACATGGTGGGAGGAGCGGTTCGGTGCTGGAAAAGATGTCTTACCTTAAGGATAAGCAGGTATACTCAAGTGACTTCCATGAAGAGCTGCTTTTGGCATTTCATGACCTGTTCAAACTCCTCGTCGATTATAAATCCAAACACCCGGAGACCGGCAGCAAGCTGTCCCTCCACTCCCTCTCGACAATGCAGAAAGAAAGGCTGTATTACAGTGTGGAAAAAATCAAGGAATTTTAGAAGCTTGTGCAAGGGCATTTTTCTGTTTGATTTACAACTGAAAAGAAGGTGATGATTTTCTTTTACACAAGAAAAAAAGCAGAAATTCCTCTGCTGAATGAAAAAATTCCGTTATCCACGCCGATAGATAATCTGAATTTTATCGTGTTCGACACCGAAACAACCGGATTCCATGTGAACGGTCCAGACCGATTAATTGAAATTGCGGCAGTAAAAGTAAAAGGAACAAGGGTTATCCAAGAGGATACCTTTCAATCATTCGTCAATCCCCATCGACAAATTTCTCGGGAAATAACTCGCTTGACCGGTATCACAGAGGAGGACACCATGGATGCTCCCGACTCAAAAGAAGCGGTTGAGTCTTTCCGTGAATATGTAAAGGAAGCAGCCCCTGTCTGCCTTGTCGGCCATTACGTTTCCTTTGATGTGCAGGTGTTAAAAAGCGAGTACAACCGGAACAGCCTGGCCCTTCAGAATCCTAAAGCCATTGATACCCTGAACCTGATCGGCTATCTGGCACCATCGAAAGTAATGAGGGACCTGGAAAGGTACGCTCAGGATTTCGGCACGAGGATTTACCCGCGGCACCGGGCAATCAACGATGCTCTAACGACTGCGTACCTCTTTTCAGAGCTTCTTTTATTGTTAAAAGACAGGGGGATCAACACATGGGGGGACCTTAGTAATATCAGTCCTTAAAAAAGATTTCAGAAAATAATGACTAAACACTTGTCCTTATTCACTTATTCGTGCATATATCTTGACCATGCTTAATAAAATGATACAAACCTGACAAAAAAGAGAGTGTTTGAGGTGAAGAGTCGTTTGTTCACACAGAGAAATAGGCCATCGTCATGTTCATATGTTGTAGTGCCAGAAAGCCGAGAAGCAGTAAATAAAGCTTTCTGCCGCAAATAAAGCAGCAATTGCGGTTATCCAGTAGATACTTTAGCGAGAACGAGTCTCATTTCACACTTCTCCATCCAATTTAGGGAGGTAGAGTGGTGTGCACGATTACATCAAAGAGAGAACAGTAAAGATTGGGAAATATATCGTGGAGACAAAGAAAACCGTTCGTGTCATAGCGAAGGAGTTTGGCGTATCGAAAAGTACAGTCCATAAAGATTTGACAGAGAGATTGCCTGAAATCAATCCGGAACTCGCAAACGAAGTAAAAGATATCCTCGATTATCATAAATCAATCCGCCATCTCCGCGGTGGGGAAGCAACCAAGAAGAAGTACAAAAAAGATGAACTTGAAATCAATTAAAAAGTACCAGGTATCAAGATGTATATGATACCTGGTATTTTTAGTTTATTTAAAAAACGACGAATCTTTTACGAGAAAATTAATAATCAGAATGGATGTGGGTGATTATTCAGAATGAGTCATGAGGTATGATAATCCTAACATTGGTCCAGATATAAATTTGCACGAAAACGTTAACTTTTATAATTGAATGCAACTGAACGTAGTTTTAACTCAATATAGAAAACACGAAAAACCGGTAGATTGAAGCGGAGTCGCGCACCTGGAGCGGAAATCATAACCGTATACTTTTAAACAGTACATGAACTTCTCTGGAACACTATGAAATGTCATGTCATTTATTTTTCACGAATATGTTTTTCTTGACAAAAATTAGACAATTAGTACCTGTTTTCGACATATATATGGTAAAATAATAAATTAGGTGAAGTTTTTTCTATTCCCTGTTTTAGACTGATTAAACATACGACGATACATCTTTGATACTAAAATATATTGATATTATGACGCGTTGAAATGAAGAAGGGAGAAACGAAACAGATGCTAGCGAAAGATATTGGAATTGACTTAGGAACGGCGAATGTATTGATTCATGTAAAAGGAAAAGGAATCGTTTTGAATGAACCATCCGTTGTGGCAATTGACCGTACGAACAATAAGGTCCTTGCTGTAGGTGAAGAAGCGAGACGCATGGTCGGACGTACACCTGGTAACATTGCAGCAATGCGCCCATTGAAAGACGGCGTCATCGCAGATTTTGATGTAACAGAATCAATGCTGAAGCATTTCATCAACAAACTGAATGTAAAAGGTTTCCTATCCAAGCCTCGAATCCTGATCTGCTGTCCGACAAACATCACAAGTGTCGAGCAGAAGGCGATCAGGGAAGCGGCTGAAAAGAGCGGCGGCAAAAAGGTTTATCTTGAAGAGGAGCCAAAGGTTGCAGCGATCGGTGCCGGAATGGATATCTTCCAGCCATACGGCAACATGGTAGTCGATATCGGCGGCGGTACAACAGATGTTGCGGTTCTTTCCATGGGAGACATCGTAACGGCATCTTCCATTAAAATGGCCGGAGATAAATTTGATGCTGAGATCCTCAGCTATATCAAAAAAGAATACAAACTGTTAATAGGAGAACGTACTGCAGAAGATATCAAAATCAACATCGGTACTGTATTTCCAGGATCACGTGATGAATCCATCGAAATCCGCGGCCGTGACATGGTATCCGGACTTCCTAGAACTATCACTGTCAGATCTGCTGAAATTGAAGGTGCCCTTCGTGAGTCTGTTGCTGTAATAGTACAAGCTGCGAAAAACGTGCTGGAAAGAACGCCGCCAGAACTGTCTGCGGACATCATCGACAGAGGGGTCATCCTTACAGGCGGTGGAGCTCTTTTACATGGAATCGATCAGCTTCTTGCTGAGGAATTAAAGGTACCGGTCCTTGTGGCTGAAAACCCAATGGACTGCGTGGCCATCGGTACAGGCATCATGCTTGAGAATATCGATAAAATCAGCAGAAGAAAGATTGGCTGATACCAATAACAACCAATTGACATAAACACATAACATTTCCAAAAATGTTCCGATATAATGAATGGTAGATAAAATGTACGGAAAAAGAGGTGCCCAAAATGCTGCGCGGATTTTATACTGTTGCGTCCGGAATGCTTTCCCAACAGAGAAAAACGGAAATGCTGTCAAACAACCTTTCTAATTCCAATACTCCAGGGTATAAAGCAGACCGGTCTTCGATGAAGGCTTTTCCGGAAATGATGCTGTCTCTACAAGGGCAAAAGCAGAATATCCCTACCCAGACCGGTCTTCAATTGCCAATATCCCAGCAAGTGGGGCGTTTAAATTCAGGTGTATACATGCAGGAAACGATGCCGGCATTTTTACAGGGGGATCTCCAGGAAACGGAAAGATTGACGGACGTTGCCCTTGTTGATGGCACTATCCCTGTCGATCCTGAAACGGGTCTGAGCGGCAGCGTGTTCTTTACTCTCCAAGGCGGTGATGGAACACCCCGTTACACCCGTAATGGCAACTTCACTTTGGATGGACAAGGTTTTTTAACATCATCTAGCGGTTTATATGTTCTTGATCAAAATGGACAGCGTATTCAGCTGGCGTCGGATGATTTTAAAATTACCGAAGAAGGTAGAGTGCTGGTAGATGAGATTGAATCCGCCAGACTTGGTATGGGATTTGCTGTAAATTCATCCAGGCTGATCAAAGAAGGGGACGGGTTAATCAGAGCGGAGAATGATGAGCCGCTTCCGGATGCTTACACCAGTGGTGCGACCTTCAGAATGCAGCAGGGTTTTATCGAACGTTCGAATGTGGATACAGCCAGAACGATGACAGACATGATGACCGCTTACAGATCGTTTGAAGCGAACCAAAAAGTTTTACAGGCATACGACAGAAGCTTGGAGAAAGCAGTAAATGAGATTGGCCGTGTCAATGGCTAAAGGAGGGGACTGACCGATGAACCGTACAATGATCGGTGCAACCAATACATTGAACCAGCTGCAAAAACAGATGGATATTATCGGGAATAACCTCGCGAACAGCGACACGAACGGCTATAAGCGCCGGGAAGCCATGTTCTCGGAAATGCTTTTCCAGCAGGTCAATAACCAAAGGGACGAAAAGGAAAACAACAGCAATGGCCGAATGACGCCTGTGGGAATCCGTCAGGGTGTCGGTGCTCGGCTTTCACAGTCTGAAATCAACCTGGCTCAAGGTGCCCTCAAGGCAACTGGCAGGACCCTTGATTTTGCCCTCACCTCCCGCAATCAGTTCTTTAAGGTGCTGGTTCAAGGGGAAGAAGGAGCGGAAGTAGGATACACAAGAGATGGTGCATTCTATGCAAACCCGGTTGGCAACGGTGAAATGATGCTTGTGAATGGACAGGGCCATGCTGTTCTTGATGAAAATGATAACTTTATTACTTTTAATGAGGACATCAAGAATGAAGATATCATCCTCAGGGATAGCGGACAGTTGACTATCGGCGGCCAGCCCTTTAATCTTGGAATAGTGTCAGTGGAGAAGCCGCAATTCATGAAGCAAATCGGACAGAATCTGCTGGGACTTCCTGATAATTTGGATGGGCTCGGCGTTAATGAGAATGAAATCCTGACGAATATGAATGGTGCCTTAAGGAACAATATAGGACTTGCTCAAAGTACATTGGAAGGTTCTAATGTGGATATCGGAAAAGAAATGACGGATATGCTGAATGTACAGCGGGCTTATCAATTCCAGAGCCGCTCCATATCAATGGCCGATCAGATGATGGGACTTGTGAACGGAATCCGTTAAAAGGAGTTAAAACAATGACTGAAAAAGAGATTCTGCAAGAAGAGAGTAAAACAAGAGAAGAAATCAAAGCAGAAAAAAAGACCAATAAGAAAAACAGAGCTGAAGAAAAGCCGGGTAAATGGGTAAGAATCCGTCTGCTTCCAATCTGGCTGCGAATCATTCTTTTTGTCGTGCTTCTTGCGGGAAGTCTCATCGGAGGGGCCATGGTCGGTTATGGAGTCATCGGGGACGGCAAACCGATGGATGTACTGGAGAAGTCAACCTGGCAGCACATTGTTGATATCGTCATGCAAGAGGAGTAAATATTTTAATGTTCTAAAGCGGTGGGGGACTGTCCCCCACCGCTTTAATGCGTTAAAGGGTTTTTTGGTGTTAACTCGAAATCACTTTTTATCCAAGAGGAATTCAGGTAGAATGTATAGAAGAAAAGATACATAAAGGATTAAGGAGGCATTTTGATGCTTGATATTACACAAATCAAAGAGATTATCCCTCACCGTTATCCGTTTCTTCTGGTGGACAAAATCATTGAAGTAGAAGAAGGAAAAAAAGCGGTAGGAATCAAAAATGTAACAGCAAACGAAGAGTTCTTCAATGGACACTTCCCTGATTACCCTGTTATGCCGGGAGTACTGATTGTGGAGGCACTTGCGCAGGTAGGAGCCGTGGCTATGCTGAAAAAAGAAGAAAACAGGGGACGCCTCGCTTTCTTCACAGGGATTGATAACTGCCGTTTCAAGCGTCAAGTAAAGCCTGGAGACCAGCTGCGCCTTGAAGTTGAAATGGTACGATTCCGCGGCGCCATCGGAAAAGGAAAAGCCGTTGCAACAGTAGACGGTGAAGTGGCTTGTGAGACCGAAATGATGTTCGCTCTAGGTGAAAAACAAGAATAGCATCAAACCCAAAGTCCAGCGCTGTAGCCGCTGGACTTTTTAACGCTTTAAAGGAGTGGGGGACAGTCCCCCACTCCTTTAAAGCGTTAAAGTGCCTCCGCGAAAAATTATATAAAAGTGAATGCAAGTTTCCAAAAATGTGGGGCATGCTATCAAAAGACCGCAGAGATAGGTCTCAAAAATTCTTTGTAATGAAAGGAGTCATACACAATGAATAAAAAGCTTTTAGCTATCCTTGGTGGATCAGCACTTTCCGCAATGCTGCTGGCAGGTTGTAACGCAGATCAGGAGCCGCCGCCGGAAGATAACGAAGCACCGGTTGAGGAAGAAGTTCCTGGAGATAATAACGGGGACATGAACGACAACGGAGATATGAACGATAACGGCGACATGGATATGGATACAAATGACGGCGAAGGCAATATCTCTGAAGATAACAACGGTGAAATCGACGACAATGAAAACGGCGATATGGGCGACGACGATGGTGAAGGCCCTGCTGATGAGCTTGAAGATGAACTTACAGATGACGAAGACGATAACAACAATCAGTAATATGTAACCGGAGCCGGTAGTTTACCGGCTTTTTTACATAGTTTTCTTATTTGGACTTATTTTTTCTCCTCCAGTAAGCTTGTCGCGTTTGATTTCCATGAGCATACGAAAATGGATAAACTCCTCCTTTGTCAGTCCCTTACTTATTGCTTCTTGTAATAAATCTATCCACTCTTCTTCGAGGTTGGCATCAGCATTATTACTATCAAGTAATAAGTCTAATGGAACTTCTAATGCAGCGGCAATTTTATCAAGGACTTTTAATGAAGGATTCTTTTGTATATCTCTTTCAATTGAGCTGATATAGGATTTTGATATGTCTGCCTTTGCTGCCAACTCGTTAATGGTAAGACCTTTGTTTTCTCTTATTGACCTTATTCTCTCACCTACCATAGTCTAAACTCCTTTTAAAAAGAATTACCCTATCCTAATTCATTATAACGAACATTTTAAAAAAGGGAAAGTCTATATAATTAAGTTTTATCATAAAAATAAGAGAAAAACAAAGAAAATAGTTCTTTATTAAGAATAAGTGAGCGGATTTAGAACTTTAATAAAACAATTCATTATAATAAACTTAATACACCTTAATAATGAACAAAGAGAAAGAGGTGTTAAAGTGTATAAAAAGAACTGCCAACGTTGTGGACGATCTTCATACAGTGCGGTTGAATCAGGTGAATGGAAATGTCCATATTGTGGAATAGATTTAGCTGGTACTCCTTTCTTTAACCCAACGAGTTTCAATCAAATTAACCAGAGGGTTATCCCTTTAAAAGAAAAGTTGCATACTTACAGTAAGTCTTTCCTATGCAGGACCCCTTCAGTTCGACAAAAACCCTATAAATAACGAGAATCAATTACTTGTTTAGTTTCAATATGTCAAAAAGTGTAAAATAAAATAGGAAAAAAGTTTCTTTCTGCGGCAAATTTTTACACAAAATAGGTTTTTGTAATTAGTATAATGGTTATAGTTAAGTAACTGGTTAGCCAAAGGGTGAAGTCAGATAAGGGCAAACTCATTGAAAGGTGAGGACGCAAAGTCACAGATCTAAGACAGTTAATATTGTTATGATGGCTGGACTGCCTGAAATACGAGAAAGTATTTTAGGAGGAGATTTATTTGTTGGAAAAAGAGTTGGATTTGGAATGGGTCGGCTTAATTAAAGAGGCTATTTCTGTAGGGGTCACCAAAGAAGAAATCCTGGAGTACCTACATAGGAATAAAAAAGAGACGAATATACTTATAAAGTAGCAAAGCTTTTCCCTGTGGAATAGGGAAAAGCTCTTATTTTTGATTCAACTTCCATTTATTAAATTCAATGAATTCCCGGAATTGCTCTTTACTGATTCCCGATTCCATAGCCTGTTCTACAATATTGACCCAATCTGAATCTATATGTTTATCTTCCACAGTATCATATAATAAAGAATCAACAGGAACATTTAACGCTTTGGATATTTTTTCCAAAAATTGAACTGATGGATTCTTTTGCAAGTTTCTTTCGATTGAACTTAAATAAGACTTAGCAACTCCCGCTTTATCTGCAAGCTCTGTCATCGACATCTTTCTTTCTTGTCTAAGCTTCTTAACTCTTTCCCCGATCATTACCGTTCACATCCTGTACGTATAATCATCTTTATCTATTGTATTATACCACAAAGAATATGGATTTTTTAAAGATGAATGTCATTTTTTGTCTGAAAATTTAATTTGTTGTTTTTGAAGCGGCCGCCAATCTAGGCTTTGAGCGCATTTTACTCTTAAATTCTTGTACAAGGACAGCGCCTTCTAAGCCTTTTTCAACCAGGTCATCCAGCAAGAGCTCGGCATATTCATTACGCATTTTCTTTAATTTCCCTTCAAAAAGAACACTCAAGTGAAAGTCCATCGTTTTAATGCAGCTGATTCTGGTCATGAAAGCAGCTGGGTCATTCTCGGGATGTGAGATAACAACTTGGACTTCAAGATCATCTGCACATTGCTGAGCCTCACGGAAAAAGTCATAGTATTCCTTGTCCATGCATCCTTCAATAAGCCATGTGCCTTTATTGTCTTCTTTATTAATAATTAAACCGTCCACAATTTCTATATCTTTAAGATCATCGTTTTCAACAACTTGAAGAGTGATTACTTTAAAGGTTTTCATGAACGATCCTCCAATTTTAGTTTGTACAAATTATAACATAATGGGAAATTAAAACCTAATGATGGATAAGTATCTTAACCTGAATTTTTCTACTACCATACAAATATGCAAATTACCCAGCTCCAATATTTTCTCATAATTTTCTTCATTTGTGTAAAAATATTGGTGTTGAAACAAGACATAAATAATTGCCGGTAAAATTTCTATATTATTGGAAAGTTTAACATTTAATTTTTGATCAGGAGGGGATAAAATAGACTTGCGTTCTTTATTAAGCACAGACGGTCCGTTGTTTTTATTGGAAGTCTTCACGGGCATTAATTAATTAAAACCTTGAAAGCGGGTGGGCACCATGAGGCTGGCTCTTCATTTATTAGCTGTTCTTAATATCATTGATGGAATAATTACAATGCTGGGTTTAGAGGCAGGATTTATTGAAGAAGCCAACCCGCTTATGGCGGTTCTATATAAAACCCATCCATTCCTTTTTATGGGAATTAAATTATCCTTCTCAGCCTTTATATATGTTTTTATCTACTATGATAATTTCCCGGCAAAAAAATGGTTAACTTCATTAACATATACCGCCGTATCCCTCTACACCTTTATCATTATCCTCCATACAACTTGGATATCACATGCTTTATTGAATTAACCCATTCCCGCAGCGGGGGACAGTCACCATTGAGGGACTGTGGTGAATTTTAACAAAAGGAGAATTTCTCTATTACGAGTTTTTTTCTTTCACTTGAGTTTGAAAAACAGGTTTTAGTCTTGAGAAAATAGCATTTTTGCAACAGCCCCTTATCAGAAATAAGTTTTTATTGATTTTACATCAATAACTAAACCATTTATCCTGTACTTACCAACGAAAGAAAAGAGGTGAGAGAACATGATAAATCAGGTCACGTTGGTAGGAAGATTGACGAAAGATCCGGAGATGCGATACACCGCTGAGGGGAAAGCGGTGTTGAATGTCACTCTTGCGGTCAATCGTCAGTTCAAGAATCAGTCAGGAGATTATGAAGCTGATTTTGTACTTTGCACGATGTGGAGGCGGGCGGCTGAAAACACGGCAAGGTTCTGTAATAAAGGATCGGTTTTGGGTGTGGTGGGGCGCATCCAGACCAGGAATTATGAAAATGACCAAGGGAAGCGAATCTATGTAACGGAAGTAGTGGCGGAACAGGTGAAATTCCTGGATGGAAGGCCGACTCAGCCAGCCAAGCCATTACCGCAGCCACAATCACAATTACAATCACAGCCGCAATCAAGGAATCCGGAAGCGGAGAAGGCCTTGCCGGTATTCTAAGGAATAATCAGTTTGGTTTATGACTAAATATGGAGGGCGTCCATAATGAATAGAAACGAATCGACGGAAAGATTGATTGAAGATCTGATAAGGAAACTGGCAAGGGCCAATGTAGAACTGTATTACCTTTCACAGCGGGTTGCACTGCTTGAGAAAGGAGCCTCCTCAGATAAACCCCTGGATACTGCGAATAGAAAAATATCTTTCATGACAAACTCACACAAAGCCAATTAAGTTCGGAAAGTCTTGTTTTATTTCATAACCTGAAACTCCGCATCAACCATCTACTTATTCTGCACAAATAGAAATTCAATATCTATACTTCGTTATCCACCTCACTATTTGCCGGTTCTTCATGGAGCCGGCTTTTTCTTATGGCGGGTCACTTTACCCCTTTAAAGCGATGGGGGACAGTCCCCCATCGCTTTAAAGGGGTAAAGGATGCATCCAAGAAAAACGCAAACCCTTCAATGGGGTTTGCGTTTGTTTTATTCGAGTGATAACAAGCTGTGCAGTTCGCGGTCGGAGAGCTCGGTCATCCATTGGTCGCTCTGGATGATTTCGTCGTTAAGTGCCTGTTTTTTCTCGAGCATTTTATCGATTTTTTCTTCTAGTGTTCCGGAGGCGATCATTTTATGAACGTGGACGAAGCGGTTCTGGCCGATTCGGTAGGCACGGTCGGTTGCCTGGTTTTCGACTGCCGGGTTCCACCAGCGGTCATAGTGGACAACATGGTTGGCGGCAGTGAGGTTCAATCCGGTACCTCCGGCTTTTAATGACAAAAGGAACACAGGGAATTCGCCATTTTGGAATCGTTCTACCAGGTTGTCACGCTGAGTTTTTCCCATGCTTCCATTCAAGAATGGTACATCGATACCAAACTTCTCTTTCATGACGTCCTGGATCATTTCACCCATGGAAATGTACTGTGTGAAAATCAGGCAGGCTTCCCCGGAGTCCAGTACAGCTTCAATAATCTCCACAAGTTTTCGCATTTTCTCGGAGCGTTTCTCAATATGGGCTGGCTCCGGCTCTTTCAAGTAGAGGGCAGGGTGATTGCAAAGCTGTTTCAAGCGGTTCAGCATTTGCAGGACGAGTCCTTTCCGCTCGAACCCGCTCAAAGCTTCCAACTGGGCAAAGGTATCTTTAATGAGCTGCTCATACAGTGACGCCTGTTCAGCGGTCAAAGCACAATACTCTTTCTGCTCGATTTTATCCGGCAGATTGAGTTCGACTTCCGGGTCCTTTTTCGTCCGGCGCAGCAGGAACGGCCTAATTTTAGCCTGAAGCTCTTTTACTTTGGATTCATTTTCATCTTTTTCAATTGGGACTATATATTTCTTCTGGAACTGCGTGAATCCGCCAAGATAGCCGTGATTCAAGAAGTCAAAGATTGCCCACAGCTCGGACAAGCGGTTTTCCATCGGTGTTCCTGTCAGAGCGATATGGTGCTTGCCTTCAAGTTTCCTGATGGCTCGGGACTGTTTCGTATTGGCATTCTTGATGTTCTGCGCTTCATCAAGGGAAATCGCTGTCCATTCGATTGTTTCCAGTTCTTCAAAATCAAGATGGGACAATCCGTAGGAAGTCAGGACCACGTCGACATCCAGGAGGCCCCGTGCAAAATCGATCCCTTTATCACGGTTGGAACCGTAATGTAATTGAACCTTCAAATCCGGTGCGAATTTTTCAAGCTCGCGCTGCCAGTTCCCAAGAACTGATGTTGGTGCAATGATTAATGCCGGTGCCTGAGGGTTTTCCTTCAATTTCACCTCTTGCAGATACGTAATCAGCTGAACGGTCTTACCAAGGCCCATGTCATCAGCAAGGCAGGCACCGAACCCATATCTGCGCAGGAACAGCATCCAGCTCATTCCCTGCTGCTGATAAGGACGCAGCTCTCCTTGGAATTGTTCAGGAGTCGGAACAATCGGCACTTCTGCTGTATTGTTGAGCGTATCGATCATTTTTTTCATCGAGCGGTTCAGGTCGATTTGGATCTTGGCAAACTCGTAAGGATCATAGTCGTCTTCGCCTGCAAGCTCGTCGTCTTCATCCCGAGGAACCAGCTGCTGTTCGAGCATATCCTGGATCGAAATGCCTTCTTGTTTTGCTTTGATCATCAATTCCTGGATGCGGCGGATCATCGCCGGATCGAGCTTCATCCATTGGCCCCTGATTTTTACGAGACGGCGCTGGTCATCCACGAGATTTTGAAAATCCTCTTCCGAGAGGTCGACACCGTTCATCGAAAGCCGCCAGTCAAAATCGAGCATGGCATTAAGTCCTACAAAGGAAGGTCGGTATGAGCTGTCAGTGTTTTTCACCTTTGCTTTCACCGTCATCTGGGCATCCTTCATCGCCTGCCACCATGCAGGGAGGAGGATTTCAATGTCGAGATCAAGGAATTTTTCGCTAAGAATGGTCAGGAAATCCCATGCGTCATGCTCGTCAAGGGAATTCCGGACTTCGCCGCCCTGATCCAGAAGCGGCAGCATTTTCATCCAGCGTTCCTGCTCCTCTTTTATCGACGCTAAATGCTTTTTATAGGAAGGAGGCAGCTTGTCTTCTCCAAGAGAGTAGACCTTATCGGTGCGCTTTTTATCCCGTAGAATGGTTTCAAGCTCCCAAGGGTCGTGCTCCTCCAATGGTTCTGTGAGACGAAGGCCCAGTGTAAAGGGTGCTTCATCTTCTGTCAGGCCGACCCATTCACTCCATTTTTCTTCGTCAAAATAAGCATGAAGTTCCTCGGGTGTCAGCGTGCTGTCTTCAAGTTTCTTCAAGCGGGTGAAGAGATGGTCGCTGCCTCCGGAGGAAAGCGACTGGCGTACGGCCCGCTGATACCAGTCGGAAACGAATTCTTCCGCGGATTCTTCGCCAATGTCCTCCTGCCAGAACTCCTCGGAGAAATTATCCCAAAGTTCATCGGGAACCTGGAAGGTAAGGCCATTCTCGGCCATGTCTTCAAAGCGGGGAATCCACTTGCCCTCCTGGATCGAGTCATACATGATCGGTGCGACGGCAAGGCACTTCTGCCCCAGTTCATCCCAGTGCCAGTCAATCATCCCGCTGAAGGATTCGTCGGCTAAAAGTAAAAGGAGGTCCCAGCTTGAGACTTCGATTCCTTTTCGGGTCCCGGACTCCCGTGAGGTCACCATTGTCCCGTAAAAGCTTGGTTCGTGCCAGAGGAACAGCTGGCTTTTCCAGTCATCAACGGGCACATCAAAACCGCTGTCATTCTCACAGTAAAGGAAGAAGCGTCCGTTTTCCAAAGGCTCTAGGTACACATGCAGCATCCGTGTTTTAAGCATCGATCAGCTTCCCCTTTCTGCATTCTTCATGGAACGCACGAAGACGTTTTGTTTTATCTAAAATCAAATCCAAGTACATTTCCCATTGGTCGGTTTTCTTGAGCTTTTTATACAGTGTCCGCAGTCTCTTTAGATATTTGACCGCCTGTTTATAGTTATCACGGCTTCTGCCGGCGAGATAATGCTCGATTCCTTCATGATAGAGGGGGAGGACAAGCTGCGGAGCTTCCTTCGCAGCATCGCGTAGTCCGAGGTTATCCATTTCCCTCAGCTCATACCCGACAAAGCGCTGCAGCTCGACCCACTCCCGGTAGGACTTTGAACCAAGGAGGAAGTCGTTGTACCAGGAATAGCTGTACGGAAGAAGGGCGACAAGCAGTTTTCTGAGAAGAGCATGCTCATTTTCCATCATCCAGTCAAACGGCATTGTCCGCAAAAACCAACGGGTGAAGGCGGCACTGTCGTAGGAAGGCAGGCTGTTGACATAGGCAGGCACCTTCGGAAGGATGCTTTTCAAGAAGGCAACACCCTGCTCGTGTTTTTTATTTTGAAAAAGCTGCTCCAGCCAGAAATCGGAGTAGGGGACTATTTCAATACCCAGTTTCTCGATTTCTTTTGCTGCCGCCTCGTTTTCTTCCAGCATAATATATTGATGGAGCAAGGCCAGGGAGTAGAAGAGATCTTCAGGAGATCGTTCCTCCTGAAGCCTTTCAACCTCTGCCTGGCGCCAAGCCTTCTTCTTAAAAAGGAAGTACCAAAGGAAGCGGTAGATCTCCGCTTTTGCCAGTGTACTATTTTCGGTTGAAGCGGTAAGCTCTTCTGTCTTTCCTTTTAAAAATTCGATAAAAGGGTCGAAACTGAACGGCATCGCATGCACCGAAAGCTGTTTTACGCTGTCGAACATTTCATCTATCAAAAATTCGTAGTGGGATGTGTCAGCATTTCTTCCTTTAAAAAACATCATCATCCGGTCGAAACTTTGAAAAAGAAAGAACGTTGCGTAGAGCTTGTAAAGCGGCTTCCATTCCCGTTCGAAGGGAGCGTCTTTCATCAGCTTGCGGAAAAAGTTCTGGATATGGAGGTCCAGCAGGTGGGACTGGCGGTGAAAAGCATCCTTATCCCACTCATCAAATTGATATTGAAGGAAGTCCCACCATTCTTCAGGTGTGTCTCCGCGCTGCTTGCGGTCTTTCAGCAGGTCGCTGGCTTTTTTGATGGAGCCTTCGTGTTTCTTAAGAATATCCTGCAGGTTTTCCTTTTTTTCAGGAGGAGCGGCTGCCTCTGATTGGCTTGTTTTTGTCCGCCATTGATGAATCCAGTTGGTCACCGGGGAAGCTTTGCTGAATACAGCAAAAAAAGCAGCCATGCGGTGGCGGCACCAGACTTGGGCGGGACATGCACACTTGCTCAGCCGTGGGAATTCCAGTTCCAGGGTTACCTTGACCGGCGTAACATCCTGGACATCCGCTGTGATGCTGTCATCATGAAATTTAATATTGGAAACAAGATTCTGCCGGTAGAGCAGCAGTCCTTTTTGGACGATATTCTGCTTCTCGCTGCCGTACGGGAGTTCTTCCAGCAAGTAATCGCTTAATGGTGTCAATTTTTCCTGTAACTCTTGTGCATTCATAAGGATTCGCCGCCTCCTGACTGATTCCGTTCAAAAATTAACCATTCTTTTATTATAACGCAAATCAGCAGGAAAATGGAGAGCGGGGGAGATTAACAAATAATCGGTTTTGAAGAAGATGGCACATCATCACTTTAAAGCAGTGGGGGACAGTCCCCCACTGCTTTAAAGTGGTAAAGGTTATTCGACATGGATGAAGAAGGTGTCGCCGTTGTAGACGTTGACGGCTTGAAGTTCTATTTCCCTCCCATTTTGGATCATGATGTTCTTGTTTTCGGGAAACTCCAGTCTTTCGCCACCCTTTTCTGCTTTAAAAACAGGGTTGTGTTTATCGCTCAAATCAACTTTGGTTTTATAGCCTCTGGACGTATAATACTCATGAGCATCCACATACCAATCCCCAAGCCCTTTTATATCCAAGCCAAGATATTCCGAAACGGCAGCAGCGAGGTCGGTGTTTTCGTGGAGTCCCGTCGGCTTCCCTGGTCCATATGCATACAGGAACACATCTTCCCCGGTGTGGCCGTGGGTGGTGAAGCCCAGGGAGGCCCTTTTGCTGAGCATCGCGGCCATTTCATCTTCTACATCCGTGACTGTCACAGCTTTTTCGACTCTACAGAATTCTTTTTCAGTATGTTCATCCAGTCCATAAGAGGCCAGGACTTCTTTCAGGTTTGACCGGTCTTTTTTTAACTGGGAGGAAGCGCCTTTGACCGTCAGCTTAGCTTTTTTTAATGGCTCTACAAAATCACCAACAGGCTGATCATAGTAGTTTTTATCCGTTGTAACGTTTCCAATTGTCAGGCCGCTGTTTCCGTGGTCGGTTACAGCAATCACCATCGTATTGCCATCTCGTTTAGCAAACTCGACAGCCTTCCCAACCGCCTTATCAAATGCCAAAACTTCACTGATCATGCCCACAGGATCATTCTTATGAGCGGCCCAGTCGACCTTGCTTCCTTCCACAAACAGAAAGAATCCTTTCCCAGTCGAGTTCAACCGATTAATTGCAGTCTCGGTCATTTCCGCCAGTGAAGGCTGCCCCGGCAGAAGTGCGGCCCGGTCAAAATCATAAGCCATGTCCTCCGAGGCAAAACTCCCCCACAGCTTACCCGCACCACGAACATCAAGGTCGGATTTCTTTTCAATAAAATGATACTCCTTCTCCTCAATCACCTTAAGCAGGTTTTCTTTATCTTTCCTGGCGGATTCCTTCGTTTTCAACATCCCGTCGTCATTTGCCATTCTCTTCTCCTCATCGCTATGAAGCCAGGCAAGACCTCCGCCCAACACAACATCAATCCCTTGGTACACCTGCTGTTCGGCGATATCACTGAATTCATCACGATTTTTCACATGAGCCGAAAAAGCAGCCGGGGTGGCATGCTGAACGGGGGACGTGGCAACGATTCCTGTTCCATATCCCCTCAAACGGGCTGCTTCAAGCAGACTCACCGCAGGCTTCGAGCTATTACCGTCCGGCACCATCCCGATAAAATCAGCATCCGTCTTGAACCCGGTAGCCATGGCAGTCCCGCCAGCCGCGGAATCCGTGATAGCCGACTGATGGGAATAGGTCCTGACCCCGCCGGTCAGAATCTCATCCAATGCTAATGAAGAGCCTTTATACCAGCGGGCCAATGTTACGATATCGGAATTGGTCCCGTCCATCACCATGAAGATGACATTTTTCTTCGATGTTTGGGCTAAAAGGCAGGAGGGAGGTACGGCAGCAAAAATAATAGAAAAGAATAGCAGAAGAATAAGAACTTTTATTAGGTTTTTCATGGGTATCCTCCTTAGTAAAATCTATTCAGGATTAGTATGAGGAGGCCAATCCATTCTATACCAAAAAAAGCACCGTACCTTTAAGATAGGCACGGCGCTTCACTTTATTTCCTCTCTAGGATTCCAAGAAGAATATTCTCAAGAATAGTATGTTTGTCAGCATTTTTAATTGCGCTGTTGGTCAATCTGTCGAAGTTCACCGGTGTAACCAATGTAGAACCAGGCAAGTCCATCTTGCCAGGATCGACAACAAAGACCTCACCTTTCTTAATGCCGGTTTGAACTTCCACTTTTCCATCCGACTTCATGCCGGTAGTAACTTCTCTTTTCTTTAGTTTCCCGTCATCGGTGACGATAAGTAAAAATTTCTTTGCTCCATTCTTTAGCAGGCTTTCTTCTGGAACAGTCAGGACATCCTTTGCTTCCTCGGTAACGATGGAAAGGGAAACATGGAAGCCCGGACGTAATTTTTCAATTTCCTGGTCTTCTCCAAATTCAACCTTGAATGGATAGGAGCTTTCTCCATCTTCTGTCGTGTTTTCAGAAGGCAGAGCAGCAATATCTGTAACGAAGCCATTCAACTTGTCTTTGACTGCTGTTGAACGAATGAAAGCTTCTTGGCCTTCAATTACTTCTAAAATTTCCTGTTCAGTCAGCTCTCCTTGAACAACAGGTGAGGTGGATGCAATGACGATGAGAGGGTTGTCCAGGTCACGGGAGACCATTTTTACAATCCCGTCTAATTCGCTTTGAACCGTCACTGTTTTCTCATAGGACCTCAAATCATTCAGCTGGCGTTCATAATTGTCCGCTTTATTTTCCATGCGGTCAATTTCGAGTTCCTTTGCGGCAATCTCCTGTTCGACAAAGTAGTCAATTTCAAGGGCGCTTGCCTCCAGGCTTTCATCAGGAGGAAATTCTTCTGTTGAAGATATTCTTGGTATCCTGGTTGAGCTTGCAGAAGGTTTCAGCGACCTAAGATCACTGATGTTACTTTTAATACTGTCGATTTCATCTTCCAGCTGCTCAATTTCCGATTCAAGAACTTGCTCCTGCCTAAGTGTATCTTCTGCCTCATAGGTGTACAAATCATTACCAGCAGATACTTCGTCCCCTTCTTTTACAAGGAATTCCTGGAAGGTACCGAAGCTGCTGTCAAAATAGACGTAGCTTTCTTCTGCGGAAGCAAGGGATGCAGTTTTCTCCAGTGTGTTTTGCAGGTTTCCAGTTTTGATTGGCTTCCAGTCACTTACAAAGGAATTACGGTCGACCTTGCTGTGGGCTTTTTCTATTAAGTATACATTCGTGATAATCAAAGCTAGGGAAAGAGCGATAGCTAGATATACAATAATTTTTTTCATTTCAGGTCACCGCCTTTATACCAATATCGAGAAGTCTATATAAGCTAAAAACGCAGTAATGCTCCAGAACAGGAGGTTTAACACAACTATCCATAATATAACGATCCATGTCTTCTTTTCCGTGAGCCGCTTTAAACCGATAAATTGGATATAGGCAGCCCATACTTTGAATAAAGAGATGCTTCCGAGAAAGTATTTCAGCCATTCATTATCTGTTAGGGTCTGACCGATTACGCCGAGTGCGAAGGGGGAAGAATACCAATTTAATGATAAAAAAGTAAGGAACGGCAGGTAAATCACTTTTTCCAAAAGTAGAATCACTAGTGTAATACCTTGCACTGCAACGATCTTTTTAAAATCAGCATCGGAAAGTGTCCAGAATAATAGAGCGGGAATGAATAAGATAATACCTGCATATAACAGTCCCAGCAGTAACCTTCCCAATAAGAAATAAAATTTATTAACTTCAAAATCCAAAGGTGATATTGTAGTCAGTTCTTTCGTTAAAGGGACTGTTCCCCAGCCAAAACCGGCATTTAAACCAAAAATCAGTAATGATAGAACAAACAAAAATATGATTTTTTGAGAGTAGCCTTTTAAAATCTCTGATTCTCTTAATTGATAGAAATATGTAGAAGGATGCAGCAATCCTTTTAAAAGTCTAACTTCATTCATGAATGTATTCCCCCAATGGTTTCTAAATCCCTCAATCCATTTTATCGGAAAAGAGCGAACTTTTCCATAAATTGTAGAAATATAATATAAAAAGGCTCCCAATTGGAGAGCCTTTGCATTTAACCATTATAACTGATAAGTGATTACTGTTACTATTGTAAATAACAGGATTAATCCAACCACGGTGAAGCCCGACATGATCATTCTGTTTCTGGCTTTCCGCGCTTTCAGTTCCTCCGGGGTTAAAAAGTGCATGTTTTTCCTCCTTTTCGATAGCTGGCTGGCATGGATATCATAGTCCGTCACGACACCGAAGCCCCTTTAGCTTTGCGTCATTATCTTTCAATAATTTTGCCTTTTCGTATGGTGACACTTTTTTTATCGACCAAAGTTTCTATTGTTTAATAGTATTTTAGTCGGAATTTGTCGGAAAAAGTCGGAAAGTCATTCTTCCAGGGTCTTGAAGAGAGTTACTAATTTATTTATATACTTTTCTTGTTGTCTCGGATTGTAATAGGAGGCAGTAATGATTATATTTTTAAGTTGCGGGTATTTTCTCAATATGTCTATGGCTCGTTCCCATTCTCCTTCTTCAAATTTCTCTCGTAACACCATAGTGGAATCTCTCTGATCACTTGGATATGGTGCATCGGAAATGATACGAAATAAATCCTCGGGGGACATCTGATAGAGAGTAACGAGTTTCCTTAAGATATCATTGGGAAATTGGTACTTCCCATTTTCATAACTGTTAAACAATTGTTTGCTGATGTTCAAGCGTTTAGCAACCTCAACTTGACTTAGCTGTACCACTTCTTGTCTATATCTTTTTAAAGCCTCAGAAAAAATCAATGTTATCACCCACAGTTCTTCAGTAGATGTAAATAACATAACCCTTAATGAAAGAAAGAAAATTAAAGTAAATAAATACTTTACTAAACAAAGTAAATCATTCATTTACTTATTTGTTTGTGTTGATAAATTACATATTTTTCCTGTAAAATGAAAATAAGGGTGAAAAAAGTCCTATATTGTCAAAAATTGAATAGCGGGAGGAAAAGATGAAGAAAAAGGTGTTGCTGCTTAATTGTTTAGGTGATGGTGTTAGTTCAATGGATGTAAGGGATTATTACTTATTCTTTAGAGGGAGGTATACGGAGGATTCATTCTTGCTTACTTCGATTGGAAATTTCACATCGACTATGAAGAGCTTGACTATTCAGGACTTAACTTCTGATCCAAGTTTTCTTAGCTTCCTTCCCATACCATTAACCCGCTCTACAAAATTCTTATTAAGGGCGGATGTAAGGGGAGTAAAAAGCATTCTCAAGTTGACTGTTAATGAAGAAAAACTGGTGCTTGAGCCTTTTACTTATTATGATGAACTGACCGATGAAATGTTTTATCACATCGTTGAATGTTTCACACTGCAAAGAAAAGATAAATATTTATCTTTTTTGTTACACCCACGCAAAGGCAGAACAGGCAAAAGCAGCAATCACCCGGATGATCATGACGATAACACTGTAAGATTTGTAAGATAGTCGTCTTCCTCCTAAAAAATTCACATAAAATCCAAATATTGTATTTACGAAGCTTGTAGATTTCTGGTATTGTATGTATATTACTGAAGTTTAACATTCCACAAGATTGGTAAATATAATAATACAAGATAGATATTTTAGGAGGTTTTCTTAGTGCACCAGGATTCAACCAAGGAACAACAGCAATTACTCAATCTCATGCAAAAAGCATTTGACAAAGCAAGCAATGGCAACATGGATGCTTCAAAAATGGTACACTGGCTTCAAAAAGAACTTCAAACTGAATATACATTCGTTAAACAAAAAGCGCTTTAGACCAAAAACAGTCGAGAGTGCTTTTTTTAATTTTTATGTAAGCGCTTTATCAATTTAAAGCACCGGGGGACAGTCCCCCGGTTTGCTAAAGTGTTAAAGGATTTTTAATTAGAAAGAGGGATGGGTGCCTGATGTAGAGAATATTAGTAGTAATCCATCTGAAAGGAGTGTTTTAATGGCAAGGCAACCCCGTAATTGGATACTGGGCGCCCCGTATCATATTATGATGCGTGGAAACAGGAAATCTATTATTTTCCACGAATCCAAGGATTTCACAAAGTATTTGGACATTCTTCAGCTAACCTACGAACAATTTCCCTACATTCTCCACTCGTATTGTTTGATGAACAATCATCTCCATTTACTGCTCGAACCAATCAATCATTCTCCAACTGTATTATTCAGGAAGATCAACACCAGTTATGCGCTGTATTACAACAAAAAATATGACGTAACGGGTCATCTGTACCAGGATAGATTTCAAGCAAAGCTCGTTGATTCAACATCATATCTCCTCGGTGTAAGCAAGTATATTCACCTTAATCCGGTAGAAGCAAAACTAGTCAAGGAACCTGAGCACTATCCTTGGAGCAGTTACTCCTCTTATTATCATCAAAAAAAGAATCCTCTCATCACTACCGACAAGATCCTTTCCTTCTTCCCTGATGCCTCACCTGACCACTACAACGAATTTATCCTAAGAAAACGCACCTATAAAGAGCAAGAACAGGCAGACACCTTCCTAAAACCCTGACACTTTCACACATTAAAGCGGTGGGGGACAGTCCCCCACCGCTTTAACGCGTTAACAATCTAAGTTTCTAAAACTTTCCTATAATGCGTTGACCGCCTCAATGAAAACCCATACAATGAGAATAGTTATTAGTAAATTCAGAAATCAGAAGGTGCGGAAGCCATGAGAATAGTAGATGAACACCGCATAGGCAAGAGTGCACTTCTTCTTCTCCTTATGGACGGAAACGAAGAAGAGTACAATGAACAATTCAATGAATTGAACTGGCAGTATTGCACAGGCAAGGTCGGTTCTATGAATGTCCAAAAGATTGTTGCTGCGATTGAGACGGCAGCCAAGCGAAACGGGATTGTCAGGGAGGATCTCTACAGAGAGATGCACTCGCTATACCACGCCACGATGGAAGCCATCTCGGGAGTCACCCGCGGGCAGACCCAGCTCGGTGAAATTCTCAGAACGGTCGGATTAAGGTTTGCCGTTGTCAGGGGAACACCATACGAGAATCCTGAAGAAGGCGAATGGATTGCCGTGGCGCTTTACGGAACGATCGGTGCACCCATCAAAGGCCTTGAGCATGAAACCATCGGTCTTGGAATCAACCATATTTAATAGGAAAGAGCCTATAGTGATTAGAAATCAGGAGGCTCGATGACAAGCTTTATTTGTCGTCGAGCCTCTTTTTATTTTTCTCAATTAACCTAGCAGTGCTTTACCACTTTAAAGCGACGGGGGACAGTCCCTTGTTACTTTAAAGTAACAAGGGACTGTCCCCCGGTGCGGTAATGCGCTAAAGCGACAAATCAAATCATAAAGGGTGATGATGAATGATTGAATTGACTGGACATACATTGACATTAGAGGAAGCGAAGAAGATTATTTATGGAAATGAAAAGGTGGCGCTGTCCCCGCAAAGCCTCAGCAAGGTAAGGCAAAGCAGGGAAGCGGTGGAGAGAATCGTACGCGAAAAGAAAATCGTTTACGGCATCAATACCGGTTTCGGGAAGTTCAGCGACGTGCTCATTGACCAGGAACATGTAGAAGAGCTGCAGCTGAATCTCATCCATTCCCATGCCTGTGGATTGGGAGATCCGTTCCCGGAAAAAGTCTCCCGTGCGATGCTCCTCCTGAGAGCCAACGCGCTTCTCAAGGGCTACTCCG
Organism: Bacillus salacetis; assembly: GCF_049177075.1. Lineage (GTDB taxonomy): Bacteria > Bacillota > Bacilli > Bacillales > Bacillaceae_B > Rossellomorea > Rossellomorea salacetis_A. The sequence goes on along the minus strand of NZ_CP185377.1, from coordinate 4,199,428 downwards.
GAGTGAGACCCATGGTTATTGAAACACTAATAGAACTCCTCAACAAACAAATCCACCCGGTCATCCCGCAGCAGGGATCGCTGGGAGCATCAGGCGACCTCGCGCCGTTGTCCCACCTGGCACTCGCCCTGATGGGGGAAGGAGAGGTCTTTTACAAAGGGGAAGTCCAGCCGACGCTGCCTGTCCTTTCAAAGGAAGACATCATGCCGATTACCCTGCAGGCCAAAGAAGGCCTTGCGCTCATCAACGGAACACAGGCGATGACCGCCATGGGAGTCATCAATTACATCGAAGCCGAACAGCTCGCATACCAATCAGAGATGATTGCCGCACTCACGATCGAAGGCCTGAGGGGGATCATCGACGCTTTCGATGAAGACATCCACATTGCCAGGGGCTACCGCCAGCAGATCGAAACAGCAGAAAGGATTCGCACTCATCTCGCCGGCAGCAAGCTCATCACCTCCCAAGGGGAACTGAGGGTCCAGGATGCCTACTCGTTACGATGCATTCCGCAAGTCCACGGTGCTTCTTGGCAGGCCCTTGATTATGTAAAAGAAAAACTCGAAATCGAGATGAACGCAGCAACCGACAACCCGCTGATTTTTGAAGACGGTGAAAAAGTCATCTCCGGCGGGAACTTTCATGGCCAGCCGATTGCCATCGCCATGGACTTCATGAAAATAGCCATTGCGGAACTTGCCAACATTTCCGAACGAAGAGTCGAGAGGCTGGTTAATCCGCAGTTGAATGACCTGCCGCCTTTCCTGAGCCCGGAACCCGGCCTGCAGTCAGGAGCGATGATCATGCAATACGCGGCAGCGTCACTCGTTTCGGAAAACAAAACCCTGGCCCACCCGGCAAGCGTCGATTCCATCCCATCTTCGGCCAACCAGGAAGACCACGTCAGCATGGGGACGATCGGGTCGCGTCACGCGTATCAAATCTTACAAAATACAAGAAGGGTCTTAGCAGTGGAACTAATTTGCAGCCTGCAAGCCGTCGAGTACCGCGGCATCGAAAAAATGGCGCCCGCGACACAGAATTTTTACAAAGAAGCCAGAAAAACCGTCCCAACCATTAAAAAGGACCGCATCTTCTCCAAAGATATCGAAAACCTCCAGCTCTGGCTGCAGGAAATGAACTGGCAGGACTATAACTCTATTAAAAAAATCACCCAATAAGGGAGGAACTATAAATGGAAAAAACTCGTCAAATCAGAGCAAAAAAAGGCTTGGAAATCGAATGCAAAGGCTGGGAACAGGAAGCAGTCCTAAGAATGCTGTACAACAACCTCGATCCGGAAGTGGCAGAAAAACCGGAGGACCTCGTTGTCTACGGCGGAATCGGCAAAGCTGCGCGGAACTGGGAATCGTTTGATGCTATCGTCAAAACGCTCCGCACGCTTGAAAACAACGAAACGATGCTGGTCCAATCCGGAAAGCCGGTAGGAGTCTTCAAAACACATGAAGCCGCTCCAAGGGTCCTCCTTTCCAACTCAGTCCTCGTGCCTAAATGGGCGACCTGGGAGCACTTCCATGAGCTCGACAAAAAAGGATTGATGATGTACGGGCAGATGACCGCGGGAAGCTGGATTTACATCGGCACGCAGGGGATTTTACAAGGAACCTATGAAACGTTTGCGGCGGTAGCCCGTGAACATTTTAACGGATCGCTCAAAGGAACGATCACACTGACAGCCGGGCTTGGGGGCATGGGCGGGGCACAGCCGCTCGCTGTCACAATGAACGAAGGTGTTGTCATTGCGGTGGATGTCGATCCGGAAAGTATCCAAAAACGCATCAATACTAAATATCTAGATGTAAAAACAGACTCACTGGACGAAGCCCTGATGATGGCATACGAAGCCAAAGAAAAAGGCAAACCACTGTCAATCGGCCTTCTTGGAAACGCGGCATTGGTCCACCACGAACTGCTTAGAAGAGGAGCCAAAATCGATATCGTCACAGACCAGACGTCCGCCCACGATCCGCTTAACGGCTATGTGCCTGAAGGTTACACGGTCAAAGAGGCTGACGTGGCAAGAAAAGATAATCCAGATCTCTACACAGCTCAAGCGAAAAAAAGTATGGCGAAACATGTAGAGGCAATGCTGGAGTTCCAGCGCCGCGGAAGCATTGTCTTTGACTACGGAAACAACATCCGCCAGGTGGCTGAAGATGAAGGCGTCGAGGAGGCATTCGCTTTCCCGGGATTCGTCCCTGCCTACATCCGCCCGCTGTTCTGTGAAGGAAAAGGGCCATTCCGCTGGGCGGCACTTTCAGGTGACCCGGAAGATATCTACCGCACAGACCGCCTGATAAAAGAACTCTTCCCGGAGAAAGAGGAACTGATCCGCTGGATTGATATGGCGCAGGAAAAAGTCGCCTTCCAAGGACTGCCGTCACGGATCTGCTGGCTTGGATACGGCGAGCGCGTGAAGATGGGGCTGGCGATCAATGAGCTTGTAAAAAAAGGTGAGCTGAAAGCACCAGTCGTCATCGGACGTGATCATCTCGACTGCGGCTCCGTAGCATCTCCAAACCGTGAGACAGAAGCCATGAAAGACGGAAGCGATGCTGTCGGTGACTGGGCAATCCTGAATGCGCTGATCAACACGGCAGCAGGCGGTTCATGGATCAGCTTCCATCATGGCGGCGGAGTTGGAATGGGCTATTCACTTCATGCCGGGATGGTCGTTGTCGCTGATGGTTCCGACCTTGCGCATGAGCGCTTAGAGCGTGTCCTCACAACGGACCCGGGAATGGGCGTCATCCGCCATGTCGACTCAGGATATGAAAAAGCAGAAGAAACAGCGGATAAGTGGGATATTAAAGTGCCGATGAAAGGAGACAAATAATGACTCAATACGATGTGCTGATTAAAAATATCGGGCAGCTGCTGACGATGGATCATGGAGATGGCCCGGCCAAGGGAGAGCAGATGTCCCATGCGCCTTTAATAGAAAATGCTGCACTGGCTATTAAAAATGGAAAGGTTGCCTGGATTGGGAAGGCCTCTGAAACAAGCGTTTTGGCAGCCGATAAAACTGTTGATGCCAAAGGCAAACTAGTGACTCCGGGACTAGTAGATCCGCACACCCACCTCGTGTTCGGCGGTTCCCGCGAGCATGAAATGGCCCTGAAGCAGCAGGGCGTCCCTTATCTGGAAATCCTGAAACGAGGCGGCGGGATCCTGTCTACAGTAAAAGCGACTAGGGAAGCAACAGAGGAGGAACTCACCGAAAAAGCTCGTTTCCACCTGGACCGCATCCTTTCCTATGGAGTGACCACCATGGAAGCAAAGAGTGGATACGGCTTGGATAAGGATACCGAGTTGAAGCAGTTAAGAGTTGTAAAAAAACTAAACCAGAGCCATCACATCGATTTAGTATCAACGTTCCTGGGTGCACACGCCATCCCGCCGGAACACAAAGAAAACCCTGATGCTTTTTTACAAGAAATGCTGGATCTGCTTCCTGAAATCCAAAAAGAAGAGCTTGCTGAATTTGTTGATATTTTTTCTGAAACAGGTGTCTTTACCGTTGAGCAGGCCCGCAATTATCTCCTCAAAGCAAAAGAAATGGGCTTTCAGGTTAAAATTCATGCCGATGAAATCGATCCGCTTGGCGGAACGGAAATGGCAGTTGAAGTCGGGGCGATCAGCGGTGAACACCTTGTTGGTGCTTCAGACAAAGGAATCAAAATGCTTGGGGAATCCGACACGATAGCTGTGCTGTTGCCGGGAACTTGTTTTTACCTGAACAAAGACAGCTATGCCAAAGCTAGAGAAATGATAGAAGCAGGTGCGGCGGTCGCACTTTCAACCGATTTTAACCCGGGCAGCTCGCCGACGGAAAACCTGCAGCTGATCATGAACCTGGCTGCCCTGAAAATGAAGATGACGCCGGAAGAAATCTGGAATGCCGTCACGGTCAACGCTGCTCACGCCATCAACAGAGGTGAAAGTGCAGGGAAAATTGCCATTGGCCGTCAAGCAGACATCGTCATATGGGATGTTCCGAACTATCACTATGTTCCGTATCATTATGGCGTCAACCACGTGAACACCGTCTGGAAAGCAGGCAGAGCGGTGTATGGGAAGGAGCGGGAAGATGAGCAGGTTTACACATCTTAGAACAGCTGGAAAGGCCCAGTTCAAAGACCGCTACACTAAAAAAGCAAATGAATTGCTGGCACCTTGGGTGGAAGAGAAAAAAGGGGATATCGCTCTTGTCGGGGCACCCCTTTCCAAATCATCCATCAGCCACTCGGGGGCAAGCTTTGCTCCAGAGGTGATCCGCCGCTGTCTCAGCTCGTATTCCACATTCGCCATTGAAGAAGAACGGGATTTGTCGGATAACACCTTCATTGATTTCGGCGATATCCTCATGCACCCGACAAGCATTGTGGAGTCACAAAATAGAATCTATGAATCTCTCACTGAAGTCTGGGCGGAGGACGCCGCACCATTTACGATCATATTGGGCGGCGACCATTCCATTTCTACTTCTACCATAGAAGCACTCACAGAACATAAAGGAAGGGTAGGGGTCATCCAGTTCGATGCCCACCATGATTTGCGGAATGTCGAGGATGGGGGTCCTACGAACGGAACGCCATTTCGCAGGTTAATAGAAAGAGGGATCATCAAAGGTGAGGACCTGGTGCAGATCGGGATCCGAAACTACTCCAACGCAGGGGCGTATTATCAATATGCGATGGAGAATGACGTGAGCGTCTATACAATGAAGGAAGTCCGCGAGCGGAACATCGCAGATATCATGAAAGAATCGCTACAGATGCTCGAGGCCAAAGTCGACCTCATCTACCTGTCCGTGGATATGGACGTCCTAGACCAGGCCTATGCCCCGGGTTGTCCGGCCATCGGTCCAGGAGGGATGGACAGCGCAACCCTGATGGAAGCCGTCAGCATCGGCTGCAAACACCAGAAAACAGCAGCCATGGATATCGTCGAAATCGACCCAACCCTCGACATCCGTAACATGACCAGCCGGATTGCCGCCCACCTGCTGCTGAACAGTTTAAAAGACCGCACCACCTAGAGGGACAGTCCCCTGTTACGTTAACGTAACAGGGGACTGTCCCCCAGTGCTTTAAAGGGATAAAGTGCGTTACCCTAAGTGTAAATTTATGGTATTATAGGAAAGATTATTACATCACGGAGGTAACGCAATTGGTAGGATTATTTTTACTGTTATTGGTCGCAGCGGCTTTATTGAACCATCCTAGTGTGAAAGGAATGATAGGTGAAAGTTGGATAAGATTCCACTTAAGCAAGTTGGATCAGGAGAACTATTTCATCTTACATAATATATTGCTTCCTGCACAGAACGGCAAAACCACCCAAGTAGATCATGTGGTAGTGTCACCTTATGGAATTTTTGTCATTGAAACAAAGAATTATAAAGGGTGGATTTTTGGAAGTGAAAAAAGTAAACAGTGGACACAGCAAATATATAAAAGCAAGCACAGGTTCCATAATCCAATCTACCAAAATTATGGACATATCGAAGCTGTGAAAAAAGCAGTGGGCGAACATATCAAGTTGCCTTACATATCCATCATTGCTTTTAATTCTAAAGCAGAATTGAAAAAAATAACGGTATCGTCCTCTGATGTACATGTGACTTACGATAACAGGGTGCAAAAAGTAATCAATTCTTATCAGGATCGAAAGATGTCCACTCCATATGCAAAAGCTGTTTATGACCATTTAAATTCTTCAGCAATCAAGGGAAAAGATGCTGCAAAAGACCATGTTTCTCAAGTGAAGGCAGACCAGCTCCTATTGGAGCAAAAGGTAAGCAGGAATATTTGTCCCAAATGCAATGGGCATTTGGTGGACAGACTCGGCAAACATGGAAGATTCAGAGGATGTGCGAATTATCCGGAATGCCGATATACTGCATGACAAACCTGACAAAAGGATCATCCCAAAAGGGTGGTCCTTTAATTTTTTGAGACACATTCCCATTACTTGCCGTCTAAAGGTAAACAGCAAAACTTGAAGGGGGGAATTAGAGATTGGATGACAAAGTAAAGTTGCTGGAAGACTTGATTGACCAGCATGAAAAAGCCGTAACCAAACTGGCTTTCACCTATGTTAAAGATTGGTCCGCAGCCCAGGATATCGCACAGGAAGTTTTTATCAGTGTATATCAAGGCCTTGAGAATTTTAAGCAGGAATCCACTTACAAAACATGGATATACCGTATTACCGTCAATAAATGTAAAGATTTACAGCGGTCCGCTTATTTTAGAAGAAATATCATTACGGATTCAGTTGGACGTCTTTTTAAAGGTAAGGAAGAGAATCCTGCCGACATGGTTATTAAGCAGGAAGAAATGCAAGGAATTGCGCAAGATGTTTTTTTATTACCAGTAAAGTACAGAGAAGTTATCATTCTATATTATTATCAAGGGCTTTCAACTAAGGAAATCGCTGTTTTGCTTGATTGCAAGTCTTCCACAGTAAGAACACGACTGGATAGAGCACGAAATAAACTGCAGGCCATTAGTAAAAGGAGGGAAACCATTGAACCAGGATCCGTTGAACGACTTAAAGGCTGAATTGGATAAAGAGATTTTCAGTAAGCACGAGTTTCGCAGCCGGAAAGATACTATTGTAAAAAAGGCGATTGAAAGCAATAAGGAAAATCCGCCGAGGAAACATCCGGCATGGGTACCCCTCTCCGCAACTGCTGCAGCATTACTGATTGCGGCACTTTTAACCGGCAATTATTTCTTAGCAAAGAATGAGGAAACCCCTCTTCAGGCTGATGAACTGGAGGAAAAGAATGATATTGATAACGATAACATGATAGAAGACCTGCCAAATATCGAAAAAGTACCGGATGAGGTGAAAGAGAATGAAACAGAGAAAGACGAGAAGATAGACGAGGAAGATGTAACTATAGAACAAGTTGTCCCTGAAAATGAACCTCCGGAAATATCACATGCCGAAGAAATCCGTCAGAAGTATGCTGGGATCTGGGCCGCAGAAAAGCTCGATATTAAAAATATTTACCTGGGCCTGAATTTTCAAGACCATGAAAAAAGTTTTCAAACATCGTCGCACTTGTCTTACAAAAATAATATCCCCACCCTCCATCAAATAGGTGGTGAAAATAATAATCTGGAAATATTTATGAAGGATAAGGTCGTTTACTACAGCGAGTATAAAATCATTTCTGATAAAAAAGAGATTAATGATCCAGTTTCTTATTTAAAGGATAGTACTCAGCGGGAAATCTATGCCTATCCATATTATCCCGCTAAGATCTCCAGTCCAATTGCCAGCGAGGAGTATTCCTGGAAGATTATCGAAGAAAATTCTGATAGCATCGAAGTGAGCGGGACTGCTGACAGGATGGATAATGAAATTGTTGAATTCAATGCCCTGATTCATTCTGATACAGGGATCATCTTAAACTTTTCGGGATATAACAACAATGGAGAAAAGGTATTAGGGTGGGAAACGGATAGATTTGAACTTAATCCTGTATGGGAGAACGATCTAAGTGATCGAATTGGAAGCATAATAGAATGGTCCACACATGAAAAGGGTAAAGAACCCATCATTTTTAGAGAGGAATGGCTTAACTCCGCAAAAGAGGAAATAGAAAAAGGGGAAAGTGTTGAAGAGATTTACCTGGGTGGTTCAGACAACCCGACAACTGCCATTGTAATCATAGGTTTAGCAAAGGAAATTTCAAAACAAGAAGAGAAAGAACTGGCCCGAAAAATACTTGAACATATGACAGAAGAAGCTGACAAGAATATATCGGGGAATCGGCATATTTGGGATGAAAATTACTTCCGTCTGCTATTCACAAAGCCGCCTAACCGGATTTACTATATGGCAGCCTATAACAAAAAGGATGCCCCGCAAGATAAACAAGGCATACCAGAAATCTCTTGGCAAGAAAATAAATAAAAACATGTGGGGGACAGTCCCCTGTTACTTTAACGTAACAGGGGACTGTCCCCCAGCGCTTTAAAGTATTAAAGTGAATGAATCCCAAAAAGGTCCCTGACCATCATCAGGGACCTTTTTGCTTTTTGAAATTAATACGATACTATTGTAATATTTGTAACAATACTATCACAGTATAGTAACACTGTTATTGAACCTGTCACAATAAAAACCCCTGCAAACCCCGTCAAATCAACGTTTTTAAGTGTAGTTTTACACTTTCAACCCTAAAAATATTAGTAAAATAATCCAATAACGATAACTTTCTGAATAATTTTATTTACTAAAATCTCTCAAACCCCAGTAGGTTCTAAGGCTCATAGATTTTCACCCCAAAGGAGGAGAAAAGTGGTAACTAGGTCGGAAAACTTTTCCACTTAAATTCCTATTTTTCTGCGATACAATGAATCTCGTTAGCAGATAACAAACAAATCTGATAACAAAAAATCTAGCAGAGAAACAAAGGAGAAATTTTCTATGAAAAAATCACTAATTGCTTTGTCAACTGCAGCAATGCTATCAACTGGTTTTGCTTCATATACATCAGCAGCAACTCATAAAGTACAGTCAGGAGACACACTTTCTCATCTGGCTAAACGATACAGCGTAACAGTGACGGATCTTAAAAACTGGAACAACTTGAATTCGGACCTTATCTATGTAAACCAAAGTCTTGAAGTAGGCGGAGAATCTTCTGCACCTGCTCAAACATCTTCTAAAACATATGTAGTCAAAAGTGGAGATTATCTTGGAAAGATTGCCAGAAACCATGGAGTATCCGTAAGTAATCTAATGAGCTGGAATAACCTGAAAAGCAGTCTGATTTTCCCTGGGCAGCGTTTGAATGTCGGTGGAAGCAGCGCATCAACAGCTTCAGCACCATCTAAAACTGTGTCTTCTTCTAATGGAAGTACATACACAGTTGTGGCAGGTGACACATTAAGCCATATTGCCAAAAGATACGGAACTACCGTTTCACAGATCAAAGCGAACAACGGCCTAAGCAGCGACCTTATCCGTGTAGGTCAAAAACTTTCAATGTCCAGCACAGCAGTGGCTAAACCTGCAGCTCCTGTAGTAACAAAAGTATCAGGAGCATCAAATGACAGTGTAGGCGTAATAAATGAAGCGAAGAGACATCTGGGAACACCATATGTATGGGGTGGCGCAGCTCCATCAGGATTCGACTGCAGTGGTTTCATTTACTATGTTTACAAACAAGCAGGCATGAATGTCAGCAGAACAAACGCAATTGGTCTATGGAATGAAACAACACGTGTAAGCAACCCGCAGCCTGGAGATCTTGTATTCTTCAGCAACACGTACAAGCCGGGAATTTCTCACGTAGGAATCTACCTTGGCAACAACGAGTTCATCCACTCTGGTAACAGAGGCGTAGAAATTACAAGCCTTAGCAACAGTTACTGGAATCCGAAAATCACTGGTTACACTCGTTACTAATAATAAACGTTCGATTACCCTTCCCCGCCAGGAAGGGTTTTTTCTATTTATCTTTTAACTACCCCCTTCCCAACATGTTAAACCACTTTTTTTAAAAAAATTCGGTTGGTCCCTTTTTAAAATAATCTGGAATAACTTACATAGAATAGTGGAAAAGCATACTAAGGGGGTATTTCAATGAAAAAACTCGCATTTATATTGATATTTCTTTCACTGACTTTCATCACAGGCTGCCAGGAAAAACCGCAGCCCGACGACCGTTTAGAAGCGTATATCAGCCTCTGGAACAAACAGGATTTTGCTAAAATGTATAATCAGTACCTGTCTGAAAAGGCCAAAACCACTTTTTCCACCGAGGATTTTATCGAACGTTACAAGGACCTTTACACCGACCTTGAAGTCAAAAACCTCCAAGTTACCTACATAGAGCCCGAGGAAGAACAGGACTGGGAAGACAAGGATAATGCCAAACTCCCTGTGGAAATAAAAATGACCACCATAGCAGGAGATATACAGTACAAAAAAGAAGTAGAACTTGTTAAGGAAACGAAAGATGAAAAAGAAAACTGGTACCTCAAATGGGAACCGTCCCTTATTCTGCCTGACTTGGAAAAAGGAGATAAGGTAAGAATCCAAACCATCCTTGCTCAAAGAGGTGAAATATTCGACCGAAACGGCAATCCGCTGGCAATGAACGGCCAAGCTTACCAAATTGGAGTAGTACCTGAACAATTCGCTCCTGAAGATATTGAAAAAACAGCACGGCTCCTGGACATCACACCTGAATATATCAACAGCCAAATGAATCAAAGCTGGGTAAAACCTGAGCACTTTGTTCCTTTGAAAAAAATTCCGCTGGACAATCGTGAGCTGGCTGTAGAAGTGACCAGCATTGACGGGTTGTTCAGTAAAGAGGTGGATGCGAGGGTTTACCCATATGCTGAAGTGACCGCTCATCTGATTGGTTTTACAGGAAAAGTAACAGCGGAAGATTTGGAGGAACTGAAAGGAAAGGGATATACAGGACAATCCGTTATCGGTAAAAGAGGCTTGGAAGAGCTGTATCAGGAAAAACTCAGAGGGCAGAATGGCCAGGTCATTTCGATTGAAAAAGAGGATGGCAGCAACCAAAATGTCGCCATGACGGAAGTCGAAAATGGAGAAAGTATCATGCTGGCAATCGACGCAGATATGCAAAGGGCCCTCTATGAACAGATGCAGAATGAAGCGGGAACGGCCACAGCCATCGACCCGAACACAGGGGAAGTCCTGTCGCTGCTGAGCGTCCCATCGTTCGACCCAAATGATTTCAGTTTGGGAATATCCACGGAAAAAAGGGCAGCCCTGCAGGAAGATCCGAATAAGCCGTTGCTGAACCGCTTTGCAAGCACTTATTCCCCAGGATCGACCCTGAAACCGATCACGGCAGCCATCGGGTTGAAGTCGGGAGAGCTGGACCCTGCCAAAACCTATGCGATTCCTGCCAAGCAATGGCAAAAAGATAACTCGTGGGGAGGGTACTTTGTAACAAGGTTTTTAGACGACGATACGTCTGTCGACCTTGAAGATGCCATTAAATTCTCCGATAATATTTATTTTGCTAGAGCAGGACTGGATATGGGAGCGGACACCTTCCAACAGGGCTTGAAAAACTTCGGCTTTGAAGAAGACCTTCCGTTTGCCTATCCGATTCGTTCATCGCAAATTGCGAATGAAGGGGAAATCGAAGGAGAGATTCAGCTCGCTGACTCGGCGTATGGTCAGGGGCAAATCCTCATGAGTGTCCTCCACCTGGCAAACTCATTCGGTGCCATCGTCAATGATGGAATCATGATGAAGCCGCTGCTTTTGGATGGAGCGGAAAAGGAAGTCTGGAAAAATGAACTCCTGACAAAAGACCAGGCGGAGCTCTTAAAAACGAATCTGCGAAAAGTCGTCACAGAAGGAATCGCCGGAAAAGCAGCAGTAGATGGGAGAGCCATAGCTGGAAAAACCGGAACGGCTGAAATCAAATCTGAACAGGGCACCACCGGAACAGAAAACGGCCTCTTCGTCAGCTATGACCAAAGCAATCCGGAATTCGTCCTTGCCATGCTGCTTGAAAACGTAGAAAACAGAGGAGGAAGCACACATACCGTGCAAGTCGCCAAGGAATTCTATCAAAGTTGGTGAGTATCTCCTCTATATTTGTCGAATACTCTCGAAAATCCCTTGAATAATGTCGAACGATTCTAGAGGACTTCCCTGTTCTTCTTAAATAGATGGTGTAAAATGATTGAGACGCATCTTTATAGACCGCCGTCTATTTAAGAGGGGGAATCTGACGAATGACCACGACCAAAAAGAGAGCACTTATTATTCTAATCATCCTGCTATTTGGTACAGTTACCGCCTGTTCTGTATTCATTTACTTCAGTGAAAGGGAGAGCGGTGGAAGGACCATCTGGGATGATAATGGACTCGGAAAAGCTGATGGTGAAGAAGATACACAACCAACAGGAGATAAAGAGAACCCTTTTGGCGAGCCGTTTATTTCACCGATCAAGGAAGATATCATGCAGCAGTATATACATGCGTTGAGCCATCAAAAAGTTGAGGCGGAAAAGAAATGGTCTTTTTATGAAATAACAGATGATAGAATTCTTTATCTTTTAAATGAACTTGATTATGGGGACTATACATATAAAGAAACGTACAGGGAAATCCTCAACAGATGGTACCAAAAGGACTTCAGTGAAGCGGACCGGGACCACAACAGAATCTGGAGCCTATTGGGAGGAACGGTCGGAAAGGCGGAAGGGGTATTGTCTAAGAAGGAAGAAAAGCAGTTTATCGAAAGTCAGAGATCTGAACATAGATAAATGGTTTTTTATTGCAATGCAAAGGAAAGCAGCCCTCTTTAAAGAAAAGGGGGCTGCTTATGATGGATTTATGCAATTAACTCCTGACTAAGTACCGAGATGCCAATAACGTTTAGAAAGTGATTTATTTTTTTAAATGCTGTAGATTTATAGTCCTCAATGACTTCGAATTCTTTTAAAATGGCGTACTTATTCTTTCTGAACCCTTTTGGACCTGACGTTTGCGGGTTAGCCTGGGAGTCAGTGTGCTTATACGTGTAAACAGTCGCTTCTCCAATCTTCATCTGGGATTCCTTGAAATCAAAATGGAACACGATCGCCAGCTCATCATCAATAAAAGACGGAATGACCTTCATCTCAACCTCACGCATCTCTATTACCTCCCTAACAATTTGTATCTTCATACTACCAAATTCCTAACAATGGGGAATTCCTCCTTAATGAGTATATTCAAGTAAAAAAGGACGAAATCATAAGCGTTTCAGGGAATTTCACATTAAATATAACTTCAGGAATATGCCCAAAAGAATACTTTAGTACCCAGCGGACAAACAGAAAATATACCCTTTAACACTTTAAAGCATAATGGGACAGTCCCCCATTGAGTTAATGCGTTAATGCGGTGATAGGGTGGGGGACTGTCCCCCGCTGCGTTAATGGGATACAGTAAGGGATTTGTCTGATTTTGCTGTCGATTTATTTGTCTTTAATTTGATAGATAATTCTATCATTACGTTATATCATAGATTTAGAAATTCAATGGAAGAAATGTAAATTAGGAGGGAATCGTATGCCGGGATACTATATGAGAGAAATTTTTACACCTTTGAAATTCTTAGGTATCAAGTTTTTTAAGTGTGAAGAGAATAGAATTTACATCAAGTTCTTTCACAACCCTCGAAGACGTTTATTCAGATAAAGAGCACAATTAAAATTTAAATGATGACCGATAAAGGCAAAACCATTGAAAGATGGTGACGCAAAACTACAGGGGCTAAAGTCTTACCGACCATGCTCGCCAGTTGCCGTATCCTTCCTTAAGCCTCTTCTCATCAAAATCCTCATAAACAACCATCTCACTTGAGAATTTTTCCTTTATTTGAAGACATCCAACAACACTATCATAAATAAATCACTTTTCCTTCTGTTAAATTCAAATTATAATAGAATGGAAGGAGGTGAAAAATCTCAATTCCTCGTCGCCCTCTAGTTAAAATACCTGCCAATCTCCTTACAACTGCCCTTTTAAACAAAAATTCCATACCATTCAACAACTAAAGAAAGGATGATCTATTTGCCAAAAGCTTACCTCGTTAACACGAACAAATCTAAAATCCCCACAATGAAGCAGAAATGCTCGATGAACAGAAAGTTGCCGCTTATTACTCCCCATGGAAATATCTCATCAACCATATCGAAGCCAATGACATGGTGTTCCTTTACAGCAACGGAAACGGAATAATAGCCCGCGGAATCGGCACCGGCATAATCGAAAAGAGCGGAGAAGATGAGTTGGAGCATTATATGCCGCTAATCCAATTTGAGAGGCTGGAAGAGCCCCTGCCGCCTTCAGCGATCCTGCAGCTTGCACAAGGTGTCACGGATGAAAACTATAAGATCAAATGGAATCAAACCATGATTCCTCTGCAGCCATTTATCGGCGAAGTAATCTGGCGCTATCTGACCAAAAACAATCTCTAGCAGCCGGGAAGTTTGCATTCTGCTTTTTTCTGTCCGAAAATTAAGGGGCAAACTCAAAGGAGGTTTTATCCGATGAAACTGAAAGATAAGAAAGTACTTCAACTGGTCAGTGATGACTTTGAAGATCTCGAATTATGGTACCCTGTACTTCGACTGCGAGAAGAGGGGGCGAAAGTTCATCTTGCCGGTGAAAAAAAGGGCCACCAATACAATGGGAAGTACGGGGTGCCGGCTGTTTCGGATGTATCTTTCAAAGATATCAATCCTGATGACTATGATGCCCTGCTTGTACCGGGCGGCTGGTCTCCTGATAAGTTAAGAAGATATGATGAAGTGCTTGATATTGTGAAAAAAATGAATGAAGACAATAAGCCAATAGGGCAAATCTGCCATGCGGGCTGGGTTTTGATTTCAGCAAAAATCCTCCAAGGCAAAAAGGTGACGAGCACTCCGGGAATCAAGGATGATATGGAGAATGCGGGAGCCACCTGGGTGGACGAGCCTTCCATTATTGACGGAAATATTATATCAAGCAGAAGGCCGCCGGATCTGCCAGATTATTTGAGAGATTTCATCAGCGTATTGGGAAAATAAGAAAAGACGAGTCCCCATATTTTCGAGGACTCGTCTTTTTCTTTATTTCCTTGATAATTTATTAATATCCGTTTCAGCTTGAAATAATCTCTTATTCAGTACCTCTGAATGGGAGTCTATCTTGGTATTGAATGTTTTTAAAAGAGCAATGACATCCTTGTTCTGATTGACCTCAATCCGTTTGACAATATCCTTAATTTCACCTTGGCCAGTTTCCAAATTGGAAAGCCGATTATCAATCCTGTCAAATTTACTCTCCTGTTTTGCAAAGGCTTTATCGTGTTTATCCAGTCGGGCATTGATCTCATCAAACCGGACGGTGAATTTTTTATCCTGTTCATCGAATCTGGCATTGAACTTCTTGTCCTGTTCATCAAAGCGAGCGTTGGATTTTTTGTCTTGTTCATCAAACCTTTTCTCCTGCTCATCAAACCGTTGATCAATTTTCTCTAACTTAGCTAAGATGACATTCAATTTATCTTCCATCTTTTTCACCTCTTTATAAAGTGTATTCTTTTCCGGCTTCGACACCGAACTCAAAAATTTTATAAGCAGTAAGGGTAAAACAATGGACAGTGTTTTCTTCAAATTTTCTGGCGGCGTCAGCAGCCATCCTATCCAGTCTTTCCTTAACCTCTGAAGAGATGTCTTCTCTTAGAAATTCATTCAACAGATTGGCCTTGGAGTAAAGAGAAAATAGGAATCCATCTACAAAAAGATTCAGCCCATAGTCTTCTATAAAACGGTAGTGAAAAGGAGAGTCGAATAGGGGTTCAAGATTTCTAATGCGCATTTCAAACCGGGCAGTTTCATAAAGTACTTTAAGTATATCGGGGATTCTTTCGCTATAAAAGGTTAGAATGTCTTCTTTTAGCTTTTCCCTGTTTTGGAAAAAATCATCATCGGTCAAAGGGTGCTTTGTAATTGATGAAGTCAAATGGGGGACCTCCAAGTCATTTATTTTTCAAGGGGTTGAGGGATGAAGAGGGGCAAGGTGTTACGGAAGATATTTTTCCAAATTTCACCTCCTTTTTATTATTTTAGCACTGTTTTATAATAAAAAAAGGAAAGTTTTCCGAAAAATCATTCTACTTTTTGATATGATTAAGAGAAAGAATGATCATAAGGGTGGGGCTGAATGACAACAACTTCTGAAATGCTGGCATTGTTTCTTGAGGAGAATTTCCAGGAGTTTTTACAGAGCTGGAGAGATAGGGTTGTAATAGCAGAAAACGATAAATATATAGAAGAAGTCATGAAAAATGGATTACAGATGTTTGAATTGGTCAAGCGTGCAATAAGGAATCCGCTTAGTGATGATGAGATCAAAGTACTAGCGCAGAAAGTTGCGCAGGAACGAGTTGAGGCCAATACCAATATCAGTGAGTTTGTTTTTAACGTCAATGCCGGGAGAAGCGAAATCATCAAGTGGGTCGGAAGTTCCGGCATAAGGATTGAGGATTTGCGGCCGTATTTGGAAGAAATCAATGGAGTTTTCGACCGCTTTTCCTATTATGCGGTACGATTTTATACAGAGATCAAAGAACAGCAGCTTAAGGAAAAAGTGAATTATATCGATCAAACCCATAAAGAAAGGCTGACGATCCTTGGGCAGATGAGCTCCAGCTTTGTCCATGAGTTCAGGAATCCTTTAACCTCCATTATCGGTTTCACAAAGTTGTTAAAGTATGATTATCCCGAGCTGCCTTACCTGGATGTGATGAGCCATGAACTGGATCAGCTGAATTACCGGATTTCTCAATTCCTGCATGTTTCAAGGAAAGAGATCATAGAAAGCAAAAAAGAGAAATTTCTTGTGTTTTCTTTGCTGGGAGAATTGATCGAGTTCCTTTATCCGAGTTTGGTAGACGGGGATGTGCAGGTGAAATCCCATCTGGACTCGCAGGTTTATATTAAAGGCAATAAAGAAGAGCTCAGGCAGGTCTTCCTGAATTTGATCATGAACTCTATCGATGCTTTACAGCAGGTGAAGGGTAACAGGAAGATTACAATCAGCTGTACTTTTGAAAATGACGAGATTCATATTAAAGTGGCAAACAATGGTCCGGAGATCAGCGCAGAAACGGTTGAAGCAATTTTTGAACCATTTTATACGACAAAAGAGCTGGGAACGGGAATCGGGCTGTATATCTGCCGCAAGCTGGTTGAGAAACATGAGGGCAGCATTGTATGCACTTCAAGTCCGGAGGAAACAGCCTTCACCGTAACCATACCGGCAGCAAAAGAAGAGCAGAAAACAGGCATGTTACTTTAACCCTTTAAAGCAGTGGGGGACAGTCCCCCGCTGCTTTAAAGCGGTAAAGCGGAATACAACTATCAATTATTGGCAAGAATGATGAACGGGAGGGATTCATCTTGCGGATATTGATAGTTTTTTTGTATTTAAGTTTGCTATTTATCATGACTTGTACAGCGAGTTTTTCGGATTTCATCGAACATCAGCAGATCAGGTTCTTAGTGACCAGCCAGCCGGACTTTCTGAGCTTCTTTAAATATCGTTCCTTTCATTACAGTGATCCATTTTATATTGCACAGAAATCTGGACATGCGGTTAGTTTTTTTATATTGTCCTTCCTATTGATGGCTTTATTCAATAGCCTAAGGGCTGTTATTTATGTTACATGGCCATTTGCATTTTTTACTGAAATCGCACAGCTGTTTTTTTCAAGAACGGGGTGCCTGGTGGATGTGATGTATGATATGGCGGGGGTCATGGCCTTTCTCATGGTTTACTTTTTAAGCAGGATTGTCATAGGTTCAGCTGCCATTCGGTGATTACAGATTTGCGTGTTCTTTAAAATAGATTATTTATTTCTTTTTAAAGCATAAAGATGAAGTATTAGGGTAAAAGGAAATGAGTCTATCTTACTATGATTTTTTGAAGGAGGAAGCTCATGAAAAATTACCCTATTATACTCTTTATTTTGATTTGTTCATTAGTCAGTTTGAAATTGCCTGGTGAGGCTGAAGCAAAAATGGATGAAAGGCCCGTATACATAACGATTGACGACGGTCCCACGGTCTATACGGACGATTTTCTGGATGTGTTTAATGATTATGATATGAAGGCAACTTTTTTTATGTTGGAACCGAATATGAATCGGTACAAAAGTGCTGTCCGCCAAATGGAAGAGGATGGGCATGCACTTGGCTGCCATGGGGTGACGCATGAAAGGGATGAATTCTATGAATCTCCCCAAAGTGCAGTCGATGAGATGCAGTTATGCGTTTCAACTTTAGAAGATATTACAGGAGAAAAGACCAGCGTTGTACGTGTACCTTACGGAAGCATCCCGGATATGGAAGAGCAATATCGGGAAGCGATGATTGAAGCCGGATTTAAGATGTGGGACTGGAACGTTGATACTCTCGATTGGGACTGGCAGGACAGGGATAAAATTGTGTCTTATACTATTGAAAAAGTAGAAGAAGCGGAAAGAAATGGCGAGATCCCTGTCATCTTATTTCACGATCAGTACGAAACGTTGAAGGCCCTTCCAGAGGTTCTGGATTATTTAAAAAATAAAGGATATTACAGTGAGACCATTACATCCTATCAGGAGCGGTATAATTTTTTTCATAAAATTAATATGGAAGCAAAGGTTGCCAATCGATTTGGCGGAGAAAACCGGTATGAAACAGCAATAGAAATCTCTCAGGAAGGCTGGGATACAGCGGATTCTGTCATTCTTACAAGGGGAGACGAATTCCCGGATGCACTGGCCGGATCACCTCTAGCCTATCAAATGGATGCTCCGATTCTCCTGAATCGAAAAGGTGAATTGCTTCCTGAAGTACGAGATGAGCTGGAAAGATTGGATGCAAGAAAGGTCATCATCCTGGGTGGTCCGAACGCGGTACCGAGCGAAGTCGAACAAGACATAGCTTCATTAGGCTATGCGGTCGAGAGGATAAGCGGTTCCACCCGGTTTGAAACGGCAGCGAAAATAGCGGCTCGTCTTGGCGATGACGCTGGACCGGCTGTTGTAGCGAATGGGAGAGGGTTCCCGGATGCCATGGCAATCGCGCCTTATGCTGCTCAAAAAGGGTATCCGATTTTGTTGACTGAAGAGGACGAATTACCTGCAGCTACTCAAGAAGCATTGGCAGGGAGATCGAAAACACTAGTAATCGGTGGAGAAAGAGTCATCCAGGATGCCGTATATTCGGAGCTGGTCAATCCAGTGAGATATGCTGGGGATAACCGGTATGGAACGGCAGCGGCGATTGCGGAGCAGCTGTTTCCTTCTAACAAGGCATTTGTTGCAACAGGCTATGAGTTTGCCGATGCGTTGACCGGTTCGGTATTGGCCGCTAAAAATGGTGCGGCGACACTGCTCGTGAAAAATAGCTTTATCACTGCTGAGACTGCTGCTGCAGTGAGGCGGGCAGGCATTAATAATTTCACCATCCTCGGCGGAAGAAGTGCCATTGACTACAATGTGGAAGAATGGTTCAGGGACTATGATTTTGATTACATCAGAGCAGCTGGAACTGGAGCCGGTGGGAATGCAGGAATATTAAGTAAATAATTGTGAGAAAGAGTGTGCTTCGGGGGTGAAAGCACACTCTTTTTGTATCCTGATCGGATGTAGGTGGCTTTAATGCTTTAAAGCAGCGGGGGACAGTCCCCTGGTAGTTCACCGCGTTAACGTATTAGTGCGATGGGGGACTGTCCCCAATCATTAGGAGAAGATTTTGCCAGGGTTCAACCTGTTTTCGGGATCGAGCACCTGCTTAATTGATTTCATGACAGCTAAAGCTGGTCCATGCTCGAGTTCCTGGTACTTCATCTTACCCAGGCCGACTCCGTGTTCACCGGTGCAGGTTCCTCCGACTTCAATTGCTTTCCGAGCAACCAGGTCATTGATCCGGGCAGAAGCAGCCACCTGGTCAGGATTATTAGGATCATAGACTACAAGAGTATGGAAGTTCCCGTCCCCGACATGGCCGAATACTCCTCCTAATAGCCCGCTTTTATCTATGAGCTCCCGGGCGAATACCACCATTTCTGCCAGCTGCGAAATGGGCACGCAGACATCCCCGCCAGAATTGGCCATTCCCTTCAAATGGCGGAACGAGTAGGCCAGTTCGTGGCGGGCGCGCCACAGCTCTTTGCTTTCTGCCGTGCTGTTTGCCCGCTCCCAATTCTCTCCTCCATGCTCCAGAACCAATTCTTTCGTCAGCCTGGCATCCTCCTCAGCCGAAGCTTCCGTCCCTGAGAATTCCAAAAAGAGAGAGTGTTCTTCAGGAAAGGAATGTTCTCCCGTTAAGTTGACCTGCCTGATGCTGGGGGCATCGACAAGCTCCATGCGCAGAACATGGATTCCGCTCATTAAGATCGATTGCGCAGCCTCCGCACATTTTCCCGGAGTTTTAAACGTACAGCGGGCTGTCACGGTATGTTCTGGTATCCCGTGAAGTTTAAGAGTGATGGCCGTAATGATTCCGAGAGTGCCTTCCGACCCGACGAATAAACCATTCAGGTTATATCCGCTGGATGATTTTTTCGCCCGGCTGCCTGTATTGATGACCGTTCCATCAGCTAAAATGACTTCCAGACTGAGGACCTGATCCCGCATGGAACCGTAGCGGACGGCGGTAGTGCCGCTGGCATTGGTGGCGACCATCCCGCCGATACTGGCATCCGCGCCAGGGTCTACCGGGAACTGCAGTCCATGCCGGTTGATCGATTTGTTTAATTGTTTCCTGGTGATGCCCGGCTGTACCGTAACCGTCAAATCCTCAGGGTTAAAGGAAAGAATCCTGTTCATTCTTTCAAAATTGATGGAGATCCCTTTTTTGATCGGAATGGCATGGCCGTCCAGCCCGGAACCTGCTCCGAACGGAGTGACGGGAAGGTCGTTTTCCCGTGCAATGCTGAGGATTCCGACGATCTCTTCCTTGCTGTCCGGGAAGACGACGACATCCGGTTCCACAGGAGGATGGGAAGATTCATCCCGGCTGTGGCGGTACATATCCCCTTCGCTTGTACTCGCTTTATCCTGGCCTAATAATTCAGTCAGCTGATCGACTATCTTTTGATCCATCATTCCACCTCAACTATTTATAAAATTCAAACTACTTCTATATTTGTAAAATATCATAGCATAGATTCCAAAGTGGATTGTCATATTTTGTTTAATGGACTAACGCGTTAAGCCAGTGGGGGACAGTCCCCCACTCAATCACCGCGTTAACGCATTAGCACGGCGGGGGACTGTCCCCCGGCGTGGTGAAGTGTTAAAGCGGGAATACAAATTAATTACATATAGTTGGTCGTTTTATCCAGTAAAAATGATAAAATAGTCATTATATTGAGTATCTTTTGTGATTTTACTTTGGGAGGATAACAGAATGAATTCAGAGCTTAACAGGCCAAAAAGGGTTGGCGAGATTTTGGATCAGACTTTTCGTCTGAGCAAGAACAAGTTTGTAGACTTTTTCATGATTTTTCTTATATTGCTCGGGCCGATTTACCTGCTTCAGGCATTAGTTGAATTGATGGCTGGAGCCAGTTTTTTCAGGGCAACCGGAACCGGAGGAGACTGGTTTGAACAATTTATTACCAGCTTTGAAGATGGAACAGCACAGGCGGAACCGTTCTCAGCAGCCGGCGTGGGTGCGGGGATTGCATCAGCACTGCTCGGCATCGCCAGCACTGTTCTCACGATTATTGCAGGTGCGGCCATCTTCATTGGTGTCAACCACATCAGAAAGAGTGAAGATTTCACAGCTGGAATTGCCATCAAGCAGGCATTCAAACGCTTTTGGCCGCTTATTGGAAGCAGCCTTGTATACTTTTTGATTGTCTTCGGCATGATTGTGGTCCCAATTATGGTCATCGGGTTCAGCGGCTTCTTTATCGCAGGGTTTGGCGGTGCTTTTACGGAAGGATCTTTCGCAGGATCTCTTGTAATCATCTTAATGATGATTCTAGTACTCCTTGCAGCAGCAGTCGGGATTGGATATCTCCTTACACGCTGGAGTTTTTACATCGGGGTTGTCACGATTGACAAAGTGGCTCCTGGAATCGGGAGAAGCTGGAACCTTTCCAAAGGCCGCGGCTGGGTCGCGTTCGGTGTTTTCATAGTCCTGATGCTGATCACGGGTGTGATAACAGGGGCATTCGAATTGACATTGGGCCTCGCGCTGGGCAACAGTGTCCTTTATACCATCATCATCAACCTCGTTACGATGGTGACGTCCATCATCACGTCCGTCGGATTGGCAGTCATGTTCTTTGATCTGAAATCAAGAAACGAAGCGGAAGACCTGCAGGAAATGATCGAGGATTACAAACAAGAGTAGCGGTAAGGGTGCCTGGTGAAGAAATCAGGCGCCCGCCGCTGCAAATGAGGTGAGTCAGTTTGCTTAACGAAAAAAGTGCCAGGGGCGAATTGCGGGACATCCTCGACAACCGGGAATATACCGCATACCAAGGGGAGAACCAGGGCTTCTTCCAACGTCTCTGGGGAAAAATCAGGGACACCGTCATCGACTGGCTCAATAATCTTTTCCCGGAATATCAGGTTTCTCAGGGAAGCGGTACGATGATCACCCTTGTCCTCGTCATTTTGGGACTGGCCGCCCTTGCCATCGTCCTTTTTCTCGTTTCCCGCCATGTCATCAACAAGCGGAAATTCGCCAATCAAAAGCCTTTGCAGCATCTCGCGGAAAAAGACTGGTCTTACAGGGAGCACTTGGCAGAGTCTCAAAACCACGAGGAAGCAGAAAATTACTCTCTTGCGGTCCGCCACCTGTTCCTTGCCCTGCTGCTTTTTTTCCATGAAAAAGAATGGCTCCAGGCAAGAAAGTGGAAGACGAACTGGGAGTATTATGAAGAGCTTTTGAAAGTGAACAAGGAATGGGCGGAGCAATTTTATTCCCTTGCATTGAAGTTTGACGAGGCAGCCTATGGTGAGCGTGAAATTGTGCGGGAGGAATTCATTCCATATAAAGAGACAGCCATGAAGTGGCTCAAAGAAAACGATCAGGAAATGGAAGCATAAGGAGGGGAAGGGATGGCCAAGAACAAATCGAAACTCATAATTTTTACCGTCATTCTCCTTGCCTTCGCTGTGCTGAGTTACTTCATCGGCATGCGTGCTCCCAAGCAGTATCCGGACTTCGTTTCCGGGTCACCCGCCCCGATGGGAACGAAAGCCATCTATACATACCTGGACAATGAACGGGGAAGTGTCGACCGCTGGACCCACTCTCCGAATCTATTAGATACGTCAAAAGACAACCAGCTGCTGGTGATGGTCGAGCCTTTTTCAATCCCCAATAGTGAAAAAACCGGCCAGTACAGGGAGTTCATGGAGCAAGGAAATACCATCCTTCTTTTAAAAACAGTTCCGGATGGCATGTTTGATGTAAAAACACTCCCTGTTGAACAGGAGGAGGAAGAGGCAGTAACAGTAACTGATAAGAATGGCGAAGAAAAAAGTACCTA
Organism: Bacillus salacetis; assembly: GCF_049177075.1. Taxonomy (GTDB): domain Bacteria; phylum Bacillota; class Bacilli; order Bacillales; family Bacillaceae_B; genus Rossellomorea; species Rossellomorea salacetis_A. The sequence continues at coordinate 4,176,334 of NZ_CP185377.1, read as the reverse complement.
CACGCCGGCTCCCATCCGCATCGAAACAACGACTGCCGATGAAGTCCTGATCTCGGATGAAGAAGGAGCGGTTGCGGTTCAACGCCCGGTCGGGGATGGCAGCCTGATTGTTGCCATTGCACCGGAATGGATGACGAACAGCACAATCCTGGAGAAGGACCACCTGCCGCTCGTCCTGTCCCTCTTCAATGAAGCCGACCCGGAAACCATTCTTTTTGACGAATACATTCACGGCGGCGGAAGTGCTTCATCCGTTGTCACGCTGTATCCGCAATGGTTCCTGATCCTGATAATCCAGGGAGCACTCCTCATTCTTCTCTGGCTCTGGCATCAGGGCAAGCGCTTTGGCCCGATCGAAACAGCTCGCGAGGAGTACGTAAGGTTCAGCGATGAGCGGATCAAAGCTCTTGCAGCCTGGTATATCAGAGGAAAGAGATTCGCAGATTCATTGAACATCCAGGCCGATTATGTGAAATTACTGCTTCAGGAAAAATGGGGCATTGCCTACTCAAGGGAATGGACCGACAGCACCGAGGGACTCGGACGCAAATGGAAGACGGCCACGGAAAAAGAAATCACAAGTTTCGTCAATGGCTTAACCGCTGTTTTGAATAAAGAAAAAATGACCAAACAGGAATACTTGCTATGGTCGAAAAAATTGGATCGATTGAGGAAAGAGGTGGAGGAAGGATGAAGCCAGAACTAGCATCCTTACTAGAAAAATATGAAAGCCGGATATTAGGGCAGCGAACAAACCTGAGACTGCTGCTTTCAGCGATTTTAGCAGGGGGACACGTCCTCATCGAAGGGGTTCCCGGAACAGGAAAAACGCAGATGGTCCGCACGCTGGCAAGCCTTCTGGGAGGAGAGTTCAGCCGCATTCAGTTCACCCCGGACCTCCTGCCGAGCGATATCACGGGAAGCACGATCTACAATATGAAAGACAGCTCATTCGAAACGCTGAAGGGACCTATTTTTACAAATATCCTTTTAGCCGACGAAATCAACCGGACACCGGCCAAAACGCAGGCGGCTCTTTTAGAAGCGATGGAGGAGAAACAGGTGACCATCCAAGGGGAAACGTACCAGCTGCCGGAGGTATTCTTTGTGGTGGCGACCCAGAATCCGATTGAGTTTGAAGGGACTTACCCGCTGCCTGAAGCACAGCAGGACCGCTTTCTTTTTAAACTGAACATCGAATTTCCTGAACTGGAAGAGGAAAAAAGAGTATTGAAATCAGTCATTGAAGGAGTGTTTAGCCAGGGTTCTGTGGAGCCGACACTCGACACGGAAACCTTCGCCTCGATTCGAAAAGAAGTTTCGGCTGTCACGATTTCCGACAGCGTCCTCGACTACATCATGAAAATCGTTCGCAAAACCCGGGACACGAACTCCATCCGTTTCGGTGCAAGCACGAGGGCTGCCATCTCGATCGGAAAAGCGGCACAGGCCTGGGCATACATGGCTGGCCGGGATTACGTCACACCTGACGATATCAAGATGACAGCGCGTCCTGCGTTAAGGCACAGAATCCAAATCTCGCCGCACATGGAATTGGAGGGAGCGACGGTTGATACGATCATTGAAGAACTTGTGGGGGCGGTTCCTGTTCCGCGATAAGGGAATCCTGCCGACCGGAAGATTACTCATTTCGTGGGCTGTACTATCGGGTCTCTTGTTTCTCGGAGGGTTCCTCGGGATTTCCTGGGCTCTGGTCATCACTGCTAATTTGGTGTTTCTTTTATTGAGCCTGCTTGATTTGACCATGTCACCCAGGAAAAAAGAGATTTCTGTGACAAGGAAGATGCCGGAGGAAATGGAGCGAGCGCTGGAGTATGATGTCCAGGTGGGGATCACCAGCCGCTCTCCAAGAAGTTTTTCCTATAAAATCGTTGACGGCCTTCCGCAATCCTTTCAAAGGCCGTTACCGTTAAAAGCTTCTGCAGGCGAAGGGACGTCTTCGTTTTTGTATAAAACAGCGGCACCGGTCAGGGGTCAGTACTCCATTGATAAACTTTACCTGCGGTACCGAAGCAGACTTGGCTTATGGGAAAAACAGAAGACCTTTACAACAGAAGAAAACGTCAAAGTCATCCCGGACCTCACGGACACGAAGAGATTCCTTGAAGATGCCCAGCAGTTCTTGCTGTATGAGGGCTTGAAGATCCGCAAGATGAAGAGCGGGGCAGGGGAGTTTTCGAAAATAAGAAATTATGCCGTCGGGGATGATCCGCGGATGATCAACTGGCGTCAGACAGCCAAGCTCCGCGAGGTCATGACCAATGAGTATGAACCGGAACACGGGAAGTACATTACGGTCTTGATCGACTGCGGACGGATGATGGGGGCGGAGCTGACGAAAGGAAATCGCCTGGAAAGAGCGTTGGAAGCGGCGCTGACAGTCAGTGCAGCCGCTTTGCAGAAGGGTGATTATGTTTCCGTCCTGGCTTTTTCAAAAGACGTCAAAGTCTTCGTTCCGCCTGCCAAAGGAATGGCCCATCTGCAGACGATCCTTCAAAGCATTTACAATCTGGAAGTGGATTCCGCGGAATCAAACTATGCAGCGGTTTTAAGCTATCTGCAGACCGTTCAGAAAAAACGCAGCCTGCTATTATTGTTCAGTGATGTCGGCTCCTTCCTGCATGAAGGCGGAGCGCTGAATTACCTTCACCGTCTCCGCCAGCGGCACTTATTTTTAATGCTTGGAATAGAGGACCGGACACTCTTGAACCGGGCTGCCGATGAACCGGATTCTGTGAAAAAGACGATGGTCAAGAGCATGGCCCAGAAACAGCTGCTGATCAAGAAACGGGAAAAAGTGAAGTGGGAAAAAAGAGGCCTCCAAATGGCGGAGGCCCGGGAAGAGAAGCTGGCAGCGGCTGCCGTTTCTCACTATATCGATATTATGAACCGGGGATTGCTTTAGGTTTTTTCTTCAGCAGCATGGATCCAATCAGAATGTAGAGGATCAAGCCAACCACCGTCAACCCGGCAATCAGGTACTTCACTTCCAATGATAAAGTCGAAGGGGTGATGAATCCTTCAATGATTCCGGCGATGACAAACAGCGGAATCGTTCCGAGAAGCAGCAGGACAGAACGTTTAGCCTGCTGCTTTAATTGATAGCCGCGTGAGTAGCGTCCTGGTGCAAATAGTTTGTAGCCCATGAGCAGGCCTGCACCGCCGGCAATGAAAATCGCGGTAAGCTCGATCATCCCATGAGGCACGATGTATGCCCAGAATTCATAACTTTTACCATAATGCCAGAAAAGGGCGGCAATCGCACCAACGATGATGCCATTATAAATCAACAGATAGACGGTCAGGATGCCAAAAGTGATTCCCCCAGCGAATGCCAGGAACGCCACCTGGATATTGTTTGTCATGATGCTGGCGGACATCATCGGGGCATCGACTTCACCTTCATTTTCACCGAGGCTCTCTGGGTCGAAGCTCTGGGCCATATTCTCGGGCAGTACGGAATAAATATGAAGCGGGTCATCGGCGACAGAGAAGAAGCTCCCAACGGCCCCGATGGCAAAAAGGATCAGAGCAAACACAATCATCTTCCATTGTTCGAGGAAAAGGCCTATGAAAGTGACACCGAAAAAGTGCCGGACCTGCTTCCAACTGGATGTCTGGTCGCGATATAAAAGATTATGAGATTTAGAGACGAGTTCATTCAAGTACGGTGTGACTTCTTCTTGAGGATAGTAGGTCTGGCTGTAGGATAGGTTCTGAGCGGCTTTTTGATACAGACGGCTGAAGCGGTCGATATCGTCTCCCTTTATTTTGCTTTTTCTTTTGGACATTGTCGTAACCAGTTCCTCCAGCGCCTTCCACTCTGTGCGATGCTGCTGGATGAATTGTTTTGAGTTCATTTGAACACCTGCTTTTATAGGGATTTATCGAAAAATATGTAATTTTTGGATGGTTCCGTCATCTTTATTATAGTACAAAATTGAGGAAATGAGGAATCAAATATGCACGAGGAAAAAGTTGATATAAAGACGCCCGAGTATGTGTCTCTTCAGTTCCAAACGGCCGGGCTCGGGAGCAGGGCTGCTGCATTTTTGATTGACCAGGTCCTGCTGACCATCATTAATATCCTGGTGGTTCTCGGGCTGGTGTGGATTATGAATCTGCAGACGGAAAATCCGTTTGTTGAAGCGCAGGCCTTCCATTCCGGCACGCTTGCCATCGCTGTTGTGGCGCTGTTTGTGATCAACTGGGGCTATTTTTTAGCTTATGAGTTTTTTTCAGGCGGAAGGACTTTGGGGAAAAAACTGATTGGCATCCGGGTCATCCAGGACAACGGTCAGAGCATCACGCTGCTTTCAAGTTTTATCCGCAATCTGATGAGAATCATAGATATGCTGCCTGCTTACTACTTTGTCGGCATGTTGATGGTGTTCTTTCATGAAAAGCACAAGCGTCTCGGCGATATAACAGCAGGAACTATCGTTGTCCATGAAAGAAGGAAGAAAAAAGCAAAGAAAAAGAGTTCCATAGAAAAAGTGATAGAGTCAAGAGGGCTGAGCAAGGACAGCTTTGATATTGAGGAAGGTGCACTGAAATCGTTGGGAGCAAAAGAGTGGAAGCTCCTGAAAACCTACAGTCAGCGGTTCACGGGAGTCGAGCGGAATCAACGGCTCGTATTGACGAGGAAGGTAGCCGAAATCATCCTTCCGAAAATCGGCATGGAAGTCGAAAGGCAGACAGAAGAGGAGCTCGAAAACATCCTCCTCGTCCTCTACCTCAAACTCAAAGACGAGTGGGAGTTCGAACTCTAATCCTTTACCACTCTAAAGCAGTGGGGGACAGTCCCCTGTTACGTTAAAGTAACAAGGGACTGTCCCCCATTTTTTATTCTTGGACGTAGCCTTTGAAGGTTTCGAAGTTGACGTCGTGATAGATTTGGTAGCGGGGGAGTTCGTACAGGTGGTGATCCCTTGTGGCCGCTTCGTCCACGACGGTGAAGGCCATTTTGAAGCCCAGTTGTTTCAGCACTCGGATGGTGTCCGGTGTATATTCACCGTAAGGATACGCAAATCCTAGATTTTCCCCATTGAGATTGTGCACACTGGTTTTGATATCGGTGTAGATTTCATCTTGAGACTTCGAGACCAGGTAGGCAGGGTGGTCTCCCCATTCATTCAATGGCTTTTTGTCATCCCGCTTATGATAGCTGTACGTATGGCTTTGATAATCAAAGACATCGCAGGCCTTCTCCATCTCTTTCATGCTGAAATATTGTGAAAGGCCCGGGGAAAAAGCATATCTTTTATTCGTGATGGCACCGGTGACAACAAAATTTGTGGCCTTAAATCCATATTTTTTTAAAATCGGATAGGCTTCCTCATAATTATCTTTATATCCGTCGTCAAATGTCAGGACCACACTTTTATCTGGTATCTCAATCTCTTCATTCAAATAGGCGTAAAGCTCTTTCATCGTCAGCGTCTTATACCCATTCTCGTGAAGGTACGCCATCTGTTTTGCAAACTCCTGTGTATACACAATCATTGAATTTATTTTTCCATCTATATAATGATGTTCCTCAATGTCATTTTTGCTGATGATGCGGTGATAAGTGAGGATGGGAATGGCGTCGGCCGCATCACCATCAATCTCAAAATATCGCACTTCCGTTTCAGATCCTTTTACACAAGCTCCCATATCGACTTGCTGCTCAGCCGGGAACAGCCCGTCATGCTCTTCTGCAAGCAGGGAATATTCTTCAATCGTCATGCTGAATCCGACTGCGATGATGCTCAGCACTGTTAAAAAACCAATAGCAAACGCAGTCTTTCCAAAGGTGTTCTTCATGCTCTTTCGACTCCTTTCCAAGCGACTTTCCCTGAACGTTCCACCTTGTTCCAGGAATCGGGGCTGTGAAAGTAAGACAGCGTCCCGTAAACGACAAATGACAGATTGACCAGCATCCGGAAAATAATAATATCAATCGGCATAAAGATCAAAAATCTCAGCAGATCTGTTTTGGAGAAACGCAGCCCGTGAAGATGGCTGACAAACATGGTGGTCAAGCTTTGATAGACAAAAAGCAGGAATGCCCCTGACATCAGCATCAGCAGCAACGCAAGCTGGCCGCCGTTAAAATAGAGCAGGATGGGGGTCAGCAGCACAGGAAAAGCACTGAGTGTTCCAATCGTGAACTGATCGACTAAAAAGAAAACAGAGAATTTCTTTGGAAGCTTGCGGAAGTAGTCTTTCCGATAATGGATCAGGCAGTCTATAAAAGCTTTTTGCCAACGGACTCTCTGCTTGAACATACTCTTCAATGTGCTCGGGCACTCGGTATAGCAGAGGGCGGTTGGTACAAAAATGATGCTTTCTTTCTTTCCTCGCTCTTTTATAAACCGATGAAGCTTTAACGTAATGTCCATGTCTTCCCCGACAGTTTTACGAAAGCCCTTGATGTCAAAAAGGGTCTCCCGTCTGAATGCCCCGAATGCCCCTGCGATGACGGTAATGGAATTCATGGCAGCCTGAGCCCTTTTATGAAGATAAAATGAAGATAAATATTGCAGGAATTGAAACTTGATCACGCTGTTTACTTTTAAGGTCGGCTGCAAATCCTTATTAAAGGCTTGTGAAATCAACACATTGCCGCCGCAGGCAAGGACGCCTTTTTTCTGGAAGGCAGCGTTCATTTCGTTCAGTGAATTTTTTTCTAAAATACTGTCGGCATCAAGGGTGACGACAATTTCGTTTTCGCTAAAATTGATCCCGGCGTTAAGGGAGTCGGCTTTCCCGCCATTCTTCTTATTGATGACAAAAATGCCGGGAAGCTTCTTTGATTGATAAAAGCCGGTGACCCTCTCGTGCTTCAACCGGGTATCGACCATACGTTGTGCAGGCTTTAAATGGAGGGTTTCGTTTAGAACCCCCAGTGTATTATCTTTGGAGCCGTCATTGACGATGATCAGTTCTGCGTTCTGATAATCTACATTTTTAAAGCCTTCGATGCAGTTCTCAATCACTTTTTCCTCATTAAAAGCAGGGACAATGACGGAAAAACTATGATTCTTTGAGATTTTGACTGCATGCTTTTTTTCATTTTTATATAAAGGAATCATTACATAGATGGTCTGGAATAAAACAAAACATAAGAATACGGCAAAGGTGAGATAGATCATGGTCATGGCTATTCCTCCTTATTCTTGCTGCTGAAAAACCTGCTGCTGGTAGACGCGCACATAGTCAATCAGCATCTCTTTAGGGTACTTTTCATTCGGGTCCGGATCTCCCGGCCAGTCTCCGCCAACTGCGGTGTTCAAATAAAGATACATCGGCATGTCGGGAGAGAGCTTCTCTGTTTCAAACACGACATTGCCATCGAGTGTCCAGGTTAATTTGCCCGGTTCCCAGATAATACCGAAATTATGAAATTCCTTCGTAAAATCAATCTGTTCGCTAATATATTGAGAATAGTCCCTCATCCGTTCACCGTCCTCGTTCTCCCAGTGAACGACTTGATGATATTCGTTGGTATTCTGGCCGAGGAAATCCATGATGTTGATTTCAGGAAGCCAATTCTCTTCACTCGGGACCATCCAAAAGGCGGGAAAAAGTCCTTTGCCTTGCGGGAGCTTGGCTCTTATTTCAACCATTCCGTAGCGGAACTGGAATTTATTTTCGGTTGTAACCGCTCCTGAAGTGTATTCCCGGCCTCTGAATTTTTCCTTTTTGCTTTCGATGACTAAGTGGCCATCCTTAACTTCGACATTGGAAGGGGAGTAGTATTGAAGTTCTTCGTTTTTATCGGAAGGCCAGTCCTGCTCGTTCCAGTTGGTCATCGACGCCTCTTCAGAAAACTCATCATGCCAGACCAATGTCCAGCCATCAATCTTGGTTTTCTCTTCCCACTCTTCCTTGAGGTTTTTTGGCGGAGTTTTAGCGATTTCTTCTGCTTTTGCTTTAGGCTGGGAGGTCTGGGTCAGATCCTCGAAGAATTCCTTTTGGACACTGCAGCCGGAGAGAAGGAGTGCAAACATTATCAACATACTTAGTTTTAGCTTCATATTTCTGCCTCCTGTGTGGGTTTCTTTATTAAGAACAAATTAGATATAAAAAATTCTCGCTGAGTGGATTCTTGATAAAGAACAACGAGAGAAAGAAGATAAACGTAAGAAAGGGGTTGTTTTGTTCTTTAATAAGAACATTATTTGTCGATGAGTTTAGCAGAATTATTTACCCTTGTCTACAAATACACTCATAAACCTTCAAGAAAATTGCTATAGTATGTAATATCTGTGTTGAGAAGTGTCTAAATTTGTTCTATATAATGTACCTATGTTCGTTATAGTAGATACCCCGTGACAAAAGTTCTAAACCGATTATCCTCAAAAAAATCCTAACCGCTTTACCTCTTTAAAGCACTGGGGGACAGTCCCCCAGTGCATTAACGCATCACCGCAGCGGGGGACTGTCCCCCGCTGCAGTGATGCGTTAATAAACTAAAAAAGCTTGAGGACCTAAGTCCTCAAGCTTTCCATTTATATCAGGCTTTTACGCCGTCTTCTTCTTCGATTCTTCTTAGTCTTTCTGCTACTTCTTCTTCAGAAAGGTTGTGCTCCATCACATAGCGGTTCTCTTCATGAGTACGGCACTCGTGAGAGCAGCTTCTCATATATTTATGCTCGTTTTCTTCAGAGCAAAGGATTTTCTTGTTACATGGCGGGTAAGCACAGTTCACATAGCGCTCACAAGGCTCGCCAGTGTAGTAGTCTTTACCGACAACCACATGCTCTTTGCGGTTTACAGGAACAGCGATTCTTTCATCGAATACATAAAGCTGTCCGTCCCAAAGGTCGCCTTGAACTTCAGGGTCGTAACCGTAAGTGACGATACCACCATGCAGCTGAGCTACGTCCTCAAAGCCTTCACGTTTCAACCAGCCTGAGAATTTTTCACAGCGGATTCCGCCTGTGCAGTAAGTGATAACCTTTTTGCCTTCAAGCATTTCTTTATTTTCACGGACCCAGTCAGGAAGATCACGGAAGTTTTCGATATCCGGTCTGATCGCTCCTCTGAAGTGTCCTAAATCATATTCATAATCGTTTCGAGCATCAAGCAAGACAACATCATCACGTTGAATTTGCTCATAAAAATCTTTCGGGTTTAGGTATTCGCCAGTGATTTCATGTGGATTGACATCATCTTCAAGGCGAAGAGTCACCAATTCCGGACGATGTTTTACCTTAAGCTTCTTGAAAGCATGCTCATCCGCTTCATCAATTTTAAAAACCGTATCATGGAAGCGGTGATCGTTCTTCATCATTTCCATATATTGATCTGTCGCTTCGATCGTACCGGAAACCGTTCCGTTGATCCCTTCCTTCGCGATCAGAATGCGTCCTTTAAGGCCCATTTCCTCACAACGCTTCTTGTGGTACTTTGTGTACGCCTCAGGATCCTCGATTGTTACATAGTTGTAGTACAGAAGGACTCTGTATGGTTTAGTTTCGCTCATATTCATTTCCACCTATCGATTTATATTTGCAAGATATAAATGCCAGATGCCATTTCTCTTACGATTTACTATTATAGCAAAAAAACAATAAAAATATTAGTGGAAATTTTTATTACTGATTAACGTATACTGATGCGCTTTATCGCATTAAAGGAGTGGGGGACTGTCCCCCACTCCTTTAATGTGTTAAAGTGCACATTAATGTCTTGAATTACAAGTAATTCCGGTGTAATATAGGTAATAAGTACTATTTGGGATATTTAGGCAAATCAGTCGAAAGGCTGGGACGCAAAACTACAGGGGCTACCATCCGATAAGGATACGCCAGCCAGTTGCACATCACGGTATTGCGCCCTCTTTGAGTGCGTTTTTTTATTTGCGCTACATTAGTGGAATAGGGAGAGAATGACTATGACAAACGCAATGCCGCTGTCACTTCAAAAATTAAAATATCGTTTCTATGCTGTTTTGGTACCTATTTTTCTTTTCGTCTCAAGCCTGGGGTTATATGAAGAAAGCCGTTCGGCTGCGCCGAATCGAATCAATATAGTAGTTCTTCCACTCCTGGTTCTCCTTTATATCGTCTGTTCCTTTATCGTCTTTTTCAAGAAGGAATGGATAGAAAGAGCAGAGAAATTCATGATTATCTCCATCTGTATAGTGAGCGCGGTGAAATTCACTTACGTAGTCAACTATGAACTTGAAGAAACTATGAGCCTGGGGACCTTCACATTTTGGATGCCCCTATTTTATATGTTTCTGTTCTTCCTATTAAACATCAGGTGGGCTCTTATTACAATGGTTTCCACCTATATCTGGTTTTTAGGTGTGGGGATTTATAAGTTGCCCGATCTTGTGGATACTTCCGCAGCACCCATGTTGATTCAGTATTTCTTCGCCAACCTTGTCTTCATCATAACGTTGTTCTTTTTACAGACGGTAAAACAAAGATACATCAAAGCTGAAGTGCTGGATGAATTGGCTAACACTGATTATCTCACCAGCCTGCCAAACCGAAGAAAAATCGATGAGGAGCTTCTGAGAGCTCTGGACTCCAAACAGCCGATGTCCATAATATATCTGGATGTCGACCACTTTAAGTTAATCAATGACGAGTATGGTCATAGCACAGGTGATAAAGTGCTGGTAGAGTTTATAAACGTTATAAAAAAACTGCTGGAAGAAACCGATTTTTTTGGACGCTGGGGAGGAGAGGAGTTCATCATTATTGCCAAAAATAGAGATGTCTATGATACGAACTTTCTCGCAGAAAAAATCCGAAATCATGTTGCCGAGTATGAATTCGAAACAATCTACACACTCACGGCAAGTTTCGGTGTAACTGAATCACAAGATGATGATACTCTCGATACCTTATTGAACCGGGCGGACAAAGCATTATATGAAGCAAAGAGGAATGGAAGAAACCAAGTCGTTTCCAATATGAATTAAAAAAAGCAGTCTGGGCCGCATGCCAGACTGCTCACTCTTACTCCTGCACCTCTGAAACAGCAACATGAGTAACTTTTTTTAATTGAATCCTGTATAGAACGCCATCTTCCTTAAATACAAAGTGATCGGAGTCATTTCCGAAAATTTTATGAAGAACGGTTGCTTCTGTACGTTCCTCCTCTATAAAAAAAGACACGGTGTTTTCTTTATCAAAATGAAAATCGACACGGAATGTTTTCAATTTATTTTCTCCTTTCAGATGTCTTATGTTCAATAAGTAGTTTCCCGTTGAGAAACGGAATAAACGTTGAAAAGGAGGAAGGGATATCAAAACGAAAAAGGTCCTATTCTAAAACCATTTCCTGCAGGAGATGATTCGTTTCGTCCAGGTCAAAATGTTCTGGATCAAGTCCCTCTAGGATCTCCCGATAAAAGTTGATCTCCTCATCATCCGGCCCGCTGTCCTTCAACCGTTCCAGCATACGCAGATAATGATCAATTCCGCGGATTCCCTCAGGAGGAGCAGCGCGTTTCCCCTTCAAGCATCTTGGCGAAACTACTTGCTCATCAAGGATTTTTTCCAGCTCTACATGATGCTCCCAATTATTCCTGAAATCATAAGTATAATTCAGTTTCTGCCCCTCTTTTTGAAGAACATTTCCGAGCAGCACCTTACTGGAGTCATGGGCTTCCCTGAAATTCGGCAGACCGAAATCTTCCTCCTCTATCAACTCCGGTTCAAAAATGACATTTCCCAAATGAAAATCATATGATGATAAGTCTGTCCATCCCATGGCGGTTTGGATGATTCTATGAAGCTGATGAAGGGTGATGCGGTCCTGCACAACGATTCTTCTCCAAATGGGAGGCTTGGCTCTTTTTAATGAAACCTTCAACTGATATACATAGCCATTAGTCGGTGCAGTATAATCGATTTCCACACTTTTAGTTAGTTTGGCAGCGTTTAATTGTCTAAACTTTTCTGAATCCTTTATAATATTTCCTATAATACTTTTGAGTTCCATTAAGTCAAAGCCTCCTTTATTCCCAATAGTAATCAAAATGAAGGGATTTTAACCAGAGGCAGCCAAAATTAATATAAAAAAAGGAAAGAAGGGATTCCCTTGTTAACAATTCCGAAGGATCAAATTTTCTATGCTTTCAACAAAGAGAACAGCATCTCACAAAGAGTAAAATCAGGCATGACTCTTGCGATTGAAACATGCGATTGTTTTCAGGACCAGATAACATCAGAAGACACAGAGCTTAAGGCGTTGGACTGGGATCAGATCAACCCGGCAACTGGCGCAATTTATGTAGAAGAAGCTAAGCCTGGCGATATTTTAAAAGTTAAAATCGAAAAGATTGAGCTGGCCGATCAAGGAGTCATGATGGTGGAACCGGGTCTTGGTGTGATGGGGCACAGAATCGAGGAGTCCGAGGTGAAAATGATTTCAATTGAAGAAAATCATGCCGTGTTCAATGAAAAATTGAAGATCCCGCTCAATCCGATGATTGGAGTCATTGGCGTTGCACCTGAAGAAGGCGCCGTTTCCAATGGAACACCGGGACCTCACGGCGGCAACATGGATACGAAATTGATTGCAGAGGGAAGCACATTGTACTTGCCGGTTTTCCAGGAAGGAGCATTGTTCGGTCTGGGTGACCTTCATGCAGCCATGGGTGACGGGGAGATCAGTGTATCAGGGATTGAAATAGCCGGAAAAGTAACTGTCACTCTGGAGGTAGTGAAAGGTTCATCCATCCCGTATCCGTTTGTCGAAAACAATGAAGGGATTGCCGTTCTCGTTTCTAAAGAAACAGTGGATGAAGCAGCAAAGAGTGCAGTTGAAATCATGGTCGATACGCTCCTGCCGCAGACAGATCTATCGCTGAATGAAATCACCATGCTGTTCAGCGCCGCCGGCCAATCGCAAATTTCACAAATCGTTGACCCGCTGATGACAGCAAGGTTCCTTGTCCCACACTATGTTTTGGATGCCATTGGAAGGCCAAGCTTTCATAAATAATAGGAACTGATTGATTGGAGAGTTTTCGAAGGTGTAAAAAAATTATGAACTAGGCCAGCCTTAAACGTGAGGGGCAATGGTTTTCCTTCAGGCACTCTGCTTCAATTGTGACCGTTGGCTGATTGCTTTTAAAATGAACATCTTATCCTGCAGCGTAAGCATTCTCCAGCTTTTCACTTTAATCTTCATAAAAATCGCTCCTTTATTAGGTTCTTTATGTGATTTCTCGATGAAGAATTGCACTGCTTTTTGGCCTAGTTTTGTTATATACACTTATTACCCGGCTTTAAACACAATATAAACAACAAAAATTCCAACAATTTCCGGGGAAATATGTCGAAGGGACAGGGATGCCGAATTCCTTGTCCCTTTTTGTGGTTACAGCATTACCAAGGGATTCTTCCCATTGCATCAGGGCACTCCAATCCAAAACAGCCTAGCCAGAAAAAGTAAATTACCCTATAATTAACTAGTCGGAATGTAATATTTTGATAGTTTTATAGAAGGGGTTTGTATAATGAAGAAATGGACTTTTTATGTTTTATCATTCTTGTTAGTCACGGCGGTTTTCGGACCTTATCAAAAAGCGGAGGCTTATTACTGGGTGCCGGATTATGGCGCGGATGAAATTGAGCCGAATAACTCTGTCTCTAATGCCACTGGCATGGAAACAGGACAATATATGAAAGGAAAGTTTCAAGCAGCACAGGACATTGATACATATAGCTTTGATATTCATGATGATTCTAACAAACTGTTAATCGATGTGGATGTCGACCCGGGAATACAGCCGCAATTTAAGCTGTTCGACCATAATCACAATCAGCTGGAACCAACTTTTACGGACGTTCATGATTCTTATCAGCTTCTTGAGTTTGACCTTAGTCCTTCAGAGCCTGGTGTCATCAGGTCTTTCTACGTGGAAGTAACGGAGAGGGATGGGAAAAGTTCAGATGCCCGCTACGGCTGGACGCCGGTGGCTTATGAGGAGCATGACTTATCCATTGAAAGAATTGCGGGAAACAACCGTTATGAAACAAGCGTGGCAGTTTCTCAAACGGGATGGCCTGATGGGGCGGAAAATGTCATCATTGCAAGGGATATTACGTTTCCAGATGCGCTGGCAGGCGCACCATTGGGATATCAATTGGATGCCCCCATTTTATTGAACCCAAAGGATAAGCTTCATGAGACGATTGAATATGAGATTGACCGCCTTGGCGCTTCCACCGTTACCATTCTGGGTGGGGAAAATGCGATTTCAAAGTCGGTGGAGGATTATTTGCGGAATACAATGAAGTTGACCGTTAAACGAATTGCCGGAGCAAACCGTTATGAGACGGCAGCGAAGATAGCCGGTCAATTAGAAGGATATGACCAAGCTATGGTTGTGGATGGCGGGAATTATCCGGACGCTCTGTCGGCGGCCCCATATGCGGCGGCCCTTGGAATGCCTATTTTGCTGACAAAAAAGGATGAACTGCCGGATCCGACAAAGGCTGCTCTGAAGGGCGTCAGTGAAACCTATGCCATCGGCGGACCGAGTGCGATCAGTATCAGTGTGAAAAATGAACTTCCGGGAGCAACCAGAATCACAGGTTTGAACCGTTATGAAACCTCTGTAAACGTTGCGAAAGAGTTTGATGTTTCAGGGGATGCTGCCTTCCTTGCGACAGGGGAAAATTTTGCAGATGCCTTATCCGGATCTGTCCTGGCGGCATTTTTATATGAACCGATCTTGCTTGTAAAAACACATGAAATTCCGCAAGTCACTAAAGAATATCTAGTAGAAAAAGGAACGTATGACTACACGATTCTGGGCGGCGAAAGTGCATTAAGCTTTGGAGTCTTAATCGACATCTATTCTCTATTTGAAGAAATGTAATGGGATACGGGGACTCCGTGTCCCTGTTTTTTTGTGGAAACGGCCCGCCCCCAACCGCGCGCCTGTTTGCTGAATTTTACCAAATTGGCAGCGCAATCAAATAGAAGTTTTATGGGAGGCGCTTCATAAAATTTTTAGGACCTGACCGCCAAAATTCTACTATTATTTGGGAAGATAAATGGTATGATAGATTGGGATATATCGTATTAAATTAGTATTTTAAAAGCAAAAGGGAACAGTACATCAGAAGTCGATATTGAAATACAAGTTTAATGGGAGAATCTCAAAGAATACAAATAAGGGGAGACATAATGAAAAGGATTTTGGCTTATTCGATCGTTACTTTGTTGGCGCTTTCAGCTATGGTTTTTCCAAACAAAGCAGAAGCAACTAGTGAATACTACCGGATCTCTGGTGACAATCGTATTGACACGGCGGTTGAGATATCCGGGACTGGATGGGATTCTTCAAACATAGCCATCCTGGCAAGGGCGGATAACCCGGCGGATGCATTGGCGGCCGCAAGCTTGTCAGGGAGGTACAGCGCTCCAATCCTGTTGACCTACAAGGACAGACTTCCAGACAGCGTACTGTGGGAACTCAACCGCCTGGATGTAGGCAAGGTGTATGTGCTGGGCGGAACTTCAGCTATACAGTCGAACGTGGAAAAAGAATTGAGAGACAATGATTTCATCGTCAAACGGATTTCCGGTGATACCCGTTTCCAGACAGCCGCCAATATTAATATCGAAGCCAGATTGAATACCGGAACGAAGGCCATTGTCGCTAACGGTTATACGGTTGCTGACGCATTATCTGCTTCAAGCACGGCAGCGATCGACGGAGTGCCGATCTATCTTACAAATAAAACGAACCTGCCTGTAGACCTGCCAAGTTCTATAAAAGAAGTCACGATTTATGGCGGGGAAACAGTCGTTGGGAAAGAAGTATCTGACTATTTAACGAAAAAAGGAATCAAAGTGACTCGTATCGCAGGTGCGAACCGTTATGATACGAATATCCAGTCACTCAATGCATCGAGAGCCGATGACATCATCATGGTCAGGGGAACATCCGTCAGTACGGAAAAAGAAGATTATCCTGATGCGGTAACAGCTTCCGGGCTGGCAAAAGTCCTCAATGCCAATATCATTCTGACACATCCGACCAAGGTAGTGCCGGAAGTAGAAGAATTCTTCAGTTACAGCCGTTTCATCAACATTTATGTACTGGGCGGCGAGATGGCAGTTTCATCGGATGTCGTGTATGGCTCAAGTGCCTTTTACGACACAGATGTCCCTTACTTTTTTGAAGAAGAAGTGGTCGATGCGGTCGTCCATCCAACAGAACCCATCATCTACTACACAACTGAATTTGATCCGGATATCTGGATGTTGAACTACGAAACCGGTGAATCTGAAACTTTAACCTTCTCTTTTGAAGAACAGCCGGAAAGCCTTTATTTTCATGACGGCAGCTTATATGCGACCCTTGTAAAAGGTGAGCACAGCCCTTACTGGTGGACTGAAGATCAAGAGGGGGCAATTGCGATCATCGATGCAGCTTCCTTTGAAGTCACGAAACAATTTGATACAAAACTGGATCCATTCGATATTGTCGTTGATAAAAATGGTTACATCTATATTTCTAGCGGTTCCGGGCAGTGGACTAACATAAAGAGTTATGATGAAACGGGAGCAGAAATCCGTTCCAGCTACCCTTACAATTCCATCAGAAACCAGAGTTATATCGAATACGATCCAGCACATAACTTAATTTATGCGATTGACACAGATGTATCCCCGAGAGATATAGCTGTATATACTCCTTCTAATACTGGAGAACTAGTAGGCTATCACGAGTCCCCATATCATGGTGACTATGATTTAGGTGATTTTGGACACATGACCGGCATCAAAGTTTCGCCTGATGGCAGATATGTCTTCAATAGCGGAGGACATGTATTCAATGGTGAAACCCTCGGATACAAAGCCGGACTTGACCGTGAGTACACGGATGTCGTATTTGATGAGACAGATAATCAATTCATGCTTGGCCAAAATGGAATCATAGTAACCTATGATTTCAGCAGCTTCAAACCGAACTGGGCGCTTTCAACTTACGGGACCATCGAAAAAATGATGCAAAATGAAGATGCAATCGTCATCCTGTCGAAAGGATACTTCGAAGGGTATGACGCACCAATGTACTCGCTGGAACTTCTGCACAAAAGCAGTAACCAGCAACAACCGGGCAGTGTATCAACCGCTGGCCATTCCAAACCGGCAGACGCTGCATCAGCACCACAATAATTGAAAAAAAGAAAGGTGCGGCCCTTTTGCGGGGCCGCACCTTTCTTTACCGCATTAAAGCAGTGGGGGACAGTCCCCCACTGCTTTAATGCGGTAAAGTGAAGATTAAACAGCGAGGTGATTACGATGGGGAGCATTTTGAAGAAGGAAGAACTGCCTTTTCGGAGAATTGACTTGAGCAAACTGACCGAGAAGGAGCAAAAGAGATATACAAACAAAATGATATTGCTTCACTGGTTTTCAAAGATTAACAAAAAGGCACCAATATCCAGTGTCTGGGGGGACACTGCCACGCGAAGTTTTTTCCTTGCTATCAGGAAGGACTACTTCCCAAATAAAGCTATTGTGTTTAACGGGGCACGTGGAAATCTTACAAGCCTGGAAGCTTATTATGATGTCGTGCATGAGACAGTCGAAACACCTAAAGAAGTCCAAATACGGAACACAACCTATATTTACGACATAGCTGAAATAAAAATCAAAATGATGATCAGTTATGATGGCCATGAATTTATTGGGGAATTCGACTGACAGGTGCTCCCCAACAAAAAAGCTTTAACACTCTAAAGCGATGGGGGACTGTCCCCCGCCGCTTTAAAGCACTAAAGAGGCGGCCCTCCTTCCATAGGAGAACCGCCTCTGTATCATGATTATTCCAAATCCTCGCCAAGGATCCGCACTTCACGCTCAAGCTCGACATCAAATTTCTCTTTAACGGTCTTTTGAACATGCTCAATCAATGAAATATAGTCCTTAGCCGTTGCGTTATCCTTATTAACGATGAACCCGGCATGCTTCGTGGAAACTTCCGCACCACCGATATTCTTGCCCTGCAGCTGGCTGTCCTGGATCAACTTACCGGCAAAGTAGCCCGGAGGACGCTTGAACACAGATCCGCATGAAGGATATTCAAGCGGCTGCTTGGACTCACGCTTATAAGTCAGATCATCCATAACAGCTTTAATTTCCTCATAATCACCAGGCTTCAATTTAAACGTTGCTTCCAGCACAATGTCCCCATTATCCGGGATATTGCTCGTACGGTAATCCAAATCAAGCTCGGAAGCCAAACGCTTAACAAGATTCCCTTCCTTATCAACGACATAAGCATAATCAAGGACATCCTTGATCTCCCCGCCATAAGCACCGGCATTCATATAAAGAGCACCGCCGACTGTCCCCGGAATCCCACAGGCAAACTCAAGACCGGACAAACTTTCCGCCAATGCTCTTCGGGAAGCATCAATGATCCGCGCCCCGCTTTGTGCCACAAGCGTAGCCCCATCAGTCGAAATATCATCAAGATGCTTCAAATTAATGACGATCCCGCGGATGCCGCCATCTTTAATGATCAAATTCGATCCATTCCCAAGCAATGTAAACGGAATATTCTCTTCATTAGACAGCTTCACGACATTCTGGACTTCTTCATACGTAGTCGGGGTGATAAAGAAATCCGCTTTCCCGCCAAGCTTCGTGTAAAGATGATCCTTCAGCATTTCATCCACTTTAATATTTTCGGTTTTTACAACATCAAGCAATTTATCATGAATTCTTTTGTTATCGATCATAGACATCATTCCCATTTCAAGTTTTATTTCCCCTATAGGTATCAGTCTTTCCCTTATAATTATATGCCTAATACCATCTAAAGTTAAACTTTTTAAGGAGAAGAAAGTTCCAGGTGCAGCTATTTCATCATAATACATTCACGGGCGTTTTTAAATGGAAATGAGTATTTTAAAAGTTATGTAGGAAATCAACTTCACAAATGTGAAATTGATTACTCTTCTATCATTTTATATCGATGATATTCAATCTTACTCCTGATCTTCGTTTTAAACTCTTCATCCAAACAGCCTTCCAAAATAGTCCTGTTATATCCCAACATGAAGTTATGCCACATACGACGAATTTTGGTCAAGGTTTTCAATGGAATAGCCTCCCCGAAGTTTTCTTGTAATTATATATATACCTTCCCGCAGGATTTTAAACCAGTACCGAAAAGGGTCGGCCTATGGTCACGAATGGAGGAACTCTATGGAAAAAAAGCAATATTTTTATAAAAAATAAGGACTATTGGTTTAGCCCTTGGGTTGCCGGGTAACTTTTCAATGTACGCCGGCAGGTAAAAAAAGTAAAAAGACCTTGCATACATAACCAGCAGGAACAGCATATCAAGTGCAATGGTCGGCCCCCCTGCCACACCGAAAAGATGAACAGAAAGGAGGCAGATGCTGCTAGAAAAAGCTTTTCTTAGAACTCGTCTCCATCAGAATGCACCTAGATGCACTTCCTAAGGCGTAATCGACCAATAACTTTGGCGTGAATGAAAAACTTGGTCACTTCTTCACCGGAATGGACCAAAATCGCCAGCCGAATCGCAAAAAGAGGTCGATTAATCGTTGGAATAGTCCAGAATCTAAGGCTGCACCGAAAGATTTGGTCAGTTTTTCAGATTAATAGACCAAATCCTCAGGCAGCGCCGCAAAGTTTGGTCACTTCTTCAGCGAAAAGGACCAAGATTTCCGACTGGCCCGCAGAAATTGGTCACATCTTCACCGGAATAGACCAACAACTCTGACCCACAAACAAAACTTGGTCCATTCCAAAGCGGAAAGCACCAAAATATCCAACCAACCAGCTAAACCTGGTCAATTCTCCATCAGAACAAGCCAGTTCAAAACCGACCAGTCAACTAAATACACCCATAACTCCAGCCACCGCAAAAAAAATTGGACACTTCCCCGTCCAAATAAACCACCATCCAAGAATCAACATAACCTTCACAGTCCAAAATCAAAAAGAAAAGAGGTACAGAAATTGAATAAAAAACAAACAACGATTTTTTCAGTACTGATTACTCTCTCTTTGGTCCTGCTGAGTCTGCTCGGTACTTCCCCCGCAGCCGCGGAAGGAAATGACGAATCCACCGCCCAAAACATGAA
This sequence comes from Bacillus salacetis, assembly GCF_049177075.1. GTDB lineage: Bacteria > Bacillota > Bacilli > Bacillales > Bacillaceae_B > Rossellomorea > Rossellomorea salacetis_A. Next base: position 4,156,211 of record NZ_CP185377.1, on the reverse strand, counting down.
TACAGAGTTTAAAAAGATAAGGATCGCGCTTATAGAAGATGTAGAGATTAAAGATGCTGTCCTGCTGCTGAAAGATGGGACAAGTATTGAACTGGGCTCTGACGATTCTTTTGACCTTGATAAAAGCTATCATGTTGATCAAGTTTCGGAATTTGAGGCCACTATAAGCGGGGAGCAATACACCGTTCCGCTTTCAGACCCGCAAGTGGCACTCGGGACACTGATCATAGAAATCAGTTTTGAAGAAGGCCAAGAGGTATCCGGAGCGACACTTGAGAGCCCTGAAGGAAATGAAGGGGAAGCGGAAAACTTTACTGGAGTGAAGCTGAAGGCCGCTGAAGGAATAGAAGTCGAAGCAGCAAAACTGGTCCTGGCGGATCTCACTCCCGTTTTGCTGAAAAAAAGCGAAGCCGGTGTTTTTCTGACTGGTGATGAACAAGTCAGCAGGGATGATTTATTTGTCGTGATGTTGATGATTGATGGTAAAGAACACACAATCAATTTAAAGAATAGAGACTATCAAATCGATGCAGAGGGATTCCTCCACATTTCAATTGATGAAGAAATCCTAAACGGAGGAGAAGAGATGGATGCTGCACCTAAGGAGAGCGGAATGCTTCCTGAAACAGGTGACAGCAGCGATGCCATGTTCTATCTTGCCGGATTGCTGCTCATATCCCTTGGCATGTTCTCTTTAAGAAAAAGAAAGCTGTGTGAAGAGTAAGACTGGCAATGGGAGGGGGAGATTCCTCCTCCTATTCTCTTAGTGAGGTGAAATATGAAAAAAGTATTGCCCTTTGTAATAATACTAATTGGACTAAGCGTTGTGATTTATCCTAAAGCGGCAGACATGCATGCTTCCTACAAACAGGACAAGCTCATGCAGGAATGGGAAGATGAGATGGCTCCTGGAGATCAAGATAGTGTTTCCACTGACCCGGTACAAGAAACGGCTCAGGAAAGCTATATCAATCTTGATGATGTGTTTGACCCTTCTGCCAAAACCGAAGACGCTGTTTCCCAGGAAAGGGAGAGAGCGTCAGAAGCCGGCACCGAAGAATCCCTGGGGCACCAAATGCTGGGCATCATCACGATTGATAAAATCAATGTAAACCTGCCTATACTCAGAGGAGCTTCCCAGAAAAACCTAAAGTATGGCGCAGGCCATCTGACAGGGACTGTCATGCCCGGCCGGAAAGGAAACAGTGCCATTGCCGCACACCGCAGCAGAGAATATGGAAAAAATTTTAACCGATTGGGCGAAATCCAAGCAGGGGATGTCATCTCAGTGAAAACCAGGGGAGGGTCCTTTCAATATGAAGTAACCGGCACGAAAATCGTCAAACCAAGTGATTTGTCCGTTCTTCAAGAAAGTGATGGCTCCATATTGACACTGATTACCTGCGATACCATTGATAATCCGGTCAACCGGCTGATTGTCAAGGCCGAAAAGCTTTAGAAAAAAGCAGATTCTCTTATGAAATTGCTTTTTTATTGTTTGAAGTTCTATAAAAGTTTTATGGGGAAAAGGGTTATCTTCTCCATCCAGCTCCAGCGGCTAGCCCCTCGGGGTCATAAGCCAATCCGTCAAGAAGGTTAAAGAGCAACCTTCCCGCCGGCTCGTCTTATGCCTGTCGGAGCTGATCAAGCCGCTTCCGCTTTTGATCATCCAGCTCCAGCGGCCAGCGCCTAGCAGATTTCAGTCTCTCTCCTTGTGATAAGTCATCATCGAATCGCTTCGCTCTTCGTGATTCCTTTATCTCATGCGAGAGCCCTCCAATCTGTACGGCGCTGAACGGCCGCTTCCGCTTTTGTTATTTGTCTTCATAGTCTCCAACAGGTTGTCATACCTATAAAATATGGCACTTAATAAAGGAGATTACCATGCGAAGACGAAACTCACCACTTCCTTTAGTGGCATTCGGTCTTATTCTTATTTTTATCGTGATACTCGTTCTGAGATCTTGCGCGGGAGGCAGTTCGCCGCCGGATTCCCCGGAAAGCGTTATAAAACAATTTTATGAGTACGAACAGGACGCTGACTTCGGGAACTCGTGGGACCTGTTCCATTCTGAAATGAAGGAAAGGTTCAAGAAATCGGCCTACATCCAGACGAAGAATCATGTGTTCATCGGGCATATGGGTGTTGAAACGTTTGAGGTGAAAATCGGCGAAATCAAAAAGTTGGAAGAGTGGAAGATGTCCAAGGACAGCCCGGTTTTCAAGGACGTATCGGCCGCCGATGTAACGATGGTCTACAAAAGTCAATTCGGGGTTTTGGAGATCAACCAAACATGTTACACTGTGTTGGAAAAGGGAGAGTGGAAGATACTCTGGGACTATGATTTTTAACTTGAAAAAATATTAAAAAATCAGGTTTTAAAATGACATGTCCGGGTATTTAGAAACTAACTTTTTAATAGGAGGGTGAGAGACTGTGTCACTATTGTTTACCAAAGCACGCGAAATGTTTGAACAGGATGCCAAACGAATTGAGAAAAGCGGAGAAGATTTATCTGCTAACCGCGTCTATCGCAGTAAACCTTCACCCATGGGCTTTAAGAAGAAATAACAATTAAACACCATTAACAAAACCAGCCCAAAAATGGTCTGGTTCTTTTTTTTGTTGTATAGGGAATTAAAAAAGTTGTAGGTTGTGGATAACAAAGATTGATATCTGCATCCAGCTCCAGCGGCCAGCGCCTAGCAGATTTCGGTCTCTCTCCTTGCGATAAGTCAACATCGAAACGCTACCGCTCTTCGTGTTTCCTTTATCTCATGCGAGAGCCCTCCAATCTGTACGGCGCTGAACGGCCGCTTGCGCTTTTGTTCCGTAAAAATTTGTCATAAAATAAACTTTTTTGAATATTCATGTTTTAGAAAATACGAAGCGGGGTACTGAAGTAATTAAGGGACCGGCAACTGGGATAAGGATGTTTTCTTACATAATGAAATCGAATAATCTTGTCGGAAAAGAAAAAGAAAGGGGGAACGTGCCTCATTTTGTCGACTGAATGCTCAATCAGTCTACACTCATGATTTAAATTATCAGAAATTTCAAATTCTAACTTTAAATCCATTACCCACATAAAAAAATTATAAACAAAGGGGATCTCAAAATGAAAAGAAAGCTATCTTTATTATTGATGTTCATTCTGTTGGTTTCCAGTTTCCTTGCAGGATGTTCTTCTTCAGAGAACGGTTCTGCGGATGGGGCGACGGAAATCAGCTTTATCCACTGGCGCGGGGAGGACTCTGAGGCATTTAAAGAGCTGATCAGCCGATTTGAGGAGGAAAACCCGGATATCAAAGTGGAAATGACGGTCTATCCTTCTGAAAAATATCAATCTACCGCACAGACACTTCTTCGTGACGGATCCACTGGTGATGTCTTCACCGCCTTCCCTGGATCTCAATTTGAAATTATCAAGAAAGCAGGCCTTTTTGAAGATTTAACAGGAGAGGAGCTCGTCGGAAACTTTAATGAAAATCTTCTGGCTGCCGGCCAGGATGGAGATAAACAGCTGGCACTTCCGTTGCAGCTTGTCTATAACCAGCCGGTCTACAACAAAACCTTATTTGATGAGCTGGGCTTGGAACCAGCTGAAGATTGGGAAGGATTCCTTGAACTCTGCGAAACGTTAAAAGAAAACGGATATACCCCGATTGCGTTCCCTGGGGCAGACATCGGTCCGGGACAGATGATGAACTCCATGATGATGAACAATGCGCCTGAAGGCATTTTCGGTGAATTGATGAATGGAGAAACCGAACTGACGGAGGACTGGTGGGTCAAAACACTGACTCAATTCCAGGAGCTTATGGATAAAGGCTATATCGGCGAGGATGCCCTTGGTATGAAGCATGAAGGTGCGATCGCTCAGGTTGCCCAGGAAGAAGCGGCGATGCTTGCTTCAGGTTCTTATGCCATGGCGAATGTAAAGGAATTGAATCCGGATATCGAGCTTGGCCTCTTGGCACCGATCACGGTCCCTGCCGACGAAGCTGAATATGCAGGAATCCATACGACCACATTCATGCTTGCCGTGAACAGCAAGTCCCAAAATAAAGAAGAAGCGAAGAAATTCATCGACTTCCTTTCACAGCCGGAAAATGCCGAGTACTATGCCAATGAAACCGGCCAGTTCCTGACGATTCCGGGAGTCAATTATGAATCGGAATCATTGAAAGCGGCGGCTGATTGGATGGATAAAAACACCCGCTTCCAGCCTCGTTACCTGATTCCTGATGCAGACGTAGAGAAAGCGGTCATTGCTTCCATCCAAAACGTCCTAAGCGGAGAGGACCCGGAAGCAGCTGCAGAACAAGCACAGGAAATCGTCGACCAAAAGATACAATAAATCTTGATGGGAGAGAGGCGACTCTCTCTCTTCCTATTACACTATGTTTTTGGAGTTTACAAGGAGGGGGTTCCTATGGATCTAAAGAAAAATAAGGTCCTGTATCTGTTTGTCCTGCCGGGCCTGATACTCTATTCGATCTTTTTTATCTACCCGACGCTGAGCGCACTGTTCTACTCGTTCACCGACTGGGACGGACTGACGCCGGACTATAATTTCGTCGGAGTGGATAACTACATAAATATTTTTACCAACGATTCGATATTCATAAAAGCCTTCGGGAATAACCTGAAGTTCATGTTGTTCGTCGTTATTTTTCAAACAGCATTCTCACTATTGTTCGCTATCTACTTAGTCAAAAACACCAAGACCAACGTCTTCTTAAGAGCACTCTATTTCTTTCCTACCATCCTGTCATCCGTATCGGTGGCATTCATCTGGTCGTTCGTCTATGACCCGAACCTGGGGATCTTGAATACCCTGCTTGAAAAAATAAATCTCGAAGCCTTGACGCATAACTGGTTGGGGGATCCGGATATCGCGATCTTCTCGGTGGCCGTAGTCCAGGTATGGATGCACACAGGGCAGATGCTCATCATCTTCGTTGCCGGCCTGCAGAATATCCCGAATGATTTATACGAAGTGGCCAAAATCGAAGGGGCTTCCAGGTGGCAGCGATTCCGGTTTGTCACCTGGCCTTTAGTGGCGCCAGCCGCAACCATCGTTGTTGCGTATACAACGATTCAGTCGTTCAAGGCTTTTGACCTCATCTTCGCGATGACAAGGGGCGGCCCGAACTACTCGACGGAAATCCTGGCAACGCTGATCTACTCAACAGCTTTCCGAAGCTTTAAATTTGGATATGCTTCGGCGGAATCCGTCATTTTCATGATCGTGATTGCTATCATTACCATCATTCAATTCAAAGTGCTCCGGTCAGACCGGGCGGCGAGCTAATCTATAGAGAAAAAAAGGAGGGGGAAGCTCTTGAAACTGTCAAAAGGCGTTCTTACGATAATCTATGCCTTGCTGATCATCATTCCGGTCATCGCCATCTTTTTCGCAACGTTCAAATCGAATGCGGAAATGTATCAGGACGTATTGGGGCTGCCGGAAAGTTTTGATTTCGTTAACTATGTAACCATGTTTGCCGAAGAGTCAATGAGCACATACTTTTGGAATAGTGTGATCGTCACGCTGATTTCTGTAAGCATGACATTGTTCTTCTCAAGCTTGATTGCATTTGCCATCACCCGGCTGTCAGGATGGCCAGGAAGAATCTTATTCGGTCTGTTCACATTGGGAATGATGGTCCCGGCACAAGTGAACATGATTCCTCTTTATCAATTGGTCTTTGATCTAGGGCTGACAAATAGCCTGACGGGATTGATTCTCGTGAACACCGCGGTAACCACCCCGGTGGCCGTGTTTATTTTGACCGGGTTCATGAAATCACTTCCGAGTTCACTGTTTGAAGCCAGCCGAATCGACGGCGCTTCCAACTGGCAGATGTATGCGAAAGTCGCTATCCCGCTGTCGCTGCCGTCCATCTCGGCTACAGCCATCTTCCTGTTCGTGATGGTGTGGAATGACCTCTTGTATCCATTACTATTCATCACCGACAAGGATTACAAAACACTGCCCCTTGCCCTGCTGGAATTCCAGGGTGAGTACATGACCAACTATCCGATGCTCTTCACGGGAGTCATCATTGCTTCCGCGCCGATGGTCATCGCCTATATCTTCCTGCAGCGTTACTTCGTTGCCGGTATGATGGCGGGATCGGTGAAAGGGTAAAAGCCTGGATTTTTTCCGGGCTTTTTTCTGTGTGGTGAGGTTTGTTGCTTGAAATAGTTTGTTGGAAAATCTGATTTGGCTGATAGAATGTCCAAACCGATTGATAGGCGAGGCAAACTGGTTGATAGACAGGGAAAAGTGGCTGATAGAATGACCAAACTGGTTGATAGAGCAGGTAAAGTGGTCGATACAGTACCCCACTCGTCGATAGACCGGGAAAAACTCTCGATAGGATAGTAACACTAAATATAAAAAGGACAATCACTTCCTGAAGTGATCGCCCTTTTTGCACCTATTTTTTTCTAAAAGAAGTATAAATAACCGTCAAACCGATCACCCCAGCCAGCACCGCTAAACTAAGCGGCAGCGTACCAACCTCAATAAGAGCAGTCCCGAAGACTCCATACCGTCTGTCCCAGCCCTCGCCGCCATCCCTTGTCAAAACAAGAGAATAGACAGAGGCAGAGATTAACGCGGCCCCGTATAAGACGGCACTCGTCAAAAGTAAGGTTACGCCAATAATGATATTTTTAATGTTCATTTGCCCCATGCAAACTCAACCCATGCGTTTTTGCAAAAAATAAAAAGAGATGGAAAACGTGCTGACGGCCAGGAGTAAAAGAGCAATCCCCACCACTAAAGGGATATACGTCCAGGCACGGGTTAACTCGTCGGACACCATCCAAACATCTTCATAACCCTGCCTCGAAAGGGAGGATGCGATACGGCCGCCAAAACCAGACAAAAGGACCAGCAGAAACCCCGCGACAAAGCTCCAGGTCGACACGCCGAATGTTTTAAAAATAAGATTTTTCAAAGTGATTCTCCTTTTATTCAGATGAGATAATTATATCCCCATAAGGGAATAAAAGGGAATGTGTTTTTTTGAAAATTATAATAATTATTATTCGACTTTTCCCACACTTAATCTCTGAAAAACGGAAGAACGTTACTAATTATCATTCAACTTAGGGATTTTTGAAAAATAGAAATCTACAAAGAAAAATAACACACAGCATATAAAACCATAAATTCCAAAGTCCCATCCCAGGAAAGTAAAACAAATCATTCCAACGGCAATATGAACTAATAGGGAAGTCACAAAAGGTTTTACTCGTATCATCTTTCGGGAAATGAATTCTGCGAGCAGGGAAAGAGGGAGTGCATAAAAGAGATTACCTGCCAGCGCTACTAGAAAAGCAATAGATAAAACAGGCCAAACAAAGCCCATATCTATTTCAGGGTCAATAAAGAGATTCCAAAAAACATTAAGCAGTAACATACCAATAACCAAAATAAACGTAACCGCCCACGCAGCAAGGAATTTCCTGATAAATAAAATAGAACTCACCGCTTTCATCAATCATCTATTATTTGTTAATAGTATACAATACTCATTCTGAGCAATGGAATTTTTTTCACGAGCTCTAAAGGACTCTTATTCTATCTTTTAAGAATTAAAGTCCTGTAGAGAAGTTTTAAAGGCCTCTAGTTACACTTTTAAAGAATTAAAGTCCTGTAAAGAGGTTCTAAAGGCCTCTAGTTACACTTTTAAAGAATAAAAGTCCTGTAGAGAGGTTCTAAAGGCCTCTAGTTACACTTTTAAAGAATTAGAGTCCTCTAGAGAGGTTCTAAAGGACACTAGTTTTGCTTTTAAAGAATTAGAGTCCTATAGAGAGGTTCTAAAGACCTCTAGTTACACTTTTAAAGAATTAAAGTCCTCTAGAGACATTTTAAAGGCCTTTAGTTTCGCCTTTTAAAAATTAAAATCCTGTAGAAAGGATCTAAAGGACTTTAGTTACACTTTATAAAAAATAAAAGCCTCTGGAGAGATTGCAAAGAACTTAGAACATGCAAAAAAGCGAGCATCGAATTGACCCATCAATTCAATGCCCGCTTTTTATAAAGACTAACCTAAAACCTTACCTACAACAGGCTTCCTCTCGAACTTCGCAAACATATACCCGCCAATCACAACAGCCGGAATAGCTACAATCGCCATTCCCAGGAAGGCATATCCTGACGCATACTCATATAAAAATCCGCTGACAAAGGTCAGCAATGCAGTACTTAACCCGGATCCGAGCGCAGTGTAAACGCCCTGTGCAGCAGGCAGATCCTTACTTTCAAGTTCTTCATAGACAAGTCTCATGAACGCATAGTGAGTGAGACCGAAAGTAAAGGCGTGCAGCAGCTGGGTCGCCACGAACACCGATACACTCGGGAACAGGAACAGCATCGTCCATCTGAGGACGGCTGCGGAACCGGCAACCATGAACATGATCGAAATCGATTTTCCTTTTAAAAACTTATCAGAAAGAGCGAAGAACAAGATCTCTGCAATAACGGCAACATTCAGCAGGACACCGATATACATGTTGCTGACATGGAGCTCTTTCAGATAAAGAACACCGTAGTTATAGTAAGCGGCGTGGGTGCCGAGCGTAAAAATTACGATGCCCATGGCCAGGACGAATTTTTTAGATTTTAAAAGATTGCGGTACGACATTCTTTCCTGGCCGCGGGGTTCGCTCATGGAGGCAGGAAGTTTCATTAAGGAAGACAACAGGATCGTGATAATCCCGGCAAACATCATATAGATGATGGCGCCCTCGCTGAAAATCGAAGTGATGAAACCGGCCGACAATAGAGCCGATGTATATCCGATGGATCCCCAAGACCTGCTTTTTCCATAATCGATACTATCTTTCTTCATCATGACGGCTGCCATGCTTTCAACAAGCGGCATCAGCATTGGGTAAACAAGGCTGAAAATGACCATGCAAGCCATCATACCGACAAATGAGCTCAACGGGATAAATAGGAGCAGCAAAACGCTGGATGCTGCAACCAGGATGCGGGCCAGCTTACCTAGCGGAATCCGCTGACTGAGCGCCGGAAACAGATAAAAACTAGAAAACGCACGGGCAATCATGCCGGCAGCAACAAGAGACGAAGCAGTAGCAACCGAAAATCCTTTGCTCTCAACAAGCCATGCTGTCCAATACGGAATGAAAATACCCCAGGTGAACATGATGACAAAGAACTGAACGGACAGCCAAGATTGTTTCTTCATATAAAAAAGGGATCCCCCTTATGTATTAGTGAAATTACTGATTTGCGTTATATTCAAGGACAAATTATACGCCTGGCGAGAAGCGGATACAAGAGGAAATTCAGCAGATTTTTGGGTGTTTGCGCTTACATCCCCGGCCCGTCAACACAAAAAATCTTCACCCCTTTAAAGCAGTGGGGGACAGTCCCCCACCGCTTTAAAGGGGTAAAGTGTTCTGTTCATTCAAGTGGTTTTGCTGTAAGATTTTCTCAAGAGATGATAATGGAAAGGAGCGGTCACACACATGATTACGGTACTTGGAAGCATTAACATGGACCTGGTGACCTCAACGGATAAGGACCCTGACTGGGGAGAAACGGTTATTGGCAGCCAGTTTCACACCAATTTTGGGGGAAAAGGCGCGAACCAGGCGGTTGCCGCTGCAAAGCTCGGAGCAAAAGTGCAGATGATCGGCGCGGTCGGAAATGATGCATTCGGCCAGGATTATCTGGAGCACCTGAAACAATATGGAATCAAAACGGAACATATACAAACCATCCAAAACGAACGTACGGGTGTTGCGGCAATCACCTTACATAATGAAGAAAACAAAATTATCGTTGTCCCGGGAGCGAATGCCCACGTCACACCGGAAGTCGTAGAAAAGCACAAAGAAGCCATCCAACAGAGTGAATGGCTTCTGCTCCAGCTCGAAATCCCGGCAGAGAGCGTAAATAAAGCAATCGAAATTGCACACGCAACAGGGACCAAAGTGATCCTCAACCCTGCGCCGTTTCAGCCAATTCCGCAAACGTGGATCGAGAAACTCACTTACCTGACACCAAATGAATCCGAAGCCAACCAGCTGCTGAAACAATACAGCGGGAACAAATTCAACCTCCAGGACAAACTAATCATCACCAAAGGAGAAAAAGGTGTCACATTCTACCAAAACGAGCAGGAAAACCACATCCCGGCCCCGAAAGTAAAAGCAGTCGATACCACCGGAGCGGGCGACACCTTCAACGGCGCATTAACAACGGCCCTTGCGGAAGGAACAACGTTAAAAGAAGCATGCGAATTTGCCAGTAAAGCAGCCGCCATCTCCGTCACCAAACTCGGTGCCCAGACAGGAATGCCGGCAAGGGAAGAACTCTAAGCGAGGCAAAGGGATGTTGTCCGGGTCCACCCGGCACCGGCGCAGGGGAGTCTTCAAGTTACCCGGCTCCCATCCCAGCCCCCAATCCTCCAAGAAAGGACAAACCAATCCATGAAAGTCTGGAGAAAACAAAAAGGTGACATCTACAAACTGAAAAAAATCTCGGAAACACAAATCAAAGAAGCGGAAAAAGAACTCCAAATCAAATTACCAGAAGAATACATCCAATTGATACTAGAGCAAAACGGCGGTGAAATCCTATTCAATGCCCACCCATTACCTTCCTCAGAAATGGAGCACATCAACATAGAACACATAATGGGAATCGGCAGAGACAACGGCCTTTTAGAAAACAGTTACTTGCTACAGGAATGGGGGATGCCGGATGGACTCATCCTGCTTTCTGGAGACGGCCACGCCTGGACAGCCCTTGATTACAGGGATACAAAAGAGAACCCTCCCGTCGTTTTCATCGATAACGAGCAACAGAAAATAACGCAGGTCGCCGGTTCATTCAAAGAATTTTTAGCAGGGTTATATACTGAAGAAGATCCAGAAGGGGACTTCCCGGTTTTCATGGAAAAGGAATGGACATTAGAAAAAGTCAAAGCAGCCCTTGCCTCCGACTTCGAGCAGGAAATCACTCTCGCGTTCGACTACCTAGTGACGAACGCCGCCGAAAACATAGATTTAATCAGGGAAGTATTGCTCGATCTCTTGCGCCATCCTATTCTAGAAGTGAAACAAATGGCAGCCAGTGTCGCACATCACCTGGATGAAGAAGGATACCTATCAAACTCTTACATTACCGAGATAAGAAAGATCCTTCGGCAAGACAGGGATATCGCTTACTATGAGGAAATGTACTTCTCATAACAAAAGGCCAAAAAACCACCAAAAAGGAAGAAAACCATGTTAACTATTCTAAGAATCCTATTCGCACTCACCGCTCTAGCTCTAGGCATAACAGGCCTTCTCACCGACACACTGGCCATTTTACCTTACATGTTCCTTGCCTTAGCCTTCATGCTGGTCACCATGGCAGCAACAGAGTTCAAAACAAAGAGAAACCGCCTTGCCGTCCTGTTTGTCCTGGCCTCAATGGCGTGTTTCTATAACTCCTTAATCGAATTCATCAGGTAAGTTGCATCACAATCCCCGGTTCCCAAACATAAAAAAAGCCTGGTCGATTGACCAAGCTTTTACGGGAATATCAGTATTTAGGGTTTGGCCCCCATTTGTTTTGACCGTCTTCACTGTCCAGGCATGCGAACACAAGCAGAACGATTGCCCCGACTAAAGGAACTAAACTGATCAATACCCACCATCCGCTCCTGCCGGTATCGTGCAGACGGCGTACCAATACAGCAAAGGACGGCAGGAAAATCAATAAGGAATATAAAGTGGTAAGCCATTCATCTAAATCCGCCATCGTCTCGATAGCAATAAGCGGAATGGAGATGATGAAGTTAAAAAGCATAAACATCCAATACTCCTTACGTCTGGCGCGCCCGCTGAAATTCACATAATTCCTTAATACCTTCAGATACCATTTCATGATTGATCCCTCTTCTTATCTAGTATAAAAGCACTCTTATTATATCATTTATATGCATTAAAACAGAAAAATGTCAAAATTTTTAAAACCCAAGAGGGAGAAAGGTCGGTTGTCTTCCCTGTCTCTGCCAAAAGTCCCATTCTTCCTTCAGGGCAGGTTTATTCGTGAAAGAATATGCCTTCAGGCAGGGAAAAGGCGTATAATAAGAGAAAGGAAAAAGAGCACCCCATTTAAGGAGTGCCCTCGTAAATATTGTTGATTGTATTAATAGATGTTTGGAAGTTCAGTTTGAGGAGTAGCTTCATCTGCTGAGGCCATGGATACTCCGGCACCGAACACTAGGAATGTAGCAGCTAGCAAAACCATGATTTTTTTCTTCATTGGTAAATCCTCCTTTAAAATAGTAAGATAACGTTAAGATTATCTGTTAAGTTTATTAAAACACATATTGGAAATCTTCGCATTCGCCTTAAGGCGGGAATTAGAATGTTTTTTACAATAATTTTAAGGCATATAGGCTTTTTTCTCATAAAATATAACTTTAGGAATATTTAGGGGAGATATGGATGGATTTTTCAGCTGTAGGGAAAAAAATAAGAGAATTAAGAAGGAATATTGGGCTATCTCAAGAGGAATTATCAGAAGGGATATGTACCCAGGCACAGATCAGCAAGATTGAAAAAGGGGATGTCTATCCATACGCATCGACCTTGTACCTGATTTCGCAAAAACTTGGGGTGGATGTCAACTACTTTTTTGATATAGGGATGACCCCGAGACTTGATTATGTACAGGAAGTGAAAAGGCAGCTCTTCCAGGCCCGCCGCAATTTCAATTATGATGAAATGAGGCAGGTAGTGGAAACAGAAGGGCAAAACCCGCTATTCACGCAAAATAATAAGAACCTTCAGCTTCTGCTATGGCACAAAGGGATTTACCAGTATGAACTGGAAAAAGATATGGATACCGCCCTTGAAACGCTTTTCTCGGCTATTCAATTAACGCATCTATCAAATAAGTACTGGTCGGAAAGAGAGATTGAGATCATGCTGACGATCGGTGCGATTCATTTCCAGGAGGATCAACTTGATGAGGCTCTAGAGGTGTATCAAAACATTCAAAAGTATATAAGGACCATCCCTTATATTACCGATTATACCATAAAGTCGCGTCTCGACTACAACATCGCCAGAACTTTGACCAGGCTCCATAAGTATGAAGAGTCCAATGATTATTGTGTGGCCGGGATCAACTGGTGTATCCAGAAGGACAACCTCTTCGTACTCGGAGAGCTTCACTATCATCTGGGCTACAACTATGAATTGCTCGGTGACTATGAAAAAGGCATCCGGTATATGGAAAAGGCCTTGATTGTATTCGACCTTCAGCAAGATGAAAAATATAGTACGTACATTAAGGAAAAAATCAAACAACTAGAAGGCAAGCTATAAAAAATCGTCTTCGGCATCATGCCGGAGACGGTTTTTTTTGTTATTTATCAACGTTACATCAGGTGAAGGGCTAGATCTGATAATATCATCGGATTATAAGGCGGAGGAAACACGAGATTATAAAGCGGTACGTCGTCCATAACCAGGTGAATAGGGAGGAAACACTGGATTATAAAACGTGTCGTTGTCTATAACCAGGTGAATACGGTGCAAACACCGGAATATAAAGCGGGTGGTCGTCCATAGCAAGGTGAATAGAGAGAAAACACCGTATTATAAAACAGCTCGTCATCCATAACCTGGTGAATACAATTCAAACCCGGGATTATAAAGCGAGTCGTCCTTTATAACCATATGGTAAAATTAGGTGAAGGGACTAGTTCCATATCCCTTAACGAAAGCAGGAAATAGACTATGAAAAAATTAGAAAAAGCTACATATACACCATTCTATAAAAATATGAAACTAACCTGGGACATCAACACCCCGGTTTGGTATCCGTTAGCCGCAACAAATCGAGAGGACATTCTAGCATTTGACTTCAATGAGGATCCTGCTGCAAAGGAGATATTCCTTAAAAAGTTAAAACAAGTCTTATCTACATACAGAACAGAACATCTTTACCAACTAGGAGAGGCGGAACTTGGATTCACCCCTTATAAACTCACGCTCAATGAACTCCACATCAGTGCTCACCATATTATTGAAGACACGTTTTGGTGTGACCAGTCACTGGAGTGGATCATCTATGCCTGCCACGATGGATATATCACAAGTGGCGGAAATCAGCTGCTAAACGAACTGAAAGAAATTTGGACAGAATGGAACAAATACACTGTCGACCAAGGGAGAGATGAAAATGAAGCAGAATGATGACTGGAAAAAAGATAGAATAAAGTCCGCGCAGCTTGGTGAGAACCCAATGGTCATTGCTAAAATGAGAAGCGGCTTTGCGGTCATCGGCGATACACAGTTCCTGCCGGGATACTGTGTCCTTCTGCCATCTGAAAAAGTAAACTCGCTGGAAGATCTGGATTTCCAGCGGCGGTGTGAATACCTGCTGGATATGAGTTTGATAGGGGATGCCATCTTAAAAGTGTGTGAGCCACGGAGAGTCAATTATTCCATATACGGAAACACCGATGCCTTTTTACATGCACATGTGTTTCCGCGCTATAACTGGGAACCAGAAGAACGAATCCCTTACCCCGTCTGGCAATACCCGGGCGAAAAATGGAGGGACCCGGAATATCAATACTCGGAAGAAACCCATTGCGAATTGAAACAGAAACTAAGCCTGGCACTCCACGAGTTAATGAAAAAGGCTTATAAATAGGATACTAGCTTGATTCCTACAAGAATGGATTTGGTTATATGAAAATATTCCGCCACGCACTAATCTGGTTCTTCTTCCTGCTGGGATGGCTGCTCGTCCTCAGCGCTGTCCCCACTCTTTCTGAAATGGCCCGGGAGGAAAGGTATCAGTCCTACATGGACAAGACATATGATATCTACCGGCATGATTTTTTGTCAGAAGTCGAGCGGGAGCAGGAGTATCATGGTGTCAAAATCAATACCTATTACATAAATGAAAGTGAAGAAACAGAGGTTACGCCGTCTAATTATCATGTTAAAAGAGCGGATGTTGTCGTTGAGATAAATGGTGAAGCGGTCACCACCATCGAAGGGACCGATGTATATCCTGACTTGTTAGAAATGGAAGCTTTCAGGAAAACGGTCCAGTATTACCTGGTCGAAAACCTTGAAACGGGAAAAGAAGAACTCGCCATTGCCATTGAAACGACAAAACAGAATCCAAGAGACTCTGGAATCCAAATTACAGGAATGACTTTTGATGAGGATTCATCCTTCAGGGTCTTCCTGATTGATGAAGACGGCAATATTTCAAAGGAAGATTTCACCTTGGCGACGAAGAACAAACTTCAGACTCAGCTCATCCGCGACCTTACCTATTCCTGGCATGGTTACACAAGTGATCTTCCGTATATGATGCCGAATCCTTTACTGCCGATTCAGTTAGTCGGGGGAGGACTGATGATTATTCTTTCTGGGATCATCCTGATCTATCCGGTTCTTAAAAGAAAAATTCCCTCGTCTCGCAACTGACCGTCCCGCAAGCCTGCGCAGGACGGTTTTTTACAGCAATCTCCCATTTAAGCCATCTCGCGTCCCTCCGTTATGGTAAAATTGTAATATTCGGTTAAATAGAAGGTAGGTTAAAAGTACCGAAGTACATCAGGGATTAAGGGGGAAGCAGTATTTTGAAAAAGATAGTCATTCTATTAGTTGGCTTGTTCTTTCTTTGGACGAGCCAGGGTACATATGCAAGTGCGAATTATGAACGGGTTGCGGGAGATAATCGGATCCAGACCGCAATTGAGGTTTCCAAGAAGGGGTGGCCGACTGAATTAGTTAGAGACGAATCGGCTGTCATTTTGGCAAGAGCGGATAACCCGGCGGATGCGTTAGCCGCTGCCAGTCTTTCAGGTGCGCAAGACGCGCCGATCTTGCTGACAGCTACCAATAAAATCGATCCTGCAGTCTTGGATGAAATCAAACGATTGAACCCGGATCTTGTTTACCTGCTGGGTGGTACGACCGCCATCAGTGAAGAAGTAGAAACTAGTTTAAAAGATTTAGAGTATCCCGTTCAGCGGATCAGCGGGCTGAATCGTTTTGAGACAGCCTACAATATCAATGAAGCTGCTGGAACGTCTTCCAGCGAGGAAGCCATCCTGGTCAATGGCCTGACGGTGGCGGATGCCTTGTCAGCTTCAAGTGAATCAGCCATTCATCAAACACCGATCTATCTTACAAAGAACAACTCAATGCCTGTTGAACTGCCGAAAACCATTAAAAAGGTAAAAATCTATGGCGGCCCGGCGGCGATTAGTCAAGACATAGAAAACCAATTGGCTACTAACGGAGTGGAAGTGGTTCGAATCGCTGGAGCGAACCGATATGAAACAAACTTGAGAGCCATTCAAAATCTCAACAACAGCTCCATCATCGTGGTCAGAGGAACCTCCACTAGCGTTGATAAAGAAGATTATCCAGATGCTGTAGCAGTTTCCGGTCTGGCATATAAGTTGAATGCTCCTATTCTTTTGTCTCATCCAACGAAAAGCAGAGACGATTTAGAAGGTCTCTTTGAGTGGAAAAGGTTTAAGAATGTGTACATGATCGGAGGACCAAGTGCGATTTCGGACTATGTGGCGCAGCAGCTCACAAACGTTTCTCCGAAGCCTATGCCGGTTATCCCTCAGAAGACGATAACGTTGGGATCGACCATGGAAGATATCAGGGACATCATGCCGAATGGGCGCTTGCTGTCAACAAGCACCTACCAATATGGCTCCTCTTATCTTTACATTGAAGAAACAGAAGAGTCATGGGTTGTAACCGGATGGGACAACAATGGGGATTTGAAAGTCAGTGTCGGCAGTAAGGTGTCTAACGCGCCGGACATTACGCTGGGTTCAACAAAAGTAGACGTTGCAGCTGCAATGGGCACTCCATCTTATATTGATCCCAGAGGAAATTATTGGTCATACCCGAGCGGGTCCAGAGTCGATTTTGATTATCAGTACAAAGTAGACGGATTTACGAATGAAGGAGACCTGAAAGTGAAAGTCGGGATTGGTTATGAAACCGCACCCCCTTTTACCGTAGGATCGACAAAGGCGGAAGTGCTGTCAGCAATGGGCACACCTGATACGATTGAAGCAGAGTATGGCGGTTCCAGCTACTGGAGATACGGATCTTCCCGAATCGATTTTTCTGAGGATAGAGTCGAAAGCTATACAAATAATGGAGAATTGAAGATTCTTTTAAAAGATCCCGAAACCGGCGCATCTGCTGTGTCACTGGGATCATCCAAATCAGACATACTACGCGCGATGGGGACGCCTGATGACGTAGTATCCGCTGTTTACTTCAGAACAAGCTGGAAATATGGCTCTTCCTATCTTGGAGTGAATAGTCAAAATGAAGTGATTGGCTGGGTGAATAACGGAGACTTAAACGTAACCATGGGGGAAAAACTTCCCGATGCGGAACCTATCACAGTCGGTTCCACGGAAGAAGCTGTTGTTCAAGCCATGGGAACGCCGGATGAACTCGTGGATGGAAACTGGACATACGATGAATCCGACATTTTGTTTGATAACGGGAGAGCAAGATATTTAGATAATGACAGTCATAACTTGAAAGTCAGCAAACAGGAGAAAGTGGATGGTGCCCCTCCATTCACGGTAGGTTCAAGTAGAGAAGATGTGACCAGATTCATAGGAAGCCCGGACAGTATCCGGGAAGTGACAGAATACATGACAACGTATATCTGTTGGTATTACGGGTCCTCCACCATCCTGTTCACTCATGATCATGAGGTCGTCAGTTGGGATAATTATTATGGCGATCTCGGCGATGATATTCCCCAAAACTGATCAGGATACCAGCGGATAGTTTTCTCCATTAACTTCAAGCCAAGGTTCTATATGACTAAAATTAATTTATATTGGACCTTCTCACATTAAAACGTCTTTGGCTTAAAGCCAAAGACGTTTTGATTAGGAGCGGTATATTCTCATAACAGTTCACTAAGCCAACCTGCCACATTATTTAAGACCATTTTGTACCTTTTCTGATAACTTCCCATTCTGTTTGAAGGTTAGAGACATAAAAGAATCTGGAGCAACGCCATCCCAGACATACATGGTCACATCGTCGTCCTCGGCTGTCATGAGGGTTCCTTCTGTGCCTACGAGTTCCTTAACCTCTTCATAGGTCATGCCTTTCTTTATTTGGTTGAAGTCCTGCAAAGTAACTAATCCGGATTCACTGTTCTCCTCGGTTGATTGTTCTCCTTCATTAGAACACCCTGTCATAACGCTGAATAAAATACATGCTGCAAATACTGAATAGAGTAGTTTCATGAATAGCTCCTCCTAAAGATATACGTTTTGAATAACTTATTAACCTGCTTCAGCTTGCTTTCTTAAACTCGTCTATTGCCTTCAGAGAAGGGGCAGGACCTTTTGACATAATCTTTTGATCCTTCATAATAATGCCGAAAGGGAAACCTTTTATGACATAATCATTGAATATCTTTTCTGTAACTCTATTACATTCTACATTAACCTTGGAAATTTTGCTTTCATATTCTTCATATACTTCCCTGTGATCATCTTTAATAAAAACAAGAACTCTTGAGTAATCTTCCTTAAGTTTAGGTAATTCATTAATGATGCCCTTGCAGAAATGACAGCCTGTTGATAGGAAAAGGACCAGAGTCTCTTCTTTGGTAAGTTTAACATTTCCAAGAGGCTTTGCCTGACTTCCAATTGGGGGGCCAATCACATTCTTTTCCTCTTCACTTTTGGCTAAGTCATTTATAGTTTGAGAAAGGAATTGGACTTTTTTAAGCAGTTTGTACATCGTATAAAGTAATGCAATAGTGACAACCCATAGAATTATATTAGATATTAATAAGGTTTGCATGTTTAATTTAGCTCCTTCAAAATAGTATTGAATTTTAAAAATACATATCCACTTGCTAAGGTTATTCCTGAGAATACTAGTAATATGAAATAATCTGAACCATATTCATTTCCTGCATTTAAAGCTAAGGAGGCACTGCCTATTTGCAGAAGGATCAGAAGAATAAAAATTAAATTTCTCCATATTGTTTTGTATGTGATAACCTTATTACCAGCTAATCCTCCACATCCACAAGATAAATCTTTCCTGCCCCTAATTAAATTTATAAGCACAGCATATGAATATGCCAATAATAACATGAGGGCTGCTGCCAGAGCTTCCCTGATAAAAACACTAAATAATAGTGATAGCGATAATGTCAGCTCTGCCAGAGTTGATAACATTACAAAAGCTGGTATGAAGATCCTTGGAAGTACTTCGTAATTCTCGGCATGTTGTTGATGCTGCCGGTAGTGAAACAATTTGTGAAACGCAGTGGAGAGAAACAAATAAGCCGTTAGAAATTGTAATACCATCATAATCTTTTCCATTATTAACTCCCTTTTTATTTCTTGAACGGTTTATTACCTATACCATTTTGCTTGAGCATTATACATTGTGAAATAAAGGCCTTGTTTCCTAGTCAACTCATCATGCGTACCTTCTTCCACTATCCTTCCCTTTTCCATGACGATGATCCTATCTGCTAATCTTGCAGAAGCCATTCTATGAGAAATATAAATAGTCGTTTTGTTCTTAGACAATTCTTCAAATTTCTCAAAAACTTCTAACTCTGCTTTTGGATCAAGTGCTGAAGTAGGCTCATCCAGGATGAATATTTCCCCTTCTTTAAATAGGGCTCTTGATAAGGCTAAATTTTGCCATTGCCCACCGGAAAGGTCCTCACCTTTTACATAGATTTTCCCAAGAACCGCCTCGTATCCTTCTTTAAGTTGATTAGCAACATGGTCAATACCTGTCGCCTCAGCAACTCTTTTAACTTTCTCTCTATTATCGAAATCTTCAATATTCCCTACAGCAATATTTTCATAAATAGATAAATTATACTTTATGAAATCTTGAAGGATAACTGTCATCTTTTTATGTAAGCTTTCTTCTTTTATATCTCTAATATTGATACCCTCAATAAGTATTTCCCCTTCTGTCGGAGTGTACATCCCCATCAGGCACTTCACAAGGGTACTCTTTCCGGAACCATTGGCACCTACGATGGCGATTTTTTCGCCTGGACGAATGGAGAATGATATATTGTTTAAGACATATTTATCGCTCATTGGATATTTAAATTGTACATTCTTAAACCTGATGCCTTCTTTCCCTTTTCCAACGAGTTCTTTATTCATTCCAATTTCTACAGCGCCTTCTGTATATTGAAGAAAGTCAAACAAATCTTTTATATATAACTGTTGTTTGTAAACCTTTGATATATTCATCCCGAGCATTTTCATATTAATCAGGAAGGTAGTCATGGATTGTGTAACAGCTACATAAGCTCCCACTCCCATCGACCTTGATTGAATAATGAAAATTGTAAAAATGACACTTATGACATATAAAACAGAATTTAGAAATTGAAATCCGGCTTGGAAACTCTCCAGCCTTTTGGTTAAATGATAAGATTCGTTGTTGGTTTTAATAAACAAATCGGACCATCTTTTCAAAAAATAATCGCGTAAGCCAAAAATTCTAACCTCTTTAACAGAACTTCGATTATTTAGTAGTGAGTTGAAATATCTGGACATCCTGATATCCGGAGTTTGGCTTACCATTAATTCAAACTGCTTTTTCCCATATCTGTTCTGAAAAAAGATTAAAGGAACAGCCGCTAAACAATTCAAAACTATCAAACCCCAATGAATTTCTATTAAGTAGAAAACGACTGAAAAGATAGCGAGTGCATTTTTTAACATGTCCATATAGGAACTTACAGGATTCATCAGCCTTGCACCTAAGTTTCCATCCAACCTGCTTAATTTGTTATGAAAATCAGGCAAATCATAATAACTGATTGGGACGCTGGTCGCTTTATATGATACTTTTTTTTGAATATGTAGGTTTAACAAATTTTCATACTTTACATCTATGATAATCAACAAGCTTGAAATAATAAGAGGAGTTGCTTGTACTCCGAGTAATATTAAGAGAAAGTATGATAAGTCTCCAATTGACGAGTCATTACTTAATATATCGACAATCCCGTTAACTAGATTTTCGGTAACCCACAAACTGATATAAGGAATTAAACCAAGGATGATACTCGACAGTACTCTGGCTAAAATCCATCCTTTTGCATGGGCAATTAACAAAGAAGTAACTTTTTTAAAATATGACATACTTCAATTCCTCTACTGATGTAATGAAAGGAGATAACCTCAACAGTTACCCCCTTTGTGTTAGTTTAGATTAATTTAGCAGAAATTTCGGATAGCTTTTCCTTCACAGCACCATTCATATCCATTGTAGCAGCACATATAGAAGCCTTGCGGACATCCTGGATAAGGATCCCATTCCGGTTCAACAGTTCCACCAACATCTTTAATTCCTTTTTCTTCTAACATAGTTAACATCTCCTCAGCTGAAATTTAGTTTGGTTTAAGCATCAATTAAAGGATTAGCAGCCAATACGGCTCTCTGACCCATAACAGCACCATTCATATCCGTTATAGCAGCACATGTAAAATCCTTGTCGGCATCCTGGATAAGGATCCCATTCCGGTTCAACAGTTCCGCCAACATCTTTAATTCCTTTTTCCTCCAACATAATTTCACCTCCCAGAATCTACTTGCAGGTTGTAGTGTATCTTTAGATACACCACAAAACTCATAATGATTATCCAGATAATTACAATTAACTACCTGCAAGTACTAGATTAAACCATTTGACCGTACTTTTGTTGGATTATTCTTATAATTATATTTTTTTTGCAATAAGGAGTAATTTTGACAAATACTGCAATCGAATCAGTCAGATTCTGTCATAGAATGAATAATTCGAAAATATAGTGGGGGAATTAGGTGATATACTTTCTACTACAGAGGGAGGGAATTAAATAAATTGAAATCAGAAAAATTAGATGAGAGATTAATGAAATTAAGGAAACAGTATGAAAAAGTACCAAACTCAACGAATGTAAAAGCAATTATAAAAACATTAGAAGAGGCTGCTGGAAATTCAAAGAATGATAAAAATGGAAAGTGAACAATAGGAAAGGTGTCAGCATGAAGAAAGTATTAAATATTATATTAGAACTATTCATCACGACAATTTTAATAATTGTTATTAGTTGCTTGCCTGTTTATGTCCAGACATTGGAAACTAAGCAATTTATCTCAGCTTTATATGAGAGTGTTTATTATTTATTTCATCCTAGTTTAATTTACATACCGCAATCGGTTGGAGAAGATCTTACCCTATTTGAAGTGCTTCGGAAGAACTATCTTAATACGATGGTTGTTTTACTGGCTTCTTTTATTGTTTCGCTAATCTTTGCATTAATCATTACGTATATCTATATTAAATCATCCCAAAGAATTAGAAGATATTTTTCCTCCCTATTCTTTTTTCTCGAATCAATCCCAGATGTATTGATGGTTATTATGCTTCAGTTTTTGTTTATTGTTCTTTTTAAAAAATGGGGAATATCCTTTTCAGTCGTAGCATTAAATGAGGAGAACCCTATCTATTTACTGCCCATCATTTGTCTGAGTAACATTCCGACTTTACAACTGTTTAAGTATTTTTCTTCTTTCATTGAAGAAGAGGAACAAAAGATCTATAGCGATTTTCTTAGAGCTAAAGGGCTAAGTAAAGATTACATCATATGGAGGCACTTATTTAGGAATGCACTAATCCACTTCCTTAGTCAGTCTAAGAGTATTATCATGTTTATGTTATCGAATCTTCTTATTTTAGAATTAGTATTAAATATTAACGGTTTGATGGTATTTATTAAATCATATGGCATTGGAGATTTTCGAATCCTTATGTGGTGTTTAATCGTCATATATATGCCATTTCTTCTATTCTATAAAATTATGGAGCTATTCATTAGGGACTGGAAAAATGAGGGGAGGGTCGTTTAAATGGAGAAACAATATAATAGACTTAATTTCAAAGTCGCAAGTGGAGTTGTAGTAATAGGGGTACTAAGTATTTTAAGTTTCTTCCCTTCAATACTTTCTTTGTTTTTTGAAAAAGAGGGCCCGTCTTTTCTGTATAGCACTGATGGAAAACTGATTGGTGCACCTCCATTTTCTCCCTCCCAATTTCCTCCCTTGGGAACGGATCAATTCGGGGAAAGTCTACTATATCAGCTTGTTGAAGGAACCAAGTTCACCCTTTTCTTTGTCATTATTGTAGCTTGCTTACGGATTATGCTTTCTTTGACTCTATCAATACTGTATGCTTTCTGGGCTAAAGGGATACTGAAATGGATGAATAAGTCATTAGATATCATTTATTTTATTCCTCCGGTTTTCATAGTTTTTTTTATAATGGGTCCAGTCCAGAACAATTATGACCAGCTGGGAACTTTGCTCATTATACAAATTGCATTGTTTACACTAATCGCGATCCCGCCAATAAGTGTTCAACTGGGAGAGGAAATGGCAAGCTATTTAAAGGAAGACTTCGTTAAAATTGTACAATTATCAGGAGCAGGAAATTTCTATATTTTTAAAAGGCATATTTTCCGCTTAATAAAGCCCAGAATTTTTATCGTCTTCTTACAGCAAATAATTCAAATTCTGATACTACTTATACATTTAAGTATACTGGGGATTTTTGTGGGAGGAGCTGAAAAGATTAAGACATCCATGACCGGTGGAAGTTTCGAAAGTGTATCAATTTCCAATGAATGGGCGGGGCTGATTGGCCTCCATTATAAGGAACTCTTTTTAAATCCATGGTTGACGATAGCCCCTTTAGTGGCTTTTACTATTTTAATCTTTGCTGTTAAGTTGATTTTAAGTGGGATATCTGAGAAAGGAACTTATAAAGAACCACCTTTGAATATAAACCCTGCAACTAAATCTGCAAAAGGTTCATCAAAAGATTTCACCCTGGTAAGACAAAAATAAATATATTTGCTCAACATCTTTTCGTTACACTTAATTGGAGGTAATAAATCATGATAAAGTACACGGTAACTCTTTTTCTGACAATAGCAGTGGAATTTGGAATACTAAGTTTGGCCGCAGTAATATTTGATTTCAATCTCATTAATACATTCTTTGTGGGAGGATTGTCCATTTTCTGTGCTGTTTGGCTATTTTCCTTATTCACGCACCAATCCAGTAACACCTTGAATGCAGGTATCCGAGGGTGGACAGGTCAAGATGCAGGTGATATAAAACCTTTCCAGGAAAAGTTCGGACCAATTAAAATGGGGCTGGCAGCCTTTATTGGTGTTAATCTACTCATTACATACTTTTATTATTATTAATAGAAACAAAGGTGTTCATTAAATAACATCTAGGAGATTAACGATAGAGATGGGGAAAAGGAACTGTCTCATTCCGCATTAAGCGCATTTTAGCAGTATGCAATAATAGGCCACTTTGAAGGCGTGAGGGTACAGTACTTATTTATTAAGAATCTTTGTCCCTTAATATACATAATTGATATACCATCTCATCAGGTTGATTATTATGAAATTACCAGCTCCCCAATTTATAGGGGAATTCGGGGCTGATTAAAATTAGAAGCAAAAAGGAGAACATACCCATTGAGTTGAATTACTAGCCACAGAGGGGTGATCAATCTGAAAAGAATGCCAAAGGTAAGGGAAGTATGGCTTGATGAGGACATAGATGAACAGGGATTCGCCGATATCATCAGCAGCATTTATAAGCAGGGCTGTTATACCTATGCGATTATCCCTGATTGGAGGAAGAACTGTTAGACAAACTGGCAGATGACTTTATCGTAATGGGTGAAATCAAGGTCCCTTTAATAAGAATATTTCCAAGAACCATTGGGATTGCTGGATATGTAAAGGATCATAAGAAACAATATATTCACGATTTCTATACACGCTCGACAACGATAGATTATATTGTTTTTTCAGAGTCTGATGTATCTCAGTATTTAAAAAATCTAAACAAGAAGAACATTGATCTATATAATATTTTCGAGTCGAACGAGATCCCTCACATCAACATCGGTCCTGATGGCCAATGGCTAAATATAGTGGAGTATTAGGGATGTAGTTGAAAAAGGGGTGGTATCCTATGGAGTGGGCAGAAATTAAGACTAGTAAGAACATAGAGGATCTTTTGGAAAGCTTCGGGGCATTCCATGATAGTTGTTTAAAAGAGTTATATATGTCGACAGAAAGTTATGTGGATGAAAATTTATCAATGGGGATGTCCGCTGAACTCGATACGAGTGTACGGATGCTCTTTCAAAGACAGGCACGCAACCCTTCCGCCATTGAATTGTTATTTGAAGGTGTAACGCAATTTCATATCGTGCCAAGTCCCATCAACCACGATTCAATCATTTATGATGCAAAGCTCATCTTACATAACGGGTTATTCTATTGGACAGATGACTGTGAATGGGAACCTGAAAACAATACTGATGGAAGCAACAGATGGATTTCAGCGAAAAGGTTGAAGTGGCGGGATGCGAGTTCTTGGATGGGGAAACAGAATAGGTACGGTGTAATCAGTTCTGATTAGGTTTCTTAACTGTTCATTAATACCTCAAAAGCTGCCGGTGGATTCGACTATGAGTACAAAAAACCGACTCGTCAATGACGAGTCGGTTTTCATTAGGAACGGGACGAAGGGAGCAACCTGCCCCTTCGTCCCCAGGAAGCAGTGATAGAAATCTAAGGGTAGTTTTTACCGTTAATCCAGATTAAAAGTGGTTTTTGGGAAAAATAAGAGGAATTTTTCCCTCTATACAAAGCGAAATTGCTATATTCATGTTTTTCGAGTCGAATAAGAGGAATTTCTCCCTCTATTTAAGTTGTTTTCAATACTATTTGCTAATTAAGGGGAGTTTTTCCCTCTATTCTGCTGTTTAACTATTCAGCGATTGAGTCGTTAATTGATATAAATAGTAAAAAGCCTGGGATACCCCAAGCTTTTTGGTTGTTAGGGACCTGTCCCGATGTCTCACTATAACTCCAAATGATCCTGCAGCATCTTCTGAGTCTCACCGAGTTCTTCTGTCGGAACAATAAAGTAGTAAATACCGTCAATGTTCTGACCTGCTCCGGAAAGTTGAGATCTTTCGATGTTTCCGACAGCCGATTTGTAGTTCTTCTGAATATCGACCATTTCATCAAACGTCAGATTGGTTTTGACGTTTTTGCCGATGGCATCGAAGATATCCCCGTAGTTCCAAAGGGACGAGATGCTGGCTCCTTCTTTCATAACAGCCTGGATGATCTGCTGCTGGCGTTCCTGGCGGCCAAAGTCCCCGCGAGGGTCCGCTTTTCTCATACGCGCATAGTTCAATGCCTCGGCACCATCAAGCGTAATTTCACCTTCAGCAAAAGAATCTCCGCCATAAGAAAACGCAAAGCTGTTGTTCACCGTTACACCGCCTACGGCATTAACGATATCCTTGAAACCATCCATGTTGATCTTTGCATAGTAATCAATCGGGATATCAAGGAAGTTTTCAACAGTGTCCATTGCCATCTCCACACCCCCGAATGCATAGGCGTGGTTGATTTTATCCTCAGTGCCTTTGCCGACAATTTCAACTAACGTATCACGAGGGATGCTGAGCATCTTCACGGATTCTTCATTTGGATTGACGGTTACAACAATCATCGTATCTGAGCGGCCGCGGTCATTTTCGCGTTCATCGACACCCAGTAGCAGCACTGAGAATGGTTCCTGATTATCGACCGATACCTTTTCAGGACGTTTATCCGATTTCTCGCGGTCAATCTTTTCATGCATATCAGAGGCTGTCTGGTTAATCGAATGATAAATGGAATAGACATAGGCACCGCCGGCAACGAGCAGAAGCAGGACGATGATACCGAATATCTTCAGGCCTTTTCTACTCTTCTTTTTTTCATGTTTATCAGCTCTCAATGAGTTTCCCACCTAATGTAAAAATTTGTAGACATAAGAGTACTATACTAAAATCGTGTCGAAAAGAAAACTTTATAGTAAAAAATGACATTAAAACTTCACACAAATATCCTCTATTCGTCATATACCCAAAGAATCATGTTCCTACTCTCCAACCAGCTAACTGTCCAACAAGACATGCCGCTTGGAAAAAATAGGGTACTCTATTAAACTTTATAAATGCTAGAATAAAATTACAGAATAAAGGAAAGGGGAATGTTTGTGTTAAAAAGTAAACTAGCAACAATGGTGCTTGCGTTCGTGCTGATCATCAGTCTGCTGCCAAAAGAATCAAAGGCGTATATGGAAGAGCGTTTTGCCGGAGATAACCGATATGACACGGCCAGTATTCTATCGCAGGTGAGCTGGCAAGGAGGAGCGGAACAAGTTGTGCTGGCGCGGGGCGATGATTTCGCGGACGCATTGGCAAGTACACCATTTGCCGCCAAGATCAACGCACCAATTCTATTAACAAAGGATACCCACCTGCCGGACGAAACCATCAGTGAAATCCGCAGGCTGGGAGCGGACAAGGTCTGGGTAATGGGCGGGCCAAACGCCATTTCAGAGAGTGTTATCACACGTTTAAAAAATGAAGCACATGTCGGAGTGGAACGAATTGCCGGAAAAAATAGAGAGGAAACGTCATTGAAGGTTGCCGAGCTTCTTGGAACCTCTCACCAGGAAGCGATCGTTGTCAATAAAGAAAAATTCCCGGATGCCATTGCGATTGGTCCCTATGCTGCATTAAAACAGATTCCCATTATCTTGACGCACCACAGCAAGCTGACCACTGAAAGCAAAAGCTTGCTGCAAAAAGCGGGTAAAACGTATTTCATCGGCGGAGAAGCAGTATTGGCTGACAGCTTGATGCAAGAAGTGAGGAACGGAGAAAGAATTGCCGGGGAAAACCGTTATGTCACAGCTGTCCGCATTGCGGACCGATTCTTCCCGACATCATACTACCCGATCATTGCAACTGGAGAGGACTTTGCCGACGGACTGACAGGTTCATTACTCGCAGCCAAGCGCAACCAGCCAATCCTGCTAGTACAGCAAAATAAGGTCGATGTTTCAGTAAAAAGATTCTTCTATAACAGAGATATAAAAGAGTATACCGTTCTGGGTGGATATAACGCGGTCGATCAATATATTTATTATAAGATAGTAGAGGGAAGATAAGGAACAGAGCACCTCTTCCAGTATCACGCTCCAAGACCCGCAGAGGCGGGTCTTTTGTCTTTATTAACTAGGGAACAGGCTCAAAGGAAGGCTCATTAGTTATAGGTTTAGATATAAATTTCCCCCATTGTTAATTGTTATCTTTTAGTGCTTCAACTATTTCTGCATCTGTCATTTTTTTAAGCGATTTTAAATCTTCCAAAAGATTATCCTCGGTTGGATTCTGTTTGGCAATTGAAAAGAAATATGGTTCCAGTATTTTATGGTTATAAATATACTGTAGTAACTCCATATATTCTCTAAAGTCATCACTACTTAATTTTGAATGTCTTCCATCGTATGTTTCATGGATGGAATTGTAAATAGAACCTTTTGGAACAATTAACAAAGACCCATTAAACCAACGAGTTACATGAAACAAAGCTTGTTCCTCATCTTCCCTATAAGGTTCATATTGTCCAATTTCATTTATAATTAAATCTTCATTTACAGTATCTCGTGGATCCTCTTGTATCCACTTATATGTTGCTTCTGCAGCTTCAGGGTAGATTGGTTCAATATTTTCAAATTCTAAACGAAAGTAACTGAATTCGGGGTCTTCATTAGGTAATTCCCAGACAAGTCTCTTAACTTTAAAGATATTTAGCATATTAAAACCAAAATTAATAAGAACCATGTCATCTTCTTCTACGAAGTTGAATTCTGTAATATCAATTAAGTCCATTCCTCCACCATCGTGAATAAATGTATGATTAAAATTAATTTTTGAGAAGTTCTTTAGTATTTTAATAACTTGATCCTTTTCTCTCCAAATAACGGTGCTAGGAGGGTGTTGTGTAATAACCATATCTTCAAAAAATCTCCAAGCACTTTTGCTGGCTCTCCTTTCGTTTTTTGATATCTCATCCCACTCAATTAATCTACTTAAAAACTCTTTCATAGAAGGTCTTTTCGTTGGTTCTTCAGATGTTGAATCTTGAAGAAGCTTATAAAGTTCAACAAAATGAACTCCAGGGTACATTATTCCTAATCTCGAATCTTGATAGTAATTAAATTGGCCATCGAAGGCGAATTCTTCTTCCGTTAAAACAAGCCAAAGTGTTTTGGCTATTGAATATACATCAGCAGGACGAGAGTCTTTTATAAGAAAAGCCTCTCTCATTTCTGGAGCCATTGTTTTACGATTCCCTAATGATTCTTTAAGTTTAGTCAGATCTTCCTTTTCAGGGAAATCTATTAGTCCAAAATCTGCAAGGCAATACTTTCCTTCATAGTAAAGAATATTTTCTGGTTTAATATCTCGATGAGTTATACCACGACCATGGAGGTATTCTAATGTTGTTGCTAGATCCTTAAAAATATCTATTTTCTCATAAAGATTAATACTAGATAATACCTCAGGTAGAGGTGTAGCTAGGGGCATTACATAAAAGTATTCACCAGTTTCTTGACAGGGTAATTCATAATGTAAGACTGGAATAATTCCTGCTACATCTTCTGTGGTTAATTCATACATTTTGATTGCTTCATTTTTAAATCGTTCTAACCTTACTCTTTGAAAACGACTATTTGGGTTTTTTATCTTAGAAACTTTTACAGCGACAGGGACTTGATCTTTTTTTGAACGTAAAGATACTATTCCATTGCCCCCTCCGCCTAAATTTTTTATTTTAATATAATCTGAATAACTAATAATAATCTCCTCCCAGTAGCCAGTTCGGAATTTTTCATTTCTTTTAATAATCATAATGTTATATTAAATGTAGTGTGTTGGCATTAATTAGGTATGAGTGATATGTCTCTTATTACAAAAATATTAAGGGAGTGAGTAAAATACTGTTGAGACACTTTACTACAAAAGAAGATTTACTTTTAATTATCAAAGATGGTTTTTTAAGGAGCCTTAAAGAAGAAGGGAAGGAAAAAGGCAGGGTATACTTTGAAGAATATCACGATAATGATTATTTACTTGATTTTATTCTCTCCGACGAAACAAAAAAACATTTAACAAAAGACAACTATGTATCACTGTTTTTCGATTCGACAGTTCTTAAACAACATGATATAAAAATTGAAAAAAGCACAGACCTTACAAAATTAGAGACAACTATAGGTATTGGTACAATTTTCACAAAAGAAGAACAATCTCAAATAGGTGATTATTATATAGTGACAAATCAAAATGTACCTCTACAACTAAGTACAAAAGAAACTAAAAAGATGCTTGAAGGATATAATGGTTTTTCAAATATTAATATTAATTAATTTTCATTTTTTCTTGGGGTAATAACATAGGAGACTTTAAACCTGGGTAACAAACAAAACGTCCTGTTTAATTCCAGGACGTTTTAATGCAACATGTAGTTTAGTAGCTTATAATACATTTTCTGCTATCAATAAAACCTCTTAAACCCATCAAAATGATTCTTCCAATAGGTACTATCCAAACTGGAGATCTGCACTCCATTGTCACCCGCATGGATGAATTGGTTGTCACCAAGATAGATTCCCAAATGAGAGATTCCTTGTTTGTATGTATTCTCAAAAAACACGATATCGCCAACCTCTGGCTGGTTCACATAGTATGTACGATTGTAGTAGCCGCCACTCGTAAGCCTATTAACCTTATATCCAGCTTGATTGTACACATAATAGATAAAGCCACTGCAGTCGAATCCGCCGACCTTGGCTCCGCCCCATACATAAGGAGTTCCGATAAGGGACTTCGCTTCCTCAATCAACTTGGTCACATTGTAAGGCTTCCCATCTGAAGGAGGCGTTGCAGTAGAACCAGCTTTAACCTTCAGCTTCTGCCCGACAAAGATCATATCATTTCTCAAGCTGTTCCATTCTTTCAGCTGTGATACGGTAACCCCTAAGCTTCTTCCAATGGCTGATAGAGTATCCCCGGACTTAACAATGTAAGTTGATTCAGGTGACTCTATCTTTGGTGGAGCCGGCGTTGGAGCAGCCGGTGCGGGTGCAGCAGGAGCCGGCGCAACCACAGTACTCTGCCCAACAACCAAACTCTGTCCTGGATAGATGAGATGCCCAGACAGGTTATTCAAAGCCTTCAACTCTGCAAGAGTGATAGAATGCTTGTTGGCAATGCCGATCAGCGTATCCCCGGAAACCACCGTGTACTTCTTTTCAATGGTTGGAGCCGGAGCAATTTCCTGAACGGGAGGTGAAGACACCTTCTCATCAGCACTCACTTTCAGTACCTGTTTCGGATAGATGACATCAGAAGTTAAGCTGTTCAGCTCTTTAATAGTGTTGACCGATGTGCCGTATTTCTTGGCGATCGACCAAAGTGAATCTCCACTGGCAACTGTATGGGAACTTGCCTCTGCAGCAGCACCATACGCAGTGGAAATAACAGCAGTAGCGGCGACAGTAAATAACACCTTTTTCACATTATTTCCCCTTTTGTCATAAAGTAGTAGTAGTTTATGAGTATTTTACCACGGTTCTTGTAAAAAAGGGTAGTCTCTGAGCATATTATATTATTCTTTTAGACATAAAAAATCCCAGTGTGACAGACACTGGGAATAATCATTATGAATTTGTAAAGTATCCAACAACTTCATCCGCCCAAATTTCAGCGCCTTCCGCGTTAGGGTAGCCGTCATCATCAATAAAGTCTTTAAATTCAGGCTCGTTATAATCAGGCCATGCGGACCAGTGATCGATAAACGGAATCTCTTCTTCAGCAGCATATTCTTTGAAGTCTTCAACCTGCCCTGGATAGATGCTTGCTTCAAAGATAGGCAGCGCTGGTGTGAAAAAGAATACGGTATCCTCATTCAAGCTCTTAAAGTGTCCCATCAATTCCTCCATATTGGAATGATTCTCGGGAACCCCTACTTTTCCATTGTCGACCATGATAAACGGCTCGACCAAAACAAGGTCATACTCTTGGTCAAGTTCTTCTAATGTATCCAGTTCTTCAACAAGATTACGTGAAGTTCCGTCATATGTATAAGTATCTACTGTGATGAAATCCTCTCCATAAGCTTCCTGGATGCCTTCCTTCATCAATTGAGCTGAACCCTCATCATCTCCGATTGCCTTAGATCCAAGAATCAGCAGGGAAATACTGTCTCCATTTTCATAAGAAGTCAAAAATGTGTCCTGCGCTTCTTCTGGTAAAAGAGAAATAGATGATTCCAAGTCTTCCAATGAAATCTCAGACAAAGAAGCAGCCTCTTCTGTCGTACTTGCAGTCGCTTCTTCTCCTTCAATCTCAACTGCGGCACTGGCACTTCCAACATCCACAACAGCTTCCTGCTGCCAATGATACTGGCCATACCCGATAACGCCGATACCAATAATACAAAAAATAATAGCAAAAACCCTAAAGGCCAATGTCATGTCCCCTTTCTGAAATAAAGGTAATTAGGTCTATTATAATAGTAATTAGTAAAAATTTCTAACCAATTTCGACGGAAAAACACATTATTTTACAAAAACGTCTAATATCTTACGGAATATCTGTGCTATAATGTTACAAGATTTGAAACCAAATAAGAAAAAGTGGGGGAAACAATGGAAGAAACAATCAGTCTGCGAGAAATATTAGACACTCTCAAGAAGAGACTCAGTCTAATTGTCCTTATAACAGCCTTGGCCGTCATCACGAGCGGAATCGTCAGTTACTTTGTATTGACACCGATTTACCAATCGTCCACACAGCTGCTTGTCAACCAGGCAAAAAGTGAACAGGCAACTTTCGATTCCAACGACATACGAACGAACTTGGAACTCATAAATACTTATAACGTCATTATGAAAAGTCCTGCAATTCTTGACAAGGTCACAGAAAATCTTGATATGGAATCAGGAAGTCTGAGTGACAAAATTTCTGTGGGAAGCGAAAATAATTCCCAGGTCGTAAATGTATCCGTAACAGATCCAGATCCACAAAAGGCGGCTCTTATCGCAAACGAAGTGGCTACCGTATTCAAAGATGAGATTCCTAAAATTATGAACGTCGATAATGTCAGCATCCTTTCAAGTGCAGAGGTAGGAGACAAAGTCAGCCCAATCAAACCAAAGCCGATGTTAAATATCGCGATTGCATTAGTAGTAGGATTGATGGCGGGTGTTGGTTTAGCATTCCTATTAGAATACTTCGATAACACATTAAAGAGCGAACAGGACATCGAAAGAATGCTGGAACTGCCTGTGCTTGGTGCGGTCACTACCATTGATGATGTGAAAATGGAAAAGAAGAGCCGTTCTGATAGAAGAAGCATGAGAGGTGAGACGATTGGCTAGGAAAAATAAGATAAATAGTAACAGTCATGGGAGAAAGTTGATTACAGATGCTGCCCCGAAATCACCTATATCTGAGCAATTCCGTACACTTCGGACCAATATTGAATTCTCAACGGTCGATCAGCCATATCGTTCTCTGATGGTAACGTCTACAGGTCCTGGTGAAGGAAAAACCACAACGATCTCCAATTTGGCTGTCGTTTATGCCCAGCAAGGCAAAAAAGTGCTTTTAATCGATGCTGACTTAAGAAAACCAACCATTCATTACACATTCCAAAAGATGAATACAGTAGGACTATCAAACGTCATCACGAGACAAATCAGCTTGGAAAATGCGATTCAATCAACAGAAGTGGAAAATCTGGATTGCCTGACTTCAGGGCCGATCCCGCCTAACCCTGCAGAATTAATCGGATCTCAAGGTATGGACCGTTTGATTGAGGATTGTTATGAGCTGTACGATATTATCCTTTTTGATGCCCCGCCTGTCTTAGCTGTTACAGATCCACAAATTTTGGCCAACAAATGCCAGGGGACCATCTTGGTGGTATCCAGCGGAACAACGGAAGTAGATGGCGCGAAAAAGGCAAAAGAGCAGCTAACAAGTGCAAAAGCCAAACTGCTAGGTGTTGTGCTGAACAATAAAGATGTTAAATCTTCAAATTACTACTATTATTATGGTGGTAAAAAATAACTGTAAAAAAATCCCTCTTACTGATAATGGAATCTATGGTAATATAGTTATAGATTCTGACCAGGAAGAGGGATTCGTTATGATTGATATTCACTGTCACATACTTCCGGAGGTGGATGATGGCTCACCGGACATGACACACAGCCTTGCCATGGCACAGCGCGCGGCAAGTGAAGGTATAAAAAAGATCATCGCCACCCCTCACCACAGAGATGGAAGGTATAATACTCCTCAACAATTAGTATTAAAAAAGGTTGATGAATTAAACAAAAGACTACAAGAAGAGAACATACCGGTGACCATATTACCGGGGCAGGAGATACATATTTTCGGAGAAATGGCAGATGAGCTGGAAGCGAAGGAATTGCTGACACTTTCTGAAGGATCTCAATATGTATTGGTGGAATTCCCCTCCTCCCATGTGCCTAGATATGCTGAACAGCTGATGTTCGATATTCAGTTAAAAGGATATATGCCTATCATTGCCCATCCTGAACGCAACCAGGAAATTATAGAGAATCCAGATGTATTATATTCTCTTATAAAAAGAGGTGCATACTCCCAAGTAACAGCTCTTAGCGTAGCTGGCGGATTCGGAAAGAAGATTCAGAAGTTCTCTCTTTCACTCATAGAGAATAATCTCACTCACTTTGTAGCATCCGATGCCCATAATACAAAAACACGTCCATTTAAAATGGATAAGGCCATAGACGTAGTGGAGAAGAAGTTCGACACTGACATGGTCTACCAGTTGATGGAAAACAGTGAATTGTTAGTAGAGGGGCAAACAGCCTATAAAGAAGCACCAAGGAAGATCAAGAAGAAGAAAATCTTAGGATTGTTCTAGAGCGAAACTGTTAAACCATTCTATATTTAAGTTACAAAGTTATATTTCGACATATTTCGACAGAATCTCTCATTCAACCATATGACATATTATGTTATAGTTTTATAAGAATAAAGTAACAAAAACGCAATATTTGTCGTTAGAAACAGAAGATTAACTGGAAATAGACCAAAAACTAGCCAAAAGCTAGTTTTTGTTGCTGTTAAAAGCAAAAATATGTAATTGTTTCCAATTTTTATTAAAACGGTTATGTCTCCTACCCGCTATCGTCGGAGGCACTCGATCATGCTGTGGGCTGGCGCACAGTCAGACCTTAGACATCAATTGTCAATGGTAAGGTGTGAGGGTGGGTTCGATGCCCATTTTCTTTAATACCCAATTTCAAACATCGTAAACATAAAAAGTAGAATAATGCGCTTTCATAATAAACTTCGAAACCGGTGAGGAGGCTGTGTCCGTTAATGTCTAAAAAGTTTCAAGACATGCCAAAAACCATTCAAAAAACAGTCCGATATATTTATCAAGATGCCCCAATGGAAAAGCTGGAAGAAATACATAGAGTCATAGAACGTGCCATAAAGGAACGCCTTCAAGAAAATAAAGAAACCAATTAAATATGTAATGAAAAAACATTCTATTAAAATGTGTTTTTTCATTACATATTTATTTTATGCCTATTATAAATAATGAGAAAAGAAGGGATTACATTGAGTTATCAAAAACGGTTATCGCTGCTGATGCTGCTGGATTCAATTATCGTGATTAGTGCCATTTTTATTAGTTATTACACGGTTAATCCAAACCTGAGCATTGCCGCGTTTCCCATCCTTGCCTTAAGTTCCATTACCTTGCTTGTCAGCCATCACTTATTTGCTTTTGTATATCGTCTTTATCATAAGGCTTGGGAGTATGCCAGTGTCGGGGAAATGGTGGCAATCATTAAATCGGTTACGATTTCCGTTTTGGCTGCCGGAACAGTACAGCTCCTCATCCAAGGGGATGTTTACGTCCGTGTGTTGATGATTACATGGATGATGCATACCATCTTCATCGGCGGATCTCGATTCGCATGGAGAATGTACAGAGACAGCATCATGAAGTCAAAAGAGGTAAAGAAGAGGGCGCTGATTGTTGGAGCAGGATCTGCAGGAACCATGCTTGTACGGCAGTTGTTAAAGAGCAATGACACAGATTTAGAACCAGTTGCATTTGTCGATGATGATATCAAGAAGCAAAAACTGCAAATCTACGGAGTAACCGTGCAGGGAGTCACCTCCGATATTCCACAGCTGGTACAAGATTTAAAGATTGATAATATCATTATTGCCATCCCTTCATTAAGTAAAGCAGAGATTCAAAAAATCTACCAAGAGTGCAGCAAAACAAAAGCGAAAACGCAGATCATGCCAATGATTGAAGATATCGTGACTGGAAAAGTATCGGTCAATCAGTTCCGTGAAGTACAGGTGGAAGACCTGTTAGGAAGAGATCCAATTGAACTTGATATCAAGAGCATTTCCCAAAAGCTTACCGGTAAAACCATCCTGGTTACGGGAGCAGGAGGATCGATTGGTTCCGAGATATGCCGTCAGGTCAGCAAGTTCAAC
Organism: Bacillus salacetis; assembly: GCF_049177075.1. Classification (GTDB taxonomy): domain Bacteria; phylum Bacillota; class Bacilli; order Bacillales; family Bacillaceae_B; genus Rossellomorea; species Rossellomorea salacetis_A. Next base: position 4,119,600 of record NZ_CP185377.1, on the reverse strand, counting down.
CCGAAGAAGCTTCTGCTGTTAGGCCACGGAGAAAATTCCATCTACACCATTGATATGGAGCTGCGCAATCAATATCAAAACGAAATTGAAATCATCCCTGTTATTGCCGATATTCAAGATCGCAGCCGTATCTTCGAAGTGATGGAAGAACATGCTCCGGATGTTATCTACCATGCAGCGGCACATAAGCATGTTCCTCTTATGGAGTACAATCCGAAAGAAGCGGTGAAGAACAATGTCATTGGAACGAAGAATGTTGCAGAAGCGGCCGATACTTTCGGTGTAAATACATTTGTTCTTGTTTCTTCTGATAAGGCCGTTAACCCTACCAATGTCATGGGATCGACGAAGCGGATAGCGGAAATGGTGATTCAGAACCTGAACAAGGACAGTCAGACGAATTTTGTGGCAGTGCGTTTCGGAAACGTATTGGGAAGTCGCGGAAGTGTCATCCCGCTGTTCAAGAGACAAATACAGGCGGGCGGTCCGGTTACGGTTACCCATCCTGATATGACACGATACTTCATGACGATTCCTGAAGCATCCAGACTAGTCATCCAAGCCGGAGCTCTTGCCCGAGGCGGCGAGATCTTTGTCCTTGATATGGGGGAACCGGTTAAAATTGTTGATTTGGCGAAAAACCTGATTCAGCTGTCCGGTTATACGATAGATGAAATCGGATTGAAGTATTCCGGTATCCGTCCTGGTGAGAAAATGTATGAAGAGCTTTTGGGAGAAAATGAAGTTCATAGTGAAGCAGTGTTTCCGAAGATCTTTATTGGGAAGACGGTCGAGTTTGATTATGAGAGAGTGTATAACCTGGTGGAAAACCATGTAAGTTTTGAACCTTATTACTTAGCACAGTATGTTTTGGATTTGGCGAATAAACAAGAAAATCTAATAATAAAAAGCGCAAACTAAGGAGTGGATGAAATGAAAAAGGTCAGAAAAGCGATTATTCCTGCAGCAGGATTAGGAACAAGATTCTTGCCGGCGACAAAGGCTCAGCCAAAAGAAATGCTCCCAATAGTTGATAAACCAACGATTCAATATATCATTGAGGAAGCGGTAGCGTCCGGGATTGAAGATATTATTATTGTAAGCGGCAGGGGAAAAAGAGCGATCGAGGATCATTTTGATAAGTCTTATGAGTTGGAAGAAACCCTTGTTAAAAAAGAGAAGTTCGAGCAGTTGAAGGAAATTCAAGAGATTTCCCAGTTAGCGAACATCCATTATATCCGTCAAAAAGAACCGCTTGGACTTGGCCATGCCATTGGCGTTGCCAGCCGTTTCATTGGGGATGAGCCGTTTGCGGTACTTCTTGGAGATGATATTGTCAACTCTCCTGATACCCCAGGTCTTAAACAGTTGATTGATGTATACGAGAGATATAATTCCTCTGTCATTGGTGTGCAGCCTGTACCTGAGGAGGATGTCTCTAAGTATGGTGTGATTTCAATAGGCCGTGGAGAAATGGAGCCGGGCGTGTTTGGCATAGATAACCTGGTTGAAAAGCCGAAGAAGGAAGAAGCTCCTTCCAACTATGCCATTATGGGACGTTATGTTCTTAGACCAGAGATATTTGAGATCCTCGAAAACCAGGCACCTGGAGCTGGCGGTGAAATTCAATTGACCGATGCGATCAAGAAATTGAATGAGCAGCAGATGGTTGTTGGTTGTGAGTTCAAAGGTGAGCGTTATGATGTTGGGGATAAGTTTGGGTTTATTAAGGCTACTGTTGAGTTTGCGCTGCAGCGTGAGGATTTGAAGGGAAATGTTTTGGAGTATCTGGAGAGTGTGATTAGTAAGGATAAGGTTGGGCTTTAGTTCGTTAAAGTTTGTTTTCTTCCTTTTATATTGGGCTGTTCTTTCGAACAGCCTTGTAGGTTCTAACGTATGTGTGGTTCGTTGTAAGGTTAAAGAGCTGTTGGCTGAATTGATTATTTTAAAAACCCTCAGTTCTATTGTTGCTATTTCTGTTATTGGTGGGATAAAGAGGAAGAGGTTTGTGAGCTAACCGAGTGTAGCTGGAGAAGGAGTATCATGGGGTATTGGTTATTTATATCCATTTAGGACTTCGTTTTTCTTCTTATCTTGTAAAGTATGATGAAAGTCTTCCGCTATAAGGTTTTGAGGAGATTTGAATGAGGATTATAGATTGATTGGATGGAGAATTAATAGAAGGAAAATCGGTTAAAGGGGTTAAAAGAAGTGAATATCTATTTCGTATTTACTTGGCAGGTTGATTTAGTGGGTTAGTAGTTGATTAGAAAAAAATAGACTCTAATTTAGTCCTAACAAACTAAATAACTATTAAACCAAAACTTGAAAAAGCGAGGAATATGCAATGAAAGATACAGAATTAAAAAATATACCTTTCTCTCCTCCAGATATTACAGAAGCGGAGATTGAAGAAGTAATTAAAGCAATGAGATCAGGTTGGATTACAACTGGACCAAGAACTAAAGAATTAGAAAAAAGAGTTGCTAAATATGTTGGGACAAACAAAGCTGTTTGCTTAAATTCAGCAACTGCTGCCATGGAGCTTACTCTTCGGATTTTAGGAATTGGTCCTGGCGATGAAGTTATTACATCAGCATACACATATACTGCATCTGCCTCAGTTATAGATCACGTAGGTGCGAAAATAGTTTTAGTAGATACAGCACCAGATTCATTTGAAATGGACTACTCTAAATTAGCAGATGCCATAACTGAAAAAACTAAAGCAATAATTCCAGTAGATATTGCAGGGAAGATGTGTAACTACGATACCATATTTGAAATAGTAGCAAGTAAAAATAAACTATTTAAGGCAAATAATGAATTACAGAGGTTATTTAATAGAATAATTGTTATAACGGATGCTGCGCATGCCTTTGGAGCTGAAAGACAAGGATTCAAATGTGGGCAAGTTGCAGACTTTACTTGCTTCTCTTTCCATGCTGTGAAGAATTTTACAACAGCTGAAGGTGGAGCTGTAGTCTGGCGTAATGTTGCTGGTTTAGATGATGAATGGCTTTATAAGCAATTCATGCTGTATAGCCTTCATGGTCAATCTAAAGATGCGCTGGCAAAAACACAAAAAGGTGCTTGGGAGTATGATATTGTTTATCCTGCCTATAAGTGCAATATGACTGATATTATGGCAAGTATAGGTTTAATCCAGTTAGATAGATATGCAGTATTATTGGAAAGACGTAGAGAGATTATTGAGATGTATGATAGTGCATTATTACCATTAGGTATCCAAGGACTGCAACATTATGGTGAGGACTTTGCATCATCAGGTCATCTTTATTTAATGAGGATACCTGGTATCAGGGAAGAAAAGAGAAATGAAATAATCGTTAAGATGGCTGATGCGGGTATTGCGTGTAATGTTCATTACAAACCATTACCTATGTTTACAGCTTATAAGAATTTAGGATTTGATATAAAGAATTATTCAAATGCATTTCATCAGTATGCTAATGAAATTACACTTCCGCTCCATACTCTGTTGAGCGATGAGGATGTCGAGTATGTAATTAGTGTTTTAAAATCCGTTATATGATAGGTGGAAGGAAATATGTCAGAGTTACATGAAACGAGAGCTAAGCAGAGGAATGAAACTTTGGATATAAATGAATTACTAGAGGAAAAAAAGGGTCAGCTTTTGATAAAAAGAGCTTTTGACTCTGTAGTTTCTTGTATTGGCCTTTTAGTTTTATCCCCTTTATTTATAATAATCTCCGTTATAATAAAATTTGATTCAAAAGGTCCTATCTTATTTAAGCAAATAAGAATCGGAAAAGGTGGGAAGGAATTTAAAATATATAAGTTTAGGACAATGGTAACCAACGCAGAGAAAAAAGGTATGCAAATAACGGTAGGTAAAGATAGTCGGATAACAAAAGTAGGTCATTTTTTACGAAAAGTAAAACTAGATGAATTGCCACAACTAATAAACGTTTTATTTGGGGATATGAGTTTTGTTGGGCCGAGGCCAGAGGTACCTAGGTATGTTGCTCGTTATAACAAGTACCAAAGAAATATTTTAAAAATAAGACCAGGTATTACTGATATTGCATCAATAGAATACAGAGATGAAAATAATATATTATCAAAAAGTAATGATCCGGAAAGAGAATATATCAATAATATTATGCCGCATAAAATAGAGCTGAATGTTAAGTATCTTGATAGATTATCAGTTATATATGATTTGAAAATTATTCTTTCAACTATTCAAATAATAATGAAGGATAGTATAAATAAGGTGAAGGATATTTGATTTTTGAAAGGGGTTCCTGTCTTGTATTTTAGTTTAAATAAAATTGTAGAGTCATTACCTAAATCTAAAAATAAAAAAAGTTCATTTTGGGTGAAAATCCTTATTCGAAGAGTTTCCTTTTTATTTACTTGGTTATTTATCAATCTAGGCTTCTCTTCAAACACTGTTTCGTATTTGTCAATTTTCGTTGCTTTATCTGGTTGTATAACTCTAAGCATTGATAACCTAATTACACAAATTATTGGAGTAGTTTTAATAAATTTATGGTTGGTTTTTGATTGTGTGGATGGAAATATAGCAAGAGTAAAAAAAATCTCTTCCCCTATCGGGTCGTTAATAGACGCACTTAGTGGTTATTTTATGGTAGCTTTTGTTTTCCTCTCTATTGGTATTGCAGCATTTAATACAAACGGAATAATATTTCAAGAACACAGTGTGTATTTAGTTATCATTGGAGCAGTTGCTTCTATTGCTGACGCTTTAGCAAGATTAATTCACCAAAAGTATAACTTTACAATGCATTTAATTGGTGTGGTAAAACCTGCAGATGAAGCCCCATCAAAAATTTCTTGGTTAAGAGAACGTATTGATAAGGAATTAGGGATTTCAGGTGCGTTTATGCCTTTGTTAATTCTTGCTCTTATCACACAAAGCTTTGACTTATTAGTTATATTCTATGGTTTATTTAATGTTTCTTCTTTAGTTGCAACGTTCACGTATTATGCTATAAGTGCAGAGAAATATAATAAATTAAATTAGTTTATAACTATAATAAATTAAAACAGTACTATAACAAAGATATTTGGGAGAGATATGTATTGGCTAATAAGAAGATATTATACGTATGTACTGTTGACTCGATGATATGGAACTTTCTTGTTCCTCATATCAGGGAACTGGAAAGTAGTGGATATACAGTTGAGTGTGCATGTTCTAGTACAGGTGAAATAATAAATGCATTACGTGATGAACATGGGTTAGTTGTACATGAAATCAATATTAAGAGAAGTCCAGTAAAGCTGACAAATTTTAAAGGCCTAATTCAATTAATTAATATTATAAAAAAAGGGAATTTTGATCTGATACATGCACATGAGCCTGTTGGTGGAGTAATTGGTCGATTAGCAGGAAGGTTTTGCAAAAAGGAAGTTTTTTATACAGCTCATGGATTTCATTTTCATCCTGGAGGTAAGAAGTTAAACAATGCAATTTATTATTCAATTGAAAAGTTTATGTCTTTTTTTACTGATAAACTTTTTGTTATGAATAATTATGATTATAAAATGGGTAAAAAAATGTATGGCGAGAACAATGTTTCCTTAATACATGGAGTGGGAGTAGATATCGAGAGGTTTCAAAATGACCAATCTAATTTAAAGGAAAGATTAGACATACGATTAAAATGTAATTTCGCTAAAAATGATATTGTCATAGGAACAGTAGCTGAGTTTATTCCACGAAAAAGATATATTGACTTTTTATATGTTGCTCAAAGACTAATTAAATTAAATAGCAACTATAAATTCTTAATGGTAGGAACTGGTGAAAAATTGGAAGAAATGAAACAGTTGGCAAAAGAACTAAGAATAACACAAAATTGTATATTTGCAGGTTACTGTAAGAATGTCATACCCTACTTTAATGCTATGGATCTGTTTTTATTTACCTCAAATCAAGAAGGTCTACCTAGAGCAGTAATGGAAGCTATGGCTATCGGTAAACCGATAGTTGCGTCAAAAATAAGAGGTAACGAAGATCTGATAGTGGATGGAGTTACTGGCTTCTTAGTACCAGTTGGCGATATTGATCAGTACGTGATAAAAATTGAAGAAGCTTTAAATACCCCTGATATAGGTATCAAGGCAAAAGAGCGTATTATTAACAATTTTTCTACATCAAAGGTAATAGAAGAAATTATTGTAGAGTATTAGAAATGATATATGGAGGAGTGATTTTATGAAAAAATTTAGTGTTGGATATGCAACTGGAGTTTTTGACTTATTTCATGTTGGACATTTGAATCTATTACGTAGAGCTAAGGATCAATGTGAGTATCTGATAATAGGAGTAACAACTGATGAGTTAGTAGAGATAAGAAAAAATAAGACTCCAGTTATTCCATATAACGAACGAGTAGAAATAGTTTCTTCAATTAAATATGTGGATAAAGTTGTCCCACAAGAAAATATGGATAAGTTTGGTGCATGGGAGAATTTAAAATTTGATGTAGTGTTTGTTGGAGATGACTGGAAGGGGTCGCCTTCATGGATAAAATATGAAGAAGAGTTCAATTCTGTTGGGGTATCGGTTATTTACTTCCCATATACTGCTGGTACCTCTTCGACTATACTAACAGAAACTATTAAGAAGATATATGTTTCTTCGTAATTTGGTTTTGAGGAGAATTTTTCATGAAAACTAGTGTTATTATCCCTACAATGAATAGACTTAAGAGTTTAGAGGTTTTGTTAGAAAGTATATTTAAACAAAGTGTTTTACCTAATGAATTAATAATAATAGATCAGAGTGAAAGGAATTATCAAAAAGAAATCAGTGGATTATGTGGTGAAAATAACTTCATAAAGCTAAAGTATGTACATGATAGAACTATTACAGGCTTAACTCACGCCAAAAATAAAGGGATTGAATTAAACACATCTGATATACTTTTCTTTTTTGATGACGACTTAGAACTATATCCAGATTTCATAGAAAAAGTGATATCAACATTTGAAGAGCATCCGGAGATATATGGGATTTGTGGAAGGCAGCATCTAAAAAAAGAGATAAATCCAATATATAATTTTATCAGAGACTTTTTTAAACGTGGACCATTTTCAGTGAGAGTGAAAGAACCGAAAAAAAATTATTTAAATAAAAATATAGAATTAATGTATAAGTTATCAGGAGGTATAACAGCTTATCGTAAAGAAGTTACCGATGAATTTCTTTTTGATGAGTGTCTAGTGAGATATTCTTTAGGTGAAGATGCCGATTATTCCTATAGAGTAAGTCAAAAGTATTTAATTGGAAAATTAAATGATGCGGTAGCCTATCATCATCATATACAAACTGGTAGGTATAATATGCGTAAGGATTATGATGCGAGAGTTTGTTTTTATTATTATTTTTACAATAAAAATGTAAAAAATTATTCTTCTAAACTTACAAAGTGGTACTTGATTTTTGTCCTCCTAGGAGTATTAATAGACGCTTGTAATAAGGGGATAAGAAATTCCACTTTTGACCCATTGTTAGGATTTTTTGATGGTGTTTTAAGAGTTAAGAATAACTATGATGGGGCAAGCTGTATAAATATAAAATCAGGATCAAACTCATTTTTATAATATGTATTTATATATTTATAGAGAATTAGGGGGGGAAATATGAATAAGCCAATTAGGGTATTACAAGGATTTATCGCAAACACAAAGAGTGGCTCAACTGAATATTTATTAAATAATTATAGGAATATTAATAAGCATAAAGTTCAAATTGATTTCCTAACGTTTGAAGAAAAATTGGATTTTGAAGACGAAATTACTAGTACAGGTGCTAATATATATAAAATACCGCTCTTTAAGAAAAGCCCATTTCTTTTTATAAAAGAATTAAAAAAAGTATCAGATAACAATAATTATGATTACTTTTATATTAACCTATCATCAGCTGTGCCTGCAATTTATGTTATTATAGCTAAATTACTTGGATTTAAGAATATTATTATTCATTCACATAACACATTTATTGATAGCTCTAATAAGGTAAAAAGAGTATTAAGTTCGTTATTACATTACATTTTTAAACCAATTCTTATCTTATTTCCTAACTATAAATTTGCGTGTTCAATTAAAGCAGGAGAGTGGCTTTTTGGGAAAGCGGATGTCTCTTCTGGTAAGGTGAAGGTTCTCAAAAACGCCATAAATGCCTCAACTTTTAGACATAATAAAGAAACAAGAGATAAACTTAGAAGTAAGCTAGGGTTGAAGGGTAAATACGTTATAGGTCATGTTGGTAGATTCAGTTACCAAAAAAATCATATGTTTTTAATAGATGTATTCAATGAAGTTTATAAAAAAAATAATAATGCAGTCCTATTACTTATTGGAAAAGGCGAGTTAGAAAAAAGTATTCGGAATAGGATTGATGAGTTACAATTAAATGACGCAGTTATTTTTGCCGGAATACGTTCTGACATCCCAGAAGTATTACAAGCAATGGATATTTTTATTTTACCATCTTATTTTGAAGGACTTCCAATTGTAGGAGTGGAGGCACAAGCAGCGGGACTCCCTTGTATATTTTCAAGCACAATAACAAAGGATTCAGATATAACAGGGTTGGTTGAATTTATTGACCTAAATAAACCTATTCAATTTTGGTCAGATGAAATTTTAAGATACGCAAATGGCTATAATCGGAAAGATATGTTTTCTTCTATAGTCGAGGCTGGATACGAGATTAATTCCACAGTAGAATGGCTGGAAGATTTTTATATCAACAATAGGCCATCTTAATAAAATGTGTGTTTTAGGAAATATTGAAGGTGAGAATTATTGATTACTAAACTAGAAAAAGATAATAGAGACGGAAATGTTACAAAAATCAAAAGAGTCTTGCATATTGTTAGCAGAACCAACCGTGGTGGTGCAGAGACTATGATTATGAATTTATATCGGAACGTTAACCGATCCAAAGTGCAATTTGACTTTATCTCTCATTCTAATGAGAAGGGAGATTTTGATGATGAAATACGCCAGATGGGTGGAAATATATATTATTGTCCTAACATAAGAAAAGTAGGGCCGGTTAACTATGTTATAAAACTACTAAACATTATCAAAAAGAATGGCCCTTTTGAGGCCGTACATTCCCACATTGATTATTTGAGTGGTTTTGGGTTATTAGCTGCTAAACTTGCTAAAGTGAAGAAAAGAATTAGTCATTCTCACAGTTCTTCGTGGAACACCAATGAAGGTATTTTTAATGATATTTCTATGTATCTGCTTAGGGGATTGATCCAAAGTAATGCGAACATATTATGTGCATGCAGTGATGAGGCTTTTCAATTTTTATTTAAACCAAAAGATGAAGAAAGAATAATAATACCTAATGCGATTAATTCAGATAATTTTTTGAATGTAAACAATGAGAAGGTTTCAAATTTTAAAAAAGAACTATCGATTCCTGAGGGAGCAATTACTATTGGATTGATAGGTAGTTTTAAACATGTAAAAAATCATGAATTTGCAATAAAAATAGCACAGTACTTTAAACAAAAAGGTAAAGAATTTCGAATGGTCTTTGTTGGAGACGGTGAATTAAGGAGTAAGTATGAGGATAACGTTAGAGCCCTTAAATTAACTAAAGAGGTGAAATTTTCAGGAGTAAGAGAAGACATTCCTGTTGTTTTGAAAGCTCTTGATATTTTGATAATGCCTTCTTATTATGAAGGGGTTCCACTAACATTGATAGAAGCACAAGCTGCTGGACTTCCTGCAATTGTTTCTAACGGAGTGACAAGTGATGTTGATTTAGGTTTAGGGCTGGTGAACTTTGAAAGTCTTGAAAGTGACATAGAAGTTTGGTATCAGCTAATTTTAAACAAAATTAAAGTTGAACAACCTGATAACAGATATATTCAAGAAAAAATTGCCCAAGCTGGATATGATGTAACAATAAGTGTAGAAAAAATACTGAAAATGTATGGTATAGACTAACTAGGTAGAAAGGATATATACACATGAATAATATAAATTCAAAGGTTTACTATGCCTTAGTTCAGATATTAATTACCATACTTTCAATTTTTTTTGGTTGGCTACTATTGAATCAAGGAAAAAGTGGATATTATGACGATTCATTAATTGTTGTATCAGCTTGGATAGGGAACTTTGTGTTAGCATGGAATATTTTTTCTTGGTGGAGACTTACAAAAAGGCTACTAAGTCCTTATATAATTTTTATCGTTACATTTTATTTTTTTACTTTTGGTCTACCCTTTTTAAGGTCTTTCGGAATTTTTTATAAAGGGGATAATTTATACGATCATTTCAGTAGCGAACAAATGCTATCAGCTCAAATTTTCACCAGTATATGTGTAGCATTCATACATATCGGTGCGATTTTTTCCCTATCAAGTAATACTGTAGACTCAAAACCTTCCCATTTCGGTATTAACAATAAACATTTGTTGAAATCTATTAAAATTGTTGGATGGGGCTTATTTATTGGTTCAAGTTATTTTTATCTTAGCCACGCGATAAATAATGCATTAATTTCCATCCAGTATGGCTACATGTCCTTATATAATTATGATGGTTCACGTCATGTTTCATCATCATCAATGGGAAATTTTGTTGCTTCCATAAAATTGTTTTTTATTCCTAGTGTATTTTTACTATTAGTAGCTTATAAGAAAAAGCCGGTAATAAGTACACCTTTAACTGCTATTTTAATCATTTCAGTTCTTCTTGGTTTTTTATCAGGGGAGCGAGGTGGTTCCACAGCACTATTGATTAGTTATGTATGGTTTAGACACGTTCAAATTAAACCCTTTAAAGGTCATAGGAAGGTGTTTATGGTAGTAGGGGGTTTTTTCTTCGTAAGTATTCTCCCTGTTATAGGTCAGTTTAGAATAGAGAAAACCAAAAATGCGAGCGTGTTTTTAGAAATCTTAATAAAAAAGTTTACCAGTGAAAACCCCTTGTTTACTGCCATAGGAAGTCTAGGGGGCTCAATGCAACCATTATTGGAAGTGATGAGATTAATTCCTGATTTTTACTCTTTTCAATATGGTGAAACATATTTTAGTTCCGTTATGGCTATTATACCGAGTTTTTTAATGGGAGGATTTAGTTTCTCAGATAATGCTGCCTTAGCAGAATGGTTAATGAATATTTTGAACTTGAATTACGGACTTGGTTTTTCTTTACCTGCTGAAACTTATTATAATTTTGGATGGTTTGGAGCAGGCATAATGGGTATAATCGGGTTTGTTTTTGCAAAAGCATTTACTACAAGGTACCAAGGGAATGACAAACTGGTTTTAAAAAACGCACTTATTTCAATAGCGCTATACTATTTAATTATGACGTCAAGAGACTCAATGCTTTTTGTTTTTCGATATATGTTTTATTGCGTGATAATTCCATATGTATTAATTGTTTTAATTACTTCAATTCAAAGTAAAGGTCGTAGAGGTGATTAAGTAAATTATTTTACCAGTATGAAATATCAGAAGAATCTATAGCGCAAATGTAGTATCTAGTCGATGTTTCTATTTCTCCAAATTTAATATTGGCAAGCTACTGTTTTGGAATTTTTACTTGAAGTACTATCGGTAGAATTAAAGGAGTGAAACGATGGAAATCTTAGAGGAGTTTCAAAAAAAGTTTAACATTGAAGAACTAAAGATCTATGAAACAAAACATTGGATTTGGTCATTAAGGCCCAATCAAGCAACACTTGGTTCTGGGGTTCTTTCCCTAAAAAGAGAATGTGCTACTTTTGGAGAGCTAAAACCCGAAGAGTATAGCGACTTAAATAATATAGTTAAAGTTATTGAAAATACACTAAAAAATTCATTTGACTATGATATTATAAATTATTTAATGCTTATGATGGTAGACAAGCACGTACATTATCATATAATCCCGAGATATAGAAGACAAATTAATTTATTCAACTTTTTATGGCTTGATAAAGGGTGGCCAGGGTTACCTAACTTATCAGGAGAATCTATGGATATAACTAATTTGCAAGAGATTAATACCTACATTCAAAATAATATTAATAAATAACAATACAAGTTGCAAAACCAAAGCTAGAAGTCATCTAAGTTTTGGAAAGTTATAATGCAGTATTATATTTTGTAAATTTATGAATATAAAGGAAATTAAAAATGCGTATTAGAAGCTCATTAAAAAACCTAACATTTGCTTTGGGAGGTCAAGTTATTGGCCTCCTAGTTAGTTTTTTTGCAAGAATAGTATTTATCCAAGTTTTAGGCGCGGAATATTTAGGATTAAATGGTCTTTTTACAAATATTTTGACCATTCTTTCTTTAGTGGAACTAGGAATTGGCCCTGCCATGACATTTAGTCTTTATAAGCCACTTGCTAATAATAATATTGACAAGGTTAAGTCATTAATGTGGCTATATAAAAAAGCCTATATAAGTATAGGAATATTACTTTTAATATTAGGAATTAGTTTTACTCCTTTTTTAGAAGTGTTTATTAAGACAATTCCAAATATCCCTCACATTCATGTGATTTTCTTATTATTTGTTATTAATTCAGCCATTTCATATTTTTATTCATATAAACGTTCTTTAATTATTTCTGATCAAAAACGTTATATAGCTACATTATATAGATACTCATTTTTTGTTGTGTTAAATATTGTACAAATAACAGTTCTCTTTATCACGCAAAATTTTATCTTATTTCTTATATGTCAGATAATTGCTACATTAGCTGAGAATATTGCAATCTCTAGAAAGGCAAATAAACTTTATCCGTACTTAGTAGATAGAAATGTCCAAACTGTAGATAAGTCAACTCTAAAGGAAATTACTAAAAACGTACGTGCTATGATTGCACATAAATTAGGTGGAGTAGTTGTAACTGCAACAGACAGCCTTATTATTTCAAAATTCGTTGGATTAGTAGGTGTAGGATTATATTCAAATTACCAACTTATCATTAACGCATTAAATATAATAACAACACAAATATTTTCATCAATAACAGCTAGTGTTGGAAATTTAGGCGCTACTGAAACAGATGATAAAAAAAAATCTATATTTAATGTAGTATTTTTTGTTAATTTTTGGATTTATAGCTTTATTTCTATATGTTTAATGGTTCTTGTTAATCCATTTATTAAGTTATGGATCGGGGATGACTTTGTTCTTCAAACAAATATAGTGTTAATAATTATTATCAACTTTTTTTTAACTGGTATGAGACAAGGTGTTCTTACCTTTAGAGAAGCACTTGGGTTATATTGGTACGATAGACATAAACCTATTTTTGAAGCAATTATTAACTTTGTTGGATCTTTAATTTTGGTTAATTATTTCGGTATGATAGGTGTGTTTATCGGTACTACTATAAGTACTATTACTACATGTTTTTGGGTGGAGCCATATGTTCTTTACAAATATGGTTTTAACTCATCAGTTTTACCCTTTTTTAAAAAATATTTAATATATACCTTTGTGACATTTATTACCTGTCTTATAACTTTAGAAGTTGCCAATTATTTTCAAGGTGAGACAATTCTAAATTTTATTATACGAATTTTTATTTCTATAGTAATTCCAAACTTGTTTTTCTTATTAATTTTTTTCAAAACTGATGAATTCAAATATCTTTATAAATTGGGCACAAAAATAATATTAAATAACTTTAAAAAAACTAGATTATAACTTTAAGATTATTAAAAATTAGTAGAGGTGAAATAAATGAATATTCTGGTAACTGGAGGAGCAGGATATATAGGTTCCCATACATGTGTTGCCTTGCTGGAAGCAGGACATTCAGTAGTAATTGCTGATAATCTTTGTAATAGTAAGCGTGAATCCGTTGAGAAGATTATAGACATTACAAAAAAAGAAGTAACTTTTTTTGAGGTTGATGTAACTGATCAAGAAGCTGTTGATGTTATTTTTAATCATAATAATATTGATGGTGTCATTCATTTTGCCGGGATGAAAGCAGTAGGGGAATCTGTTGAAATACCTTTAACTTACTATTATAACAACATAGTCAGTACGATGGTTCTTGCAAAGGCCTGCCAAAAATATGGTGTGAATAGTTTTGTTTTTAGTTCATCAGCAACAGTATACGGTGACAACGCTGCACCATTTGTAGAAACAATGAATCTTCTACCTACTACTAATCCTTATGGTGAAACAAAAGCGATGAGTGAGAGGATTCTTTCGGATATAGCTAAGGCGGATTCTGAATTTTCAGTTTCTATTCTCAGATATTTTAATCCGGTAGGAGCTCATGAAAGTGGATTGATTGGTGAAGCACCTAACGGAATTCCCAATAACCTTATGCCTTATGTTACACAGGTAGCTAAAGGTACGTTAAACAAGCTTAGAGTGTTTGGAAGTGACTATCCCACATTAGATGGGTCAGGCGTAAGGGATTTTATTCATGTGGTGGATTTAGCTGAAGGTCATGTAGCTGCACTCGATAATCTCAAAAAAGGTGCGCATATTTATAATTTAGGTACAGGTCAAGGTACTAGCGTATTAGAGTTGGTTAAAGCCTTTGAAGAAGCTAATGGAATTGAAGTTCATTATGAAATAGTAGAACGCAGACCTGGAGATATTGCTTCATGCTATGCTGATGCTTCAAAAGCAGAGAGAGAACTAGGATGGACAGCAAAACGTGATATTTTCGCTATGTGCCGAGATGCATGGAAATTCGAAAAGAATTATAAGGATCTAGTTGAAATAAAATAGAGTTTTATTACCTGTTGAGTCGGATATCGGGGCCTGACCACCAGTACGTTAAAGTGCTAAAGTGAGGTTTTGCTTTGGTGCTTTCGCGTGTTGGTTTTCGGCTTCTTTGTTATCGATGGTAGTTAAGGTTGCCGGATTGAGTTTGACTGTGTTTGGCTTATTGAGAATATTTAAATTTAGGGAGTTGTAGACGTCAAGTTGAATTTTACACTTATTGCTCGTTTCCTTTTTACACTTCTGCTGAAAAAATGCTCTTTAAGTTTTTCATCCGATGACTCTCCTCATTTTCTCATCTATTGTTAATGACGCTCTTTAATGTCCAGAAACTGACGGCTCATTTTGTCCTAAACTTGACGGACTTTTTGCCATTTAAAGATAGGGAGGCTCGTCAGGCCTTCCTAATATAATGCTATAAATCTACGTCATAAGTTTCATTATGCTTTAAATAAAAACGGACTTCATGACTGCCGGTAATGATGTACCAGTCTCTGCTGAGCCCCAGCCCGCATGACAACACCTTGCCATAACCAAGATTCAAGTAGAACCATTCGCCACACCTCATTTTATAACCAGTGTGATCTCCCCAATCAACGATCTAACAATCAAGATCCTCATCAAAGTACATATTCTTCCAACGGTTTTTCTTCATGCAAGTTCTCCTTCAATCACCTTCTTGACCATACGGTCATCAATGATTCTGGCACCGTTTTGAGTTGCGAACAGTAAACAATGTGTTGCCAGTTTATTGATCAGTCGTGATGCACCACTTGAATAGCTAAAAATCTCATCAAAGGCTAGATCACTGAAAATATCACGTTCAATACCGGCATAACTTAAATGCTTAATCATATATTGCTCTGTTTCTGCCCGGTCAAGACGATCAAGCTTAAACTGAATATCGATGCGTTGTCGGATTGCTGCGAAGGATTGAAGTTGGAGGCGATCCCAAAATTCAGTTTGTCCTACCATAATCAACGCCATTGGACTTTGCGCATCCATACGGAAGTTGTGACTGCTAAACTAAAGTAGACAGTTTTTGCTAGATAAGATGAAACACTTATTTACCCGAATATACCAGTAAAATATAGGGTCCTTCCGTTATATGATGATGGTTTGATTTATAAATCATTGGAGGGCTGAGTAAAGGTGGATAAGTGGGAAATGTATATGGAAATTCAGCAGTTAATCAAGAAAGGATTCAGTAAAACGAAAGTAGCAGATAAGCTGAGGGTGTCTAGGGCGACTGTATATCGTCACCTTAAGAAATCTCCTTCGGAGATGGCAGAATGGGTAGAGTCCTTACAAACAAGAACGAAAAAGTTGGATCCTTATAAAGAGCTAATCTTGTCCTGGTTAAGGGAACATCCTGATCTTTCAGCAGCACAAGTGGAAGATTGGTTGATGGAAAGATATAAGGAGCTTGAGGTTGGTGAGAGCACTGTCCGTGCTTACGTTAGAGAGTTAAGAGCTGAATATAAAATAGCTAAGGAATCTTCACCAAGGGACTACGAAGCAATACCTGATTCTCCAATGGGAGAACAGATCCAAGTTGACTTTGGACACACAAAGCAAAAAACATCTAATAACAAAGAGGTAAAGCTGAATTTTATTGCCTTTGTGTTATCTAACTCCAGATACAAATATAAAGAATGGTTAGATCGTCCATTTACAACTCAAGATGTCATTCAGGCTCATGAAAATGCCTTTCAATGGTTTAGTGGGATTCCAAGTGAACTCGTGTATGACCAGGATAGCTTAATTGTGGTGAGTGAAAATGGTGGTGATCTCATTTTGACTAAAGAGTTCCAGCAATATAAACAAACGAGGAAATTAAACCTCCGAGTTTGTCGGAAAGCTGATCCTGAAAGCAAAGGAAAAATTGAGAATGTCGTAGGCTTTATTAAGTACAATTTCGCCAAGTATAGAGTGTTCGATAATATTGACTCATGGAACGAACAAGGTTGGGAATGGTTGAATCGTACAGGTAATAGAAAAGTTCATAATACAACAAAAAAAAGACCGGTCGAAGTGTTCTCCTTGGAAAAGCAACACTTAAGACCAGTCACAGGAAACATTAATTTCCTAAACAACTATGAAAACAGTATAACAAGAAGCGTCCACAAGGACAATACCATACGGTATTTATCTAATAGGTACTCCCTTCCACTTGGAACTTTTCATAAGCATGAAACTGTCTCAATAAAAGAAACAAAAGACAGAGAACTATTAATCTATAATTCTCAGACAGGAGAACTACTGGCCAAACATCAGATTCCAGACGGTATAGGGCAATTAATAAAAGACAGAAAACATACCAGAGATCGTACAAAAGGCATTGATGCATTCATTGATACCGTAGCGAAACGGTTTGAAGAAACAGAAACTGCTTATGGTTATCTGGATAAACTTCGCGAGAAGTACCCACGGTACATTCGTGATCAGTTACAAATGATATTAAAGGAAACTAAGCAACATAACGGCCAGCTTCTATCAGCAGCGCTCATGGAATGTATCAAGAGAAACTTATACAGTGCGACAGATTTCAGCGATATCATTCTATACCTCAAGCGACAACGACAGGATTATGAGACAACAAATGATAGCGCTGAGACTGTTTCAGTTTCGCCTTTAAACAGCATATCTGGCTGGATTATGGACACAGAAGCACAAAAAAGAAATGTAGATGCCTATACTGTCATTTTGGAAGATGGTGATCAAAGTTGAATCAGCTTCAGGAGGTCCAAAACTTATTGAGGTCCCTTCGGTTAGCTGAGACAGCTGATCGATTACCTGAATTGATTAGAGAAGCTGAGAAAAAGGACTTGTCCTTCACTCAGTTTCTACTAGATGTAGCAGCATATGAACAAAAACGGAGAGACGAAAAACAATTGGAAAAGCGTTTTAAGTGGGCAACGTTTCCGTTCCATAGTACCGTTGATGAATATGACGTAAATGAGCAAAAATCCTTAAGTAGCAAGAAGCTAAACCAGTTAAAGGACTTAACCTGGATTGAACAGCTGTATAATATCATATTTCTTGGACCGCCAGGTGTAGGTAAAACCCATCTTTCGATAGGTCTAGGGATCGAAGCGTTAAACCAGGGATATAAAGTGATCTTTACCACTATGGGAGATCTAATTCAGGCATTAAAGACAGAGGAAATAACAAGGAAATCCAAAACAAGAATGAAGCGAATTAGAGAAGCAGATCTGGTCATCATAGATGATTTGATGTTTATGGCTATGGATAAACAGGAAGCCAATATGTTCTTCCATCTCATTAATAACCTCTATAATCAATCCTCGATTATACTTACGTCCAATAAAGGACCCAAAGAATGGGGTGAACTTTTGGGCGACCAAGCCATTACTACAGCTATTCTTGACCGGATCTTACATCGAGTGGAAATAGTTCATTTAAATAAAGATAGTTGGAGAATGAAACATCGAAAAACGATTTTTGGTGAACAAAGTGTTTCAAATTAATCAGCAAAAATTGTGTCATTCTACTTGACGGTCACAGAAGTTTAATAGGAAATGATTATTGCAGTTAAAATGAGCCACTTATGCGGAGTTTTGAGCCAGTCATTGCGGAGAAAAGAGCCACCCCTTGCGGGCTATGTGCCACTATGAATAGAATAAAGAAAAGCCTCCTGTATAATAACCTTGCATGCTAGCAAGCATGACATTATTATACAGGAGGCTTTTTTATGGTTAATTACCGTAAGATTCTGGAACTTTATCTTGAAGAAGTTAGTCAAAGAACGATTAGTTCTAGCACAGGGCATTCAAGGAATACAGTTTCAGATGTTGTTCAACGTGCCAAAAAACTTGGTGTAGAAAGCTTGAATGACACCATGACCAATCCATGGCTAGAAGCATTTCTCTTCCCAGAGAAACAGGCTGTTGAGAAAGGGTACTTCCCGATTGATTGGGAAAGAGTGCATAAGGAACTGCAAAAGAAAAATGTAACCCTGTCACTATTGCATCACGAGTATTCGACAGAGGCACGTGAAGGTGGAAAGATTCCCTATGCCTATCGTACTTTTTGTGAGAACTATGGAAAATATGCGAAAAAGTATAAACTAACAATGCCTATTCGCAGAAAACCAGGTGAAGTAATGGAAGTGGATTGGGCTGGTACCTACATTGAAGATTAATGACCGTTCAACAGGAGAAACGATTCCAGCGTATGTTTAGGAACATGATATAAAATAAATTCAGTGTAAGGTATGTGTGATATCTAGTTTTAATGGATGTTAATTTACATGTATTATTATTATCAATCTGTTACAATTAAGAAAATAGTAGAGTTCTTTATATATAAAGAGTTTGGAATATTAACCCCTCATCTAATATAGGAGGATTCAGATGAAAATAAAGAATATAAGGCTTAAGAATGTAAAAAACTTTAATGAAAAAACTATAGATTTTTCAACAGTTGATGGTAATAATCCTTCTGTAATAGCACTTCTTGGGGATAATGGAAGTGGAAAGTCTACAATTTTGAAGGCTATAGTATCAGCATTGAGTCTATATAATCCCTCTTACGGTGGTGCCATATTTGATAAGAATGATATTCGGATAGGTGAACACTTCTATCAGATAGACTTGGATTTATTGCTTAATGATATGGAAAGGGATCAATTGAATTCTGAGGACCACCTAAATATACAAAAAAATCACACATTAAAAGTTGGTAAAGTAACATATGAAGATAAAGAGTGTATTGATGTTTTTTTTGTAGAAGATAAAGATAACAAGAGGTTCAATACAATCAAAACTAAATTCTCTTCGAATCATTTTAAAGGGGGATATATTTTTTACTTTGATCCTTTTCGTTTTTTACCTAATGAAGAGTTGGAAGGTCCTAATTCTTTAACAATGCCTAAGAATCCTAGAGAAAATGCTTTAACAAGTTCCATCGTAAATAATTCTTCTCTTAATAAGAAATTTTTATATATTAAACAGTGGCTAATTAATCTGGATTTTAAACGTTTAAAAAGTCCTACCCCTGAAAATGAGTATATTTTTAGACATGTTACTGAGGCATTTAATACTTTATTCAGTCCTTATATTTTCGAGAGAGTCAGTGAAAAAGGACAAATTTTGTTTAGAAATAATGATAAAGTAATTGAGATAGATAAATTAAGTGAAGGGTTTAAAAATTTATTTATAATCATAGGGGAAATCTTCTTTAGGCTATACATTGCTGCTGATAACAATAGCCTGTTTTTTGAAGAGGAAGCAGTAATATTAATTGATGAGATTGATTGTCATATACATCCCAAATGGCAAGTCAATATAGTCCCGTATTTAAAAAAGATGTTTCCTAATTGCCAATTTATTATTACTACTCATTCTCCATTTATTGTCTCAGAGCTTGAAAAAAATGAAATAATAAAATTGGAAGGTGATTGAACTTGAGCACAATCTTAATGTTTGAACACTCGTCAATTCCTTTGGATGATTTTATTTATACTACAGACAAGTATTTCGGAATATCGGACAACCAATATAGCTATACTCATAACATACATCTCTTTGCGGAAAGGGTGAAAAAAGTGAGTGTAGAACATCTGTTCAGAAAGGAAGAATTAATAAGATTTATAAAAGATAATACGAAGAAACATAATAAGGACCTATTGGATGTATACATTTCAAAAGCCCCAATTACAAAATCAAAAATAAAAGATACCTTTGGAAAAACTATATTTGAATCTTTAGACACTAATGGTTGGATGGTTTTTGTTGATCCTTGTAAGATTGCTAATTGGTCTCATCCATGTGAATATTGGTTTGTTGTTGATAATGAACAATTTGAATTTAAGTATGGGGAGAAGTGGAAGCCTTCTTCTGAATTAGAATATGAAAGTATAACAGAATTTTTGGATTATTAGAAAAAATATTAGAGGGAATAATATGAAAAAATATGCACTTTTATTCGCAGGATGTATAGAAGATAAATATAACTATAAGAGATATGCAAATGATTTGGCATACATGTATAATGTTTTGAGTCAAAGCGAGTACGAGCTTATAAAGATTTTGTACTCTGATGGTTCTGATATTGACTATAATGGTGTGTCTCTCAGAACGGCAGAGGGGAGCCTTGCAAACTTTAATCAGGTTATCAGCGATTTGCAACTCTCTATGCAGGAGGAAGACCAGCTGTTCATAATGGTAAGCAACCACGGAAATTTGTTTTCTAATAGAGAGGCTGGTATTAATTGTTGGGGGAATAGTTATATTACCCAATCGTTTTTTTCTAAAAAGCTATCCATAATAAAAGGAACTAAAGTAGTGGTGCTGGGGCAATGTTATGGAGGTAATTTCCTTGAAGAATCTATTCCCAATTCGGTAATAATTAGTGCCAATGTTCCGGATAAAGTATCCTTTGGCTCATTATATACTGAATATGATGAGTTTTTATACCATTTTACTTCGTACTACAATGGTTCATACCCAGATGGAAAACCTTTGAATAACAGTAAGGGTCAAAAGGATATTTACTCAGCTTTTGAGTATGCCAGAGATAATGATTATCATTATTTACATAGCACACCTTATTTTGATTCAAATATTCAACAGCAAGTTGTTATTCATGAAGAACCACAAATTAAACTTAATGATACAAATGCTTCTGAAATATATATAACTTAGTAGAATTAAAGCACAATTTAACTATAGGAACTTAGGAAAAGATAATACTCTGTCAGAAAATGGACACTTAAAGATGACTTCCTGTTTCCCCTACCGCTCTAACGCTTGGTGGCCTCCTGTAATAGATCAGGGGGCCAGATTGGTGTTCTCTTCTTTCCCTGCGATACTTTCGTTCAAAGCCAAGTGTGGAAATAACTATGGTCACAGTGACGCCCCGAGATTTGTCGAAGGTTTTGGGGTGTTTTTTTATTTTTGTTGAAGGTTTTTTGGTTGTTTTGTTGAAGCTTAGGTTATTGGTTTTTTCTTCTGTTTTCTCCCATTCATTATTCTCCTATTGTTACTTCTGTTTTTTTCTTCTTTTTGTTCATTTCTCTTTTTTTATCATCATGAAATTTAAAATTGGAGGCTGGTTTATGATGAGTAAGGTGACGAGTGTTGGTTTGAAGGGTTTGGAGGGCTATCGGGTTGGGGTGGAGGTGCGGATTTCA
This sequence comes from Bacillus salacetis, assembly GCF_049177075.1. Taxonomy (GTDB): domain Bacteria; phylum Bacillota; class Bacilli; order Bacillales; family Bacillaceae_B; genus Rossellomorea; species Rossellomorea salacetis_A. The sequence continues at coordinate 4,097,691 of NZ_CP185377.1, read as the reverse complement.
CAGGATACTGAGTCGATGGTGATTGTGGGTTTGCCTGATGCTTCGGTGAAGGAGTCAAGGGAGCGGGTTTTGGCTTCTCTTGCTCATTTTGATTTGGATGTGACGGATAAGAAGGTGGTGGTGAATCTGTCTCCTTCTGATCAGAAGAAGAATGGTGCTTTGTTTGATTTGGCGATTGCGGTTGCTTCTTTGAGGGAGTTGGGGGCAATAAAGTGTGATATTCCACAAGAGACGGCGTTCATTGGCGGATTATCGCTCGATGGTTCGGTTGTGAGCGGGGATGGAATGCTGCCTGCTGTTATTGCTGCCAAAGCGCTGGGAATTAGGCTGATATACTTGCCTGATGATCCGGCAATTCCTCTGCATATGCTGCAGGAGATAGAATGTGTTGTGGTTCGTCATATTGAAGAGGTGGTTCAGCATCTGGAAGGTCAGGAAAGTTTGCTGCTTTCTCCTCGGTTGCGTACTATGGAGCCAGTTAGAGATAAGTCGCAAAAGCATGATAAGGATTTTTGTCATGTGATTGGTCATGAGCAGGCGAAGCAGGCACTGGAGATTGCTGCAGCCGGTGAACATAATTTGCTCATGAATGGAGCACCGGGCTGTGGGAAAAGCTTGCTGGCCGAAACCTTTCCTTCCATTCTGCCACCCCTGACGAATCAAGCCCTCCTTGAAGTCATGAGTTTGTATCAGCTCTCAGGTGAAAAGCGTGTCCACGACCTTTCTGCCCCTTTCCGGCATCCTCATCATTCCGCTTCCGCTGTTGCCATCATTGGAGGCGGTTCGAATCCAAGGCCTGGTGAAATATCGCTGGCTCATCATGGGGTTCTTTTTCTCGATGAGATAGCTGAATTCAGCAAGAAGACCCTCGATATGCTGCGCCAGCCACTCGAAACAGGCAGGGTGACCATCAGCAGGGCCAATTCCACTGTAACGTATCCCTCTGCTTTTATCCTGATCGGTGCCATGAATCCATGTCCATGTGGATATCTTGGATCTCCTCATCATTACTGCACCTGTTCCCAAAAGCAAATTCAAGCCTATCGAAATCGGTTATCCGGTCCTATCTATGATCGTATGGATATTCTTTTATCATTACAATCCATGAATGTCAGTCAGCCCAATAAAGTACAGGAATCTTCTGCCGATATTCGGAAACGGGTAAAGTCTGCCCGCCTAAGGCAGTATGAGCGGTATCAGAAAGAAGTGTCTAATGCCAACGTCCCTTTTGAAAAACTATTGGCGGCCAGTCCGCTTTCAAATGAGCAGAGACAACTGCTCACTCATGTTTCCTCCAAGCAAAATTGGAGCAATCGCGTTCAAATTAAGATTATCCGGTTGGCGAGGACTATTTCCGATTTAGCAGGAGAGGAACAAATAACGGATGGAGGGGTTTGGGAGGCGATGAAGTTACGGAGAAGGGACGTTAATAAACCACAAGTGATTGCGAGGGAAACCTAATTATGCCGTTCAAGAAAAGAATTCATATACCAGAGCGATTTTATCATATTGTCACCAGGGGAAACCGACGGGACGCCTTATTCCGGGATGAAGATGACTTTCAAGCATTTCTCCACATCCTCAACCAAATCTACGAGAAATATCCCTTCGAAATTGCTTCTTTTTGCCTCATGAACAACCATTACCATTTGCAATTGCGTTCGCAGAAAGTGTCCCTTTCAAAAATCATGGGACTGATCAATAAGCGTTACGCCAATTACTATAATACAAAGTACCGGCTTACAGGCCATGTTTACGAAAAGCGTTTTTATGACAAAATCATTGATAGTAAAGAAGGGATGCTGGAGGTCAGCCGTTATATCCATCTCAATCCGGTAGAGGCGAGGATGGTCAGGCGGCCGGAACATTATCCATGGAGTAGTTTTAACTATTATAAGAGCGAACAAGTAGCGTTGCCTGACTTTATGAACCTTCCCAGCTTGCTGGATTATTTTGAAGGGACGTCACACAGAAGAGGGATAAGTATTGCAGTTCCTTCACTTTGTAAGTAAGGGACGAATGATTACTCGTCTAATTTTTTGCTTTACTAGCTTAGAACAGGTTTGTAGGAGAGGCTTTGGAGCCGGCAGTGTATCTATTCGAGATAAACCAAAAATGTTATAATTTCCTTAATGAAGGAGATGAAAAGAATGGAAAGTCGGATTGAATGTATTTTGCAAGAAAAAAGTGCAGAATAGCGCAAAGAATTTTGCAGATTTTTGCCACCCTATTACGAATCACTTTGCCTTTGACAAGGCATTGGAAAGCCTGTAGCTTCCTCCATTGAAAGTTAAAACATGAGCGTGGTGAATCAAACGATCCACCAACGCAGCTGTAAGTCTAGAATCAATAAAAATTCTGTTCCATTGGCTAAACTCCAGGTTTGAAGTAATGATTAAGCTTTTTTGTTCATACCAATCAGCGATTAGCTGAAATAGTAACTCTGAACCTTCTTTGCTAAAGGGTAAGTAACCCATCTCATCTAATATGATCAATTCTACCTTTTCGAATTTCTTCCTAAAAGAAGGCAATTTATCATGCTTTAACGCCTGTTCCAGTTGCTCAATAAGGTAAGACACACGGTAAAACCTAACTTCATATCCCTTCTCGCATGCTTTTCTTCCTAACCCTGTTGCTAAATGAGATTTCCCTGTTCCAGGGGAACCGATTAAAACGACATTTTGCTTTTGCCTAATAAAATCTAGACTCATAAGACCTTCTTTATCAATATGAGAAGGGAATCGGATCCTCTCGTTCCACTCATAATTAGATAGATTCTTTGAGTCTAGAAATTTTGCATTTTTAATTAGACGTTGAACCTTCGCTTGCTCCCGCAATCGAAATTCCTCTTTAAACAGAGCTTCTAAATATTGAGAAGGGGAATCAAAGGAAATCGTTTCGTAAATTTCTGATATATAGGCTAACCTCAATGACTTACACATAGAACGAATAGAATCACTCATGATTGTTCACCCCTTTCTAGAGGAGCCAGGGAATCATATTGAGACCAGTCTAGCCCGAAGGGGTTCTCATTCTTTCCAGAAATTAAATCGTAAAATTCCTCATTAATTCTCTTCATGTCATGGGTCACTAGTAAATTTACGATTTCCTCTAATCGTTCCTTACGGACTAATAGGTCTTCAACCATTAAATACTCAGATACTCGTCCAGGTAAGTATTTTTGATATCTTGAGTAAGGTACTACTCTTGGTTTCCGGATCCAATCCTTAAATATAGAAATCCATGGAATAGCTCGTTTTTTGTTCATGTAAGGTCTGTAATCTTCTAAGAGAATTTCACCTTCAGGTGAGACAGCTTTGAATTTATCCCATGAAAGCACAAAGTAAACGAATGGATAGTTAGCTGCTTTTGGAATATGTACAAGGGTATTATCCAGCTTGGCTTCATTAAATTTATTGACATTGGTTTCAACCTCTTTAAATACTGGATATTCCTCCACAGGTAATTCTAATAAGAAGCTTTTCTCCTTATTCCATAGATCTTCAATCATTACTTCTTTTTCATAATGGAGTCTTTGTCTGTCATTTTCTAATTGAACACGAAGTGTTTCTGTTAAATCTTCAAAACTGGTCATAACTGGTGATGTTGTAAAGAAGTTGTATCGAATATATCCCACTTTATTCTCTACACTTCCTTTTTCATGGCCACTGCGAGGATTACAAACTTGCACTTCAAAGCCATAGTGATTCTGGAATTGGATAAATGCGTCCGTTAACTTTGCCTCTTCAGTCTTTGACCTTACCTTCTTTACTGCCGGTGTTAAGTTATCAATCCTGATTTTTCTCGGTACTCCTTTTGTTTGGTTAAATAAAAGTTTAAGCCCTTGAAGGAAACACTCTTGATTCTCTGATGGCAGTGCTACAGCGAAAGCTGCATTGCTATGTGGATAGGACATAACTAAGACATGAGTGTCAATAAAGTCCCCATCTTTAACAACTTCCATTATTCCGAAATCTACTTGTGCTTCACTTGGAGGATGTTCTAAACGATCATGGCCCTTATCGATTTCTGCATTATGGCTGTTTTCCCAATCGGAAATAAAGTAACAAACGGTCCGGTAGGACCCTTTAAAACCAAGGGTCTGTAATTCTTTAAAGATATGTTTCTTCGTTCTACGCAACTTCATCTTTAACTTGCTATCTTCAAAGAGCCAATCAGAGACAATCTCTCCCCACTTTTCAGTATGCATCATTCCCTTAGGCTGATTAATCTTTGATTTAGGCAATTGATCATCATCTGCATACTTCTTAGCTGTCCTCCAGTTAATTCCTAGAGTTTCCTTGATTTTTGATATAGATAGTCCTTTTTTGTTTCTTAGGTGTTTGATACAATTAATATCAGACATTGCTAGCATCCTTTCTACCTCCACTAATAAATTGCTCGACACAATTAATTTAGTGGGACTTGGGGTGACTGGCAAGTCTTTTTTTTATGCACATAAAATTAGTGCAGGACTCTGCATTTTTCCTTAGCAAAGCTCTGCACTTTTATTTTGCAATAAACAGATTGAAAGAATAGAAGATATGCTTTCGCAATTAATTTCCATGCTAGGAAATATGAAAGTAGAAAATGAACAGCGACACAAAGAACTAATTACTAAGATAGAAAACATAGAATTAGACCAGGATTACATCTGGGAAAAAGTTGTTCGGAATGAAAGAGAGATTGCCCGGATTTCGAAACAGAGAAATTAAACTATTCTATGTGAAGCCTTGGGCATCAAGCCACTCTCATCCTCTTACCTCCCACATACTTTATCCTATGAATGGGTAGATGAACGTTTCCCTCTGTCCCGTAAGCCTCCACACACAAGAAAACTAAGTAGTTTGAGAAAAGACAAAATGATAGACTGCTAATATACAAGTCAAAAAAGAGAAGCCGCCCAACTTTTAAGGAGCCAACATGAAACCAATGAAATTAGATTCTGCATTTGAGCCTTGCCAACCAGTCGAGGGTGAAGAAGTTTTTGCAAACGGAGTAATCAGGTGGAATATCAGCAAGATGCAGGAGTACATTGATGCCCACCCACAAGAAATCGAATTTAAACAAATGGACATAAAACTAATTACAAATGAATATACAAACATCAACCTGAATCATGTCCCAACTGTAAATCTATCAAAGCCTATCATCCTTGTGGAATTCAATCCTAGAATCCAAGACCATCTAATTGACGGCCGTCATCGGTTAACAAGAGCAAGAGAGCTCGGTGTAACCACTCTGCCAGCTTATAAGCTGACACTTGATCAACATATTCCTTTTCTTACAAGTCAAACTGGATATGAAGCATATGTGAGATATTGGAATGAAAAAGCAAGGAATTGGTATGGAGACGAGAGAAAGTTACGATGAATATCGGGTATGACCCCTAGTGCGTGAAAGCGATTGCTGCTAATTCTTCTGCCACCGTTTTTACCACTGCTTGCCGACGATTTTACCAGGTTATTCCAATACAGTTGCCAATATGAATGAAGCCCTACAGGTTAACTCGCAAGAGCCTGGTAGGGCTTATATTTTTTAGCAATCCTCCTCTTCCTCATGGAGTCTTGCTTTTTCTTTGAGATATTGTTCCCAGAGGTAATCTTGACTCATTCCTAATGCATCGGCCAGTTTCCCTATGGTGACGTATTGGGGTTCTACTTTTTGTCCTCTTAGCAGCCTTCCTACATATTTTTCTTCAAGTTTGGCCTGTTCTGCTAAATAGGAAATGGTCCATTTGGGATCGAGTGCTTTCCTTTCCAGCCGTTTTTTTCTTAGTAATCTACCAAGGATTTCTCCATCTCTTTCTTCTTTTTTCAAAGCAATCGTCCTTTTTCACCAATTATCTAGTCGGGAAAAAGGAAGCTAAACGCCCGGGTGGACCCTTTTTGTGTTTCTTTGACGATTAATTATGTATGCTGGCACGATCCCTCTGAATTACCATGGTAAAGGCACTTCGATGCATCTGTTTTCGCAATATATTATAGGATTGTTTGATTAATAGAATTTGATTATTTTTCATTTTTACAATGGAGTGGGTTTTGTTCTGAGGTGATGGTTGTATGGACTGAATATGTTTGGGAAAGAGCCAGCAGCAGTCGAATTGTTGTGGTGAAAGTGTAGGGAAAGCAAAGATGTTTTGCGAAGGAATGATGGGAATCGGAATCTTCTTGTGGTACCCCGTAAAATGTTTGACGGCTGCACGTCTTCCTTCATACGTGGAATAGCCTTCTAAACAGGCTTGTTCAATTAAGCTCAGAATTGGTGTATTGATGTAGTAGGTTTGATCGGTCTCTACAATTTTCGTACAGTAATCAATGTGCCTTTCTGGAAGCAATGCTTGGGTTTTGGGGGAAATGACATACGAGCTAATGATTTGTTTCAGATTCATACACTCCTTTTTATACATAATTAATAGGGTTATGTCATACGCAAGGTGTGTTACAAATATTTACAATTCTATCTTCTGACAGATTTTGCTGGCTGAACACGTCTATATGGGCTCTTTTTGTAGAAAAATGTTGAAATCCTTTTCCAGGTGGCAATATCACTGAAGTCTGATAAAATTTTCTTATAACCTAATAGAAATGGGAGAATACATTTGAAAATGCACAAACTTAGTCTTTTACTAACGATTTTCATAGCACTGGCTGCCTGTTCAAACCAGGAATATGATCGGTATATCGAAAAAGGCCTGGATCATCTAGGTGAGAAGGAGTACCATCAAGCTGCACTGCAATTTGAGAGAGCCCTTCAGCAAAAAGAAGGGGATAGGACTGCAGCGGCTTACTACCATCAAGCCAATGGAATGGACAATGCCCTGGCAGAATACAGCGAAAAGGATTACGACTCTTCCCTGGAATCGCTTGAAGCTGTAATTGAAAGGAAAAATGGACTTGAAACCGTTAAAGAAGAAGCAACCCGGTTAAAATCGCAAATCATGGAGATGGTGAACAAAACAAGGGAAGTTGAGGGTGAGATTAAGCTAATAGAAAGCCTGATTGCGAATGAAAGCTTTACTACGGCTCAAGACAAATTAAACGACCTGCTGCCAAAACTTGAAAAAGATGAAGATCTGGCTGCTTATCAACCTCAGGCCCAGCAACTTATGGAGAAGGCGAATACGGGGCTGAAAGCTATGGATACAAAGGTTCAGGAGGAAGCCCCTAAGAAAGAGCAGAAAGAAGATAAAGCTAAAGTCACTAAAAAAGATTCATCACCTCAAGCGACAAAAGAGATGACCCCAAAATCAAGGGCCTATAATACGTATAACAATGAACGTTTTGGATTCAGCCTGCAATATCCTGAAGGGATGACCATGGACCCGCCATCGACGAATGGTGATGGCGGTACCTTCAGAAATGGCGACCTCACGGTGACTGCTTATGGCGGTCATACCAATACAGTCCAACAAGGGGAAACAATCGGCACCTACTACAAACAAGATCTGGAGAATATCACAGCAAGTATAGCTTACAAAAGACTGGCTGATGACTGGTATGTAATCTCTTATGAAGAAGACGGAACAATCTACTATAAAAAATTCTTCTTCGGGGAACAGTCATTCAACACCTTTATCATTTCATATCCCGCCTCCAAGCAGGATGAATACGGAAGCGTGACCACCCATATCGCTGAAACCTTTACGTCTGGGGCATACTAATTGAGGTATAAAGTTTTACACTTCCCGCAAAAAAGAGACATGGCTGCACGCCATGTCTCTTTTCTGTATGTTGGACAGACACAGGATTGTTAGATGTGTATTGAGATTTTAACTAATTACCATATATACCCCAGATAAGGGAAAATTCTATGTTACTATAGTTAATGGGAAATTAATACTATTTTACAAGGAGTTGCATATGAAAAAATTACAACAAAAAGGTTACTTTATTCTTGGAATCCTCTTTGTATTATTGCTGATCATGCCCAGTGGGATGATGGCAGGGTCTTTTGAAGATAAGCGGATTTATGGAGAAAATCGTTATGAAACGGCGGTGCAAATTTCAAAAGAAGGTTGGAAGGATGGGGCAGATACGGTAGTGATGGCCAGGGGAGACCTGTTTCCGGATGCTCTTTCAGGGGCACCTCTTGCTTATCAATTGAATGCTCCCATTCTACTGACAAAGCCTGGGAAACTCCCGGTTTCTATAAAGGAAGAGATTGAAAGGCTGCAAGCTGAAAAAGTGATCATTCTCGGAGGGGAATCAGCGATCAGCGCAAATGTAGAACAATCGATTACTTCCTTGGGAATGAAGGTTGAACGTATGGCGGGCCTGACGCGGTATGAGACCTCACTGATGATTGCACAGAAACTAAGCAAACAAAGTGACAGAGCCATTGTAGCAACAGGGATGAATTTTCCCGATGCTTTAGCTATTGCCCCTTATGCCTCAGAAAATGGCTATCCTATTCTTTTGACGAAGCCGAATCAACTAAGTGAAGATATTCAAAGCTATGTTAACTCCTTTGAGGAGACCATGGTTGTAGGAGGTATTGCCGCTGTTTCAACTCAGGTTGAGAATCTGCTTCCAAATCCTACGCGTATTTCAGGTGCTAATCGGTATGAAACCGCAGCAGAAATTATACGATACAATTATAAGAAGAATGAACAAATATACATAAGTACAGGTGTGGAATTTGCGGATGCGTTAACAGGATCGATTCTGGCAGCTAAAAACCATACCTCTTTATTGATAGTGGATGAGGATAGGTTACCAGAGGGAACTGATAGAGTTATAGCAAACAATCAAATAAGACGATTCTCCGTACTTGGGGGAGAACAGGCAGTTACTGATAATGTTATTGAAGACATTGACAGTTTAATAGGTGAATTTACGGATTCAGTTGGATCCTTAACAACAGAAAAAGATATCAGAGTGTTAGATTCTGAGGAAATTGAGTTGTTCGAGCAAGCGGCAGATAAGACTGAAATAGTGGATGGTGATACCATTGCTATTACCTTGCCTGAAACAGCAGCTACTTCTCTGAATAGTTATAAGCCTGGCAGCTTATTATACATACCGCCTTCCGGGAATTACCCAATGGGATTCCTTGGCCAGATTTCAAAGGTTGAATCCAACGGAAAACTATTCATTGATCAACCTAATATCGACGAGGTTTTTAAAGAGTTTAATATTCATGAAGACGAGTCCTTAACTCCTAATGAGTTAGTGGATTTCAGGTTAGCAGATGGGGTAACCCTCAATGTAAATGGTGCTGCAGCGAGCTCTATAAGCGATATAAGTGAAAGCAATTCAGGGGTTTCCTTATTGAATGCTGCTGAAGAACCGATTGAGCTAATGATTGATCATACTCTTGTAAGTAAGGGTGACGCAAAATCGGTCAAAATTCAAGGCGGAGTAAAGGTAACTGCAACAGACGTAGATGTAGATCTAAAGAAAAATTTCATAGGTATGATAGAGGAGTTTGATTATCGATTTTCCAGTAATCAAGAGACAAGTATAAAGTTTCTCATGAATTATGAAGGGAAACTATTCGAGGAATTAGATCAATCTAAAAATATTGATTTTGGCGACTGGCTGAAGCTGGAAGGAGTTGACCGGGCAGGGAGGTTATCTCTGGCTACAATGACATACCAAATTGGCACCACACCGATTTTTGGTATAGGGGATAAAGGTTATAAGGAAGTGCCGATAGGCGTTACTGTTTTTGTCACTCTTAATAGCAGCGGTGAAGTGCAAGCGGAATTAGAGGTCGGAATCATTGAACATTCCACCCTTGATGCAGGAGCCGTATGGACTGAAGATGGTTTTGATCCTATTTTTAATCCTGAAGTGGACCGAAAGGAAGTATATCTTAAAGGTGAAGGTTATCTATCTTCTTCTTTAGGAGTCGGATTTGAACCTGCACTGAATATCATGGGGCTGCTGCCTGCTGTGATACAGAATGATTTAACTGCAGATATTGAAATCGAGGGAAATGTTGATGCGAATTATGACCTGAAAGACCAAAAGTCCCTTGTTTCCGGCTGTGTGAAGTTAGACTTTGGGGTTGGGGTAAGTTCCAATCTTAAAGTAAGACTTAAAGCGATTATTGAGAAGTTGAATTATGAAGACAAAATAGAATACAACAAAACTCTTTGGGAGAAAACCTTTTTTAATGAACCGGAAATCGATTGGTGTCAGATTACGGGGGAAGTAAAAGGGAACATCACAGATTCATTAACGGATGAACCGTTACGGGATGTGGAAATTGAAGTGTTTGAAAATGGTGTTTTCTATAAGTCAGCTTCAACTGATGTCGCAGGTAACTTTACCTTCAAGCTAAGCGGTGGAACATACGATATCCTTTTTAAGAAATCAGGGTTTGTTACACATAAGATAGAAGGAATTGAAACTATGGAAGACGTGGAAGAACTTGAAGATTTTAAAATGAATAGGTTACCGAAAGCAGAAGAGTTGGCATGGAACTATGAACCGCATCCTGATATGCATATTTACGATGGGACCATTTCAGATGGAATAGTATATGCAACACTAACAGAAGGAATATATCCGAATGCAGAAGATTATCTAATGGCAGTGGATGCTGAACTTGGCGAAGAATTATGGAGAATTAAATCTTCCATCTGGGAAATGGTTGAAATTGATGACAAGTACCTCTATTTATCTAATTCCGATACAGATGAAATAGTCGGTTACGACAAACGAACAGGCAATATAGAGTTCAAGTTTGACATTTGGGGGAGAGTTGACCAAATTTTTGTTAAAGGCGAAAAGATTTATGTCCCTCAATCATCCCCTGACTATGGAGTTAATCAATTTAAATTGTCTGTTTATAATACAGAAACAGGTGAATTGGTAACGAAAGAGATTATTTATCCTGAGGAATACCTCACTGATTTTTGGGAGGATGGGTATGGAACAGATATTCGTGCTGTAAATTCAGAGGAAATAACCGTGATGTTATATTCATACTTTGAAGGATATAACACTATTATTAAACCTTTTACATTTAACTTTGAGACTGGCGAATTAGAGGTATTAACAAAACCAATAATAGATATAGTTAATGGTGAGCAAACTTGGCTGCCAGAGGGTCAGGTTTTCTTGGGGGAAGGAAATAATAACACCTCTTTCGCTATAGATACACAAGATGATCAAGTGAAGATCCTGGGGTATAATGAGTCGCATATAAAGATGTGGGAAAGGGTCCTTTGGGAACAGAAGCTTCCTCATGAGTTTTTCTCAGGATTTGCAAAGGATGATATCGTTTACTTCTATGATTATGAAGACTTATTTATGATAGACTCTGCAGGCGAAATGAGCCAATATAGTGATTTAGGAAGAATACGGTCAGTCGATGTATCTGCCCCTTATACAATGGTAGTAAGTGATAGAGGGATATCTATGTATACGCCGTTATAGTAAAAAAAGGAATCTCTGCATAATAGTGCGAGATTCCTTTTATTTTTATTTGATGAACTTCTTATCTTGACCAATCAGAATTTTTTATGAAGGGATATTGTGCAGTTGTGATTTTTAATTAATTTGGATTGAACGTCAAGTATATTAGTTCATATATCTTGTTTTTGTGCCTTAAGCAGCCACTTCTAATTGCTGAAGATTGCCAATTCGCTGGTCTGGATCAGGATGACTGGCAGCTAGGTTTGCCCATAATCCTTTTGTACCCTGAACTTCAATTTCATTAAAGCGATCAAGGGTCTGTATCAATGAACTGCCATAGCCGCACTTATGTGCAAATGCATCAGCTTCATATTCATTTTTTCTTACAGAGTGCATAACCAATACAGTTCCAAACTTAGTCCATAACCAATCGGTTAGAAAATGACCGTAGAGAACAAACCTCAAATTTTTCCATAATAGGATTTTTAAATATGATAGACTAGTAGTATTCAACTAGTATTTACTAACATGGGGGTCAAGATTTTGAAAAGAATACTATTAGTGGGATCTCTGGCTGCTTCTTTTAGTTTATTGGGATGCAGCAGCGAGGAGACTGCAGAAAAAACAAAGGAAACAAAAGAAACAATGGAAGAAAAAGAAGCAGAAGAAACTGTGGAAGAAAAAGAAGCAGAAGTGATTGAACAGGAATCAAGTCCGGTTGCTGAAGAAGTTGAAGTAGAGGAAGCCGTTGCTTCTGAAGCAGAGTCATATATGACGTATGCAGAAAAGTTTCATTAGTCTTGATTCGCATGGCCAATGTTTTTATCTCTTCCATTATCATCTCGTCATAAACTTGTGCGAAAATATCTATATAACCTTGATTCCTATTTGGTTCGGCAACTTTAAGCAGCTGTTCAAATTGCACATAAGGTGAATCCGGAGTTACGGTAAAAAAAGTTGAAAGAGGTACATCATACATGTTCCTTAAATTAAACAAATCTATAAGTTCTTGTGACGTCTCAGGATATCCTTTTTTCAGGAATCACTCCCTGACTTTGAGAAGGCCATTATGCTTGTAAATGGCCTGGGAGTTGAGACCTTTCACCTTTATAAATACATACCATTAAATGATGGGTATTCAATTGAAGTTCGTTTATCAGGAATGAACTTTGAACTAAGAGAAGGAATAGAGGAATCAGGTATCGATTGGATAACATAACGATTAATCCAATCTTAGTGGATGAATTAAGTTAATAATCATTAAAAAAGCTGGTTCTGCGGAATCAGCTTTTTCAATAGGTAATGCAATAATACAAATTTAGAGGAATTGCAGAAACATATAATCTATTATGTTACAATTATTACATACATAGTGCATATTTACTAACTAGGGAGGAAACGATGAAAAGATTACTTATTTTGTTAACGGGGGCCGCTATAATTAGTTTGGCTGCATGTTCAGAAACCGCTGAAGAAAACGAAACGGCAACTGTAGAGGCTCAGGAAACAAAGAATGACTCAGGGATAGCACCTTCGGAAAAAGAAAAAGAGGAAGATGTTGAAGAACAAGAAACAACAGCTGCTTCAAATACGATTAATAAAAACTCTCCAGAATATTTATTGGAACAATTAGAGATTGGAAATAACCGAGAAGAAGTCATTAGTTTATTCGGTGAACCTGATGAAGAAGGTTTCAATGAAATTTCAGGTGACGAAACATGGGAATATGAACTTGATAATGAATTAACGTTATTTATCGAATGGGAAGAACAAAGAGTAAAACATTATGCATATATTTCAAAAGACCAGGAGTATAGAGTCTTTGAGCAAGGTATAGTAAAACAGACAAACCTTACTAATGGTGATGTTACATATAAGTATGATGATATAATTTCAGTTCTATCAACAGGCGAATGGAATGTTTGGTATATGGGTACTGAAAAAGTCCCGGAAAACAGTGAAGTAGGAGCATTGAGATTACAAGAAGATGGTAATCAGTTAATAGGTGAGTGGAAGAATCCAAAAGGAACATTTAAAGTGGTTGGGGAAGTAGGCCAGGATAACACTGTAGCCTTAAAGCTCTACTATCAATCACTTGAACATATAAAATCTGATGTGAAGGACTCCATACCAGCAGATGAAAAAGATAAGTTTGCCCAACAGTTATTCGATAGAAAAGATGAATTTTATTCATTGCTTACTATTAATCTAGAAGGTTTAACAGCGACAGGAACTATCAAAGAGATGTCTCCAAGCTGGAATGCTGACACTTATGATGTTGTTGACATTAAGTCTGCGGAGCTGCCGGGACTTGGTACATACAGGTTGGTTAATTCTACTTGGGATTATAATTAAGATAAAGTAGGGTACAGAGGGGGAGGTCCCTCGTCCCGGGACAGAGGGACAGGTTCCTTGTCCCACAATATTTTCACACTGCAGAAAAGACATGTCATCGCGGCATGTCTTTTCTGCACTTTCATTATTGGTTCTTCATCTCCTGCGGCAGCAGTCTGATCGAGGCAATGACAGCTTCAAGCTTCGTTTCAATTCTATGAAGCAGATACATTGTCACGACAATCGGAAAGCCCACTTCTGAGACGAACGACATTACTTCTTCCAACGGATTCACCTCCTTCATTAAATAAGGTGCCCTTTAGCCATAGCCTGGGGGCACCTTTTCATTGTTGGTAGGAAACTATAAAAATTGTCGGTTGTTTGATAGTAGAAATGTTTTCTGCATCCAGCTCCAGCGCCTAGCCCCTCGGGGTCATAAACCAATCCGGCAAGAAGGTTAAAGAGCAACCTTCCCGCCGGCTCGTCTTATGCCTGTCGGGGCTGATCAAGGCACTTGCGCTTTTGTTCTTACACTTCGTATTCCGTGACATTGCGCTCGACTACACGAGCTCCCTCAGCAGAGACAAGGGTACCAGTGTTGCTTTGGAAGACATTCGTTGCGATGATTGTATCCATTACTTGCTTCACCTGGACAGGGTCTACAGGCTCGATGGGTTCATCAACGGAAAGTCGTGCTGTTTCTCCAAATTGGGTAAGGAATTGCAGTTCCAATGTTTTTGCCATTACGTTTCACCTCCATTATCAAACAACTAATCCACTTCATGAGAAAGGCGATAGAATATTGAATTTATCAAAGACTAAAAGACTACAGCTGGTATTTCTGTTGGGGTCACTTGCCATTTTAGGTCCATTCACGATTGACACGTATTTGCCTTCATTTCCTACTATTGTTGATGATTTTCATACAAATGCTTCGCTGGTTCAAATCAGTTTAACCACTTGTTTATTGGGGCTCGGATTAGGTCAATTGATTATAGAGCCTATGAGTGATGTGCATGGCCGCCGTAAACCATTGGTCATCTTCCTCACTTTGTATTTTTTATCCTCTGTAACTTGTGCCATTGCACCAAATATTTATACATTGATCGTTTCTCGTTTTATTCAAGGCTTTGCAGCTGCAGGAGGGCTGGTTATTTCAAGAGCCATTGCACGGGATCTGTTTAATGGGCGGGAACTGACGAAGTTTTTTGCTTCTTTAATGTTGGTTGGAAATCTTGGTCCCATTATTGCGCCAATTATAGGGGGTGCAATTCTGACGATTACGAGCTGGAAAGGAGTCTTTATTGTCCTGGCTTGTATCGGTGTTATCTTCACCTTCACTGTTGCCTTGAAACTTGAAGAAACGTTGCCAACCGAAAAACGGGTACCGGGAAATTTCAAGCAGGTCATTAAGAATTTTGGAATGTTATTGAAGGACCGTGAATTCGCGGGATATGCCTTTACTCAAGGATTTATAACTGCCGGGATTTTTGCTTATGTCTCGGGTATTTCTTTTGTCTACCAAAACATTTATGGCGTTTCTCCTCAAGTATTCAGCTTCTTATTTGGCGTGAATGGAGTGGGACTAATCATAGGGACTCAACTGGTTGGCCGGCTGTCAGAATATATACCGGAAAAGACATTCTTGAAAATTGGATTAGGGCTTTCCAATACAGCTGCTGTATTATTGCTAACAGCCATTATTTTAAAGGCACCGCTAATATTTGTAGCGATTCCTATCTTCTTTTTAGTCATGTGCATCAGTATTATCGGAACAGCGTCATTTTCCCTGGCGATGGAGACGAAAGGGCATGTGGCAGGAAGTGCATCTGCTTTATTAGGGGTGCTGCC
This sequence comes from Bacillus salacetis, assembly GCF_049177075.1. Lineage (GTDB taxonomy): Bacteria > Bacillota > Bacilli > Bacillales > Bacillaceae_B > Rossellomorea > Rossellomorea salacetis_A. The sequence goes on along the minus strand of NZ_CP185377.1, from coordinate 4,082,137 downwards.
GTTCCTGCTTGGTTCCTTAACAGCGCCACTTGTTGGAGTAGCGGGTGAGTACTCCGCTCTTCCAATGGGGATTATTATATTGGCTGCAAGCTTTTTGGCTTTTTTGTCTTACTTCTTATTAGTGCGGAAAGGGTCTTTGCATCTGAAAGGGCCAGACGCTTCTGTTCACAACAATCTGTAATAAATACAATTTAAGAAACACCACTCTATTCGATACCGGATCGAAGGATGGTGTTTTTTTATATTTTCATGAAGGGATGATGTACCTGTCCCTCCGTCCAGCCAGCACATTTCCAAAGAGTGAAAACTCTCATGATACAAAAGGAATGTTTCGACAGTTTTAGTGGCTGTATTAACGTAACGGTCCCATGTTCAGGATCGACTGACTTTCTTTTTTATAAGGAGTAAACTGGATTTCCTGAATCCCTCAGATCTGACGTTGCTTTGTTAATAACAAGTAAGCGTGTCCTCCATAAAACTGCTTCTATTCCACTCTGTTTATTGTTTTTATATAATTTCAAACTAACTGGAATGATATCTGATTTATTAGGGTAATCCGGGATAATTAATTGAAAAACCCATTTGAATCTGTTTTAGCAATCATAGCTTAGCCATCAAGTGCAGCTGTTTCTGTAAATCATATCTCCGAATTTTTCATATCCTGCTCCATACTCTCTTATATCTTCTTAAGCAGTTTCCATTAACAGATTATCGCCATTTTTACTATTTTAATATAACGAATGTGTTAGCAACTTATGTATTGGCTTTGGAGTTATTATCTTGTATAGGGGGTTGGTTTTTATTGGTCTCAACCTGCCCCTATGTCCTGTTAGTACACTTCCCCATTAGTAAAACCTCTCCTGAATCAAAAGTACTGTTTCGACAAAATGAGTGAATTATTTTACCTTGCTGGGGCGATGCACCTGTCCTTTTATGTAGAAAACGCTTTCATAATATAATTTTTAATTTAAATAATTTTTTAACAAAAAACCATTGACCCATCCTATCAGAATAGGATAAACTTACAAACAATTTAAACAATTCAGAAAGAGGGGATCAGATGGCGAAGCAGATTTTCTTGAAAGGCGGCTTGTTGATTGATGGAAATGGTGGAGGAATTCTGGAAAATGCCGGGGTGTTGATAGACGGGGAAAAGATAGCAGCCGTTGGTTCCGCAGGTGAAATTCCTGTTCCTGAGAATGCGGAGGTAGTCGATCTGGATGGCAAGGTGATTATGCCGGGTCTTATCGATGCCCATATCCATCTCGTCGGGGTGAAGAACTTGAACTTGATGCTGGCGGCATTTGAACCGACAGAAGTTCAGATGGGACGAGCATTAAAGGATCTGCCGAAACTTATTGATGCAGGTGTGACGGCTGTCCGTGATGTTGGAAGTTCCATTGCACTCCACATAAGAAATCTGATCCATGAAGGTGTCTATGAAGGTCCAAGAATAAAGACCTCCTACAAAATCCTGGGGCAGACAGGCGGACACGGGGATATACATATGCTCCCTCCAGAGTTTAATACCAACCGCACCTGTGATGGTGTGGATGATTGCCGGAAAGCAGCGCGTGAACAGTTCCGTGCCGGAGCCGATTTCATCAAGATTTGTTCTTCAGGAGGAGTTCTTTCCGAAAAAGATGACCCGCGCTCGCCGCAGATGACTGTAGAAGAAATTGCCGCAATCGTATACGAAGCAGAAGCTGTAGGATCTTACGTTGCTTCCCACGCGCAGAGCACCCAAGGCATCATAAACGCGCTGAAAGCAGGAGTTAAAACGATCGAACATGGAATTCTCATCGATGATGAAGGAATTCAACTGATGCTTCAAAACGACGCTTATCTCGTTCCAACGTTAGCCATCGTGAAAAGAATTGTGGATGAAGGAGCAAAGCATGGTGTTCCGGAATTCGGCCTGAAAAAGGCCAAAACCTATTATGATATCCACATCCAGAATATGAAAAAATCCTATGCAGCCGGGGTGAAAATTGCCGCTGGTACCGACTTCGCAGGCTGTGATCCTGTTGACCATGGCGGAAATGCGTTGGAACTTGAATTGCTTGTAAATGATGTCGGGCTGTCCCCAATGGAAGCAATTGTTTCGGGAACCAAAATATCTGCTGAAGCCATCGGGCTCGGCGGGGAAGTTGGAACCATTGAAACAGGGAAGCTCGCAGACTTGATTGTCGTTGAGGGCAACCCCGCGGAAGATATATCCGTTCTATTAAACACCAACAATATTAAACAGGTATACGTCGGCGGCAAACGTTACAAAAACAATTTGGCCGTTAAGAAAGAAGTAGAGCTGGTTTAAGAGGAGGATCTAAAGGAAAGATGATTTGATGGTGCAAGCCTCCTGCTGGAGTATTTACCAGGTGGCTAACCTCATGCCCCGCGAAGTCAAGTACCTGAAGTGGAATTCAATGGATATTCCGTCTATTATCCACAATATTAACGATATGCTTTTTTTCTAAAACATTGTTGCTTTTTAATTAGTTCTTCAAGTTTTGTTACGAAAGATGATTGGAGCGGAAGGTGCCGGCCTCCTGCGGGACTAGCGGGACAGGTGAGACCCCGCAGGCGCAGCCGAGGAGGCTCACCGCCCGCCCCGCGGAGTCGCGCACCTGTAGCGCAAATCAACTACTTATTCAAAGTAACAATCAATACGAAAAGTGCTTAACGAAAAAAGGAAGAAAAAGATAAGCCTAATAATTAACTAGAAGGGAAGGGATTTATTTGTTAAATGAACCGGTAGTAGCCACTATGATCATCCTTGCTTTGATTGCAGTTGGGGAAGTGATCTCCATCAAGACCAGAGCGAGAGTACCGATGCTGTTAGTTGTGTTATTAGGCTATCTTGTCTTAATGTGGGTCGGAGTCATTCCGAAGGACCTTGTTGCGAACTCCACTTTTGCAACAGTTGGGGCCGTGTTGATCGCACCCATGATCGTCCATATGGGTACGCTCATCCCTATGAAAATCATCAGACAGCAGTATAAGTCAGTCGTCATCGCCCTGATGGGAATCATCATTGCTGCTGGAACAGTCCTGTTGGTTGTATCACCAATCTTTGGTTACAAGACAGCAGCGGCGGGAACCGGGCCGCTTACCGGGGGAATTATCGCTTTTGTTGTAACTTCTGAAAAATTACAGGCATTAGGGTTGACAGCCCTTATAACGATCCCTGTTCTTGTCCTTTCTCTTCAAAGCTTGATCGGACTTCCATTAACTACTTTCTTCCTGCGCCGCTATGCAGAAAAAGTAAAAGCGCAAATGGGAAGTAAGCTGTATGTGGCTGCAGCAAGTGAAGCTGTGGTTCAACAGGGTTCAGTTGATAAATCGGAAGAGGTAGTGGAAAAATCAGTGAAGAAAAACTGGATTCCTGATCGTTACGCAACTTCATCTGTGCTGCTGTTTCAATTGTTTGTGGGCGGATCGATTGCAGTTGTCGCCGGAAGTTATACAGGAATCCACTATAGTATTTGGGCACTGGTGATCGGTTTAGCCGGGACATTGAGCGGTTTCTATCGTGACAAAATGATGGAGCGCGCAAATTCCTTCGGGGTAGGAATGGTCGGTATCATTTTCGTTATCATCCCTTCTATGAATCAAGTAACGTTCTCACTATTTTTACAAAACCTGCCGGCAGTATTCACGATTCTATTGATCGGTGCCGGGGGAATCATTCTTGGAGGCTTCCTTGGAGCAAAGCTGCTAAAGTGGGATGTTAACAAAGGAATTCCGGTTGCGTTAACAGCCATGTACGGATTCCCAGGAGATTACCTTGTTTGTGAGGAAGTCAGCCGAAGTGTCGGAGAAACAAAAGAGGAACAGGAGTATATCTTCAATGAAATTCTCTCTCCGATGCTTGTTGGTGGATTTACGACCGTTACGATCGCTTCGATTTTCGTCGCAAGCGTGCTGATGGGGACATTATAGCGGGACACGGGGGCTGGTTCCTTGTCCCTCGCCAAATTTGCTAGTTTCAAAAATATACAATTTCTAAGATGGGGGAAAATATGAAGACTAAAATAACAAACATTCAGCTATTTGATGGAACAGGCTCACCCCTGACAAAGACCACTATCCTATTTGATGAAAAAACAATCCTCGCCATAGGTGACATGGCGAGAGATGCCGAGGCAGATCAGGTTGTCGATGGAGAAGGCTTAACGTGTGTACCTGGTTTGATCGACTGCCACGTCCACCTCACAATGGACGGAAATGCAGACCCTTTCGTTGACAGCCTCGGAAATTCCGAAGCGGATGATGCTTATAAAGCATACCGAAATGCACAAAAACAGATTGAGAGCGGTGTCGTGACGGTCCGTAATGTTGGCTCCAAAGACAATGTCGATATTGCGCTCCGCAATGCGATAGAGAAAGGGGTGGTCAAAGGACCAAGGATCGTTGCTTCCGGGGAACCGATCGTCATGACAGGCGGCCATGGACATACGATGGCAATTGAAGCTGATGGTGTCGATGAGGTCCGGAAGGCGGCCCGTACCCAGTTGAAGAAAGGGGCAGACCTTCTGAAGTTGATGGCAACCGGAGGCGTCATGACGCCTGGTGTAGATCCAAACTCTCCGCAACTTGGTGAAGATGAGTTGCGGTGCGCCTGTACCGAAGCGACAAATGCGGGGAAAACAACCGCAGCCCACGCACAGGGCGTGCAAGGAATCAAAAATGCGATCCGTGCCGGCATCACTACTGTAGAACATGGTATCTACCTCGATGATGAGGCGATCGACATGATGCTTGAGAGGGGAACGTTCCTTGTTCCGACACTTGCCGCTCCGTATAATATTGTGGAGTATGGACTCGAATCTGGGATCCCGGCACATGCCGTTCAAAAAGCAGAGAGCGTCATGGAAGACCACCAAAAGAGCTTTTATCAAGCTTATAAAAGAGGCGTGAAAATCGCTGCTGGTACAGATGCGGGGACGCCGTTCAATAGGCACGGTGATTTTGTCACAGAGCTGGAGCTGATGGTGAAGAATGGGATGAGGCATGAGGATGTACTGCGTTCCGCAACGAAAGTAGCTTCGGAAGCCATGAAGATCGATAACAAAACAGGAACAGTGGAAGTAGGAAAGGCTGCCGACCTGCTGCTTGTCCAAGGCAACCCGTTAGAAAACATTTCCGATTTGCGCAAGGTCGTTAAAGTCTTCAAAGAGGGCGAATGCTATTTTTCAAAAGAGGTCAAAGAAACAGCTGTAGTAGGCTAACGCGGGACACGGAACCTGTCCCACTAATAATAAAATAGGATGGTGTTAATGTAATGGAAAAATTATATCAACAGCTTGATCACTTGTACGATGAAATGGTGGAAGTTTTCCGCCACCTGCATATGCATCCCGAACTTTCTTTTGAAGAAGTGGAAACGCCTAAATTTATCGCCAACTACCATAACCAACTGGGGCATGAAGTTCGAACAGAAGTAGGCGGCCGCGGTGTTGTGGCGAAACTTACAGGTGGAAAACCGGGACCAACCATTGCTTTGCGTGCCGACTTTGACGCCTTGCCGATTCAGGAAGAAACGGACCTTCCTCACAAGTCCAAGGTGAATGGTGTGATGCATGCCTGCGGACATGACGGCCATACTGCGGAACTGCTTGTACTGGCCAAAGCGCTTAACAGTATGAAGGACGAGCTGGAGGGTACGGTTGTGTTCATCCATCAGCACGCTGAGGAATACCAACCGGGCGGTGCGATTGCCATGATCGAAGACGGTTGTCTTGAAGGGGTGGATGTGATCTTCGGTACTCACCTATGGGCGAATGCGCATGTGGGGGAAGTAGGTTTCCGTTCTGGTCCCGTGATGGCTGCGGCAGATCGTTTCCATCTGAAGATTCAAGGGAAAGGCGGGCACGGTGCTCAGCCTCACCTGACAAAAGACTCTGTTGTAGTCGCATCCCAAGTGGTGACAAGCTTACAGCAAATTGTTGCGCGCCGGGTGGACCCGCTTGAATCCGCCGTTGTGTCCATCGGGAACTTTGTAGCAAAGAATGCGTTTAATGTTATTGCCGATTCAGTGGAGTTAACCGGAACAGTAAGGACGTTTAAGGAAGATGTACGCAATCTAGTAGAGAAGGAAATCGAGCGTGTGGTGAAAGGGACGTGCCTCTCAGCTGATGCTGACTATAAATTTGAGTTTGTCAGAGGTTATCCGGCCTGTGTCAATCATCCGGAAGAAACTGAATTCGTCGCAGAGCTCGCTGAATCTGTTCCGGGCGTAAAAAATGTATATGAGCCAGCTCCACAAATGGGCGGGGAAGACTTCTCTTATTATCTGCAGCACGTAAAAGGAACCTTCTTCTTCACAGGAGCAGGCGACCCGGACTGGGAGGAAACGTATCCTCACCACCATCCTAAATTCAAAATCAATGAAAAAGCGATGCTCGTTGCTGCCAAAACACTTGGAAAAGCTGTGATTGAATATGCGAAAAAACAATCCCGGGTTCCTGTGGGACAATAAGATTATTTTAGCAGATTGACGGTTCTCAGGTAACAAGATAAAAGGGGATAGAAGGACCGGCACCCCACGTCACTATATATCGGAATTTGGGGATTCGCGGCATTACGCTGCTTCAAATGAGCATTATGTTCAGGAAAGCAGTCGCATTGCATACATGATAGTGATATCATTTAAAAAGCGCTTATTTGATTGAAACGAATCAAATAAGCGCTTTTGTCATTATTGATTCTTCATCTCCTGCGGCAGCAGCCTGATCGAGGCAAACACGGCTTCAAGCATTTCAATTCTATGAAGGAAGCTAATCAACCTTGTATCAGAATTGATTAGCTTATTTCTCATGCTTGGTTATGGCTGTTTTCTACTGGAACTATATGTCTGTTCTCGCTGATAACATAAATAGAAGAAAGAATGACAACTGATATTCCAATAATACTTAATGTATTTTCTGAGGTATAACTATAGAGCCAGCCGAAGAAGAAGTTACCAAATGGCATACATAGAATAGCGACTGTAAATACTACACTAAATATTCTTCCTAAGTAATTTTCATCAGAGTTCAGTTGAATATAAGAGATAAAGCTTATGTTAAATAATGTAATAAAGAAACCATAAGCAAATATACAGACGATGAATACTATTTGATTTACCGTTATAAAAACAGGTAGTAATGTAATTCCAGTTAAAAGTAAAAAGTAGGGTAAAGGGATCATCTCTACTTTCTTCTCGAATCGATGTGTAATAAAGGTGGCTAATACTCCCCCTAATGATTGGAAAAGCAATACTTTTGCATACATGTTAGAAGTGAAAAAATCTAAAGAGTGGAAGGGCAGTATAAGAATATAGCCAGCCAAGAAAAAATTAACAAGCGACGCTAAAAGGAGAATCCTCATAAGTTGTTTGTGATTCTTAATATAAATCAGCCCTTTTTTGAAGTCCTCCCAAACTGTCTTATAATCATTCGATGTCTGTTTGTTGTTTTCTGGGTTGTATGTGTATTTAATTCGACTCTCTAAAAAGGCGGCTGCTAAAAATGAAATACCATTTACCAGGAATATCCCCTTGATACCAATTAAACCTATTAGAAATAGACCAATTACAGGTCCGGAAATCTTGATAAGCTCACTGATTCCATTCAAAGAGGCGTTAAATTTAACAATTGAATCTTTATCAATTACATTTGTCACGATTGATTTAACTGTAGGTGAATAAAAAGAGTATGTGATAGCTAACACAACATTGATTATAGAAACCAACACTACATTTACTTCATTCTCTTTTATAAAAAACCATAATATGAAACAGGCAAAACCGCTAATGATATCTGTTACTATGAGTATTTTCTTTTTATTTCTCGCATCGGCAAGAACACCACCTATTGCATTAAAGAAAACACTGAATAATGTTTCAATAGATAATATGATGGCTAGTAACATTGCGCTGCCTGAAACGGCTGCAACCCACCACTTAATAGCAAATTCGAAGACAAAATCACCAAGTTGAGTAATTAATGCTCCTCCTAAAAGAAGGCGCTTATTTGAATTATACATATTCGAACCTCCCCCTCATTGGAACTAAGGGTCCACAGCTAATAAACATTGTTGTAAGACTATCAATCTTCATAATAGACACTGCCATTGAATGCTTTTATGGTTTCTTCACAAATTTGGACACCATTCAGAGGAACTATAATTAGTTTTTTATCGGTCTGAAAACATGTCACATAATGTTTAGTTAAAGAAAATGTTTTTAGAACAATGTTTTTTTCTTTAAGTTCTCTCACGAAGTTCTGAATATCGTTACACTTAATGCCTCCAAGATAGTTAGAACTTACTTTTTGATTATCATCTATAAATAATTCGTATTCTTTATGTTCTTGCTTAACGGAAGGATAGTTATAGTAAAGAATATTATTAATGTTTACTCCTTCTTCAGCTAATTTATATAGATAGGCAAACCGCTCATAGTACTTCGAATAACTCTCACCTGAGTAACTGATTAGAGGGATTGTGGTATGAATATCACCAATCAGATTCGATGCGTCAAAGTCAGTAAATTCCCTTAAGTCAACAAGGCTGCCGCCAGAAATCACATCTAATTGTTGACCGGCCATTATAGCTTGCATAATGACATAATTTAAGTAAGCAACACTTTCGTTTGTGCCATTACCCTTGTAGTCCAATTCTATATACTGAATTTCTTTGTGAGATGGCTTTAGATTTTCTTGAGTTACCAAATCAAAACCGAAATCGAATATCCTTGATAATGTCTCTTCTTGGGTCTCAATGGATCGATTTTGATACTTAATAAATTCAAAATAATTTCTGTCTGGATTTGATATGTTTTTGACTCCTTGCAGTTCATTGGAGATCTTCACCAACAGTAAGTTCAGAGATGCTTGGTCACAAATATGATGGTTAATAAAAACATGTAAATACGAGTTTCTATTATCAGATATAACTAAGAAATATGATAATATCTGCAATTTCAACTCTTTTATATAATTTATTACTTCATCTCTAGCTGCTTCATCAAAAGAGCATTCATATTCTCTTAGTTGAAAGTTAAAGGAGTCTGCACATTTAAAGAACAATTGATTCTCCACCATAGCCAGATATGAACGGAGTAGTTCATTATCTGAAATCACTTTATTTATAGCCTTTTCAATATCAGATAGCTTATAAGAATCGGGCAGGAGAATTTTGTCGTACAATACTTGGTCAAAATGATCGTGATAATAACATTTCTGAATATAGTAAGTTTCTTGCAAAACCGCCTCTCTATTTAATAGGTTGTAAGTGTTTGCAGTAATATTATCTTTAATATAAGGCAATACTTCAGTCCTGGTACTTTCTTTGTCATCATTGATTTCATTCTTTTTGTTATTTGTCAGGTATGCATATAAATCTTTAGGAGTTCTATAGTTAAGAAGGAGGTTACTATCAATCTCAATATTAAAGTATTCCTCCAGGCCGATTGTTATCGCTACTTGATCTAAGGAGTCGATATGAAATTTATTTAATAAATTGTCGTGATAATCTACCTCTTGATTCACGACATCAGTAAAGATTTTTAGATATTCTTCATCTGCATTTAGAGGTGTCTTCAGATCTTCTTGGGTACTTTCAAGTGAATTCTCATAAATATTTATCAGCTTTTTTTCGTCGACTTTTCTATTTAGTGTTAAAGGAAGCTCCTTGATGCTTATAATCTTAGAAGGAACCATATAGTAGGGTAGAAGGGAAGCAATCTTTTGCTCCAATTTCTTTTCGTTCATTTGAACATCGTCAACAATAAAAGAAATAATTTGCTTCTTATAGTAAATGGTTTTATTTTTATTGCTCCCTATTAATCTGGATATAGTATTATCAATCTCGTTTAATTCCACTCTAATACCGTTTATTTTGACTTGAGAATCTATTCTTCCATCAAATATAATGTCTTTCCCATCATAATAGCCGTAGTCACCTGTTTTATAAAATCGCGTGCCATGGATCGTTTTGAATTTTTCATCACTTAGTTTATGATCATTTAGATAACCTAGAGAAACACCATCTCCAGCAATATAAATTTCACCATATTCATTTGTAATTTCATTATTTTGATCTATTAGCACGACCTGTGCTCCTGGTAATGCTTGGCCAATCGGCACCTTGCTGCTCACTGCCTCATTCACTTTCTTATATGTAGCATAAATTGTCGTCTCAGTAGGGCCATACAGGTTGAAAATATTTAAATCTTCTAAGCTTAATAGAGATTTGGCAAGGCTGGCCGGTAATTCTTCTCCAGCTAACAAGAGGTATTTTAATGTTATATTTTCTTTATTTTCTCCAATAATATTATAAATGCTTTTGCATACAGATGGAGAAAGGGCTAAGTGGGTAACCTCTTGATTAAGTAAGTATTTAGGTAATTTTTTAAACTTATCCAAGGGGCTGGCCCCATTTATCAAGAGAACCTTCCCATCCCCATATATCCATGACAGCATCTCATGAAAACAGACATCAAAAGAGGGTGGTGTTGAGATAAGAAATGTGTCATCATCCTTAAAAGGAATCAAGGTATTCATAGTTTCCAGCAGCCAATTCAAGTTTTCATCCGATACTTCTACTAATTTTGGAGTGCCCGTGGTACCTGAAGTTGTCAGTACATAAGAGGTTTTATTTGCAGGCAGAGAAAGATCAATATCAGCGAATCCTTCAATTACTTGCAGGTCATAATTAACCGCATCATTATGTATATTAGCAAATGACTCAATATCGGTTAGCACTTTACTGGCATTTAGCCTTACTGTAATGTCTTTGATTCTTTCATTTGGTGTATCTGAATTAAATGGAACATAAATCTTGCCAGCCTTCCAGATCGAGATCATTCCTAAAATATATTTAATGTCATTTGTAGAATATACGGGTACATGTTCTTGTTGATCAAATTCCTGAACGATATAGCTGGCTAATTTATTTGTGAGTGTTTCAATTTCTGATAATGTATAAGTTTTAACCTGGGATAAAATCACCTCTTTATTTGGATGGGAGATTGTTTTATCTTTTAAAGCTCTAAGAATTTTATTCATGGTATACTCCTTCTTTTAGTGGATTCTCTATTATGGCCAATCCAAATAAGTCGCTTATTTTCCTGCTGTATCCACCATCAATATCTTCTATCTTTTCGTCTATAAACAAATGGTTCTTTACATCACCGGACCGGTAACCTGTTGTGGTTCCATCCAGCAGTTTCATACAACTTATAGAACCAAAGAGAAAGTCTAAGTCATGTCCACTTTCCTCGAATATAGTTAAACTTTTTCTTTCTACAGGGGTTAAATCCATTCCGATAACTTTGTAAATATAGCTTACTCTTTGACACTTCATACAGACTCCACAAGCAACATCATCTTCAGATGGATACCAGCATGAATTAAAGCTTCTCAACCCATCTTCTCCGAATTTACTTTTTAAAATAGTATAAATAGCAAAAGAAGTAGCAGAGGCAAGAGGTACAATCACTTTAAAGTTCACCAGCCCATAGTTTTTGAGCAGATTTTCAAATGTCTTCACTGATTTATATGTTTCAGTAAGACCGAATTCACTGATTAAACCACCATTATCATCGTATACATAATGGTTAATCACATCGAATTGCAGACCAACAGATAAATGAGAAGGACTCATTTCCTTTACGGAAAAATACGGCGCAGCAAAACAGCAGTGCAGATCCTCTTCTTGATAGTAGTTTTTTCCGCTTTCTTCGTATAAGAATTTAGTTGATACCTTTTGGTAGTACGTGCTATTAACAATTTCTAATTTCTCATGGAATTCACTTTTAAATTCTTCTTCATCGAAGTTAATCTTGAATTTTTTCACTTCTGCAAAATCATCCTTAATAAGGTCTAAACATAATTTCGAGTCTTTTCCCCCTGAGTATCCTATATAACACTTGTTAGTATCTAAGTTGATCTTTTTGGAAGGGGAATCAGCGAGCTGGTTATATAGAATTTTCGGGCTGTTTATTTCTAAGTGATGATACCCTTCGCTATAATCAAGCATGTTCTGTATCTCACCGTTTATATAATCAATTTCACTTTGTGTCAGACCCTCTTCAATCTCGTACTCATCAATAGCCAGGCAATCCAGGATGGCATACCGAAGTAGTGTAATGAATACCAGCCTTTTTCCAAGTTCGGTTCCTGGATTTCTTGACTTAAATATATAATTAGAAATATTTTGTTCCCCATCATAAAATCCTACCTTGACTTCTTTATCAGTTATCAAGCTTTTAAGTTTTTTCATTTTCATCCTCCTTTTATATGGTCTCAAGGTTTAATCAGTAATGGCTCTTTGGAATTGTGGGAAGGTTTTGACCCTCTAAGTTTTAAATAGATAATAAGGTTTTGTAAATCATCTAAATACTTGTCCGTGATTCGGCTTAAGTTAATTCGAAAAGAAAATCCAAAGCAAGGGTTCATGTGATTTCTGGAACCAGGTATGAAGCTGATACCAAGATCCAGGATGATAGTTTTAATAAAGCTATCACTGTCACCAAGGCTTGCGTCTAATTCCGAGAAATACAAGGACATGAAACATCCATCAGCGCTTTTGTCGTATTCGACGTCATAGGTTTCACACAATTTTTCAATGGATTTATAGTTTTGATATGTCAGTTCACGGAAGAAAGATTGAAGTTGAACATAATCATCTGATAAAAAGTGATGGATGGCTTTTAGGTTTGAAATAGAAAGACAGCCAGAGATTATATCTATCCATGCATTAAATATTCGTGAGTGTTTTTTTGAAGTGATTATTCCCGAGAATTTATTTCCATTAATACATAGTGATTTATGTGGAGAACATATACTGATTACGTTTTCATGTTCATAATAGTCCCTGATCAACTCATTACCATATAGGCAGAGTGCCTCATCAAAAATGATATACTTCCCTTGCTTAATCCATTTATCAATCAATGAATGAAACTCATCTGAATAATACACACTCGCGCAATAAACAGGGTTGGTAATCCATACAACATCATAATCATCTATTTGTCTAATTGCATTTTCAGTAAGGTGATATTCCTCGTTGTTTCTATCCATATAAAAATGACTGTAGTCAATTGATAAGTTTTCACATACGTAGGGGACGGTAAAGTAGACAGGTGAAAGTAATGCAATAGAATCAATTCCTTTATACTTCAAAAAGTTGACAACATTGTAAATGGATAGAGAGCCGCTCTGTGTGATGATAATGTCATTCACTTCTGTTTCACATCCAAATTTCCGAATTAATTGATCCTTCAATATATTGCTTATTTCATAAGAAAAGATATAGTTAGTCGTCTTAATATCTTCATAGAATGGTATCTTTTTAATCATTTTTTCTGCAAGAGGGGGAAAAGCATTCCAATAGGATAACCGGGTAACCTCTTTGCCTGTTTTTTCTTCATATGCCTTCTCATAATTTTCAATATCATCAATAAATTCCTCTGAAACATCGATCATATGATCACCTCATTAATATAAGTTATATTTACTTTTTCGTAATCCACTGGATGTAGGACAGATGAAAGGTTGTTGAATGTGGTGGGACTTCAACAATAAAGTCATTTATTTCACCGTGTAATTCTATAATTTTACTAATGGTATTTATTAAATCTGCAAGTTGCGTTTTTTCTACTCCCTTGCTTTCAGGGGAGACCATGTAGCCTATCCCTAGGCCAGATTTCGAACTTTCAACCAAATAATCCCAATCCGTATGGTTTAGGGTTACTAGTGGATGAATAAGTTCTTTCTGTATATCGAGCTTAAATACTCCTTTTGATTTAATGTCATAAATAGTATCCTTCTCTAACACTAGGATTAGAGGAACTATAGAGAAATCGTTGATGTCTTTTTGTTTATATCCCTCATACATTATTTGAGCCAGCGTATCCAGGTAGACAATAGGAGAGGGCTTATCAAGATACATGTCTTCATGGGTATAAGGGTTTGCAGCTTTTATTATTTGTATGGGGATCCCTTTAGCATTGTCTGACATACAATCACCTCCCTTAAAGGTATCTACTAAACACTATAGGTAAATTGAATGGTTTAATAAAAGGAGTAAAATTACATTAAGAAAGAATGGAGTTATTCTCAGAATTCACGGAGTAGTTTTACCATTATGTAGGAAGTTACAAATAAAAAAAGAGATGATACTGCTGTTGGAACAGCAGTATCATCTCTTTTTCACATAGTTATTAGCCCTTGATAACAAACGGCCCTGGTTGATTTTCATCGTTTATGGACATCTGTTTGTCGTTACTGTGTAGTTCGGCAGGTACATCTACCTCTATATAGTTATTGAATAGCAGAATTAACATTAGGTTTAAATTTAACAATCCACATATTAATTTTTTCATTTTGAACACCCCTTTAATTGTTAACTTTATTATAGGGGGAAATAGTGGTAAAAATTAACTAGTAAAATATATATATATTATTCCTGAATTTATCATTATTTTACTTAAGTTATTTACTTGATTTTTTTAGTGATTATCTTTATTGGATCTCTTCGTTCATTTGCTCACTATATTTAAGAGCAATTTGATAGTATTTAGCTGCCATTTTATATGCATTAATACTAAAATAATGATCGGCTAACTTGATAGAATGTTTCTTAATTAAAAGGTGTTGATGGTGACTTTCGGCGAAATGAATGATTCGCTGCATTTCTTTTTCGTAACTATAATAGTTATTTCGGACTTTATATAATTCTGCTACCATAGCATGGATCTCTACATGAAGGTACTTCAGATCGTGTTCATTAACCAAGTTAACTGCTTCCATAATGTAATTGTTGACTAAGTTCCATTCTTTTAGTTCAGAATAAACTTCAATTAGCCCCTTTAAGGAATATATTTTTTCTTTTGAGCTGTCCTTATAGAATTCCAAACTCTCATTAAAATACTGAATTGCATGATTGAAATCCTTCATCCCTTGATAGATTCGTCCATAATTATAGTTGATCATGCCTGAAAAAGTTTTGATTTTGTAATCGTTATTCAAAATCTTAGCCCTATCTAAACATTCTTTTGCTTCTTCATACATATCATCCAAGTGATATTGAACCCCAAGGGTGATAAGAACCGATATAATTTTAATGGGCAAGTTGAGTTCTTTGTATAAATTATAAGACTTAAGTGAATAATATCTACTTATTTGCTGGTTCTTTGAAATTCTTTGTTTTACCAGACCCAGATTATAATATAAATTGGCTTTTTGAAAATCATCGGCATCTTCTATAAATTTCTCAGCATTTGTGTAATAATCATTGGCTCTATGGAATAGCTGCTTATTGTAAAAATAATTACCACATGAAATAAAGTAGTAGACCGATTCTTCAAATTGATAGTATTCGAGTCCTCCATCTGGAAGTAACCTTTGGGAATTCTCATAAATCCTGTCTGCATTGTCGTTTTCTTGTTTACTCACATAATAATGGAGAAGCACCCCATGAATTTTTAGAAGAACTGGGACTGAATGTAGTTCTAAAGCATGCATTTCAAGAAAAGCAATTTCTTTATCAGTCAACTCTGTACTTTCTTTATAACTGTCAGAAATTTTCTGAATGGTGTCCTCAAACTTTTGAATATTGCTATCTACAAGGTAATCTAAATCTATATCAAGACGTTGAGATATTTTTTTGAGAAAATTTTTGGATGGCTTTATTTTTCCGTTTTCTATCCTGCTAAGATATGTAATTGAACAGATGCCGTCAACCAATTCAGATTGGTTCAGCCCTTTATGAATCCTCAATTGCCTTATTCTTTCTGCAAGAAACAATATTGACTCCCCCTTTGTATAATTACATGCCCTTTGGCAGGCTATAAACTTCACTAATCAGTACAATTATTAAAATTATATCAAAATACAGATAATTTGTACGCAATTGTCACAGAGGGAGACATGAGAATAGGTCCCCCGTCCCGCCATATAAAAAAGCGCTTATCTGATTGCATCTAATCAAATAAGCGCTTTTTTCATTATTGATTCTTCATCTCCTGCGGCAGCAGCCTGATCGAGGCAATGACAGCTTCAAGCTTCGTTTCTATTCTATGAAGCAGACGATACATTGTCACCAGGATCGGAAAGCCTACTTCTGAGACGAACGACATTACTTCCTCCAACGGATTCACCTCCTTCATTTAATAAGGCGCCCTCTAGCCAAAGCCGCGGGGCACCTTTTCGTTAATTACACTTCGTATTCCGTGACATTTCGTTCGACTACACGGGCACCTTCAGCAGATACAAGGGCACCCGTTTTGTTCTGGAAAACATCGTTTCTATGATTGTGTCCTTTACCTGCATAACCTGGTCAGTATCGACAGGCTCAGGACCTGGCCACCAGTGCGTTAAAGCCCTAAAGTGAGACAGGTTAAGAGAATCTGCCACCTTGGCCAACTTCTTTACCATTGTTCGCCGAGAAGCTTATCAGGGTACGCCAATGTTTAAAAAGCCCTACAGAGGGAAGCCTGGTTCAGGAAATCTACCCGTCCGGTTTATCGGGAGGCCAGAGGGTGCAAGCCCCGGTTCTACTCTCCTATAAATATTATTCATTATTTTTTACTCCTGTTAATAAACTAAAAATAGGAAAATGAAAAAATATAAAACGGTAAATACTAACAGAAAATACCAAAAATAGGTTATAGTTGTTACTAGGTCCAAAAACCTATTCATTAAATATTAAAGGGGAATGGTAGATGAAGAATGGGAAGCTATTGAGAATGATAGTTGTTTCGGCAGTCACAGTGAGTTCTTTATTGTTGAGCGGTGGAAGTACGCTCGGAATTGAGACGGCAGGATCGCATAATTCTATTAAAAAGGGAATACAGGATATTCCTTTTGATACACCGTCAGATTACGAGAGTGAAAAGCTGAATGAGGCGGTTTCCAGGGTGAAAGGGAAGGTTGGGAAAGGTACTTCAGCAGATGAGATGGAATTGCTCGGGGAAGTATATGAGGCAGAACCGAATGATACTTTTGATCTTGCAGATCCTATTAATCTTGGAGATTATGTCATCGGATCATTCGGCTGGTCCCAGGACGTTGATTTTTTTAAGATTAAAATAGATTCCACACAGGATTTGGGATTGGTAGGAACTCAGGAGTCCTATTACAATGATTTAGGATTCATTTTGGTGGATGCTTCTTATAATGCTCTGGAGCCTGATGATGCCGCCATAGAAGACGGTACTAAAGCAATAGTCTATTATGATGTGAGTCCTGGAACATACTACATTTTCGCTGCAGACCTTTTAGAGAATGGTGGAGGCGGACTGTATGCACTGGCTGCCTTCTCTTTGGAAGAAGATGTTCCTTATTATGACAATATTCTAAGGGTTTCGGGCGATAACAGGTATGAAACGGCAGTAGAAATATCGAATATGGGATGGCCGTATGGGGCCGATACAGTCATTTTGGCAAGGGACATTACATTTCCAGATGCATTGGCTGGAGCCCCGCTTGCCTATCAAAAAGATGCCCCCATTTTATTGAACCCTAAGGGTACTTTGCATAGTGCTGTAAAAGCACAGATTCAGAATTTAGGTGCATCGAATGTCATTATCCTTGGGGGAACTAACGCCATATCTTCAAGTGTCGAAAGAGAATTAAGGGAAGGGACGGGGGTGAACGTAAGACGCATAGGAGGCGAGAACCGTTATGATACTGCTGCAAAGATTGCTGCAGAACTTGGTGGTTATAATAAAGCAGTTATCGCCTTTGGTGGGAATTTTCCTGATGCCCTGTCGGTGGCTCCTTATGCAGCTGTAAACGGACTTCCTATTTTACTGAGCGATAAGGATTCTCTGCCGAGTGAAACACAGTCTGCATTGCAGAACGTTAATCAAACTGTTGTTGTAGGTGGAACAAGTGTCATTACAAATAACGTGATCAACCAGTTGAAATCAAAAAATCCACAGAGAATAGCTGGAGAAAATCGTTATGACACATCGGTCCGTATTGCAAAATCCCTACCTATGGCAAGTGATATGGTAACCATCGCAACCGGTGAGAACTTTGCGGATGCATTAACAGGTTCCGTTTTGGCAGCCAAATATTCTGAACCAATTATTCTTGTTGAACAAAACCGGGTTCCTGAAACAGTTGAGAGCTATTTGAAACAGCAAGTGCCGCCTTTTTATACCATTCTGGGAGGAGAAGCAGCTGTATCAAACAACGTCCTTGATAAGCTTGCAAGCTACTAATTAAGGGACAGTTTCCTTGTCCCATCATTTATTACACATAATAAGTACAGGGTGTTTAAACCCTGTACTATGACCTTTTTAGGATAAAACAGGATGCTAAGTTATTTTTTATTCATGAATACCGAATAGCATAATGACTTTTACTAATAGATTTTTTTATATAGAAAAGCCGTTTTGTTTTTTAAAAAAAGGGAGAGGGTTAAATGGATAAAAGAAATGTAAAAGCATTAAGTGAGCTGTTTAGGGATACGAGGATTTACTCACAAAATCGTTACTCGAAAAATTCACCACTGCGAATTTTTCAAAAGGAATATCCTAACCACACATATTCAAAAGAAGTAGACGAGTTTATCTCCACTCAAAGTCTGGAAGCGTTTGGTGATGGCGCAGATCTTCCCTGGTGGGGAGATAAGTACTTTTCAGATATAAAGGCACCAAGAGTTATGATCTTAACACAAGACTCCCTTGGTCCGAATAAAGGGAGTGTGGTAGCTTATATGCCATTTCTTATTGATGAAAGTAAATCATCTTCCGATTTAAATGAATATGTAAGAAGATATGATTGGCAAAAGTTCGGAGCGTTTACTCGTTTTCGTAATCTATTTAAAAAGTTGGAATTGGACAATAGATTTTTGTATGTTACGGATGCAAGAAAGGTAAGTGGTGATTGGAAAAGAGTATTAGAGAAGGAAATTGAAATTGTATCCCCAGATGTTATTTTATGTTTAGGACAAACAGGTTTAGAGTACCTTTCTGACATTAAGTCTGGAGTGACGAAGTTGGTTGATCGTAAAGATACAATCGTGGAAATTACCACCGGAAGACTTCCTCAAATGATAAAGAAACCTGTAGTTGTTGCTTCACTTTTTCCAAGTGGAAGTAATGGACATTATACACATGAAAGGGAAGACAATTCTGCAAACACATTTAATATGGTTATTGAAAGACTAAATAGGGATGGCCTGACCCCCAGTGTGTTACAGCATTAGCAGGTAGAGTATTGCCTTAAAAAAGCACTTATTTGGTTACAACTATTCAAATAAGTGCTTTTGTCCTTATTGATTCTTCATCTCTTGCGGGAGCAGCCTGATCGAGGCAATGACTGCTTCAAGCTTCGTTTCAATTCTATGAAGCAGATACATTGTCACTAGGATCGGAAATCCTACCTCTGAGACGAATGACATCACTTCTTCCAACGGATTCACCTCCTTCATTAAATAAGGTGCCCTTTAGCCAAAGCCTCGGGGCACCTTTCATTCATTACACTTCGTATTCCGTGACATTGCGCTCGACCACACGAGCACCTTCGGCAGATACAAGGGCACCAGTGTTGCTTTGGAAGACATTCGTTGCGATGATGGTGTCCATTACCTGCTTCACCTGGACAGGGTCTACAGGCTCGATGGGTTCATCAACGGAAACTCGTGCTGTTTTTCCAAATTGGGTAAGAAACTGCAGTTCCAATGTTTTAGCCATTACGTTTCACCTCCTTTCTATCAGTCTTCTACACTACTTACGCGTTGATGCCGTAACTATCATTCTTCTCGATCAGCATAAGCGGTCTAGAGCTTAGTCCCGCTACTGCCTGAGCAGCCTGAAGAATTTCGTCCGGTGTTGAAGCGTAGTTGATGTTGGAGTAAGTCTTGCTGGAAGACAGCGGCTTGCCATTCTCATCCACTCCGTTATCATAGATCATTCTCAGTTTGATACTTTTCAAATCTGAAGTTGCCATGTGTCTCACCTCCTTTCACCCTCTATATAGGGAGGAGGGGGAGGAAAGGACACCATGAATTTCGTTTTTCAATTTCTTTCGAATGGCTGGACCTTTTAATCGCATCTTCTTTCGGAAATTCACTTGGTGAGTTTTTAAAAAATTACTCAGCATAGCTTAGTTAACTACCAACTTTGTGACATCCTCTGATGTTGGTGCTTTTTTAGAAAGATCTTTTCTTTTTCTTTTTATCTTTTAATTCTTATTGTTGTTTTCCTACAGTTTTTCTGTCATTCGCCCATCGTTTTGCAGCTGTTTTCCCTTAACTAGATCATCACTCTTTGGAATTAAAACATAATTCTCTGGAGAAAAAAGGGCGAATACTGTGGCTGATCAATGGTCTGCTCAGTTGGAGTGGAAAAGTTTAAGGGTTACTTTACGGGCGGTGGCTCTTACAGATGTTTTTTTTCCTTCATGATTCTTAGCAGTAGTAGGGGATAGGGGCGAGGTTTGGAATCTATCTCTGCCATTACTAGTTTTGCTGATGGAAGTGGCAGTAAAAATATTTACGAGAGAAAGGGTGTCCGTTTTCGTTTTTTTCTCCTATATAGAAGTTGAGAAAAAGTAGGAGGTTGAACAAAATGACAAGTGAAAATCAATATGTGGAATGCAATGTGGAAAAGATCTGGACTGAGCCGTTAACTTTGCGGCTTTTTCTGCTGCTTCTAGTAAGGGCAGTACAAGAGGACTTTGTTTGGGTTGATGGGGTGAAGGTGGAGAGAGGGCAATACTTACGGTCTTATTCAATGCTCTCGGAGGATCTGCTTTATGTGGCAAACGGAAATCTGAAGGTTCCGTCCATCAGCACTATCAAAAGCAGCATTGACCGCCTGGTGGAGCTTAAGTACATACAAACAGAGGAAACGAGGTACGGACTCCTTTTCACAATTTTGTCGGACGGTCGGGAGGAGAATTAACACGAAGAAAATGACAGAACAACTGCTGAACAGTCGGTGAACGACGAAAAAACAACTGCAGTACAACAAGAAGAACTTAAGAAAGAGAAGAAAGAAAAGAACGATTAAGAATCAAAAGAATCTTCGAAGGAGGAAGATGATCCATCACAGACAAAAACAAGGAGGTCACCAATGCCTTCCTGAGAATGCTTGATACCGACTCTCTCATTCCACTTATCCAAATCAGAGCGATTGAACGGGTCTGCCGTCTTGAGGCAGGGAGTGAGGACAGCATGCCTGGATGAAGGAGAATATGGAGCGGCTTGTATTTTGAAAGAGCGGTCATGACCAGGTACAAGGGGGAGGATGTTATTGCAACAACTCCTGTTAGTAGGTGGCAGAAGGGTACAGGACAAATCCGTTCTCCCAGTTATTTTTATATAAGGTTTTAGCTGGAAGAGGCATTCTGCTGGGTTTCAGGGTCAACCATTCCAACTGGTTTGTCTGGCTATACCTTGAACGAAATGAGAGGTTCTCAGATTTGAAGTAAGGCTGGAAGCAAAAAGACTGGTAGTATAAGTAATCTTACCCAGTTTATGAATACTTCTTGCGGGGGAATATATAATACATCTTGAGATTGACCCCTATCTACCCCCTTCTGATTATTCAGGAGGGGATTTTTGATTGTTTTGTCTTCAATAATGGAGTATTACATTTACAATTCTTGACCCGGGGACAAGGGATTGTACAAACGACTGTTGGACATTTAAGAGAAGATTTTTTAAAGGATCAATATATTTTTAAAAAAAATGAAAGGACCCGCCAGTTGGCGAGTCCCTTACATGTTTCTATATCCGATCTATTAGTTTAATAAACCCCTACATTATCCCACGCCGTTTTTACAGCATTATAGGTTGTGCTTCCGCTGCCATAAAGGTCGGCTGCTGATTGAAGGAGGGCTGCACGGGCGTAGCTGAAGTTGCTTGTCGGTGTCAGGTAGACAGTCAGCGCTCTGTAATAGATTTTTTCAGCTTTGGCTTTGCCGATGCTAGCAATGGTGTTATAGGCTGCCTTGTTCGGGATGCCCGAATTTGTATGGACGCCTCCGTTATCGGAAGAAGTGTTGACATAATTATTCATGTGTTCCGGCTGGCCGTATTTGGCTGGGTTGGACAGGCTGCGCAGGGCATCTCCTGAGACATTTGGCGTGTATACATCTTCGCCGATCAAGTAATCTCCTGAATCAAGGAAGTAGCCGAATACATCTGAGAAGGACTCATTGAGTGCGCCAGATTGATATTGATACTGCAAGCCTGCTGTTCTTTCCGTGACGGCATGGGTGATTTCATGGGCTACGACGTCTTTCGCGCCTGACAAGGAGCGGAATGTCGTCCCGTCGCCGTCACCATAGACCATCTGGGATCCATTCCAGAAGGCATTATTGTATTTGGATCCGTAGTGGACCGTGGAGCGGATGGTGGCCCCATTGTTATCAAAGCTGTTCCGGTTATGGGTGTTCAGATAGTAGTCATACACAGCCCCGGCATAGGCATGGGCATCCACATCAGCTCTTTGCGAAGTGGCGGTCCAGGCATTATTGCTGTCAACGGAGTAGGAACCTGGAAGGCTTGTCCCGTTTTTGGCCGTACGGGTTTCGATGACGCCGTTCATCGGCTTTGTTACATCAAATAGATAGTACGTTCCGTTCGAGTAATAAGTATTAAGCTGTTTGGAATCCCCTAACACTCCGGTTCCTGATCCAGTTGTTGCGGCGTCCGTTACGGCGTTGTAAGCTTCAAGGATATCACCGCTGACAGCATCTACATACACCTGCCAGTTGGCGCCGTACGGCTCGATGAATTGAAGCTGTACTTTGTAGGCAAGATTGAATTCCCCGTTATTTTCATGGACCACCAAATCCTTTTTGACGGTGGTGTTCTTTACGTCACTGTGTTTAGGAGTGTCGAGAGTCTCACCGGCTGCAGGGATTGTGTCAGACTCGCTGATCCCGATATGCTTCCAGGCCAGGTTCACGGCATCTTCTTTGTTGATCTCCGCTTTTTGTTTCTTCAGGTTTTTAGAAGCAGCCGGATAGACTTGACCGGATGCGTTTGCGATCACATTGTTTTTGTCCGTATGGACCGTGAAGATGGCTCCATCAACAGGAACCCCTTTTACCGACTGAGAGAATTTATAATGAGTCATGCCAAGGTCATCGGTCGTGGTCTCAAGCAGCGTCAATTCTGCCGAAGGATCGATGCCCAGGACCTCCTGGTTTGCTTTTAATAGATTCTTCACTTCTTTTTCCGTTTTTACAACAGATTTTGAAAGTTTCGCAGAGTAGAATTTAGGCTTATCATTTTGTTTCGTCATAATGGTCTTTGCGGCTTCGATCTTTGCTGAATGATCAGCGATGGAGCCGGCAAAAGCCGAAGGAAGGGCAGCACCAAATACCAGTGAAGTACCAAGAGCAATCGTTAATAATTTCTTTGACATAGTCAGTCAAGCTCCTTTAAATGGCTTAAATTTTTCAAAACTAGTAATTCAGTAACCCGCGCGATTAAGAGTAGTTTAGTTGATTTTTTCAGAAAAAGATACAACTGAATATAGATAATTCTGACTACTGTTTTGCCTGTTGGGGTCAGATTTTTAATAATGAGGGTTGTTATCTGGGTCAATCTCACTCAATCTCTTTTTTTAGTTTTTTGGGAATGGGGTGGGGGATTCAGTGTATCCAAACAAACTAGGGGCGGCTGCTTATTCAGCAACCGCCCCAGTGCAACAACCTTTATTCATTTCCACTATCAGTAAGCAAGGATAGTTCAGCATTTATATCCGTCAAATAATAATCCCAGTCCCTTTTGTTCTTTCCGACATAAGCAATCTCAAAATCTTGTTCCTGCTTCAGGTAGTGCTTTAACCTTAGAAAACTGCTTAAAGGAAATTCGTGTTGGGCCCATGTCTCTTTGTAACCGATTATGCCGTGTTTTTTAATTAATACTTCGAGTTCTTTGATTACTTCTGAAAGAAAGTCGTTACTATTACAAGTTGTTTCAATTACTATTTCACCTTGGTCACTTTCCTTGGAACACATATCCTCAAAGGCTTTAATGAGTAATTGCATATTTTTTTCATTCACTAAAGTGAACTCCCATTCAAGGCCGCTCGGCTCTTCATCCATGATAATCGTAAATGACGGTGATCTTTTCCTATTAGGTGCTGTGGTTATTAACAAATAAACCAATCCATCTAATAAATCTCCAAGTACATCCGTTAGATAGCTGGGATTAAAATCGCATCTTTGTGAATTCACTTCAATATATCCTTCAGCCCAGCCTTGACCTCTAAGAAGATAGTTGAATTTCAAAACATCCACCTCAACATTATTAAAATTAGACTCTTTCGATACCCTTGCCGGAAACAATAAAGTGAGGATTCCCATTCTGACTGATGAGTCTCCAGAACTCACTATAATCATCGTCTTCTGAAGAATCCGGGAAAATTTCTAATGCATATTTTTTTGATAACAAGACCTTTAATCCGCCTATATTATCTGAGTCTATGCCGTCTACAATCAAATCTGATTCGTCTTCCATAAAGGATTTTATTCGTTCATCAAATCTATTGCTTCCCTGATCCTCCCAATTGAAGCCCTCTTCATTTTCATCCCAGTCTGAATTTGGAGAATAAAAGTCTTGTGAAGCTACAATGATTTTATTGCCTTTTGTCATTCGCCATGAACACTGAATATGTAATGTATTTTCAGCTGATTCACTCGTTTCGCCTCTTTTGGTTACAGGAAGCAGATCTCCGAACCCAATCCAGAAAAGGTTCGAGGCTCTTCCGGCACAACTTAATTTTAATCCTGAAAGTTTACCTGCTTCATTCCTGATTGCTTCTTTCATATTTGACTCCTTTTTCATCTAGTAAAAAGCTTATATATCTTCTGGTCACTAATATTTCCGTGTTGGAACATCCAGTATTTACAATTGTATCACGCAGTTCCTCTCGAAAGAGCTATTGGATGCTAATCCTGTATGCAAAATTACGTATGTAACAAAAAAGCAGGTCCAATTCATTTTCGAATTGGCCTGCCATTTCAACTCTATATTTCAGAAGGTGGAGTCTATCAGTGTTTATCTTTATTTAATAGTTTTTTCAACAAGTTTTCTGCTTTCTTTTTTGCCTCATTGGTTTCATCTTCAAGGATCACTGCATTTACTATCGATCCATCCTCGGACTGCTCTAACTCGATGATATCTCCCTCTTTTACATGTTCAGGGAGTTTTTCCTTGGAAACATCTAACTGTACAGATTCATCTTTCCTTAGCAGCAATACCGCCAATGAGCCTTCAAATCGATCGAGTGTGTATTTATTTCGCGAGTTCATCAATCTTCACTCCTTGAGGATCGTATAACACAGCGGCATCGCCTGAATTGTTCCAGATGTAGCCGTTCGTCCAGAGCAGCTGTGCCGGAGGATTATGAACGGCACTTCTTCCAGCTGCCACATTGACGGACTGCCCTTTTTTCAATACAAAGTCGGAAGGGAAGTCAAAGGTTTGATTTCCTTCCACGCTGACGAGTTTCCAGCCTGCCATCGGGATGTCTTTTGAATCAATGTTCTTGATCGTTACAATCTCAGCGCTGAGGTCTAAGGCCATGATATCAAGTTTACCGGTTGAAGCGGCTGGAGCTTCTCCTCCACCTGTAAACGGGGAGGCATTGATTGTGTAAGAATCTCCATCCGTTTTTACGACAATATCTCCTGACTCGTAAGTGGAGTAAAGGGTTACCCCTTTATTCTTCAGCCGGCTGACGATTTCACTTGTTGGATGGCCATAACTGTTGTCTCCGTACGAAAGGATTCCTGCTTTTGGATTCACTTCATTCAAGAATTCCTGTGAGGTTGAAGTGGTGGATCCATGATGGCCGACTTTTAAAAAGGTGGATTGGATATCACGAAGATTGAATCTTTCCATCATGTTTGTCTCTGATTCTGTGGTTGCATCGCCGGTCAGCATAAAGCTTACATTGTTGTAGGCGAGTTTTACCACGACAGACCCGGCGTTATTTTCAGTGTAGCCATTGCCGTTATTCAGTACTTTGAAGCTGATCCCTGAATCTAATGTGAACTCACTTCCTACGCTCGGTACATCAAATGGAATGTTTTTAGCATCAATTAGACCTAGGTAATCAAAGTAAGTCTGGGAGGTGTGTGTTAAACCGGAATCCAGTACTTCTCCGACTGGGATTTGATCTAGAACGTCAATTAATCCACCGATATGATCGGCGTCAGGGTGTGTTGCTATGAGGTAGTCAATGGATGATATGCCAGCGGCCTTCAAATAAGAAACAACTTTATCTCCGGCAGTTCTTGTCCCTCCGTCAATCAGAACGGTTTTCCCTTGGGTTTGGATTAACGTGCTGTCTCCTTGGCCTACATCAATAATATGTACAGCCAATTCATTTGGAGTATCGTAGCCATAACCGCTCAAGACATTGTTAGAAATTGCAGCCATTCCACCTAAAACATAGGTGTCCAGGTTTTTCGCGCTTAAATAGGATTTTGTTACATCATACGTCTTGGTTGGGTGAACAAGCAGAATCTTGGCATTTAATTTGTTCGCTAATCCAGACGCCGCGACAGCATCGGGATAATCCTGCTTGGTTGTTTTGACAGATTCACCGCGAACCACGATCAGCTTATTGGAATTGATGTTGAGCTTATTTGCTGCAGCAATACTCGTCTCATATCTGTTGGCACCGGATATACGGTTGATTGTGATTCCTTGTGACTTAAGTTGACTTTCGACAGAAGCAGAAATTACGGCAGTCCCGCCATAAATATCAACTTGCTTGATGTTTGAAGGAAGATTCACTCTAAGTTTGTCTTTCATTGCCAGGTAAATCGGAACTTCATTGATGGCGGAAGCTGCTGAAGCGGATAAAGCATCTGCAACTGTTTCACCGTTCGCTAAGATGGCTTTCGTTCCTTTGGAAGTCCCGGCAGCTTCGTTGATTTTAAGGGCAGTTTCATAGCGGTTCGCCCCGGCAATCCGCTGAACTTTGTATCCTTTTGATGAGAGGGTGCTTTGAACAGTGCTCGAGATGGCCGCCGTTCCACCCAACAAATATACCTTCTCAGCACCTAGTCTTTGAAGTTCGTTTAAAACGGATGTATCGATGCTGTTAGGGTATGTCAGCAGGATAGGAGAATCTTTTACACCCGAAAGGCTGGACGCAGCTAATGCATCGGCAGGATCATCTGCT
Source organism: Bacillus salacetis (assembly GCF_049177075.1). Taxonomy (GTDB): domain Bacteria; phylum Bacillota; class Bacilli; order Bacillales; family Bacillaceae_B; genus Rossellomorea; species Rossellomorea salacetis_A. The sequence goes on along the minus strand of NZ_CP185377.1, from coordinate 4,054,977 downwards.
CTTGCCATGACGACAGCCTTTTCGGGATTCGTTAATCCGCTTGACCAGCCTGCTTTTGAAACTTCTATCGCTGTACCAAGCCGGTTATCCCCGGATAAACGGGTTAGTATACCTGAAGCTTCAGACTGGGAAGGGGAAAATAAAATCGAGCTTAACGTTAATAAGAAAACAAGAATGACACTACTGATTTTTTTCATTGTATCCCTCCGTGATGATTTTTTGCCAACCACAATGGTAACATACGAAGCCAGGCGTGGGGACGGGGGTGTGCGAACCACCAGATATTTACAGGGTTCTCCGTGTCTCTATCCTGCCCATTCAAAGACTTCGTCAGCCGTTTGTGTGATGACTGGTTTGGTTTCCGGTGAAAGTAGGTCCGGGTTTAGGGTGTTTGGCGGTGTGTCTATTGATGGTGGTTGGTCTACGATGTTTACTGCAGCTCCCTTTGGTACATAGTCAAAGATTCCCTGAACATCTTCGTTCAACAGCCGGATGCAGCCGTGGGATTTTTCCTGGCCGATGGACTGTTCGTCGCTGGTTCCGTGGATGGCGTAATCCCCCATGCCCAGACCTGCAGCGCCGAACATATTTTGGTGATCTCCCTGGGGTTCCAAGACCCGATTTTGGATGAAGAATGTCCCTTCAGGAGTGGAGTTGTTTTTGCCTAATCCGATTGGTTTTGTCGCGATGATGTAGGGAGAGTTTTTTACCGTCAGGGTAAAGGTGTTCTTATCAATTTCGATTTCCACCGGATTAAACGGAATATGGATAGCGTCCTTTGAGGAGCTATCCATAATATTGGGATATAGCATTTCGTCTATCGTTTGAGCGTTTGCGTTATAGACCCAGCCGCCGTTTCCGGTGAAGGCGGGGGAAATCCCGTTCGAATTATGGTAAAGCTCTTTTGGAATGAAGCTGAGATAGTTGTCTGGATAATCCGCTGTAAGGTTTTTCAGGTCCGTTGGAGGGGCTCCCTTTTCATCGATGTATGTCTTGAGGGCTGTTCTGAGAAGGTTCGTGCTGATGTAGGTGTAGGTATATGGGTCTTCCTCCTTGTTTGTGTTGTTTAGGAACCGGATTCTGACGGGCTGGTCTAGGGCGGAGTTGTATTCAGCGATGACGAAGGCCTGCTCCTTTATCTGGTTGCTTTTCAATGGCAGGGTTTCAAGTGAGAGCGCTGAGTCTGTTGTGCGGACACCGTATAACAACACATTTTTATTGGAAAGCTCCTTGCCCATACTGAGCGCCTTTTTATATAGAGAGTTTTCGACTTCCTCCGGCGGGGTGTCAGCCGGGATGTAAAATACATAGGGAATGTCTTCCGTTTCATAGACGACTTCCATATCCGTTCCCCAGGCTTTCAGCTGTGAGGCGACCACTGTTAGGGAGTCTGCTTTCCAGAACAGCAAGGCCAGAATGCAAAGGTTCAGTAGAATAAGAGATCCGATGATGGCTTTCAGGCGGAAAGGGACTCTGGATGTTGGTTCCGTTATTTGAGCGGGCGGCTGCTCGATTATTTTCTCCAGGGACTTACAGGCAGCCTTCGCCTGGTAATAGTAGGGCGAGTCCACCTGGGCGGCCTTTTCATAGTGCAGATAGGCCTTCATCAACACGCCTTCTTCTTCCCATTTCTGCGCAAGACGGAAGTGTGCCTCCGGGGATTGCGGGTCCTTATAACGGAGCACCTTTTCATAGTACTCAGGATCGTTCTTTGACAGGTAGAGATTCTTGTGCAGCTTATCCAGGTTCTTTTTCACGTGGCTGTCGAATAGCCGGCTCATGATTTATCCCTCCTTCTGGGACATGGGGTGCTTTTGTCCCGGTGTTGTTTTATATTGTGGTTTTTTTGTTCTTAATAATGAACTTAAGGTTAATGTTAGTTTACAATATTTCTTTTTTGGAGTAAAGGGGGACGGGTTGCGTTTTAATTTAATGAGAATCCATAGGGGACAGGTATTGTGTCAACTTTGCATAGATGGTGAAAATAAAGACTCTTAAAATAAAAAAGTATCAGCTTTGTTCAGCTGATACTTTTTATTATGTTTAGGGTGGTGGGACAATGAGTCTTGCTTCTTTTTGGGGAAAAAGGTTAAAAAATTCATTTTATATTTGAAGTTGTTCTTTTTTCTGGCAAAGGAAATTTTCTATATGGTAGGGATCTAATTTATTAATTTCTAATGGATAAACACTTGGGTCGAAAACTAGATATTCAGGGTCTTCCATAAAGTAGTAAGCCCTTTTGGTTTTGTAGTCATTGCCCAAAACATTCTTGGTCCCTGTTTCGCTTCCAGCATGAATATAAACCATTGTTGGATAAATACCAAAGTAAATACCAATCCTTAAAGCAGTATCATATACTCCTACTGAGGCAAAACCCTCAACTCTATTAGTGTAAACCCATTTCATAATATCTTCAAAAGAAGCAGGGGTACCTAATGATCCTAATGATTCCCTAAGCTTTATTGTCATTTCATCCCTAACTCCATTTTTTGCAGAATAGTTTCTATGACATTCTTTTAATTTAGGAGTCCAAGTAAATACAGCATATTCAATAACTTCTTCAATTGGTCTTTGCCCAGGTTTACACTCGCTTAATATCCAATCATATTTGTTGTTTCTTATATACGCGTCTACAATGTTTTTATGTTTCATTAATTATCCTCCAATTTCTTATCAGATTAAAGTTGATAACATAAGTGAGTTGACATTAATCGTTTTGGTTTAATTTATGGGAAGCAACTATTCCTCGTATTGCTCCAATGAATTCATCTTGCTTAATTTCACCTTGATCAAGTTCGGATAGAAAGGAAGAGAGAAGAGCAATCGTTCTATCCTCTTTTTTGGCTTTGTTAGAATGCCTTTTGGCTTGTATAGGGCTCCAGTCAGGTACTTCGATGTTATATTGCTGTCTAGCAAAGTTATAAAGTTTATGATATGAAGCTTGGCGGAGTCTTCCTGTCTTACCGGTTCCTATAGGCAGCGTGTCTTCACCCTTAAAAACAGGTGCTAAATCACGATAAATTCTATCCAACTCCTTGTTGCTTTCCCCGCGTACATAATCAATGCCTAATTCATCCGCTATCTTAAACATTGATTCAGTCCTGCACTCATATCCCTCTAATGTACGATTTTCAAGCATCTTCTTCATTCCTTTCTAAGTTGTTTAATTAATCATATGCACAAACTTTTATAAAGATGACAAACGTTTGTAAGCTTTGTAAAAAGGTATCCTTTTTTTGAAGAGTTAACCTATTCAGAAGACTGCTCTTGGGTAATTGAATATCTTTCAACCACTTTGAAAAGGATTACAGAGTGAGAAGTGTTTTATGGTATGAGAATATTTCTAATATACCTTAGGCAGAAGGAGCAGTGTGATGGTGACCAAGATCAAGCCAGCAAGATGGACCACTCTATTATTTGCAGGCATATTTTTTGGTGCAGGACTCTTTGAAGGAGAATTCTTGTTAGGTGTATATGTATTTCTGCGGGGAACTTTATCTATGGACTCCCTGTATCTTCGCTATCCAATTTTTAACAAATAATCACCTTATAGGAAGATTCGTGGCTGCAGGAGTTATACATATCTTATTTGGGTTTTTAAGCATTATTATGCTGGATCGCGCTGCTGCATTTGCCGTCATTTATGCGGCCCTTTCTATTCGATGAACGGTGGGGGTGTGAAAGGGAGGGTGAGAGCACGAGCAGGAGGAAGGTCCATACTGCGCAAGCATTGACGATCATACCTGCTGCTTTGGTGAATTGGGGGATTTTTACTATTGATAATTCGGCAGGTGTTGCGGATCTGTCTTTTACGGGAAAGAAAGATATGATCTACCTGATTCCTGAAGGCTATGATATATTAAAGGCGTGCAACATAAAAAGGTTCAGCTCCGTGGAGCTGAACCTTTTTTCTGTGTTGGGGAGTGGAAAATGGGATGGTCCCGGCTGTGTGGAACATCTTCCGTTATTGATTTATTAATATGCAATACATAAAAATAGGCAGATATAATGTGAAATATTAGATATAATTAATTGAATTTATTGGTGGTAGAGATTAGAGGGGATAATCGATTGAGGTGGTTCCATGGTTAATCAATTCTTGAAGTTTAATATGAAGTTATCACCGGTTTACTTGGTTTTAGCATTTGTATTGATATTAGGTATTTTGCTGACAGGAGATAAAGAGACCTATGTAAGTGATATGATAGCCTGATAGCCGTTATAGCGCAAATCACGCTGCTTCTACTGATTCCAAATGTTATCTATATGTTTAAGCATAGAAAACAGGATGGAAGTTTCCTGGGGTTATTAAGTATGATCCCTCTTATTCCGGTACCATTTATTGTTTTAGCCCTAATTATGAGGTTGTTTGTTGTTTGATACGTGGCTACAGGTCTGGTTAAAATACAAGACAAAAAGACTCGTCGATTGATGAGTCTTCTTTTTATACCCATTTTAGTTTTAAAACGTGCGTCATTTGAACTCTTTGTTGGGTGTGGGCCATTTAAAGAGGAACCCTTTACTTTGGTATGCAGTTTTTTACTGTGTATAAGGGCTGTGAGAAGGGGCTCTTCCTGTTGGATTTGAGCGTTGTATTCAGGTCGAATTTTTTGAAAGCTATAGCAATCTAATATCAGCTTCCTCCACAAGTTCAACCTTGCGGAACTCTCCTTTTATCTCCAGGTAACCGTTACCGTAAATCCAGAATACATACCAAATCCTCTCGTCGAATAGTACTTTGTCTCCAATGTTCATGGTAGCACCTCTCTATGCTGCTGTTGGCTCCGGTGTTAGGTAAATGGTACTACACTGTGGTTTGGAATGGTTTTCCTTAGTTGCGTGGAAAAAGAGGGAAAATAAATGATTTTTAAGACTTTGCTTCTCATTTCAATAAAAATATTCTTTTAGGCATATTTTGAGTTTTTTTACTAGAGAACAGCAGGAGAGCGCATAAGTCACAGCCCAATATCTTTACAGGTCCTGTAAAAGTGTTGGAAAATCACTGGTGCGGGTTCTTATGGAGGTGCCTTGAAGTAGTAAAGTAATTTCAAACAGCTGTTTAATTCAGTTTACTATATTGATTTAACACTTCGTCCAGCTTTTGACTGTATCTTATTGTTGTTGGATGTCCTAGTCCTTTTTTGGTTCCATGAAAGATCATATATGAACGAAGTATATGTATTTTAAGTTTTAAGAACAATTTCATAGAGCCACCTCAACGGACACCTTCAAAGTAATTACGTAATAATGTAATAAGTAAATGATAGTTATTAATACCTAGAAAGGGAAGTGTTTCGACAAAAGTTTTTAAAATTCTACATTGTGAGAGGAACGTGAATCATTCATAAATGCAGGGGAGATAGAGTTTAGCCCTTTAAAGCGGTGGGGGACTGTCCCCCACCGCTTTAAAGGGCTAAAGGCACCTGAATTTATTGCCTTTCAGAAGAACGCTTTTGGTAAATGAAATACCTTTTAACCCCTTTGAAGAGGAGTACAGTGGGAGTGGTTTTATGGTATAATAGTATTGTGAAAACATTCACAATGCATCTTAGGCGGAAGGGGAAGTGTGATGGTGACCAAGATCAAGCCAGCATTATATACCACTCTAGTATTTGCAGGCATATCTTTTGTTGCAGGGCTCTTTGATGGGGCATATTGGTTAGGTGTTTATGTCTTTTTCGTTGCAGGAGCCGGGAACTTGATTTACGGAATCCCTGTATCGCTGCTGTCTGATTCCCTAACGAGGAAAATGCCTAGAGGAAGAGTCGTGGCTGCCGGATTTATACATATTTTATTTGGGTTTTTAAGCATTATTCTGCTGGAGGGCGCTGCTGTGTTTGCGGTCATTAATGCGACCCTATTCTTTCTATTCGATGAACGGCTAAAGAGTAAAAGGGAGAGTGAGAGTTCGCGAAGGAGGAAGATCCATACTGCGCAGGCTTTGACGATCATACCTGCTGCTGTTTTGGCGGTTTGGGGGATTTTTACTAGTGATAATTCTCCAGGTGTTGCGGATCTGTCTTTTGAGGAAAAGAAAGATATGATCTACCTGATTCCTGAAGGCTATGAAGGGGCGGCGGTTACCTTTTATAATATCCCGGGGGAACCTGAGCTTCAACAGGAGGGAGAGTTTGGTGTTGTTCCACTCAGCGTTGAAAGTCTGCCTGCTTTGATGGGTACGGATATTGAGAGATACGGCACCTACCGTACTTCGGAAAAGATGAGCCAGGGAATGGTCAATGATCTTTACTTCTATGTCGATGAAGAAGGGAACAGGACACCTATTGATCATTATTGTATAAATAATGGTGTGTATGGCGGTTCCACTGGTGCGAGCGGCCGTGAAATCGAGTTTATGGCCTTTCAAGTCACCAACAGTGAGTGCGGCGAAGAGTTCTTTTTGGATGGGGAAGATCTGTATTCTGTTCAGGAGAGGGAAGTTATTGATTATTGGACGAATTTGTATGATTGAGGGGGAGACAGTTTAGTCCTTTAAAGCAGTGGGGGACTGTCCCCCACTGCTTTAAAGGGTTAAAGGTTAGAGCGGTCTATCATCATAGTCGTAGTCTACTGGGCCTGGTGCGACTCTTGCGTTTTGGAGGGCAGGGGTGTCTTTTCTGGCAATCTGGTAGACGGAGGCTCCGACGATTTCGGCTACTTGCTGGAGTTTTTCTTTGCTGATGTGATCGATGGTATCTTCAGGAGTGTGGTACCAAGGCTCTAAAGGTGCATGGATGAACAATGCCGCTGGAATACCAAGGTTATAGAACGGAACATGGTCACTGCGCCCCAATTCGCCGTAGTCTACTACCTCCGAGATTCGTGCTCCCGCGGCTGCACCCAGATCTGTTACCAGGTTTTTCTCACCGTCAGGAGTAAACATGATGAGGTCGCCTGCATCTTTGCTTCCGATCATGTCCATTTGGAAGTGGGCGACAGTATTATTTACTTCCTCCTCCGTTAATGTGCTGGCATAATGGTAGGAACCTACGAGTCCTTTTTCCTCCGCGCCGAAAGTTAGGAAGCGGATCTCTGTATCTGTAGGGGTTTTAGCCAAGATTCTAGCCAGTTCAAGGACACCGGCTACACCTGAAGCGTCATCGTTCGCACCAGGGCCGCCGTGAACGGAATCGTGGTGGGCGCCGATCATTACGATTTGTCCGGTATCTTTATTTGGGTTTGGCTTCATTTTAGCAATGACGTTATAAGACGTGAGCATTTCGTAGCTTGCCCCTTCAACCGAGACAGTGGCTTCGATTGTTTCAGTGTTTAGCTGGTCTACAAGTTCTAAGCCTTCCTCTCTAGTGATTGCAACGGCAGGGATGTTTTGTCCGTCGTAGGTATATCCAAAATTATTGCCTGATGCGCCTTCACGGTTGAACATGATGACACCGACTGCTCCGGCGTCAAGGACATTTTGAATTTTATCATAAAAGTTGAATACTCCCCGTTCGATTAAAGCGATTTTTCCTTCTAGTTCAGCAGCTTCTACTTCAGTGGGGCTCCCTAACCCGACAAATTCAAGCGGTGCTGTGACACTTTTGTTGACCGAGCCGCTGAACGAACGCACATCTCCGGAGAATGCTGTTCCATTAAGTGTGACAGAGGAAGTACCAGCGTTCCATTCGCCCTCAAGTTTAAATGGCTGGAGTTCTGTTTCATAGCCGTACTCCTCAAATTTGCTTTTGATATACTCAACCGCAATTTTTTCCCCTTCCGTACCTGCTTCGCGGGGCTGCTTTGACAGCAGGTCAACGGTGTTGTACATGGCATCTGCGTCGATCTTCTTAATTACTTTGTTATCAAACGCATGTGATGAACCTCCGTTATTTCCGGGGTTTTCTGCTGCAACTGATAGAGCTCCCGAGCCGAATAGTAGAGTAGTAGATAGAACGGCGGCAATTGCTTTGTTACGATACATAGAATTCCTCCCAAATATTGTATTTATGAATCTATTACAGTATAGTGGAATATTTTGGAGGGTGTAAAATGTGCTTTTTCTACATGTTTCAGCAATTCTTCATACGGTGGTCCTGCTTTTGAGGTGGAAGGAAGGGAGGGTTTGTAAGCTTTTTGCGAATTCTGTCGGTAGAATGGGGCTTTGATTGCAGGGGATGGAGATGGGACGATTATACCAGGTACCTGTCGCTCCGCCCCCATTAAAAAAGGACAGAGAATATATTCCTCTGTCCAGCTATCGCTTGCTGATTGTAAAATTATCATTCAGCAGAGCCCAGTTTTGAGGGTACGGGTAACCCAATGCCCAGTAACTGACTCCCCGCAGGTTATATTGCTTAACCATATCGAACTTGGCTTGAGCACTGCGGGCGTCCTCGAACCAGACCTCATGGCCCTGACCTTGCTCATCGGTATACCGGAACCATGGTGATTGAGTGGTGGTGTCATATTGAATCGCTGCCCCGTATTTCACTGCGCGGCGGATGGCTTCTTGCGGACTGAAGGTTTCGGCTTCCTGTCCCTGTACGTGTGGGACCTTCCAGTCGCGGGCATAAATCTGGAAGCCCAGGAAGATCTTTTCCGGCGGCATGACGGACAGTGCATACTCGACGACACGCCTCATCTGGTTTATCGGCGAGATGGCTTGCGGCGGTCCCATCCGGTAACCCCACTCATAAGTCATGAGCACGACGAAATCGACTATTCTTCCGTGTGCCTCGTAGTCATGAGCTGTGTAGAGCAGTCCTGCCTGGGTCGCACTTACTTTTGGAGCAACCGCCGTTGATACGAAATATCCCTTTGGATGAAAGAAATCGACGGCCTCCTGGAGGAACTGATTATAGAGCTCGCGGTCCTCGGGCAGCACATTTTCAAAATCAATGTTCAGTCCCTTATATCCTTTAGCTTCCATTATTCTAAGCGCGTCATTTAATAAGTTTTTCCGGTACTCCTCAGTGGTCAGGACGGTATGGGCGAGGTTCGAACCTGCTTCCGTGGTCGTGAAATTGGTGATGGACATCATCGGTGTGACGTTATTTTTGATGGCGTTTTCTACCGTCGGTTCGTCTTTGATTGCAGGACTGAGGGTCCCGTTTTGGGTGATCATGTAAGCGAACGGGCTGATGTACGTAAGGAGCGGGTTCAATTCTTCAATCGTTTGAGATGCGTTTGCAGGACTTTGATACGTATAGGAATTGACTTCGATGACGGGCTTCGGCCTTGGAATGCTGAGCTGCAGACCAGGATAGATCAGGTTAGGGTTTTCAATTTTGTTTTCCGCAATGATTTTCTGGACGGTGGTTCCGTAACGCTGGGCGATCTGCCACAATGCTTCCCCTGGTTGAACGGTATGTGTAATAGGTGGAATGATGATGGACATGCCGGGATAGAGGAGGTTAGGGTTGGTGAATTGGTTTGCCTGAATTATAGCCTGGACCGACACGCCGTAACGCTGTGCAAGGGCCCATAGGGTTTCGCCGTATTGGATGGTATGCGAGGTGCCCGGCACGGGAATGACCAGAGCCTGCCCGATGACCAGTTGATTTGGGTTGGGTAACTCATTCACAGTGACAATAGAGTTCATATTCACTTTATACCGGTTGGCGATCTGCCAAAGTGATTCACCGCTGCTGACAACATGGATAATCATATAAATCCCCCCGAATTTTCTTCAATAATCTAGTATACGTATGGGACTGGGCGGGGGTGCGGGGAAGCTGGTTCGTTGTATAAAAAAGGTAAAACTCGCCGTAGTAATTTAAGGGGTTCACATTAAGGGAGGGAAAACCGTAAATCACATCCAAAATAGCAGCAAAGTTAAAAATTAAATAACACTATTTTAACAGTAAAAAACCCAGAATCTATCCCTGCATCAAACGAGGACCGAGAAGCGGATGATGAGCTCAAAGAGTGTCTATCCCTGCATCAAACGAGGACCGAGAAGCGGATGATGTCCTTAAAGAGTGTCTATGCCGGCATCAAAAGGGGAGGACGAAGCGGATGATGTCCTCAAAGCACGTCTATCCCCGCATCAAACGAGGAGAGCGAGGCGGATGATGAGCTCAAAGAGTGTCTATCCCGGCATCAAACGAGGACCGAGAAGCGGATGATGTCCTTAAAGAGGGGCTATTCCGGCATCAAAAGGGGACGACGAAGCGGATGATGTCCCCAAGAGTGTCTATCCCGTCATCAAAAGGGGACGACGAAGCGGATGATGAGCCCAAAGAGTGTCTATGCCGGCATCAAACGAGGAGGATGAAGCGGATGATGAGCTCAAAGAGTGTCTATCCCGGCATCAAACAAGGACGACGAAGCGGATGATGAGCTCAAAGAGTGTCTATCCCGTCATCAAAAGGGGAGGATGAAGCGGATGATGAGCTCAAAGAGTGTCTATGCCGGCATCAAACGAGGAGGATGAAGCGGATGATGTCCCCAAAGTGCTAATGACTATATTATCTACTTGTTCAGTTGAAACATCTATTAACGGAGTATGAAAAAAAATTATTTACTCCAATATTGACGGCACACAGCAGCCAACTCATCAAGAGAGTACTCTTTTTTGTTTTCATCATAGAGATTAATACTTCTTGTTTTTATAAGGAGGTTGCCGCCGATAACTTCATCACTTTTACAACTAACGGATATCCCATCATTTGAAGATTGGGCATTCAGTATCTCTAGTTCATATGCAGCCATTGTGTTTAAATCACTTGTGTATTCCTTCTCATCTCCCCAGATTTCTAACAAAAATTCTTCACATTCCACCAATTCACAATAAAACAGATTAAACTTTTCGTTTATCACTTCAGCCAAGTATTGTATCTCAATTTCCAAGTGAATAGTATCCATTTTTTTATTTATGTTAGTTATTGTTCCATCGTGGAAAATATTAAAAATATCTATTTGGTTGTCCTTTTTCAAGATCCATCACCCGCTTAATGTTTTTTATCGTCTTCATCTATTCTGCCCTTTAGCGGAATATCCATGACTTACAATCGTATCACACAAACCCTCACAAGAGGCTCATCTCGTCAAGAATAGGCTTCGAGATAACAAGTCACTTCCCACGATGTAAACATTTTCACAAGAACAAATAATAAAGCAGGTCATATGCGAATCAGCCTGCTATTTGCGGTGCTATATGTAATTTTCTCTCCTGCAATGGAATCCCTTATAGTAATTGGCGAGTTTCTTTAATAGGATATAAAACCTCATTCACAGGTGATAGAGTTCTATATCGAACAAGGGGGGCAGGGACCTGGCCCCGTCCCGTTCAGGCAATCGTCAATACTTCATGCTTGCTGGCAAGATCGATAAAGTGACCCATGCCGCTGATTTCACCTGCGATTAGTTGTGCTTCTACATCATAATAGTCAACGCAGGTTTTGCAGGCATACACCGGAACCCCGGATTCTGCGATTTCTTTTAGATGGACCAAGACCAGAGACTGCTCTGTTAGCGTCAATACGCCACGGTTCATTAAGAAGATGGCTTCTGGTTTGTCGTCACGCTGTTTTAATAGGGTGAAGAACGTTTCTAGAACCCCTTCACCAAGTTCTTGATCTCCTTTGCCGAGTTGGTCGGAACTTACCAGGATTACTTTGTTTTTCATTGTTTATTCTCCTTCAGGCGGGACGCGGGACCTGTCCCCATGTCCCGTTATATTTTGACTTCGTTATTGTCCCAGTATTGAGATCGCAGTTCAACTTTCAGGATTTTGCCGGAAGGGTTTCGCGGCAGCTCTTTTACAAAGTCGACTGATTTCGGCTTTTTGTAGCTGGCGATTTTTCCTTCACAGTAGTCAATGATATCTTGCTCGGTTAAAGTAGTTCCTTCCCGCGGAACGACGATGGCTTTAACAGATTCTCCCCAAGTAGGATCCGGGACTCCGATGACAGCTACATCCAGGATGCCTGGGTGGGAGTAGAGTGCTTCTTCAATTTCCCTTGGATAGATGTTCACGCCGCCGCTGATCAGCATATCCTTCTTGCGGTCAACGATGTAATAGTAGCCTTCGTCATCCTGCAAGGCCATATCCCCGACGGTAAAGTAGCCATCCTTGAAAGAAGCTTCGTTGGCTTCCGGGTTTTTATAGTATTCATCCAGCAAGTATGGAGCTTTGATATATAACTCCCCGATTTCACCTGTGTTCACAGGATTTTTTTCATCATCTAAAATCAGGCACTCAACCAGAGGGAAAGGCTGCCCAACGCAGCGTTCCTTTCTACGGATATCCTTTGGCTTGATATTAAGGGTGATTGCACTTTCGGTTGACCCGTAAAACTCGTGCAAATCAGCGTCTTTGAAAAATTCAAGGACATCAAGCTTTGTCTGAGTCGGCAGGGCAGACCCGGCGGAAATCAGGACCCTCATGGAACTGACGTCATATTTCTCCTTCGTATCCTCGTTCAGATTTACAAGGAAGTTGAACATCGTCGGCGCCATGAACGTGTTGGTCACCTGGTACTTTTCCACGTCCGCAAGGAATTGTTCCGGGTCGAAGGATTCCTGGATGACCAAGGTTCCGCCGGCGATCAGCTGCATCATCAGGAAGATCCACGGTGCAGCATGGTAGATCGGTCCCGGCACGATGTGAATATCCGATTCATCAATTTTATATTCATAGGCTGCAGCCATCCCTGTCAGCATACGGGAGCGGTGGGAGATGACGACACCTTTTGGCTTGCCAGTCGTGCCTGAAGTGTAGCCGAGGTAGAGTGTATCTTTTTCATCAATCCTCATCGCCGGCTCCGATTTTGCACCTCTCGCCATAAAAGACTCGTACTCTATCATGCTGTCAGATGTGGTCTCGCCTACAACGATCACATCTTCTAGATGGTCCAATTCAGGCAAGAGTTTTTCAATTTCATCCGCATATTCATCTGTCGTGATGAATCCTTGGCTCTCTGAATTAGTCACAATATATTCGATTTCTGAACCTACCAGACGGTAATTGATAGGGACGATGACAACGCCGATTTTAGAAAGGCCGGCAATGATTTCTATGTAAGCGGAATGATTCTTCATCATCACGGATACTTTATCACCTTTCTTATACCCCTTAGATAAGAAAGCGTTTGCAATTTGATTCGCGCGAGAATTCAGTTCACTGTACGACCATTCCCGCCCCTTAAAAATAACAGCAGGCTTATCCCTGAATTTCTCAGCATTCTGTTTCATAATCGATCCAAAAGTCAGCACACCAACACATCCTCTTCTACAAGTAATACCATAATTATACAAAATATTCAGACTTCAGACAAGGGATGGAGGGGGGCTGGTTGTTGCGTACTTTACCCCTTTAAAGCGGTGGGGGACTGTCCCCCACCGCTTTAAAGGGGTAAAGTTTAACAGTTCCTCTGGCCTGATAAAAAATATCTAGTTTACAGATAATGTCTATGTTTTAATAAGAATATCGACAAAATTTATAACTAGAGTAGGAGAATGAAAGTGAGAAAGTCGTTTAGTGTTTTTATGTTACTGATTCTATTAGTAAGTACAATTTTTTCGAATTCGGTTATGGCGGAAGCGGATGTTTCCAAGCCTGTGTTTGAAAGTATAAGTGTAGATACAAGTGAAGTCACTTTAGGGGATACCATAAAAGTGAGTGTGAGTGCTCATGATGATTATGGAATAAAAGATGTTAATGTCTATTACACTGCCCCTGTCACCAAGAAGTCTGTACGTGTCCCAATGAGTTATAACGATAATGCTGGTCTTTATGAGGGGACTCTTACGGTAGACTCGAGTCATGAGTCAGGAATTTACAAAATTGAATATGTTCAAGTAATCGATACATCCAATAATGATACAGCCCTTTTTCAACATAACAGTGCTGAAAAGTTGAAGAGCGGTGAATTTACTGTAACAGGAACAAATCCGGATGTTACGCCTCCTGTTTTTAAAAGTATTAATGTAACTCCTAAAGAAGGAACAGTCGGAGAAATCATTAATGTCAACGTAAAGGCTGAAGACGATCACGGGATAAAAAGTGTAAGTGTTTACTACACCACACCAACTACAGAAAAGTCAGTGCCGGTTTCCGTTTCTTATAACCCAGAAACAGATGCTTATGAGGGGAAGTTTCAAATCGACACCTCGGACGAATCTGGTGTATATAAACTAAATTATATTCATATCGTGGATACTTCCGATAACGCGACATCTCTTTTTCAACACAATAGTGCAGATGAATTGATGGCAGGGGAGTTTACAGTAAGTGGGACAAATCCTGATGTGACCAGTCCTGTCTTTGAAAGTATCAGTGTGGATGGACAAAGAGGTACCATAGGCGATACCATACAGGTAAGTGTCAAGGCCACTGATGATCAAGGGATAAAAGAAGTTTATGTGTATTACTCAGCACCCATTACGAAAAAATCCATTTATGTGCCAATGAAGTTTAATGAAGAAAATGGTACTTATGAAGGCGACATTTATATAAACGAAAATAGTGAACTGGGTTTCTATGAGATTAACTATGTTCACATCATCGATACATCGAATAATGCAAGAACTCTTTTTTTGAATAAGGAAGCAGAAAAATTGGCTCCTGCGGGATTCAAAGTCTTTAGAGAAACTAATGCTCCAATGTTTCACTCTGTAGCCGTCGACAGCTTAGAAGCCGAATCAGGGCAGTATGTCTTTATTAACGTAGAGGCAACTGATGATACGAACTTAAACGGGGGTAAGCTGATTTATACCTCCCCTATTACGGGAACCAAAGAAGAAGTACCGTTTATTTACTACAAGGAAAAGAATCTTCTTCAAGGGGAATTCTACATAACTGACCAAACGGAAGAAGGGCAGTGGATTCTGGATTCTATCGAAATAACTGACACCAACCAAAACAAGCTGCTAGTCAAGGCTAGCGAAACCAATTTAAGCAGCGGAGAGTTTACAGTACTGCCGCATGTAGAGACGCTTGATGCCCGAATCGTGACTTCAAACGAAACCTGGTCCTATAAAACGATCAATTCAGATGTCTACATAGCACCGGGGGCAGTACTGACGATAAACAGTAATGTAACCATTAATGGAAACATCTATGTCCTTGGAGGGCTGCGGAGTTATGGCGGCCTGAAGGTAACGGGAGAGCTGCGTGCCAGCTACATGACATTCGGCTATTACTACCCTTCCGATGGTCAGGCGATTTTATCAGGATCTAATTCCATTTCAAGTATCAATATCTCCTATCCGCTATTTAAGGACGTGCCAGTGGTTCTATACGATACGCCTATAATCAGCGATGCAGGAAAAGTTTCTATCACTGGCGCAACCCTGCCGTTTGTCAGTGCCAAAATAAATGGGCAATCAATCAATCTTAATGCAAACGGTACATTCAGGCTGAAAGATTTTACTCTGGGTGCCTATCAAAATCTTCAACTGGAGTTAGTTGATACACAGGGGTTCAAACACACTAAAACGTTCAATGTTTATGATTTGTACTTAAAAGAAATTGCAAAGGATACAACGTTGATCGAGGGTAAAACACTTGCGAACAAACGAGTGGTATTATCGGTGGATGGACAACAGATTGCGGAGACCAATGCTGATGAAGCAGGTAATTTCAATTTTACTGTTGAAAAGCAAAGTGAAAATTCAATACTTGTTTTTGACGTGCTGGATGCCGAGAATCAGGTTATCACCAGCAAGGAAGTGATGATCCCTGACGTCACGGCTCCAACTAAGCCGGTTGTTAATGAGGTGAGTGATAAGACCATAGAAGTAACGGGGACAGCAGAGCCGAATTCTGATGTTTATATAATAAACGGTTCTACTGAAATTGCGAATGGACATGTGAGTGCCACTGGAGAATTTGCCATTACAATTACAAAGCAAAAAGCAGGAACTGGCCTTGAAGTGTATGCTGTCGATAAGGCAGGTAATCAAGGGGAATCTGTGATGGTAAACGTAACAGATAAAACCGCACCAGCGAAGCCTGTTGTGAACAGTGTCAGCGACAAATCGACGGAAGTAACCGGGACGGCAGAACCAAATTCAACGGTTTATGTTAAAAAGGGAACTGCTGAACTTGGACATGCTGTTGCAGCCGAATCTAGAGAATTTACCGTTTCAATTTCGAAACAAACCTCCGGCTCTGAATTGAGTGTATACGCAGTTGATGAAGCAGGCAACCAAGGCAGTGCCGAGCTGGTAAAAGTAGAAGACAAAACAGGCCCGCAGCAACCTCAGGTGAACGAAGTCAGCGACCAGTCCACGGAGGTAACAGGCAAGACGGAAGCAGGCGCTACTGTCTTTGTTAAAGTGAATGAAACAGAGATAGGACAAGTAATTGCTGATGAAAATGGTGATTTCCTTGTTGCGATTACAAAGCAAAAAGCAGGAACAGACCTTGAAGTGTATGCCGTCGATAAGGCAGGTAACCAAGGGGAATCTGTGAAAATCCAGGTAATAGATAAAACAGGTCCAGAGAAACCTGTCGTGAACAGTGTGAGTGACAAATCCACGGAAGTAACTGGAACGGCAGAGCCGAATTCAACGGTTTATGTTAAAAAGGGAACAGTTGAACTTGGACATGCTGTCGCAACAGAAACTGGTGATTTTGCAGTTTCAATTTCGAAACAAACAGCCGGCACAGAATTGAGTGTGTATGCGGTTGATCAAGCTGGAAACCAAGGCAGTGCCGAGCTGGTAAAAGTAGAAGACAAAACTGGCCCTCAGCAACCTCTGGTGAACGAAGTCAGCGACCAGTCCACAGAGGTTACAGGCAAGACGGAAGCCGGAGCGACTGTATTTGTTAAAGCGAATGGAACCAAGCTGGGGCAAGCAATTGCTGATGAAAATGGTGATTTCCTGGTTTCGATTACAAAACAGAAAGCAGGAACTGAACTTACTGTTTATGCTGTCGATCAAGCGGAAAACCAAGGTGAACCTTCGCTTATCAAGGTGACAGATACAACGGCACCAGCGAAGCCTGTCGTAAACAGTTTTAGCAATAAGTCTGATAAAGTAACGGGTACGACTGAAGCAAATGCAACTGTTTATGTAAAAGCAGGATCAGCGGAGATTGCTAAAGGCAAAGCGGATAGCGCGGGAACATTTGAAATCTTAGTGGAGAAACAGCCTGCTGCCACAGAATTGACGATTTTTGCAGAAGATGAAGCAGGAAACCGAAGTGACAGCGTTGTTGTGGTAGTAGCTGATGAAATTGCTCCAAGCCAGCCTGAGGTTTTACCGGTTACTGACCAGGACCAAAAGGTACGGGGAACAGCTGAAGCAGGAGCATTGATTAAAGTCATGGTTAACAATAACGAAATTGGCACATCAAATGCTGATGATACAGGGGATTTTACTGTAGAGATTCCTAAGCAAAAAGCGGGTACCGAAATAGAAATAACAGCCGCTGACTTAGCGGGTAATACTAGTGAAGCAGCCAAACTGACAGTAAAAGATGTGAAGCCTGAACTTCAGCAGCTCATCGGACTAACCAGATACTCAACAGCCGTCGAAGTTTCTATGCAAGGCTGGGAAAAATCGGACACTGTCTTGTTAGTAAATGGAGGAGCAATAGCTGACGGACTAACCGCAACTCCTTTGGCATCTGCTTATGATGCCCCGATTTTATTAACGAAAAAAGACGAAATACCAGCTGAAACGCTGGAAGAGATTCAACGCCTCGGTGCAAGTAAGGTTGTGCTGATTGGTGGAACAACCGTCATCTTTGACAAGGTAGAAGAAAGCTTACGGACGAAGGGATACAGCGTATCGAGACTGGGCGGCTTGACCCGCTATGAAACATCTCTCATGATTGCGCAAGAACTCGACAAAGTGGTGGATGTTTCAGAAGCCTACCTCGCGTATGGTAAAGGAGAGCCGGACGCATTATCGATTGCAGCACAATCCGGGATCCAGAAGCAGCCGATCATTTTAGTAGAGAAAAAAGAAGTACCGAAATCTACGTATGATTGGTTGAAAGCTGAAAAGTTATCAACATCGTATTTTATTGGTGGGACCACTGTGCTTGAACAGGGGATCATCAGTGAAATGAACCGGATTACGGCAAGTGATGTTGGAGGAAACCGCATAAGCGGGATCAACCGTCATGAAACCAATGCGAAGGTTATCGAGAAGTTTTACACAAGCCAACAATACCCTACAATCATGATCGCCAAGTCAGAGACGGAAAAGCTCGTCGACGCTTTATCCGCAGGCCCTCTGGCTTCCAAATGGGGAGTGCCGGTTCTTCTCGCATCCCAAAAAGGACTGGATGACGCACAGGTGTCAATCCTGCAGACCAAAGAGGCTAAGCGGGTCCACCAAATTGGCGGCGGGATCAACAGTACGGTAATTGATCAAGTGTTAAACTATGTTAACGACTAAGGACACGGGGAAGCTTCTGTTGTCCAGCAAGCAAAAAGCACTAGCCAAAGCGGCTGGTGCTTTTTGCTTAGAAGGGAAATCGGGGGTACTTTAACGCATTAAAGCAATGGGGGACAGTCCCCCATCGCTTTAAAGTGTTAAAGTTTATCTATCTCTCATACTTATTCCACATATGATAGTTGTACCATAATTGAAGCAGATTCCCGACCAAGGCTATTATTGTGATGATTAAGGAAATGGTGAAATTCAAGTCTAATACATATCTTAATAGAATAAATACGACAGGGACTGGGTGGGTCATCCAGATGGTGCGAATCATTTTCCTTCGATAGCTGAGATTAAAATAACTCAGTTCAAAGCCTTTATCTACCTTTTTTGTATGGCCTGAAATGGTTTTAAACATGGCAGCCTCCTTGTTTACAGGGGTGTTGTATATTTCTTCCTTTTGGTATAACTAAATACCCATTTCTTATCACTTCAAACAAGAGCAGGCTGGACAAAGGACTCCCTGACCCACACTCCTATGATAAAATAGAGGGAAGAGAATGATAGAGAGGATTTTTGAAATGCCGAAACATCAAATCAACCCACGCTTTATCCATGCCCTCACCGGGGAGGGGCTGGACTCTATCCCTGTGTCCCCGATAAATTCAGCGGTCAAAGGGAACTATATAAAGACGATTCGAGATAACCGCAAATCCATCGGCGACTCTTCTGGTAATGAATTCATGCTGACCTGTAAGGCATGCGGGAGAAAGGGGAAGTACGATGTTGGTCTGGTCGTGGTGAATCCTGATTTTCAGAAGGAAGATGAGGTCTCAAGCTATCTTCAGTTGACTGGCTATTTTCGCTGCAAGCACTGCAATGCTGCCGGGGAATGGAAGGATTCCAATGATATCAAGATGCTGGCTTTAACGGCGATGATGGGGCCGGAAATGATGAGTGACCGGTGCCATGTCGGTCAGAATAGTTTATTTGATGGAACTTCGCATCAATATGCGACGGATGCAGAGGAGCATCTTTTAACGAAGATTCTTGCGCGGTCTGAAGATGCTTATTTGTGGAACAGGTTGGGAAATTTATACCGAACGGGAGGACGGCCGGAGTTAGCGATGGCTGCTTATGAAAAGTCTGTGGCTATCCATCAAGGCCAGATTGAGTCGCACTATTCAATCGCTCACCTTCTGGAACAGGCCGGAGATATCGAAAATGCAGCCTTTCATTATCACCAGCTCATGCTTTCAGCAGCTTCCTATCATGATGTGAGTGCAGACACGTTACGTACCCTCATAGCCCTTTCGCTGCGGGAAATGGTGATTATTAATCAGCTGACGAGTGGAAAGGTCCCCATTTTTCCATCCCGGGAACAGACAGAAGAAAGCGGGATGAGTTCCGATTCTGAAAAGATGATGAAGGAATTTAACCATGATGTCGACCTTGATAACCTGCCGTCCTTCTACCCATTAGCAGAGATGTTTATGGGAGAAAGGATAAAAGAAATTCCGCTGTGGGACCGCCAAACGAAGCCGGTTAAAGTCCAGAAAAAGAAGAAACCCCGTAAGAAGAAGCGGAAGAAGAAATAGTTCGATAAAGGAGACAAGCTTCAGCTTTAGTAATTCAATCTGAGATACAAAATGTTAAAATCCAATGTCTTTTTGCATGCGAATTTGAAATTATTCTTATGCTGTTTTTAATTGCTGATACGGCTTATCTTTTGCTTCGTATCTAAAATCGCATTTAGATTTTAAAAGTGAGGACCAAGAAAGCACCGGCACCATGAGCTTATACCATAAGGGAAGAAATTTCCCTTATGTAAGGAATGTCGGGGAAAATAGGTCAAATAGGGGGAAAATCTTCCGCTATTTACTTAAAAAACATGAAAAATGGGTTGCTGCGGATGCTTAACGGAAGATCCTTCCCTTATTTACCTCTCCACAGCTGAATTCTGCAGTTTAACGGAAAAATTTTCTCTTAATTAAGTATCCTTCTTCAATGAATAAAATTTATTCTTATTACGAATTCATAGAAAAAAGTAGTCCGTTTTAGACTGCTTTTTTCTAGTTTTTAAAGTGATTTAATAGTGGATATGAACCTGAACCGGGCACTTTCAGCTAGCTGGCGAAGTGCACATTCTTTCTCGATGTTTTATCAGGTTTGGAAGCATCAATCATCAGGAAAACAGCCGAGATGATATGCATGATCATGCCGATAAAAGGAATCCAGGCGATGCAGGAGGTGACGATTCCTAAAATGCTTCCCGTCTTCGCACCTTCATCTTTAGCGGTCAGAACCAGGGTTATGATATGTAAGACTAGCATAATGACAAGCGGAAACCACAAGAAACCAATTACAATGGCAGCTCCAAGGACGGGGATGCCAAGAACAGCTTCGAAGGCACCGGTAATCCATTTCAAGACTCTGGAGGGGGACAAGGTAAAGCCTCCTTTCTCTTTTGAAAACTTTTTATATTATACCATATTCTGGTTGTGGTGAGGGGGCGGGGGCAGGTCATGGGATGAGAAAAGCTTAGAGATACTTGCATCTCTAAGCTTTTTTGAAGGTGTATAGTTTTATGAAATTTTCGTGATTTGGTTTGTTACTTACTGTTCTGCACCTCAAAAGTGAACCCCTTAATCCCACGTGCTGGTGCTTCTTTTACGGCGAATTTTCAGAAACGGGACCTTTTTCTTCAGAGTTATTTCTTCTTCGGTTTTAAAATATCAAACACCATCGGCTTGTATTCCCAATTAGCATACATTTCCCTTTGGTCGTCGAAGTGTTTTGAGTAAGGGTTGCCGCTTTGACCAGGAGGAAGGATGTTGACGCTGGTAATGTCTTTCTTCGTAAATGAAGTGATCTGGTTATAGGTGCCCCTGTTCATGTAGAAAATAGGGTCAGCCTTGCCTGCACCTAGACTGCTAAAGTTGATTTTTCGCACAGGATAGGTGTAATCACCTTTTAGTTTCTCTACTGTTGCCACTAAGGAAGCGATTACAACTTGATTCAAATCCACTGCTTCTAAGAAACTATACTTAGTCTTTAAGGTGTCTTTGTCTGCAACTAAAATATTATACAGCAAGTCATTGGTGTCAGCTCCAGTTCCTGCGAATGGCTGCAGTACGGTTGATTTAACATTTTTAAACCAGTCTGTGAAAATTGCCTTTCCAGGATCGTCATAGGAGTCATTTTTATCTTCATCTTTATGATAGCTATCCCAGTCTTCTACATACTTAATAGCCTCAAGTATCTCGAGTGAAAGTCCTTCTCTATCAATTTTTTCAAGTAGGATGTCTTTGAAAAAGTAAGAATCAAGGTCAATCGTTCCAGCTTTTTTGTTGATTTCTTTCATATCTTCAAAGGAAATCGCATCGTCAGCTTCCAGTTGGTCAAGGATAAACTGAACGCGGTGAGTTTTTCCGAAGACCCATTCAGTATTTGTCCAATCTGGACTCGGCTTATTGTTCCAGTTCCCGACGTATCCTTGTTTTGGATTAATGGCGTGGGGAAGGGTGTCAGGTGAGACAATGCCTTTCCATTCTTCACTACCGTCCCCATTCATTGGCAGACGGCTGTCTGTTCCATCAGCGCGAATGGCGTTCCTGCCGGTGATCCAGAACCCGATATTCCCCTGCTTGTCATTATAGAGGAAGTTGTGGGATGTAGGGATTTGATGGACACCCTTCTCAAACTGCTGGATATTGTGCGCACGGTTGAATGTCCAGAAGCCTACCATGGCATTGACTTCCTGCCCCCAATGAGCACGTTTTTGGGCATATGCGACTCCTTTTTCCTTATCAATATTAATAACAGGGCCGTGCACGCTTCGGTATACTTGGAATTCAAAAGGTTCTTGTCCTGCTCGTTTGATGGTCTCTGTCCGTACTTCAAAATCAGTCCATTTTCCATTGAATAGATATTGACCTGGATTTTTCGGATTAAGTTTTAAGATAAAGGTATCAATCTGATCGCCGCCTCCGGTGGTGGTCGTCCAGGAATAATCATTGCCTCGGCCAATCAATGGAATCCCGGCTGCACCGGCAAAGGCCATCCCAACTGAGTCATAACCTGCCCCGTGTAGGCCAATTTCATGGGCAATCTGTGGAGCGGAAAAGCCCATCTGGGGACCACCTAATAAAAGGGTGCCTCCGGATTCACTTCGCGAAGGAGCGATGACCCACGCATTACTGCCGCCTTTATGAGGAAAGCCATATGCTTTTTCAATATCAATCTTCATCTGTTGTTCTTTTTCCATTTGTTCGGCAACCTTGTCACCATTCGGGAACTTTTGCACTTTTGGCTTTTTCGGTGAAGGTTTATTTGCCTGATTGTTTTCATCCGTCAGTGAGACAGGAGCATCAGGGTCATTTGCCCAGTAGACTGCTTCAAAAGCCTTTATTCCACCTTCTTGGCCAAGTTTATTTACGAGACCGTTTAGAAGTGCAGCAGTCTGCATTTCACCGCCGCCGCTCTCGCCGAAACGACGCACCATCAGCTGCTGGACTTTTAGAGAATCAACGATGGTCCATTTGGCTGGCTTTACTCCACCGAATTCCGGTGGAAGGGCTGCAGCAGGTGTTGTCTCAATATAATGGTTGATTCCATCGATGTAGGCATTCATCCCTTCTTGGATATGTTTTGGAAGAGCTTTGAACTGCTTCATGATTTCCTCATCGGTATATCCATCCCGGCGAATGACCTGATCTTGGGCGATATTTTTATTTTTCTCTCCTGGTCCAAACACTTCGCTCATCCTGCCGCTGGATACAATACGTGAAAGCTCTGCCTGCCAAAGCCTGTCCTCAGCCATGGCATAACCGGTTCCGAAAAATAGACTTGAAGCTTTTGCACTATATACGTGTGGTACACCGAAGCTGTCTCGAACAATCTTTATCTTGTTGCCTGCGTAGTTTAGAAGTTTAGAAGATTCGATGGTGACAGAGTGGGACGAAGGTGATTTGGCTGTTACCGTAC
This sequence comes from Bacillus salacetis, assembly GCF_049177075.1. Taxonomy (GTDB): domain Bacteria; phylum Bacillota; class Bacilli; order Bacillales; family Bacillaceae_B; genus Rossellomorea; species Rossellomorea salacetis_A. The sequence continues at coordinate 4,031,706 of NZ_CP185377.1, read as the reverse complement.
TGTGTGCGGGGACAGTGATGAGACTGGTGAGTAATAATGCACTCGAAACAATGGAGACAAGTTCTTTCTTCAAATAGAATTCCTCCTTTTTATGTAGTACAAACTAATTATAGAGGGAGGGGGGAGAATATTTTGTAAGTTTATGGATTTTTTAAATGGTAGTTTTTTGGCTTTGTTCGACAAGACAAAAATAATTTCTCTTATTTTTCCTGCAAAAGGTTCCGGTAGTAGTGGTGCCTGCGGATTTTAAAGGGGGAGTTTACTGTGGATAGGAATACGCACCAAAGGGAAGGGATACCTGCAGAAAGTCTAAATCACATAATATACAAGGAGGTTTTCACTAAAAGCATGGTATCTTGTAAAAGGATATGAGGATTAGTTTTTAGGAGGTTAAGTATTCCCAGTTGTTATTTACAAAAAAGGCTTAGAGATTTCTTCATCTCTAAGCCTTTTTGATAGTTTATCCGATTTTAAGTTGGCCCCTACAATACCTTTCCAAGAAAAGCCTTCGTACGTTCATTTTGAGGATTCCCAAACAACTCACTTGGTACATTTTCCTCAACAATATAACCGCCATCCATAAAGATGACACGGTCCCCGACTTCGCGGGCAAACCCCATTTCGTGGGTAACGACGACCATCGTCATTCCTTCACGGGCAAGGTCTTTCATAACTTCTAATACCTCACCGATCATTTCTGGGTCAAGGGCAGAGGTTGGTTCGTCAAACAGCATGACTCTCGGTTCCATGGCAAGTGCCCTTGCGATGGCTACACGCTGTTTTTGACCGCCGGAAAGTTCGCCTGGATAGCTTTCGGCTTTCTCCTCAAGCCCGACTTTTCTTAGCAGCTCCAGTGCTTTTTTCTTGGCATCTTCCTTGTTGACACCTTTTGTCTTCATCGGAGCTAGCGTAATATTCTGAAGCACCGTTTTGTGAGGGAAGAGGTTAAAGTGCTGGAACACCATGCCTGTTTCCTGACGGATTTTATTAATATTGATTTTAGGGTCCGTAATATCGTTTCCGTTCACGATGACCTGGCCATCCGTGATTTCTTCGAGCTTGTTCAGGCACCTGAGGAATGTACTTTTCCCTGAGCCGGACGGTCCTACGACGCAGACCACTTCTTTTTCTTTTACATCTGTACTAATGTCTTTGAGGACTTCCAAATCCCCGAAAGATTTTTTGAGATTTTTGACTTGTATAACACTCATCGCAGCTCATATCTCCTTTCTACGAAGTCGCCGAGTTTTGTAAGCAGATAAATTAGGATGAAGTACATTAGTGCCACGACTCCCCAGATTTTAAAGGCTTCAAATGTTGCAGAAACGGCAGTCTGTCCTCTTTGTGTCAGCTCTGCAACCGAGATGACGGAAAGAAGGGAAGTATCTTTCAGACTGATGATTGCCTGGTTGACGAATGCCGGAAGCATTCTTCTTAGTGCCTGTGGCAGGATGATATATCGCATTGTCTGTCCGCTCGACAATCCCAATGTCCTTGCTGCCTCTGTCTGACCTTTATCAATGGACTGGATTCCGGCACGGACGATTTCGGCAATATAGGCCCCGGCGTTAATAGCAATCCCGATAATACCTGCGTTGATTGGTTGCAAAGAGATGAAATCTAATGAGTTCAACCCGAAATAAATAAAGAATAACTGAACCAGGAAGGGAGTTCCCCTAACGAAGTTAATGAACCATATGGCAATCCACTTTAAAGGTGCGATCGGTGATAAGCGTAATAGCGCTATAATCAACCCGAGGATGAATCCAAAAAACAGACCAACGGCGGTTATGTAAGCCGTGAGCTGTAATCCATCTAATAACATTGGAAGTATTTCTATTATGACATCCATGGCTTTTCTCCTTTCATGCTGTGAAATTTAAAAAAGACAGCGCGCCTGAGGAGCGCGCTGCAGAGTGTTTACTCTTCCAGATAAGTGTTCAGGATTTCATCATATTCTCCGCTGTCTCTAAGCTTTTGAAGGCCGCTGTTGATCTTATCAAGCAGTTCCTGGTTTTCCCCTTTTAGTACGGCGATTCCATATTGATCACCGTTCAGGCGGTCACCGACTGTTTTCAATCCAAGATCCTTTGTTTTGATTGCGTAGGCGATAACCGGATAGTCCTCGATTAGAACATCGGCGTTTCCGTTTGCAACTTCCTGGAACATGGACGGACTGTCATTGAACTGGCGGATTTCCTTGATGCCGACTTCATCTTTCAGCTCTTCCGCTTTGTCGGCGCCTGTTGTACCATTTTTAACGGCGACAATTTTACCTTCCAAATCGTCAACAGTGGTAATGTCGTTGTTATCTTCTGAAACAACAAGTGTTAAACCTGCGTCAAAATATGGATCGGAAAAGTCAACTTTTTCTTTACGCTCGTCGGTAATACTCATACCGGCAATTGCCACATCAAGCTGGTCAGCCTGCAGGGCAGGGATGATTCCGCCGAAATCCATTGGTTTCAATTCAATTTCGAAACCTTCTTCTTCAGCAATCGCATTGATCAAGTCGATATCGATTCCTTTATACTCGCCGTCCTCTTCAAATTCGAACGGAGGATAAGTTGTATCCGTACCCACAGTGTATGTAGTGCCGCCGCTGTCGCCGGAGCTGCCTTCATCACCACTGTCGTCATTTGCTGCATTATTCGTTCCGCACGCAGCAAGGACAAGCATCACTGCCATTAAAAAACTTATTAATTTTATTTTCTTCATGAAATCCCTCCAGTAAATTAATTAATAATTCAGTACTATTACAATGTTAGCAGAATCATACGAAGGAATTCAAAAGAAACGCATTTCCCTTTAGCACATTAACGCGATGGGGGACTGTCCCCCATCGCGTTAGTGCGCTGAAGGGAGCTCTTCTCTATTTCTACTCCAAGAAAGAAAGCCCAGGGCGCTAAGGCTCTGGGCTTTCTTAGTGTTATGATATGATTCTACGGCATTACGTCGGTGGAGATTGCAGCTTCTCCCCCTAGGATCCTGAAGCTTCCTAAGCTGCTTTGTTGGATGAAGGTGCTGATTTCATCCGGGATTCTGTCTTGGCGGACCAATAGGAGTGGTGCGTTTTGTTTGGCTGCAAGGACGGATCCTGTGAGGGCATCGGCAAAGCCGTACCCGTTCGCCAGCAGGGCCGTCTTACTATCCGCGTAATAGGCTGATGCAATAGCAGCTGAGGTGGCAAATCGATTTTCCCCGCTGATTCTTGCCGGTCTCGGTAACTGCCCTATTACTTTAGAACTGATGACACTTTCTCCGCCTACCACCAGTGTCTCAGAGATAGAGGCAAGTGCAGTCTCGGTCGGTGCAGGCAGTATGGAATCCTTGCCGGTTAACAGGATGGGATAACCATTCTGCGCAGCGTAAGAAGCCATGGAGAGGGCATCAGGGAAATTATAGCCATAAGCAATGACGGCTTTTTTAGATGACCCCAATCGCTTTGCGATTTTAGCCGCGGTTTCGAACCGGTTCTGGCCGCTGATTCTTTCCACTGTGAGCCCCATTCTGGAGATGGAGGCCTCTACTTCAGTAGAAACAGCCGCCGGTCCACCAAGGATGACCGCTTTTTTCGCACCTAACCTGCGTATCTCATCCTTTGTTTCAGCGGTTAAATCTTTTTTGCCTGCCAAAAGAATCGGTGCGTCATATTGATACGCTAATGGCGCACCTGCAAGCGCGTCCGGGAAATCATAGGCTGTTGCAATAAAGACGGTGTCTGCGCTCGCCCAGCCGTTCTCCGAGATGGCCTTTGCCGTCAGGAATCGATCGGCCCCGAAGATCCTTGAAACTTCTATCTTCGTTTTGACCTGCTTTGATAAAGGCACAGACTTGTTTCCTTCGGCGTCGGCCGCTTCAACCTTAAACGTGTAATTTGTGCCTGGGTTCAGCCCTGTTACGGTAAAATTCGTCTCTTTTCCAACTGAGCCGATGAGTGTTCCGTTCTGATAGATTTGGTACTCTGCGATGCCGACATTATCTGATCCGGGCGCCCACTTCAGAATCAGGCTGTTATGGGTGATCTGATCCGCTGTCATCGCAGCTTCAAGCCAAACAGGGACGGTTTTATCCGCTACTTCTACTGTTGCAGGATCACTGGTTTTACCATAAGAATTTTCAACGATGACTGTTAAAACGGTACCCGCGGCTTGTCTGGCAATTGGCAGCGCGAAGTATCCGCTGTCACTTGCTTTTCCGCTTGTTAATAGGTGTGTGTCTTTTTTTACGGTAATCGTTGCAAAGGGTTCAGCAGTTCCTGATAATTGTGTGTCCTGATCCGTTATCGGAAGAACCGCCGGAGCAGCGGGCACAGGAATGGTCACTGACACATCAATTGAAATCCCTGCGGATTCATTCCCGGTCTGATCCTCTGTTGTAAAAATATACCGATGAGTGCCTTCCGTGACATTCGTATCGGTAAAAAGAGATTCGGTGACTTCCTTGATTTTCTTCCCGCTTTTATACACGTTAACATGAGAAAAATCAATATCGTGTGGCTGAGCCCAGGTGAATTGGATCTCCTTATCCTTTTTTACAGAGGATAGAGACGCAACTTCACCAGGTGCCTGGAAATCTGTATTGGATGTTAATGTGAAAGGAGTTCCGTCTAGATTCTTTTTTTGCGCCGGTGTCAGCTGATTCCGCTCCACATCCAACCCCAGTTTGCTTTCGAGGTTAAGACCCCAAGCCAGCACGGTTCCATTTTTTCTAACTGCAAACGCATGGTGCCAGCCGGTCCCGATGGAAACGACACCAGCTAGATTCGTATTGTCTGTTAACATAATTGGCTCTGGAACAGTATTGGCAACCTCGATCTTCCCGTTCCCGAGCTGTCCAAGTTGATTGCGTCCCCAGGAGTATACATTCCCTTCTTCAGAAAGAGCAATGACAAAGGACCCGCCGATTGACAGACTTTTCGCATCTGTGAAATCAGTGCCGTCCGCATTTTTTACAGGGGCAGGAAAATGCCGGCTCACTTTTGACCCGTCGCCAAGCTGGCCGTATTCATTAAAACCCCATCCTAAGACCGTTTTATCTTCACTAATGGCAAAAGAGGCTTTGTCACCACCTGCGATATAGGTTATGCCGGAGAGAATTTCACCGGATTGATCATTCACCTTAATTGGAAAAGGACTATTCGTTTTTGTATTATTCCCTAGTTGGCCATGGTCATTTCCCCCCCATGTCCACACGTTGCCATCGGCAGTCAGGGCCATGGAATGCTGATCTCCTGCCGAGACGGAAATGATGTTTGTCAACGGAGTGCCGTTGTCATGCTTGACCTGCACAGCAGTTGAGCGATTTTCGAAGGTGCCATCGCCAAGCTGCCCTTTAAGATTAAATCCCCATGTCCAAACCGTTCCATCCGCTTTCAATGCGATCAAGTGAGTCATTCCTGCCGAAATCTGGACGACATCCTGCAGTGGAGCACCGGTTGCTGTCGGGATTTGCACAGGCTTCCAATACAATCCCCAGTCTGTCGTAAAACTTCCATAAATATTGAAGCTCCCCCATGTCCAGACGGTCCCGTCCTTGTGCAGGGCATACGTATGATTGTTGCCTTTCGAGGGCTGGATGGCTGTGAATCCGAAAATCACTTCTCCATCTTCTTTAAACGTCTGGATAGGCTGATTTTCAATTGAAGCTGTTGCAGCCCCAAGCTGTCCTTCCTTCCCGGATCCCCATCCCAGAATCGAACCATCACTCTTTAACGCAATGGAATGAGAGAATCCGCCTTCCACATTAGGTAAAACCGTTTCTGCCGCTTGAGACTGTGGCTGCGGGAAAAATTGAAACAACAACAAAAACATCAAGAAACAGGATAATATCTTAGATGACCTTTTCAAGCATTCTTACCCCTCTTTACATAGAATTTAATAGTGCTAGAAAAATCTTAGTTTACTTTCAATAATTTGTAAATCTATTATTTTTTGGGAATTCTTGACGCAGGAACGTCGGAATTGCTCCTGTGTTAAACTGAATATATAGAAAACGAAAAGGGGTCTGATTTTGTATTGTTCAAATTGTGGTGAGAAACAAACAGGGGAGGGGAAATACTGCCAGAATTGCGGTCATTCCTTAACTAGCGAAAGTATCGAAGAGAGAGAGGCTCCTTCCAAGGAGTCCAGCCTTAAAACTTTTGTAGGGAAGAATTCAGATTACTACTTAAAAAAATGGGACATTGGAGACAATGGTCCGAGGAAAAAAATCAGCTGGAACTGGGCTGCGTTCCTGACTGGCTACTTTTGGCTTGGTTATCGAAAGATGTATGGGTATATGGTAATCATTTTGCTCTTGTGGCTTGCAATCGATGCCGTCTCTTATTCTATTGATTGGCCTGCAGAGGCGTTGAATGCATCGTTTATGTGGGGAATAATGGCAGTTTTGGGCAATCATATTTATTATCTATATGCCGAGAAAAAAATCAAGAAGCTGGAAGACAAGGGGACTGCCTCTGAAGATAGGCTGACTAAAGCTGGCGGAACCAGTATTGCGGGTGTTTTTATAGCTATTGCCATGATGATTGGTTATGTTTTCCTGACTGTATTTGTGCTGGAGCCGGCTTTGACGACCGCACCTGTTCAATTCGGGCATGGGGAAGAAGAGGGAATAATAACCGAGGCTGCTGATTCCTTTGAAAAAGGAGAAAGTATGTTCTTTTCTTTCGATTTTCCGGATTACAAAGGCGGTGCCTATAAAGTAGTTGTAGAGAAGAGGGAAAACGGTACTGAACACATTTTCAATGAGTGGGAAGATGAAGTTCCTCCAGACTGGCCTGGAGTCATAACAGAAATCTACGCCCCAGAAGAAAATGGCGAATACATAATGAAAATCATCAAAAAAGACAAAGTCATCGCCAAAGGAGAATTCACGGTCGAATAGCGGGGAGGGGGTTGGTCCCGTTGGCTGCCAAAGAATAAATCCTTTACCACACTAACGCAATGGGGGACAGCACGGGTGTTGATTAACCATAATATGTAAAATAAACGGTATTATTAGACAAAAAAAGCCACTCTCTTTTAGAATAATTGTTACCGCTAACAACACTAAAAAGGAGAGTGGCTTCATTGACTAACTTTAACAAATTATCAGAGATGCTTCAAACGTTCATTACTGAAGAAGAGGTAGAAAACCTCTGTGAGAAATGGGGTTATCGCGACACCGCAAGAAAATTTTCCACCCGAGATATGGTACGTTTCTTTGTCATTTCGTCTGCGAAAGATTGGAAAAGCTTTCGAGATGCTGAAACCAAAATGCCCCAGGAAGAAAGTAATGTGCCTGTGTAACAAGTTCGATTTGGTCATAGTCGATGTAGACAATGGAAGATAAATCTGCCTTCAGTTGACCACTCAACCCTCGCTAAAAAAGCTCAAAACGTTCCTTATCAGATCCTTCAAGAATTGTTCTCTCGTTTAGTCAATCGCTTAGGGCGTGGAGTGCGCAGAGCACTGTTCAAGCCTTATAAACTATTCGCAATTGACTCCACAACCATTACTTTTCAACATCCAGATATGAGCTGGGCGGGTTACACCCGCACCCGCTATGCTATTCGTCTCCATACAAAATTCGATGTAGAGGAAGGACAACCTACCCAAGTCATTCCTACAACTGGACGGCATCACGATGTCATGATGGCGCCCAAGTTGTATGAAGACACGGAACCTCTTTCTATCATCACCGCAGATAGAGGATATGCGCGAACGAGAGACTTTGAGGATTTACAGGAAAACAATCAATTTTTTGTGATTAGAGTCGCTAGCTCATTCTCCCTCTCGGGAGAGAGGGAACACAGTGTACCTCTTAATGAAGAGGGCAATGTGAAGGAAGACCTGACAGCCTTTATTGGAAAAGGCACCCGCAAAACAAAGGTTCGATTCAGATTGGTTACCTTTACCGACAACGAAGGAAACAAAATAAGAGTAGCTTCGAACTTAATGATGATGTCCCCTGAGGACATTGCTTATATCTATAAACTTCGCTGGCAAATAGAGCTATTTTTCCGTTGGGTAAAAGGCAACCTGGATCTGTCCAATCTCTTTGGAAATTCTCCGAATTCTGTATATAGCCAGGTTTATGGCACTCTTATCAGTTACTTGCTTTTACGCTGGATTTACAATGAAACCAAGGAAGAATGGGCTACTTTACACTCTTTCACCTTCATAGAATTCACGCGTCGTTACGTGGCATACACCTTACCTGTTGAAGTAAGGTGTGCCGTTAAATCGCTTTTTGAACGAAGGGGGAGTCTGTGCCAATCACTTGGAAAAATATAGCTAATCAACACCCCTGTGGGGGACAGTCCCCCATTGCGTTAGTGTGGTAAAGCGCAGGAGGTTATTTTATGCTTATTCAATGTACGAAGAAGCTGCTGGATGAATTGAAGGTTTCTCCAGCTGGGCGGATTGAAGAGGATCATTTGTTTTCGTGGCATGCGAATATCGTCAAGTATGGCCGGAGGAAGGCGGTTGTGCTGGTCAATGATAAGACTTTTTATGCGATTGTGCTTTATAGCGTGAAAGCAAAGGATTTGAAGAACCTGGGAGAACTGGCGAAGCAGGCGATCCGTGAAGTGTTCAGAGCTGAGGGTATTCTGGATGAAATCATAGATGACTATATCCAGCGCACTGGCGAAGTGACTTTTACCAAGACCAAAGACAGGAAATCTGTCGGAAGGTTGAACCGAACCTGTGAGGATTCTCATTTTATGACCGATTTGATTGTTGAAGATTCGGTCATCCAGGTTGACATGAGCTTGAAGATCAGCGGCTTGTTAGCCGGTATCGGGAAAAGCAGCTACATAACGCCGAATGAGGAAATGTTTAAGAGCCTGGAGGAAATGGCCGGGAAGCCTGTGTTCCATTCGGAGGCAGCGGAGCTGAAAGTGACTTTGCTCCTGGAAAAGCATACAGTTTGGCGCAGGGTTGTGGTTCCGACAAATTACAATTTCGAACAATTGCACAGGGCACTGCAGATTGCTTTTAACTGGCAAAACAGCCACCTTCACGACTTTGAAATTTACGCAGGTTCTGGCGAAAAAGAGAGCCCGATTCTGAATCTTGTCTGTTACGAAGATGTAGTGAATCCCGACAGTGAAACTCCGATGAAAATGGAAATGGATGTCCAGCTGTCCGAGTGCCTGTCATCGTCCATAATCTATAACTATGATTTCGGCGACGGCTGGAAGCATCAGATTGAAGTTGAAAAAGTTGTGCAGGATTACAAAGTGAATTACCCGGTCTGCCTGCACGGCGAAGGGAGCACACCGCCGGAGGATGTCGGAGGGCAGGCAGGATATGAGGAATTCCTGAGGATTATAGGTGATGAAAACAACCCTGACCACGAAGCCATGCTGGAATGGGGCGAGATGCAGGGATATAAAGAGTATGATTTGAGGGAGATTAATTGGTCTTTTAAGGATATTTAAAAAAGGAATTCCCGGGGTGACTTGGTGATCCCTGGGAATTCCTTTTTTGGTGTACAGAGGTGGGACACGGGAACTGCCCTTGCCCTTATTTCGTCATTTCATCGATGACTTTGCCCTGCGGGTCATAGAGGACCGCTTTGTCTCCAGAGTTGTTCCAGATATAGGCACCAGTCCAGTACAGCTTGGAGGGAGGGCTGTCGACAGCGTTGCGTCCGGCTGTTACGGTGACGCTTGCTCCTGATTTTAAGACAAAGTAATCAGGGAACTCGTAGGTTTGATTTCCTTCAACGCTCAGCAGTTTCCAGCCTGCCATCAAGACATCGACGTTATCAACATTTTTGATGGTTACTGTTTCTTGATCAAGATCCAGCCCGGTGATATCCAGTTTACCGGTAGCAGGATAATCATCACCGGTAAAAGGAGCTTCATTAATGGTGTAAGGGAAGGCACCATTTGTATACGCCAGAATGTCACCCGATTTATTCGTGGAGTACATCGTCACTTTGTTCTCTTTAAGACGGTTTACGACCTCGTCGCTCAAGTCACTTTCATCGCCATGGGATAAAATGGCTGTGCTTGGTCTGACCGCATCCAGGAATGCTTGGGAAGTGGATTCATCGGACCCATGATTTCCTACTTTTAAAATAGAAGATTGAAGTTCACTTTTACTGAACGTTTTTAAAATATCTGCTTCAGTGCCTTTGGTCGCATCACTTGTTAACATGAAGCTTACATCTCCATATGTCAGCTGCAGCACAAGGGATCCGTCATTTGTGGCGCTTTTCTTTTCACCATTGTTCAATACTTTGATCGTCATCTCATCAAAGCTTAAAGTACTGCCTACAGCAGGGACTTCATAAGGGATGTTCTTTTGTTCGATAAGGTTCTTATATTCTGTGTACGCGCTCGAGGTATCGCTCGAACCGGAATCAAGGACTTTCGATACTTCGAATTCATTGATTACATCCGTTAACCCGCCGATATGTTCAGGAGCAGGGTTCGTTGAAATCAGGTAATCAATCTTGTCGACACCTTCATATTTAAGCTTGGTGAAGAGCTCTTCATTATCGGTCAGACCGCCGCCATCAATTAAGACCTCTTTGTTCTGACCCTGGATCAGAATGCTGTCTCCCTTGCCTGCATCAAAAAACTGAATGAAGCTCAGGCTTGGAATGTAGTTATATCCATAACCTTCCATGACATCATCCGTGATTGCGTTCAGCCCGCCAAGTACATACGTATCAAAGTTTTTATTGTTAATATACGAATCAGTGATTGTGTAATTCTTTGTTGGGTGGACCAATAGAATTTTCGCGTTGAGCTTGTTGGCCAGTCCGGAAGCGGCTACCGCGTCAGGATAGTCCTCTTTGCCTGTTTTTACAGATTCCCCGCGGACCATGATGATTTTTCCTGATTCCACGAAGTGCAGATTTGCGAGAATGCTGGTTTCATAGCGGTTTGCCCCGCCATAACGATTGACGGTGATGCCTTTGGATTTCAACTGTTTTTCTATGGTAGTCGAAATTGCAGCAGGCCCTCCGAAAATATCCACTTCCTTAATGTTGGATGGCAGGTTCACGCGCATCTTATCTTGCATAGTTAAATAGATAGGTATTTCATGGATGGATGAATAGGCGGAAGCGGATAATGCATCAGCAACCGTTTCGCCGTTTGCCAAAATGGCTTTCGTGTTGTTGGAAGTACCGGCTGTTTTGTTGATGTTAAAAGCGGTCTCGTACCGGTTTGCGCCTTCAATTCGCTGTACAGTGAAGTTGTGGGATTTCAGTGTGGTTTCTACGGTGTTGGAAATGGCGGATGTGCCGCCAAGCAGATAAACTTTCTTGGCTCCTAATCTTGTTAACTCAATCAGGACTGAGTCATCCAGCGACTTAGGATAGGTTAAAAGAATAGGAGAATCTTTCACTCCGGCAAGGCTCGCAGCAGCAAGGGCATCGGCAGGATCATCCGCTCTTGCCAGGACCACTGCCTTTTCGTCAGTCGTCAAGCCGTCCGGCCATCCCGTCTGGGAAACATTGATAGCCGTCCCAAGCCTAGTCTCACCGGAAATCCGGTTGAAATCAAACTTCGTCCGCGCCTCCGTCTCTAACGGTGAAAACATCAAGGAACTCAAGGACAAAAGAAAAACCAAAAGAACACTGCAAATCTTTTTCATTACATACCTCCGTAAATTTAGAATCACTCTCATAGTACCATATTTTGCTGGAAAATATTACTTATAAGGCAACTCTGTGCTTTACCCCTTTAAAGCGGTGGGGGACAGTCCCCCACCGCTTTAAAGGGGTAAAGTGTACGACCTTCTCCGTGGTCCCTTTCTAGTCGTCTAGCAAGATAGTATAATAAATTGAATAAGAAGATACTTTTTTGAAGGGGTGTCCTGCACTTGGAAACTACTACAACAGCAATTCTGTCTGAGCGGTTTGAAGCTGCTTTTAATCAAATACATGAACAATTAAAGAAGCTAGTGTCAGCCAGGACTGACCGTTTCACTTCCCTGGTACGTTTTGGAATGAGGCACAAGGCTGTAGAAACTTTTGAGGATGAATTGATCCAGTTCGCCAAACTGAGAAATGCCATTGTTCATGAGAAGATTTCGCCTGGCTACTATATTGCCGAACCTCATCAAGAGGTAGTGGAAAGGATTGAAAAAATAGCTGGAATCCTGCTGAAACCCAACTATGCCATGAGTATTGCAACTAAAAATGTCATATGGTTTGATGGTGAGGACAGCCTTGAAGGTGTCATACATGAGATGAAACAGTGTACTTACTCTCAATTTCCTGTTTATAAGGATGGACTTTGTGTGGGACTATTAACGACCAGGGGAATTGTCAATTGGATGGCTGAACATATTGCAGGGAGTGTTGTAAACCTGCATAATTTCCAGGTGAAGGATATTCTTGACTATGAAAAAACTCGTCCGATATCTCACGTTCCTAAGAGCATCAACATATTTGAAGTTGAGGAGATCTTTGAAGAACATCATCAGAAAAAGCTCGAGCTTGAAGCCGTGATTATCACAGAAAACGGGTTGCCTCATGAGACACCGCTAGGGATTGTGACGGCTTGGGACTTGATAGAGATAGATTATACTGTAGATTGAGAGAGGACATGAGGATGATACCTTCTACACTTTAGTGCATTAACGCAGCGGGGGACTGTCCCCCGCCGCGTTGTCCCCCGCCGCGTTAATGCGATAAAGTGCCAATCCCGCCGTCCCGGGTTATTTTAGCAGCTCCAATACCTGCTGGGGCTGTTGAACTCCCTGTTTCAGCATAGATTGGGATGCTTGTGAAAGTACATTTGATTTGGTTAGTTCCATCATACTTTTTGCCATGTCTGTGTCACGGATTCTTGATTCAGCAGCTGTCAGGTTGATTTCATAGTTAGAAACATTATTTAAGGAGTGTTCCAACCTGTTTTGATATGCGCCGAATCTTCCGCGGTCAGTAGAAACTTTTTGCGTGGCATAATCTATTCTTAGGAGAGCAGCCTCGGCACCTTGTCTTGTCGACATATTAATAGTATCTATTCCAAGAGCTGTCGTTCTGGCATCTGCTAGTTCAAGAGGAAAGTTCTCATCAGAATTTGCTCCTGTTTGTAAATAGATTCTGTCATCTGAATCATTATTGATGATCCCGTCATTGTTCCCGGGGGTTACGACAATATTTCCCTGATGCTGGTTGCCGGTCCCGAAACCAGAATAATTGCTTACATCAAAGGTCATGCCGTTGTATTCGAAAGTGTCAGCTGGATGGTTGAGTACGACTACATATCCCTGCATGTTATAGACGTCCAGCCCTACAGCTTGACCATCCACTATATCTGCATATAACTGCAACTCGGTATACATCCGGTTATCGGGATCTTCAACAACTTCTTCTCCCGGGTTCAATTTCACTCTCGCTCCGCCGGGGCCAACATTTATCCACCCCTCCGTAACAAAATGGCCGCTAACGGAACCCGTAGCTCCAATTGTAGATTGCGGGGTATCTGCATTATAGTTGAGCAGGGCTGTTCCGTCCAAAAGCCCTCTTCCATTGAATTGTGTATTGGTGGCAATATTATTTATTCCCTGCTTAATCTGCTCGACTTCTTTCTGGATTTGCTCTCTATCATCATTCGTTAACGTATCATTAGCAGCTTGAACAGCCAATTCCCTAAGTCTGAGCAGGTTTGGTTCTTGAATGCTCGAGAGGCCGCCCTCAGCTGTTTGTAAAAGGGAGATGCCATCCTGGATATTTCTTTGAGATTGCTGCAACCCTCTTATTTGGGCTCTCATTTTCTCACTGATCGCTAAACCCGCCGCATCATCACTTGCCTTGTTGATTCTTAATCCTGATGACAGCTTTTCCATGGAAGATTCAGATGTTTTATTGTTATTCTTTAACTGATTGACTGTATTTAAAGATGAAATATTGTGATAGATTCTCATTTGGTTGCTCCTGTAGAAGAATATATTCATATATATATCGGTTGGATTTGGAAATGTTTTAACAGGGGAGAGGAAAAGGATCATCCAAAATCGAAAAATCCCATTAAGCTGCAGACCTGACGTAATTAATCAAACGTTTGTTTAAGAAATGAATAGGTCCTGTTGCCGCGACCTTTAGCACATTAACGCAGTGGGGGACTGTCCCCCACTGCGTTAATGTGCTAAAGTGCCTTCTATCAGAAAAACCCCCGCGAAGCCGACAGGCTTGGCGGGGGTTCTTTGTCTCATTAATGTTTAATGTTCCAATGTTTCCTCGACATTTTCAGGTACTGCTGCTGGACCGCCGAGGATGGTGAAGTCCATGTATTCTTTTTTGTGAATGAAGTTCTTTGTTTCTTCTCTGATTTTTTCATCGTCAACTAGGAGCAGTGGTGTTTTTTGCTGAGCAGCCAGGATGGATCCTGTCAGGGCGTCGGCAAATTCGTTTCCTGTTGCGATGAATGCTTCGTCTGCTGTGACCTCAGAGTATTTGGCGATTTCAACTGCTGTTCCATAGCGGTTGTCGCCGCTTATTCGAACAGGGTTGTTGAATTGCTCATAGGTTTCAGCAGTAATGACACGTTCTCCTCCGACGACGACAGTTTCGTCAGCTAATCCGGCATATTCCAGGGTTGCTGCTGTGGTTTCATCTTTTTCGGTCAGAAGGATCGGAGTCACTTGGCGTGCAGCATATGGTGCTGCTGTTAAGGCATCCGGGAAGTTCCGTCCATTGGCAATGATGACTTTTTCCGGATTGCTTGAGATTCGCTTGGCGATTAGTGCGGCGGTTTCAAATCGGGTTTCACCGCTGATTCGGTCGACTGCCAGTCCCATGCCTTCAAGGGTTTGGCTGACATTCTCATGGATAGCGTTTGTACCGCCGAGAACGATGACTTTTTCCGCTCCCAATCTTGCAATCTCTTCCTTCGTGACTTCCGATAGTTCATCTGTCTTTGTTAAAAGAATCGGTGCTTCTGCCTGGTGTGCCAGTGGTGTTCCCGCTAGTGCATCAGGGAACTTATCTCCGCGCGCAATGACGACAGTTTCCGCCTCATCATATGCTTCTTTAGAGATTTCCACGGCTGTTTCGTAACGATTGATTCCAGCAACGCGTTCGACGTCTACAGCTTCTGTTTCAACTGTGACGGTCAGAGGCTTGGATTCATTACCGGCAGCATCAACTGCGATAACAGATGCTTGGTAGTTAGCCCCAGGTTCAAGGTCGCTGACTTTTGTCTGGTTATGGTTTGCATCGACTTCTTTTGCCAATTCGTCATTGACCACAATTTTATACGTGCTCAACTCTTCATTGTCGTTCGCTTCCGGCCATTGCAGTGTCACATCAGGGTCATAGCCTTCCGTTGCTGATGCCTGCAATTCTGCGTTTTCTGGCCAAACCGGTGCGTCTTTGTCCGTTGTGGAAGCAACGGTTACGGTTGCTTCTTCACTTACATTTCCTGCCTGGTCGGCTGCTGTAATAGTCAATACAGTTCCGGCCGGTTGTGCATCGATGGAGATAGCAAACTCGCCGTTTTCTCCAGCATTAACTTCACCGATTTGCTCAGCTTCATTCGTAACTTTTACAGTGGAACCTGCTTCAGCTGTTCCTGTTACCGTCGTGCTCTGATCGTTAACAGGATTAACTTCCGGTTTCGCAGGAGCCGTTACATCTTTATCAAATTCTGTACCATCCAGAATGATTGCCGCCTCTTCAGGGTTCCATCCATTCAGGATACGAGGGACGGTCAACGCATTGGCTTCCTCAGCTGTCAACTGTTTGGACCAAGCAACGCGTGCTTCCGGGTTTGCCCCTGGGCCGGCACTGTTGAATTCGGTATAGTTTGCGACTTTATGGTTATCGGTTCCCGACCACTGTTTCCAACCATCAGGGACGATGTGGGAATCCATCCATGTGTTGATGAATGTAGTATCCGCAAAGTCTTTCCATGGTCTGCCGAGATAAACTTCTTCAACAGAGTCATCTTTCGTCAGGCGGGAGTTCAGGAATACAAAGCCTGGATTTTCTTTTTCCGGCTGAGCTCCTGCTGTGATATAACCAGCGCCTACACTGTGGATTTCACTGTTTTCAAATACGACAGCAGGTGCTTCACCAAAGATGAAGTCGACTTCACCTTCGATATAAGAATCGCGGTAATACTGTCTTCCTTCACCAGTGTAAAGGGTATCCTGCAGTCCAAGTGCCTTGATGTCAGTAAATACTGCTTGGTCACTCAAGACAGACAAGGCAACGGCTGTACCGTATTGATCACGCGGTGCGCGGCTGTTCAAGAACGTGATGTGGGCTGCTGTAAAATGGTCACCTGTCACTTTGACGGTCTGGCTCTTGAATGTGCTGCCGACGTTACCGGATTGTCCGTCTGTGCCGCCGTAGTCATCCCATTCAATGATGGTGTTGTCTGCACTTTCACCGACAAAGCTGACATATGGCTGTGTCACATGGACTTTTTCTTTATAGGTTCCATTTTTGATATAGATCACTTTGCGTGCATCGTTGTCAGATGGAATGGAATCAACAGCTGCCTGGATTGTTTCAAAATCACCTGAGCCATCTTTTGCCACCACAATTTTTTCTGCCGGCACGACATTAAGCTCATTTGAAAGTCCGCTGTTTCCATTTTCATTGGACGCGGTCACTACATAATAGTAGGAAGTACCGTTTGTGACATCAGAATCTGTGTAAAGTGTTGTATTAACATTTTCGGCGATCGTTGTGTAAGGTCCGCTGATTTCCGTGCTTCTTTTTACTGTATAAGTGTCAGCATCGGCTGTTTCGTTCCAGCTCAGTGCTGCTTCTCCTTCATGGGCTTTCGCATCAAAGCCGTCCGGAATTGCCGGTGCTCCTTCTGTAACTTGGTACGGTGTTGCTTTTACCTCAACGGAATTCATGCTTTCGGTTTCGTTGTTATGCGCTGAAACGACGTAGTAATAGTCCGTTCCATTGCTGGCTGTGTCATCTGTAAAAGTTGCACCCTGGATGTCGTCCGTAATGACTTCATAAGGTCCGCCATTCTCGGTGCTTCTTTTTACAGTATAAGAACTTGCGCCTTCAACAGCATTCCATTGAAGTTCCACTTTATTGTTTCCTTCAATAGCTGTCAGTTTCGCCGGGCGGTCCAATGGTTCTGATGGCTGTACGCTGATAGCATCGGAACTTGGACCGTCACCGCCGACACCGCTTGCTTGAACTGTGTAATAGTAAGTGGTGCCGTTTGTCAGGCTGTTATCAAGATAAGACGTTTCAGACCAATCGTCTGCGATGACTTCATAATTTCTGTCTTTGGAAGTGCTGCGTCTGATTGTATATCTGTCGGCGTCTGCGACATCATTCCAAGAAATCGTGGCAGAAGCACTTCGTTCTGTCACGTCAACCTCCGGAGCGGCAGGCAGTGGAATGTCTGCAGATGGAGTCACGCTGACAGAATCGGAATTTGCGCCTTCACCGATATTATTGACTCCGCTCACCACATAGTAATAAGTCGTGCCATTTGTAAGCTCGGTATCATGGTATTGAAGTTCGGTCAAATTTTCCGCGATGGTTGTGAATGGACCTTCTGCGGATGTGCTTCGCTTGACGTTATAAGAAGTGGCGCCGCTTGCCTGGTCCCAGGTCAGCTTGATTTGGGCGTTCCCTTGTTTTGCCTCGACTCCGGCTGGAGCTGTCGGCACAACAGAAGGCTCGTACACATCAACTTCATCTACATAAAAAGTAGAAGTGGAGCTGTTTCCTGTATTGATGTCCAGTCGGCCGAAGTTTTCGGACAGCTGATAGAATGGCTGTGCAAGCATCTCAGCATCAGCACCGCCGCTCACTTCGATATCGTATTTCTGCAAAACCATGTCTGCTGTAATCTTGATATGGTACCAAGTGTTGCTTTGGATTCCTTCGATTAGATTGACAGTAGAGTCATCCGCTCTTCGCAGAACCAGGTTTTCACCAGTGGATTCCACGGATACCATCGTACTGTCGCCACCTTCATTCACAAGGCGGAAACGGCTTCCGGAGCCGATGCTTTCTGCTAAAAAGTCGAATTCCGCTACAACGGTAGTGTCATTCGGCACTGCCGGGAATTCTTTGTTGTATACACGGGTGGAGCCGCCTTCATTGGTTGAGCCATCCTGTGCATCATGAAGCTTCATCACTTTGTTACTCGCAAATAATGGATCTTCTGTGATTTGAGCATAGTTTTCTGCAGGGTCAAAGTTCCAGCCCTGCCCTTGGTTGGTTGTGATTTCAACAATATAGTCGTTGATTGTTGTTGCGTTTTCTGTTGTCGGTTCAGTCGGCCAGCCATCTCCATCAAAGTCATCATGGATTATGTAGTCCTCAGGTGTCTCAGGCAGATGACGATCAGCTGCTGGTGTCACTTCAACAATTTCCGAATTCAGGCCTTCACCGACTTGGTTTACGGAACTGATGACATAATAGTAAGCCGTTCCGTTTGTCAGGCCAGTATCTGTGTAGTGGAAATCTGTCACATTCTCAGCGATGGTTTCATAAGGGCCGTCTGTGGATGTTCTTCTTTTTATGTTATAAGAATCAGCGTCTGATACAGTTCCCCATGACAGTTTCGCTTTTTGATCGCCTGCTTCTGCGGTTACAGCTGTAGGTGCTGCAGGCGGAATTTCAGGATTATAGATTTGTACGTTGTCTAAGAAGATTGTAGATGTTGAGCTGTTCCCGGTATTGATATCCAGTCTGCCGAACTCATCCGCCGGCTGATAGAAATCAAGATTGCTAACTTCGGAATTCCCGGCACCGCTCACGGTCACATCGTATTTCTTCGTTCTGAGGTCAATTGTGGCTTTTACATGGTACCAGCTGTCAGTCTGCAGGTTATCGATTAATGGTTCCCTGCCTGCGGCTGTTCGGTAAAAAAGGCTGCCATCAGATGTTTCCAAGGATGCGATCACTGTGTCGCCGCCCTTGTTCATCAAACGGTAGCGGATACCTGAACCAAATTCTTTCCCCATAAAATCAAATTCAATGACTGCAATTTGGTCGCTTCCTTGAGAGGTGAAGGTGTTATTGATCAGGCGTGTTGCTCCGCCTTGGCCAGTTGTTCCATCCTGGTCATCGACCATTTTTACAACTTTATTATTCTCACGGATTGGATCCGCTGCAATTTGTGTGTAATTCTGCTGGGGATTGAATTCCCAAGCGTCCCCCTGGTTGGTATAAACTTGTGCAATATAAGAAGGACCGAACGATTCACTTGTGGTTGTCGTCGGCTCTGTCGGCCATTCTGATCCTTCAAAGTTGTTATTCACTATGTAATCGGTCTCTGTTTCTGCTTGAACCGCTGCAGGCAGCGCTCCCAGAAAGGTGGAGACGACTAAAATGAAAGATAAAAAGGTTTGTAGAAACTTATTCATTTAGAAAAGACCCTCCTGTTTTCTTTTAATACTCATCCCTTGCAAGTGGAATTTGTTTTTTTAGTATAATTTTCGCCGGCCTTATCGTTCGTTCCCGACTCATGGTTCGCTAAAACATCTTTTGTTGAACTTTTTGCAGAATCAAACCTGGTAATTGGTGGAATTATGCGGTGGGAATGGTGGCTTAGACTGGGTGAAGCGGGAGTCAAGGGGGCTGGAAAAAGGGAGGGGAAGGGGTATGAAGAAAGGTTTCATGCTCCAGAAAAGGAAGGGCTGGTTGTTTTTTAGAATTAGGTATCTTTTTTTTCATTGAATATAGATTTCTTTAGTTTGGAAATCTCCTTTTCGTATTTCTCCATTTCTTTATCAAATGCTTTATCCTGTTTCTCTATCGATTTAGAAAGGCTCTTCTTTTTAGGCATGCTGATCCTCCTTTTAAGTAAATCGTATTTAATTGTATGCTGTTTTAAGTCTTCAGTTACCTTATGGGCAGGAAATAGGTTTGATCCCACTAAGGGAAGTGCCGGGGGAGTTAATAGAGGTGTTCGATAGTCAGCAGGGTATACTCTGCTTCAAACATATGGTAAACACTGGTATAATGGTCACCGGAAAGGAGGGTGGATATGTTATACAATTTGGTCTTATTTTTACATATTATTGGTACAGTTATTATGTTTATAGCAGTTGGTATGACGCTTACAGCGATGGTGGCCATGTTACATACAAAGAACAATGAATCCCTGCGGGAGTGGTCCTCCTTGGCTGTTAAACTGGATGGCCTGTTGCCTTTCAGTGTCATTTTAGTATTGTTCCCAGGTCTTTATCTCGTGTTTTCAACTTGGGGCTGGGAGAAGGCATGGGTTAATTTCTCACTTGCAGCTCTCATTTTAATGACGGTGATGGGACCAATCATCAATCTGCCGCGGTTGAAATTGATTCTGAAAACAGTAAATGAAGAGAGAGGCAGTATTCCTTCTGCGGAGATAAGGGCCAAAGTCATGGATCGCACGCTTTGGAATTCGGTCCTCATTATGACGATGCTGCTGGTTGGGATCTTGTTCCTTATGACGGTTAAAACAGGCATGATTGGGTCTGTTGTAACTCTCGCAGCAACTGCGTTTCTTGGAATCTTCGCTGCAAACCTTTTGTTAAAAAGAGCTGTAGCTATAGGCTCTAAGAAAACGGCTGCTTAAAACTAAAAAAGGTGACACCCATAATTGATTGGGTGCCACCTTTTTTAGTTGGTCATCGGTAAGCCTTTCCGTCCCTAAAGTGTCTTGAGAAGGATTCTAAAGGACATTAGCTTGGTTTTTCTAATCCGAAAGTGTCTTGCGAGCGATTCTATAAGACATCAACACTCTAATTCTGGCTCAAAAGTGTCTTTAGGCCAGTTCTAAAGGACATCAGCTGGCCTTTTCCAGCCGGAAAGTGTCTTGAGAAGGATTCTAAAGGACATCAGCTGGCCTATTCCAGTCCGAAAGTGCCTTTAGAGCGATTCTATAAGACAACAACTCTCCAAATCCATCAAAAGTGTCTTTAGAACTGTTCTAAAGGACATCAGCTAACCTTTTCCAGCCGGAAAGTGTCTTGAGAAGGATTCTAAAGGACATTAGCTTGGTTTTTCTAATCCGAAAGTGTCTTGCGAGCGATTTTAAAGGACATCAACTCTCTAATTCCGGCTCAAAAGTGTCTTTAGAACTGTTCTAAAGGACATCAGCTGGCCTTTTCCAGCCGGAAAGTGTCTTGAGAAGGATTCTAAAGGACATCAGCTGGCCTATTCCAGTCCGAAAGTGCCTTTAGAGCGATTCTATAAGACAACAACTCTCCAAATCCATCAAAAGTGTCTTTAGAACTTTTCAAAGGCACTCCGATCTTCTCAACTCAACCCGCGTCCCGCACCGAGTGTCCCGATCTAACCCTTTACTCATTAATGCCGACTTTATCAAAACCGCCAGCTGCTGCTGCAACTTCAGTGCTGCCTTCACCATAGATATCCGTTGCTGACTGGATGATAGCTTCTCGGGCATCACTGAAGTCAGAGGTAGGTGTTAGATAGACAGTAAGCGCACGGTAATAGATTTTACCAAGTTTCTCACGGCCGATATCCTGTGCAGTCAAGTAAGCTGCATGGTTGATGATGGAGGAGTTAATGTGAACTCCGCCGTTGTCCAATTTAAGAGGCAGGTCATAGAATTCATCCATATGGGATGGGTACATGCCATCGCCGTTTCCATACGGGACATAATCTGCGCCAACAGGGTATTTACTAGGGTTGATTAAGCTTCGAAGTGATTCTCTCCCATCCGCTTTTGCAGCCGGAGCCATGATGTCTTCTCCGATTTCCCAATCAGAATCATCAATTAAAGCCCCGAAAATATCTGAGAAGGCTTCATTTAATGCGCCTGATTGGTTTCGGTACTTAAGGTTGGCAGAATTGGTAGTCACTCCATGAGTCATCTCATGAGCAGCTACATCCAAGCCGGCTGATAGAGGAATAAAGAATTCACCATCCCCATCGCCGTAAACCATGTAAGTGCCGTTCCAGAAAGCATTATTATAATTTTCTCCAAAATGGACTACCGACCGGATTGGCATTCCGTTGTCATCAAGAGAGTTCCGCCCATGTTCATTTAAGTAATAGTCATATACTTTTTCAGAATTGAAATGGGCATCTACCGCAGGTTTATCGTATTCATCCTTAAAGGACGCGTCTTTACCGGAGAATACACTTAAATAGCCGGTACTATTATCGTAATCATACGTAATAATCCGATCCAACCCTTCATGGCTGAAATCAACTAAATTAAATACAGTGCCCGAATGAGCATCCTTCGTACGGGTCACATGCAACTCCCGGAGGTCTCCCAGCACCCCTGTACCGACACCTTTTTGCGTCTTCAGTTCATCTGCATGCATTATGGCATTGTACTGGTCGATCACTTCACCCGACTCTGCGTCAACGAATACGAACCAGTTACCAGGGGAGTCTCCAAGGAAGTTTACATTTACCTTGTATGCCAGCTGGTTCTCGCCATTGAATGGGTAGATGACAAGATCGGCTGTTGGCATCTGATCGAGAATATCTGGGGAATCGACGGACGATTTAGCTGTTGCCAAGGCTTCTTTGACCGAAACAGAAGGGGTGGTATCGATAGTACTTTCTTCGACTTGCTTATTGTGAGCTCCATTTACTGCGGTGATTTCATTATTTTTGTTGTAGTGTACGATGACTTCTGTCCCTTCGACCGGCACGCCATTTTTTGTTTGATTAAAACGGACATGGGTCATGCCAAGTTCATCTTTTTGAACCTTTTTAAGTTGAAGTTCGGCCTTTGGATTCTTGATCTTCACTTTTGATTTGTTTTCTTGAAGAAAGTTGAGGGCGTCACTGGTAGTCGCGGAACTGCGTTTGGCAGCTTGTCTTTCTTTTACAAACAGCGGCACATTGGCTTTTTCATTCCACTGCTTTACTGTTTGCTGAGATGCTTGTTTATCCGGTTGTACCGCCAAAACGCTGCTGTAGGGAAGAGATGCAGAAAGTAATGTAGTGGTGATGACTAGTGGGGCAATAAACTTCTTTTTCAAAATAGAATTCCTCCTTTATGTAAGTTATTTACCATTATAGAGGGCAGCAAGTCCTATTTCATGATTATTTAGAATTATCTTACAATTAAGGGTGAACGGTGTTAATATTCCTATTAATCCATTAATTTAATAAATTTCGGCATCCGAAGTAGTTAATAGTAACTAATTTATGGAAAAGTTTAACTCTAACTCTTGAAAAGTACTTTAGGCGAAAAGACCTAATTGGGTCTTTCGGCTTAAAGATATGATTGGTCTTATCAGAGAAATAAAATCTCGAATATTAACTTAATTGATTAAGTGACCAAGGATATTTAAAATAAGGGAAGAACTTTCCGTTAAACTGTAGAATATAGCTGGGGAGGGGGAAATAAGGGAAGGTTTTTCCGTTAAGCATAGTTAAGTAGTCCAATTTTCATCTTTTTTAAGTCAATAGCAGAAAAATTTTCCTTTATTTAACCTATTTTCCCCGACATTTCTTCTATAAGGGAAATTTCTTCCCTTATAGTGTAATCTCATCCGGCTGGTCCCTTTTTATGGTGTAGTGGGACATGAAGCAGGAATCGATTATTTAACAAGCTGGATGCGTCAGTTGCAGAACAAGTGATTATAAAAACGCAGAGGATTAAAACCTCTGCGTTGTTGTCTAAGAGAATGTGATTTACCTTGGTACGATTCTGCTCTTCTACTTCAAAAACGAACTACTTACATAATAGTGACGCTCTCTTTTAGACAACTGACCTGTCCAAGTTTCTACACGAGGACAGCTTCTTTCTCGCTTGCCAGTTTGTCAGCATAGTTGTCTTCAATCATCTTGATGAAGGGTTCAACATATTCCGGATCGAATTGGTGGCCAGCGCAATTTCGAAGTTCCTGGATTCCTTCTGAGAAGGTTTTGGTTTTCTGGTAAGGCCTTTCGGTGGTCATCGCATCGAAGGAATCAATGATACAAAGGATCCTTGCCAGTTTTGGGATGTTTCTTTCTTTTAACCCGTATGGATAGCCTTTGCCGTCGTACCGTTCATGGTGAAGCTCAATCAAAGGGAGCAGTTCATCGTATTTTTTAATAGAGGAGATGATCTCTTTTCCGTAGATGACGTGCTTCTTCATCATGTCCCATTCATGGGCGTCCAGTCTGCCTTTTTTGTTAATGACATCGCGGGGGATTTCAAGTTTCCCGATGTCATGAATCAAGGCACCCAGGATCAGTGACCGCCGTTCTTCACTGCTGAGCTGCAGCTTCTCGCTTATACCCATGGCATATGAGAATACCCGTTTGCTGTGCTGATAGGTGTAAATATCCTTAGATAAAAAGATTTGCAGCTGCTGTTCGAGGGCATCGATTTCTTGCGCATATTCCATTCCCTGAGGATAGATATTATCTTCCTTATAAACCTGGATAGCGTTTTTTC
Organism: Bacillus salacetis; assembly: GCF_049177075.1. Lineage (GTDB taxonomy): Bacteria > Bacillota > Bacilli > Bacillales > Bacillaceae_B > Rossellomorea > Rossellomorea salacetis_A. The sequence continues at coordinate 4,007,399 of NZ_CP185377.1, read as the reverse complement.
CTTGTGCTTTTGCATGGTATAGCGCCTTATCTGCTTTGGATAGAAGTTCGGATGAGCTGTATGTGCCTTTTTCGTATTCTACGATTCCGCCGGAGAATGAAATGCAGCCCAATGGCGACGTTTCTATACCAGGAAAGTACGTATCATTGATTTCTTTTCTGATTTTATTCAAAAACGTGAAGGCTTCGCGTTTGTCCAGACCAGGCAGAATCAGTCCGAACTCTTCTCCACCGTATCGTGCTGCAATATAAGACTCGTCTCTTGTTTTTTCACACATGAACTTTCCGAAAAATTTCAGCAGCTCATCTCCCTGAATATGTCCATTCGCGTCATTGAATTTCTTGAAATCATCCAAGTCAATCAAGGCAACACAGAAGGGATCTCCTTGGTTATCTGACAGCATTTCATCTAATCGCAGTTTGAAGTGCCCGTGGTTGTAAAGCCCGGTAAGAAAATCCATCTTGGCTTTTGCTTCTTCTTCTTTATATAAGTTAAAGAAATTTTTGAACGCAAAAGATAGCATGATCGAAAGAGCCAGGAATAAGAAGATACCGAAAATAGGCTGCTGGCTGATCAGTATTGTCAGCACAAGCGACAAGACCAGAGTACTAAGGTAGCTGGTAAAGGCTTCTTGCAGAATCTGCTTTTGTGTAGCCGTCCTGATAATGGTTTTGAGCGAAGGCTTCTGGGCCAGGTAAAAATAGAACCACATAATCCCGACATTCAATGAGAAGTAGACGGTCAATGCAATGGAATAAGGCATGATGTTGGAAATTTCCGTTTCTCCTACCGAGCCTCCGGTAAAGATGAAAACATAGTATGTTGCAATCAACATGACGGAATAGTTGGCAAAGTTAAATAAGTGTTTCCACCATTCAAGCTTAAATCGTATCAACAGAAACACTAAACTGCTGAGGCCAAGGGCAATTAGAGGGAGTTTAAGCCCAAACAAAAAAAGCCCTGCTAAGTATATTGAGGAGTCCATTGAAAGGGTATTACCCGAAAGAGGGATGATAATATTGAAGTGATTTAATAGCAATACTGCTCCAACAAGTGTATAAATGAACACCCAATTCGATAATTCGTTTACTTGCGGATTAAGGTGATAAAGATAAAGAACAGTACCCGCCAGGCAAACAAACGCAATATAGACATTTTGAATTTTAAATTTCATCTTGATCACTCTCACGAAAAAATAATAAGGGCCGATCCTCATAGGAGAAGATCGGCCTGTGTGCTTTTTACCAGAACTTCCATCCAGAAGTTAGGGCAACAACAGCTGAACCGACAATGATAAGGTTAATGATAGCATTCTTTGTTCTGTTTTTCATTATAAATTCACCTCCTTTTAAGCAGCGTTTGTGGTAAGTTTATCTTTCTTTCCAACCATTATGGATTGGATGAACAGGAAGGCGCCTATGTTCATTACAACGTCACCGATGCTGATGGCCTGCTCGCGCGGATAAGGCGCAGATAGAGGAATGATGTCCCCTAAGTAAGGCAGCAGCGTGGACTCCGTCACAAGTGTGTGTTTTGCGTACAGGGCATTCTTGGTCGCTTCCATGTAGGCTGGATCAATGACAGAAGCAGCATCCATGGAAACCGGCATTCTTCCGCCATTCAAAGCCATCACGACAAAATTCAACAGGACGCCGATGAAAATGATGGTGAAATGGGGGTGGTCCCGATTCAGCCAAAGAAAAACCAATCCAACGACATACACGGCCATAAATGAGAGATTACTATACTGACCAATTAACTCTACCTTATTTTGAAAGTAGAAAATGCCCACTTGAATAAGCAGCAGCAAGGGGAAAATCCACCCCATCTTAAACCTCAGATCGCCAAATCTCTTGAAATTGCCTCCGCGAATGAACCCGACAATGACTGCAAATAATATCCCATCAAAAACCATATATGTTCCTCCGAGTTGTACGTTAAAATTTAACGCTGATACAATAGTTCATACGAAATAGTGTAAATCTATTATAACGAAATTACATTGGAAGAGTTTAGTATTTTTGGATAATTATAATAAAATGGTTAAATATACCTATGAACAAAAAAGGTGAATTAAAACGTACAGGGGGGAAAGGTGATGATTCAATGGTTCAAAAAGATAACAAAAGGGTCCAAATGTGCTATTTGTAATAAGAATCCCAAAAATGCAGCTTACTACTATACTGATAAAGGAAAAAGAGTGAAGGTTTGTTACAAATGTGTTCCTTATGCAGAGAGGCGGGCGTACAGGAAGGTATAGAAGGGAATGGACCAATTTATCGTTGAAGAAATATAAAAATGGACTATTTAAGCAGGGAATGGACCAAAGTTTAGAGGGTGAAGCAAAGATTTGGTTTGTTCTTTAGAGAAATAGACCAAAATTCATTGGGTGAAGCAAAGAATTGGTCTATTCTCTGAGGAAATAAACCAATTTTTAGCTGCTGATTTCAAAACATGGTCTATTCCAGGAGGAACTGAACCAATATTTTTTTCTAAGAAGTAAGAATTGGTCTATTTAATAAGTTGGCAACTGCAGGTAACCGACCCTAGTATCGCAGCGGCAGTAAAACAAAAAAGGCACCCTACTGAAGCAGAGCTCCTTCACGATAGACTTCAAGGCCGTTCACGATACCTTTCACCAACTCCATTTGGTATGAGGGATCAGATAGGTTTTCATCCTCTTCAGGGTTAGTCATGAAACCAAGCTCTATGAGGGTTACAGGAACTTCTGACCAGTTAAATCCGGAAATGTCCTCCCGAAAAGTAATGCCTCTCGCGTCAGCCTCGGGAACGAATTTTACCTCATTAAAGATAGAGTTGGAAAGCTTTACGCTGTCTTCAAAGATTGCTTTTGTATAAGGGCTGTTCTTGGAAGGGGTCAGAATATGAAACCCTCGAACACTTGGATCATTTGCGCCGTCCGCATGCATTCGGATGAAAACATCTGCCTCATTTTCGCTGGCCAGTTGGGCTCGCTCCCGGTTGCTTAAGTTGACGTCATGGCTCTGCCGGGTGAGGATTACCTCGAACCCCTCCTGTTCAAGCTGACTTTTCAGTAGATTAGAGATTTCCATAACCAGTACATACTCCGGTTTGCCAGTTGAGACGCCCGTTGTTCCTCCGCTCACTTTGATTTTAGTTTCTGCTGCCCCCGGCCCTATGGGTTCATGTTCAAGGTTTGCCTTTTCTTGATGGCCGGGATCAATACAAACGAGAAACTTTTTATCAGAGTAAGAGGGGAGGGCCGGAACTTCTTTTCTGGGCGTAAGTTTTTTTGTTTCTTCTATTATATCGAATTCTTCAACTGCCTCTGTTTTGTTTGCTGGTAAAACCTCTGCTTCATCCGGCTGTTTTGATGGCTGCTTCTCGATGCTGGAATGGTAATACAAAACACTGGCCATAAATAATAGAACTACATATCCTGTTTTTTTCAAATCAGCGTTCCTCTAATCTCTTTATTAAAGCCACGTTATGCTTTTCTACATCACTCAGCGTCCCGTCAAAAGCAGGATCTGGTGAATACCAGGCCTTCGTTGAGAAATACTCTTGTAAGTCTGCGGATTTAAACATATATCCGTGGCGAGCGAAGATTTCATTCCTTGCTAACCGGAGTCTTGCTTTATCATCTGCGAAAGGGATGTCAGCCTCAGCCAGCGGATATCTACTGCTGTCTGGTAAAATAATGTCTTTCTCTTCATTTGCACCAAACACTCTTTCATTTAAAATCAGTGTGTAATTTGCTTTATTGAAGCCTCCTAAAACAGGAATGGAGTATCCACAGGAACCTGAAAAGTTCATCAAATCCTCCGAAGGAAGTGTTTTAGGATGGGCGCCCACACATTGATCACCAACATAAACACTCCATTCTTTACCTGATCTCGTTCCGGCATCATCTACTATTTCGTAAACTTTTTTTGCCCAGGTTTTGAGTACGTCGATCTTTCCTTGATCATAAAGGTCGAACAATCCCTGTAGGTCTTCCGCCGGTATATCCACCGCCATAAATCCTAAGCCGTCTTCTTCGCTGTGTCCTTGCCATGTCAATGAGATATCTCGGCTTGAAGTAGGGATTTTGATCTCATTTAATTTGGTTATTGCATCAGTTAGATCATCCGCAGGGTGAGCCGAATTAACTGCTGTTGTCGCTGCTGTTGCTTCGTAAGTTTCTTCCTCTTCTGATTGTATATCGGCTGTGATGGTGGTCTGGGTATCGGTGTCTGTAGGTTCTTCTTCTTCTTTTTCAACGGGCGGTGGAGGGGGTTCATCAGGCGGCTGGGTTTCTTCCGGTTCAGTTTTTTCTGCTTGGACCTGACTTGGCGGGCTGGCCGCCTTTTCTGCTTCAGGTTTGGCTCCCATGAAATATTTTCCGGCAAAAAATGCACCGATAATGAATATGGAACAAATAAGGACAATCTTAAAGTTTAATGATGAACTCGCGGGCTTTTGGTACCGGGTTTTCTGTTCAATCTCTTGGCTTTTTGGTGTGGGGGAATGAGCTGTTTGTCTGCCGCATCCATTACAGAATAGCTGGTTCTCTTTTAATTTCTTTCCGCACTCCTTGCAAAAAAGCATAAAAGGCAAACCTCCTCCTCAAGTCACAGGTCTTTTGATCTATTCATTATATGGAAGGAATTTCAAATTATTCGCCTTATAACAGCAAAGGGACGGTCATCTGTTTCATTTTAATTGAAACAAATAACTGTCCCTTTCGGCATCATCCCAGCGGATCTTCTCCAAACCTATTCCACAACTGCGGAAACATCTCTTCTAAATCTTCTTCTTCCCAGTCTAATTCTATATCATCTGCAGGCTTCAGGCCTTTGCTGTCAAGCGCTTCTAAAAATTCGTCGTACAATTCATCGTTCCACTCTGTATCGCCGGTCTTGTTCAACGTGTAAGCATCAAAGCCGGAGGAAAGGATATACTCATTTTGGGGAAATCCTTCTTCGTCCAGATTGTCTTCATCGATATATTGAGCAAGGAATTCCGGGTTATCCATCACCCTTTGATAGACTTCTTCACCTTGTCCAATGAGCCAACCCCTGAAATAATCAAAAGCATCATCGGAGCATCCACCCATTAAAATGTAGGCTGCTGCCCATAAAGAAGACTGGTAGCTATTATTCATAAGTGTCTGGAAATGAAGTTCGAAGTCCAGGATCTCACTGAGTTCTCTCTCGCCAAGTACCTCCGTCAGCCATTCTGCTTGCTCCTCGTGATCTTTTGATTCTTCTATTAAACTCCAAAATTGTTTGTTATCCATGTTGGTTCCTCCGTTTTGTGTTTTTGTATTGGATTTGAATGAACTATTCCATAAGCTGAAGTGGAAATCCTGCTTTTTGAAAAATTTACATTGCCTTTATTTATGAAGTCTCAATATAGAAAGGCAGTATTCTATTGGAAAGCTATTTTATGTGACGTATTCTAACTCACGCATACAATTGGATATGATTTCAGTTGGAAAGGAGGGAGTATTCAAACACTAGACCACTATTCGAGCTGATTTCAGTTGGAAAAAGCGAGTATTCAAACACTGAAGCACTACTGAATAGGATTTCAGTTAGAAAAGAGCGAGTATTCAAACACTAAAGCATTATTGGATGTGATTTCAGTAGGAATAGAGGAGTATTCTAACACTACAGCACGATTGAAGATGATTTCAGATAGAAAAGAGGATGTATTCCAACAGGAAACAATTCCTTGCCCACTATTTCAGTTAGAAGAAACTACGTTGCTAGCTCTATCTCACTATTCCTTACCAATTTTATTACAAGGAAAAGTCTTTTCTCCTTCACTCAAGCGAAGGGAGAAGAATAGTCTTTCACCCTGGGGAAAAACAGGCTATGGTCCAAAAATACTATCTTTCCAAAAAATGTTGATTAGTCAAAAAATTCATAGTAACTTATTATATAAGTAGTATGATAGCGTTTGCATAAGAGGAAAGTCCCGTGTAGTTGAGGTGGAGAAGATGTTTTGTGCAATTTTGCGCAAACGGTTTCACAACTGCACTTGTTTTTGTGTATTTGTGCAAACGGTTTCACACACTGACAATCAAACAAAGGGAGGAAATAGGTATGCAGAGGAACAAGTCTCAAAGAGTTATGGCCATCTTTTTATCTTTAATTCTTGTCGTTTCCATGTTCGCGGGGTACATACCGGCAGCAAAAGCGCAGACTGGAGACCGTTCTGTCAGCTTGTCATATGAGCGGGCTGATAAGGACTATGAAGGCTGGAACCTGTGGGTTTGGGGAACAGGGGTCCAGGATGACCAGATTGATTATACAGAAGTAAAAGACGGAAAGGCGATTTTCAATATCGCGGTAAGTCCTGATGTGGATCAAATCGGTTTCGTGCTTAGAAAAGGTACGGACTGGTCGCAGAAGGATGTTAATGCTGACCGTTTTATTACGTTAAATAAAAACGATCCTATCACAAAGGTTCATGTTAAGAGCGGGGTCATGGAATTCAAGACAGTTCCCGACGGCTCTGGTCCGGTAGTTGAGGATGGAAATGCAACATTCTTTTTCCGTGACAAAGATTTATACAAACAAGACGCCATGGGTACAGTGGAAAAAGTCGAGCTTGAAATTCTTGGCCAGCGCCATGAAATGCAATTCCAACCGGAAAATGAACATTTCAGTTACACGGTTAACGACCTTCCAGAAGGTGAACATACTTATACTTACTTTGTAACAGTGGACGGGGTTACGAGTGAAGTCACCGACCCTTACAATACGGTTGACGGAAAGTCCACAGTCACATACCAAGTGGCAGACTTCCAGGTGACAGGAACAACCAAGCCGGCAGCAGTCAGCTACAATGAAAATGCTGTCGTGACGGTAGATCTTGGAACGGACGCCGAGGTTGCTGTCCGTGAAATGTATATGGATCTGACTGCCATCGGGGGAAAAGAAAAAGCTGCTGTTGATCCTGAGCTAAAAGAATTGGCAGTGGCGGTTGACCAAAACATCACCACTGGTGTGAAAACACTGCCACTTACAGTTGTAGACCAATACGGAAACAGCCATCAGGGAGAAGCATCCCTTGAGGTGAAGGCCCGCACGTTTACGGGTGAGGAAGCGGACTTTGATTGGGATGAATCGATCATCTACTTCATGCTGACCGACCGTTTCTTTGACGGCGACAGCTCCAATAATGATCCTTATGGAATCGGCTATGATACTTCCAAAATGGGAACCTATCAAGGCGGGGATTTTAAAGGAATCACAGAAAAGCTGGACTATCTTGATGAGTTGGGCATCAACACGCTTTGGATCAGCCCGATCGTTGACAACATCAATTACGATGTAAGAAATAGTACTCCAGATACACCATACTATGCTTACCATGGATATTGGGCGGACAACTTCGGCCAACTGAATCCTCATTTTGGTTCAATGGAAGATTTCCATAGGCTGATTGACGAGGCGCATAACCGCGGTATCAAAATCATGGTGGACGTTGTGTTGAACCATACGGGTTATGGGTTGAAAGAAAGTGATGCGGGAACAACGGGCATCCCTAACTTCCCAACGGATGAAGACCGGGCCCGGTTTGACGGTATGCTTCGTCCTGGCGGGGATGATACAATCCGTGGGGAAGTTGCAGATCTTCCGGACTTCCTTACAGAAGAATCCGCCGTTCGTGACCAGATTGTCCAATGGCAGACAGACTGGATTGAAAAGTCCAAAACAGCAAACGGAAATACGATAGACTACTTCCGTGTCGATACGGTAAAACATGTTGAAGATACAACATGGATGAAATTCAAGAATGAGTTAACGAAAGTCAAGCCTGATCATAAAATGATCGGTGAATATTGGGGAGCAAGTGTTGATGATGACGGCGGCTACCTGAATTCAGGCATGATGGATTCATTGCTGGATTTTGATTTTAAAAATTTGGCGAGTGATTTCGCCAATGGAAGCTTGAATGCGGTCGAGTCTGAGTTAGAAAGCCGCAACCAAGAAATTTCCAATGATGCTACCCTTGGACAGTTCCTGGGAAGCCACGATGAAGACCGATTCCTGGAAGCAGTGGAAGGCGACCTTGGGAAATATCAGGTGGCGGCATCGCTTCAACTGACGGCTAAAGGACAGCCGGTCATCTATTATGGAGAAGAGCTAGGCCTTCCTGGTAAAAACAATTATCCATATTATGATAACCGTCAGAATATGCCATGGGATGATGTAGAAGGAAACAAAGTGCTATCACACTATCAAAAAGTACTGAATTTCCGAAATGCCTACACAGACATTTTTGCCAAAGGAGAGCGCAGCAAAATCGCGGGCTCTGACAGCGAGCAGTATCTTGTTTTCCAACGAAGCTATAATGAAGAAAATGCTTACGTTGCGTTGAACACAGGAGCTGCAGCGAAAGAAGCATCAGTCAATTTCGGTTTAGCTGACGCAGTGGTGACGGATCATTATTCTGATAAAACGTACACGACATCTTCCGACGGAAAAGCAAGCCTCACCATTCCTTCAATGGAAGACGGCGGGACAGCGCTATTAACGGTGGAAGGCGGAGTCCCTGTCGAGGAACCTGGCGATGCTGGTGAAATCGGCGAAGATACACTGCGCATCCATTATCAGCGAACTGATAACAGCTACGAGAACCTTGGCGTTTGGTTGTGGGGAGACGTTGCGGCACCTTCTGAAAACTGGCCGGCAGGCGGAACGCTGTTTGACGGTGTGACAGAGTACGGTGCGTATGTCGATGTCAAAATCAATTCTGATTCAAAAAATATCGGTTTCCTTGTTTTAAATAGAACAAACGGTGAAAAAGACGGCGGAGATAAAACGATCGAATTATCTTCACCTGACATGAATGAAATCTGGGTTGAGCAAGGATCTGACGAAGTGTTTTTATATGAACCAGCAGACCTTCCTGAAGATACAATCCGCATTTACTATGAGCGTGAAAACGGAGACTACGACGGATGGGGGCTTTGGAACTGGGACGATGTCGCGGCACCATCTGACGGCTGGCCGAACGGAGCAGCCGACAAAGCGGGAGCAGGCAAGTTCGGTGCGTATTACGACATCAAGCTGAAAGAGAATGCTTCTAAAATCAGCTTCCTGTTTGTGAACAAAAACACCGGTGCCCAGACCAAAGACATGTCATTTGAAATGCTTGACCAATATAACACGGTATTTGTAAAAGAAGGCGAGGATAAGGTGTACACGAACCCTTATGGAACAGTAAAACGTGCGCTTCTTTCAGGCGAGGCCCTTTCCGACGAATTAATCAGCTTAACTTTTACCAAAACGGAAGGGTTAACAGTCGAGGAACTGAAAGAGAAGATTTCTGTGAAAGACAAAGATGGCAGTGATGTCGCGGTTACAGACATCTCACTGGAAGGTCCTGAGAAAATCAACCTTCACGGCACATTCGATATTGAAAAGCTTCCATATACAGTCACGTACGCTGACCGCTCCATAACCGTCAATTCCGGCTGGAAGCTGATCGATGAAATATACGGCTATGACGGAGAACTTGGCGCAGAGCTTCATAAAAATGGTTCAGCGACGCTAAGGGTTTGGTCTCCAAAAGCGGATGATGTTTCCGTTGTCCTCTATGATAAAAAAGACCAGCATAAAGTGGTCAAAACAGTGAAGATGGAAAAAGGCGACCGCGGTGTTTGGTCCGTGACTCTTTCTAAGAAAAATACGGGTGTCCAAAATCACAGAGGTTACTACTATCATTACCAAGTCACTCATGGCGAGGAAACGAAATTGGTATTGGACCCTTACGCTCAGTCCATGGCAGCTTGGAGCAGCGAGTCCGGCGATCCTGTCGGAAAAGCGGCTATTGTCGATGTTTCAAGGGTGGCACCGAAGCTTGATTTTGCCGACATTCCAGGCTATGAAAAGCGTGAAGATACCATCATCTATGAAGCTCATGTTCGCGATTTCACATCCGATCCGAACATCGCAGATGAACTCCAGCACGAGTTCGGTACCTTTGCCGCATTCGTCGAAAAACTGGATTACATTAAAGAACTGGGTGTCACGCACATCCAGCTGCTTCCGGTGATGAGCTACTATTTCACCAATGAGTTTGAAAAAGATGAAAGAATGCTTGAGTATGCCTCTACAGAAACGAACTATAACTGGGGCTACGACCCGCAGAGCTATTTCTCTTTAACAGGCATGTACTCAGAAAAACCTGAGGATCCGGAAAAGAGAATCAAAGAGTTCAAGAAGCTGATCAAAGAGATTCATAAGCGTGACATGGGTGTCGTCCTTGATGTCGTCTACAACCACACGGCACAGGTTTCCATTTTTGAAGACCTTGTACCAAACTATTACCACTTCATGGATGCAGACGGCACGCCAAGATCCAGCTTCGGCGGCGGACGTTTGGGCACGACTCATAAAATGTCCAGAAGAATCCTTGAAGATTCAATTATGCACTGGGTCAACGAATACAAAGTCGACGGCTTCCGCTTTGATATGATGGGGGACCATGACGCGGAAAGCATTCAAAGAGCATTTGATAAAGCGAAAAAGGTCAACCCGAATCTTGTCATGATCGGAGAAGGCTGGAGAACGTATGCAGGAGATGAAGGCGAGCCGGTAAAAGCGGCTGACCAGGACTGGATGAAGGACACAGAAGCGGTCGGAAGTTTCTCCGATGAGTTCCGTAATGAACTGAAATCAGGTTTCGGAAGCGAAGGGCAGCCGAGATTCTTGACGGGTGGAGCAAGAGACATTGGGCAGATCTTTGACAATATCAAAGCCCAGCCGCATAACTTTACTGCCGACCAGCCTGGCGATGTCGTTCAATACATTGCGGCTCACGATAACCTGACGCTGTATGATGTTATCGCACAATCAATCAAAAAAGATCCGGATGTTCCGGAAAACAACATGGAGATTCATAAGCGGATCAGGATTGGTAACGCCATGGTACTGACTTCTCAAGGTACGGCATTCATCCACTCCGGACAGGAATACGGGCGGACGAAACAGTGGAGAACGGAAGCGGAAACGGCTCCATACAAGTCTACTCATATGACAGACGAAAATGGAAAGCCGTTCAAATATCCGTACTTCATCCACGACTCATACGATTCGTCCGATATTATCAACCGATTCGATTGGGAAAAAGCAACGAACGAAGAGCTGTACCCAATTAACAATGTAACAAGAGAGTACACTTCAGGATTGATCAAGCTGCGCCGTTCAACGGATGCGTTCCGGTTAGGCTCAAAAGAATTAGTCGATGCGAACGTCACGTTGCTTGACGCACCTGAAATCAAGGACCAGGATTTACTGATTGCCTATCAGGCCAAAGCAACTAATGGCGATGTGTACCACGTGTTCATTAACGCAGATTCTAAGTCGAGAAATTTAACGCTGAACGAAGACCTGACTGGTGCGGAAGTGCTGGTGGATCAGGATGAGGCGGGCGTGAAGGAAGTTTCCAAGCGAAATGGATTCAGCTTGACCGCCGGCGGAATTTCCATCGAGCCTTTGACTACTGTGGTGGTGAAAGTGGGAGAGAGCAGCGGGAAGAAGCATCCTGGTAAAGGGAAAAAGAACTAGTTAGTCAAAGGGTCACCTCTATTCTGAGGTGGCCATTTTGATTGTGGATTTTTGCCGGTTTTTGTCTGTTCGCCGAAAAACATTGGGGAATCGCCGATAAAAGATGAAAATCGCTGATAAAGCATCCGGAAACGCCGATAAATTCCGAAAATCGCCGATAAAACAAACTAAACCGCCGATAAATCCCAAGGAACGACCGCACACTGGAAACAACCCTTCGACACAACGAGTCAAAATTCTTTATAATGAACAAATAATGTATTATAATGAATGATATTGAACGCTGATTCTTCGAAGGAGTTGAGAGAGATTGAGGAAACGATTGGTGTTAATTCAATTATCGAGGGCCCTCGTCCCGGTTATGGTCATGTTGTTTCATGTTTCGGTGAATATGAATGGTTATTGGAATTATAATTTACTGGGCTTATCTTCACTGCCGATTTCAGGAGGGGTAAATTATTTCTTTGCACTGTCGGGATTTATGTTGTTTTATATTTATCAAAAGAAACTAGGGCAGCCGCGCCATCTAAAGGGATTTATGCAAAGCCGGTTTGTCCGGATTTATCCTGTTTACTTTGTTCTGACGCTCATTGCCATTCCGGTACTCATTTTCTTTCCGTACCTCGGTGTCGGGTATGAAATCAACTACAATACGATTGTTCATTCTTTCCTGCTCATACCAGAGGTGGATGGAGTAAAGCCTGTCTTGGATGTTGCGTGGTCTCTGGTTTATACGGTCTATTTTTATTTCATCTTCATGATCATGTTTTCTTCAAAGAAGATCTTATCTACTATCTTTTTGACTGTATGGGCCATGGTGTCAATCGGTTTCGCATTTAATGTTATATGGTCTGAACATTTCATTCCATATTTTTTCTTCTATCAGTATAATCTTATCTTTCTTGGAGGAATGCTCTGCGCCTATGCAGTGACATGGTTCCGCCCGTCCATGATCGTGTCAGCTGCGATGGTCATCATAGGACTCGCCGGTTTTCCGCTTACGTGGCTTAACTACCTGCACCCTGTTTTGAATAATAACTATTATGATTTATATACAGGGCTATCATCCCTGTTCATTATCTATGGTTTAGCGTCGATTGATATGAAAAAGGAAATAAAGATTCCAAAGGCCCTCAACTATCTGGGGAATGCTTCATTATCAATCTATCTGGCCCATAATCTTGTCCTTAATACATTTTCAGAGATTTTCAGCAGACTGAATGTTTTTTATACAGCAGGACCAGTCGTGACAAGTATAAGCCTTTTGGTGATCATCACGTTCTTTGGCTGCCTCGTTCATTCCTTTATTGAAAAGCCATTAACGGGTAAACTCAAAAACTTAATCATCAAAGATAAGCCATCTGTTCCAGAAGGCAGCCAGCTCCTTCCAGGAAGCAAAGCTACTCAAGCTGTATAAGGGGGGAATTTGAATCCGCAACCAACCGTCCCGCAAAAAAAGCCAGTTTCTCTATTGAGGAGAGAAACTGGCTTTTGGTAATTAGTCACTCACAATCCAAATACGCGCTGAACCAGCCAGAATGCTCCGACAATGGCAACGAGCAGGGATGTAGAATAAATGAATTTGGTGTTGAACTTCTGCTTTTGCAGGTAGATGATAATCGGTAATACAACAGCAACAAGTGCCAGCTGCATAACTTCGATTCCCAGATTGAAACCGAGTAGTGAAGCAGCGAACTCTCCCTTTGGAATATCCACTTCCTGAAGCAGTCCTGCAAAACCCAGCCCATGGATCAGGCCAAAACCGCCGGCAAGTATCCATCTGTGAGATACTTCTTTTTTAAAGATATTTTCAATTGCGACGTATACGATGGACAATGCAATGATACTTTCTACCAATTGAGATGGAAGGTTAATGATATCCAAAAGTCCAAGAGCGATCGTGATACTGTGTCCAACCGTAAAGGCTGTTACAACGCCAATAATATTTTTAACCGTTTGTTTTCGTAATAACAAGACGAGTAAGAACAATAAATGGTCATATCCCGTCAAAATGTGGTGGATCCCAAAGCTGAAAAAGGATCCAAAGGTCGACTCCCCTTTTAGTTCCTGACCTGCAGCCTGTCCTTCACCACTTGGGGCAGCATCTTCCTGAGCTATATAGTTTCCAGTTACGAGAGTAGCCCATTCCCGGTTATCAGCTTGCAGGACAAGCTGGCTGACATCTTTTCCATGTCGTACAGTCAGGAAGTTAGCGTAACGGGTGTTGTTATCTTCAATATAAAATTGGTCATTAAGTGACAAAGAGTCACCTTCTGATACACCAGGGTAAGAGAGGGTCATTGTAACGAATTCCTTATGATCTTCTTTCTCTTCCATATGCCAATTTTGCAAACTTCCTTCTATTACTTCTCCATTTGCTTTTAGAACCAAGTTGGATTGCACCCATTCCACGATGGAATCCATTTTGCTTTCCAACTCTTCCTTTTCAATATGAGGCTCATCAGACTCAATGAATTCAATGATAGAAAGTGTGTCGATGGAAAATTGCACTTTTGTCTCATCCGATGCAGGTGTAATGGTTGTGAAGCTTGCGCTGTATGGATGGGCAAATGCTGTATTTGAGCCTAAGGGCAATACCATCAGGACTAAGGTCATCACTAATACAAAGTTAATAGATAATTTCTTCATTTTTGCACCCCTTCTATTTAACTCACAAATACTAATCTACTACATTCCGTAAAGTATGTCTCTGTAATTTTTTTGGTTAAAAGTACCACTAAAGAGCAAGAATTAGCACCAGCACTGTTATGAAAGGGTTTTCAAGAGAGAACGGTAAAGTTTCTGTAATGGATTTGTAAATCTTTGAAAAATTTTGTAGAAAACAGTCGGGCAGTAAGGTATTATCTAATTGTTGTGCAATTTTACAGATTTATAGAAAAAAGGGGGAATAACGTTTTGGTGAAAAAGTCACACAAAAAACGTTTCAAGCAGGTCACGAATACCGCATTAGCCGGTTTAGTGGTAGCGGGTGCTGTACTGCCGGGCAGTTTGCTTCCTGGCAAAGCAAAGGCTTCCACAACTGGTGATAATGTGGTCATCAGTGAAGTATATGGCGGCGGCGGAAACAGCGGCGCAGAGTATAAGAACGATTTTATCGAGCTCTATAATCCTACGAATGCTGCTATCAGTCTTGATGGCTGGTCGGTTCAGTATGCTTCTAAGTCAGGAACCTCATGGTCTCCGACTTCATTGGCAGGAACGATACCAGCAAAAGGATATTACCTAATTCAACAAGCTGCTGGGAACGGGGGAACATTAGACCTTCCTACTCCAGATGCGACAGGAAATACTTCCATGAGTGCTTCTAGTGCTAAAGTCGCATTGGCAAGCAATAAAGATGCAATTACGGATAAGAACGATAGTGATATCGTAGATTTTGTCGGTTACGGTGATGCCAACGAATACGAAGGAAGCGGTGCAACTCCATCTCTTTCTGCTGAAAAAAGTGCCCAGCGGAATGATGTGAATGTTGATACTGACAATAATTCGACGGATTTTTCAGCTATTAGCCCTGTTACACCGAAAAACTCCCGCGATACAGACGGCGGAACAACACCTCCTCCAGCAGACGGAGAGGTAAAAGAAGTTACAATCGACCAAATTCGCGCAAACGATGCTGAAGGAACACCTTCATTAATCGGCAGTCACGTTAAATTCACTGCCACTGTCACTGCAGCTTTTGGTTCAAAAGAATATTATGTACAAGATGCTACTGGGGGCGTGAACCTGTACGATGGTGTAATCGCTGAGGGTACATACAGCATCGGCGACACAATTGAAGTCACAGGTGAAGTCATTTTCTATAATGGGTTAACAGAAATTTCACCTTCTGCCATTACAAAAACAGGTACAGCAGAAGTGCCGGCTCCAAAAGATGCAACCATTGCAGGTCTAAATGACTATGCAACAGCTGAAGCACTTGAAGGTAGCCTTGTGACCATCGTTGGGAAAGCATCTGATGTTCAATCAGGAACTGGCGATCTTAACGTGACTCTTCAAGATGAGAACGGCAAGCTGGTCACAGCGCGTGTCAAGTCAGCAACGAAAATCAATGTGGCTTCCACATTCATACAAGGGAAAACCTATCAGCTGACAGGGGTTGTTGGTCAGTATGATAGTTCATCACCATATGAATCCGGTTATCAAGTGATGCCGCGTTCTGCTGATGATGTAGTGGAAGTACAGCCGTTCACATTGACTCATCAAGCGATCACAGATGTGTACAGTGGAAATGATGTTACTTTTACAGCAATGGCAGAAGGTGCTGAAACCGTAACACTTTACTACCGTGCAACAGGAAGTGAAAATTATAGCGCGATAGTAATGGAGAGTCAAGAGGAAAACATTTACTCTGCTACTCTATCAGCAAGTGAGGTTCCTGCTGCAGGATTCGATTATTATATTGAATCTGTAAAGGGTGAAGAAACGAAACATGTCGGTTCAGCAGCTGAACCAATGACTGTAACTGTTTCTGAAGATACAGAAGGACCGGCTGTCAGCAGGGAAACACCTATGAACCTTTCTATGGTAGAAAACAAACAGCCTGCTATCACCGCGGCAATCGAAGATCCAAGCGGTGTGGATGAATCTTCTATCACTGTAACCGTAGATGGTACTGACGTAACTGGACAAGCGACATTCGCTGGAGGAATTGTTTCCTATACTCCTGCTACAGAATTGGCAGTGGGTCAGCATACAGTTGTCGTAACTGTTCAAGATACAAAAGGCAACTCTTCAGAACATACATGGACGTTTGAAGTGGTAAAAGCATTCGCTGGTGGTAATCATTATCGCGGATCAACTCATAACCACACAAACATTTCTCATGATGGATCCGGTACACCGGAAGAAGCTCTGATTGCAGCAAAGAAATATCAGTATGACTGGTTTGCTTTCTCTGACCACTCCCATGATATCGATCCAGAGTTGATCGACAAAGATACTGTTGATAACAACGGTATGCCTGAGCGTACAGGCGGCAAAGAGTGGCAGGATACAAAAGCCTTGGCTGAACAATATACAAATGACGAATTTGCTGTATTCCCTGCATTTGAAATGACATCCACTACTTGGGGTCACTCAAATGTATTTGGAACAGACAACTTCATCGACCGTAAACAAAACGGTGGAAAGTACCAAAACCTGAATGAGTACTATGCGTGGATCCTTCAATATGATGACATCGCAGCGCAGTTTAACCATCCTGGCTGGCCTGAAGGAGCATTCAATGGTTTCATGCCATATGATGCGGGTGTCGATCAATTATTTACAATGATTGAAGTAGGAAATGGTTCTGGTCATTATTCTTATGACAACCAAGAGGATATTTTCTTCAATGCCCTTGATTTAGGATGGCACGTTGCTCCTACTTATGGGGAAGATAACCATGATGCTACATGGGGAGAAACAAATGTCAGAACAGTAATCGTTTCAAACGATCTTTCTGAACCCTCTCTTTTAAATTCAATGAGAAACCTTCGCCTTTATATGTCCGAGGACCCTAATGCGACTCTTGATTTTAAAGCGAACGGTCTTTATATGGGTGCAACAGTAGAAGGAGAAACTCTTAATTTCGAAATCTCCGGAAACGACCTGGTTGCCGAAGACAGAAGTATGCCTGAATATGACTATCTTGAAGCTGACTATAAGTCAGATGATACCGTTACAAAAGTTGAGCTTTTAACAAACGGACAAGAAGTTGTTGATACACTGACACCAAATACAAAGGAATTCACTTGGACTCCAACGGCTAAAGTATCCGGCCAGCAATGGTTCGTTGTACGTGTGACACAGGCAGATGGAGAGAGAATCTACTCTGCACCAATCTGGTCGCAAGAAGTACCATATGATGTGAAAATCAGCGGTATCGGTGTAGTCGGGGAAACGATCATCAGCGGAACTCCTGTAAAATTGGAAGCTGGTATCACGAATCTGGGGACAGAACAAATCGACTCTTTAGATGTCAAATTCTATTATGATGATGTTACAGAAGCGAATTATATTGGCACAAAAACAATTACAGGTTTAGCTCCAAAAACAGTTCAGACAGCTGCTGTAGAGTGGTCATCTCCTGTAGGCGGAGAGCACAAAATCATTGCGGTATTCGATGCTCCTGGAACAGATGTTGCAGCGGATAACCGTTATGAAAAAACAGTTGTTGTCAAAGAACCTCTTGGTATCACAGTATTAGTGGATGCAAGTCATAACAATGACAACACATCTACAGATCCAGGAAAATATGCAAACAACCTTGGGACATTTAAAACAGACCTTCGCAATGAAGGATATGAAGTGATTGAAAACACGGAGGCATTGACTCCTGAATTACTATCTACTGTGGATGTGCTTGTCATGACTCAGCCGAATGGCAAAGACCTGACTGCCGATGAAAATGCAGCAGTTAGCGCATTTGTTCAAAATGGTGGATCTGCATTTTTCACAGGTAAGAGTAACCACAATAATAAAGACATTGAGATTAATAATGATCTCCTGAAACAAATGGGATCAGAAATTCAGATTAGTAATGATGGGATTTTTGATGTAAGTGAGCATGGGAACTTCTGGAGTAACCCAAGTCAATCGCCTTTTGCGGTACGACTATATCCAGACCCAGTAAACAACTATATCACTGATAAAGTATCATTCGTTGATTACTACAGCGGGGCGTCTCTCTATAAAGTAGGTAACGAACCACTAACAAACAGTGATACGGTAACAGTTCTTGCACATGGTAATGAAACAACATATCAAAACTATGTGAGCGGCGGATACACATACGACAAAGTATCTGACGAGACAGGCGGATCTGCTATTCCAGCTATCGCTTCTGAAACGATTGGCGACGGAAAAATTGTTGTTTCCGGTATGAACATCTTCAATGATAAGCAATTAGATGAAGGATACGAGCCAAAAGGTAACGATGAAATGGCGCTTAACTCCATCAACTGGTTGGCTGACCGTGAAGTTACAGTTGAAAATATTGGCGATGCACGCGATCTTCCAAACGGGACATCCGTAGTCGTTGAAGGAACAGTAACAAGTGATACAGCTACATTCTTCGATGCATTCTACATTGAGGACGAAACAGGCGGTATCTTTGCTTATAAAGAAATTCCGGATGAAAATGCGTTGAAACTTGGAGACAAGGTACGCGTATACGGAAAAATCAAAATGTTTGAAGGCGACCTTGAGCTTGAATTCGGCAGCTTTGAACAAGATGTCATTAAAATCGGTGAAGGCGAGCCAGTGGCACCTGCTGAGATGACAACTAGTGAAGCAGCTCTTGAAGAGAACCAGGGCGAGCTTGTAAAAGTAACAGGTAAAGTGGTAAGCAAATATGACGAAAAGTCATACGTCATCAATGATGGCAGCGGCGATATCCTTGTATTCACTGATGGATATATCGTAGAAAAAACAGGAGCAGTTCCAGCACTTGAAGTTGGTGAAACTCTTGAAGCAATCGGGATAACAAGCACTTTCAGTGACGGAAAGCGTATCCGTGTACGTGATACACGTGAACTTTCTAAAGTAATCACGAAGGAAACAATCTCGATTTCAGAGGCACGTGGAAAAACAGGTGAAACGGTAACAATCGAAGGTACTGTAACTGGAGCGAATGCTTGGGGCAAGAAGTCCTTCTACATGCAGGATTCCACAGGAGGAACATTCGTTTTCCAAAATGAATTCGATGTCCAAATCGGTGATCATATTGTACTGACAGGTACAGCTGCGGAATATAATGCAGAATTCCAAGTCAGCAACCTGACTTTCATTGAGAAAACAGGTGTTGATACAGTGCCGGCAGCACTTGAAGTAACACCGGCCGGAGTAAATGAAGAAACAGAAGGCCAGCTAGTATCAGTGAAGGAAGCAACGATTAAAGAAATCGGAACTCCAGATCAATACAAATCTTTTACATTCTCAATTGAGAAAGGTGAAGAAACAGTTGATGTTCGTGTAGACAATCGAAGTGGACTTTCATCTGATAACTTTGGTTTTGCTGTAGGAGATAAAGTGAATGTAACAGGTATTGCATCCGACTACAACGGAACTTACCAGGTAAAAGTACGTCAAGTTGAAGACGTTGCAGCAGTTGAAGCGACTCCTGAACCTGAGCCGGAACCAGAAGTTGAGCAAGTATCCATTTCTGAAGCGCGAGCTAAAGAACTTGGTGCGGAAGTGAAAATCGAAGGTGTTGTTACATCTACACCAGGAGTATGGGGCTCAAAAGCATTCTACGTACAGGATAACAGCGGCGGAACTTATGTATACCAAGGTTCGAACAGCGACGTGAAGCTTGGAGACCACGTAACGGTTACAGGTATTACAGCTGAGTACAATGGTGAATTCCAGCTATCCAACATTTCAGCAATTGAAATTCTCGGAGACGGGACTTTGCCTGAGTATCAAGTACTGACTCCTGCTGAGATCAATGAAGACGCAGAAGGTGAACTTGTTATGATTCAGGGTGCAACCATCTCTGAATTAACACAAACAAACGACTATGGAACATTTGAATTTACAGCCACAAAAGATGGACAATCTATCGTTGTGCGTGTAGATAACCGTTCAGGCTTGAAATTTGCAGACTTTGCTTTTGCCAATGGAGATAAAGTGGATGTAAGAGGTATTGTTGGTGAATTCAACGGTACTTACCAATTAAAACCTCGCGGAGCAGATGATTTTGCTTCAGCTGGAGATAGTCCTGAAAAAGAAATCGCAACACGTGTAAATGGTGAAAACCGTTATGAAACATCCGCTTTGATTTCTAAAAAAGGTTGGACTGAAGGTGCTGACACAGTAGTATTGGTCCGTGGTGATGCATTCCCGGATGCTCTTGTGGGGACTCCACTGGCGAAGAGATTCGATGCTCCGATTCTTTTAACGAAGTCAGCAGCAATCGATCCTGCTACTATGGCGGAAATTGAACGCCTGGGTGCCAGCAAAGTGATTATCCTTGGTGGAAAGTCAGCAGTTTCAGCAGCAGCAGCTACGACACTGGCAGACAAAGGTATCACTGTTGAGCGTATTGCAGGAGATAATCGCTATGCTACAGCAGCAAAAGTAGGCAAGCAGCTATTTGCTCCTAAGAAAGCATTTGTTGTGGATGGGAAAAACTTCCCCGATGCATTAGCAATCGCTTCTTATGCAGCAGAAAATGGCTATCCAATCTTCCTGACAGAAAACAATAAATTGCCAGAAGAAACCCTTAATGCACTACAAGGAATTCCACAGGTAATTGTTGTCGGCGGAACAGCGGCAGTATCAAATGACGTGTTTACAAAACTGCCGAATAAATTCAAGACTCGAATCAGTGGTGCAAACCGCTATGAAACAGCAGCGAACTTTGTTGAGTATTTCAATATCGAGCCTGCTAAATTAGTAGTGGCTACTGGTGAAGAATTTGCAGATGCCCTTTCCGGTTCTGCATATGCAGCGAAAACGGGAAGCACGATGGTGTTGACCCGCAAAGACAAACTCCCTGCAGAAACAGCAGCCATCATGGAAAATGCGGCAATCCAGTCAACAGAAATCCTTGGCGGTGAAAACGCAATTTCAGCAGCAGTGAAAGCACAGATTGAAGAGTTAGTAAAATAATAGATTCACAAACCCCGCTCTCGTTGAGAGCGGGGTTTTTTTGCTGGTCCCTCGCTCGGGAAATGGGGTACATCAAAAGCTAAAAAAAAGAAAAAGATGTCTCTCGCTCAGGGGGCGGGGTACATCAAAAGCTGAAAAAGAGGAAATGATGTCTCTCGCTCAGGGAGCGGGGTACACCAAAAGCAGAAAAAGAGAAAATGATGTCTCTCGCTCGGGAAGTGGGGTACATCAAAAGCTGAAAAAGACAAAATGATGTCTCTTGCTCGAGGAGCAAGGTACACAAAAAGCAGAAAAAGAGAAAATGATGTCGCCAAAGAGGGTCTATACCGTCATCAAAAGACGAGCGGGATGAAAATGATGTCCTCAAAGAAGGTCTATGCCATCATCAAAAGAGGAGCGGGAGGCAAATGATGCTCCCAAAGAGGGTCTATGCCAGCATCAAAAGAGGAGAGGGTTGAAAATGATGCCGCCAAAGAAGGTCTTTACCAACATCAAAGAAGAGCTGATTGAAAATGATGTCGCCAAAGAGGGTCTATACCGTCATCAAAAGAGGAGCTGATTGAAAATGATGTCGCCAAAGAGGGTCTATGCCCGCATCAAAAGAGGAGCTGATTGAAAATGATGTCGCCAAAGAGAGTCTATGCCCGCATCAAAAGAGGAGCTGATTGAAAATGATGTCGCCAAAGAGAGTCTATGCCCGCATCAAAAGAGGAGCTGATTGAAAATGATGTCCTCAAAGAGGGTCTATACCGTCATCAAAAGACGAGCGGGTAGAAAATGATGCCGCCAAAGAAGGTCTTTACCATCATTAAAAGAGAGTCGGAAAGAAAATAATGCCCTTAAGAGGATCTATTCTTGCATCAAAAGAAGTGAAAATAATGGTCCTTAAAATGATTCCGTCCAGCATCCACTTAAATCCCTGCAGTACCCTCCCCCAACTAAAGCCGCCATTCCCAGCCACCCGAATCCACAGTCTCCAAGACCGGATTTAAAAAGATTAAGAGTTTGTGAAGGAAATAACATGGAATATTATAGGTATTTTTACATATTATTTATGAAATTTGCAGAAATATGTATTATACTAGTAGATGTTGTAGGAATTTTCACGGAAAACTGAATATAGGAGGAGGAATCACAAGGGGTTCTAAAGTGATAAAACGAAAATCTCTTAATCAAGTATTCTTGTAACTGTGCCGAACACACCCGCCTAACGGGAGTTTGGCTGTCCTATTGTCGATTTTAGTTACATAGAAACCGGGTTATAAGATGACGGAAATCCTATTCTTCCACGTATTAGTTTATTAAGAGGTTTTCAAGATGCAAGATTAAAATTAACAAAGGGCGGGATACGAATGAATATGAAAAAACCATTATATGGAGTTTTGTCCACCGCAGCACTTGCAGCTGGAATTTTTGCAATATCACCGGCAGATACAGAAGCTGCGACTGGAAATAACTTTGACCTGACCATTATGCATACCAACGACACACATGCACATCTTGATAATGTGGCACGCCGCATCACGGCGATTAAGGACCTCCGTGCAGAGCGCCAGAATTCCATACTGTTGGATGCGGGCGACGTCTTCTCAGGGACTCTTTACTACAATAAATATAAAGGGCTTGCAGACGTAAAGTTTATGAACATGATCGGATACGATGCGATGATTCCAGGTAATCACGAATTCGACGACGG
The DNA here is from genome assembly GCF_049177075.1 of Bacillus salacetis. Lineage (GTDB taxonomy): Bacteria > Bacillota > Bacilli > Bacillales > Bacillaceae_B > Rossellomorea > Rossellomorea salacetis_A. The sequence continues at coordinate 3,984,533 of NZ_CP185377.1, read as the reverse complement.
TCCTGCAGCCTTTGCAAATTTCATTAAACAAGCTGAATTCCCTATTCTAAGCTCAAATATCGATTTCAGTGCTAATGCAGACATCAGTCCATTAGTTCAAAATGAAATCGGGAAGCCAGGGGAAGGCGGAAAAGTTTATCCTGCTTCCATTCTGGAAGTGAACGGGGAAAAAGTGGGTGTCTTCGGTCTGACTACTGAAGAGACAGCCATTCTTTCCAGTCCTGGGGATACAGTCGTATTTGAAGACTATGTGCAAAAAGCTGAAGAAACAGTTGCTATGCTTGAAGCTGAGGGCATCAATAAGATTGTCGCACTGACTCATCTTGGATACAACTATGACGTAACACTCGGTGAAAGTGTCGACGGCATTGACGTTATTGTCGGCGGGCACAGTCATACGAAACTATCAGAAGCGGTCGAGATTGAGAAAGATGATGTAAATGCTGAGCCAACAATTGTGGTGCAGGCGAATGAGTACAGCAACTATCTTGGAGATCTTCAAGTATCATTCGATGAAAATGGGGTTCTTGTTGATGGTTCATGGGATGAAACCTTAATAGATCTTAACGCACAAGATGCCAACAAAAACTATGTAATCGAAGCAGATCCTGAAGCACAGGCAGCACTTGACGAGCTGAAAGGACCAATCGAAGAAATGAAGCAAACAATTGTTGGTTCTTCAGCAACATTCCTGAACGGTGAGCGTAATAGTGTCCGTTTAGGAGAAACCAACTTAGGTAATCTGATTGCTGACTCCATGCTTGAAAAAGCCCAGCAGAATGGCGGAAATGCCACCATTGCGATCCAAAATGCAGGAGGGATCCGTGCGTCAATCGATGCCGGCCCTATATCAATGGAAGAAGTCCTGACTACAATGCCATTTGGAAACACATTGGTTACACTTGATTTAACTGGAGAAGAAATCATTGCTGCCCTTGAAAACGGAGTAAGTGATATTGAGAACATTGCTGGACGTTTCCCGCAAGTTGCAGGAATGAAATTTGCTTATGATGCAGAACTTCCAAAAGGTGAACGTGTTACAAGTGTAAAAGTAAAATCTGATAAAGGTTATGAACCTATTGATCTTGATAAAATGTATACAGTTGCTACTAATGCTTATATAGCTGGCGGCGGTGATGGATATGAGACGTTCGGTAAAGCGAAAGAAGACGGGCGTATGAAGGAGCTGTTCTTTGTTGACTATCAAGTATTCATGGAATACCTTGAAAATCATGCAAATGTAGATCCGAAAATTGAATCCCGTATAGTAGAAGCAGGAACAGAACGTATCCATGGAGAAACCCGCTATGAAACAGCAGTCGAAGTTTCAAAAGCAGGATGGACAAGCGCTGATACTGTTGTGCTTGCCCGCGGAGATGCGTTCCCGGATGCTCTTGCAGGAGCTCCATTGGCTTACAGTCTGGATGCTCCAATGCTGTTAACAGATAAAGAAGTATTGACAGGTTCTGTGAAAGAAGAAATTAAACGTCTTGGCGCGAAAAAAGTCATCATCCTTGGCGGAACAACAGCGGTTGACAATTATGTAAGATATCAGCTTGAAGGAATGGGGCTTGATGTTGAGCGTATCGGCGGCGAAAATCGCTGGGAGACAGCTGCGAATATTTCTGCACGAATGGGCGGTTCCCCTGAAAAGGCTGTGGTCGCTAACGGGAACAACTTCCCTGACGCCCTTGCCGTAGCATCTTATGCTGCACGTAACGGATATCCGATTCTGTTGACAGAGGAAGACAAACTTCCAAGAGAAACAAGCAATGCCCTTAAAGGGGTTGAAGATACTATCGTTGTCGGCGGTCCAAGTGCAGTAAATGCCAAGGTATTTGGCAATCTTCCTTCTGCTGAACGATATGCTGGTGAAAATCGATATGGTACAGCAGCTGTTATTGCGGAAGAACTAATGCCGTCTTACCGCGTCTATGTAGCTACAGGTGCAGATTTTGCAGATGCTCTTGCAGGTTCAGTCCTGGCTGCTAAGCATAATGCCTCCATGGTACTTGTGAAACCAGGTATGCTTCCTGATGAAACAAAAGCTGCCCTCGACGCCCTTAATGCTAATGAATTCAACGTCCTTGGCGGAGAGAACGCGATTAACCAATCAGTTGTAGAGCAGTTAAGTAAGTAGAAAAGATTCATTTCTATACAACAAAAGGTGTCCGGATTCCCGGCACCTTTTCTGTTGTATAGGAACTTATAAAAGTCTCAGGATGTGGATAACAAAGATTGATATCTTCATCCAGCGCCAGCGCCAGCCCCTCGGGTCATAAGCCGATGCGTCAAGAAGGTCAAAAGAGTGACCTTCCCGCCGGCTCGTCTTATGCCTGTTGGGGGCTGATCAAGGCGCTTGCACTTTTGTTCTTGACTCGGCAGGAAAATGAATATCCCCTCCATCCTTGTCACGAGATTGAAAGGAAAACTTAATGGGTATCTGGAATAATTAATCCATTTCCAGCCGGAAAATAGTGTATAATACAGAGACGTGTGAATGATTATATAGAATTAATGTTGGAGGGTTTTTATGTCGTCTATTTTGGTAACTGGAGGCACGGGATATATAGGAAGCCATACTTGTATTGAATTGATTGAAGCAGGCTTCGATATCATTATTTTGGACAACTATGCTAACAGCAATCCGGTAGTGTTGGACAGATTGACAGCCATTACAGGCAAGAGTCCTAAATTTTATGAAGTGGATCTGCTGAATGAAGAAGCGGTCGATCGAGTCTTTTCAGAAAATGATATACAAGCGGTCATTCATTTTGCGGGATTAAAAGCGGTCGGTGAATCGGTTGAAAAACCATTATATTATTATCATAATAATATAACAGGAACTTTGGTGCTTGCTGAGGTCATGAAGAAGCATAACGTGAAAAAGATGGTCTTCAGTTCTTCGGCAACGGTGTACGGTATGCCAAAACAAGTGCCAATTTCAGAGGAGTTTCCTCTTAGTGCAACGAATCCATACGGACAGACAAAATTGATGATCGAACAGATTCTGCAGGATGTTTTTGTATCCGATCCAAGCTGGAGTGTTGCCCTTCTGCGTTATTTCAATCCAATCGGGGCTCATAAGAGCGGAACAATCGGGGAGAATCCAAATGGTATTCCAAACAACTTAATGCCATATATTACTCAAGTGGCTGTAGGGAAGCTGGAAGAGTTGAGTGTGTTCGGGAATGACTATCCAACAGCGGATGGAACTGGGGTAAGGGATTATATCCATGTCGTCGATTTAGCGAAGGGCCACTTGAAAGCCCTGGATAAGGTCCTGACAAATCCAGGTGTGGAAGCATACAACCTTGGAACAGGAAATGGCTACAGCGTACTTCAGATGGTTGAAGCTTTTGAAAAGGCAAGCGGGAAAAAGGTGCCGTACCGCATCAGCGAACGCAGACCTGGTGATATTGCTGAATGCTATGCAGATCCAACTAAAGCAGAAAAAGAACTTGGATGGAAGGCTGAGAAAGGTTTGGAGGAAATGTGTGAAGACTCCTGGAGATGGCAGTCTCAGAATCCGGAAGGGTATTAAGAAATATATCAATCACCAAAAGGCTGAGATTAGATTTTTTAATCTCAGCCTTTTCTTTCTGCCCTGTCAGTTTATAAAAAAATCAGTAGTCTCTGCTCTTCTCCTATGTACTTCTGTCGAAAAAAATCTCTTATAATTGATTGTAATTTAGGCGATAGAGATTATAATCAAGTTTATGGTGTTCTTTTTAAAGAACGAATAGTAAAATTGAGGTGGTAGGGTTGAGAAAGTTTCCACTAATGGCGGGTCTTGCAGCCATCAGCATAATCGCAGGCTGTCTGGTGAATGCTGAAGAGATCTCTCATGATGAAGTTGAAGAAGCTGCAATGCATTCTGAAGGAGCGGAGAAAGCAGTGAAAAATGAGTTGGCTGGTGTTGTGAATTACAAGTACTATCTTGATAAAGGCAGCAGTTCTATTTTAAAAAAGATGAAACAGATGGATATGGTTATTGTTGACCCGGTGGTAATGGATAAGCGGTATATCAAGGAGGCACAGCAGAGCGGGACTATTGTTTACGGATATATCAATGCAATGGAAGCGGATAAGTGGAACAAGAATTTATTCAGGCAGCTGGAAGAAAGTGATTTTTATCATAAAGACGGTAAAAGGGTTTATTTTTCTCAGTGGGATTCCTACTTAACGGATATGACTTCCTCAAAATATCAGGATGTGCTAATTGACGAGATCAAGAGGCAAGTGGCAGATAAAGGGCTTGATGGCGTTTTCCTTGATACTGTTGGAAATATCGATGATCAATTTTCCGATAATCCGGAAACCCTGAAGCGGCAGCAAGAGGCTATGAAAAATTTTATGAAGCGGATCAAGTCGGAGTTTCCTGAGCTTTCAATCGGACAGAATTGGGGATTTGACACCCTGACCGGATACACTTCCCCCTACGTTGATTTCATTATGTGGGAGGACTTTGATGCGCCGTACATCAGGAGCGATAACTGGTCACAGGAAAAGATCCAGGAATTGGTCAAGAACAGAGAGAAATATGGCACCGAGGTTTTTACCATCACTTTTGAAGATGAAGAAAGAAGCAGGAAAATCGCAGAAAAGTACGGCTTTAAAAATTATTATAACCCGGCGGGCTCCTATTATAATAAGTGGTAAGCCGGGATTGCACCCTGTCCAAGCAGTAGAATTTCTGTTTTGACAGGGTTTTTTAGTGGAGATAAACATCAAAAAGACGGCGCCATAACAGCACCGTCTCAAAATTTCTGCTTACTATTATATTATTGGTTAAGCGGAAAAACTTTGGTTCTATTGGCAGGCACCGTCGCCCAGTAAATGGACTGGCCGCCGTAACTTTCAGCGCCGCTCAGGTTTACACCTGTGAGCGGAACAGACACTTTAAGGTTTGAAGTGATGGTGATTTTATCTCCTGGATAATAGATTGCAGTCACACTAGCGTCGTTCAGGTTCATTCGTTCTTGCATCTTTCTTCCAATTTCCTCCTGCGACAGGTTGATGACAGGAAGGTTGACCAGTTCGCTGTACTTCTGCTGCGTTCTGTCAAGCACATCACTCAGCAGGGAGTGGGTGTTGTCATACGCACGCGCATTGGACTGGTGGAACATCAGCGGATTGATGTCGTAGCGGATCATATACCTTAAGTATTGATCGCTTTCCAAATCGATGATTTCGCTGTAAGACAAGTCACGGCCCCAGTAAGATTTATAGCGATAGTTATATTCTGAAGTTTGTTCCTCTGGTGTTGAAGCATTGTAATAGATATTGGTTGCGTAACGCGGAATCATCAGGATGCCAGGCTGATGCGCATTTGGAATTCCGGTGTTTGGCAGGCGGCTTTGTTCGCTTGAGCCCCTGGATGGATCAGACACCACATAACGGACACCTTTATCGTATGCGGCTTTCATGGCAGCAGGGTTGTTCAAGCCTGACACTTCTGGAGTGATTAAGGCCTTTCTGCTGTAATTGGTGAAATTATAATTGGTGGCGAGCCTGTTATTTTTAACGATCTGCCTTACTGTTTCTTCATAAGTGGTTTCTTCCAACAGCATATGATTCCAAGTATGATTAATCCAGCGGAACTCGCCCTGATTAGCGATGATCGCTTCGGTGAGCGAATCTCCTGCAGCTGCGCCTTCCCCATTAAACGGCCATTCGATCATGAAACCATTGAAAAGAGGGTGAGAAGAAAACTGTCTCTGCCAGTTCGTGATGGTATTGAAATCGTTACCTGTCATTCTGTATTCAAGCCCTGTTTCATCACTTAATTTCACTGGATCCCAAAGGTCATCGGGAATCATGATATCATCCGGCTGTATACTTAAGTAGGTTTTTCGCTGTCCTACAAACAAGCCATCTGTCAGCCAGTTTATAATTCCATAGTTTAAGAGCATGGTGTGCATTTGATCCGGGTTATGGTCCATTGTCAAGGCAATGCTTTCCCGGCCGTCCGGATAGTTTTTCAAGACTGCAAGAGTATATCCCTCTGTGGATTTAAGAAGCGGGGTGACACCTTCCTCATGGGCTGCCTGATAAGTCCATGCTCCTTTTATGCCGATTTTGATATCGGGATTAAGGTAGGAGAATGTTTCTGCCCCCTCTTTTGTCAGAACAGCTTCAAGGTCTGAAGATGCACCGTTTGAACTTATAAGTCCATAATTATCGGGATAGCTGCCTGGATAAGTATAAAGCACGGCCTGCCTGACCCCATATTGGGCTTCGTAATTCCATAAGGTTTGCCATTCTTCATACGTAAAGGCACTTTCCCAAACTCCAGGAGAACTTTGATAACCAAGATTTCCGGTTGTCAGCAAGACCCCTTGGAAATTTCCGGTTGAAGAACCGTCGGGAACGAGCAACTGAGGTGTCAGTTCTTCTTTCGATGCAATCAGGGTCTTATAGGGAATCCCGATCCGTTTCAGGGAATCAACAGCTGCTGAGTAGGAAGGTTCTTCTTCAGTCGCGGCTATTAGGAGGATTTCCATCTTCCTTGGGTTCTTGACAGCATTACCTGCCGCTGCAAGCGTATTCTCTGTTCCTGCAAAGTTGGCGGTTTGGGCATTTTCCTTGATGCTTTTTTTCAAGGATTTAATACCGGCAGGAGAATCATCAGTAATTTTATGTTGAAGTGAACTCCAGCCGTCTTTGGTGGAGGAAGCTTTCTCCGGTGACTTCTTGGCGATACTGCTTTCCGGAACACTCACAAAGAAAGCAAAAATAAGTGTGAAGATTAATAAAATAGAAAAAATCTTTTTTGCAGTCATTAATATGATCACCATCCAGATTATTTTGCGGGGGACACCCCTTTTTGAAAAAGGATATAGCAAGAAGCAGCCTATTATTATTTCATCCTTTCATCTCCTCCTGACAGTAAAGGTTAGCGGTAAAGTGATCGTTTCGTTCTTTATTAAAAACAAAAACGTTCCCAATAAAGATTTTACTTCAAGACAACTTCTGTGTAAATGTAAATTTTTCCTTATAATGTAAAAGGCTCTTGTTTATGTTTGAAGAGTTGAAAGACATTTCGACAATTACCCTGCAATATCTGTCGCTATCAAATTCTTTATTAAGAAAAAATTGTTCTATATAATATATTGGTAAATAAGGATGGAAAGAGTAAAGAGTTCTCTTGCTTCATTAATAAACTTTAATATGCGGATCGATCCTTATATCAAAAAAGTTGGAGGTTCATTCATGTCGTCTATTTTAGTAACTGGAGGCACAGGATATATTGGCTGCCATACCTGTATAGAGTTGATTCAGTCTGGTTGGGATGTCATCGTACTTGATAACTTTTCTAACAGTAAGCAAGAAGTTTTAAAAAGAATCATGGCTGTAACAGGCAAAGAGTTGAAGTTTTATAAGGTAGATTTGTTGGATCGTGCTGCCGTGGAAGTTGTATTTGAGGAGAATAATATTGAAGCAGTGATTCACTTTGCTGGCTTAAAGGCAGTGGGGGAATCTGTTGAAAAGCCTTTGCACTATTACCACAATAATATTACTTCGACACTGATTCTTGCTCAAATGATGCAGAAATACAGCGTGAAGAATTTGGTCTTCAGTTCTTCAGCCACGGTTTACGGCATACCTGAGGAAGTGCCGATTATGGAGGATTTCTCTCTCAGTGCGACAAATCCCTATGGCCATTCAAAACTTATGATTGAACAAATTTTGCGGGATGTCTTCACTGCCGATCAAGAATGGAGCATTGCCCTTTTGCGGTACTTTAATCCCATCGGTGCTCATGAGAGTGGTGCTATAGGGGAGGACCCTGATGGAATCCCTAACAACCTTATGCCTTATATTACACAAGTGGCAGTGGGCAAGTTGGAAATCCTTAATGTATTTGGCAATGATTATAATACAGTGGATGGTACAGGGGTAAGGGACTATATCCATGTGGTGGACTTAGCAAAGGGTCACTTAAAAGCCTTACATAAAGTGCTTAAATCAAGGGGAGTGGAAGCCTATAATCTGGGAACAGGCAAAGGTTATAGTGTACTACAGATGGTGGAAGCTTTTGAACAAGTGAGTGGACAAAACGTCCCGTTTCGTATAGTCTCCAGGCGACCTGGTGATATAGCGGAGTGTTATGCTGACCCATCAAAAGCTGAAAGAGAGCTTGGCTGGAAGGCTGGAAGGAGTCTGGAAGAAATGTGTGCGGACTCTTGGAAGTGGCAGTCCAGGAACCCGGAAGGATATAAAGAGGTTCCACAAGCTTCCTGCTCTAAGCCACTGACTCCTACGCCTTAAGAGTCACAGCATATTGAAGAACGCAGGTACGCTATTAAAATAATTTCAAACCCAAGAAGTTGACAGCTTGTCAGTTTTTTGGGTTTTGTTACTTTAGGTTTTTCAACTAAGGAAGTAGATCTTAATAGCAGCCAGTCGCAATAGTAAGAAAAGTTATGAGAATTAAAGGAAATAAAAGGAAGGCAGTAATAAAATGGTAATATAAGGAAGAAATAAAGGTTTTATTATACGTTAGGACATTTTATAATAACTAAAGGTTCTCTATTAAGAACAAATTTAAATTTCACTCCGGTGAAATACTTAGCAGGTGACACATCTTAAGCTACCATTTTAAATAATCTTTGTTGGTATGGAGGTGAATAAAGCCGTTTTCTGCAGCCAGGTTTTCACTCTGCACTTTGTTTTTAAAAGAAACCGTCAGCACTTGAAAGTCATAGTTTTTCCTCAGGTCCTGGAGAATCTTTATTTGTTGGGAGGCCCATTGATTCGATGCAACCATATCAGATTGAAAGGATTCCCACATTATGAAATCGATGTAGGGTGCTGTGTAGTTTTTTAATGTGTCAAAGCCCCAGTTCTGCGCCACCAAAAGACCTGGATACGTTTCTTTGATATACATAATCAGATCGGTTACGCCTTTTTGTTGTTCTTTCAAGATAACAGGATCGGTAGAATGCTCATTATCAATGTCACCGACAGTATCCAAAAACACACCATCCACACTTCCGATATGGATATCGGTTTTCATTTCTTCCTTTAATAAAGACTGATAATGAGGAGAAGTTATATCAGCCAGGTAAGAATCCCATTTGGGGTAATATACTTTTTCACCATTTCTATAGAAATAGTCAGTGTCCTTGATTTTGTCTCTGACACTTGCATTCCAGTTATCAATCTCCAACACATTCAAGTAGCTCAACACAAGGGTCCCATTGCTCTTGATTGACTCAATCTGGCTGGCTGTATAGTGATGTGCTTCAAGAATCACCATATCAAGGCTTTGCATTTCCTTGATGATCCGGGGACTCGGTGCCCCGTAATAAATTTTATAATCAGCGATTTCTTTAGGATTGGTTGATTGATTGGAATATAGATAGAACACAAGAATAATAATGCCGGCAGTGGCTATAGTCATATATTTTAATTCTGTCACCTCACTAAAAAACTACCTTCATTATATCCCATAATTAACTATTTTTTACAAAAAAGATAAAAAGGAGTGCTTACATGTTGTCTTTGCGTGGGGGGTTATTAAGAAAGGGTTTGGAGCTAAGCATTGCGATTGCCATTATATTTTCGGTGGAATTCTTTCTGGGGTGGGATTTTGACTTTTGGAAGTCGAGCCTGTTCCTATTCTTGATTCTTTTATTCTCCATCCAGTACGGCTGGAAAACAGGCGGTGCCAGCCTTGCTACCGTCATGATCTATGAGGTGGTAATGACCTGGATAAAAGGATCGGATGTCCTTCTTTTATTCTATGATCTTGACCAGGCAAAATGGTTGATGCTCTACCTTGTTGCCTTTACAGTGAGCGGTATTTTTGGAACCAAATTCAAGGAACGATATAACGATTTGCAGGATGAGTTCAATGACTTGGAAAAGGAATCCATGACTCTCAAAGAGACGGTGGATGTTCTCGAAGCCTCCAGAAAGACCTTAGTGTCAAAAATCTATGAGTATGAAAATACACCGGCCAGGCTTTTTGATTTAATGAAATCGATCCACTCCGATAACTATGAAGGGATCATGGGCAATATGATGGATACTCTTACGGAGTATTTTCAGACGAACGATGTCCGGTTATATGAAATGGATAGACGCAGCCATTCATTGAAAATCAAATATAAAACAAAAGAGACGGATAGAAATGATGACCATATTCTTACAGGTAATTCACCTTTCTTTAAAAGGCTTCTCACCCAAAAATCGGTCATTCTAAGGAATTCTTCCGATGAAGAAAATGTCCCGCAAATTGCTGGAGTCATCTCTCAAAATGAGGAAGTCACCGGGGTGCTGGCAATGAATAAAGTGAGCTTGGAACGGTTGAATCCTTACGAGCTGGAACTGCTTCAGACCCTGTTATTATGGGTTTCATACTGTCAAGAGCAGATAAGCCAGTCGAAAGAGATGGTGAAGGAAAGTAAAAAGGTTTATTCGAATATTTAGGTTGGAGGAAAACGGTCATGGCTAACTTGTCTCCCTTAATTATTGTCTTCGGTGTTCTGGTCAATACATTGGTTGTTCTATTCGCCTGCAAAACATTTGCAGGAAAAAACCATATAGAGAAAGGCCCTTTTGTATGGGTGATATGGATGTCTATATTTCTGCCTGGAATTGGTTTGGCATTTGGGCTGGTGATTTTAAAAATCAGCAAAGCCTTAAAGGCTTCTGAGCACCTTGGTCACAATGATGGTTTAGAACACGTTAAAGTCCGTTTCGACTATCTCCAGGAAGAAGCAAGAAAGGACGAGTCAGTTGTCCCGCTTACTTCGGTTTTCATGGGGACGGATACTGAACGTCAAAAAGACCTTATCCTGAGCATGCAAGACCTGGGGGTCAGTAAGATTGGGAAATATCTGCGGCTCGCTCTTAAAAGTCCCGACCAGGAGATTGTCCATTATGCGGCAACAACGACAAATTCAGTTCAGGAGATGTTCAGGAAACAGATTGAATATTTAAAGCAGAACTTACTTCCTGCGTCTGAAAAGGGCTATGTCGAGATCACCAATTTGTATGAGCACTACGTAAAAAGTGAGTTGTTGAGTGATCATTGGAAGAAACTCATTTCCGAAGAATACATAACCTGTCTGGAAGATGCCGTTTCATTGTTTCCTGATAACCATTTCTTTTATTACAGGCTTGCCGAATTGATGAGGAGTGCCGGGAATAAAGAAGAATCCTATGAGATTTATCTTACATTAATTGAAAAGTTCCCTGCCCATTATGAAGGGTATGCCGGTGCAGTGACACATTTATATGATGGGGAGAAATGGCAGGATCTGCGAAAAGTCATTCAGCAAATGAATCAGCACGTGAGGGTGGAAGTCATACCCCGCAATCTCAAAACCACATTAACTATATTGGAAGGAATCATATGATAAAGAAAATAAGCCTGAAACTTATCATTGCTTGTCTCTTGTTTCCCGCTGCCATTATCGCCATTCAGCTTTTTCGATTAGAGAACATTAATCAGGTCGTTTCTCCGATTGTTGTGGCAAAGAAGAACTTTAAGACCATGTCTAAGAAAAACGCAGACTTGGAAGGTGAGCAGTTAAAAGTATATATCTATAAGGATGATACGGACCTTTCAATTAAGGTTGCAGAAAATCTTAGGTATTCTCTGGAATATGCAAAAGTACCTTATAAGTTTGTATCTGCAGGGGATTTGGAAACATTGTCTCCATCTCCCTACCATTTGTTAGTCCTGACAGGGGAAAATTCAACTGAGTGGCCATATGGCCATGTTGAATCTTTTGTCAGGAACGGAGGCCGCCTGGTTTTCACTAATCGTTTCATCAACAAGGAATGGTACGAACTTGCCGGAATTGAGGAAGAATTCGGCTTTTCCAAGACCCCTGTTTTCGGAATGAAATTTGACAGGCCCCTGTTTCCTGGCTATGTGGAGATAGAAGGGGAAAGTGGATTGGCTGAAAACAGTATCATCAAAGTTTCTTTAAAAGACAATGCCAAAACATATATTTCCTCCAAAGGTAATCCGTTGCTTTGGACGTACCCTTATGGAAATGGGAAGGTCGTTTATTGGAATTCGACAATGTTAAGCTCCAAGGATGTCAGGGGATTGCTGCTGCATTCATTAGGCTTGGCATCACCTGCATTTGTGACGGCTCAAGCTGCTGTAAAAGTCATTTTCATCGACGATTTTCCATCTCCGGTCCCCGCAGGTACCAGCAAATCGATTAAAGAGCAATTTAATATGTCTATCTCGGATTTCTATAAGAAGATATGGTGGGAAGATGTAAAAGGCTGGGGCAAGAAATATGATTTAAAATATACCAGTGCATTCATAGGGACATACCGTGATGATGATGAACTAAGTGCAGAAGATTTAATAAAAAATGGGAAAAACCGCATGACGTTCTACGGCAGGCAGATATTGGAGGAAGGCGGTGAGGTTGGGTTCCATGGTTATAACCATCAATCACTGGTTACCAAAGACGAAAACATAAATCCCGCTTTTGGCTATAAGCCCTGGAAAGATCAAGCCCATATGGAAATAGGATTATCAAGGGCAAAGGACCTTTTCGATCACTTTTTCCCTAATCAATCACTGGAAACATATGTCCCTCCGTCAAACGTTTTAAATGAAACGGGTATGAAAGCACTCCAGAACGCCATGCCGAATATTAATATCATTTCTGCTTTGTATGTAGGAAACCCTGAATTTGGTGATTACATTCAGGAGTTTGGATTCAATGATCAATACCCTGGTGTCTATAACTTTCCGAGAATCACGAGCAACTACAATCCTACCAAAGAAGATGAGTTCATCCAGAATGATGCCATTGCCAACTTCGGAATGGTCTCCCACTTCTTTCACCCTGATGATGTGCTTGATGAGCACCGTGCCGGGGATGAAGGATGGATGGAATTAAGAAAGAGTTTTGAAGAAAATTTGAAAAAATTATCTGAATACTATCCTTACCTCGAACCCCTGACAGCACAGGAAGCAAGAAATAAGATGGTGAAGTATCAAGAAGGAGAGATCAATATTAGGTACTCGGACCAATTCATTTATATTACAGGGGATGAAATCCTCAACCCATCGCATTTACTTGTCAGGATTGAGGAGGGAAAAATGCTGGATACTGGAGAGTTTGACTTTGGAACGGTCAATCGATTAAAGGACTCAGAAGATATCTATGTGGTAGAACTGAAAGAGCCTGAAGCAAAATTGGAGATAAAGGAGTCAATGCAATGAGGATAGGGCTTATAGCCGAAGGGAGTTATCCCTATATCAGCGGCGGAGTTTCAAGCTGGATTCAAATGTTGATAGAAAGTATGCCGGACCAGGAATTTGAAATCATTTCCTTATCTGAAAAGGAAAGGAATGAGCAGGACCGTAGGTATCAGATCCCTGCCAATGTCACTGGTATAACTGACATTAACCTGAACGGGAAAAAGCAAAGCATGAAACCTTCTGCGCAGTTAACCGATCATGACAAGTTGAAGCTGGAACAATGGATCCTTTACAACAAAATTAATGAGCATGCTCTTGCCGTTCTGGGGAATGCCGACAAGGTCGGAACAGCCGAGCAATTTTTTAACAGTCCTTTTTTCTGGGAGATGATGGAGTCAAGTTACCAATTAGAAAATGGTATGCATTCATTCATAGCGTATATCTCGATGTGGAAATCCCAGCTTACACCTATTATTCATCTGCTGCAGCAGCCCTTTCCGAATGTTGATATCATTCATTCAGTCTCTACGGGATATGCAGGACTTGTAGCGGCGTATTTGAAGATTACCCGGAATATACCGTTTATCTTAACGGAGCATGGTATCTATGGAAGGGAGCGGGAAGAGGAAATCCTTCAGGCGGGCTGGATTCCCCATGATTTCAAAAAGCAATGGATTCGATTCTTTTACCAGCTGTCTTCAAGTGCTTACGATCATGCGGATGATGTCATCACGTTATTTCAAAAGAACAGCGATTTCCAAAGGCATCTGGGAGCACCGGCCGAGAAGCTGAAGGTGATTCCAAACGGAGTTGATTTCCATAAATACGCTGCACTGGCAAAGCAAGACTCAGGAACAAAGTTAAGGATTGGCGCAATTATCCGGGTTGTGCCCATAAAAGACATTAAAACGATGATTCTTTCTGCAAGCTACCTTAAAGAAGAAAATATTCCCTTTGAATTTCTAATAATGGGGCCTACGGAGGAAGATGAAGAGTATGCATCGGAATGCCAGAACCTGATTGATATCCTGGGACTGGAAAAAGAAGTGTTTTTAACGGGAAGGATTAACATAGTCGATATGCTTGCCAGTTTAGATGTCTGCGTATTAAGCAGCATCTCGGAAGGTCAGCCATTGGCGGTACTCGAAGGGATGGCAGCTGGAATCCCCTGGGTCACCACTGACGTGGGGTGCTGCACTGAGCTGATCCATGGAGGAAGGTCTGACCGGTTTGGGCAGGCGGGATTTGTAGTCCCTCCAGTCAATCCAAAAGCAATGGCTGAAAAGCTTAAATGGTATTACGAAAACCCTGAAGAAGGTATCCGATTTGGTCTGAATGGCCAAAACAGGGTGGAAGCATTCTATCAAATATCACAAGTAACAGAAGCGTATTCGGTAATTTACCATGAGAGAGGGGAAGCAAGTGGCAGGAATCGGGTTTCATCTTCAGCCGTTATTTAAAAAAGACTATTACTCTTCGAAACTGAAAGCCTACGGATTCGCAAGCTTGATAACAGCAGGGCCGTGGATCATCATGACCGCTGCCATCGGGATTATCCAGTTCATACTGGGCCAGTTTTCCACTGTCAATACAGGGGAGAGGGAACTGTTCATTTTTTCAGTTTGTTACTGTTTCATTTTTTCTCAGATTATTTTTTCCTCTCAGCAGCTCACCGCGACCCGATATGTATCAGACTTGATCTATGAGAAAAAGTATTCTTTGATCTTTCCGGCATTTTTGGGGCTGACAAAAGTGATATCAGTCCTGGCCTTATTGTCATGGGGCGTCTTTGCTGTGATTTCGCCACTCCCATTGCTTTACAAGGCGGTGCTTTTGTTTCTGTTTCTGACGGTCAACCAGATATGGGTATTGCTTCTGTTTCTATCAGCGGCAAAACATTATCAAATCATCGTCAATGCCTTCTTGTTCGGGGGAGCAGCCGCCATCCTCTCGAACTTTACGGTATGCTGGTACAGTGATTATTTCACCGGCGATTATATGCTGCCGTTCATGTTGCTGCTAGGATTCTATTTAGGAATGTCCGTCACGATGTTCATTCTATTTATTTCCCTGCTGAAAACTTTCCCGGATTGGGCAACGGAAAATCAGTTTGGATACTTTTCGTATTTTGGCAAGTATCCGATGTTAGTGGGTGCAGGTATTTTGTATAACCTTTCCATTTGGATATGTACATGGCTGATATGGTTTGGGGAAGGGGCTCAAGTCATTCAACATTCTTTCTTGGTCCACCCTTTGTACGATATGGCGATTTTTTGGAGCTACCTCACCATCCTGCCCATTCTCATTCTATTTGTTGTTTCAATTGAAACAAGATTCTACCTGAAATACATTGCTTTCTTCCGGGCAGTGAATGAAGGAGGGACCCTGGAACAAATCCGTCAAGCCAAAGAAAAAATGGTTACCGTCCTGTGGCAGGAGATACAGCGGGTCTTTCGCATTCAGTTGATATTCTCCGGTGTCATCATCGTGCTTGCCGGCTACATTTTTGGACAATTGGGACTGGATGATCAATTTGTCAACATGTTCCGTATGACGGCAGTCGGGGCCTTTGCCAACGGTATGCTGCTCATCATGTTTTTGTTGTTATTGTATTTCGATGACCAAAAGGGTGCCTTATACAGCACGATCCTTTTCTTCCTCACCAACTTGACTTTAACCCTAGCATTTCTTCCTGGAGGGATCGAATGGTTCGGGCTCAGCTTCTGTATAGGAGCTTTCGCCAGCTTCATATTTGCAGCCCTTCGCCTGATGTTCTACCTGAAATCCCTGGAATATCATGTGTTCTGCAAGCCGGCTCCGGCACAAAGAGGTAACTGGTTAACAAAGTTCGGACAGTGGCTGGACAAAAAAGCGTTGATATAAAAAATAAAGGACGAATCCTGGTTTCTAAAATGGAACCGGGGTTCGTCCTTTTTACTTATAGTCTTATAATTTCCCCTTCTGCGAGCTGAAGAGCGGCAATGCTGCCAGCAGGTAACTCCAGAACCGAATGTGAATCCTTCACTGGGGAAATGAATTTCCAAGGTTGAATGCTACTTACCAGTTTGACAATTCTATTATTGTTATCGAGAAAAACCACATCAATAGAAAACTTCATAAAACACATATGTATTGAATTGCAAGGTGTAATCAATAATCCTTCCTCTACCAAAGGATCTTTCCGGAACATAAGGCCTTTCAAGCGTGAAAAAAATGTATCAGCAGTGGAGATGGAGTAGGGAATTGTTCGATATAGTGTGTCTTTAACGGTGTTCTTCATATAAAACCTCCTGTATATAGTGACGTATAAAAACAATATATACTAAGAAGTTAAGGTTCACAATAGCGAAAAATGTCGCGGTTTTGTCGGTAATAGGCGAACGTTTATGGTAAAAAAAGTATTTACTTGTTCTCAATAATGGATTATTATATGAGTACGAGGTGTTCAACATAACGAACAACCTAGTAAATACAAAAAACGAATAGGGGAGAAGTAAAAATGATGAACAAAATGATGCACTTGGTGAGAGAAGAAGAAGGACAAGGTCTATCTGAGTATGGGTTGGTATTAGCTGGTGTTGTAGCAGTAGTAGCAGTAGCGGTTGGCTTATTAAGAACACAAATTACTGCTCTGTTTACAAACATCTTTACTACAACACCATAATTAATTTAAACAAAAAGTAAAGCCCTACTATTTAGTAGGGCTTTAATTGAAAAGAGGTCGATAAAATGTTAGTGATTTATACAACTCTCTTTCTTGCATTAATCATATCTTTAATAACAGATATGAAAAGTAGAAGAATCTTAAATATTATAACCTTTCCTGTAATCCTTATAGGAATAGGGTTTTACTCCATAACCCAAGGTTGGGATGGATTTTTTTTTAGCAGTTTTGGGTTTTTAACAGGTATCGGCACACTGTTGATTCCATTTATCTTAGGTGGTATGGGTGCAGGTGATGTCAAATTAATGGGAGCCATAGGTGCAATGATGGGGTCTGCCTTTACACTAAAGGCATTTTTTATTATTGCTCTCCTTGGAGGTGTGATCTCACTCATCTTAATACTAAGGAAAAAAGGATTCTTTAATGTCATGAAATTATTATACCTAATGCCATTACTATTAAGTGGAAATCCAGGTTTACTAAATCTCAATTACCAAGATAAATCAAAAATAGTCTTCCCATACGGTGTTCCAATAGTATTAGGTACCTTAATTACAATGGTATGGGGTGTGGTGTAATGATAAAGAAGGAAAATGGCCAATCCCTTGTAGAATTTGCTTTGGTGCTACCAGTGTTGCTGATTCTTATCTTTGGAATAGTTGATTTTGGGAGATATTTTCATGCCTATCTAACAGTGGATCACGCGGGTCGCGAAGCAGCAAGGGCTGCAAGTATTGGTACGGCAGATGCAGTAAGTGTAGCTGTTCAAAATGGATCTGGTATTGGGTTGACGGCAGACCAAGTGAGTTTTACTAGTTCAGGAGGAGAGGCAACAATTACCATTGTTTATCCTATTACTTTCCTGACACCTGTAATCGGTTCAATGGTAGGCTCGCTTACTGTTGAGGACACTACAATTATGAGGATTGAGTGATGATGAGAAAAATTAAGAGACTCCTATTAAATGAGAATGGAAATATTCTTGTCACTGTAGCATTATTCATGGCAGTGTTATTA
This sequence comes from Bacillus salacetis, assembly GCF_049177075.1. Taxonomy (GTDB): domain Bacteria; phylum Bacillota; class Bacilli; order Bacillales; family Bacillaceae_B; genus Rossellomorea; species Rossellomorea salacetis_A. Next base: position 3,966,660 of record NZ_CP185377.1, on the reverse strand, counting down.
GGTGCTACAGGTTTAGCTGTAGATGTAGGGAAGGTGTACTTGGAAAAGAGTGAATTGCAAAAGGCACTGGATGCTGCGGTTCTGGGCGGAGCCCATATAATTGTCGGTAAAGGAGAAGCGGAAGCAATTACTCTCGCAAAAACTATTGCCCAAAAGAATAAATACTCTTTAGAGGGGAGCCCTTTTTCAACTACAAGAAATTCCATAAAGGTTACTAAACAAGTAACAGTACCAATGACATTTGCCAAATTTATTGGTGTGGAAGATAAGGTAGTGTCTGCCTCAGCAAAAGCAATTGCTGCACCGTTGAAAATTGGGACAGGAATCACTCCAATCGCTGTGGAGAAAGCCGCAATCCCTCATGGAACGGAATTAAAATGTGATAACACCGGTAATCACCATGGGAATTGCGGATACCTGGCGATTGATGGAAGTGGAGCGAGCAATCTGGCAGATGGAATATTAAATGGTGCAAGTGTATCGGTTGGTGATATGAAAACTTTTGATACAGACCCAGGGCAAAAATGGGGGCCGGTAAAGTCGGCATTCCAGACTCTTATTGACCGGGACGAAGATAAACCTCATTGCCAGCGGTTTGATACAGCAGACAATCATTGTGCGCGTGTCATTTACATAGTTGTCATAGATACTTGGGATAACCTTAATGGCAAAGATCAGGTTCAGGTAGTGGGCTTGGCTGCCTATTGGTTAGAAGATGTAAATAAGGATAAAAGCATCAAAGGGCGTTTCATTAAGACTATTGCTCCTGGAGAAATTGATCTGACTAGCGGCGGCAGTGAGTATAGTTTATATGGTGTAAAACTGGTTGAGTAAATTCTAATCTAGCTAATGAAAAGTGGAGGATATTATGAAAACAAAACGTATTTGGATATGGTCCTTTTTATTTGGCATTATCGCAGCAGTTATTGCTTATGCTGCTATTTTTCCAGGTAATACGCCCCTGCCTGCAACTACATCTACTGCTAAAGCAGATAATGAAGAGAAAAAAGAGGAGCCGGAGGAGGAGCCTGAAGAAGTCTCTCGCCAGTTCAATAATCCGATGGAAACAGTTGCTGATGGAATGCGCGCTATTTCATTAAGGGCGCTGAATGTTGAACAAGGGCTTTCAGGGTATATTGAACCAGGTTCATATATTGATATTGTTGCCTTTGAATCAAAAATTGACAAGAAACTCGATAAAGAATATAGATCATCCGTGCTGATGCTCCAAAACGTAAAAGTACTCTCCTCGGGTAAAGCTGCAGATGCGCCTGAAGAAGCATTAAGATATGAAACGATAACGGTTGAGGTAACACCGCAGCAAGGTGTGGAATTGAGTTTGGCATCTCTGGACGAAAGCGGCTTCTACTTTATGCTTCGAAATGAAGATGATCATCAGTCGATAAAAGACAGAGTTTCATTTACAAGGGAAATTATTAAAGAAGGGGAAGATGAAGGTGAAGAGTGATGACTAAGTGGTTCTATTTTTCAGATACAAACGCTCCTTCAGATGAAATTAATGTGATACTACAAAAGCAGCAAAATGAGCTAAATCATTTTTACCGGCTCGAAGAAGTTATCGAAAAACTGAAGAGTTCAGAGAGTATTGTATTGTTTTTAAGAGCCAATACCCATTATAACGGGTATGATCTCTGCCAGGAATTATCAGTGAAATTCCCCAATGTTTATATTGTTTTGATCGTTCCAGACAATATGGAAAACACTAAGAAGGCCATGAATGCCGGTGCTTCTAATCTCTTGAGATATTCGGCTGAGGAAGAAGAAAAAAGGGATGTTATTATTCAGGCGGGCAAATATATGAAACTGCGGGAAACTGACTGGAGTTTCCATGATTCAACAAATTGTAAGGTTATTTCGGTTTGCAGTACCAAGGGAGGAATTGGGAGGACCACTACCTCAGTTAACTTGGCTGCTGCATTTGCCAAACAAGGAAAAAATGTTGGTATTTTGGATGCTGATCTACAATTTGGAGATGTCACGATGTATCTGGACCTGAAACCGTCAAAGACTATTTATGAATGGGTTAAGGAAGGTTATGAGCGTAAGGTATATTCAATAGAGAAATATCTAAGTAAACATGAAAGCGGTGTTTCGGTATTTCCGGCTCCATTGCGTCCTGAATTTTTTGAAATGATAACAGAGGATCATATTGAAAGAGCAATTGAGGAAATGAAAATGCTTTTCGATGTCATTGTTATCGATACATCTTCTAGCTTATCTGAAGTTCATCTTAAATGTTTGGAACTATCAGATGAGTGCCTTCTGCTGGTTACTTCAAATATCCCTGTTCTTCGTCGGAGCAAACTGTATATAGAAACTTTGGAATCTTTCAATTTAGGGGATAAGCTAAAAATCATTGAAGCGAGATCTGCCAAGAAGAAGGTGCTGGATCTAAAAAAAATGGAACAGATGCTTGGGAAACCTTTTACAGGGAGTATACCAGATCAAGACTCTATTACTGATGCATCCATAAATACCGGGATACCTTTTTTGCTTTCCCATCCCCGCTCACCAATTGGAAAATCAATCATTATACTTGCACAGAATTTGGATTCGCCTCCAGAAGAGGAAAGTTTGTCACGTTCTAAAAAGAAAAAAGGCTTAAGGAGATTATCCCTGGTAAAGGAGAAGGTATAAAATGGCGTTATTCACTAAAGTTGCTGAAGAAAAAATTTCAGTAAAAAAACCGAGGAATGAGCGAAAAAATGCTATAAAGCAGAAAACAAAAGAATTCTTGAAGATGGAAACAGAATTGCATACCTACCTAATTGAAGAATTAAAAAGGTTTCCTGTCGGCAATGAAACAGATGAGAAAAGTAAAATTACTGAACTAAGTGAAAAATTTATAAATGAAGAAGGTGGACGTCTCACTTTTGAGGAGAAAGAGCAGTTGATAGAGGCAGTTGAGGATGAACTATTAGGGTATGGCCCCATTACTCCTTTACTGGAAGATCCATCTATTTCGGAAGTAATGGTAAATGGTCCTGGTGATATCTATTTTGAACAGAAGGGTAAATTGGTAAGAAGTGCTGTCACCTTTAGAGATGATAGCCATGTACTGCGCATCATTGAAAAAATTGTTTCACCTATCGGAAGGCGTGTGGATGAAAGCTCCCCCATGGTAGATGCAAGGCTTCCGGATGGCTCACGTGTGAATGCAATCATACCGCCGCTCTCCCTAAAAGGACCTTCACTGACAATAAGAAAGTTCTCCGACACTCCCTTTACTTCCCGGGATTTAATTTCATTCGGTACGATGACCGACGATATGGCAGAGTTTCTTGAGCTTTGTGTAAGAGCCCGATTGAATATCTTCATCAGCGGAGGGACAGGCTCTGGTAAAACCTCTTCCTTAAATGTTCTGTCTTCCTTTATCCCACATGATGAGAGAATTGTAACCATTGAGGATGCAGCAGAATTAAAACTTTCACAAGATCATATTGTCTCGCTTGAATCAAGGCCGTCAAATATTGAGGGTAAAGGAGAAATAACGATAAGGGATTTGGTGAAAAACTCCTTGAGGATGAGGCCGGACCGTATTGTAGTCGGTGAGGTCAGAAGTGCTGAAGCTTTAGATATGCTGCAGGCCATGAACACAGGGCATGATGGAAGCTTGAGTACCGGGCACGCCAATTCACCGAGAGATATGCTCTCCCGTCTGGAAACAATGGTGATGATGGCAGGATTTGATTTACCGGTAAGAGCCATTCGGGAACAAATATCAAATGCAATTGATTTAATTGTCCAGCAAGTACGACTGAAGGATGGTTCCAGAAAAATCACCCATATTACAGAAGTACAGGGCTTAGAGGGAGATACGATCGTTCTTCAGGATTTATTTGTTTTTAAAGAAGATGGCATTTCACCTGATGGAAAAGTGGAAGGGCGGTTTATGTCAACAGGGATCCGTCCAAAATTCATTGACCAACTTGAAGCGTACGGAAAGGTATCCGCTTCCTGGTTTATGGGAGAATGGTAGGATGGAAAAGTTGATGTGGATCTTTTTGATATTCATTCTGGCAAGCTGTGTGTTTTTTGTATTGGCTTCAAGGATAAGCAGGAAGAAAAGAATTTCTGAGAGGGCCAGTTACTTCATTCCTGTTGCTGCTGATACTGAAAAGTCTGTAGAAGCTAAACAAAAAAAACGAGCATCAAATAAAGTAATTGAAACTACTGCAAAGCTTTTTCACGGAGTCCGTTTCAGTGAAAAAACGGAAATAATGCTCGTGCAAGCCGGGAGTACGTTAAAGGTTGAGGAATTCTTTGTTTACAGGCTTATTTGTTCAGTTGTTGCGGCTTTCCTATCCATATTACTAGATTTAGGCGTCTTAATTAGTATTGGAGCACTGGTTGTAGGGTATTTAGTGCCGCAATTATACATGAAGAATAAAAGAAAGAAGCGGTTACAGATATTGCCGTTACAATTAATTGACACACTCGGGATCATATCCAATTCAATGCGTGCGGGATTCAGCTTTATGCAAGCGATGCAGTTAGCAGGAAAAGAAATGCCTGATCCGCTCGGGCCTGAATTTGAACGCGCAGTTCGTGAAGCAGGCTTGGGAATACCGCTGGAGAAAGTGTTTGAAGATATGAGCAAGCGCCTTCCGAATAAAGAATTGGAGGTGGTCCTGCAGGCAATCACTGCACAAAGAAAAAGCGGAGGGAATTTGGCTCAGCTGTTGGAAACGATGGAAGATACTATTCGCGGTAGAGTACGGATCCTTGGAGAAATGAAAACGCTGACTTCTCAAGGGAGGATGTCTTCATGGGTCATAACATTATTACCGGTTGGGCTGGGCCTATATCTCCATTTTATCAATCCTGATTACTTTTCTGATATGATTCATCACCCCATTGGTATTGGTATGCTGGTGATTGCCGGTACTTCGGTTCTGATTGGATGGTTCCTCATTCAAAAGATCATACAGATAGAGGTGTAAAAAATGTCTATTATATTTCTCCTTTCAGCTACATTTTGTTTTATGCTCCTTTTTGCAGCAATAATATTAACGATCAACACACAAAAAATCGCTACAGAAAAACGTTTTAATGCCTACTTTAATAGTAAAGTTCAGAATACGGTAGTAGACGGGGAAGGAAAAGCAAAAAAAGCGAGAAGTTTTGGAGTGTTTCAGCAATACTGGATGAAAGGTATTGTACAGGTTAATAAAAGAACTTCAAAATCTCAACAGAAAAAATTAGACCTTTTGCTTAGGGATGCAGGACTTTCATCAAAGCTCTCTGCAATAGAGTTTCGTTTAATACAGCTTTTGATCAGTTTTGGCAGCGGTTTTGCGGTGATGCTTTTGCTCACACCGATGGTTGAAAATATTAAAATGGTTTGGCTGATGGCTTTTGCGGTTGGTTTTCTTGGCTTAAGGATTCCAATGTTTATATTAGGTAAAAGGAGAACACAGCGAATTGCTGAAATTAACAAAGAAATGCCAGATTTTTTTGATATGGTGAACTTACTCATAGAGGCGGGGATGGGACTTGATGGCGCAATATCGACAGTATGCCAGAAGAAGAAAGGTCCCCTTTCCGAGGAATTTCGAATAGTATTAGAAGATATGAAAAGGGGGAAAACAAGGAGGGAAGCCTTCTACGATATGCGTATGAGGGTGCCTTCCGACTCGTTGCAAAGTGTCATGACTACCATGATCCAGGCCGATTCATTAGGTGTGGGAATGGTAAAAGTCATTAGAAATGTAACTGTTCGGATAAGAGAGCAGCGGAGGGAAGCAGCCAGGGAGCAAGCTATGAAGGCTCCGGTAAAGATGCTGTTTCCAATGGTATTCTTTATATTCCCTTCCCTCTTTATTGTCGTATTGGGTCCATTAGTAGTCAAGATATTAACTGGGGGTCTTACGGGTTAAAAATAAGAGGACAAAAAACTCCAAGCAAATCAGCTTGGAGTTTTTTATTGTCTTCTTTTATTGATTCACATAATCCTTAAACTCCTCAAATGAAAGAGAATAACTAATCGGAAATCTTGGTATTTCATAAATGTGATCGATTGGACTTGCGTTTCGTTCTTCGAGAGTAAAGGCCATTTTCGTGCCCAGCTGTTCGAGTATTTCTATGGTTTCTGGTGTGTATTCGCCGTATGGATATGCAAGAAAGTCATTATCGCCAAGCTGGTGGAAGCTGGTTTGCAGATCTTTCTGGACTTCTTTTTTAGATTTGGAGGTTAAAAAAGCCCTTTCCTTCCCGCCTTTTGTTTCTTTTTGGTGGAAGGTATAGGTGTGGCTTCCAAACTCGAACACGCCGCAAGAGGCTTTCAGCTCTTCCAGACTGAGATATTGTACTTTGCTTGGGTCGTAATGATGAACATTTTTTCTGATGGAACCAGTCACAAGGAAGTTGGCAGCATAAAAGTTATACTTTTTTAATATTGGGTATGCTTCAATGTAATTGTCCTTATATCCGTCGTCAAAGGTTATGACCACACTGTTTTCCGGTATTGCTTTGCCTTCTGTTAAGAAAGCGTACAATTCATCCAGTGTCAGAGTGACGAAGCCATTTTCTTTCAGGTAGGTCATCTGTTTTTTGAAATTTTCTGTGGTGACAATAATCGGATTGATTTCGCCGTCGATATAGTGTTTTTGTGACAGGTCTTGCTCTTTTATAATGCGGTGGTACAGCAGTATTGGGATGCTTGTGGCTTCATTATTGTCTGTTTCAAAGGTTCTTGAATTTCCAGGCCGCTCACATAGATCAAACCCTTCATTTACAGGGAACGGGCCATGGTGTTCATCTGCCAAGATGTCGTATTTGCTTAGGACGACTCCAAAACCGATGAAAATCGTGCTGAGAAGTGAAAGGAATCCAAATGCAAAAATGATCTTAACGTACATATGTCTCATGCACGCTTCACTCCTTTTATTTCAAGTGCTCCTGTACGCTCAAACTTGTTCCAGGAGTGGGGTTTATATAAATAAGTAACCGTTCCGTACAGAACGAAAGTAAGGTTTAACACTCTAAAGATGAATATCTCGAATGGAAGGAATAATACGATGCGTGCTAGATCTGTTTTCGAGAATGTTATAGTGTGCAGATAACTGATGTAGAGGGTTGTAAGTCTTTGATACGTAAAAAGGAAGAAAGCTGTTGTAAGAAGCATTAGCATGATTAAATAATGATTTTGATTGATTAAGAGAAGGAACGGTGCCGCGATGACAGGGAAGCCATTAAGTGTGCCAATGAGAAATTGATCCACAAGAAAAAAGATGGAAAATCTCTTTGAAAACTTATGAAAATAGCACATTCGGTAATGGACCAGGCAGTCAATAAACGCTTTTTGCCATCTTACTCTTTGTTTGAATAAGTCTCTTATAGTATCGGGAGCTTCAGTAAAACAAATAGCAGAGGGAACAAATGTGATCTTATCTCTCCGGCCGTTCTCTTCGATATATCTATGCAGCTTGAGAGTGATATCCATATCCTCACCAACAGTGGTCCTGAATCCGTTTACCTTAAGGAGAATTTCCTTTTTAAAAGCCCCGAACGCCCCTGATATCACAGACAAGGCTCCAAGTGAGGCTTGAGCCCGTTTGTATAAATAAAAGTCTGTCAGATATTGAAGGAACTGGTATCTAAGAATCCCTTTCATCTTAAAATGGGGCTGTAAATTCTCAAAATCCCCTTGGAAAGCCTGGGCAATCATGACATTTCCACCACAGGCAATGACATTTTTCTCTTTAAAGGCATCGTTCATTTCAGATAACGAATTGGCGTGCAATACACTATCAGCATCAAGGGTAACGACAATCGCATTGCTGGCAAAATTAATGCCGGCATTTAAAGCATCGGCTTTCCCGCCGTTTAGCTTGTCAATGACAAAAATATTCTTGGCTGACTCTGAGCGGTATACATTCAAAAGCTCCTTATGACGAAGGGGCTGGTCAAAAGGTTTGGCATAAGGCTGCAGCTTCAATAGTTTTTTCAACTTGTCCAGGGTATTGTCTGTTGACCCGTCGTTAACTATGACCATCTCAGCATTTTTGCTGCTGGTTTGTATGAATCCCTGGATACAGTTTTCAATGACGACAGCTTCGTTATAGGCCGGGACAATAACTGAAAAGCTGTGTTCCTGCAGACTCAAAACCTTTTTCCTTCGCTCATCTTTGAAGATTGGAATGAGAATATACAGTGTTTGAAAAGCCACAAATGTCAAAAAAACAATCAGTGCAAAGTAAAGGTAAGCCATTTGTCCTTATCACTCCCCGTTTGTTTTTTGATAGACCCTCACATAATCAATAAGCATTTCTTTTGGAAAGGAATCGTTTGGGTCAGGGTATCCAGGCCAATTGCCGCCGACAGCAGTATTCAAATACAGATACAGGGGAGTATCAGGTGAAAACTCTTCTGTCTCAAAGATTTCTTTACCGTCTAAAGTCCAGGTGATTTTATCTTTTTCCCACACAAGCCCATAATTGTGATAGTCAGCTGAGAAGTCAGTGTCTTCACTTATATGCTGATAATGATCCTTCATTTTACCTTGCTCTTCATTCTCCCAATGGACTACATAAAAAAGTTCATTTGGCTTTTGGCCAATATTCTCCATCATATCAATCTCAGGAAGCCAGGTTCCGCCATTTGAATTGACCAGCCAAAACGCTGGAAACATCCCTTGTCCTTTAGGGATTTTCGCCCTTATGTCAATTTTTCCATAAGTGAACTCAAGGGTATCTTCAGTTGTTACTGCTCCGGAAGTATAATGCCTCCCTTTGAACCTTTCTCTTTTGGTCGTAAGCACCATGTTTCCGTTTTGGACTTCAACGTTATTTGGAGAGTAATACTGAAGCTCATTGTTTTTAAAAGAAGGCCAATCCTGCAATTTCCATAATTCCTCAAGTTTCTCTGGTTCTTCAAATTCGTCACTCCAAACAAGTGACCATTCATCTTGAGGGTTGGAAAGGATCTCAGAAGAAACCATAGTGTTATCTTTTTCTACCGTTTTAACCTCTATGCTGGGTACCTGTGCTGAAATGTTCGTTATTGAGTCTTCTACTGCTGGACTTTTTTGTATGCTGCAGCCGGACAAGATTAACGATAATGTGATGAAACCAATAAAATAGCGAATAGTAACCCCTCCTATATTTATTATTAAGAACAAAGTATTATTATATAATGAACTAAGAACCCAAAAAAATAGCCACATTTGTTCATTATATAGAACAATTTTATTCTAGCAGAGAAATTAGCATAAGTAAATATTTAAGAATATAACCTGTTTTTACCATGCGTAAATGGTTAGGTTTTGGTTTCAGTTATTGGTTTAAAAAAGATAATTGAAAAAGCCCTTCGTCCAAGTTAGGAGAAGGGGGCAAAAATTACAGGCCGTATTATAAATGTTTATTATTTATACAAACGAAATAATCGTCCCGCCTTTCCCGGCATAAGTCCCCATCGTCGCTCCCATATAATTAACGACAATGTCCTTAGGCTTGAACCTTTCCTGAATCTCATTCTTTAAATACTCAACATCATCATGGTTGCCGGTATGGGTGATTCCGATGGTGGTGTCGGAAAAGTCTTCCTTGCGTTCACCAACGATCTGCAACGCCTTCTTAAAGAATCTCTTGTTTCCACGCACCTTCTCTTTTAGCTCAATCTTTCCTTCAATGCCTTCCAGTATGATTTTAATATTAAGGACTTTGGCAATCGACCCCTGGAACTTGCTGAGTCTTCCGCCTTTTACTACATTTTCAAGAGTGTCCAGGAGTATCAGGATATTCATCTTTTTTCTCATTTCCTGAAGTTCCCCGAGAATCTGCTCGCGGTTATGGCCTTGCTGTACGAGTTCCGCAGCTCTTAAAACTTGAAACCCGTGTCCCAGTGAACCTCCGAGTGTATCAAACACCTCCACATTGGCATTGGAAGTTTCTCTTCCCAGACAGGCAGATTGATAGGTGCCGCTGAGATGGGAAGAGATCGTGAAGCAAATAATTTCGTCTCCCTCTTTATCCAATCGGGAAAATAAGTCTGCGAAGTTTGAAGGAGAAGGCTGTGAGGTCTTGGGAAGTTCATCAGCAGAGAACATCTTTTCATAGAATTCCTGAGGTGTTAAATCAATGCCTTCTTTGTATTCCTTGTCTCCAATCCGGACTGATAAAGGAACGATGTGGATATTATATTTTTCTACTACCTCTTTTGGTATATCGGCAGAACTGTCTGTAACAATATGTATCATCTTTATATTCCTACTGTATCTATGAGGCTATTTTACCATGTGACAGTCACCACTAGACAAATCTTGTTTCACAAAATGTTTCTTGATCTGGATGAATAGTTGCTTGCAAAACAGATTCGACAAATACCGGGTGGTGACTGTCACACATATATGTATAAACGGCCTGGTCCCCCAGGCCGTTTTAATTAAATCACCAAAGCACATCCACAAACTCATTGTTAAATAGATTCGTATCAATGTTGCATGCCTGGGCCCCAATGCCGTACTGCCAGCCTATGATTTTCGACCCATCCGGCGCCTGCGGATTATACTCCGGGGCATTCTCCTTGGTCGTAATGCCGACATTCGGTGATGCCGTCCAAAGGTAGGTGTTTTCCACGATCGCATTGTTCTGGCTGACGGCTTCATTGAAGGCAGCGGTCAATGCACGATCGCCATCAAAAATGCCGTAAATTCCCGGTTCATAAGAGGAAGAAGATACTGTGTCATACCAGCCTCTTATAAAAGCAGCGTCAACCGGATAAGTGGGTTCGATATCCGCAAAGAGAGCCGTTCCTTTCGGGGCACCGATTTCCTCTGCAAGTTGAATCGCTTCTTCAGCTTCTTCCACGCCTTTATCAGAACCTGTAGCATCATCAAATCGGTTGTGAATCAGGAGAATCTCGTCATTATTGGACTTGATGAGCTCTGCTTCTGCCTGGGTTAACCCTGCAGAAACTCCTTCTTTGCCGCCGAGATACCTGCCGACAACAGCGGGATCGCCGAAGTTTTCCCGTACACACATATTCAATTCTTCCGTTACAGCGCTGGCAGTGTCGATTCCCCAGGCTAATTCGGAGCCTGATCCTCCATTGTCGTTTCCGTTATCTCCTCCGTTACTACCGTTGCCATTGCCTGAACCGTTTCCTCCATTTCCATTGGTGACCCCATTGCTGATGTTGTTGCTGATATTATTCACCACATCCCCGTCACCCTGCACGTTCACTTCTACGTTATTGGTGATGTTGTTGGTAATGTTGTTTTTTACGTCTTTTCCTGCATTATTTTCTATCTGATTCTCAACGGTATTCTTGGCTGATTTGCTGCCATTGTTATCTATTTGATTTTGAATATTGTTTGTTCCATCCATAGGCTGTGCTGAAGTGGACGCTTCTTTTCCTTCTTGCAGTCCGACCTTATAAATATAAAGACCGGAGAATAATGAGAGCAGCAAGAGGACGGCTGCCAATAGTACACCAACATACTTATTCTGCCACACTTCTACATTCACACCTTTCATCATTCTTCTACAGCATATGCCTGATGAAGGCGGGCGTGTGGGCGGAGGCATTGGTGCAACGCATTGCCGCAGTCCAAAGAATAAAAAGCAGGGGAACACATAAATATACATTGTTAAGCTATTAAAATATAATTTTTATAAAAAGCATTGCATATTTATACTAATGTGTTAAAATACATTTTATTGAATAAATATTAATTAAACTTTTAGGGGGACATTCGATATGAAAAAGCTTTTTGCAGGTTTGATGGCGGTAGTAGTGGCAGGTTCGTTGGCGGCATGCGGTACTTCAGAGGAAACGAGCGGGGAAGGGAAAGAGAAGATTGTGATGGGAACATCGGCGGACTTTCCTCCATTTGAAACACACGATAACAGCGGAGAGATTGTCGGTTTCGATATTGATCTTGCGAAGTACATAACGAATGAGTTAGGGTACGAGCTGGAAATCAAGGATATGAACTTTGACGGACTGATCGGTGCGCTTCAGGCTGACACAGTCGACTTTGTAGCATCCGGCATGTCTGCAACAGATGAGCGTAAAGAAAATGTTGATTTCTCTGTTGAATATCATCGTTCCGGGGAAATGTTCATCACTTTGCCAGAATCAGAGATTGAGAGCATGGATGATTTAGAGGGCAGCAAAATCGGTGTGCAGCTTGGTACAATCCAGGATACAGCTGCTCAAAAGCTGGCAAAGACAATGGATATTGAAGTGAAGGCTTTGGATAAACTTCCGGCGTTGATCCAGGAATTGAAAGCCAAGCGTATCGATGCCATCTACCTTGATAAAACGGTAGCTGAAGGATATATCAAAGAGGTGGATCTAAAAGGCTTTGATGATGAGAGTTCCGCTTCACCGGGTATGGCTATCGCGTTCCCTAAAGGCAGCGACAAAGTAGAGGAATTCAGTGAAGTCATCGAAGAAATGAAAGAAAACGGCGAGCTGAAAAAACTAGAAGAGAAATGGCTGGAAGAAGAATAAAACTTTAAGAAATGAGGTGCAGGCATGGATTTGGATTTCCTCCGGATCGTGCCTTCTATTCCTTTTATACTAAACGGAATATGGGTGACGTTACTTTTCGTTTTGGTGTCAGGAATCGTAGGTTTTATCATCGGAACGATTTTATCATTATTCAAGATAGGCAGAATTAAAGTATTAAAGTGGCTGGCGGATGCATATACATCCATTTTCAGGGGAACACCGTTAATTTTACAGCTGATGCTGATTTATTTTGCTACACCGCAGCTGACTGGCTATGACATTCCGCCGTTTTTGGCAGGGATGCTCGCTTTCGGATTGAACTCAGGTGCATATATTTCTGAAATCATCCGTGCCGGAATCCAGGCTGTGGACAAAGGACAAAAGGAAGCGGCTGAGGCGCTGGCAATTCCATACCGCCCGATGATGAAAGATATCATTCTCCCTCAAGCATTAAAAAATATCCTTCCTGCATTAATGAATGAATATATTACGTTGACAAAAGAATCAGCGATTGTTTCAACAATCGGATTTTTAGATATTATGAGAAGATCGCAAATCGTCAGTGCAAACACGTATACAGCATTTGAACCGCTGATCTTCGCGGGTGTCATTTACTATGTGCTCGTCATGTGTTTGACGCTGCTCGGAAGAAAACTTGAGAGGAGGCTGCGCCGAAGTGAGTAACGATTATATTAAAATAAATGACCTTCACAAGAAGTACGGAAAGCTGGAGGTTTTGAAAGGGATTTCGACCACGATCAATAAAGGGGAAGTTGTGGCGATCATCGGCCCGTCCGGTTCAGGGAAGTCCACGCTGTTAAGATGCTTGAACCTCCTGGAGACCCCGACAAGCGGTGAGGTCTGGATTGATTCGGAAGAGATTACAGACCCTAAAACGGATATTCTGAAAGTGCGTCAGAATGTCGGAATGGTGTTTCAGCACTTCAATCTATTCCCTCATAAAACCGTGCTGGAGAATGTCACATATGCGCCGGTTGTGGTAAAAGGGGAATCAGAGGCAGCGGCAGAAGAGATTGCATTGAAGCTTCTGAAATCGGTGGGTCTTTCTGAAAAAGCAAATGACTATCCGAACAGATTGTCTGGCGGCCAGAAGCAGCGGGTCGCAATCGCGCGAGCCCTGGCAATGTCACCGGATGTCATGCTGTTCGACGAGCCGACATCCGCGCTGGATCCGGAAATGATCAAGGAGGTATTGGACGTTGTGAAATCACTGGCACACACAGGCATGACCATGGCCATCGTCACACACGAAATGGGCTTCGCCAAAGAAGTCGCAGACAGAATCCTGTTCCTGGACGGCGGTGTATTAATGGAAGACGTCCACCCAGAAGAATTCTTCCATAACCCAAGCAGCGAACGCGCCAAAGAATTCCTGCAAAAAGTCCTTTAACCCTCTAAAGCAGTGGGGGACAGTCCCCCGCTGCTTTAAAGTGGTGAAGTGCACTCGAATCTTTATAAAATGAGGTTGAAAATCATGAATGCATTGAAGCAGCAAATAGTTGATGAGATCGATCAGTTGAAGACTGTATTTGATGAAATCAGTGTCTATATTGGAGAGAATCCGGAACTTGGCCATGAGGAGTTCAAGGCAAGCAAAGTACTTTCTAAAACCCTAGAAGATTACAGATTCACCGTTGAAATGGGAACCTGCAATTTACCGACTGCTTTCAGAGCGGTTTATGACAGTGGAAAGGAAGGTCCGGTCATCGGCTTCATGGCTGAGTATGACGCTCTGCCGGAAGTAGGGCACGCATGCGGGCATAACCTGATCGGCACCATGGGGATCGCTGCCGGGATCGGCTTGAGCAGGGTCCTCTCAGAAACCGGCGGAAAGGTGATTGTTTACGGAACCCCGGCAGAAGAAACCCGAGGCGGAAAAGTGACGATGGCAGACGCCGGTATTTTCAACGAATTGGATATAGCATTGATGGTCCATCCGCTCAACAGCTATGTAAAAAGTGGTTCATCCCTCGCAATGGATGCCATTCAGTTTGAGTTTTTCGGCAAATCGACTCATGCTGCCGCCAGTCCTCAAGACGGCATCAATGCGCTGGATGCCGTCATCCAAACGTTCAACAGCATCAATGCACTCCGCCAGCATATCCTGCCGAGCGCACGCATTCATGGAATCATCACCGAAGGCGGAAAGGCGGCGAATGTCACGCCCGACTATGCTGTTGCCCAGTTTTATGTACGCGGAACCTCCCGTGCGTATGTCAATGAACTGACAGAAAAAGTGAAGAAGTGTGCGGAGGGAGCTGCCCTGCAGACAGGAGCCGCCATGAAACACTCTTTCTATGAATTCTCTTATGACGACATGATCACCAACACAGGATTATCAGAAGCCTTTACCAAGGAACTGATTTCACTTGGGATAGACAGCGGCGAAATCCAGGAACAGCGTGACGGCAGCGGCTCCCTTGATATGGGAAACGTCAGCCAGGTTGTGCCGTCCATCCATCCGTATATCAAAATCACGGAGGAAGCCTATGCCTGCCATACCCATGAGTTCCGTGAAGCGGCCATGACGGAACAGGCGAGGGAGGCCATGATCCTTGGGGCGAAAGCTATGGCACTGACAGGGATGGAGGTTCTCTCAAATAAAGAACTCCTCCAGGAAATAAAAGCGGAATTTGCCCTGCAGCGTGGACAGTCACTCCCGGAATTTGTTGAATAATCGATATCAAAGCCCCTTAACAGTAGTTGTGAGGGGCTTTTTTGCATTATATCTTTATTCAGAATAATCCTCTCCTTGTTGGAAACTCTAAGCACATACAAGATACCAAGGAGGGATTCAGTATGGCAGAAAAGAGCACAAATCGAAAAACTGAACTTGAACAGCAGGCGGTTGTAAAAGCCCAAAACAACGCAGGGCAGTTCAAGGGACTGGACACAGAGTTCTCTCTTGATGAAGATGTGCAGAGAGCTGTTGCGAAAAGTCAGCAATACCAGGCCCAGCACCAGCAGCCGACTTATGAGCCGAATAAACCCTTATAACAAAGAAAACCGGTACCGAGTGATATTAGGTACCGGTTTTTCGTGTGCTTTTTCTTATTCGCTGCCCCAGCTAATCAGAATTGTGTTATCTTTCTTGATGATGGAGTAGCCCGCCAAATCAGGAAATTCCACATGTACTTTTGCTCCTGTTTCTGCTGCTATGTCGATGTTGCCAGCGATGCCGGTTCCCTGTGAAAAGTTGTTAAAGACGAAGTAATCTTTTAATACAGTGATGTCTTCAATCCCCGCACTGACAGATCCTACTGAAAACATCAATATTGGGTCGTTATCCTTAATAATCGCAAAACAATCAGTATTCTCTACAGCGAAAAGGCGTGCACCATGTTTCTGGGCAAATGCTCCCATTTCTTTGAACTTTTCCATATCAGTGATATCCACATATTCGGTATCCCCAAACTTAATAACCACCTTCTCAAAAGATTCAGGCTCGTTGGCAGAAGTATTATCGTTTGTTTGTGTGGGTACCTCAGAAACAGTATCAGCAGATGAAGAGTCTGCCATATCCTCTACGGGTGCTTCACTGTTCTCACTTTCCAAAGTACTGGTTTCATCAGTTTCAGATGCTGTTACTTCCCCTTTATCGTCAATTGATTTTTTCTGCTCAGCATTTTCTTTCTGGGTTTGAACCTCTGTCATACTGGAACCTTCCGTTGCTGTAACCGTACTTTTAGTTCCTTGGTAATGAAATGCTCCGACCGCCAATAATAAAACAGTAAAAAAGACAATGAGTGGTAATTTCTTTTGCATCATTCTGTTCCCCCTTAAAATCGATTGTTTATAAATTAGACGACAAAGGGAAAAGTAATGTTTCAAAAATATTACAAAAAAGTTACTTGTATTACTTTTTATATATTTAGCTTGTGAATACTAATTTCATGAAATTTAAAAATGCTGATCCCAAAAAAGAGAATGGCAGCCTCTTCACAAACTAAAGAACATTAGTATAATAGGGAATATGATTAAATCGGAAATGTGGTGCATTTTATCATGAAGATAGATGATACGGATCGTAAAATATTGCAGATCCTGACGGAGAACGGAAGGACTTCCTATGTGGATATCGGGAAAGAGCTTGGTTTGTCGCGTGTATCCGTCCGGGAACGGGTGAACCAGCTGATCGAAGGCGGCGTAATCGAACGTTTCAGTGTGGTCATCAACTCCGAGAAGGTAGGCAAGAAAGTTTCCGCTTTCTTCGAAGTGGACTGCGAACCTGCTTTTCTCGTTGAAGTTGCCGAGAAACTGGTCGACCTTCCTACCGTGGCCAGTTGCTACCAGATGACAGGACCGAGCACACTGCATATGCACGTACTGGTCGACGACTTTTCCGCTTTGGAAAACTTCGTCAACAATGAATTATATGCCCTAGAAGGGATCACCAGAGTGGAGAGCCATATTTTATTACGGCGTTTTAAAAGCCGAAATGGTTTGAAATTATAATATTTGCTTCCGTAACGGAAGTGATTCTCAAAAAGACTTAGACAGGTTGGTAAGCAACCTGTCTAAGTCTTTTTTTCTAATGTTGTGTTCTAAGAATTTGCTGCTTTTCACTTGTTTTTGCTGTTTTTTTTGAGGTTGATTGAAGCGTAAGGTATACGACCTCCTGCGGGACTAGCGGGACAGGTGAGACCCCGCAGGCGCAGCCGAGGAGGCTCAACGCCCGCCCCGCGGAGTCGTATACCTGGAGCGGAAATCAATAAACTCATCCAATAAGCAACAATTTTTATAAAAAGAGTACTCTCTAAACCCACCCAACTACTTCCAAATAAATAGACCTTTATACTCAAAACCTACCCTCCAAACTAGTTCTTTATAAATAAATTAAACTTTTTTGCAAAAACACTAGAAATATTCTGAATAATCATTTATAATCGTCACTAACATTTAAAAAGTTCCGTTTGTAAACCTAAAACAAATTTTAAACTAACAAACGGAATCTAACATCAGAAAGCGGCTAATTAAATAATGAAACGCTTTCATAAGAAAGAGGGAGGGGAACTTATTGATAGCACTCATTGGACGCAGAATTATTCAACTAATCTTATTATTATTCGGAATTTCGTTCCTGGTCTTCGGCAGTATGCACCTGGCACCAGGCGATCCGGCCACCATCATTGGCGGACCGACAGCAAGTGATTCCGACATCGCCGCCATTCGTGACAGCCTCGGGTTGAATGATCCGTTCCTTGTCCAATATTGGGATTACTTAAAAAATATCGTACAAGGGGATTTCGGTTATTCATATCAAACGAAACAATCAGTCGCAGAAGCGATTGCCATCCGATTCCCGAATACACTTAACCTTGCGATTGCAAGTATGATTGTCGCAGTGGTCATCGGGGTCATCGCCGGAATCATTTCAGCTTTGAAGCAAAACTCCTGGCTGGATGTCACCTCCACCGTGTTTGCTTTAGGGGGAATCTCCATCCCGAACTTCTGGCTTGGAACCATCCTGATTCTCATATTCGCAGTTAACCTGCAGATTTTACCGGTCGGAGGCTTAAGCGCTCCATTCTGGACAGTAGAAGGAATGAAACAGCTGATCCTCCCGGCGATTACACTCGGTACCGGATCGGCAGCGATGATCGCCAGGATGAGCCGTTCATCCATGCTCGAAGTCATCAGGGCCGACTACATAAGGACAGCGAGATCCAAAGGTGTGAAAGAAAAAACAGTCATCTGGATCCACGCTTTGAAAAACTCGATGATCCCGGTCATCACCGTTATAGGTTTGAACTTCGGTTTCCTTTTAGGAGGAACCATCATCACGGAACAGGTTTTCGCCATCAACGGAGTAGGCAGACTGATGATCGACGCCATCGCGGCAAGGGACTTCCCGATGGTACAGGGCTCAGTGCTCCTGGTCGCAACGTTATTCGTTTTGGTCAACCTGATCGTCGATATTGTTTACGTCTTTATTGATCCAAGAATCAGCTACGATTAAGCCGTTTAGGAGAGGAGGAACTCATCTTGTCAGCTGAAGCAGTATTAAATGAAGAAATCCAGCCGGAATCGAAGCCCAAGAAAGAAAAGTTTCTGGTTACAACATTCAAACGTTTGATTAAAAACAAACTGGCTGTCATCGGCCTGGTGATCATCGCTCTGCAGCTGGTCCTCGCGATTGCTGCACCAGTGATTGCCACACATGATCCATTGGAGCAAAACCTGACAGCTTCCGAATTGCCAGCCTTCTCAGAGGGACATTGGCTTGGAACCGATAACTATGGAAGGGACATTTGGAGCCGGATTGTATATGGAGCAAGAATTTCCTTATCAGTCGGATTGCTGGCCGTAACTCTTGGATTGGCCGGGGGAGTCGCCCTGGGGCTGATATCAGGTTACTATCGCAGACTCGATGGCATCATCATGAGATTGGTAGATTTATTGTTTGCCTTTCCGGGCATCCTGCTGGCGATGCTGATCATTGCCATCCTGGGAACCAGCCTTGTGAATGTCGCAATTGCCATCAGTATCTGGTCAATCCCGTCTTGTGCAAGGATTGTCCGCGGGTCGGTCCTTACCGTCAAGAAACAGGAGTATATCCAGGCGATGCGCTCGCTGGGAGCAAGTGATTTTAGAATCCTGGTGAAGCACATCCTGCCAAACTGTATGGCACCGATCATTGTTTTTGCCACGATGAGAATGGCAACAGCGATTCTTTCAACATCAGCTCTAAGCTTCCTTGGGTTGGGCGCTCAGCCGCCGACACCGGAGTGGGGAGCGATGATCGCCCAGGGACAGAACTTCATGTGGACGTCTCCTCATATGACGATCGTTCCGGGAATTGCCATCATGCTGATCGTATTTGCTTTTAATGTAGTAGGAGATGGATTAAGGGATGCACTCGATCCAAATATGGATTTGAATCAATAATTTTTTTATAAAAAATAGGGGGAAAGCTCAATGAAAAAGTGGTTGGCAGTACTATTAGTATCCATGCTTGCTTTTGCGGCAGGATGTTCCAGTAACGCAGGCAGTTCAAGTGAAGGAAGCGCAAGCTCAGGGAATGCTCCTCAGGAATTAACCTATGCATCTACATCTGATGCTGTCGGGCTTTCACCGATCGGAACAAACGATTCTGTTTCTTCCCGCATCATCGAGCAAGTCTATGAAACTCTTTTCACTAGAAATCCAGATACGATGGAAGTCGAGCCGAAATTGGCAGAATCCTATGAAACACCTGATGAAAACACTTGGGTGATCAAACTGAAGGAAGATATCCAATTTACAGATGGAACTCCTTTCAATGCAGAAGCGGTAAAATACACATTTGATAAGTTCCGTGATCCTGAAACAGCTGCACCGCGTGCTTCATTATTAGAGCCGATTTCTGAAGTGAATGTCGTTGATGAGTACACAGTTGAAATCAAAACAGAAAAGCCATACGGTGCGATGCTTGCGGCGCTGTCTCACACGAACGCATCAATCGTCAGTCCTGAAGCAGACAAATCACAGGATCTAATGAAGGAACCGGTTGGAACTGGTCCATTCAAATTCGTCAGCTGGACACAAGGCGACCAAGTTGTTTTAGAGAAAAATGCCGATTACTGGCAAGGAGAGCCAAAACTTGAAAAAGTAACATTCAAAGTGGTACCAGAAGTGAACACAGCGATCTCCATGCTGCAAACAGGAGACGTTCAATTCATTGATGGAATCCCTTCCGAACAGCTGAAACGTGTTGAATCATTGAAGAATGTTGAAATCATGAAAAATGAAGGAACGCCAATGTACTACATGGGCTTCAATATGGAAAGAGAGCCAATGAAAGATCTTGAATTCCGACAGGCTGCAGCGTATGCGCTTGACCGTGAAGCTTATGTCAACAAATTGAACGGTCTTGGAGTACAAGGAAACAGCGTCATCGGCCCTAAGGTTTTCGGTTTTGATGAATCTGCAAACGAAGCAGGTTACAGCCATGACCTTGAAAAAGCAAAAGAACTTGTTGAAAAGAATGGTTATGGAGACAAAAAGCTTACGATCCTTGCTGCCAACACAGAAGCATACATGATGATGGCGGAAATCGCTCAATCACAATTGACAGAAGCTGGCTTCAACGTAGAAATCGAAACGATGGAGTGGGGTACATTCCTTGATACAACAAAAGAAGGAAACTTTGACATCACATTCATGGGCTGGTCCAACTCAACAGCTGATGGAAGCGAACTTCTATACCCTAACTTCCACACTGACAATATCGGATCTTCCAACCGTATGAGATATTCAAATCCTGAATTCGATAAGCTGGTTGATGAATCAAGACAAAATGTTGACCAGGAAGTACGTCAGGAAAAGCTTGACGCGGCAAACAAAATTCTTGTAGACGATGCTACAGCTGTCATCATGCACCACGGTGTCGTTACAGCAGCATATGATAAATCCGTTAAAGGACTCCAAGTAGACCCGACAGGACAATGGTCACTATACAACGTTTCTAGAGAGTAGGGATACAATGTCTAACGAATTACTATCTGTATCAAACTTAAATACTGCATTCCGTACGGCTGATGGGGAACTATCAGCTGTCCGGGGCATCTCTTTTTCAGTGGATAAAGGCGAAACCCTCTGTATCGTAGGGGAATCAGGATGCGGGAAGAGCATCACGTCCCTTTCGGTGATGGGACTGCTTCCAAGCAACGGTTACATCAAAGATGGATCCATCGATTTCGACGGACGCGATTTGACGAAGCTGTCAAAAGAAGAATTGAGAAGAGTCCGCGGAAAAGAAATTTCAATGATCTTCCAGGAACCGATGACAGCCTTGAATCCCGTGTTAACCATCGGCTATCAATTAAGGGAACCATTGATGCTTCATAAAAAGGTGTCAAAACGAGAAGCGCATAAACAAGGAATTGAGCTGTTAAAACAGGTCGGAATTCCATATCCAGAAAAACGGATGAACCAATACTCCCATGAGCTTAGCGGCGGGATGAGGCAGCGTGTCATGATTGCCATCGCACTGGCATGCCGTCCGCAATTATTGATTGCCGATGAACCGACGACTGCATTGGACGTAACGATCCAGGCGCAGATCCTCGACTTGATCCAAGATCTCAAAGACGACCTGAACATGGGCGTCATTATGGTCACTCATGATATGGGTGTTGTGGCTGAAGTAGCCGACAAAGTGATGGTCATGTATGCGGGTGAAAAAGTCGAAGAAGGCGATGTCGAGAGCATCTTTAACAGCCCTCAGCATCCGTACACACAAGGCCTTCTCCGCTCCGTGCCTGATGTCGATGACCCATCCTTTGAACTGGAAGCAATCCCGGGATCGCTGCCAAACTTAAATGAAAAAATCTCAGGATGCCGTTTTCATCCGCGCTGTCCTTTCGCAATGGAATGCTGTAAGACGGAATCGCCGAAAGATTATGATGTAAATTCAACACACTGCGTAAAATGCTGGCTTCAGGAGGTGCAGGAGGATGGAAGTGCTCGAGAAAAAATCGCTACTTAAACTAAACAGTGTTCAAAAATACTTTCCTATTAAAGGAGGTTTTCTGAAACGTGTCCAGGGACATGTAAAAGCTGTCGAGGATGTAAGCTTGGAGGTTTACGAAGGAGAAAGCATCGGAGTCGTAGGTGAATCCGGTTGCGGGAAGTCAACACTGGGCCGCACCATTCTCGGCCTCGAAGATATTACGAATGGGAAGGTTTTTTATAAGGACAATGAAATACAAGGATTAAGCGGCAGCAAGCGAAAAGAACTGACAAAAGAAATGCAGATGATCTTCCAGGATCCTTATGCCAGCTTGAATCCAAGGCAGCGGATCGGGAATGCACTTGAAGAAGTGTTTGTCATGCATACCAACCTTTCCAGCAGCGAACGCAGGCAGAAAGTGTACGATCTTTTAAAAGAAGTTGGTCTTAAAGAAGAGCATTTCGACCGCTATCCGCATGAGTTCAGCGGCGGGCAGCGCCAGCGGATCGGGATTGCCCGCGCGATTGCCTTGAATCCTTCTGTTATCATATGTGATGAGGCCGTTTCGGCTTTGGATGTATCCGTACAAGCGCAAGTGTTGAAGCTGATGAAAAATCTGCAGGAAAAATACGGTCTGACATACCTGTTCATCTCGCATGACCTCGGGGTTGTCCGCTACTTCTGTGACCGTGTACTGGTCATGTACCTGGGGAACACATTTGAACTCGCTTCATCAGAACGTCTTTATGCGAACCCGCTTCATCCTTATACAAAAGCATTGCTTTCTTCGATTCCGCGTCCGAAAGTCGGAGCAAGGAAAGACCGCATCCGCCTGACTGGGGAGATCCCCAACCCGGCAAATCCCCCTTCTGGCTGTCCGTTCCATACCCGCTGTCCGCTTGCGACAGATCTTTGCAAACAGGCAAAACCGGAATGGAGGGAAATCGAAAAAGATCATTTTGTAGCTTGTCATCATGTTGAACAGGAGGTTGTGAATTAATGGAGAACATGGATTTTTTATACCACCCGTATTCCTCTCAGCGAAATACGGTCTTTTCAAAAAAAGGGATGGTCGCTACATCCCAGCCCCTGGCGGCACAGGCAGGGCTTGAGATTCTACAGAAGGGTGGCAATGCCATTGATGCCGCGATTGCGACTGCTGCCGCACTGACGGTTGTCGAACCTACTTCGAACGGAATCGGCGGTGACGCTTTCGCCCTTGTCTGGGTGAAGGATAAGCTGTACGGTTTGAATGCCAGCGGACCGTCACCAAAATCGATTTCAATCGAGAAAGTGAAGGAGCAGGGCCATGAAAAAATGCCGGTACATGGCGTCATTCCGGTAACGGTTCCGGGTGTCCCATCAGCATGGGCAGAGTTGTCTGAGAAATTCGGAAAGCTTTCCTTAAAAGAATCACTGGCACCGGCCATCCGTTTGGCGGAAGAAGGCTATCCGCTCACACCTATTCTCGGTAAGTATTGGTCACTTGCTTATAAAAAATTCAAAGAAATTTTAACCGGTGACGAGTTCAAAGCCTGGTTCGAAACATTCGCTCCAGATGGAAGAGCACCACAGATCGGAGAAGTCTGGTCCTCACCAGGTCATGCTTCCACACTGAGATCCATTGCTGAAACGAACAGTGAGAGCTTTTACAGAGGCGAACTCGCTGAAAAAATCGGCTCATTTATGGAACAGCATGGCGGGTTTTTATCAACAGAAGACCTGAAGGACTACCGTGCCGAATGGGTGGACCCGATCAAAACCGATTACCGCGGTTATGATGTTTGGGAAATCCCGCCGAATGGCCAGGGATTGGTCGCGTTAATGGCATTGAATATCGCGAAAGGCTTCAAATATCAGGAAAAAGACGCAGTCGATACATACCACAAACATATCGAATCAATGAAGCTGGCCTTCACAGACGGAAAAGCGTTCATCACCCAGCAAGACCATATGCCATTACCGGTAGATGAGCTTTTATCCGATCGTTACGCATCCGCCCGCCGTGAGCTTATAGGCGACGAAGCCATCACGCCGGAAGCTTACGACATCCCAAAAGGGGGTACTGTATATCTGGCGGCAGCTGATGACGAAGGCAATATGATCTCATATATTCAAAGTAATTACATGGGCTTTGGCTCCGGTGTCGTCATCCCGGGAACAGGCATCGGCCTGCAGAACCGCGGACATGATTTTTCTTTAAATCCGGAGCATCCAAATGCCTTGAAGCCTGGCAAGAAAACATACCATACCATCATTCCTGGATTCCTGACGAAGGATAACAAAGCTGTAGGACCGTTCGGAGTCATGGGCGGATACATGCAGCCGCAGGGCCATTTCCAGGTGATCAGCAACACCATCGATTTTCATTTAAACCCGCAGTCAGCTCTTGATGCGCCAAGATGGCAGTGGATTGAAGGGAAGAAAGTTCTCGTGGAACCGAACTTCCCGACACATATCGCGCAAGCTTTAGCAAGAAAAGGACATGAAATCCAAACCGCAACAGACGAGGGAATGTTTGGCAGAGGCCAGATCATTTGGAGAGACGAGAAAACAGGAGTACTCATGGGAGGAACAGAGTCGAGAACAGACGGAGCCATAGCGGCCTGGTAAGAATCATGTCCGGACATCAGGCAGTAGAAAGTTGGGCATACTAAACCTGCCTTCTTCAATGCTTGATGTCGTGCTCTTTTGAGGCTTTATTGGAAGGAGCATATCCAACAACAAGAGGGTGATAGAACCTTGAAGCAGCTTCAATTATTTTTAGCTTTTTTCCGGGTGGGAATGTTAGGGTATGGCGGCGGGCCGTCATCCATTCCCCTGGTTCATAAAGAAGTCGTGGAAAAATACAAATGGATGGACGATGATGATTTTTCGGATGTTCTTGCACTTGGAAATGCCATGCCCGGCCCGATTGCGACAAAGATGGCCGGCTATATCGGGTGGAGAGTCGGAGGCTTCCTCGGAATGGTCAACGCGGTACTTGCGACCATCATTCCGACCATCATCCTGATGATCTTGCTCCTCAATGTCCTGAATGCTTATAAAGACAAGGCATGGGTGCAGGGAATGGCCAATGCCGTCGTCCCTGTCGTCGGTGTCATGCTGGGCGTGCTCACTTGGGATTTTATCAAAAAGTCCAAAGGGGCCCTTGGCTGGTCCGTGACCATCGGGATCCTGATCGGAAGCTTGATTATCATAGAAATATTGGGCATCCATCCGGCAATCGTAATCGGCGGCCTGCTCGCTTACGCCTTGCTTGGTAAAAAGAAAATGGTACCTGAAAGAGAGGTGAAAGCCTCATGATCTATTGGGAAATCTTTTTAGCCTTTTTCATCCCGGGCATCCTGGGTTATGGAGGCGGTCCGGCTTCGATTCCGCTGGTGGAACATGAAGTCGTCGACCGTTTTGGCTGGATGAGTGTCAATGAGTTCAGTGAGATGATTGCATTGGCAAACGGACTTCCAGGCCCGATTGCGACCAAAATGGCCGGCTATATCGGCTATGAGCAGGGCGGTATCCTGGGAAGCGTCGTCGGTGTATTTGCGACTGTCGCACCATCTTTAATTTTGATGGTTGTTTTACTAAGCTTGCTGATGAAATTCAAAAGCTCACCGAGAGTCAAGAAAATGACCAACCTTGTAAAACCGACCATCGCGGTTCTGCTCGGCGTCATGACGTGGGGATTCATCTCCAACTCCTATGAAGGAATCGGCTGGATCCAGACCATTCTTATCGCCACCGCAGCTTTTGTCCTGCTGGAGAAACTGAAGATCCATCCGGTTTATGTGATTGGCGGGGCATTGGTTTATGGGGCTGTGTTTTTGGCTTAGTGATATTGAGAAGAGAAAAAGCAGTCCAAAGAGGACTGCTTTTTTAATATGCCATTTATTGAGACAGTGACTAAGGGAATAGTACATAAAATAAGGGAGAATTTTTCCGTTAAATTGGAGAATTTAGCTGTGGAGAGGTAAATAAGGGAAGTATTTACCGTTAATTATGCTCAGTAAGCCAATTTTCATGTTTTTTAAGTGAATAGCGGAAGGTTTTTCCCTTATTAGACCTATTTATCTCGACATTTCTTCTATAAGGGAAATTTCTTCCCTTATGGTGCTGGGGATTTTTTGCTGGACCGTGATTCATAAGAAAAAGAAAAAGCACCCTCAATCAGGTGCTTATTTTTGATTCATGATATTTTAATTTCCGAGATAAATCTCCTTTTAATTCCTCATCAAGACAATCTTGAAGGAGTATTGCATAGTACCCCACAAAGAATCGATGCATTAATTTCATGTCCATAACCTCCAGCATTAAGTCTTAACCGTACGGAGGATGTATTCGGCAGCTGGCTGGCATGATCAGATGATTTTAGCCCCTTTAGCTTTGCGTCGTCATTTTTCAATGATTTTGCCATTTCGTACGATTTAATTTTATTTTCTTATATATTCTGAAAGAAATAAATGAGTATATTGTTATGGTTTTTTGCCTTATATTCCCTTCTGGTAACTTTTTTGATGAAAGCTGGCATAGGTTTTACAGCATTTTAGGCTTTGAATCCTTATTGAGACAGTGTGAATGGTGCATTATGATCGTAAAGCGTCGTAGTGGTAGTGTAATTGCCGAGAGGGGTTGGCAAGTTGATATCGATCCGGTGGATTAAGCTGTCCTCGTCGCCGACCCAATAGGTGATGTCCATATTTTTCACCATTACGCCTGACAGGCTGGAAGCAAGGGAGCCTGCAGAACCAGCGACGGATTTCAGGACAGGTGACAATTCATTCATCATGTCATCTGCGTTCACCTTTGCTTTAATAACAATACAATTAATGCCGTTTACTTCTTCTTTTCCGGCTGCCTTAAGTTTCTTTTCGATTTTTGAATTGTAATATTGATTAATAGAATTTGATGGGTCTAAAGAAGACATGAACATATCGATAAGGACCTGGTCTTGCGGGTGAAAGTTTGTCACTGACCATTGTTGTGTCGATTGGTCAAAGATCCCGTATTCTGTCGGGCTAAAATAGATTGTTTCGGTTACAGGCTGTATCCCGTTACCTGATATGCTTGTTTCTACTAACGCTTCTACTATTACTCCGTTCTCCAATCGGGTATGGCCTTCATTTGTAAACTCATACGAATAGGACTTCCCCAGAATTTCCCCTTCAATTGCTGTACTTCCGGTAGAACGCATGGTTTGGATCTCTGCCATTTTGGACGCTGCTTTTTCTAAAACTTCTTCAGGATCGACGAATTGATCTTGAATCCATGTAGGCATGCTGCAGCCGGTTAACATGATAAGGGAAGTCATCATAATTGTTAGTAACCTCACTACTCTCACTTCAGCCTCTCCTCCAGTTGTTTCTATTCTTCTTTACCCTATGTGACGAAAGGCTTGAACCATTACTAATAATTGGTTTATTGGCAATTAGTACTCCTTAGACAGAAAAAGTCAAAAAAGATTACAGAAAACAACACACTTTTATAGCCAGTCTTTTCTATACTAAAAATGGAAAAGGAGAAGTCAGGAGGCACTTAATATGTCAGTAGGAAGGAAGCTGCTTTTAAAATGGCACACATTAAGAACGTATTATTATCAGGCTCTCTTAAATAGTTGTCTGGACCAGGGAATCAGTCGAAAGCTCAGCGGAAAAATACAATATCACCAAGCCAAGCTGGAGTTGATCAGTAGGAAGACTTAATAAGGTGAATTAGTGAGAGAATGGAGGATCTTCATTCTAATTATCGAGCAGGATGCTGATATTTCTTACTGTTTTGACAAAGAATCTGAGAATAAGAATATCATAGGAGCAGTGTCCACCTGATGCGTGAAGAGTCGGTAATTTGCCCCCGGCTCTTTTTTAGTGTCTTATTCGTGCTGGGCAAGTGGGTTTGGCTTTGTCCGGTTAATGGCTCTAATTAGGTTTCAAGGAAGAAAAACTAGAAAAAGAGAAAGTAGAGTCCAATAAAGAAGGTTCAAGGAAGATAAGTTAGAGAAAGAGAAAGTAGAGTCCAATAAAGAAGGTTCAAGGAATATAAACTAGAAAAAGAGAAATTAGGGACCAATATGGATATTAGAATAGTGATCCAAGTGGAAATCTGTACAGACTCCCACTTGGACCTATTTTCTAAATTGGCTCTTTTATATTCAAGCTTTTATGTTCTTTGGAATCAACCACATACCACTCGTTTGACGAAGTGTCATATTCACAATAATAAGTGAAGTAATATTTCTTTGGTATGAAGGTGGCGGCAGAAGAGTCAGATGGATCATTCCAGCTGCTCGTATATCGCTCCTCTACATTGATGCTTGCGATATAAGTGCCATTTCTTTCTTCAATGGAAAAGGAGGAACCGTCAAATACCATATCATCCAAGCGTCCTCCATAAGTGATGCTCCGCTGCTGCAAGTTCCTGATGGTCTTTTGCATTTCCTGAAGTTGTTTCCCTTTTACGTTCTTCAGCAGTGAAGAATTGACGTAGGTAATGGATTCGATATAAGAAGTGTTGTAACTCACGACATCTTCCATTACCTGCGCCCGGATTGCAGTGGTGTTGAGAGGGAAAGTTAAGTCAATGCTTTCAGAACTGCCGACCTGAATATCTTCAGTCAATACATAGCCCCAAGGATAGCTGTATTTTCCGCTTATTGTTACGGTTTCCCCTTCTGCGACCGGACCGATTTTTATATCCGAATCACCGATTTCTCCATACAGCTTGCCGTTAAGGAAAACCTCCGCCCCTTTTGCATTTGATGTGACAGTGACATATTCTTCCTCAAAATAGAGGGGAATTGGCTCCTTGCTTGTTTCCCAGATCATTAATTCTTCCGTTACTTCAAAGGTTCCGTAGTCTCCTTTTTTAATTGCTTTTATCTTGAATTCACCTGGAAGTTCATCTGATGAATTCCTTAGTTCGGTTCCTGAAGGAGGGATTTCCTGACCATTGATAAATACTTGCGCATCCATATCCGTTTCCAAGGTGAACGAAACTGGCAGAAGTTCAATGGTGTATTGGTCGATCAGCTTCCATTTTTTCTCTGGTGCTTTTTTCAGTTCAAATAAGAATGGATTGGAAACAGGCTTTCCGGTGGCAAGGGCCGTTTCCTGCTGCTTCATATTCTTCAGTGCTTTCTCCATTACTTTCGGTTGGGAGTGCAGATCGGTTAACAACTCCCTCACTTTCCCTTCGTTCAGCCCGGGTCTTTCTTCCCTAAGCATAGCGGCCGCTCCAGCGGCATCCTGATTTTGAACAGCCTCAATAAAAGATCCGGAAGTATGGGAAGGCGAGGAAGCATCGTCCACATAGTAATACCCGTAAACACCTCCGCCTGTCAGCAATACTGCTAAAACGGCCAATACTATAAGCCACTTGCTTTTCTTTCGCTTAGGAGTGGAGTGGGGAGTATGAACAAAAGGACCTGGTAAAGGCGCCGGCTGCTTGCAATGAACACAGAGGGGTTGATCAGGTGCCACTGCTACTCCACAGTTTTTGCAATAAGCAATCTGGTCTGCTGCCTCTTTACATGCTCGACAATCCTTTTCACCTTGGGGTACCGCCTCCCCGCACTGCCTGCAGAATGCTTTATTATCCTCTATGGGAGGCGGACTGCAGTCCGGACATCTTTCAAAACCTGAATCGATCTCCTTCCCGCAATCCTTACAGGAGGGGGATTCCCGCTGATTTTTATTAGGAGAAATCACATCCCCGCATTGATTACAAAAGGAAGCCGATTCTGACAAAGAATTTCCGCACTGTTTACAATATCTCATTACATCACCTCTTCACTTCATTATTAAAATGGAATCAGTGATCCTAGTTGCTCAAATAGAGTGGCGATAATAAAGGCAGCCATTACGATAAAGGTAATGAAGATGGCCAGGTATGTCAGTAATGTTCCATAAAGGACATCGAGACCGGAAGAGGTATCTTTTTTGAAGCTGGAAATAACCAGCGGCGGCAAAATAAAAACCGATCCGAAGAAACCGATTCCCAGTAAAACAGGAAATAAGTACATATCTAGAAGCGACATAATAAGGGCAACAAAAAATAAGCCAAGGAAGGGAATGAGCATTGACCCGAATCTGGCAATGACATCTGCATAACCGGCAGAAACTTTTCCGAGTTTAATTGATACAAAGGTATAGGTAGCGATAAGAAGAATTAGAATTCCGTATGAGACGGTAGGCTTGATTACATACTCAATGAACGCTCCTTCTCCTGAGGGATCTATACTAAAATAAAGTATAAGTGGAATGATAAGAGCAAATAATCCAATAGATATTAATCCATTTGTAAGCTGATCCCTGTTGGTGTGCTGGGTAGCAGCTACGGGTTTCTTCAGAACCGTCATAAAGTAACTGAAATACATTTTAGAAGCTTGTTTGGCATTCTCCAGGTGAGCATTAGGCTGTGGAGGAGGAACTGTTTGAGTGGTTTGCGCATACTGGACCGCACCTCCCTGTACCGGCTGCACTTCAGGCTGTGGAGGCGGCGGAGTATACTCGGCGGCTAATTTAGTGCCGCATTGTTCACAAAAATTCCCTCCGTCGTTCACATGTTGGCAATTAGGACAATTCATCAGCAAAACCCCTTTCTTGGTTATATCTAATAAATACCAGATTTATGAGATAATATGACTAAAATTACCTCCCTGAAAAAGATGCCTGTCTCTTTAAAAAGATTCATTCCTGCCAACGGGAATTCCCATGTACCTGTAAAATGGTTGTCTCTTAAAATGGTATAATTAATTATCAACAATGATAGGAGTCCATAGTGTCGAAAAAATTACTACTAACTAGTATCTTGGTCACAATTTGCCTAAGCGTATGGTTAAGTGTGTTTGTTCTTTATTTTATAAAGGGGAAAAATGCTGAGGGTAATGAAGCAATCATGCCAGCAGTCAAAGTGGAAAAGGTGAAAGAAGCAGTCAGACAAGAAGCACTTGAGGATACTCACCTTGAAAAGATAAAAGAAGAAACAGCATCAGTGAATACTGAAATAAAAGATGAAAAAGAGGTTGAAACAACTAAAGAGGTTGAAGAGAAATCGGCATATGAACCATCAAAAACACCAGCTGTACCTAAAGAGCAGGTACCTGAGGCTGCAGATCCACAGCCTAAAAAAGGGGAGGAAGAAACCGAAGTTTTACGATTATACGAAAGCTATTTTCCTGATTTTTATGCATGGTGGGACAATGTATCTGCAACAGATGTACGCCCTCCATTGTTGGAAGACTATCACCTCGACAAATATTATTCAGAGTACGTGTCCGAACACTTCGATGAAATGAAGGGGAAGGTATTTTCCTTTAACACAGCTTTTAAATATTTGGGAGAAGAGCTTCCCACCAACGGAACATTTGTTCAAGCCGATGTCAACCAGCTCCAGCAGAAGGCTGATATGATTACCGAGTATGCAATGGAAGGCATCAGTGAACCTTATACCCATTGGCTGACCTTGGAATTAGGAGAGACTTATTCCGAATACCTACAATTGGTAGAGAGGTATATGTATGATATCCGCATACGTATTGATGATGATATGTTTGACCCGGTAATTATCTATGCTTCAACTGAAGAGCAGAGGGAAGTAATACAAGAGCAGTCTGTTAAGGTGGGAAAATTGCTGGAGAAAGTCGAGAGCCGAATGCTCCAAGAAGAGCAAAGGATGAAGCGAGACCTTATTTTACTCAATGAATAGTCTTTTGACAGTCATTTTACGATTTCTTTAAAAACGACGATTTTATTCGACAAAGCCTGAAAGTAGTAATAAAATGACAGTGGAAGATAACTAGCAATTTGAGTAAAATATACGTAAAATGTTTACTGTTATTGAAAAAAAGAAAAACTATGTATATTACCTTTATTAAGGAGCGACTTATAGATGGATTTATTCAATAGAATAGAAAATAAAGAAGAAAAGATCTCAATCATTGGATTGGGATATGTTGGGCTGCCACTGGCGATTGAATTCGCTAAGAAATATGATGTCGTCGGATTTGATTTAAATACCAGCAAGCTTGAGCAGTATAAAAACGGTATCGATGTAACAAACGAAGTCGGCAACGAAGAAATTCAGAAGACTTCTATGATTTTTACGAATGATGAGACAGAATTAAGAAACTGCAAGTTTCATGTTGTAGCTGTTCCGACACCAATCAACAGTGATAAAACACCTGACTTGACTCCGGTTATTGGAGCAAGTGAAACGGTTGGGCGCAACCTTACAAAGGGATCGATTGTTGTATTCGAATCGACTGTATACCCTGGCACAACTGAAGAAATCTGTATTCCTATCCTGGAAAAAGAGTCCGGATTAACATACGGGGAAGATTTCAAGGTTGGTTATTCGCCGGAACGGATCAACCCGGGCGATAAGGTGAATACGTTAACGAAGATCATAAAGATCGTTTCCGGTTCTGATGAAACGGCTTTAGGCGTCATTTCTGATGTTTATGGCTCCATAATTGAAGCAGGTGTGTACCAGGCGGAGTCTATTAAAGTTGCCGAGGCGGCTAAAGTTATCGAGAACTCGCAGCGTGACATCAACATTGCTTTCATGAATGAGCTGGCAATGGTGTTCAATAAGATGGATATCGATACAAAAGCTGTTTTGGAAGCTGCAGGAACGAAGTGGAACTTCCTTAAATTCACTCCTGGACTCGTTGGAGGACATTGCATTGGTGTGGATCCTTACTATTTCACTTACAAGGCTGAACAGCTGGGTTACCACTCGCAAATTATCCTTTCAGGACGCAAGATCAATGACGACATGGGTAAATATGTTGCCAGCAACGTCATTAAGAAGCTGATCAAAGCGGGACACCCTGTAAATGGCAGCAGAGTGGCCATCATGGGGCTTACGTTTAAAGAAAACTGTCCTGATGTCCGCAATACGAAGGTAATTGATATCATTGATGAGTTAAAAGAATTCGGTGTAGAGGTCCTTGTTCATGATCCTGTCGCAAACAAGGAAGAAGTATACCGGGAATATGGCATCAACCTTGTTGAAAAAGAAGATCTTCAAGACTTGACCGCTGTAGTTCTGGCAGTTTCTCATAAAGAATTTAATGAGAATTACGGATTGGACTTCTTCGATACAACCTTTGTTGATGAAAACAAAGTGCTTATCGACGTAAAGAGTGTGTTAAGCAGAAAAGAATGTGAGTCCCGCGGCTACATCTATTGGAGTTTATAGAATTTTTTGCGGAGCGGTATTAGATGCCGCTCCGTCTATTTTATATTAAGGGTGTTTTTTATGAGATTATTACATATTTCTTCTTATTATATAACCAATAAATTATACATGAACCTTTATAAGCAGCTTTCGCATGAAGGGTTTCAGCAGGAAGTGTTCATCCCCGTTAAAGAAGAAAGCCTGATCGGGGTAAATCAACTGCCGGAAGAATTTACGAATGTAAATTACTTTTATAAGAATATCATCAAGAAGTATGATAAATATCTTTACCATAATAAGATCAATAAACAGATGAAACATATTGAACAGGATATTCTAACTGGGGGAAATGTTGATTTCATCCATGCCCATACTGTTTTCAGTGATGGCGGCAGTGCATACAAGCTTCATAAAAAGTATGGGACGGACTATATTGTGAATGTCAGGAACACCGACATTAACTTCTTCTACAAATACGCCATTCATCTGCGTCCGTTCATGTATAAGGTGCTGCGCAACGCCAAGGCAATCGTATTTCTATCACATGCTTATAAACAGAAAACCTTTGACTTGCTGCCGGTCGATGTACTGACTGACATAGAACATAAATGCCATATCATTCCCAACGGAATCGATGATTACTGGCACAGCCACACTCCTAGTCAGCGGCTTGAGCCAAGCGAGGATCAGTTAAGGTTATTATTCATCGGTTTACTGGATGAAAATAAAAACCTGGGAGCTGTTCTATCGGCCTGTTCCATACTTAAGGAGCAAGGGAAAAATGTCTATTTGGAAGTTGCCGGAAGCGGCCCGCTTGAAGAAAAAAATAAACAGATGTGCAAAGAACTGAACATAACGGACAACGTGACCTTTCACGGCTATGTAAAAGACCAGGAGAAAATCAGAAAGATCATGGGGGAAACGGATGTGTTTGTCATGCCTTCCTTCAGAGAAACATTCGGCTTAGTCTATATCGAAGCGATGTCCCAGGGTATTCCAGTTATCTATTCCGAGGGGCAGGGGATTGATGGAGTCTTCGAGAATGGAGAAGTTGGATATGCGGTGGATCCGCATAAACCGGAGACCATTGTAGAGGCCATCAATAATGTTAGAATGAGTTATGAGGAAATGTCTGCAAACGGCATTAGAGAGTCCAAAGGATTTAAGTGGGCCAACGTAGCGGCACGCTACAAAGAATTGTATGAAAAGTAAATGAATCAAAATAAATGTCCTGTGACTTCACAGGACATTTATTGTAGGCTGGGAATAATGAGCGCCATCAATCGACGTTAAGCTTGGGTATTTTTGAAAAATAATGATCAACGAAGAAAAATAAAATACAGCAAATACATCCAAATAGTCCATAGAACCATCCCAGCAGCGGAAAACAAATCAACCCGGCGGCAATATGGATTAATAATGATGTCTTAAACGGTTTCAACCCTCTGACCTTTTCAGAAATTTTTTCCGCCATCAAGGAGATCGGCAAGGCATAGATGAGATTACCGGCTATGGCAAATAAAAATACAAAACACAAAAACAGAATGGAGAAGTTCCAATCGGTTCCAGAGTCTTTAAACAACTCCCAGACTAGTAAAATACCTAATAAACCAAAAACCAAAATAAATGTTACTGTCCATGCAGCCAAGAATTTTCTTATTACTAACATTCAATTCACCCACGACCATACGAATTTTTGATTACCTCGATTATACTATATACCTTGCAGTATTTGGCTTTAATGTTGAAGAACCTTCAAGTTGTCTTTCGAAAGGAGAACCAGGATGCCGGTTATTGAACACCAGCAATTTATTGAGGCACCGATAGACTTGTGTTTTGATCTTGCGAGAAATGTCTCTATTCATACTCAAACAACCTCTAATACAAAGGAAAAAGCAGTCGGCGGCGTGACATCTGGTTTGTTAGAGGAAGGAGATACCGTTACTTGGGAAGCGGTTCATCTTGGGATAAAACAAACGCTGACTGCCAAGGTGACCCACTTGGAAAAGCCGGATAAATTTGTGGATATAATGGTGAAAGGAGCCTTTCACTCTTTTGTCCATACTCACTATTTTAAAGAAGAAGCAGGCGGAACCCTCATGACTGACCACTTTGATTATACGTCTCCTTTTGGCGTATTAGGGATCGCTGCAGATAAGTTATTCCTGAAAAGATATATGAGGCGGTTCATCGTTTCTCGTGCAGTATCTTTGAAAAGAATCGCAGAGGATTAATAGATAAAAAAATGATTTCCGCTCCAGGTGCACGACTCCGCGGGGCGGGCAGTGAGCCTCCTCGGCTTCATAAAAAGCGGAAGCGACCGTTCAGGGCCGTACAGATTGGAGGGCTCTCGCATGAGATAAAGGAAACACAACGAACAAAGTGAGTTGATGTTGACTTATCGCAAGGAGAGAGACCGAAATCTGCTAGGCGCTGGCCGCTGGAGCTGGATTCGCCTGCGGGGTTACGTTCCAGTGGGTACGTAACCTTGGTCTCACCTGTCCCGCTAGTCCCGCAGGAGGTCGTACACCTTCCGCTTCACTCTACCTTTTTTTCTCCCAGTACTGAAACCGTTACTCTTGTGAGAGTTTGTTTATACCAACCTTTTATTCTTCTTCGTAAACTCCTACGTAGAACCAGACCTTCTCGTGGGTATCCCATTCGGCGAGGAAACGCACCAACTGGTCAGGCATATTGTCCGGGAGCTTCAGCGTCAAATCTTCTATTTTTACTTTTTTCACTTTAGTTCCATCATGATAATAGGCATAACAAGAAGGCTCTCCTGCAGAATTTTGAAAATCAAAGGTCAAGTCAGCCGGGGACTCAGTGAAAGGAACCTCTCCTTCCAGTCCTTCAATCCCTCTTGCACGAGGAAGGATAAAGGGCTCAGTGTCATACACACAACCTTCACCGTCATTGGTCCAGCAATAAGTGCTTCTAATGGGAGCTGCCTGTCCGTTAATCGTTGCCGTCACAACCGGAGCCCCTTTTTTATCAATTTGAGCTTTGATTATTTCTGTTTGAAGGTGGGTGATCAGAGTTGGACTCATGAAAAGGATATAAGCTGCCGGCGGAATGAGAAAGATCAACTTTGCTTTATGAGACCTAAGATTTACTTTATGAAAGAGGATCTCATCCACTATAAAGAAAATAGCAGCTGAAAAAGCAGGCATTGCCATAAAAGGCAGTGAATCCGGCCAGGAAAAAGGGAAAATCAGGCCCCCGAAAAGTATGGCTGGCAGAAGATGAATAACGAAATTTGCTATATGGGTGAACTTCGCTGTATATTTTGTGATCAGGCCTGCAATGAAGTTGACAGGCAATCCTATCAATATCATAAAGATCCCGCCAAACCCTGCATAGAATAGAAATGATTTAGAGTAGGAAGCGAGATAGTCTGCTGCAGAAAAAGAAAAAGGCATATCGATTGGAAAAAATAAAGGTAACAGAATAGTAGATGCCAGGATTGAGATGAGAGAAACTTTTAATTTTTGTTTGAGCATGGTACCCCCAGGTTGTTAAGTTTTACACTGATTATACCAGACCAAAAATACTTGCAGAGGAGTTTCTGGATTACTTTGTTTCTAACATACTTTTGTGGGTAGGAGATTAATAGTGCTTACTAATTAGGAGGGATAGATTGAAACGTAAAGAATTACTCTTAGCCACCATTTTTACTGCCATTTTGATGATTTTTTCTTACTCTAATCAAGCCGATGCCTTCACGATTGACCGCATCGCGGGGGAGGACCGGTATGAGACAGCTGTTGAAATTTCCAAGCAAGGCTGGCCGGACGGAGCTACTGCCGTATTGATTGCCAGGGGGAAGGACTTTCCCGATGCTCTCGCGGGAGCCCCTTTGGCTTATCAAAAGGGAGGTCCGATTTTGTTAACGAAAAGCGGTGAAATCCCTAGAGCAACCTTAGAGGAAATAGACAGGCTGAACCCTTCAGAAATTGTCATTCTTGGAGGGCCGAATGCTGTTTCCCGACAAG
The DNA here is from genome assembly GCF_049177075.1 of Bacillus salacetis. Taxonomy (GTDB): domain Bacteria; phylum Bacillota; class Bacilli; order Bacillales; family Bacillaceae_B; genus Rossellomorea; species Rossellomorea salacetis_A. The sequence continues at coordinate 3,929,556 of NZ_CP185377.1, read as the reverse complement.
TTGAAGGTGAATTGGCACAGAGATTCAAAATGAAAACAACACGAGTAGGGGGAGAAGACCGATACGAAACAGCAGCTATCATTTCAGGAATGCTGCCGAATAAAACCGAAGCCATCATAGTCAGCGGAGAGAAATTCCCCGATGCCATGACGATCGCTCCTTATGCATCTAGAAAAGGAATTCCTCTATTACTAACGAAAAGAACTAACCTTCCGCCGGAAACTGCCGACGCATTAACCAATCGCAATAATACCATTTTAGTTGGAGGAACGACTGTTATTGACGAGCAGGTGGAGAGCAAGCTTCCAAGCTCATGGCGCATAGCAGGTGAAGACAGATATGCAACATCAGCTGAAGTGGCAAGAGGGTTGCCAATGGGTAATGCTGAAGAAGCCTTTGTGGCCACGGGATTAGACTTTGCTGATGGCTTGACTGGTGCCGTACTGGCTGCGACGAGTAATGATGAGATTCTCTTAACGGAAAGAGATTATGTATCGAATGCGGTAAAGATAGCAGTGCACGAGAGAGGATTAGAGAACTTCCATATTCTCGGCGGTTATCGAGTGATTGATCAATATGTAGATACGGAACTTTCACTCCCTATCCAAATGCTTCTTGTCAATAAAGAACGAGGCATCCCGTCTTCCTATGAACCTGACAGATTGACAGAACCCGATGTCCCATTTCCATTCTCGGATGACCGGCCAAAACGATATATGAGCAGCGAAGCAGCAGGGCAGCTGGGGAATATGTTCGACCAGGCATGGAACCAAGGGGTAGAATTGTATGCAAAATCAGGATATAGATCTTATGACAGGCAAAAAGAATTGCATGATTACTACACACGTACGTATGGAGAAGAATATGCCGACCGGATCAGTGCTGAGCCTGGGCACAGTGAACACCAGACAGGTCTTGCCATGGATGTGACAAGTGCGGAGATCGACTATCAGCTTATTGAAGAATTTGCTGACACAGAAGAAGGGCAATGGGTAGCGGAGAACGCAGCCGACTATGGTTTCATCATCCGTTATCCTGAAGGGAAAGAATACATGACCGGTTATAAATATGAACCGTGGCATTTAAGGTATGTAGGAGTCCGTGCTGCTCAATACATTGACCAGCAAAATTGGACGCTGGAAACGTATTTAAGATAGAACGAAAGAAAGCCGGCTTCTTGAATATGGAGAAGTCAGCTTTTTCGATGAATTAATTCTTTTGGCAGAGTTCTGTTTGCTATTTTGGATAATAATTTATTGAAGGTGGTCGTGGCGGTACCCACTATGAAGACAATCCATACAACTTCAAAAATCGTGCGGGCAAACTTGTTAGAAATCGAGCTGCTGATCAAGTTGCCGGGATAATACATCAGTGCAGCTGCCGTAAGTGATAGGAGCAAAAGAGAAAGTAATGCTAAGGCAAGCTGTTTTTTATTAAGACCTCGCATGAATTTTATTCGATGTTTGAATCCGGCTGGGAATTCACTCAACATCATCACCCGCATTTCCGTAATTTGGATATATTATAGTATGTTGAGGGTTTGTATAGCAAGAACAATTTTCAGAAGTTCGAACAATCAGGAGGCACCATGCTATTAAAGGTGAGTTGTTAATAGAATCCGGAAAGTTGTTGGTAGTATGGTTGAAATTGTTGATAGATCGGAAAAGTTGTTAATAGAATTCGTGAAATTGTTAATAGAACTAGCAAACTTGTTAATAGCCTCATAGGAAACAGCCGCCAACAATCATAAATGCAAAAACACAGCCCCCTGCAGAAAGCTGGGGGCTTTAACATTAATTATTCTCTTGGACTATTACCAAGCGTTCTTTGCTTTTTCAGCCAATGATTGTGTCGTTTGATCTGTTATAGCACTTTTACCGCCAAGGAGTGTTAACTGAGTGAAGCGGGATTGCACTAATTCGCTTATTACCGGCGGAACCGTTGATGGTTTCGTAAGTATGATCGGGTCATGGAATTTTGCAGCCAGAACCGCTCCAGTAAGGGCATCGGCGTAGTTTTCACCAGTAGCGACATATCCATGATGGTTTCCAATGTTTAATTCGCCAATGATTTTTTCTGCTGTTTCATAACGGTTTTCACCGGAAATTCGTCTATCATCATTAATGCGGCCGGTTACCGTAGAACTTATTGCATTTTCTCCGCCTACCACAATCACATTGGATTTCGAGTTTAATAAGTTGGCCATCTTTTGATCGAGCTTTTTCCCATTTTTGTCTGACAGCAAAATCGGAATACCGTTCTGGGCTGCATATGGCGCAATGGCTAATGCATCAGGGAATGATTCGCCTGTCGCTAAGATCATTGTATTGGAATCCTGCTTAGATAAAATATGATTGGCAATCGCATAAGCAGTTTCATACCGGTCATCGCCGGAAATTCTGTCTTGAATGTTAATAAAGCTCTTAAGTTTGTCCTCTGCCGATTGAGGGATACTTGCTTTTCCGCCGAGGATAATGGCATTCTCGGCACCCAATCGCTCAACCTCCTCTTTTATGACAGCAATGGAAGAATCGATCTTCTCCTGTTTTGAACTGTCGAGTAAAAGGATAGGCGCATCATAATGGCTTGCAAGGGTTGTGCCTGATAACGCATCAGGGTAATTATTGCCGCTTGCAATGATGACTGTCTCAGCACCTTCATACCATCCGACATTTGAAATCCCAGCTGCGGTTGTATATCTGGAATCTCCCGAGATTCTGGACGTAACGGGCTGGAGGTAGGCGGAAGCTGTATAGCCTCTTTTTCCTTTTAGGGATCCGTTTAAGACCTCTACTCTATATAGTACCCATTGTCTGTATTGATCAAATGGGCTTGCTTTCGTATGGCGGACATACTGATTTTCCTCTGTTACTTGTAGCAGCGTACCTTTTGGCAGTTTAGCTATTTCGGTTACACCGTAATCAGAATAGAATTTCACCTCTGAGGTTGCAATTGTTATATCATCTGTCTTGAAATTCAATGTTGAACTGGTTAATTGTCTATCGTCCTTAATTTGATCTACAGTAATGTTAAGCTTCGCATCATCACTGTCCGGGTCTGTATTGTATTTAAAATAGGACGTTTCGAATGGCAGTTCTTTTAAAGCGATACTTGCGTCATTTACAAAACTGAAACGGTTAATTTTATTAAACACTTCTTCTTGATAAGCATCTCTGTTTCTTGCGCCAGTGTCATGGTATAAAGGGCTGTTACTGGATACAAGGCCATTATAAGCAAGGATAGGGAAATACCAATTTTCAATGATGTTGCGGTCGCCTTGGTTGATCATTGGAATGATTCTATCTTTAGTGGATAATGTCCAGTTCCATTTTTCATTAAGTTTTTGCAGTCCTCTATCGACGTTATAGCAAATATTATTCAATAATTGATCTTTATCATCAATATCATCGGTAACTTGCATGATGCCGTATCCTTTTGTTCCTCCAGGATCCGAAGAGATCAGATCTTGTTTCCAGCCGCTTTCCTGCAGTGCTATCGCTTTCACTACTTCCGGCGGGATATGGTATTCTTTAGCTTTCTCCGTCAGTAACTGGTTCACCTGCTGCATATTATCCGGATCTATCTGGCAATTTTCTGCCGCTTCCGCATTGTTCAAAGGAAACAAAGGCAGAACAAGAGAAAGTGATAAAATTAGTGGAGCTTTTTTAAATTTCAATGAATACCCTCCTAAACTAGTATTCTACGATTATACCATTATTTAGGAATAGATGAAGAAAAAACGTGCAGAAAATTGATCTGCACGTTTAATGTTCTTTATTCAAATAGAGACCAGATTTCGTCTTCGACACTTTCATTTACAGCGCTGTAACCGCCAAGGATTGTGAAGCCGAATGTCCCATGGTTGATGAACAGCTGTTTAACAGAAGGATCAAGCTTGTTTGGAGGAGTCAGTAGAATCGGCTCATTAAAGTTTGCCGCCAATACAGATCCTGTCAAAGCATCGGCGAAATTAGTACCGGTTGCAAGGTGAACGAAATCAGTATTCAAGCCAAGCTGCTCCACAATTTGCACGGAAGTGTCATAACGGTTAATCCCGCCGATTCTCATTGGTTCTTTAAACTTGTTAAAGACCGTTTTGCTTACTACGCTGGTTCCGCCAATTACGAGTGTATCTGAGTATGTGTTTGATTGGGTCAATGTGGCAGCTGGAATGGTATCCGTCTTTGTTAACAGGATAGGGAAACCGTTTTGAGCCGCGTATGGTGCGATAGAAAGTGCATCAGGATAGTTCAATCCGTTTACTACAACAGAAGTTCCGTTGTTAGGGATCTTCTTCGCAATAGCCACTGCCGTTGCATATCGGTCTGCACCACTGATTCGTGTTGTGGTCATGCCCATGTTCTTCAGCTTTGTTTCGACTGCTTGAGAAATCGCACTTGTACCTCCAAGGATTGTTACCTTTGTTACTCCCAAAGTGTCGATTGCTTCCTCGACAGTTGGGTGCAGTGCATCTTTCCCGGTTAAGAGGATAGGTGCGTTTTTATAATAGGCAAGTGGTCCGCCGGCAAGGGCATCAGGGTAGTTTGTGCCAGTTGCAAGGATGATTTCATCAGCTTCGAACCAGCCGTTGTAAGCCACTTGCAATGCCGTTTCATAGCGGTTTGCCCCTTCAATCCGATAGATATAATTATCTGCACCTTGATAAGTAAAGAAGTAATATTGCTCATTAATGCCTTTGTTGTTTGCATCAGTAAGTTCGATATAATATGTCCCGGGAGCAAGCTGGTATTCAGCATGCAGGCCATATTCCACTGAGCTATCATAACTAGTGCTTGTCACTAGTTGCTTCGAACTGTTATAGATTTTACCGGTAAGCTTCATGCTTGGATATTCTTCGTAGGATCCACCAGCTAAATAAAAGGGATCATCTGTAGATACGGTAATTTTATAGTAGTCTTTGTCATCTTTGCTGAAGGAGCCTTCGCCGAGGTATTCATCACTAAATACATTTGCCGTTTCAATAGTGTTGTTAGGTTCATCTTCAGTAAAAACACCAGTTTCAGGGTCAAAACCCAAAGGGGTCACAGGACTGCTGAACTGCTTGATTTTGGAAGTCTCTTCAGCAGAAACAGCTGACGCACCAAGCAGGGTACCGGACAACAACAAGGTTGTTAAGGCAGATTTAAAGATAATTTTTTTCAATTTCCATTCCTCCATATAACTAAAAAATATTATGGCAAAACCTCTTTAAATTGTAACGGTCCCCCGTTCTGGTCACTCCCCCTGTGTTCTATGAATTTACAATTTCTAGAATATTATAATGTACTGAAACCTTAAATACTACTAATATTTTTATGGAAAAAACAGGTTTTTAGGACTATTGAAAAACCTGCGTATAAATGTCTTTTTTTGTCGAAGGAATCAGATATTACATATATTCGTAAATTGCTATAATTAGCTGGAATATATATGAATCGTACTGGAGGAGTACACTTGGGTAAAGTTAATAACATTGTTTTGTCCCTTTCTTTAACTGCAGCTTTAATAGGAAACGGAGCTTCCTTTGCGGCAGCGGAGAAAACGGACAGGCTGGTTCCTGTTCAATCTCTCGTAAAAGATCATTTGAAAGCTGATGACAAGGTAAACCTGCAATCATTTCAGACCAGCAAACAGTCAGATGAGCATTCCTTGGTCATCAAGTATAAAGAAAGTCTCCCTGCCTCTCTTCATCAAAAAGCCGGTGTGACGATCAAGAAGCGGCTAGCAAGTTTGAAGTATGATATCGTCACCTATTCGTCCAAAGCTGACATCAGTAAAATCATCAAGACGTATGAAAGTGATAAAAATGTACTTTCCATCCAGAAATCGGTTCCTTATAAAATGTTGGAAACAAATGATCCCAAGTTGTCAAAAATGAGTCATCTTAACCAGATACAAACTGTTTCTACTTCCAATTCAACAGGAAAGAGTGCTGTGACAGTGGCGGTCATTGACAGTGGAGTGGATGCCAGCCATCCAGATCTCAAGGCGAACTTATTACCTGGCATCAACATTGTAGATCCTGCGAGGAAGTCTATTCCGGATATGCATGGCACCCATGTCGCCGGAATTATAGCAGCGGCAGAAAACAACGGCATCGGCGGAAAGGGAGTAAATCCCCAAGCCAAGATACTGCCGATCGATGTATTTAACGGAAGTGAATTTGCCTATGACTATGCAATAGCGGAAGGCATTCTTTATGCGATAGAAAATAAGGCGAAAGTAATCAATATGAGTCTTGGCAGCTACTATCCTTCACCAATTATCCAGGAAGCAGTCCAGGATGCCCTGGAATATGGGATCACGGTCGTGGCCGCTGCCGGCAATTCAGGTTCCAGCGAACCGGAGTATCCAGCATCCTTTGATGGTGTCATCAGTGTAGGTGCAGTAGACAGCAGCAGCAAACTCGCTGCATTTTCATCCTACGGGCCATCAGTGGATGTAGTAGCTCCTGGAGAGAATATTTACAGTACTGCGTATGACGGAGGCAAGAAGTCGACCTTCAGGCAGCTGAGCGGAACGTCTATGGCATCCCCGATGGTTGCTGGAGCGGCTTCGCTGCTATTGGCGAAAGATCCGGAATTGACTCCTTTCCAGGTTGAAATGATGCTTGAATCAACAACCAGGGACTTAGGTGCTGCAGGGTATGATACGAGATATGGTTATGGATTAGTAGATATTAAATCAGCTTTGGCTTTTGATAAAACAAAATTGCCGGCACAATCCATCATCCATCAGAACAGTGTTTTGTCCGTTGCAGAATCGATCAATTTAACAGGAATGAAGTATGAGGCATCTTCTTCTTTTGTTAAACCTTACGAAAAGCATTGGAGAAAGCTGGAGGTGAATCCCGGGGACTACCTGCAATTCACCTTAGGAGGCTCTGAGAATTATGATTATCAATTGGACCTGCTGTTTTACCCGGAAGGTTCAAGGCAGCCGTATGATATCCTGGCCATCAATGATGTGTCAAACGGTGCAAATGAAGGGCATTTATATGAAGCCTTAGAAAAAGGAACTCTTGTCATAGGTGTGAAAGATGCCTTTGGTCACTTTGGAGCCGGGAAACAATCATCTTACACATTAAAGATTGATGCTTCAAATCAATTGCTTACTGATAATAATGACAAGAATTCCACAGTTCAGATGAAACTGCCTTTTCAACTCAATACTCCTCATTACCTTTCAAATGCAGAAGGAGGTAGTGACCAGGATTATTATCATTTCAATGTAGACCAGGCACAAGTTGTAAACGTTGATTTGTCTGCTGTACCAGGGGTGGATCCAAGTGTTCGCGTATATATGCACTCCGGCACTGAGTGGACAGAAGAAGACATTCTAATGGAAGGGAATCTCCGCGGAATTGGCTATGGGGAAACATTTTCTTTTGAGGCATTGCCTGATGTTTCGTATACTTTGGAGGTCACCAATGAATCTTTCTTTGATGAAGATGACTGGTTTCTAAATGACTATGAATATGTTTCGTTTGGAGGCATATCTTCCTCACATATTCCGTATCAATTAGCTGTGAGAGGTAAGGTTCTGCCGGAAGATGTTGATGGTTTCCCTAAGAATTTGTGGAATACAGAGGACGGGATATCAGAATCTGAGATAGAAACTTATCGGCAAACAGTACAGCAGAAAGCCTTGAACCCAGTTGAAAAATTAACTGAGGAAGAGGACATTTCTGAAGGGGACTCTCTATCTTCTCTTTCAACACTCCTTACTTTGGACAAAAAAGAGAACGAGTATATTCAGTATATGGATGATATTGACCTGTACCGTTTTACAGCTGAATCATCAGGGGTGTACAATCTGAATGTTTCGGAAGCGGGCGATTTTCAGCCTGCATTGGAAGTGTATACTCAAGATGCCATGACAGGTGAATGGCTGTTGGCTGCAGCAAATTATTTTGGTTTCGGCAAGAGTGATTTGCAGATAGGATTAACTGAGGGAGAAACCTACCTAATTATGATAGGAAACCAATACTTTCAGCCGAGTATTGAACCATATGATGTCTCTATGGAAGTTGAGTATCTATTTACCGGAGCAGGAGATATTTTCGAACCTAATGACGATCCTGGCTTCCCGACTATCATTGATGAAGGAACTTTTACAGGTGATTTCAGCAAACTGAATGATACCGACTTTTATTATGTGGAGCCGGGGCAGACAGGTTTGTTCAGTATTGGGGCAGTGCCAGCACCCGAAACCCTGCCAGCAGATATTCCAGGATCCTTAAGATCAGCCATAGACCCTGTGCTATTAGTGATTGAGGATTCAGACGGCAATGGGTATTTGGATTACGATGAGTACGAAAAGGTCCTCGCCTATGATAAAGGGTATGGCAATGAATCTGAGGTTGCATCGATTAAGCGTAAAGCGGAAAGTGGTTATTTCCTTGCTCTGTTCAACTATGATTTCGGAGGACCAGCAACGCTTACGCCATATAAGCTTCACTTCAAGCAAATAAAAATACAAGATGAGGACAAAGATTCTAAAATAGTAGAAAATGTGCCTCAAAAACCTTTGCAGCTGAAACTAAATGGGGACAAACACCAAGCTAAAGGCTATTTCCAATATCTAACGGGAAGCGATACAGATATTGACTGGTACTCACTGAACACTTGGAAGAAAACAAATGTGGTAATCACACTGGATACATCATACGGCACTGACGGTGTCATAAAAGTATTCAACAAGCAAGGAAAACTGATTAAAGAAAGCGATCTATACGGGGAAAATGACGCGGAGCAGCTGGACCTGTCCTTAACAGAAAGCGGCCCGTATTACATTGCTGTGCAGGATTCTGCAAGCAATCCAAGTGCAGAGCCGTATCAGCTTACTATAAGCACAGCTCCACTGAAAGGGACAGAGCGGATAGGCGGTAAAGACCGTTATGATACTTCTTTCCAATTCTCATCAAGGATTCCGGATCATTCATTGAATACGGTGATCCTCGCGTCTGGAAGTAATTATCCTGATGCATTAACGGGGAATGTATTGAATAAGATACGAAATGGTACAACTCTATTAATCAACGATGATAAAGCGGTTATGGCAAAAGCTGTACAAGAAGCCAAGAGGCTGCTGAGGGATAATGGAAAGGTTGTCATTCTGGGCGGTAAACAAGCTGTTTCGGCTACTGTTGAAAAAGAATTCAAAAAACATTTCGAGGTATTGAGGATTGCAGGTACCAACCGTACTGACACATCCATTGAAATTGCGAAAAAAGTCACTTCGAAGCCGGGCGAAATCTTCTTAACTTCTGGATCAAGCTTTTCAGATGCGCTGAGTATCGGAGTATATGCAACAGAAAAGCAGATCCCAATACTGCTGACAGATTCCGCTGATGCTCCCTCCGCATCCTTAGTAAGTTATTTGAAAGAAAATAGCATTAAGAAAGTGACCATTATTGGAGGAGAGAACGTTGTTTCTCCGAAACTAGTATCGGAGTTGAAATCCAAAGGAGTTATGGATATCAAGAGGATCTCCGGCAAGGACCGCTATGAAACTTCCGTTAAAGTGGCTGAAACTTTTTATCCAGCAGGTAAGGGAGCAGCACTGGCAAGCGGAAAAGTGTTCCCGGATGCCTTGAGCGGAAGCCATCTTGCTTATTATCAACAGATCCCTATCATCCTGACAGATGGCAAATCAGTTGGAAGTGCTGCATCAGCATATTTATCGAAAACGACGAAAGAGTCATACTATCTATATGGAGGAACGAATGTCATGGAGGCATCGGTAGAAAAGGGATTACCTGAATAAGTTACTAAAAAAAGGACCATTTAGGTGGTCCTTTTTTTGTTGAGAAGAACGAAAATCCTGAAATTGATTTAATACTAATCAAGGAAAATTCATTTAAACAAAAATGTTTATCGTAAAGAAAAGTGGGTATAAAAAAAGAAAACCAGCTTCCACATTAGTGAAAACAGGTTTTCTTAATTAAGTCTATTATTTTATTACTCTTACAGATCCCAAGTATCTAGGATTCCAATAACTGTTAGATAAACTTGTGATTTCCACTCCATCATTGCCACTGTGAATGAACTCATTGTTACCAATGTACATTCCTACATGGGAAGGACCCGGTTTATACGTTTCAAATACGACGATGTCGCCAACGGCAGGCTGGCTGACCCGTGTACCCTGATTCCAAATATCCGTGGTTGTTCTTGCTACAGAAATATTGTGCTGTCCATAAACATACATAAGGTAACCGCTGCAATCAAACCCGCTTGGCGTTGTTCCTCCCCATTTATAAGGAGTACCTAGATATTTTTTGGCTGTTTGAACAAGTGCATCGGTATTAAATACCAGCTTGTTCTGAGCATAGCTTGATACTGCAGATTCCCCGCCGATAATCGTAAAATTCGTTATGTTAGCCTTCTCTACTGTATTAAGAACTACATCAGGCACATTATTCTTTTCAACCAGAATCACTGGTGCATTTCGTTTAGCAGCAAAGACAGAGCCAGTTAAAGCATCTGCAAAACTGTCTCCTGTCGCTACGACTGTGGAACTGACCGTGGAAGGGTACAGCTCATTCACAATGGTAGCAGCTGTATCATAACGGCTGTCACCAGCTACTCTTTTAGCGTTTGGCAGCTGGTTCACAACTGAATTGCTGATTACGCTGGTTCCTCCAACTACAAGTGTAGATTGATACTTTTTAAGAGATTCTTTTGTTTCAGCAGGTACACTGTTCTTCTCCGTTAGTAATATAGGCATTGTGTTGTTGGCTGCATAAGAAGCAATGGCAAGGCTGTCCGGGAAATTTTGTCCGTACGTAACAACAGCTTTTGAAGCATCTAGAAAGTTAGCTATCTTTGCTGCAGTATGGTATCGGTTTTTCCCAGCAATACGTTCCGAAGCAATTCCGAGCCCGCTGAGCGTTGAGTCTACGTTAGAGCGGATTGCTGACTCTCCTCCAAGTATGTATGCTTTGCTTGGGCTTAACCGTTTTAACTCTGACTGTACCTCAGAAGGGATGTTATCTTTGGAAACAAGCAAGATAGGGGCATTATATTTTTTTGCCAAAGGCACTCCTGCCAAGGCATCCGGAAAGTTATCCCCTACAGCGATGATTACATATTTAGCACCGTTCGGCCATCCTTGCTGCGAGACTTTGATTGCTGTATCGTAGCGGCTCTCACCGCTGACCCTCTCGACTGTTTTGCCGGATGCGGCTGCAGGTGATGTGACAATCAGGGAGATAGCCAGGAAAAGTGTAGAAATTATAGTGAAAAGTATAGGTCTTCGACAATTTGGCAGTACGTTAGTCATAATATTTTCCTCCGTTTTGCAAATTCTAAACATATTCTATCATCTGAAACTACTAATTTAGTTTACAGTTATGTAACAAAATTTCTGAATATTCGATAATGTATGGTGGTAAATGTCTAAAATTAAGTGGCGGGGAGCCTTTGTGGCTTATACGAGAGAAGATATACAAAAAAAGGCCGTTCCCATATTTTAAGGGAACGGTTTCTTTTATGCTTGCTCAGCAGGTTGCTGTTCGAATTCGACTTGATCTAATAGCATTAAAGCATACAGGCTGCTGTATTTTTTTACGACTTCATCGACTTCTTCTGGAGTACAAGTGAAAAGAGGTACGAAAATCTCTCTATTCTTCTCTTCAGCAAAGGCCTCCATAAAGATTATGGTCAGGTCCTGTTCGATTTTACTCGATGCAAAAACGGACTCTACTTTCTTTATTACCTCATCGTCCACAATATCATGTTCAACCAATTTGCTTGAATAAATAGGGAAAAGCTGTTCCATGGATTCTTCGATACGATCCTGGGCGTCATTGGTTACCTGCGAAATGCCCGGTATATAAGGAAATTGCTTTTGTTCTATCAAAGATCGCAGCAAAGTGTATACCACTTTTGTAGATTCTACATTAAAGGCAATATTAGAAACGAGTAATTTAACGTACTCTCTCACATTTTCACATTTTTCATGTTTTTCAGACAGTACCCTTAGTGTCTCGGCTTGAATGACATTTTTATCAATTGAAGAAGTCAGGCTTTGAAAAATTGATCCTACTCTTTGACTTAAAGATTCCATATGTATGATTCCTTTCTGTGCAGGTATTTAGTACTTTAGTACTTATGGTTTATATTTTATCACATATTTCAGAATATTTGTCATAAATTTTACATTTTCGACTCTATGAAGGTTAGTGGGGATACTTAGGCTGTTTTATACACATTCTAAAATTTGAATTACTTAGGAAAAAATAACATGGACCATACATTTGGGCTGATGGGCTGCAAAGGGGGAGAAACAATGTCCTTTAATGAAGAAGTCGGGATTCATTATGATGATCGTACCGAAACTCTTACTATTATTTTAAGAGAGGATTATACAGAGTTTTCCGATGAGCTTGGCCGTTTTGGTTCCTTGCAAGGAAAACATTTAAGAGACAGAATCCATCAGATTGTAGATGCTAATCGTCAATATCGCTCTATTAAAGTAGTCAAGATAATCATTGGACCTGTAGTGGCAGCAACGATACTTTGGAATTCGGGCCATGCAAGTTCAGCTACAAGGTTTAACTTGGGATACTTATATTTTGGGAGCACCAGTCAGCAGATTTCTTTTGTAGATAGGACATATGGATCCATAAGCGTTGCTTCTCCGAGCTATTTTGATATCCATGAAGATGGAAATCTTGATATTGCTAATCTGGATACACGATTTATTGATGAAATTCACAGAAAAGGGAAAAAAGTCGTGCCATTTTTAAGTAATCATTGGGATCGCGCAGTCGGAAGGGCAGCCTTGGAAAACAGGGTACAGTTAGCTCAACAGATTGCTGATGTCATTTCTAAATATAACCTTGATGGGGTTAATGTTGATATTGAGAATGTAACCGAAACTGATCGGAGCAGTTATACTGACCTCGTAAGGTTACTAAGGGAAAAAATCCCTTCTGAAAAGGAAGTTTCTGTAGCGGTAGCAGCAAACCCTAATGGATGGGAAAAAGGCTGGCATGGTTCCTATGATTATAAGGAATTAGCCAGGTATTCTGATTATTTATTATTAATGGCATATGATGAAAGCTGGGCAGGAAGCCCTCCTGGACCTGTAGCCAGCCTTCCTTTTGTAGAAAAATCTATTAGATACGCATTTTCACAAGGGGTAAGGCCGGAAAAAGTTGTTCTTGGGCTTCCTCACTATGGACGATATTGGGAACACGGCAAGAGTTATGGCGGGACTGGGATCACGAATAATGTTGTTCAAAGTTTACTGCAGAGTCATAGTAATATAGTCACATACGATGTGGAGAGCGGATCACCCAAAGCTGTTATCACTGTGGGGCCTGATGAGCCGGTCAGTTATGTGAATGGTAAAGCATTGCGACCTGGAGAATATACAGTCTGGTTTGAAAATGATGAGTCCATTCATGCAAAGGTGGCGCTAGTTTCTAAATATGGCCTTAAAGGTACAGGCAGCTGGGCGCTTGGACAGGAGTCCGCCTCTTTATGGTCTAAATTTAAGAATTGGATTGTTGATAAGTCAGAAATAGATGTTCCATTAGTGACAGGAAGAGTGGGAATTACAACCACGAATGTTAATTTACGAATTGGACCATCTACAATCTCGGAGGTACTGACAATGCTGGACAAGGGAGAATTGGTGAAAATAACAGGGGGGGCAATATCAGGTGGCAGTTATCAATGGCTTCCTATTGAACTGGATTCCGGCTTAACTGGTTATGCAGCATCTGATTTTATTAAAGAAAGAGAGTATGAAGAACTTCACGGAAGTAACCGCTATGAAACAAGTGCAGTCATATCTCAGCGTGGATGGCCTGAAGGAGCAGACACTGTATTATTGGGCCGGGGAGATGTGCCGGTTGATGCTCTGGCAGGAAGCGTGTTAGCCACCAAACTCGATGCCCCATTGCTTTTAACTGCCACGGATAGAATTCCTGATACAATCTTGGACGAAATCACTAGACTCAATCCCCAGACTATCTACTTATTGGGAGGAAGCAGCGCTATATCAGAAGTAGCAGAATCACAGCTTATTCATAAAGGATACAGTATAAAAAGGATAACGGGAAAAGACAGATTTGATACATCTGTAAAGGTAGCAGAAGAGCTGAACAGTGATACTGAAGAAATATTTATTACTACAGGAACTGATTCTCCTGACCCTCTTTCCATCGCCCCTTACTCAGGAATGAAACAGATTCCTATATTGCTGGCTGGTAAGGAACATTTACCAGAATCAACAATGGCATATATATTGAACAATCATATAAAAAGAGTAACGATAGTTGGCGGTATAAATGCAGTTTCAGTGGACATTGAGCATCAGTTAAAGGCCGCGAAGGTAATTGGGGTGGAAAGGATTTCAGGCACTGATAGATTTGACACGAGTGTAGAGATTGCTAAAAGGTATCAGCAAGATTTTCCAGAAGGAAGTTCATTGTTCTTTGCAAGCGGGAGAAGCTTTGTTGATGCATTGGCAGGATCTACTCTCGCAGCAAAACAAAATTCACCTATTGTACTCTTAGAGGAGAAGAAAATACCTTCCCCGGTTAGTCAATGGCTGAATGACACTAAAATGAACAAGGATTTAAGCATAAAAATCTTAGGAGGTTATAATGTGATATCCAAAGATGTTAGGATAGAACTAATGAAAAGATAAGCGAAAAGCACCATGTAATTTCCGTATATTTCAATTAGAGTGCCGAAACACATCTGGAAAAGAATGTGTTTCGGACTTTTTTATACATAATAGTTGAATAAAAATTATTGAATACTTTATTGAATAAATACATAGGAATGTCTTTGTGTTATTCGTTTCAGCACAAAATGTCCATTTTTATCTAAGAGGGGGGATTATGAAAAACTTGTGAATATAAAATTGTTTGTTGAAACGTGTCATATTCTAAGATGAATTTACTATTCATTTTTTAGAAGAGTAAAAAAAATGAGAAAATATGGGTCAATAGGTTGACGAAGGAAATTAAAACTATTAAAATATGAATGTGCTTTAAATTTTCTAAATTCTTTGAATAGGGAAATTTAGGTAACAATTTATTAAAAACTCAAGGGGGTAAACCGGTTGGTAATGAAGAAGAAAGTATTATCTCTTGTTACTACAGCATCGTTGGTAGCTTCTTCTTTCGCTGGCGTCGCAGCATTCAATCCTGAAAAAGCTGATGCAGCGCTTCAAGAAACTAAAAAGTTCAAAGTCTCGAACCATGAAGAGGTCGTGGCGCTTGCTGCAAGTAAAGCATCGACTCAAGAACTAGTTATCGTTGGTAATGGTAAAGTTGATGTTACAAGTCAATTGACGAAATTAGGAGTAAAGGTAAAACAAAACCATAAGAACTATGTATATTTAGCTGATGTCCCTACTCGTAAAATCATGGATGTAGTCAAGTTGGATGCAGTCCGTACAGTGGGTAAAAATGCTGAAACAACTATTGATACAGTTAATGACCCGGAATTAAAGGTTGAAGGTCAAAATAATGTGAATGAAAGTGCGGTTGTTACGCCGGAGCAGCATGAAACGCATGGTGCGACTGGGGTACTTGATTTCCATAAAAAGTACAATGGTTCTGGTGTTAGAATCGGTATCATCGATTCGGGTCCCGATCCAGGTCACGAATCTTTCACAAACAAACCGGCTAATTTTGACCAGACCCGTAAGTACGGCAGCTCAAAAATCGTCGCTGTAAGGGACTATACTCAATACGGCGGAACATATCCTATTGAAGAAAGATATAAGCAGTACATTGATCCGGACCTTAACCCTGTCAATATTCTTGCAGAAGGTGATGTCCTATTCTTTACTGCTGATGCCAAGCCTGAGGGAGCTTCAGTAACAGTAGGCGGAGTTACATATAATACTGCTGGTATCGATGCATCGGATGATAAGCTTTATGTAAGCAAATCACACTTCCAAAATAAGTATCAGGACTTGAATGGTGATGGAAAATACACTTTAGATAAAGACAAGAACAAAGTTTACAATGACAATTTCTCTGTATTGCTTGCTGGAAATAAAGTTTACATCGATACTGATAAAGATAATGACTTTACAGATGAAACAGCTTATGCAAATGGTGAAGCAGGAACGTTTGATATTGACGTGAAAAACGGCCCTGTGGGTGCTAACTTCCGCATCGCGGATATGGACCTTGATTTCCTTGGTGCAGGTGCCTATAAGAGAGTCAACCTATTCACTGACTTTAATGGACACGGATCGCACGTATCTGGTATCGCAGCAGCAAATGGACCATTAAGAGCAAATACTTTTGGTGCAGTTGCCGGTGAAGGGGTTGCCCCAGGTGCAGAACTTGTCGGTATGCGTGTATTTAAAGAAGAAGGCGGAGCTTCTACTTTCAGCATCCAAAGAGCAATGGTTGATGCCGCTCTTCCAGAATCTAAAGGCGGATTTGATGTAGATGTCGCCAACTTAAGTTTGGGATCTTCTCCTGACCTGAATGATGGCGGAGGATCTTATGGAGAACTAATGTCTCTACTAAGTGAAGATACGGATATAATCTTCGTAACTTCAGCTGGTAATGCAGGACCTGGTGTTGACACTGTAGGTTCACCTGGTGATGTTGCTCCTATCATCTCTGTTGGTGCGCAAATCAATGCTCAAATGTGGGCGAAAGAATATAATTACTTCCCTTACGGAGTGAAGGAAGTGAAAAACGGAGTCAAAGTTCCTAATGAAGGAAATGGCTTATGGTACTTCTCTTCTGTAGGACCAAATGAAGTAGGTAACCAAAAACCTGATATAGTTGGACCTGGTTCTGCATATGCAGCACATCCAGTTCAAGCTGGTCCATATGTAGTAATGCAAGGTACAAGTATGTCTTCTCCATATGTTGCAGGAGCTGTAGCTTTGCTTAAGTCAGCAGCATTAAAAGACCGTATTCCTTTTGATTATGAAATTGCCCGTGAAGCATTAATCCAAACTGCTAATCATATGGATGGCTATAACCGTGCGCAAGAAGGTGCCGGTATTATCGATGTAGATGCAGCGTATGAATACCTTCGCGAACATTTCATCAAGGAAATCAAAGAAGTGGACGTAACAGTATACCATGGAGAGAAAATCTCTGCCGGTCCTGGTCTATATGTAAGAAACAAAGATATTCCTGAAACAGTTGAAGTTCTAGTTGAGAACAATACTGATGAAGCTAAGAACCTGAATGTTTCTGCTTCTCACGATTGGTTCACTCCATCTGTCTCTACTATTAAATTGGCTGCAGGCGAAAGCAAGTATATCACTGTAAGCTATGATAAGTCTAAATTACAAGATGGCACAAACGCTGGAACACTATTGTTTGATGATGCATCTACTCCATACGTTGAAGCCAGATCTGCCCAAACGATCATCACTGGTACAGATTTGAACCAAGGTAATCACTTCCGTTCTCGTATTAGCGATGAAGTGCAATCTTCCAAGACTAAAGGTTATACATTTAATGTAGAACCTGGTATGAGTGAAGTTCGCTTCTCACTAAACGCAATCAGTAAAGATGACGAATATCAAGGTCGCGTGCGTATGATTGTATTCGATCCTGATGGTGTAGAAGTAAATGAGTTTGTCGGCTATGCAGGATATGCTGGTCTTGGAGTTGAAGACTTTGTAGCAAAATC
Organism: Bacillus salacetis; assembly: GCF_049177075.1. Taxonomy (GTDB): domain Bacteria; phylum Bacillota; class Bacilli; order Bacillales; family Bacillaceae_B; genus Rossellomorea; species Rossellomorea salacetis_A. Next base: position 3,911,911 of record NZ_CP185377.1, on the reverse strand, counting down.
ACCTAAAGCTGGTACGTGGGAAGTTCATGTATATGGAACTGCTGCGCCAACTGAAGGGAAAGAAGTTAACAAGTTCCAATTGGAAGCTCTTGCACAAGGTGTAGTGGCTGAACCTGGAAGTATCAACCTAGGTAAAGTAGCTCCTGAAACAAAAACTACTGAATCTGTAACATTCTCAAACTACCTATCTAATCCTAGAGCGGTAAAAGTGGTTACAGCTGGATTCAGCAGCAGTAAACCAGTATCTGAAAAGGTAACGGTTGCTACTGGCCAGACATTTAAAAAGACAATTGATATCAAAAACAATGTTTCGCTTTCAGTGAAAACAACGAATCCAACCAATTCTGGTGATGACATTGATCTATACCTCAAAGATGCAAACGGGAAAGTTGTAGCCATGGATGCGGATGCCGATGCAAAAGAATCATTTAACGTATCAAAACTTCCAAATGGTAAATATACTATTGAAGTTGAAGGTTACAGCACTGTAGGACCAACTACAACTGTTGATCTATCAGTAACCAATGAATCTGTTCTAGATCCAGGTGAAGCAGGTCTAGGAAAGGTAGAAGTGACAAATGCAGCAAAAACTCTAAAAGTTGGAGAGTCTCTAACAACTAACGTTGAGATTACAACTCCAGAAGAGCAAATTAATGCATTAGGTGCTGTTTACTTACTTGATGCTAATACAAACGAAGTTCTATCTATTGCTCCTATCCGAGTTAATGGAGAAATCATTACTGAAATTGCGGGAGAAAACCGTATTGGTACAGCTCTAGCAATTTCACAACAATTTGACTCTGCTGATACAGTGTTAATCTCAACTGGTTACAATTTCCCTGATTCACTATCTGCAGGTCCATTAGCTTCTGCTTATAATGCTCCAATCTTACCAGTTGGCAAAGATGGAAAATTATCTGCTGAGGTATTGAAAGAGATTAAGAGACTTGGTGCTACAAATGCTTATATTTTAGGTGGAGAAAGTGTTGTATCCCCTGAAGTATTCACGCAGCTTAACAGCATCAGCATCAACTCTGCAAAAGTTACTCGTTTGTCTGATGACAATAAGCCAAACCGATACGGTACTAACTTGAAAGTAATTAACGAATTACAAGCTAAGTTAGTTGCTAAAGGAACAATGAAGTCTGATGGAGTATTCCCTAATGGAGTATTCGTTGCAACTGGCGAAAACTTTGCTGATGCATTAAGTGCAGCATCTGTTGCTGGTGCAAAAGATATGCCGATCATCTTGACTGATGGTAAATCTCTATCCGATGAAGCAAAAGCAATTCTTGCAAAACAGAAGAAGGTTTATCTTGTTGGTGGTACAACTGTAGTTTCTAAAGAAGTTGAATCTACTGTAAAAACTGTTGCAAATAAGGCATTCTCTGTTAAGCGTCTTGCTGGTGTAAACCGTTATGGTACACTTCAAGCAATCCTTAATGAACTTGGTTCAGGTACGGATACCCTATTTGTAGCAAGCGGTAAAGACTTCCCGGATGCATTATCTTCTACTCCACTTGTGAACAAGGAAGGCGGAATGCTTCTATTGGTAGATCCTAACCAATTACCAAGAGAAGTTGATGCATTCTTAACAAGATTTGTTTATGAGAATAAAGTTACTGACGTAAACGTTCTGGGTGGCCAAAACGCTGTGAGCCAATCTGTAAGAGATGCTCTTCGTACTAAGGTAACAAAATAATTCATCATTTTTAAAGAAACCATCTGCTTCGCAGATGGTTTCTTTTTTTGTTTGTATTCTATATTCCAACGCTAAAATGTTTCAAAATTTATTAGATATATTACTTACTACCAATAATTACTAGTTTAACATGCTGATAATGTCTAAAATTCTCGAATTTCCTGTCCGATAATAATGGTATAATGTAAAAAGTTGAAAAATATGACAAGAGAGGAAGTTATGAATGAGGAAAGTCTATCAAGTTGTTGTTCTATTCATTTCTGTTTTATTGTTGATGGCCCCATTTCCACAAGTTAGCAATGCAGCAGCAAACCCTAAAACAGTGGTCCTGGATCCAGGCCATGGAGGAAAGTATTCGGGGACTTGTGGTTATTCAGGAAATAATACAGGATATTGTGAAGAACAGGCTAACTTGGATGTTGCTTTGAAGGTCAGGGATTTATTGCGAAATACGGATATCAGGGTGCTCATGACGCGGGATACTGATAAGCACTTTTCTGAATATACTTCCGGCGATGGCGGGGATCTGGATGTTCGTACCAAATTAGCGAATGAACTAGTGAAAGGAAATAATGATAATAGTATATTTATTTCAATCCACCATAACGCATCTCCTTATACTCCATACGTTAAAGGCTTGGAAACCTACTATTATGACGGCCTAAAGTATTATGACTCCAGGTGGCCGCACGATCCGCTTCAAATCGAGTATCTTCCTGAAAGTAGACGTTTGGCAGAAGATGTTCACCCTAGATTGGTAAGCAATTTAGGATATATTGATCGCGGTGTACATAGTGACGAAGCTTTTTATGTAATTCGAAATGCACAAATGCCTTCTATTCTGGTGGAGCTTGGTTTTATGACGAATAGGGAAGAGGAAGCCAATATTAAGTCTCCTGCCAACCAACAAAAAGCAGCAGAGGCCATTTCGAATGCAGTTATCAATTATTTTAAAGTCTTCGAGGTTTATGATAGTAAAAATAATAGACTAGGTGTTTATGCAACAAAAGAAGAAGCTATCAAACAAGCAAATAATGAAACTCGCTATTATAGAAAAGTTATCGATAAAGACAAGCAATCGGTTATCTATGAAAATTATCAGTACGAGGTTCATCATAAATACGGTACGAGAATCAGTGATTATATAACCAAAGAAGACGCAATAAACAAAGGAAAAAGTGTGGGGAGCACCAGAGTTGTAGAGAAGGGGACAAATTATACTGTATGGTCTGATTACCTCACTCAGAATTACCGGGTCATCTCCAATGGATCTACAATAGGAACCTACTACGATTATAAGCAAGCGGAAGCAACCGCGAAAAACAGGACAAATTCAAAAATCTTGAATATTACTACTCAAAAGGTTGTTTGGTCAAATGATCCTGGTGTATCTGTTTCAGCAAATGCAAAATTAAAAACACTATCAGGAAGCAACCGTTATGAAACGGCAGTTAAGCTTTCACAAGAAATGTACCCAAAAGGGTTCTCTGCAGATAAACCAATGAAAACAGTCATTCTGACTACAGGCGAGGACTTTGCTGATGCTTTGTCATCATCCCCGCTTGCTGATGAATATGGACAGGCTCCTATTCTTCTGACGAAGCCAACTAAATTACCGGATACAGTTTTAACTGAAATGAAGAGATTAGGTACTAAAGAAGTTGTCATTATTGGAGGGGAACTTGCAGTATCACCCCAGGTCCAATCAAGGATTTCTTCTCAAGGTATTAAAACAACCAGAATTAGCGGAAGCAACCGATTTGAAACCAATCGTTTAATTTTAGGAAAACTAAACTCTGTAGAAGGAGCGTTTGTAGCAGCTGGACGCAACTATGCTGACGCCCTAGGAGCAGCACCTGTTGCTGCTGCGAAAAATTGGTCTATCGTTCTGACAGAATCAGATTCAATTGAAAATGAGTCTCTTGCTTTATTGAAAAATAAACCAGTCTCCATCTTAGGTGGAGCAGCAGCTGTTTCCAGCAATGTTGAAAACTCTATCAAGAAGGTAAATTCAAACGTGGAGCGCATCGGCGGTCAGGATCGGTATGAGACACTATCCAGATTGCTATGGTATAACCACTACATCATGAATTCTTCTGAAGTTTTGGTATCGACCGGAAACAACTTCCCGGATGCACTTGCAGCAGCACCTTTAGCCTTTGGACAAAATTCTCCATTACTCCTAGTAGGGAAAAACATTGACAGCGGTACAGAATCTCTGCTGATGAAATACGCAGAAGAAACTTCAGTGAGCCAGATCAAAGTCATTGGTGGAGTTGTAGAGGATTATAATATCGATAAAATAAGAGAAATTTTGCATTAACCAGTTGGAAGAGACTCGGATATCCTTTCGAGTCTCTTCTTTTAGGAGGAACTATACAATGAAAAAGTGGTTATTTTTAGCGATTGTTGGTGTGATTCTGGCTGGATGTTCAAATGGGAATTCCGATCAGGTAAGCAATGAACCGTCAACAGAAGAGACGTCCAATGATGAAAACGAAACAAAAACCCAAGAGGAAAATACTCAGCAGTCATCACAAGAAGATACAGTTTCCGAAAAGGATGAAGAAGACGAAGCAAAAGAAGATGGTCAGGCGGCATCTGAAACTGAGGATAAGAAAAAGTCAGATCCAAATGCAGGATTGAAAAAATATAGACCGGAAGTTGGCATGAAAAATATATTTACAGACGGCACTGCAGAAATATTTTCTGAAACAGCAGTGGCTGAAAATGACCAATTTATACAAGTAGTACGTGACTTAAATGGAAATCGAACAGTGTCTGTCTATGAATGGACGGCAGACGAGCTGGTGCTGGTCTATCAAGATACAGAATCTGAAGATCCTTTCGCTCCAATAGTAGAGAATTTTGGATCCAATGAGGAAGAACAAATCATAGGTTCTAATGAAGAAGTTTGGAAGCTAATAGAAGATAGTGCTACTGTAACCACTGAACTTGGTGAGTTTACCAATGTTAAGGTCGTTCAGAAAACGACCAATGAAGTTGAAGGGGCGGAAACTATTTTCACTAGATATTATGCACCAGAGTATGGACTAGTTAAAGAGGTCTTTGAATTAACGGGTGAACAAGGATATTCTGGTGAAGCGGTTCTGGCAAAGTCTGAAAAAAGATAAAAAGTAATTGCTAACCACTAAAAAAACTATCATTCTTACCGAAACTATAAGTAAAGAGATAGGATCCAAGTCTATTAAAAACATTATTCTGGGGGGAGAAAATTGAAGAAGAAAGTAGTTACGATGTTATTAGCCTTTTTGCTGGCCGTCACGCCTTTTTTTACAAATGGCATTGCGAAGGCTGATTCTATCGACAACGAAGTTTCAGTGGCGCTTAAGTATTATACAGGGAATCCAACGAGTGTGAATGTCACCGTGCGGGGTAAATACAAGATACTGGAAAATCCGAATGTCATGCTGGAAGAAGGCTATGAGTATACAGTAAGTTATGATAGTGCTTCTGGAAGCATTGTTCTATATCGCGGAAGCAAAAAGTTAATTGCCACCTCCAGCATACATACTATACCGGTAAAGTATGGCTTGGATAATTATATCAGAATCAACGGCCGTGCTTATCTCGGAGATATGAACTTCAAACCTGAAAGCTCGAAATATGTGAGACCAGTCAATAAATTGCCGATGGAAGATTACCTAAAAGGAGTGGTTCCTGGTGAAATGCCTCCTTCATGGGATGTTGAGGCATTAAAAGCCCAGGCGGTTGCAGCACGGACTTATGCTATGAGCAAGATAGATATGACAATTGATGATACCGTGAACTACCAACGATATGACGGGTATTCTTGGTGGGATGCCAAACTGGCGAATTCAACTCAGGCAGTGAATGAGTCTAAAGGGCATTTTTTGAAATCCAACGGGAAGCTGATCACCGCTTTTTACAGTTCTAGTAACGGCGGATCCACTGAAAATAATGCTAATCTGTGGGGCGGAGTTGCGCTGTCTTATCTACCGGCACAGAAGGACCCTTATGATCCTGTTAATAGCTGGGACTTGAAGTTTTCCCAGCAGCAAATAAACATTTCTTCATTAGACCTTACAAAACCAGGAAGCTGGTGGAATTCAGTTAGTGAGTTCGATACTACAGTTGCAAATAATGTAAAGACCTGGATTAAATCCAACGGATACAGTAATAAAGATATTAAGCTTGTAAGTATCGATAAGGTTACAGTAAACCCGGAAAAAACTTCAGGGGACAGAAGGATTTCGGGTGGCTACCGTTTGAAATTCTTTGTAAAAAATGAGGACGGGAGCTTCCGCAGTAAAAACGGGGAAATCGAATTAGTCACCATAGGTAAAGAGGACATAGGTATTGCCACATTACGTTATATGTTCGGTACGTTGAAATTTAAAAGTCACATTGTAGACCAAGTTTCCCTCGATAATGGACAATACCTTATCAAGGGAAGAGGTTTTGGCCATGGAATCGGGATGAGTCAATATGGTGCCTTTGAAATGGCTAAAGCAGGAAAGGGTTACCAGGAAATACTTGATTTCTATTATCCTACTACTACGAATGAAAACTATATATATAACTCTATCCAAAATATACAGGGATTAAACCGATATGAAACAAGTGCTGCAATAGCAGATTTTGGTTGGACAGACACAGATGCGGTTGTCTTAGGCCGGGGAGATAACTCAGTGGATGCATTAAGCGGAAGTGTATTGGCCAAGAAAGTCAACGCACCGCTGCTTCTTACTAAGACAAATGAGCTTCCAGCTGAGGTAGAGCAATCTCTGGACAAGTATAGACCAGGAACCATTTATATCTTGGGGGGAGTTTCTGCTGTATCAGCTGAGGTTGAGAAACAATTGAAGGATGAGTATACGTCAAATGTTATCCGTATCAGCGGTTCAAACCGACATGAAACATCAGTGAAGGTTGCCCAGCAAGTTGATAATGCCAGCCATATTATCATCACATCAAATCAATCTGATTCACCGGATGCTCTTTCGATCGCATCATATGCCGGTACAAAACAAATGCCGATCCTTTATACTTCTCAAAGTAAATTAGAGAGTTCGATTGCCGACTTCATTAAGAACGAAAACGTACAAAAAGTGACAATAATCGGCGGAGATTCTGCAGTAAGTCTAGGGGTTGAAGATGACATTCAGGCTATTGTCGGAGCTGGAAATGTTGATCGAATTGCAGGAGCAAATCGATATGAAACTAGTGTTGAGATTGTAAAAGCTTTCGATTTGGATCCTAAGAAGCTATTTTTCGCAAGAGGAGAAGAGTTTATTGATGCCCTGCCTGGGTCAGTCCTTGCTGCAACAATGCAAGCACCGATCATCCTGGTAGGAAGAGATAAGCTTCCTGAAAGTGTCGAACAGTATCTCAATTCAACTTACACCTATATCCCTGCTATTCACTTCCTAGGTGGAAGCAGTGCGATTTCAGTAGACACCAGAAATCAAATAATCTCAGAAGTTCTTCATTAAAAAGAAGAGATCCTCTTCAAACCAAAAATTGGATTGAAGTGGGTCTCTTTTTGTATGGTCGAAGCTTTACGTACTGATTGGATTCTATTACAATTAGAGACAGTGTAAAATTAGCTATGAATTTAACAAAAACACTTTATTTAGTAAAAGAAGAGGAATGAACCCATGATTTCAAAACATGCTTTTTCGTATCTTTTATCCCATGGTGTACCGGCGATTGTCAGCTTCCTGAGCATTGCCATATTTTCACGGATGCTTGCTCCCGAAGAATACGGTACCTATGCTGTCGTTTTTGCCATTGCGGCCATTATCAATGCAGTTGTTTTCGATTGGCTGAAGATCAGCTTATTACGTTTCTATCCTAAGTTTGAACAAGAACCTAACTTTCTTGAAACGATAAAAGTTACCTTTGTTTCTCTTGCCCTGCTGACATTGACAGGCGGCATAGTTGTTTCTTTATTTTATGATAGTGAAGAATTGGCAGCCATCTATATATTCATTGCTGTTATCCTGTCATGGACACAATCCTGGCAAGGTCTGAACTTGTCCTTGGTTCGCGCTCAGCTGTCACCAAGAAAGTATGGCTATCTTGCATTCAGTCGTGCTACTGGCGGCCTCTTGTTCGGTTCTCTGCTCATCTATCTAGGGTTTGGAGCGAAGGGATTATTATTCGGGATTATGATTGGATTCTGGCTGACCCTGATCTATCCTACATTGAAATATTGGAAACCGTATCTTAAACCAAGCGCGTTTAATAAGAAGTATGTCCAAACCTTCTTTAAGTATGGCATGCCTCTTACAGTCACATTGATGCTGAGCATCATTATCCATAACTCTGACAGGCTTATCATATCGTATCTGCTGGGGAAAGATGCCACTGGAGTTTACTCTGTTTCATATGACTTGTCTGAACAAACGATTTTCACTCTAATGATGGTCATTAACCTGGCTGCCTTTCCGATCGTCATCAAAACCAATGAGACTAAAGGTCTTCAAGCGGCTTATGAACAAGTGAAAAAAAATACCTCATTATTATTGATGATCGCACTGCCTGCTGCCACTGGATTTGTTTTACTCTCCCCGAATATTGTTAATATTGTTCTGGGTGAAGCATACCGGGAAGCAGCATTGATTTTAATTCCATATATAGCAGTTGGGGCTGTCCTTAAAGGGTTTAAGTTATATTCAATTGATATCATGTTCCATTTGAGTCAAAAAACATCAATTCAAATGATTCCAGTCGCTATTTCCGCTGTAGTCAATGTAGGATTGAACTTCCTCTTAATTCCGAGGATGGGAATAGAAGGCGCTGCTGTTTCAACCATCATTGCCTATCTGCTCGCTGTCATTTTGAGCTGGATATTAGTCAAGTTGAGAATGGAAGTTCCATTTCCATTAGTGAACTTCTTGAAAATCGTTGTGGCGGTTGTAGTAATGGCGTTGGCGCTGTGGCCGATTAAAGATGCTATAGGGATCTGGATGGCAATCGTTCAAGTCCTGCTCGGAGGTTTGGTTTATCTATTGATGGCTGTTGTTCTGAATATCGAGGGCGTAAGAGATATTGTGAAAAAGAAAGCGTTTAAGAAGAGCGGTGCTAATTGAATCATAAAAAGAGAAAGTCCCGGTTGACGGGACTTTCTTTTTTTAATAGGTGGAATATTTTTAAGTGTATTTTCTTTTAATTGCAGTAGTGTCTGCCTTACAAACGGACATACCAGTGGAGCTTATGGAGGATAGCTGCCACAAGAGTCCAAAAGAGTAGTATCAACCCGGCAAAAGTAAGAGCAGGGTAAGAACTCCAAGATTCTATCCACTGTAACAGGGCGTTGTATAGAGTGGTGTTCTCTTGTGCCGGAACACTGCTGATAGATATATTCACCAGTATAGCGGTTAAGATGAATTTCCCGAAATAAATCAATAAGCTATTACGGCCAAAAGCTTCTATTAACCATGTAGGCTTTCTGATACCATTTGTGTTAACTGGTTTTTTGGAGTCATCAAAGAACAGATACATAAGCGCAAGAAATCCAATTGTGATGGCTGCGGAAGTTAAGGTGAAACTTCCGGTCCAAAGTCTCTTATTAATAGGAAGGAACTGATATGAAATGAATCCGGAGAATCCTATTGTAACTGCCAAGCCGCCTAATTTTAGTGAGACCCTGTCCCCTCTGTAGAGCATGATGAGTATTCCTGCTGCGTACCCAAGCAGGACATTCCCCAATGCGCCAGGAATTGTCAGGACACCTTCTGGATCATATCCCCGCTCTCCTTGCCAATAAAGGTGGTTCTCGCTTATAAGCATCTTATCTGCTGTTATTCCAATGTTGCAGTCCGCTTGCGGAAGTCCCTGGGTACATTCCTGGCTGTAACTTAGCAGCAGTCCAGTGTGAGAAGAGACAATAATCAATGCAAGGATTGCAGCTCCCCACCAAGACCGGATGATTCTTGTCAAAAGCACCAGCAGGATGCCGGTCACCGCAAACACCTGCAATACTCCAGTGAAACGCAGTGTGGAAAAGTCCAGATTCCATCCGACGATGATATTAAATATAAGTCCCAGAATGATAAAGCCGACTGTTCTTTTTAATAATTTTCTCCATTTAACTTTTTTAAAATAGGCAATCGCCATCCCTGCTCCAAAAAGGGTCATAAATGCAGGGAAAACCAAATCCGTAATTGTAAGGCCGTACCATTCAGCGTGGTGGAGGAACTCGTAGCTTCCAGAAGGAAGGTTCCCCAAAAATACTGAAAGCAAAACCACTATTCCTCTTGTTAAATCAACTGATTGTATCCTGCTTTTTGGTTTGGGTGTTTCTGTAATAAGCGGTACTTCTGTTTCTTGTCGTTCAGCAAGCAATCCATCTTCCTCCTGTCTATGTAACTCTCTATTTATTGTAATATAGTTGGAATTTGAAATGTGAAAAATATATAAATTTGTAAAATGATGTTAGATTATGAAGGGGAATGAATTGCCGCTTCACCGCATTAACGCATTGAGGGACAGTCCCCTGTTACTTTAAAGTAACAGGGGACTGTCCCTCTTTTTAGGATGTTAGTTGGCGTTGTAGACTAGTTTATCCAGGTTCCAAGCCATTTCTAATGAGATGGCTTGGGGTCCGCCAAGGATGTGGTAGCCTTGCCTTTCTGGATAGGATTCTATTGCTTTCTTAATTACAGGTAATTTGTTTTCTTTTACAAGTATGATAGGGCTTCCGGTTTTAGACGCCATGCCGCTCGCTGTGAGGGCATCAGGAAAGTTTTCGCCGGTTGCAAAGATAAGGTCTCTTGCGGTGTTACTCTTATCAAACTTACTATGCACCAGATAATTGGTTTCATATCGATCTGCTCCGGCTACTCTCTCTGAATTGGGAATATCAGTGGTGATACTATCCGACAAAACATTCTGCCCGCCAATTAAATAAACCTTTGAAACTTGATGATCCTTGATATAGTGAGCTACTTTGTCCGATACTTCATTTTTTTTGACGAAGAGGACAGGGTATTGGTAACTGCCGCTATAGGCTGCTACTGATAGAGCATCCGGGTAATTTTCCCCTGATGCCACAAAGACTTTATCAGTGGAATAGGGAATCAACTTGTTGACTTCCACTGCTGTTTCATAGCGGTTAATGCCACTGACTCGAATTGTTTTTAAGTTGATTTCTTTCAACTCTGAATCCACTTCGCCTGAAATTGCACTTTCGCCACCTATAATTATTACACTATCGGCATTCAGTCTGGAAATTTCTTCTTTAACTCTTTCGGATAGAGTGTGTTTTTTTACAAGCAGAATCGGACTGTCAAGGTAGGATGACAAGGGTGAGGCTGCCAGGCTGTCAGGGAATTTATCTCCACTGGCGAGAATGATGAATCTTCCTGAAATCCTATTATTCTTCCACGTAATACTTCTTTCACTTAGTTCATCCCAGTTATTCTTCGAGATTTCTACTGACGTTTCGACAGAGGTTATCCCAGATAACCTGTTATTATTCTCTATGGTATCTAAAGCATTTAAAGCATTGATGGTGCCATGTCCCAAATCATATTCGCTTTGTAACGGAACAGCAGACTGTTCAATAATACGCTTTACTTGAAGACCGGTTAAGTATGGGGCTTGCTGCCGCAGCATAACTCCCAAAGAGCTGGCTATGGCGGTAGACATGCTTGTTCCTTCCATGGCTTTATAACCATCAATCCACGTACTGTAAATATTAGTACCGGGTGCCGCAACACTCACCTGAAATCCGTAATTTGAGAAGGGGGCCTTTTCAAATGTCTTGGTGTCTATACTAGCAACACCGAGCACATCTTCATATGCTGCAGGAAACATTACAGTATCATCATAATCATTGCCGGCAGCACTCACAAGCAGGACATCATTGCTTACAGCGTAATCGATTGCCTCCTGCAATGACCTCATTGTATAGTAGCTTCCCAGGCTTAAGTTTATTACATCTGCACCATGATCTACCGCATAATATATTCCTTTAATGATCGTGGACATATACCCAGTGTTGTCATCAAATACTTTTATTGGCATCAAGTTAACTTTATGAACAGTCTCAGTCTTGCTATTGCCGGAGAAAGAATTTATTAATCCTGCCACATGTGTGCCGTGGCCATTCAAATCGGAAGGGGGCTGTGATTCATCAATGAAATTTTTCCCTTCTATTAAATACGGTTCTAAATCGGGATGATCTAAATCAACACCAGAGTCGACAACCGCAACAGTAATTGAAGACTTAGGCGAGAACCTTTTCATCGCTTCATCATTATGTATTGCTGCCGCTATTTGTTGCTGGCTTTCTTGATAGGCTTCACTGGTGGTATTCTCTAGTACGTGTACCAATCGATCTCTTTCTACATACTCAACGTTTGGTTGCTTTTGTAAGTTATAAATCACTTCTTCTGCTTTGGAACTTGGAACCGATAGAACATCAATGGAATCATCTTCATTGTCCACTGATAATGCACTGACTTCTCCATCATTCTTATATTTTACAATTAATTTGACTTGATCTTCTGCTTTTGAAATCGTAAAGGGATAAGCGAGAGAGACCAGTACCAACAAGAGAATGGAGAAGACTTTTCTAGTAAACAATTTGCAGCACCTCTTTTATTAATTGTATCTATTATGCTATTTTATCTTAATTTTCAAAAATACTAAATGTGTATTATTACCAATTTTATTCTGTTAAAAGGAAATAAAAAAAGGCCGCCGTAGCGTCCTTTATCAAAATGATAATGAATCTGTATCTACTTCAAAATCAATCGTTTTTACAAAGTCACCTTTCGTTTCTGTTGTAAGCCAAACTTCCAGTGAATAGGAACCAGGAGTTAAAGCAGGGAAAGATAGATCTGTTGAATAAGTTTCTCCAGGAGAGACTACTTGTTCTGACATCACCTGCATGAAAGCTTTATCTTTGCTGTATTGCTCGACCACTTTTCCGTTTTTCTTAAGGATGTAGTCGTATCTTTGACTTGTTCGAAACTTTAGAATGAGATCTTTATCAGTATTGTTATGCACTGTATATACAAACTCATTCAGTCCTTCACTGCCTTCAGCCTTGTTTAATGTAGAATACACACCTTGCCGCATGTTTTCCTCTCCCGCCTCTTGATCTTTTCCTGTGTCACCGTTCGTTTCGTTCTCACTATTATTTGTAATATTGCTTGAAACTTCTTTAGAAGTTTCGTTATCCTCAATCGTTTGATCATTTTGCAAGGTTATAACTACCCAAGATATTAGGGAAGCTAAAGCAATGAATGTAATAAGCCATCTGGCCATGGATTATCCTCCTAATTAGAATCATTTATTAGTGATCTCACGTTGGAAAAACATAGAAGGTAGTTCCTTCTATGATAAATAAATATCTTTTAACAGACAAGTTTTGCGTTAGGGGAGCGGGGTACATATCATAGTATGTACCCTGCTTATAAATAAGTATGAATAATTTAAAGCTTGTTCTACAATTAAGTAACAAAATGAGTTTTTGACACTAATTATGCTATAATAACAATTGCTTTTGATATTCTTGGAAATACATATTAAGATGAGGTGTTAATTATGAAAGTGAAAAAGGCGATAATTCCTGCAGCCGGCTTAGGAACAAGGTTTTTACCTGCTACCAAGGCACAACCGAAGGAAATGCTACCTATTGTTGATACACCTACTATTCAATACATAATTGAGGAAGCGGTCTCTTCCGGAATTGAAGACATCCTGATTGTCACAGGAAGAGGGAAGCGTGCGATAGAAGACCATTTCGATAAAGCTCTATTGCTTGAAGATATGCTGGAGTCAAAAGGCAAATATGAAGAACTTGAACAAATCAAGAGGATCTCTGATATGGCTGATATACATTATATCCGCCAGAAAGAGCCTAAAGGGCTGGGGCATGCCATTTGGTGTGCTCGGAAATTTATAGGTAATGACCCATTTGCCGTCATGCTTGGTGATGATATTGTCGTTTCTGAAAAACCATGCCTCAAGCAGCTGATTGAGAGATTTGAGGAAAAGCAAAGTTCAATTATCGGAGTGCAGGAAGTCCCTGATGAGGACGTTTCTAAGTATGGCGTCATTTCTCCGATAGGAACAGTCGACGGGGATCTTGTTAAAATAAAGGATCTTGTCGAAAAGCCTCCTTTGGAAGAGGCACCATCCCGCCTGGCCATCATGGGCCGGTATGTGCTGACACCGGAAATATTGGATATCCTTGAAAATGTTGAACCGGGCAGCGGGAATGAAATTCAGCTGACAGATGCTCTGAAAGAGTTGAATCACCAACAAGATATGTATGGCTATCTTTTTAATGGCAGAAGATATGATATAGGGAATAAATATGGATTTGTTCAAGCTACCCTTGAATTTGCTTTAATGAGGGATGACTTAAGAGAACCATTGACAAAATGGCTGAAAGAAATCATTAACGACTGATGAAGGAGTAATATACATGAATGTTAGTGTTATCGGAACAGGCTATGTAGGTCTGGTATCAGGAGTGTGCTTTAGTGATATCGGCAATAAAGTGACCTGTGTAGATTTGGATGAGACAAAGATTAACAATTTGAAAAAAGGCATCGTTCCTATTTATGAACCCGGTTTGAAGGAGCTTGTTGTCAAAAATACCGAAGAAGGCAGATTATTTTTTACCACTGATCTTTCTCAGGCTATGAAGGATGCAGATGTTGTTCTCATTGCTGTAGGTACTCCTGAAAAGGAAACAGGGGAAGCTGACTTAAGGTTTGTTGAAGCTGTAGCGAAGTCCATCGGGGAAAACCTTGATGACTATAAAGTCATAGTCACAAAGAGTACAGTTCCAGTAGGGACCAACCGATATGTGAAATCCATTATTTCAGAGCATTGCGGGCACGAGAACTTTGACGTGGCCTCTAATCCCGAATTTCTCCGTGAAGGTTCTGCTATTCATGACACGATGAATATGGAAAGAGCGATCATTGGTGTTGAATCGGAAAAAGCTGGAGACATCTTAACTGAGCTGCATAAGCCGTTCAATACGGAAATTATGGTGACAGATATTGAAACAGCTGAAATGATCAAGTATGCTTCCAATGCTTTCCTTGCAACAAAAATCAGTTTTATCAATGAAATCGCTAATATCTGTGAAAAACTGGGTGCGAATGTCATTGATGTCGCCAAAGGAATGGGCTTGGATGCCCGCATTGGAGCGAAGTTCCTGCAGGCAGGCATTGGGTATGGCGGTTCTTGTTTCCCTAAAGATACCAAAGCACTTGTCCAAATTTCCGGGGAAGTGGAACACGACTTCCAATTGCTCAAGTCTGTAATCGAAGTGAATAATAAACAGCAAAGAGTATTGATAGACAAAGCTATAGCCCGTTTTGGCAGTTTGTCAGGTAAGAAAGTAGGGCTGCTGGGACTGGCTTTCAAGCCGAATACAGATGATATGAGGGAAGCTGCTTCGATCGTCATCTCAGAGGAACTTGTAAAACAAGGGGCTTCTGTAAAAGGCTATGACCCAATTGCAAGAGAAACAGCGGCAAAAGTCCTGCCGCAGGAAGTCGAAATTGTATCTTCAGTCAACGAGGCTATCGAGGACGCAGATATCATCATGATTCTGACAGAGTGGGATGATATTAAAAATATTGATTTGGAAATGATTGCAAACCTGCCTTCTAATCCAGTTTTATTTGATGGAAGAAACTGCTTCTCGCTGGATGAAGTAGCTAAATATAATTTGGAATACCATTCAATTGGCCGTCCTTCACTGATATAAATAATAACCCTGTTTATTTTTGGAGAAAAATGTCGTAAAATTGAATAGTCATAATAACGGAAACTTAGGATGGAATCAAAATAATGATTCCATCCTGAGTTTTTATGTTCAATTGATTTCTTCAGGGAGTATCCAAGCTTGTATTAAATCCAATACTAAAAAGGATCACCCGGCAAAAATAAACTGTTCTTTCATTGTTTATATACATAAGAAAGTCAAGAAAATTAGTGGAGGGTTATAATGGAGAGGAAAATAAATAGGTTGCAATGGATTTTTCAGGTTTTACTAGTTACTCTCCCAGTATTATTTATCTACTTTATATTTAAATCGGGATATGTAACATCCACTAAAACAACCTTATTCTTAATGATTGTCTATATGGGTTTTATCGGAGTACTATTATGGAAGAAAAGGGCGGCAGAAAACCTTCGTTTGGAAACTGTTTTGCTGTATTTGTTGATTGCTTCAGCATTCTTACAGGCCTCTTTCTTTGTAATTGAACTGGGTCCTTTCAGTTTATTCCCCTATCGTCTGCTGTTTTTATCGGTAACGGCCCTTCTTGTGCTGACCGTTCTCTTTAATCGCGGGTTCATTTATGAAGTCGATCTCAAGGTTAAGGGATATGCAGCGTTTTTGGTATTTTGGTTAATTTATGCATTATTGTCATTTACTTGGGTAAAGAATATTGTCGATGCCATTAAATATTTTGTTGTCATAGGCATTGGAATAATGGTTATCTTCTTAGTGGTGCTTCTTTTCAGGAAGTTCTCTAACTACATAATTTTTTACTATACATGGATATTCATGCTTGTGATTGTGACAGCCATTGGTGTATGGAATCATGTCACTGAACATCACCTGGTGACCTCGGCTATCATTAATGAGCCACCCCACAAGCAGCACATCCCTACATCGGTGTTCAAGAATCAGAATGACTTTGCCAGCTATCTTGCGATTAGTGTGTTTTTCCTGTCGGCATCTATAAAATATATTAAAAATTTCATCTATCGGTTAGCCTGCCTGGGTTTGCTTGGTGTCATGCTTTACCTTATTTATGTAACAGAATCAAGGGCGAGTATTTTAGCCATTGTTATCGGAGCGGCAGGCATGTTTTTCTTATGGCTGTCCACCAAAAATAAAAAACGATTGGTCATAGCGGGGGCTGTTTTGGCAGCATTGTTATTCATCGTTAAGTTTGATACTTTTTATAATATATATAATAAGGTAACGGAATTTAATCCTGCTCTTCAGGTAACCGATTCTAATGATATGCGAAGAAACCTGCTCCTCAATTCCACCAATTTCATTATAGATACCTATGGTTTCGGTGTCGGTTCTGGAAATGCGGAACATTACATGAAGTATTACAAGGAGTACCCTACCGGAGGTATCTTGAATGTCCATAATTGGTGGGTTGAGATATTTGTGGATTTCGGAGCTGTAATATTTATAGGATATGTCCTTTTATTTATTGGATTGATTTTTCATATATACCGATTCTCCAAAATGTCGGTAAATCGATTTGAAAAGATGGTCAGTCATGCTCTTTTGGGGAGTTTGATTACATTGTCGTTTGCCAGTATAAGTCCGAGTTCAATGTCTAATCTTAATTATTATTGGATTCTTCTTGCTTTTGCGTTAGGCTTTGTAAACTGGAGCCGGATAAAGTATTCGAATAAGGGGGTATCTTAATGAAAGTACTGGTACTCTCCCATTTATATCCTTCAACAGTCCATGAGACCAATGGAGTTTTTGTCAATGAGCAGGTAAAGGAACTAGCTGCCCAAGGGTGCGACATAACAGTTGTTTCACCCGTTAAGCTTGCTCCGTTTCCATTAAATAAAGTAAGCGCTAAATGGAAAGCGTATGCTGATTGTCCTTATGAGGATACAAGAGATGGGATAAAGGTTTATTATCCAAGATATATCTCACCGCCTAAGATGATATTGTTCAAACATACTGGACAGTTTATGTATAAGGCTGTTGAAGATCTTGTCAGCAAACTTCATAAAGAACAAAATTTTGATTTAATACACACCCATGTGGCACTGCCGGACGGTGCAGCAGCATACCGCCTTTCCAAAAAGTTAAATCTACCTTATGTATTAACTATTCATGGACAGGATCTGCAAAAGACGGTCCATAAAAACGAGGCTTGCAGAAGGGAAATCGGCAAAGCCATTGAAAATGCTGAAAGACTTATACTTGTAAGCAATAAATTGGCGAGGTTGAAAGATAAATTTTATCCGGAAATTAACACTCCTGTTTCGGTTATTTTCAATGGAGTCAATAAATTCTTTTTGCAAAAAGATGTAGTAGAAAGTAAGGGAGAATCTTATTTTTCAACTGAAGGCCCTAAATTGCTGAGTGTTTCCAACTTGTATACAGAAAAAGGGATAGAGGATAATATCAGGGCAGTTAAAGAATTGACCAAGAAATATAAAACCCTGGAATATATTATCGTCGGAAAAGGATATGATGAGGATAGACTGAAAAATCTCGTTTCAGATTTAGGACTTACTAATCATATTAGATTCATCGGTGCTAAAAAGAATAATGAAGTGAAACAAATAATGCGGCAATGTGATATATTTACAATGCCAAGTACAAATGAATCTTTTGGAGTTGTCTACATAGAAGCAATGGCCTGCGGTAAACCGGTTATTGGCTGTTACGGACAAGGTATTGAGGATATTGTAGAGCACGGTAAGACCGGTTTCATGGTCAATCCGCACAGTCCTGACGAAATTGTCCAGGTCTGTGAAGAACTCTTGACAGATGATGATTATCGTGCAGAAGTCGGCAATGAAGCATATAACGTTGTCTTGAAGAGATTCACCTGGGAAATCGCAGCAAAAGAAATTGTAACCGTATATCAAAACTCGTTATAGTATGGAGGCATTATGAACGAATTAAAAAGCCTGTTTAAAAGTATTGGGAGTAGAATAAAAAAATACCTATGGGTTGTAATTTTGATTCCTGTTTTGGCAACCGTGTTGTCACTTTTTGCAGAACCTCAATTGACTGTCCAAAAGAAGACAGATCCTTATTTAGCTACCGCTGAAATTCAGCTTGGACAGTTTGGAGATGACCAGGTCAATAATCCTGATCAAAGTATTTATTACTTGAAAAGCACCAGCTTTTTGAAAAGTGCAGCTGAGGAACATGGTATAGAGACAGATGTAGAGGAATTGAAGCAAAGGCTGGAAGTAGTCAAGGAAACCAACCGGCATATTAAACTTACTTATATCGGTGACGATAAAGGAGCCCTTGACACTTTAGAGGCTATTGTGAACAGTTTTATGAGTCTAAGCGAAGAGCGCTATTCAGAACGTGTGGAAGTTGCCCAAACATCAATTGAAGAATTGCAGGATAAAGCTGTGGCACCGGAAGCAGAAGTGGAGAAAGATAAGTTCCTTTACCAATTAAAAGCTGATCTAACGGCGTGGAATGATGCTCAACTTACAGAACCAGTCCAGTTGATGGGAGAGGCTGAAGAGGAAGTCATCCAAGCGGAGCTGCCAACTTCCGACCCTGTCAATCGTGCTGTTCTTGGCTTGCTTGTCGGAATAATGCTGGTTGTGGTCATCATTGTCACACCTGAAATCTTTGTAACCAGAAACGAGCGTTTATAGAGCGCAGAGAAAAAAACGACAACTTCAATTTAAAAAGAATCTGTATTAAGGTGCAGATTCTTTTTTATTTTGAGCACATTATAAATAAAACAGTGATTTATGCCCATTTTAAAAATGTTTTGAGCTCACGCAGACGGGAATAATATTATTGAAATAAGTTAAAGCATTTTTTTGAAAAAGCTTGTAACTTTTATAGGGAGTTTATCGTCTAAGTATTAGGCTTGCAAAACTGGGGTTGTAATCATTTTTTAAAGGCAGGTAAAATTCTGTCACCAAGTTGATATATGCAAAAAGGCAAATTTGTAGTATATTGTTAAGTGGTTGAAAGGAGCATATCACCAATGAACAAAACAGAGACACCATTAATATCAATCATAACCCCGGTATACAAAGCTGAAAAGTACTTAGGTGAAACCATTCGTTCCGTTAAAGAACAGACTTATGAAAACTGGGAACTCATCTTGGTTAATGATCAATCACCTGATAACAGCAGGGACTTGATTTTATCTTTTGCAGAAGAAGATTCAAGGATACGCTTGATTGACTTGGAAGAAAACAGCGGGGCTGCAGTTGCTCGGAATACCGCAATCAACGCTGCAAATGGCCGGTACCTGGCTTTCCTGGACAGCGATGATCAATGGCATCCTGAGAAGCTCGAGAAGCAGCTGGAATTTATGCAAAAGAATAAAATAAGTTTTTCCTTTACAGGTTATGAAATCATTGAGCAGGATGGCAATAAAACCGGTAAAATTGTTCAAGTGCCTGAAAAAATCAACTATAATCAGTTATTAAAAAATACAATCATTGGGTGTCTGACTGTAATGCTGGATAAAGATAAAATTGAAAGAGTGCAGATGGTCAACATCAGAACAAGACAGGATCTAGTATTGTGGCTTGATATTCTCAAGCAGGGCCATACTGCATATGGAATTAATGAAAGTCTAGCCTATTACCGAAAAGTAGAGGGATCCATCTCCAGTAATAAGCTGAAAGCCGCCAAACAGAACTGGAAGGTATATCGTGATATTGAAAAATTATCTTTGCCCAAAGCTCTCATTGCCTTTGCAGGATATGCCTATAATGGATACAAAAAAAACTAATGTAATCAACGTTTCAACTGATACTAAGGAATAGGGATTCTCAATTTTATCTTGACAAAAATCAGTATTAAGTAGAGAATATAGACGAATATAGACAATAACTGATATATTCATCCAAAACTTGAGGTGAAATCGAAAATGGCAATTGATCGTGCAGAAATTTACTATAAGAATTATTCCAATTATAGAGAAAATTATGCAGACAAACAAATAAATTTAGATGATAAAAGAATGTACCTTGCCCTAAAACGATTTGTGGACATTATGATTTCAGCTGTTGCATGTGTAGTCGCTCTTCCGATTATCTTGCTCGCTGTAATCGCAATCCGTTTAGAATCCAAGGGGAACCCTTTCTTTATACAAGAAAGAAGTGGATTAAACGGTAAAAAGTTTAAGATAATGAAGCTTCGTTCCATGCGAGTAGACGCAGAAAAGAATGGACCGCAGTGGGCGCAGAAAAATGATACCCGTGTAACACAAGTAGGAAAGTTCATCCGCAAAACGAGAATTGACGAGCTTCCTCAGTTATACAATGTGTTAAAAGGTGATATGAGTATCTTTGGACCAAGACCGGAGAGACCGATGTTTGTCGAACAGTTCAACAAGGAAATTCCTGGTTTTGAAAAGAGATTATTGGTTAAACCAGGTCTGACAGGATGGGCCCAGGTTAATGGCGGATACGATATTACCCCAGAAGAGAAGTTAAAACTTGATTTATACTATATCGAAAACATGTCTCCTTCATTGGACACTAAAATTATTTTGAAGACACTCAAAGTTCTTTTAACTGGTGAAGGCGCAAGATAATCCAGCTCAAAAACACTTCCGTTATTTTTAAATAGCGGAAGTGTTTTTGTTTTCTTTTACATCTCACCGGCTTCAATGATTGCCTGGAAACAAAATAAAAAACCCGCCGCACTAATAAGTGCAGCAGGTTTACTCATCATGTATCCTGTTCCAGGTGCTGGCTAAGTTCTGTTTGCAGCTCTGAAAGCTGCGCTTCGTCCGGACGGAAATAATAAATTCCACCTATATAGTCATCGGTACCGCCTAAAGTAAGCTTCTCAATCTTATCTGAGCTGAAACCAGGGTACTTTCTTTGAATGGCAACTGCATGCGTGACCCGCATGTTTGTCTGGATGTTATCACCTACATGCTCTGCTACATCATCCAGCTTTGAAAGTGATGACGGGGAGAGTAGTTTATCAATAACTGCCATCATTACTTGTTTTTGCCTGTCACCACGACCGAAATCACCTCGTGGATCCTGTTTTCTCATACGTGCGTAGGCAAGGGCTTCTTCACCATTAAGTGTCATTTCCCCTTCAGTAAAATAAATCATTTGTTTATCTTCATCGCTTTTCTCGGAGAAGTCGAATGGAACATCTATTTTAACGCCGCCAACTTCATCAATAATGTCTTTAAACCCGCTGAATCCAACCGTTACATAATAATCAATGGGAATATTTAATAAATTTTCCACAGATTCAATTGTGGCTTCCTTTCCTCCAAAAGCATAAGCGTGGTTTATTTTATCCTTCTCGGCTTTTCCTGGAATTTCAGCCAGGGTATCCCTTGGAATGCTCAACAATTTAACTGTTTGGTCAGATGGATTGAAGGTGGCGACCATCAGTGAATCTGTCCTGCCATTTTGCCCCCCGCTGGAGTAATCTTCCACACCCATTATTAAAACAGAGAAGGGATCTTTACTGACTTCGACCGCTTCTTCCCTCAGCTTGGACTTATCACCTCTGTCCAATTGGTTAAACGACTGATTTGCGGCATCATACGCACTGTATAATATATAACCGCCATACGCACCGGCCCCCAATAGAATGAGACCAAAAATCATAATGATCCTCTTAATGCGCAGCCTTCTTCGCCTGCGGTTCTTATTTTCATATCTTTCCAAAATAATCACTCCTGAATTGAGTATTGCCTTCAGTAGTATATATCTTATTAGTATATACATCAATAAAGTAAAAGATTAAAAATTATTACAGTTCGGTTTCTAAATAATGAAGGTTCTCTTCAGAGATTTCTCCTTGACCGTTTGTAAGCTCCGTCATCCATTCGACAAACGCTGTCTTCTTATTTTCTTCAACAAAAGTTTCAATTTCTACGGCATCCAAATAGTTGATTCCTTTAAGAGGATAGATAGAAGAGCGAATCTCATTTTCGACTTTTCCCAGCCACGTATAGTCGATTTTTGTCTTCATCACCCGCATCAGGGTTCTTTCGACAACTCCAATTGCATTGAGGCCCTCTGAGACTGATTTTCCATAGGCTCTGATTAACCCGCCGGCTCCCAACTTGATCCCCCCGAAATAACGTGTCACGACGACTACAGTATCCTTCAAATCCCTCTTCTTTAGAACCTCCAGCATGGGAACGCCAGCTGTTCCGCTCGGCTCGCCGTCATCATTTGCTTTTTGTATGAGGTTATGTTCGCCTATCATGTAGGCGGAACAATTATGGTTGGCATTCCAGTGCTCTTTTTTTATTTGCTGGATGAATTCCTGTGCTTCCTCTTCTGATTCAGCACGTTTAATATGAGCTATGAAACGCGAACGTTCAATGGTTATTTCATGTTCTCCCGTTTCTTTCACTGTTAAATACTTTTGCAGCAAAGTAATACTCCTCTCTACTAGGTTTATCTATAATTAATCAAGGGTAATAAATCACAATTCGACAAATTGCTCATCTTCCATTTTACTATACATAATCACACAACGCATTAACGAGTTAAACTTTAACGCTTTAAAGCAATGGGGGACAGTCCCCCATTGCTTTAGAGTGCTAAAGCGGAATGGGTTTGGGGAATAATATGTAATGAAAGTTTAATGTTCGACAAAATATGACATGGTATAATAGACATAAAATTAGCTCGCTTAAGCGGCTTTTTGAAATATGCCTAAATGAATAAAGGATTTCTTATAGATTTTATGGAATTTTTACTTTAGGATAATGGAGGAAGTTCCATAGGAAATTAGGCGTGGTAATCCGTCAATCGATTTATGCCTATTTATTCATTTCAGCGGGAGAGCTAACTTTTAACTATTTTGAAATAGTAATGAAATAAATTCCATGTACAATGTACTTGTTACTAGGAGGAGGGTCCCCGTGTCAATTAGAAAGGTGAACACCAAGATGCTGGATAATATTTTAGAGCAGATGATCGACACGGTCGGCCGCAGTAAGAATGATGTTTTTGAAATCGGCGAACAGTGTCGAAATGATTATGAATCAATCACTGAAGAATTAAAAGTAATTAGGGAATCAGTCTATAAGGTCATCAAAGAAGGTGACGAACTTGAACGGAAGTCCAGGTTTGCAAGAAAAAGGCTTTCAGAAGTAAGCCAGCACTTTCAGAATTTTTCTGAGGAACAGGTCAGAGAGGCTTATGAAAAGGCACATGACCTTCAAATGCGGCTGTCATTGAACCGCCAGACTGAAACGAGGCTTCGTGAGCGCCGGGACGACCTGGAAAGGCGGATTCGTAATTTAGAGGAAACCATTGACCGGGCAGAGCATTTAAATTCCCAGATTTCTGTGGTCCTCAATTATTTAAGCAGTGACTTAAGGCAAATGGGTGCAGCACTTGAAGATGCTAAAGAAAGACATGATTTTGGACTTCAGATTATAGAGGCTCAAGAGGAAGAAAGGAAAAAGCTTTCCCGGGAGATTCATGATGGTCCGGCGCAAATGCTGGCTAACGTATTGCTTCGGTCTGATTTGATTGACAGAGTTTATAGGGAAAATGGTCCTATGGAAGCTCTTGGAGAGATTAAGGATCTTAAACAAATGGTCCGTTCGGCACTATATGAAGTCCGCAGAATTATTTATGACCTAAGACCGATGGCCTTGGACGATCTGGGTTTGGTTCCGACCCTCACAAAATACTTAAGTACTATCGAAGAGTATCATAAGAGTACAAATATAAGGTTTGTGAATGTCGGTCAGGAAAAAAGGCTTCCACCCAAGTATGAAGTGGCATTATTCAGGCTGATTCAGGAATCGGTCCAAAATGCTTTGAAGCATTCTGAAGCCACAGAGATACAGGTGAAATTGGAAATTAACAAAGATAAAGTAACAGTCATTATTAAAGATAATGGTAAAGGATTCGATACTAAACAAAAGAAAAGCGGGTCCTTTGGAATCATGGGCATGAAAGAACGGGTGGAAATCCTTGATGGGGAAATGAGCATCGATTCAAAAGTCGGTTCAGGAACCCTTATCCTTGTCCAGGTTCCATTATCAGCATAAATTTTTTCTCGTACACATAGGGAGGCGAAATCATGGCAACGAACATTGTCATTATAGACGATCATCAGTTATTTCGAGAAGGGGTAAAACGCATCTTAGAATTTGAACCAACTTTTAATGTATTGGCAGAGGGAGACGATGGCTCAGAGGCTATGGAGCTGGTAGAAAAACATAGTCCCGATGTTGTATTGATGGATATCAATATGCCGGAAATCAATGGTGTAGAGGCAACTCAACAGTTGATCGAAAAGCACCCTGACACTAAGGTCATCATTCTTTCCATTCATGATGATGAAAATTATGTAAGTCATGCACTAAAAACAGGAGCACTCGGCTATCTATTGAAAGAAATGGATTCCGAAGCACTGATCGAAGCGGTTAAGGTAGTGGCTGCAGGTGGTTCTTATATCCATCCGAAAGTTACACATAACCTAATCAACGACTACCGCCGTTTGGCAAATACACAGGAAACAGGCGGCTTCAAGCAAAGCGAAGTAAGGCGCCCGCTGCACTTGTTGACTCGCCGTGAGTGTGAGGTACTTCAGATGCTGGCTGACGGAAAGAGCAACCGCGGTATCGGGGAAGCTCTGTATATCAGTGAAAAAACAGTGAAAAACCACGTAAGTAATATTCTGCAAAAAATGAATGTAAACGACCGTACTCAGGCAGTTGTAACAGGGATTAAAAATGGCTGGGTGGAAGTTAGATAAATTAATGGGACGAGCTCTTAAATCAAGGGCTCGTTTTTTTTGTGTGGATTTTAAACAAATAGGCTGTCCTCATAAAACAGCCTGTTTGTTAATGCTTCCTCCGCGCAAAGTCAACAAACCGGAACTTGTCCAACCTGTGCCGCGATTCAGTATATTGGAAGAGCGTCGTATCTTCCAGATGCACGTAGTTCTTCACGACAACCACATGGTCGAAACCTGCTAGGTCAAGATAGGAGCGGTCTTCTTCTGTACATTTCTCCACGACGATTTCTTTTTTTGCATAGGAAATAGGGAGCTTCATTTCATTTTCCAGGTATTCATAGATAGAACTCTCGCAAATTTCCTTTGTCAGCAGAGGGACATTCTTTTTCAAGAAGTAGTCTTTATCAAGGATGATACGCTCGCCTTTGATATTGCGGGCCCTTACGACCTTCCAAACCTCTTCGTCCAGGCTGCAGCCGAGCTGTGTTGCCAGTGCTTTATCCGGCTTGATCAGGCCGAAATCATAGACGATTGTTTGGGATTCCCCTCCCAGCGAACCCTGTAGTTCCTTAAAGCTGACAAGTCCCGAAATCGGGAAACTCAGTTTTGACACATCCAAAACAAGGGATCCTTTTCCGCGGATTTTTTGGATGAACCCTTTCTGGGAGAGGAGGGTCAGCGCCTTGCGGATGGTTTCCCGTGAGGTTTCATAGAGTTCTGAGAGTTCGTTTTCAGATGGAAGCGTTTCGTTGGCCGGGTAGGTCTCATCTTGGATCTTATCCGCCAGTTCTTGATATATTTGCATATATTTATTGTTTTTTGTCATAATATCACCATATTTATTTTACCATACTCAGGTATTTTCAATAAGAACTTGAGAGTTTTATGATTTTTCAGGTAAAATGGAGATATCGCATATTTTAGAAAAGGGTGAAGGATTTGACTACACAGCTTTGGAAAAAATTCATGATTGGTCTTGGAGTGAGCAGCCTTCTGCTTGCAGGCTGTAACAATAATGAAGGAACTGAAAATACGGACAAGCCTGAAGATAATACTCAGGAGGAGCAGACTACCGAGGAAACTGCTAATCCATATGAAGAGGAAACAGCTCAAATCCTGGATGATGCTCAGGAAATGGAAGAAGCATCAGATATTCCTGAAGAAGAAAAGCAGGCCATCATGGATGCGTTTAATGAATATATTGAGTCTTTCAACGATGAAGATGTTGAACGATACATGGCTACACTTTCAGAGACACCAGTCAACTTTACGCTGGAAGAGGAAGAAGCAGCCGTCAACAATGTATTCAGCAAACTCGATGTAAGAAGAAAAGCTTCAAATGTGAAAATCGTTAACTATCAAGGAAAAAAAGCAGACGTTTATGCTGAATTGGAAGTAACTACGAAAGATCCTAACAGTGACCGCCAGGCGACTACGCACGGCAGACAATTGACAATTTTCCAGAAGACAGATGAGGGCTGGAAGGTGTCCATGATCAGGGTTATGCAGGATCCTGAGGAAAAAGCGGCTGAAAGTGAGTCAGAGTCTGATTCTGAATAATTTGAGGAAGTGCCAGCTTATTGCTGGTGCTTTTTTTGTGGGAAGGACGCTCAAAAAAATACCCGCCAAAATCAGCGGGTATGAGTAGTTATTTTGTTAGTCGATATACAACCGATTCATATGGACGAAGTTTGATGAGCTCAAGGTCCGTTTGGCTGTCATCATAGTTGGATATCAGGATTTCACTGCTCCAGCCATCGATGTCCAGTTCATCGTTCGGCAGGTCGAAGACGGTTTTATTACCGTAGAAGTTGTTGACCACAAGCAGCTTTTCGTTTTCTCCGTTGCGTACATAGGCGAAGACATCTGCGTGTTCCGGTGTCAGCAGCTGATAGTCGCCGTCTGTGATGATGTCGTGTTCTTTTCGCAAAGAGATCAGTTTTTGATAGTGATAGAAGATGGAGTTTTTGTCTTCTAATGCTTTCTCTGCGTTGATTTCAGGATAATTGCGTGCTACCGGAATCCAAGGAGTACCGTTTGTGAAGCCTGCATTTTCGCTGCTATCCCATTGAACCGGTGTACGTGAATTGTCACGGGATTTATGACGAAGGATTTCCAGGATTTCTTCCTCGGATTTCCCTTCCTCTTTTAAAATGTTGAAGATGTTGATCGACTCAACATCACGGTATTCTTCGATGCTTGTGAATTTGGGGTTTATCATCCCGAACTCTTCACCTTGGTAGATGTAAGGTGTTCCCTGCATCATATGGATGGTTGTTGCAAGCATTTTCGCTGAAAGGTTGCGGTACTCCCCGTCGTTGCCATACCGTGACACGATACGCGGCTGATCATGGTTGCACCAAAACAGGGCATTCCAGCCGCCGCCTTTGTGCATTTCACTCTGCCATGTAGACAGGATGTCTTTCAGCTGCAAGAAATCAAAGTCTGCCACAGTCCATTTTTCGCCGTTCGGATAATCGACTTTTAAATGGTGGAAATTGAATGTCATGCTCAGTTCGTTGCGTTCAGGGTTTGAGTATTTTATGCAGTTCTCGATGGTTGTCGAGCTCATTTCACCGACAGTCATGATGTCGTAATTTGAGAATACTTCTTTGTTCATTTCGTTCATGAATTCGTGAACGCGTGGGCCGTCCGTGTAAAACTTGCGTCCGTCTCCCGGTGCCACTGAACCGTCATCGTCAGGGAAGTCCTGGTCCTTGGAAATCAGGTTGATGACATCCAGGCGGAAACCGTCGACACCTTTATCGAGCCAAAATTTCATCATGTCGTATACTTTTGTGCGGAGTTCTTCGTTTTCCCAGTTCAGGTCAGCCTGTGTGACGTCGAACAGATGAAGGTAGTATTGGCCTGTCTCATTGTCATATTGCCAAGCGTTGCCTCCGAATTTTGACTGCCAGTTTGTCGGTTCCGATCCGTCTTCCTTGCCGTCATGCCATATGTAGTAGTCACGGTAAGGGTTATCCTTGGATTTGCGGGATTCGATGAACCACTCGTGTTCAGTTGAAGTGTGGTTCACAACAATATCCATGATGATCTTGATGCCTTTGTCATGGGCTTCAGATAATAGTTCGTCGAAGTCTTCCATCGTTCCGTACTCTTCATGGATGTTAAAGTAGTCGGCGATGTCGTAACCGTTATCGCGCTGAGGTGATTTGTAGATCGGTGTCAGCCACACGACATCGACGCCCAGCTCTTTCAGGTAGTCCAGTTTCTCGGTAATTCCTTTGATGTCCCCAACACCATTGCCTGATGTATCATTGAAACTCTTTGGATAAATTTGATAAACAACCGATTTCTTCCACCAAGGTTGCTGTTTTTTCATATTCATAACACCTGCCAGAAAGTATTTTGTTATTGTGCTTTAATACGTTAACGTAACAGGGGACTGTCCCCCATTGCGGTAGTGTGTTAAAGGGTGAAGACGATGCCTTCGTAGGGCTGCAGTTTCATTTGTTTGGTTAGTTTTGCTTCGCCTTTGTAGTTGCGAATGAGTGAGCTCGCATTTTCGCTTACGACTTCTTCAGGGAGTTCGACTTCCAGGTCTTCGCCGTAGAAGTTACAGAGTACAAGGAGTTTTTCGTCTCCCAATGTCCTTGTGTAAGCATATAGTTTTTCGTGATTAGGCAAGATCAGGTCGTATTTTCCGTATACGATGATGTCATACTGTTTGCGCAGCACAATAAGTTTTTTATAGTAGTTAAAGATCGAATCTTCATCGTTGATCTGTGCTTCTGTGTTGATTTCCTTATAATTCGGGTTGACGGCAAGCCAAGGCTGACCGGATGTGAACCCGGCATTCTCTGATGCATCCCATTGCATTGGGGTACGGGCATTGTCCCGGCCTTTTACATAGATGCTTTCCATTGTCTTTTCTACAGGTTCGCCGGCTTCCGCCTGTTCCTTGTAAAAGTTTAGTGTTTCAATGTCTTCGTACTCATCAATTGAGGAGAAGTGGACGTTGGTCATGCCGATTTCTTCCCCTTGGTACACATAAGGTGTTCCTTTCATCATGTGAAGGATGGTTGCCAGCATTTTCGCTGATTCCTTGTGGTATTTCCCGTCATCACCAAATCTTGAAACGACGCGGGGCTGGTCGTGGTTATTAAAGTAAAGTGAGTTCCAGCCGTCTTCCTCCAGAGCTGTCTGCCAGTGAGTCAGGTTTTCTTTTAAATCAGGGAGATAGAGGGGCTTTAAATCCCATTTCCCGTTTTTGCCGTTATCCAAGCTCATATGGGAAAATTGGAACACCATATTCAGTTCGTCACGGTCCTCACCAGTGTACAAGCGGGCCTGATCTGGGTTGACGCCGGGCATCTCTCCGACTGTCATGATGTCATACTTGGAAAGGACTTCACGGTTCATTTCCTGGAAGTAGTCATGAATCTTCGGACCATTGCGGTAGTATTTGCTTCCAGAAGCGTACTTTTTCCCGGGTTTCACTTCATCATCAGGGAGGCCTTCCACCTTGGAAATGAAGTTGACGACGTCCATGCGGAATCCGTCGATGCCTTTATCTAGCCACCATTTCATCATCTGATAAACTTCTTCGCGCAGCTCCGGGTTTTCCCAGTTGAGATCAGGCTGTTTTTTCGAGAAAAGATGGAGGAAGTACTCACCGGTTGCCTCATCGTATTCCCATGCAGAACCTCCGAAATTGGAGCCCCAGTTGTTCGGCTCTTTGCCGTCTTTCGGCTTGCGCCATATGTAGTAATCGCGGTAAGGGTTATCCTTCGACTTGCGGGATTCCACGAACCATTTATGTTCATCGGAACTGTGGTTGACGACAAGGTCCATGATCAGTTTCATGCCGCGGTTGTGCATTTCCTTTAAAAGAAGATCCCAGTCATCCATTGTACCGAATTCATCCATGATGTCCTGGTAGTCGCTGATGTCATAGCCGTTGTCATCGTTTGGTGATTTATAAACGGGGGAGAGCCATACGACGTCGATACCGAGCTCTTTTAAATAATCAAGTTTGGAGATGATTCCCGGGATGTCACCGATGCCGTCGCCGTTCGAGTCCATGAAACTGCGTGGATAGATCTGATAGACAACACTTTCTTTCCACCATTGTTTTTGCATGTTTCCCACTCCTCTAGTCTTCATAGTGATAGTATGTATTGTTTGAATGTTTTTATATCCGTTGCTGCTTAGAAAAGGGTGTTGATTTCAGCTGCAGGGGCGCGACTCCGCGGGGCGGGCGTTGAGCCTCCTCGGCTGCGCCTGCGGGGTCTCACCTGTCCCGCTAATCCCGCAGGAGGTCGCACCTCCTTCCACTCCAATCAACATGGTATGAGAACGAAAAGGATATTGTTTTATGTTGAAAATATGCTTTCTTAGACGAGTTGACTCTTGCTCTTATTTGCAATCAGCTCTGAACTGAATAACATTAAACACCCTTAGAAAAACAAAAGAGAAGAGCCGGTGCGAGCTTGGGCCGGCACCGATTCTTCTTCATGAAAATGTGTTAGTTCTTTTTAGAAAACTTGGAAAGCACAAGTGTCAGTACGAAAGGTACGATTAGTGCTACAAGCATACCGATTGCGAAGATTCCCCATTGTGTTGATGGAATCGAGAAGAAGGCAGGGATACCGCCGACACCGATGGATGGTGCGATGACATTTCCGACTGTGATGATCAGGCCGGCAATCGCTGAACCAGTGATCGCAGCGATGAATGGGTATTTGTAACGAAGGTTGACCCCGAACATCGCAGGCTCTGTAATACCAAGCCAAGCAGATACCCCAGAAGATACCGCAAGACCCTTAACTTTTTCATTGTGTTTCTCAACGATCAGCATAGCGAATGCTGCTGCACCTTGGGCAACGTTTGAAAGGGCAACCATCGGCCATAGGAATGTTCCGCCGATTGAACCGATCAACTGAAGGTCTACCGCAAGGAAAGTATGGTGCATACCTGTGATAACAAGCGGTGCGTAAAGACCACCGTAGATAAGACCGCCAAGTGCCGGTACTGCATCAAAGATAGCTGTAACGCCGTCTACTAACCATCCACCAAGTGTGAATGTGATAGGTCCGATGACGGTGAAAGCCAGGAAACCTGTGACTAATAATGAAATCGGGGCAACCGTAAGCAATTGGAATGCATCCGGAATACGTTTTCGAAGCCAGATTTCAATTTTTGCCAATACCCATGAAGCCACAAGGATAGGCAGGACCTGTCCTTGATAACCAACTTTTTCAACGGTCAAGCCAAGGAGATTCCAAGTCGGGATTTCGCCGGATTGCTGTGCGCTCCCGTAACCCCATGCATTAAGCAAATCAGGGTGAACAAGCATTAAACCAAGGACCATACCGAACAGCGGGCTTCCGCCGAAACGGTTAAGGGCACTCCACCCGATTAAACCAGGCAGGAATACGAAGGCCGTGTTGGCAATCAAGTTGATGATCGAAGCGATATCAGCCCATTGCGGGAAAGCTTCGACAACACTTTCATCCATGAAGATTCCCGGCTGTGTCAGGATATTGTTGATCCCCATCAATAGACCGGCTGTAACGATCGCAGGCAGAATTGGAATAAAGATGTCTGCGAGTGTTTTTACCGCCTGTTGAAGCGGATTCATTTTTTCGGCAGCTGCATTT
Organism: Bacillus salacetis; assembly: GCF_049177075.1. Lineage (GTDB taxonomy): Bacteria > Bacillota > Bacilli > Bacillales > Bacillaceae_B > Rossellomorea > Rossellomorea salacetis_A. Next base: position 3,880,161 of record NZ_CP185377.1, on the reverse strand, counting down.
TTTACATCCTGTTTAGAAGCTTCCTGAACTCCGGTTTCTTCCGCCAGGATTTTATAAGCTTTATCAACAACTCCCTGTCCGATGACAATCTGGAATTGTCCGTTAGTAGAGAAGGAACCTCTGACAAGATCAATATCTTCCAGGCGTTCTTTGTCTACAAGACCCTCATCATTCAATACAAGACGAAGGCGGGTCACACAGTGCGTGGCAGTATGGATGTTCTCCTTCCCGCCGATCGCTTCAATAATTTCGCGTACAGATTCTCTATTTACGCTCATGGTTTTCCCTCCCGTACGGGGTTTTTCCCCTTGTTTTCAAAGTTGCGCCTGCTGCAGTTCATGTTATGAAAAATAATTTCAATTACTATTGTGTGAAGAATGAACCAATCTATCCATTCAAATATTCCCCGGTAACTGCAGATTAAACAACCAAGCAAAAATAACGCTTACAAATAACGCTTACATTTTTTAACGACTTGTTGTATATACAAGTTATGAGATTATTGTATTCCTGTATATACAAGTTGTCAACACTTTGGTGACAGGCACGCCCCGGTTTTTGTCGTACGATTTCCTTGGCAAAACAAAAAAAGCCTGTGAAAATCCTTTGAATAAAGGGCTTTCACAGGCTTTAGTTTATTAAAAATTACCAAATTCTATCGACATATTTCGAGGCGTGACTGTCACGCACTAAATCCTCTTCACAGATATCGCGTTCCGCATCTTCTTCAACGCGTTCTGCCCTTCTTTTTCCCGCTTCAGCATGACACTGACATACAGGGCATCAAAGATGGATAGCTGGGCGATACGGGAAGAGAGGGCTTCGGATCGGTAGTCGGTTTCTTCTGAAACAGTATATAAGGAAATGTCCGATTTTTCGCTGAGCGGCGACTTCGCGAAGTTGGTGATCGCAATCGTCTTTGCCCCTGATTCTTTCAATACTTTCATAACCTGCAGGATATCTTTCGTAGATCCTGAATGAGAGATGAGTACTGCACAATCCCTTTCGGTCATCTGGGAAGCCGTCATTAATTGAATGTGGCTGTCGGTTGAAGCATGGACACGCAGTCCCGTCCGGATGAACTTATGATAAGCATCCATGGCAACAATCCCTGATCCGCCGCTTCCAAAGAATTCAATATTGTCCGCAGTCACCATGGCATCGACTGCTTCCTGGAATTGATTTTCTTTTAAAACCATCAACGTATCTTCAATCGTCTTCATATTAGAACGGAACACTTTTGATGCGATTGTTTGAGGTGTGTCGCTTTCGTCGACATTCTCATGGATATCACGCATGGGAGTGACAATTTCCGCGGCAAGGGCAATCTTCATGGACTGATAGCCTTTGAAACCGATTCTTTTACAGAAACGGAAAACAGTTGAATCGGCAACACCGAGTGTATCGGCAAGGCCGTTTATAGTTGAATGAATAATATCTGTAGGATTGTTTAAGATATAATTGGCAATTTTTTTCTCTGTATCACTGAACTGGGAGTAATGTGATCGAATACTCGCCAAGCAGTGCTGGTGATTTTTCTTCATGTTTCTCCACTCTCCTGAAAGGGTTTTCATAATTCTATTATACAAGAAAAGAGGAAAAGAAAAAAATATTTTTCTGAAATCGCTTGCAAAAAGAAAAATATTTTTTATAATAGAGTTATCGCGAAAATAATTTTCATAAAACAATTTTTCAACTGAGGTGTTATTAATGCAAATCGGCATGATTGGTTTAGGAAAGATGGGATATCAGCTCTCCCTGAACCTCACAGATCATAAACATAATGTTGTCGCTTTCGATTTGAACGAAGAAGCGATGAAAAAAATTTCCACAGAAGGAGTTCAGACCGCTTCTACTATTGAAGAACTCGTTTCTAAATTAGAAAGACCAAGAACAATCTGGATGATGGTCCCTGCGGGTGACGCAACAGAGTCTGTCTTTGGACAAGTTCTTCCTCATCTTGAAGAAGGCGACCGCATCATCGACGGCGGAAATGCCCACTACAAAGATTCTTTAAGAAGAGACGAGCAGGCTGTTGAAAAAGGTGTTTACTTCTTCGACTGCGGTACAAGCGGCGGAGTGGATGGAGCACGATACGGTGCCTGCACAATGGTCGGCGGAAATGCAGAAGTATTCAAAGAGATCGAGCAAATCTTTTCTGATATCTCCGTTGAAAACGGTTACCTTTATACAGGCAGAGCCGGCAGCGGTCACTTCCTGAAAATGGTCCACAACGGCGTGGAATACGGAATGATGCAGGCGATCGCTGAAGGCTTTGATATTTTAGAAAAAAGCCCGTTCGATTACGAGTACGAAAAAGTGGCGCGCGTTTGGAACAACGGTTCTGTCATCCGCTCTTGGTTAATGGAACTGACCGAGAACGCGTTCTCCAAAGATGAAAAGCTTGAAGGCATCAAAGGTGTCATGCATTCTTCAGGTGAAGGAAAATGGACGGTTGAAACGGCTCTTGATCTTCAGACAGCTGCACCGGTCATCGCGCTGTCACTGATGATGCGCTACCGCTCTTTGGAAGACGACACCTTCACAGGTAAAGTCGTTGCGGCGTTAAGAAATGAATTCGGCGGCCATGCTGTTGAGAAAAGTGATAACTAATTAATACTGCGGTGCCTGGCACAAAAAGAGTATTTTGAGCCAGGCACCAAATTAAAACCCATTATAGCAAGCGTTTACAAACTATTAATCTACTATACTACTTAGGGAAGGCAGGAATAGACAATGTCAGATCAAATGTTAATTCTTGTGGCATTAGCAGGTATTTTTCTTCTATTATTCTTGGTTATTAAAACAAAGCTTCACGCTTTCGTAGCTTTATTGCTTGTGAGTTTGATTGTTGGTATCGCGGCAGGCATGCCGTTAAATGAAGTCGTTGGTTCGATACAAAGCGGAATGGGTGGCACCCTCGGATTTGTCGCCGTTGTTGTTGGTTTAGGTGCAATGTTCGGCCGTATGCTTGAGGTATCAGGCGGTGCGGAGCGTCTGGCGCAGACGATGATCAAAAAGTTTGGCCAGGACAAAGCGCAGTGGGGCCTTGGTATTACAGGTTTCCTTGTAGCAATCCCAGTATTCTTTGATGTTGGTTTCATCATCTTGGTGCCGATCGTTTACGGTCTGGCTAAGAAAACAGGAAAGTCTCTTTTATACTATGGTATCCCGTTGCTTGCAGGTCTTGCGGTAACACACAGCTTCATCCCGCCGACTCCAGGACCGATCGCGGTTGCTGATTTACTTGGAGCAGACCTTGGCTGGGTAATCCTGTTCGGTTTCCTTGCGGGTATTCCGTCCATGATCATTGCAGGTCCGCTTTTTGCAAAATACATTGCGAAGAAAATTCATGTTGTTGTTCCTGACTACATGGATGCTGATGAAGAAAAAGTTTACGATAAAGATCTTCCAAGCTTCAAGCTTGTGGCGTCACTTATTTTCATTCCATTAGTATTGATTTTATTGAATACGGTTTCAGGTGTACTATTAGAAGAAGGAAACACAATCCGCAGTATCTTAACGTTCCTGGGTCACCCATTCGTTGCGTTGACAATCGCGACACTGATGACTTTTACATTCTTGGGAACAAAACGCGGTTACTCGCGTCAGGATGTAGCAGATATTGCTACGAAATCTCTTGAGCCTGCCGGGATCATCATCCTTGTAACAGGTGCCGGTGGTGTGTTCAAGCAAGTATTGATCGACTCTGGTGTAGGACAAGTCCTTGGTGATATGATGGCTGGATCCGCTCTGCCGCCGCTAGTGCTGGCATTCTTGATCGCAACAGTTGTCCGTGTGGCACAGGGGTCTGCGACAGTATCAATGGTTACAGCAGCAGGTCTGATGTCTCCATTAATCGCGACTCTTGGACTTGAAGGCCCGATCCTTGGCTTGATGGTTATCTCGATCGCAGCCGGTGCGACAGTATTCTCACACGTGAACGACTCAGGCTTCTGGCTTGTGAACCGTTACTTCGGTTTGGATGTAAAAGATACATTGAAAACTTGGACGGTAATGGAAACATTGATCGGTTTCGTCGGATTCGGTGTGGCGATTATTCTATCATTCTTTGTAGCATAATATAATCAATTCAAAAGAAAGGAAGGGCGAGCAATCGCCTCTTCCTTTTCTGCGTACGGGAGGATTTTCAACATGGCAAATTATTATATTGGCGTCGATATTGGAACAACAAGTACAAAAGCAGTGGTTTTTGATCAAAAAGGACAGGCAGTGAGCCGCTTTGGAGTGGAATACCCGCTACATACTCCGGTGCCGGGTACCGCTGAGCAGAATCCGGAAGAAATTTTTCAGGCGGTACTGACGGTTGTAAAAGAAAGCATGATTACAGGAGGAGTCAGCGGTGAGGATATCCGCTTCGTTTCCTTCAGTTCAGCCATGCACAGCCTGATTGTGGTGGATGAGGAAGGTCAGCCGCTGACAAATTCGATTACTTGGGCGGACAGCCGCAGTGCTGCCTGGGCGGATAAAATTAAGAATGAATTGAACGGACATGAAATTTATTTGCGTACGGGAACACCGATTCATCCAATGTCGCCGTTAGTTAAATTGGCTTGGTTAAAAGAAGAGAAGCCTGAGCTGCTGGCTGCGGGCAATAAAATGATCGGAATCAAGGAATTTGTTTTCCATCGCCTGTTCGGCGAGTATGTCGTGGACTACTCGATCGCTTCTGCAATGGGAATGTTCCATTTGGAGAATCTTGATTGGGATGCTGAAGCCCTTGAAGTTGCGGGTGTGACGGCAGAGCAGCTTTCACGACCGGTTTCTACCACTGAATCATTGACTGGCTTAAAAGCGGAATTCGCGAAGATGATGGGCCTTCCGGAAGAAGTGCCGTTTATTGTCGGTGCCAGCGATGGGGTTCTTTCCAATCTTGGAGTGAATGCGATTGAACCGGGCGTTGTTGCTGTGACAATCGGGACAAGCGGAGCCATCCGGGCAGTGACAGACCGTCCGGTGACAGATCCGAAGGGCCGGATTTTCTGCTACGCCCTGACGGAAAACCACTGGGTAATCGGCGGGCCGGTTAACAATGGCGGTATGATTTTCCGCTGGGTCCGTGATGAACTGGCTTGGGCCGAAGTGGAAGTGGCGAAACGCCTTGGAAAAGATCCATATGAGGTACTGACGGATATTGCCGAAAAAATCCCTGCGGGTTCCAACGGCCTGCTGTTTCATCCGTATATGGCGGGAGAAAGAGCGCCGCTTTGGAATGCCGATGCCCGTGGTTCGTTCTTCGGACTGGGTATGCACCACAAGAAGGAGCACATGGTCAGAGCGGTCCTTGAAGGAATCGTCATGAACCTTTACAGCGTTCTGCTGGCCTTGGAAGAATTGATCGGGACACCGGCGAAAATCCAGGCGACTGGCGGCTTTGCCCGTTCAACGCTGTGGAGACAGATGCTTGCTGATATCTTCGACGGAGAAGTAAGCGTGCCGGAAAGTTTTGAAAGCTCCTGCTTAGGTGCAGTTGTACTTGGAATGTACGGCCAGGGCGAAATCGACTCATTTGACGTAGTCGGAGACATGGTCGGTTCCGTGCACTCGCACCAGCCGAACCGTGAAAACTCAGAAATCTACCGCGAACTGATGCCGATCTTCATCCGCATCCCGCGCCTGCTCGAAAGCGAATACGAAGCCATCAGCCAATTCCAAAGAAAACACTCATAAAAAATTGGGGGACAGTCCCCTGTTACTTTAGCGTAGCAGGGGACTGTCCCCCATTGCTTTAAAGCGGTAAAGCGACTCCTCTGAAAAATGTTGAGAAATTCAGAAAAACATATGAAGATTTTGTGAATGATGTCGAAATAAGTAGTAAGACAAATTCCGTAAAGTCCTCCTAGGGGGCATCATGAATTATTATTTCACAGTCTTAATTACATAAGGTGAGGGGTCGAAAGATGAAGAAACCGGGGAGTAAGTTCAAGAGGAAGCCGAAGTCTCAGGTCGAAAAGCCAAAGAAACCTAAGAAAGAATCCAAAGGCAATCTTAGTGTTTGGAAGAATATGAAGGTCGGCCAGAAATACATAATCGCTTTAAATGTTACCATCGTTCTTTTCTTGATATCATCCGTTATTATTTTTATGCAGTACAATAAGATCCAAAATAATATTGAAAAGGTGGATGTCAGCAATGTCCGCTCCGTCAAACTGACGGAAATGGGAAGTATCTTCCGGGATAAGGCCTTATTGCTGCAGCGCTATGCCAACGAAAAAGATCAGCAGATTGTAGAAGATTTTAACACTCAAGAAGAAAAGTTCATTACGTTCACACAGGATCTTACATCTCAAATGAATACAAAGCAGGAAAAGGAATTATTCGCATTTATTATCGAAAGTGATAAAGAATTAAACAGTCTCTTTCATGACGAGGTTGTTCCTAGCGTAGACAGAAATTCAACAGTCCTTCTTGATACGACTTTGAAAAAAGCCGGCATCATTGCGCCGAACACAGTCAAAAAGCTTTATGAACTTCGTACCATTGTCATGGAGGCTAAGGATGCAGCCCTTGAAGAAGCATATGAAGGTATTAGCCAAAGCAAGATTATCATGGTTGCGGCCATCATCATCTCCTCGGTATTGGGAATTGCTATCCTGTTTATCATCAACCGCATGATCTCAAGAAGCCTGAACAGGGTGGTTAAAACAGCCAACGCCATTTCTGAAGGGAAATTGAATGCCGAGGAGCTTACGTACCTTGGCAAGGATGAGGTCGGCCAATTGAGCCTGGCAATCAACAACATGAAAAATAACCTGGCTTCCATGGTGAGGGACATGCGCAAGGTATCCGAGACGGTTACAGAGCAAAGTGCTACGCTTTCTCAGTCCTCTTTGGAAGTCAGAGAAGGCAGTTCACAGATTGCCGTCACCATGCAGGATCTGTCAGCAGGTGCCGATCAGCAGGCTAACTCGGCTTCAGAATTGAATGAGATGATGGTTAGTTTTACAAGAGCTGTAGAAGAATCCAACCGTTTTGGACAGGAAGTCAACGAATCTTCTAAAATCGTTCTTTCCAAAGCCGAGGAAGGGTCTGCATTGATGTCTGAATCCGTTGATCAGATGAAAAAAATCTACACAGTGGTAGAGACATCCGTCGAAAAGGTCGAATCATTAAAAGCACGTTCCAACGAGATTTCAAGCCTTGTCAATGTCATTCAGGGAATCGCGGATCAAACGAACTTGCTTGCCCTTAATGCTGCTATTGAAGCTGCCCGTGCCGGAGAAAGTGGAAAAGGCTTTGCCGTTGTGGCAGAAGAAGTAAGGAAGCTTGCCGTTCAGGTTTCCCAGTCGCTTGAAGGAATTTCAAAAGTGGTTCACGGCATTCAAAATGAATCCAATACCATTGCTTCCTCGTTGAATGATGGATACACAGAAGTCCGAAGCGGAACCGAAAGCATCGAGAGGACGAGGGACAGCCTTACTGCACTTGGCGGCCAGATCTCGTCAATGGTCCACAACATTGAACGAATCTCTGCTAACTTAGTGGAAATCAACAGCAAAGGTTCTGAAATGAACGAGTCCATCGAAAACATTGCATCTATTTCTGAAGAATCGGCTGCAGGGGTTGAAGAAACATCCGCAACGGTCCAGCAGTCCACAAGCGTCATGGAGGAAGTTGCCCGTAACGCAGAAAGCCTCAATGACCTTGCAGATAAACTTGATGTTTTGATTCGCAAGTTCGAAGTTTAATATGTTTTGAAAAAATCCGGCTGAGGATATCCGCCGGATTTTTTTTGCGTGGAAGAGAGAAGAAGGGGATTTCATCCATAAGCAAAAACTGCAGTCATTTTCTTCTAAATATTGTATTATGATAGGTATTGATTTATAGAAGAAAGAAGGAATACATATGGTCAGGTTATATGGCGGTCTTATTACCCTCAGTCTGATTTGGGGGCTTTCGTTTGTTTTTATAAAGGTTATTGTCGATCCTGCAGGTGTCTGGGGGACGACTTTTCTAAGATGTCTGGCGGGTCTTCTTGTACTGCTTCCTTTGTTCATTAAAAACAGGATGAAAAAAGAGAAAGCACCGCTTCCAATTGGCAAGCTGTTGATCGTTGGCCTCGTAAATGCCGGGCTTCCATGGTCTTTGATCGCCTGGAGTGAAACGCAGATCAACAGCAATACGGCATCCATCCTCAATGCGACGACACCTCTTTGGACAGCACTAATTGGGTTTGCAATCTTTTCAGTCGTCTTGACCGGATTTCAATGGATTGGAATTTTAGTGGGATTTGTAGGAATTCTGGTATTGATGGATTTCCAGGTAGCCGGCTTGTTCACTTCTAACTTTATCGGGATTGGGACGATGCTGCTTGCCACCATCTGTTACGGCTTTGCCGGACAGTACACTAAACGGTCGTTGAAAGGTGTCAGCATGGTGGCGATGTCCACTTTCCAATTGCTTGTCGGCATGGCAACAGGGTTGATCGGAATGCTGTTCACAAGGGGAATCGAGTGGGGAGCTCTATTTGATATAAAAGTCCTCTTATCAGTCATCGGATTGGGCTGTTTTGGATCGGGAGTAGCTGCCTTACTATACTTCTACGTGCTCACCAACGGAAGCCCGGAATTTGCTTCAACCGTAACTTACTTGATTCCAGCTTCAGCAATGGTATGGGGATTCGTCTTGTTGGGAGAGCCCATCACCTCAAACCTAATACTTGGACTGATCATTATCTTTGCAGGTGTCTTCCTATCCTCAAGAAAAGGAAAAAAACGGGGAACAGTGGGCAAATCATTGGCAAACCAACGATAGTAAGTTATTAATCAAACGTTTGATTAATAAAAATAACGCTTTACCACTTCACCGCGGTGGGGGACAGTCCCTTGTTACTTTAACGTATCAGGGGACTGTCCCCCACCGCTTTAGTGTGGTAAAGAGGTTTTTTCGCGGATTGTAATGCAAATCATTCCTTTTTCATATAAAATGGTCTTTATACATAAAGTTATATAAGACAAGTTACCGGGTCGGTCCGGTAAAATATATATTAAGGAAGGTACTTGAATGAAAACTGCAATTGTGACGGATAGTACTGCTTACATCCCCAAGGAATTGCGCGATCGATATGATATAAAGATGATTCCACTCAGCGTCATTCTCGGCGGTGAATCCTATCGTGAAGAGGTTGATATATCCGCCAGCGATTTTTATGAGGAAGTCAAAAATGAAGAAAAGCTCCCGACTACTTCTCAGCCTCCGCTTGGAAGTTTCGTTGAGCTGTATGAAGACCTGGCGAAAAATTATGATGCTGTCATTTCCATTCACCTTTCAAGCGGAATCAGCGGAACCTACCAGGGCGCGGTACAAGCAAAAGACATGGCAGAAGGGATAGAAGTGTATCCTTATGATTCCGAGATCAGCTGCATGGTTCAAGGATTCTACCCGATTTATGCTTCAAAGCTCGCTTCAGAAGGAATGGACCCAAAGGAAATCCTGATTAAATTAGATGAAATGAAAGAAACGGTCAAAGCCTATTTCATGGTTGATGACTTGGCACACCTGCAAAGAGGCGGCCGTCTTTCCGCGGCACAGGCTATTATCGGAAGCTTGCTGCAAGTCAAACCGCTCCTGCATTTCCAGGAGAAAGTCATCGTGCCATTTGAAAAAATCCGCACACGTAAAAAGGCGATGAAGCGTATTGTCGAATTGCTCGACAACGACATCCAAAAGGGATATCCAATGCAAGTAGTCATCATCCATGCCAACCGCGAAGAAGAGGCGGAAAAGTGGAAAGAAGAATTACAACAGAAATATCCGGATACTGATTTCACTGTCAGCTACTTCGGCCCTGTCATTGGAACCCACCTGGGCGAAGGCTCGATGGGCATGGGATGGTCCAGGAAAATGTAAAAGAATCCCGCTGAAAAAATTCAGCGGGATCGTTTTATTTGCCAGGAAGCATATGCTTCAAGTTCGTCAACTCACCGGCAAGTTCACCAACATCGGCAAGCTCCTCAGCACCTTCCAGAACATACTCATGAGCCATCATTTCTTCCGATAACCTCATATCCAGAAGCAGTGTACCTTGGTCGTCAAATAGTTCAATAAACAATGCTGCTTCATTGAACGTTTTCATAGACAGAAGTTCATTGAAGGAAACGCTCCTTCTTTTACCTGAGACATCCTCAATATAATACTTTGGATTGATTTTTAACATTGTCATCATATCAGACCAGACCAAACCCAGCTTCTCGACTTGGGCTGGAGATAGTTCAGCCTCGGGATCCAGCTCAAGATAAGGTTCAATTCTCGCAGAAATCAAATCCATCTGCGTCTCCAACTCTGTTTCATCCAATGCCATTAAATGATTGAAGAAGGCGTCCACTTCATTCTCCGTCAGTCCCATTGTTGCTAAAAAGTCCTCCGCCTCTTCCATATACGTGTCGTGATTTTTGTAAAAGTCGATGGAAACATCCAGGTCCTCAACAAACCAATAATCATCGACCGTCTCCCCGAAGCCTGCCAACAGTTCATCAAGCTCAGCTCTGGTCATTTCATAATCCGCCAGCAGCTGAGCCAGTGTTTCATCCGTTAGCGGTGTTCCCATCATCACCCGTAAATCATCAGCCGTTTCAAAATCATCCAGCGTCAGCTCGTAGTAGTCAAGGTACTCCGTAAGCTCCTCCGGTGTCCAGCCAAGCTCGGCCAGCAATTGGTTGACGTCCTCTTGAGGAGGTGCCGCATATGTAACAAGCGATGACGAAATTAAAAGAAAAACAAAGACGAACCCAGTAATCTTTTTCAAGAAAATGCCTCCATTCAATGAAATGTTTTCCTAGCTATTATGTGAAAGAATGGAGGAATCATTCATGGGAAGGAGAATAATAATAGAAAAGGAGTGATGTATTTGCGATTTCAATTTACGGAAGAAAAAATCATCCCGAAACCTCTTATAAAAACCATTAATCAAACGTTTGAACGAATTTCAGATTTGCCGGAAGAACTCCCGGCACCGCCATTCAATCCCTCTTTCCTATTTAATCCTGATCTCCAATCTCTCCTGGAAGGAAAGGCTCTTCTCCCCGAAGAAATCCCTCATTCAACGGAAGAAATCCAACGACACTATGAAAACGGCCACCTCATTTATTCAAAAGGAATACAGACAGTTAAAGGCAGGTCACAGTGCATGCGCTGCGGAAATAAAGACGACACCCTATTCGCCAGTTTTCCTTGCAGCCGCTGTGGAGACGAGTGTATCTACTGCAGGAAATGCATCATGATGGGAAGGGTGTCGCAGTGTTCACCGCTAATCGAATGGACAGGACCTTCCCAAAACACAAAAATAGAAGGGGTTGAATGGAAAGGAACTCTGTCAAATGGCCAGCAAACCGCCTCCGACAAAGTAATAGGAGCAATCAGCAAAAACACCGATCTCCTGGTATGGGCAGTATGCGGCGCAGGGAAAACAGAGGTGCTCTTCAACGGTATTCACCAGGCACTGAAAATCGGAAAAAGAATCTGTATCGCCACCCCGCGGACCGACGTCATCCTGGAACTCGCTCCCCGCCTGAAAAAAGTATTTCCTGCAGCGAACCCAGTCGCCCTTTACGGAGGGAGTGATGACCGCCAAAAACTCTCCCAGCTTGTCCTCTCCACAACACACCAGCTCTACCGCTATAAATCAGCCTTTGATGTTATCATTGTCGATGAGGTCGATGCCTTTCCTTATTCATTTGATCAAACACTTCAATATGCCGTACAAAAAGCACGAAAACCCCATTCCTCCCTAATCTACCTCACAGCCACTCCCGACAGCCAACTCAAGAGAGAAGCCAAACAGGGAAAAAGGGATTCCGTCACCATCCCGGCCCGTTATCACAGGCATCCTCTGCCAGTTCCTTCTATTAAATGGTGCGGCAACTGGAAAAGCCAACTTGATAAGAATCGTCTTCCATTCCCCATCAAGCAATGGACGGAAAACCGAATATCCATAAACAAGCAAGCCCTCATCTTTTTCCCGAGTGTTAAAACAATGGTTACCGCACTTCCACTCTTCCAAAAACTGAACTCAAATATCGAATCTGTCCATGCCGAAGACCCAGAACGAAAAGAAAAAGTCCAGCGCATGAGAGTTGGAGAGATTCCGATATTACTGACCACAACCATTTTAGAAAGAGGGGTGACCATTCCTAATATCGACGTTGCGGTGGTGGGGGCAGAAGAAGAGATCTTTACTGAAAGCGCCCTTGTCCAAATTGCCGGCCGGGTCGGCAGAAATGCCGAATATCCTTCGGGTGATATTACCTTTTTTCATTACGGCAAGACATTGTCAATGATCCAATCTATAAAACATGTAAAAGAAATGAATCGCGAAGGAATGAAAAGGAGGCTCTTGAACAAATGAATACCCACTGCCTCGACTGCCACAGGGAAATTGATTACCCCGTTACCTGGAACTCCTTCCTTTTTACGCCAAAAGAATTATGGCTCTGCCAAAAATGCTTCTCTCAACTGCATCTCCTCATTGGTGACAGATGCAATCTCTGCTCCCGGCCATTGTCTTCTCTCAAACCGCAGTATATAAAAGAAGGAACCTGCTTGGACTGCATCAGATGGGAGCAGGACCCTAAGTGGACGGGGGTTCTCGCACAAAACACTTCACTATTTTTATATAATGAGTATTTAAAAGAATACCTCGCACGCTTCAAGTATCGCGGGGATTATGTTCTGGTAAAAGCTTTCACTCAAGAGCTCCAACTAGAAATCTCCAAAATAAAATACGACTTCATCACCACCATCCCTTTAAGCCCTGAGCGCCTGCAGGAAAGAGGATTCAATCAGGCTGAAGCGCTGGCAAGGGAAGCTGGTCTCACCACCGAGCCCCTGCTCATCCGGCGGCATTCCGAGAAGCAATCAAAGAAATCACGCCAGCAGCGGATAGACAGCGAAGAAGTTTTTGAAGTGAAATCTGGCCAGGAAGCCGACATCTCCAATAAATCCATCCTCATCATCGATGACATCTACACCACCGGGACCACCCTCCGGCAGGGAGCCAAAAAGCTAAAGAATGCCGGAGCCCGGGAAATCTCCTCCATCACATTGGCAAGAGGCTGACAATACTAAAGAGTTACGTCCTGAAGCCGATATAAGAAATAAGAGCAAGAACGAGGGGAGAAGAACCATGTCAGAACTGTTAAATTGCCCAAAATGCAACGGACTTTTCATAAAAAGCCAATTCCGAGATACATGTGAAAACTGTTACAGGGAAGAAGAAAAGAAATACGAAGAAGTGTATCAATTCTTGAGAAAGCGGGAAAACAGGGCTGCTTCCATTGAGCGAGTTGTAGAGGTAACAGGGGTAGAAGAAAAACTCATCCACAAATGGGTACGAAAAGGCCGTCTCCAAACAGCCCATTTCCCGAACATGGGTTATCCGTGTGATAAATGTGGAAGAATTATACCGAAGGGGAAACTTTGCGAACGATGTACAAACGAGCTGACGACTGACCTGCAAAGATTAGCCTCAGAAGAGCAATTTAAAAACAAGAAAAAGCAGGCTACCTACTACTCAGCTGGTGAACGGGAATAATTAGGAAAAAACGCCCAGAGACCCCATACTAAACAATCCGGTGCCCGCTCCGATATAATAATTAGGAACCGTAGAGAAAGTGAGTGGTTTTATGAAAATCAACAATATTAATACTCCGAGATTGAATCCATATAACAAGCAGCTTAATAAAATCGATCAAGCAAAATCCATCAATAAGCCTTCAGATAAAGTGGAGATTTCCTCTGAAGCAAAAGATATGCAAATCGCAAATCAATTTAACGTCGAGCGGCAGGAAAAGGTGAAAAACCTAAAAGTCCAAGTAGAAAATGGAACCTACAAAGTGAATCATCAGGAACTAGCTAAAAGCCTGAAAAATTTTTACAAGCAGCAGTGATCCTAAAGAAGTTCTTTTACGGAGCGTGAACACGTTATGCAAATTCATCATGATCTGAAAGTTTCATCCAGCCCTTTTGATCCTAAATCCCTTTCTTTAAAAGAAGGGGATATTTCTTCTGCTATCGTAAAGGAGAAACTCCCTAATAATGAAGCTGTAGTCAATATCAAAGGACAGGAGATCAGGATGAAGCTTCAAGGGGAGTTTGCAGCTAATGAAAAAATCAAAATTCAAATCAAAGATCCCCAAACTCAACCTCCTTCCGGGAAAATCATTGAGCGGTCTCCTCTTCCCGTTGCGGAAAACAGAACGCAAATCCAAAGCCAGTCCATTAAGTTTACAAATGAAATAAACATTTCCCATGAAATGAAAGCCGCAATAGATCGGCTCTTAAGTAAAGGGATTAAAATAAGCAGAGAGTCACTAACCCATATAAAAAATTATATTGAGTATACAAACAGAACAGAGTACCAGAAGATTGAAACGCTTGACATGCTGGCCAAAAAGCAGATAAACATCACTCCATCGACACTTAAATCAGTTGACCAGGCTTTGCATGGAGAAGGGGTTGCTAAGCAGCTTGACACTCTCCTGAAATCTGCAGACCCAGAGTTCGACTGGAGTTCAGTCAGTGACACAATCCAAAAGGACAGGGAAGCAGCTTCTAAAGGGGTGAAAACCCAATCGGATATTGACCAGTTGATTCAGAAAGCCAAAATCTCGTTTCCAGAAGGATCTTCTCAGCAGCAGGAGGCAGAGGAACTAATCAATACTATCAGCAAACTTGATAGAGCAGCCATCCAAAGGTTAAAACAAGCCATAGATGCCTTGCTGAAAACTATGAAAACCTCAGGTAATCTTCAAATGCTTTCGGAATTAGAAGGCCTTTTATCGAAGGGCGCTGATATAGAAGGCGTTGTCCATCAGTTAAATAAACTGATGCCTACAGAAGGTGAAGCCGAATCGGCAGAATCACTCGTGAAGGATGCTGTTAAACTAACAAATCTAAAAGCAAATCTGACAATGAAATTGGATGTCCTTTTTACAAGTGATGGAGAATCTAGTGATATTAAAAGGTCTGAAGAACAGCCAATACATAAACTACTGCAGCAGCAAATAAAAGCAGTTCAGAAAGAACCCGACTTTAATAGAGTCATTAATACTATTGAAGAAAATGTGGTTCGGTCCTCTTTTTTGTCCGATTCCCAAAAATCTGCTGTGATACATGTCCTTGGTAAGGCAGGTGCATTATTTCAAAGCGGGAAAGAACTCGTTGCGAGACAAGAAGTGCTGAAAGTGCTAGGCAGCATAGAAAAGCAGGAAGCTGGTAAAAATCAGGCAGCAATCGCCTCAACTCCACCTCAGCAGCAAGCCGAAGCCTACACATTAAACGATGAAATACTCTCAATGATTCCAGTCCAGTCAAAGGATATCATCGTAAACACAATAACGAAGAAATTATCTCAAATGGCGATGGACTTTAAAGAATTCAAGAATGATATATCCAGGAACCTGCAAAGTGTTCAGCAAATGATCCAACAGTCCAAACAGCGTGCTTCCATAACGGCCAGGCCCATGCTGGAAAACACGATCAAACAATTGGATCAAGCCATACTGAAAAGTGATTTCATGCTTTATACAGACATGAAAACAGAAAAGGACCTCTTAATGGCAAGCTCGCGTCTTGCAGAGGCGAAGAAGCTGCTCGCTAAAGGCGACTATTCAAGTGCCCATAAGATTGTCCATGAAGTGAAAACAAACGTGGAAAAAATGATTTTCAAGCCATCGGATGTCCGGGTAAAGCATTTTGTATCAAAAGAGATTCTTCAATATGAACCAATGCCTTTGTCAGGCAGATTTAGTGAGAACATCAAACACTCTGTTCAAGCCGTTTCCCATGAACCGTCAGCAAGGCAAACCTTCGAATATTTACGAAGTTTGGGCCTTACTCATGAGTCGGAGCACGCACAGTCACTCGTGCAGAACGGTAAAGCAAAAGAAGATCTTCAAATGTCATTGAAGAATATATTGATGAAGTTTAATCAGTCTGATTCAGAATTCCAAGGAACTGCAAAAGGTGATCAGCTGCTTCAAAACCTAACTGGCCAGCAATTAATCAGTAAAAACGATTCTTCCGGATTGCAGAACCTGATGTTTACCCTGCCGATGCTGTTAAAAGACCAAGTGGAAGATGTCAAAGTGTACATCAACTCGAAGAATCCCCAGCAAAAGGTGGATTGGGAAAACTGCAATTTGTACTTTTTAATAGAAACACAGAAATTAGGAGAGGTCGGCATTGCGCTAAGCTCAGTTGATCGTACGCTATCCGTACAAATAAGAAATGACCGTGACGGTTTTCAGAAAAGGATGGAGCCGGTGGCTGATCTTGCCAGAAAGCGGCTGGAGGGAATCGGATACAAAATTGGAAGTATACAATTCTCCAAGCTGACGAAACAACCTGATGAAGAGACCAAGGAACTACGGAGACCGCCTCATAAGGGAGCAGTAACAGGAATGACCGAGAAAGGATATGATTTCACCATATGAATTCTATCTACTATAACCAAAAAAACAGAAGAAACGTGAACGGTCCTACTGCCGCTGTCATCCGCTATGATGAGTCGGAAGAAAAGGCTCCGAAGGTCGTCGCGCGAGGTTCAGGGCATATAGCCGCAAAAATTATGGAACTTGCAAAAGAACACAACGTATCGATGCAGGAGGATTCCAGCCTGGTCCAGAGTCTCCTGGATATTGACCTAGGAGAGAATGTACCTCCCCAGCTGTATTCAGTCATTGCGGAAATCTTACTTTTAATTGAAGAAATGGAAAATGAGTATTAACAAACAAAATTTCCCACCGATATAGATAAGGGAGGTACATAGCACATGAATTTACTTACAAAAGAATTTATCTACCAGAAGTCGTCGCAGGAAATCACGGCATTACTATATGAAGCTTTAATAGCGAATGTCCAAGGCGCCATTACAGATATTAATGAAAAAAAATTAATAGATTCCAATGAAAAACTGCAAAAAGCCAATGATATTCTAGAGAGATTAGGTGCAGGGCTGAATTATGAGGCCGGCATCATAGCTGACCAGCTGGACGCACTTTATAACTATATGTCCGAGCTAATCATTAAGGCAAATGTTTCGAAAGACGTTACTCTTCTCGAAGAAGTCATCCAAATAACTGGAGAATTGGCAGACTCGTGGAGAACTTCTATGAGAAAACCAAAGCAGCCTCTTAAAAGAATGACACAGAAAGCAAATGCCTACGAAAAAAACGTCATGGTATACGATAAATAAAAGAACAGAAGCGAGGATATAAAGATGAAGATCAATCACAATATACAAGCCTTAAATGCATACAGAAACCTTTCTCAAACGATGGGGCAGACTTCAAAGAGCCTTGAAAAACTTTCATCAGGCCTTCGTATCAACCGTGCGGCTGACGATGCTGCAGGTCTTGCGATCTCTGAAAAAATGCGTTCTCAAATCCGTGGTTTAGGAATGGCAGAAAGAAACTCCCTCGATGCGATTTCCTTGATCCAAACAGGTGAGGGTGCATTAAACCAAACACATGAAATATTGCAGCGCATGAGGGAACTGGCTGTTCAGGCAGGAAACGGGACATTGGAAGAACAGGATCGCACAGCAATCCAAAATGAAATCGACCAGTTGACTTTTGAGATTGATCGTATTGCGGACACGACTCAATTCAACCAGAAGAAGTTGTTCAGCGGTTCAGAAAAAGGACATGCGTTTGCCAGTGTGGATTCCTCTAAAATTGATTATACGAATAATGGAACCTGGAACGGCACCGTTTCCGCTCCCCCTTCTGAACCAGCTAGTATTGAATTAGTTTTTGACGAGGCGGTGGGTGGTCTATCAGACACAACTACTCCATCCCAAATTGAAGGCAAGACATTTACAATCAATAATAAGACGTATGAAGTTGTAACTTCAGCAAATCCAACATCTATAACGGTGAATGGAAATATTGCAGTAAAAGTAAATTGGCAGGAGCCCCTGACTGATAATGCGATATCCAGCAATATAGACAGTTTAATGACCTCTCTAAAAGG
Source organism: Bacillus salacetis (assembly GCF_049177075.1). Classification (GTDB taxonomy): domain Bacteria; phylum Bacillota; class Bacilli; order Bacillales; family Bacillaceae_B; genus Rossellomorea; species Rossellomorea salacetis_A. Next base: position 3,862,170 of record NZ_CP185377.1, on the reverse strand, counting down.
GGCCGTTGAGGCTAACGATACAGTATTCAATGATCCGTCAAATCCTGTTTTAAATTCAACTATTATGACAGCAACGGACTCTGATGGTCTAACAGAAGGGAGTCCAATCTCAGGGAAATTGATTCTTTCATCTTCCAAGAATATGTCAGTTGCTGAAGGGAAAGAAATCAGTCTTGACTTGTCAGGTTTTACTGCAGTTAAAGCTTATGAGCCGGGAACGACAACTCCTGCTACTACATTAACAGGAGAGCCGACATCAGCTATTTTTGAATCTACTCAATTAACATTCGGAAGCCTGCCTACCGCAAGCGATGAAGTGCCATACGCAGGTGACGAGTTGAAAATTGAAGGGTTGACGATCAGATTTTCTCATTCCCCTCAGGCAGGATATACCGGCGGACCGAGTGCAACACTAGATATTAAAGGAAAAGATCTATTTGAGATTGCGGATAGCATCAAATCTGTATTGAGCACAGCCCAAAGTGAGAAACCTAGTGTTGTGGAAGGGTTAAGCAGCTTTGATGTCGTAGGGAATACCCTTGTCCTATCAACGAACAGAACGGATGACGGAAGCACAAACGGCCTGGACATCAGCATGAAAGATGTGAACTTTGAAGCATATAAAAACAAAGATCTTGAACTGGACATGCAGATCGGGGCAAATGACTCTGAAGTACTCAAATTGTCACTGAGTGTCATGGATGCAGGGAAACTAGGATTAGCACGCGGTGCTGACGGATCATTCCTCGGTACGGGAATCAATGCTGTTAAAGGGGTCGATGTCAGTTCCTCTGAAGCAGCAAGAATGGCAATCTCCCGTATTGATAATGCCATCAGGCTTGTTTCAGAACAGCGCAGTGAACTGGGGGCGATCCAAAATCGTCTGGAACACACGATCACAAACCTGACTACTGCAAATGAAAACCTGACGTCAGCGGAATCTCGGATCAGGGATGCAGACATGGCAAAGGAAATGACTACATTTACAAAAAACAATATCCTGAACCAGGCTGGACAAGCAATGCTGTCCCAAGCAAACCAGCTGCCTCAGGGAATCCTTCAATTATTGAAATAATTAAAGCAGGTGGCGGGTCAAACTTTTGGCCTGCCTCTTTTTTCTTGGCAGCAGTTCCTATAGAATTATCTCTATAAAGCCTAACTGAGGTGGTAAACATGGACGTACAAAAGATTGGGAGAACCGGATTAAATAAGATAGATAAGAAGGCCAAGACAGCTACAGAATCAGTCTCTTTTACAGAGGTCATGTCAAAAAAGAGAGAAACAGCTCTTTATGATAAATTTGCAAACATGGCAAAAGAAATAGAGACACAAGGAAAAATCCTGGTGGAATCAAGAACAGTAGAGGATTTAAAAAGATATAAAAAGATGGTGAAAAACCTTCTGGAAGAAGCGGTCAACAATGCCTTGCAGCTGGAGGAACAAAGAGGCTTCAACAGGCGTGGACGCACAAAAGTCTATAAAATCGTCAAGGAAGTGGACTGGAAACTTGTCGACCTTACGAATGAAGTCCTGCAAAAAGAACAGAAAGGCCTGAATATCCTGAACATGGTCGGAGAAGTCCAGGGACTGTTAATTAATATTTACACTTAATTTCTTAGAGAATCAACCGATATAACTAACAGTGATCATTTATATGAAAGAAGTGTAGAGAATGTCGAACGTAAAGAGTCTTGGTCAGCTGTTAGAGAAAATGGTCAAGCTGCAGAAAAGCCTCTATCAGCTTGCTTTGAATAAGACGGATATCTTAAAAATCGGAGATGCAGAAGCTCTAGGACAATTGATGAAAAATGAACTGAGCCATATAAAAGCAATTGAAGCATTAAACAATAACTCTGAATCTATTAAAAACCTGATTGCTTCAGAGCAGGGGGTCCCGCTCCCTGTAACACTGTCAGCTATCATTGAGTCGGTACCCGCTTCGGAAAAAGATGAACTGCGCTCTGCGCAAACGGAGCTGCTGCTTGTCACAGAAGAATTAAAGAAACGGAATGAACTGAATCAAGAGCTGCTGCAGCAGTCTCTTCAGTTTGTAAACTTGAACCTGGATTTACTGGTTGGCCAGCAAGACCCCGGAAACTATTCCCCGTTTAACGGCGATGAAATCGGGATGAGCAACCGCCCAATCTTTAATTCAAGAGCATAAAAGGAAGGAGGAATAATCATGCGAGCAACTTTTCAAGGGCTGGAAACGGCCAGGAGAGGCATGTACACCCAGCAAAGCGCCCTTCAAGTGACAGGGCATAATGTGGCGAATGCCAATACACCTGGTTTTACAAGGCAGAGAGTCAATTTTGAACAAACAGAAACCTATCCACCACCGGCAATGAACAAGCCTCAAATTCCGGGTCAAATCGGTACCGGCGTTCAGGCTGAATCAGTCCAAAGGATAAGGGACTCGTTCCTGGATGTCCAATACAGAGGAGAAAATAACAAGCTGGGGTATTGGGAAACAAAAGCGGAATCCCTGAAGAAGATGGAAGAAATCATGAATGAACCATCAGATTCAGGCCTCGGCAAAACAATGGATATGTTCTGGCAGTCCCTGCAGGATCTGGCGGTCAATCCCAAGAACTCAGGTGCCCGCTCCGTTGTCCGGCAGCGCGGGATGGCTCTTGCAGAGACATTTCAGTATCTATCAAACTCATTGTCTACCATCCGGCAGGATCTGAAAAATGAAATCGGGGTAACGGAAAAGGAAGTAAACTCCTTATTAAAGCAGATACATAATGTCAACCAGCAAATAGGGGATGTTGAGCCACATGGTATGACCCCCAATGATTTATATGATGAAAGGGATCGTCTGATTGATGACCTTTCCAAGCTGGTGAACATCAAAGTTTCTTATGAGCCATCCGGAGGGAACGCAAATCCCCTGGCTGAAGGGAAAGCCCTTATCTCATTAGTGGGCAGCAATAATGTCCCGTATGCCAACCTCGTGCACGGAAAAGGATATCAGGAAATCAAGGTGAACATGTCTGCATCCGTGCCAGATGCTAATGTGGAAAGCATATCTGTCGGAAGCCAGAGCTACACGATGGAAAAATTTAATTCCGATGGGAAACTAAAAGGGTTGATCGAATCCTTTGGCTACATCGACAAGGATGGAAATACACAAGGTTCCTATCCTGATATGATGGCAGAACTGGATAATCTGGCATTCACCTTTGCCACGGAATTCAATAAAATCCATTCGGCAGGGATGAGCCCCAATGAAATTAATAATGTGGATGAAAACGGCGAGAGAAACCCAATCAATGAGGACATTCTTTTCTTTGTAAACGGCGGGTCCAATGATTTGACCCCAGCTGACAGAAAGGGCTTCGCACAGAGAATCGGTCTTTCAGACGAAGTCAAGTCCAGCTTGGATAATATAGCGAACGCGGATGGGACAAACCCTGAGGAAGCAACAACGGGAGATTCCAGCGTATTGCTTCAATTGACAGAAGTCATCAACAAGGACTTTGACTACGGACAGAACTCGCAAATGTCCAACTTCAGGAACTATTATGAAGTCCTAATCGGGGGCATGGCGGTCGATACACAGAATGCTGTCCGTCTTACCAATAACAGCGCCACCCTGAGGCAGGCGGTTGAAGAAAGAAGGATGTCCACTAGCGCTGTTTCACTCGATGAAGAAATGACCAATATGATTCAGTTTCAGCATGCATATAACGCATCAGCGAGAATGATTTCCCTTCAAGACGAATTACTCGATAAAATCATCAACGGTATGGGTACCGCTGGAAGATAGGCAGGTGGATAAACAATGCGCGTAACACAAAGTATGCTTGCGTCTAACTCGCTGCGTCACTTAAGCAAAAGCTATGAAAAACTCGGGGATTACCAGGACCAGCTGGCAACAGGGAAAAAGATCACCCGTCCCTCCCAGGATCCAGTGGTGGCCATGAAAGGCATGTACTACCGTTCCAACCTCGCTGAAAATGAGCAGTATCAGCGAAACCTCTCCGAAGCCTATCTGTGGATGGACCATTCTGAAGCAGGGCTGGAGCATGCCACCAATGCCCTCCAACGGGTCCGAGAACTTGTCATCCAGGGAAAAAATGATACCTACGGAGATCAGGACCGTGAAGCCATCTCTCAGGAAATCGAGCAGATCAAACAGGATTTAGTGGAAGTCGCCAATACAAAAGTGGCTGGACGCTATATCTTCAATGGGACCAACGTAGATTCTCCCCCGGCAACCCATGGGGAACCGCCGGTTGTTACTATGAATACAGAAGACTATCTTGTGGAGGTTTCACAGGGGCTGAATTTAAAAGCGAATATCGATGCCGGTCAAGTATTCAGCCAGGAACTTTTCACAGCCTTGGAAGATATTAAACAAACCTTCCACAAAGACTATAGCGCTCATAAGATGGATAAGCTTCTAACGAACTTAGACAGCAAAATCGGCTCATTACAAGCAGAAAGATCCGAAACAGGAGCCCGCTACAACCGTTTGGAAATGATAGATAACCGCCTGACTAAAACAGAAGTCATGGCGAACCAAATCATATCCGATAACGAAGATGCCGACATCGAAAGGGTCATCACAGACTTAAGGGCACAGGAAAGTGTCCATCAGGCAGCATTAAGTGTCGGGGCAAGGATCATCCAGCCCACATTGATGGACTTCTTAAGATAACTTCATATTAGTTTAATAAAGGACTGTACTTATTAGAGGACAGTCCTTTAAACATAGATTGAAATTTAAAAAGAAGGAATGAAAACATGAAAATCTTAACGAAATATCATGGAGAAATAGAGGTACAGCCTCAAGATGTACTAACCTTTGACCACGGAATACCAGGCTTCTTGGAAGAAAAACAATTCACCTTACTGCCATTGCCGGAAACCGCTTTTCACATCCTGCAATCAATGAAAACACCAGAACTGGGCTTTGTGGTTGCAAGTCCTTTTACCTTTTTCAAAGACTATGACTTTACACTGGACACGACGACCGTTGAACAACTTGGCAGCCCTTCTGAGGAAGAGGTGCAGGTACTCAGCATTCTGACAATTAAAGAGCTTCTGCATGAGTCAACCGCAAACCTGCAGGCACCGATTATTATCAACCTAGCAACGAACAAAGCCAAGCAAGTCATCCTTAACAACACTGAATACAAGCCCAAACACACAATCTTTGCTCAGCCAGAGCATGCCGGGCAGAAGGGGTGAGGAGATGCTGGTATTAACAAGAAAAGCAGGCGAAGCCATTCAAATAGGGGATGACATCGAAATCAGTATCGTCTCTATAAAAGGTGATCAAGTCAAACTGGGTATCAACGCTCCGAAAAACATTGAAATCCACCGAACAGAAATCTACCTGTCCATCCAGGAAGAAAATGCTGAAGCATCAAAAGGCATAGAGAACCTCTTGAATCTTTTACCAAAAAAAGAATAAATTTTTAACTGAAACTATTAAAACTGGCCGAAGGGTGCCGATATTACTAGTGTAAGCAAGAGAATGGCAGGGCGGCCGACCAGTTGTTCTTTTGCAAACTAATACTTAAGCAGTTCACAAGGATGTGGACTCTATATTCAAGGAGGAAATTTTATAATGAGAATTAATCATAATATTGAAGCCCTTAATACGTTCCGCCAAATGGGTGCAGCAAACAAAGGTATGGCTAATTCAATGGAGAAGTTAGCTTCTGGTCTACGGATTAATAAGGCAGGAGATGATGCAGCAGGTCTTGCAATCTCTGAAAAAATGCGCGCACAAGTTAGAGGGTTAGATCAAGCATCTGAGAATGCTCAAGATGGTATTTCACTAATCCAAACAGCTGAAGGTGCTTTAACTGAAACACATGATATTCTTCAACGCATGAGAGAATTAACTGTGCAGGGTGCAAACGATACAACTCAACCTGAAGATAGAGCAGCGATTAAAACAGAGTTAGATCAACTTATTGAAGAAGTTGATCGTATTGCATCAACGACTCAGTTTAATGGTAAAAATTTATTAACTGGAAGTTTAGGTGTTAAGGCTGCCGGCACTGGTTCTGCAGAGGCAGGATTAACAGGTGCGGGTGCGACTATAGATGTTTCTGGTGTTACCTCTGGAGCAACATTAACTTTTGGTCTTACTGGGAATAACCTTTCAGTAGATAATGGCAGTGGAGTTGTTCAGACAATTGATGTAGGAGATGCTACTAATATTGGAGCAGGCACCACGTTAGATTTTGATAAAGTCGGACTGAAAATAACCTTCTCTGCAGACACTGATGTATCGGCTACTGGTCTTGCATTAAGTACAAAAGATATTGACACTACTGGCAATCAAGCAACACTACAAATTGGTGCAAATAAAAACCAAAAACTTGATATATCTATTGGAAATATGAGTTCAGATGCAGCAGGCTTGGATGTAGGCAAGTCAGTTATTAAAGTAGATAGCTATGCGAACGCTCAAACATCTTTGGATAAACTTGATTCAGCTATTGCAGAAGTCTCAACTCAAAGAGCAACTCTTGGTGCTTGGCAAAACCGCCTAGACCACACAATTAACAACTTGAGCACATCTTCTGAAAACCTAACAGCAGCCGAATCCCGTATTCGTGACGTTGACATGGCCAAAGAAATGATGAACCAAACAAAAGAAAGTATCCTTGCTCAAGCTTCTCAAGCAATGCTTGCAAAAGCAAACCAAAACCCACAAGGTGTACTTCAATTATTACGTTAATATTAGATTACTTAAAAGGGACTCTAGTGATAGGGTCTCTTTTTTATCATTATTATCTACTAACTCTACTAATAGTATAAACAATTTATACTCCTGACCGATACTATCATAGAGAATAGTAATTCTAGGAGGCTTATTAAATGATTGAAAAAGTGGCAGGCAGCGGGGGAAACTCCCAAGTCCAATCATTTACTTTTAAGAAAGAACTCAGTGAATTAACACCGGATAAAATTCAGGAAATCCAAAACATTGACCTTCCAAAAGATCAACACCAAGAGCCTGTCACAAAAGAGGAAGTTCAACAAGTCGTAAAAGGGATGAATGAGTTTTTATCTGCTACCAACACTCATATCAAGTTTGAGTTTCATGAAGAATTAAAGGAATACTATGTAACAATAGTGGACAATACATCGAATGAAGTAGTGAAAGAGATACCTGCAAAGAAGGTATTGGATATGTATGCGGCCATGACGGAATTCGTCGGGCTTTTAGTAGATAAAAAGATTTAAAGGAGTGATAAAGATGAGAGTTGGCGGATTGGCGAGCGGAATGGATATCGATTCGCTGGTAGCGGATTTAATGAAGGCCGAGCGCATACCTTTGGATAAGTTGAAGCAGAAGAAGCAGACGCTGGAATGGAAACGGGATGATTACCGGGCGATGAATACGCTTCTTCTTGATTTTCGTTCCGAACTGACACAGTTTAAGCTGACTTCAAAGTACCGAGCGCGCCAGACGGCCTCCACGGACGAAAGCAGAGTCACTGCAACAGCTTCGAGCGGGGCGTCACAGGCTTCTTACACTATCAATAATGTTACACAGCTGGCAACCGCTGCTACCAAAGTTAGTGGAACTGACCCTGCAGACAAGTTATCCAGTAATCCAAACAACAAGCTGGACGCAAAAGCAGGACTGTTCAACCAGACATCAAAGCTGGCTAACGGGTCAGGGTTTACTTGGTCACAAGGTGTCATTGAAAAGCAAACAATCAAAGCGGCAGCAGATGGACCGTCTCTATCTATTGATATTGGTACAAGCACCTTAAAAGATCTGGATAAGATGAGTGTCAAGGTCAGCGGGAAATCGTTTGAAGTGTTGACGGCTGAACCGACTGGAGGGCTTGGAAGCAATCAAGTTCTCGTAGATGGGGATGGAAATCTTAAGTTTGGCAGCACTGTGAAGAAAGACAGCTCTGTGACTGTGGAGTATGTAACTGTTGATAAGACCCAGAATATTGATACGACCAATCCAGTGAAAGAATTTCAACTGGCCAAAGGGTCAATTAGCACTCTGACTCTTGATATAGATGGTAAAAAGTATACTTTAGGAACAACTGATGACAAAGGAAATACCGAGTTAGTTGAAGTAGGGAACACTGCCAATTCTGTCGGGATGATCAATAAAGAAACCGGTAAAATTACTTTTACAGAAGAAAAGTCGAACCTGCCAATCTCTGTTACATATACCCAGAATTACACAGATTTCTCCCTGCAGACTGTTAATAAAGATGGCGGGAAAAAAGTGAATTTCCTCATCGCCGGGAATGAATCTCTCAATGGAGCTATCAGTAAAGTAAACGGATCGGATGCAGGGGTGACGATGTATTATGATTCATTCGCTGACCGGGCCACGCTGACGCGGACCGAGACGGGAAATTTCAACACAGATGGTTCAGAAATAATTACTTCCGGTGATTTTCTGGATAAGTTGATGAAGTTTGGCTCTTCCACTGAAACCGGCGGAACGAATGTCGAGTTTGAGGTGAATGGACTTAAGACAGAACGTACGTCCAACACGTTTGAGATGAACGGCGTCACGTTTACAATTAAGCAGACATTTAGCTCAACGGATGTACCCAACGGAGTCAGTACTTCGGTCAGTAACAATACGGAAGATGTTTTTAACAACATCAAGGGCTTTGTTGAAAAGTACAATGAGCTCATCGATAAAATCAGCAAGAAGACCGGTGAAGAATTTTATCGCTCCTATGGACCGCTGACAGACGACCAGAAAGAACAGTTAAGTGACAAGCAGCAGGAACAGTGGGAAGAAAAAGCGAAAAGCGGTTTATTAAGAAGAGATTCGACGCTGTCCGGTCTGCTGAGCACTATGAGGACAGACTTTTACCAGCCGGTTGATAATGCCAATGTTAGCCCTATTTTCAAGCAGCTTTCGAGTATCGGGATAACCACTACCGCCAACTATCTTGAAGGCGGAAAACTGGAAATCAATGAAGCCCAACTGAAAAAAGCGATAGAAGAAGATCCGCAGTCAGTCGAAAATCTTTTCAGAGGCGGCAGTGAGGCGACTTCTGATTCCCAAAAGGGTATTGTGCACCGTCTTTATGATTCAGTAAATGAAACGATCGATAAATTAAAGGAAAAAGCCGGCGGTGCTTTTTCAACTCAGCAGCAATTCATGCTTGGAAGAGAATTGAAAAATGTCGACAGTCAGATCACCCGTTTTGAAGACCGGATGAAACAAGTGGAGGACCGCTATTGGCGTCAGTTTACCGCGATGGAAAAGGCCATTCAGCAATCGAACCAACAATCGGCGTATTTGATGCAGCAATTCAGCGGCGGAATGTAAGATAAGAATGCAGAAAAGCAAGGGAGTGTCATTATGGCAGTAAACAACCCGTATAAAACGTATCAAAATAACTCAGTTACGACAGCCTCTCCAGGGGAACTGACGTTAATGCTTTATAACGGCTGCTTAAAATTTATTCAGCTGGCCAAAAAAGGAATCGAAGATAAGAATATTGAACAAAAAAACATCAATATCCAAAAGGCTCAAAATATCGTCAGTGAACTCATGGTTACCCTGAACATGGACGTAGGGGTTTCAGAGAATATTATGAAATTGTATGACTTCATCCACCGCCGCTTGGTGGAGGCAAATATTAAGAATGACCTTGGCGCCCTGCAGGAGGCTGAAGAGCTTATCACGGATTTTCGTGATACTTGGAAGCAGGTCATTCAGCTCGACCGCCAGCAGAAGTTTGAAGGTAAGGGCGGACAAGTGTAATGTCGGCTGTTGAGGACTGCCACAGGATAACGGAAAAGCTCCACAGTTTGGTTCATAGAGAGGTGGATGAAGAAGAGCGCGAAGACCTGATTAAAGAGGTGGAGTGGCTTCTCGGACAGCGCGAGACGTTATTATCACAGATTTCCCCTCCATTCACGGAAAAAGAAGGCAGACTGGGAAGTGAAATTGTATCCTGGAACAAAGCAATCAATCAAAAGCTGAAAACCATCCAACTCTTCATCAAGCGGGATATAAATGGTGTTTCAAACAAGAAAGATAAAGCGCAGCGCTATTCAAATCCTTATGATAACCTTCAGACAGATGGCTACTTTTATGATAAGAAAAAATGATTAACACAATAAAGCCGGCATTCTCTAGAGGATGCCGGCTTCTCTTTGCTTATCGATTTTTCACTTCCCTCAGAAACTCAAACAAGTCTTTCTCTATCAGATTTGTATTGCCGGGGGCGATATCCCTCTTTAGTGCAAGGGAAAGGGTATTCAATGATTTGGTCAGTGTCTCCCTTTCGGCTTCGGTAAGCAGGAATGCAACACCGTACCGAAAGAAGTCTTCATCAACTTCCTCTTTCCAAACGACTTTTCCCTTAAGGAACATATCTTCCCCAAGAATTCTAAGTGAGAATTCTAGAAGGATATCGCGGTTAGGCGGAAATTGGATGTGAGAAATGAAGCCCAATCCTCCCGGTCCGATATCCGTGATGGCTATGCTGGTTTTCCCGGTGGTGATTTTTCTGTTATTGATGCTGACAATTGTGGTAAAGCCTTCAAGTGGCAGGCGGGGATGCAATCTGAAATATTGGCGCCGTTCAAAGGTGAAGCTCCTGGTCCCCCGTGAAAGTGGTTTAATCGTCTTCTCCCTAAGCATAGTAACAAATTCTTCTACAGGAACAGGCTTGCTGTAGACATATCCCTGTATGAAGTGGCAATTAATCTTTCTTAGATATTCCAGTTGTTCCTTTGTTTCAATTCCCTCAATTGTGGCAGACATATTTAAATCCTCTGACAGGCTGGCAAGATTTTTAATGATTGCTCCGTTTTTTGAATCACTCCCCAGCTCCTTGGTATACGAACGGTCAATTTTGATACCATCAACAGTCAAGTCTTTTAGATATGCAAATGAGGTATATCCTGTTCCGAAATCATCAATTAGGATGCGGAATCCCTTTTCTCGCAACTCATCAATGGTTTGTTTGACAATCTCTTCGTGATGAAGAAAGACTGCTTCTGTAATTTCCAGCTGGATCAGCCAGGAGGGGAGTGCATATTTTTCAAGAACAGAGAGAAGGTTTTTTGTTAAGTCTTTGACAAGGAAATGCTGTGGAGAGAGGTTAACCGAAACCGGAACCAGGGAAATACCCTGATTTCTCCACTCCTTCAATGTCATACAGGCTTTTTCGAAAACCCATTCTCCCACATCGATGATAAAGCCATTCTCCTCCGCATAAGGGATGAATTCGTTCGGAGAGACAAGACCCCACTCAGGGTGATTCCAGCGCAGTAGCGCTTCAGAGCCTATTATTTTATTGAGGCGCACATCAACTTTGGGTTGAAAGTATAGCTGCATTTCATCGTTATTCAAAGCGTATCTAAAGTCTTTCTCCAACACGAAACGTTTATAAGCATCAATGCTGTTTTCAGGAGAATATAATTGGTACGAGTTCTTCCCGGTTTCTTTGGCTCTGTTCATCGCTGCAGAGGCATTCTGAAATAGTTCGTTTATTCCATTAGAGTCTGAAGGATAGAGGCTGATACCAATGGAGATGGTCATCAGCAGTTCTAATTCCCCTATTACATAAGGCTCTTTTAACTGAGTGATGATGCCTTTGCATAGAGCTGTAACACTATTCAGCCCTTTGTAATCCTTCATGAGCAAAACGAAGTTATTGTGGTTGAAACTTGAGACAAAGATGCCTTTATCTTGTAAATTTAACAAGCGGCGTGCTGCTTCTGCCAGAATCTGATCTCCAATGACAGGCCCAAGTGATTCGTTTATGTACTTGAAACGGTTTAAATCTATATAAATAAAAGCAAATTTGGTGTTTTGCTGTATATAGCTTTTCATTTCATTCTCGAGCATCTTTCGATTGGGTAAAGCTGTCAGTGTATCATGATGAAGCAAATGCTCGACCCGGTCTCCGAGTTCTTTGTCTTTCGTTATGTCAGTTACGATGCCATGGTACCGGATGATGTTGTTTTTGTTATCTATAATTGGAAGAATTTTTTCGTTCAACCACTTTATTTTTCCAGATGGAGTAGTGATTCGATAGCGGTGGCAGATGCTTTCTCCTTGTTTTAGATGCTTGATATTTTCTTCATAGCTTTTCTGGTCGTCTATGTAGACTAAGTCTCTCCATTGAGTTTGTCCTTTTAAAAACTTCTCAGGATCCATTTCAGCAATATGCTTTACTCCTTTGCTGCAAAAGGTTATGGATTTTCGTATATTATCATAAGACCAGATGGCGGCTTTCAGTGTGTCGGATGCATGTTCCAGCTCCTGAACTTTCATCTCGAGTGTAGACTGCAGGGTGATTTTTTCCGATACATCATGAATAATGGCATATACGCCGATTGTTTTATGGTGTTCTTTAATAGGGATATGGGTGATTTCCAAGTTTAAGAGACTGCCATCTTTATGATATGCCTGAGAGGTGAACTTCTGGACTTTTCCTTTTACTGCAGCTTGAAAGTGTGTCCAGACTTGATCTTTCAATTCGGCAGGAGTAAAGTCAGTAATTAACGCAGTTTCCGGCAGCTTATACCCCGTAATAGAGGTGGTGGCTTTATTGATGTCCAGGAATTTTCCTTCAGTATCAAAGAGTATTATGATATCGGGTGACTGATCGAAAAGTAACTTTAAACACCTTTCTTCTGTGAAGGAAGAACTCTTTATTTCTGTTGGCAAGTTCTTTCGAAGAAAGTTCAACAGTGGTGCCAAATGGAAAACACTCCTTTTTGATAAACATGTTGTTAATTTAGTATAAAAGTACCAGTAAGTATCAGCAATACATAATTTGTCAGAAAACCACGGTAATTGTTTCCTGTTTTATCGTAGGGTGACGAATTATGTCGAGGAAGATAGTATTTTTGTGCAATGATTCACAAAGTATTCAATGATTAGAGGTCTACAAAAGATGTTTACATGAGAAAATGATAATAGAATATTTCTCATATCCCCTGTCTATAAGCTTTCAACAAGATATTCAATAATTCGTCAAAATTTTTCGAAAGATTAAGCAGGAATATTAAAGGGAATAGAGAAATATATAAACATAGCTTTATCTATAAAGGAGGAGTTTACATGTTGAACTACAACATTCGAGGCGAGAACATTGAGGTAACTCCAGCGATTCGCGAACACCTGGAGAATAAGATTGATAAGTTGAATCGTTACTTCAATGAAACTCCTGATGCTGACGTAAATGTTAACTTGAAGGTTTACGCTGATAAGAAGACTAAGGTCGAAGTGACAATCCCGATGCCGCACTTAGTATTGCGCGCCGAGGAACGCCATGAAGATATGTACGCAGCCATCGACCTGATCGTAGATAAATTAGAACGCCAGATTCGTAAACACAAAACAAAAGTGAACAGAAAAATGCGTGAAAAAGGCAGCCCGAAAGAATTCTTCGCCGCTCAGGAAGGCTTGACAACAAGCCAGCTGAATGAAAAAGCCCGCGAAGATGAAAGTGACATTCCTGATGAAGTTGTAAGAACAAAGCAATTCAACTTGAAGCCGATGGACAGTGAGGAAGCGATTCTTCAAATGAATCTTCTCGGCCACAGCTTCTTCATCTACACTGATGCAGAGACTAATGCGACGAATATCGTGTATAAGCGCAGAGACGGCAAGTACGGGTTAATTGAAACAGCATAAAATCTGAAATAAACATCCTGCAGGTTTCTGCAGGGTGTTTTTATATATTTGAAAAAGGGAATTTGTTTCGGGCGGCGAATAACTTTAGGGGAAGATAAATATTGTCGGGAGGAATGCAACATGACATTCAGCATTGTCGGATTTGATCCGAAGGAAAAGGAATGGGGAATTGCTGTTCAGTCTAAATTTATCGGGGTTGGTGCGGTTGTTCCATTTGCTCGTGCAGGAGCGGGAGCAGTGGCGACACAGTCTTACGCCAATACAGCATACGGACCACAGGCTTTGCAGCTGATGGAAGAAGGAAAAACAGCGGAAGAAGCGTTGGAGATCATTACGAAGGATGATCCTGAGCGTCATTTACGACAGGTCGGCCTGATTGATGCACAGGGGAACGCCGCTACTTTTACAGGAGAAGGCTGCTATGACTGGGCAGGAGGAATGATGGGAGAACATTTTGCTGCCCAGGGAAATATCCTGGTTGACCAGAGGACTGTCGAGGCGATGGCTGAGACTTTTACTTCAACAGAAGGGACTCTGGCAGAGCGGCTTTTGAAGGCACTTGACGCCGGCCAGGAAGCGGGTGGCGATTCTCGCGGCAAGCAGTCGGCTGCTATCTATGTGGTCAAGGATAAAGGAGGTTATGGCGGCTTCAATGATCGCCTGATCGATTTAAGGGTGGATGATCATCCAGATCCGATTAAAGAGTTGATCCGGATTTTTAACCTTCATCAGCTCTATTTTGCCGCTTCCAAGCCTGAGAGAGTGGTACCAGTGGATGGGGATGTCCATGAAGAGCTGAAGGCTGAGCTGGAGCGCCACGGCTATTTGAAAGAGGATAAGACGGTGAACCAGGCTTTACGTGATTATCTACATACTGAGAACTTCGAGATGAGGGAGCATGAAAGCAGAATTGACCTGGATGTCTTGGAGTTCATGAAAAAACAAAATAGATAAAAGAAACGGATAACGTCTTGGTACGTTATCCGTTTGGTTTTACAGCATCGATTATGAGCGATACGCAATTCAGTTCGCCGTTTTTGTTTCTGGGATCAAAGCGCAGGGAACGGAATATTACTCCTTCTGCAGGATTCCATTCCTCGGCATAGAACACACCATTCTCATCACAATATTCAAGCAGGTTCACTTGAAAACCTGCGTCCTGGAACATCTGCTGAAGCAGTTTGTAGTTATACAAAATTTGATGTGAAGCCGCAGGATGTTCAACAGGTCCGGGTCCCCCGACTTTTACTGTATTTTGATACTCTTCGTTCGGGAAAAAACCGTCTGGGACAGCACAGCGGATATAGCCTCCTGGTTTTAAGTATCGGAAGCATCTTTTTGCAGCTGCCAGCCCTTCCTCAAAGGTAAGATGTTCCCAAACATGTTCAGCCACAATGGCATCTATCGAATTGGGAGAAAATTGTGCTTTCCACTGCTCCTCTTTTAGCAGATCCAGTTCATTTTCTTGGGTATGCCGCCAGCCGGGGTTGTTATTGTATTCACCGGCTCCTATTACGATTTTTAATTCTTTAATTGTTTCCATGAGCTCCTCCATATCGTTAATTCCTCTATTAATTCGCTTAAATCTTGCTTTTTCCTGTTCCGATTAGCAACTTTTACAAGAAGCGTATTGCCCCTAAACAGTTTAATGTTTGTGGGAAGTAGATTATAATAGTAGTTTGTGAGCTTTATATAGAACTGAAAAGCAACATCAGGAGGTACGACTATGACAAGTATTCGCCGAAATGATCCGTGTGAGTGCGGAAGCGGTAAAAAGTATAAGAAATGCTGCGGTAATCATTCCGCTGTCAATATTGATGATTTAGTGCTGGGCGAGCTGGAAATCCTTCAAGCGCAGCTTTATGATTTTATCGCAGTACATAATAATGAAGAGCTGGAAACTGATTATCATCGCTACTATTCTGAAATGAAGGTGATGAATAAAGACCAGGAAATCTATGAGATGGCTTTCTTAAGCTGGTATGGTGTGACGAAAAAGCTGGAAGACGGGCTGACACTGGCAGAGCGCTTTGTCGAAAAACAGGGCAAGGCGGTTACCAGGCCGCAAACTGTAAAGAGTCTGGAAAAATGGAAGCAGCCGAGGATTGTGGCTGGTAAGGTTACATCTGTTCAAGGGACGGAGCTTGTGATTGAAGATACGGTTGAAGGAGAAGTCTTCAATGTGAAAGGGGCTAACCCTGAGATTGTTGCTGGCTGTTTCTTTTTAGGCATTCTTCTTCAAAACGGGGAGACCTATCTGCCGTTTGCACAGTATTTCGTTTACCCGGGAATTGCAGAAGTTTGCAAGGATGCTATGGTTGAAAAAATGAAAGAGGCAGATCAAGATGAGGTTGAAGAGTATCTTGCTGCAAACTATCTCTATCTGGCTGATTACTGTTTCTACCTGTACACCGGGCAAGGGGAAAGCGAGCAGAAAGAAGCGGCAGTCGATGCAGTTGAAAGCGAAGAAAATCCTGCTTATACAGAGGCGATTGATTCGATGGAAAGCTTCCTGAAAGAGCAGGGGGAAACTGCAGAAAGTATTGAAAAGGCTGCTAGGCTGCTGTCTCAGTATTTTGAAAGCGAGTCTCCCAAAATCAGAAACCCGCAGATTTATTCGGCTTCCATCATTGAAGTGATCAAGACAGACACCGAGTTGAAAAATGACTACCTGCAAAAGGATCTGGCCGAAGCCTTTGAAGTTTCTGCAAACAGTATCTCAAGGCGTTCGAAGGAAATGAAAAAAATAATATTGGCCGAAATGGTTTAATACCAAAAGAAAGGGCGCTTCCCAGGTGACGGGAGTGCCCTTTCATGTATTATTGCATTAACGCAACGGGGGACTGTCCCCCGTTGCGTTAATGCGTTAAAGTGCCGCTATATGTCGGTTGTTGTCACTCTTTCTTGATAGTGGTAATATTAATAAGGAATATTGTGTATTTTTAAAAAGGATTTTTACTAGTTCGTATAGAAGTTATTTGTTCATATTGGCAGATTTATTAATCCGCTTATAAATATCTAAAACCTGAGCTGACGAAACTTATGCAGCTTGCTTTTTTCACAATTACATTTCCACTAGAAGGAGCGCTCATACATGATTGGAATTTTAAATAAAGTGTTCGATCCCAATAAACGCGAGCTGAAGAAACTGGAGAAGTATGCTGACCAGATCGATGCTCTTGGTCCGGATATAGCGAAGCTTTCGGATGACGGCCTTCGCAAGAAAACGGAAGAGTTCAAGAAGCGCTATCAGGATGGCGAGTCCCTTGACGACATGCTTGTCGAAGCATTTGCGGTTGTCCGTGAAGGGGCAAAACGTGTCCTTGGGTTATATCCATACCGCGTTCAGTTAATGGGTGGTGCATCCCTTCATGAGGGAAACATTTCCGAGATGAAAACCGGTGAAGGTAAAACGTTGACTTCCACCATGCCCGTTTACCTTAACGCGATTACCGGCAAAGGTGTTCACGTTGTAACGGTCAACGAATATCTTGCCAGCCGTGATGCTGAGGAAATGGGTCAGCTTTACAACTTCCTTGGCTTGAGTGTAGGCCTGAACCTGAACTCGCTGTCAAAAGAAGAAAAGCGTGAGGCATATGCTGCAGACATTACGTACAGCACAAATAACGAACTTGGCTTCGACTATCTGCGTGATAACATGGTTCTTTATAAAAATCAAATGGTTCAGCGTCCGCTTCATTTTGCCGTAATCGATGAAGTTGACTCCATCCTGATTGATGAAGCCCGTACGCCGCTGATCATTTCCGGCCAGGCACAGAAATCGACTCAGCTGTACATGCAGGCGAATGCAGTCGTCCGCATGCTGAGCAAGGAAACAGACTACACTTATGATGAAAAAACAAAAGGTGTTCAGCTGACGGAAGATGGTATCAATAAGGTGGAGAAAGCTTTCAATATTGAAAACCTATTTGATCTAACTCACGTAACGTTGAACCACCATATCCTGCAGGCGTTGAAAGCACATGTCAGCATGCATAAAGATGTTGACTATGTTGTACAAGATGAGGAAATCGTGATCGTCGATTCTTTCACAGGCCGTTTGATGAAAGGACGCCGTTACAGTGACGGCCTTCACCAGGCGATCGAGGCGAAGGAAGGCGTCGAGATCCAGAATGAAAGCATGACAATGGCGACGATCACGTTCCAGAACTACTTCCGTATGTATGAAAAACTGTCTGGGATGACCGGTACAGCGAAAACAGAGGAAGAGGAATTCCGCAACATTTATAACATGAACGTTGTTGTAATTCCGACGAACAAGCCGATTGCCCGTGATGACCGTGCGGATTTAATTTACGCCTCCATGGAAGGCAAATTTCGTGCAGTAGTTGAAGAAATTGCTGAACGCAATCAAAAGGGCCAGCCGGTGCTGGTTGGTACGGTTGCGGTTGAAACGTCTGAATTGATTTCCAGGCTTTTAACGAAAAAAGGTGTCCGACACAACGTATTGAACGCGAAAAACCATGAACGTGAAGCGGAAATTATTTTAGAAGCAGGTCAAAAAGGCGCTGTAACTATTGCGACAAACATGGCCGGCCGTGGTACGGATATCAAGTTGGGTGATGGAGTGCTTGATCTTGGAGGATTAGCGGTCATCGGTACAGAGCGCCACGAATCACGACGTATCGATAACCAGCTCCGTGGTCGTTCCGGACGTCAAGGGGATCCGGGTGTGACTCAGTTCTATCTTTCAATGGAAGATGAATTGATGCGCCGTTTCGGTTCTGATAACATGAAGTCCATGATGGAACGCCTTGGGATGGCGGATGATCAGCCGATCCAGAGTAAGATGGTCAGCAGAGCCGTGGAATCTGCACAGAAACGTGTTGAGGGTAACAACTTTGATGCACGTAAACAGCTTCTATCGTATGATGATGTCCTGCGCCAGCAGCGTGAAATCATCTACAAGCAGCGTTTTGAAGTTCTTGATTCCGAGAACCTGCGTGAAATTGTGGAATCCATGATTAAATCTGTCATCACACGTTCGGTTGAAGCACATGCTCCAATCATCGAAGAAGAAGAGAAGTGGAACCTGAAAGGCATCGTTGATTATATCAATGCTACACTTCTTCAAGAGGGTGACGTAACAGTAGCAGACCTTCAGGGTAAAGAGCCTGAAGAAATGGTCAACCTGATCTACGCGAAGGTCCAAGAGCGATATAACGAAAAAGAAGAAGAGCTGACTCCAGAGCAAATGCGTGAGTTTGAAAAAGTTGTCCTTCTTCGCGCGGTAGATACGAAATGGATCGACCACATTGATGCGATGGATCACCTTCGCCAAGGTATCCACCTCCGTGCTTACGGTCAGACAGACCCATTGCGTGAGTATCAGCATGAAGGTTTTGCAATGTTTGAAAACATGGTTGTGTCCATCGAGGAAGATGCTGCCCGCTATGTAATGAAAGCGGAAATCCGCAATAACCTTCAGCGTCAGGAAGTTGCGAAAGGGCAGGCTGTCAACCCGAAAGAAGATGGCGGCGCCAAAGCCAAGAAGAAACAGCCGGTCCGTAAAGCGGAAGATATTAAACGAAACGATCCATGCCCTTGCGGAAGCGGTCAAAAATATAAAAACTGTCATGGTAAAGTAGAGTAACCTTTTAAAAAAACTACCTGCCTTCTCTAAAATTTAGAGGTGTCAGGTAGTTTTTCTGCGGGTAGAGAATGATAGGAAACTTTGCGAACCGGACCCAATAAACGTTATAATAAAACTTATGCTTACTAATTAAACAGAGGTGAATTTGATGGAACTTTTTGAAGTGAAATCACAATTAGAAAATACAGCCAAAAAACTGGCGGACTTCAGGGGGTCTCTTTGACCTCGAAAACAAAGAAGCACGGATAGCTGAACTTGACGAAGTCATGGTTGACCCTAATTTCTGGAACGACCAGCAGGCTGCGCAGGGAGTCATCAATGAAGCTAACAGCTTAAAGGATCTAGTGAACGAATACAAAGACATGCAAGAGATGCAGGAAAACCTGGAAGTAACGCTTGAACTCGTGAAAGAAGAGAGCGATGCAGACCTTCAGGAAGAACTTGTTGAAGAAACAAAAGAGTTAAACAAACGTTTGAATGATTACGAACTTCAGCTGCTGCTCAGTGAGGAACATGATAAAAACAATGCAATCCTTGAACTTCACCCGGGTGCCGGCGGGACCGAGTCACAGGACTGGGGTTCCATGCTGCTGCGTATGTATCAGCGCTGGGCTGAGAAAAAAGGCTTCAAGGTTGAAACCTTGGATTATCTTCCTGGTGATGAAGCCGGAATTAAGAGCGTAACTCTTTTGATCAAAGGCCATAACGCTTATGGATACTTGAAAGCGGAAAAAGGGGTCCACCGTCTGGTAAGGATTTCACCGTTTGACTCTTCTGGACGCCGTCATACTTCATTCGTTTCCTGTGAAGTCATGCCGGAGTTCAATGAAGAAATTGAAATCGAAATCCGGACAGAGGACCTCAAGATTGATACGTACCGTGCGAGCGGTGCAGGTGGTCAGCATATCAACACGACTGACTCTGCCGTTCGTATCACTCACCAGCCGACTGGTGTGGTCGTGACATGTCAATCAGAGCGTTCTCAGATCAAAAACCGTGAACAGGCAATGAAAATGCTGAAAGCCAAGCTTTATCAAAAGCGTATCGAAGAGCAGGAGCAGGAACTTGCGGAAATTCGCGGAGAGCAAAAGGAAATTGGCTGGGGAAGCCAGATCCGTTCCTACGTCTTCCACCCATACTCCATGGTTAAAGACCACCGTACCAACACAGAGATGGGTAACGTGCAGGCTGTCATGGACGGAGATATCGACAACTTCATCAACGCCTACCTTCGGTCCCGTATCAACTAAATATTTGTGTCGCCAAAACCTTCCTTATAATAGGAAGGTTTTTTTGTGTGAGGGAGGTAGGTGAATCCTTTACCCCTTCACCGCAACGGGGGACAGTCCCCCAGTGTAGTACCGCATTAACACGTTAAAGTGGTAATATTTACAGGTTCCATCCCTCATGCTATACTCTCAAAGGCTGTATCATAATCTGACAAAAGATGACACCGATTTTCTAAGAAGATAGACACTTCAACACTTTAAAGTGTTGGGGGACTGTCCCCCGGCACTTTAAAGTGCTAAAGGGTCAATGATGAAAACACGGTTGTTGGTCATACTAATACTTAATACATCAAAGGAGATTGACTGGGATGGGAAAGAAGGATAAAAGACGCCGCGGGCAGCAGCATAACCCAACGCTTGAAAAAATATTGGAATACGTATATGTACTCGTTGGATCGGCGATTGTCGGGATTGCCTTCAACGTATTTTTACTCCCGAATGAAGTTGCTTCCGGGGGCGTGAGCGGTATCTCTACGATTACCAAAACCGTCTTTGACTGGAAACCTGCCTTCGTTCAGTGGGCGTTCAACGTTCCTCTGTTCGTTGCAGGCTTGATTTTCCTGGGCTTTCAGTTTGGTTTTAAAACGGCACTTGGTACAATTTTTCTTCCGTTTGTTGTTTACTTGACGGAGGACTGGGAAGCATGGACACTCGATCCGCTTCTTGGTGCTCTTTTCGGAGGAATAGGTGTGTCGGTTTGGGACTTGGAACAGTATTTCGTGGTAAAGCCTCAACAGGCGGCACAGACCTTGCTGCACAAATCATCAACAAATACTCCGGGCTTTCACTGGGCACATGTGTTGCCATTATAGATGGAATGATTGTATTAACCGCCGCCATTGTTTTTGACATAGAAAGAGGATTATACGCATTAATCGGACTCTATGTCACAAGCAAAACGATCGACCTTGTACAGGTAGGGTTCGGCCGTTCAAAGATGGCGATGATCATTACGAATCGCCAAGAAGAGATTCGGGAAGGTGTCCTGAATAAAATTGACCGCGGTGTGACAAAACTATCTGCATACGGCGGATATACAGACGATGAGCGTCCAATACTGATGTGTGTCGTTGACCAGCGCGAGTTCACAAGATTGAAACAACTGGTCAAAAGCATTGACCCGTCTGCATTCGTCGTGACTATGGATGCTTCAGAGGTCCTTGGTGAAGGTTTTAAACGGGTGTAATCCTGGTATAATAAGGAATGAGAGGAAATGCACTATTTCTCATTCTAGGAGGAATTACAATGAAAAAGACATTATTGGCACTATTATTCGGTTCATCCTTGGTATTGGCTGCATGCGGAGATAATGCATCAGATGAAGCGAGCGACGCAAACAACCCGCAGGATGCAGCTGAAAGTGCTGCAGGGACTGAAATTGAACCTGAAAAAATCGTTAATCAAAAATGTTCGAGCTGTCATGGCGGAGATCTGTCAGGCGGAATGGGGCCGGCTTTGAAGAATATCGGTTCACAATTAAGTGAAGATGAAATCCTTTCTGTTATCCAAAATGGTAAAGGCGCAATGCCGAAGAATATTATCGAAGGTGATGAAGCCGAAGCGGTTGCAGAGTGGCTGGCAGAGAAAAAATAAAAGGAAGTCTCCGGACTTTCTTTTATTTTGTTTAAAAATGTTTATGATTCAGCAAACAGGGTATATTTATTACATTCAAGAAGCTACACTCCTATATTAATACTTTGGAATCCTGAATTTCGACATTCCTTTAACTTCCTTTGTTTTTTCGACACCAAGTCCTTCTTCCTATTATTCCTCTATAGTAAAACCCTACTTTTCTCCCTTTCTTATCAAAATATCAGAAACCCAAATAAGGAAAAATATGCAATTGTTGTTGCATTTTGATACCAAAATGTAATATAAATTATCCTTAACTTCCTAGGCAATGATGTTATAATACTTTTAGTAAGTTATTAATTCGAGTTTTTTCTACATTATCTTATTTCTTATATACTTAAGCCTTGAGAAAAGACATCTTCGCTCGAACACTATAAATGTTTAACTTGGGTGGTAAAAAAATGATCAAAATGAAAGACGTATATAAACAGTATCCGAACGGGATTATGGCCGCAAACGGATTCGACGTACATATTAAACAAGGTGAATTCGTTTATGTTGTAGGACCAAGTGGTGCTGGTAAATCGACCTTCATCAAAATGATGTACAGGGAAGAAAGAGCAACCAGGGGAGAAATCACTGTTAATGGTATAGATTTGGTCAAGCTTAAAAACAAACGTGTTCCTTACTTAAGAAGGAATGTAGGGGTGGTCTTCCAAGACTTCAAACTACTCTCTTCTCTAACAGTCTATGAAAATATCGCTTTCGCTCTTGAAGTTATTGAAGAATCTCCTAAAAATATTCAAAAGCGAGTGATGGAAGTATTGGATCTTGTTAAACTGAAACACAAAGCAAGGATGTTCCCGGATGAACTATCAGGCGGTGAGCAGCAGCGTGTTTCACTCGCGCGTTCCATTGCAAACAAGCCCAAATTGATCATAGCTGATGAGCCGACTGGTAACCTTGATCCGGAAACCTCATGGGAAATCATGAATGTTTTTGAAGAAATTAATACACAAGGGACTACCGTTGTAATGGCTACGCATAACCGTGAAATTGTCAATACAATCAAACACCGTGTAATTGCCATTGAGAATGGCAGAATCGTCCGGGATGAACAGCGAGGTGACTACGGTTATGAAGCCTAGAACCATAGGAAGACACTTTCGTGAAAGTTTGAAGAGCCTAGGAAGGAACGGCTGGATGACGTTTGCGTCTGTCAGTGCCGTTACGGTCACACTTCTTCTTGTCGGTGTGTTCGTTGTCCTGATGCTGAACATGAATAAAATTGCTACTGATATAGAGCAGGATGTTGAAGTAAGGGTTCTTGTTGAATTAGGAACTGAAAAGGAACAAATTGAAGAGTTAAGATCGAAAATCAAGCAAATAGATGGGATTGCCAGTACTGAGTACTCTTCTAAAGAGAAAGAATTGCGTAACTTAATGGAAGATATGGGAGAGGATTTTCGTCTATTTGAGCAGGACAACCCTCTATACGATGTTTTTATCGTAAAAGCTGCTAACCCGCTTGAAACAAAAAGAATTGCCAACGAAATTAAAGGTTTTGAAAATGTAAATGATGCACTTTATGGAGAAGCCAAGATTGAAAGATTATTCAGCTTCCTTCAAATGAGTCGCAATGTTGGTTTGGTATTGATAATTGGACTCCTGTTTACGGCAATGTTCCTGATTTCCAATACGATTAAGATCACAATCGTTGCCCGTAGAAAAGAGATAGAAATAATGAAATTAGTCGGTGCTACAAACTGGTTTGTACGCTGGCCGTTCATTTTGGAAGGTTTATGGCTGGGTGTCCTCGGCTCTATCATTCCGATAGCAGTAGTTTCAACAGGTTATTACTACGCCTATCAGTTCATTGAACCAAAATTGCGAACAAGTTTTATGCAGATACTTGAATTTACCCCGTTCATCTATCAAGTAAACTTCCTGATTATCCTTATGGGATGTTTAATTGGAGCTTGGGGAAGCTTTATGTCCGTTAGAAAATTCTTAAGAGTTTAATAGGTTGATAGAAGCCGAAAGGAGCATGTCGCTTGAAAAGGAAAACATTAGTCACTTTATCAATTGCCACAACACTAACAATCGGAAGTTTTCAATCAACTGGAATTGTCGCTAGTGCACATACTTCAATTAGCGAGTTAAAAGAAAAGCAAGATCAAGTTGAAGGCCAGAAGGCTGAGATCAATCAGGAAATTGATCAAAAAACTACTGAAATCAATGACAATATTTCTCGTCAGGAAAAAATCAAAGAAGAGATTGCAGCTCTAGATACTAAAATTCGTGACACAGAAGAAAATATAAAAGAAAAAACAGCTGAAATTGAGAAAACCAACGAAGAAATCGAGAAGCTTAAAGAAGAAATTAAAGTACTTGAAAATAAAATTGCGGAAAGAAACGAACTTCTGAAAGAGCGTGCGCGTTCCATGCAGGAAAAAGGCGGCTCCGCAAGTTATATGGATGTACTCCTAGGTGCAGAAAGTTTCGGAGACTTCATCAACCGAATCACCGCCGTTAATGCTATTGTAAGTGCAGATAAGAAGATTATTGATGAGCAAAAGGCTGATCAGGAAGAACTTGAAAAGAAGCAAGCAGAAGTAGAAGCCAAGCTTGCAGAGCTGGAAGACGACAAAGCTAACCTTGTTTCTCTTAAGCAAGATTTAGACAGCCAAAAAGGTCAAAAGAATGAATTATTTAAAGAGCTTGAAGCAGAACAAGATAAGTTAAAAAAGGAAAAAACAGATCTTGTAGCCGAAGTAAACGAGTTGTCCAAACTGGAAGCGCAAATCGGTGGACAAATCGAGGCAGAGCAGGCCCGGTTAGCTGAACTTGCCCGTCAAAAAGAAATTGAACGCCAGAAAAAAATTGAAGCACAGCGTAAAGCTGAAGCTGAACGACTTGCAGCTCAGCAGGCAGCCAATGGAAGCAATAGCGGTTCAACAGCATCAACACCTGAACCAACGGCAGCAGTTTCAGAAGGAAGATGGACAAGACCTGCTTCTGGATACATCACGACCGAATATGGTTATGATATCTTGAATGGCCAATCGCGGTTCCATTACGGTATGGATATTGCTGCTGGGGGAAATGTTCCGATTGTTGCTGCAGCTGACGGCTATGTTATAAAAAGCCACAAAAGCACAAGCTATGGTAACGTTGTTTACATGACTCACTCCATCAACGGCCAAACATTTACGACTGTTTATGCTCACATGTCAGGTTCCATCGTGAGCAGCGGCCAGTTCGTTGAGAAAGGCCAGCGAATCGGTACAATGGGTAATACAGGTTATTCCTTCGGTCAGCATTTACACTTCGAATTGCATGAAGGCCCATGGAATGCAAGTAAATCCAACTCTGTTAACCCTCGTAAATATATCAATATGTAATAAAGTAAAAACCGCTGAAAAGGCAACACCTTTTCAGCGGTTTTTTATTTATCCCTGAAAAACCAGAAATTCATAAAGGGCATGATGCTGATGACGCATGCGAGCATTCCCACCATTACGGCACCGAGTTTGTTTTGATCTTTCCAAATCAGCCTCGCGTAACGAACCGAGTAGTAAGCAATATAGGCACATATAATCAATGTCAGCCAGAATATAAGATCACCACCGTTAATCCTTGATCATTTCTTTGTTTCTTGGTCTTAACAGCTTTCCAAAGCTATCGAGTTTAACATGCATGTTTACTTTTACTTCAGCCTCCGGGTATGATTCCATCCAATTGTATTTCTGATACTGCTGGAGGTTGAGAAATTTCCTTCTTGCCGTCAGGGACCAGTTAAAAGCTTCTGCCTTTAATTCTTCCTGGGTCTTTTTCACAAATTGTTCAGCAAGTGCCGTGAAACGCTTTTCCATATAGTGATCAAGCAATTCTTGTTTTTCAAGATCTTCCACGTAATTGATCATGCTGGGAATGGACAGGATTCTTACATCCAGCCAGGCATCGACTGTGATGACGGGCTTTGGTTTGCTTACGTCCACCTTTACAGCCGTTTTCCTATTAGTGGCTTTCCCTGTAATCCGAAATTCTTCCTTGATTGGATCTGGGTAAGTAAAAGCGATGTCCTGTGGATTTAGGTGTTCGGTTAGAATGGTCATGATCCGTACCTCTTCCCCTGTCAAGGTTCCGACCATTTTACCGTCGCGGAAAGCTGCCCCTCCGATGATTTGTACAGGAGTCCCGCCTTTTTTATACAGTTCCCCTGGTAAATAGTTGTCTTCATTTTCTTTTATATTTAAATCAGTTTCCTCAGCAGTTGTATAGGTTGCAAGAGCAAGACCTGAGTCGGCTTCAATGTCATGCAGAACCTGCTGGAGGTCCGATTTGGGAACAAGAGCATTGGTTTCCCATCTCCTTGAAATGAAATCATAGAATTTATGCGGACTTGCTTCGAAAACCGGCTTGTTTTTCCGGAGATAGTCACTGGCTCTTTCTTTTGATACGAGAAGAATCATATCCCTTCTTGCTTCAGGGTCTCTTCCCAATGTGCCGATGCTTTCTAGAAATTTATCAGACTTGGCAAATTCTTCACTGATTACCAGTGCCTTGGTGTGATAGAAATTGATACTGCGGGTTTCAGCCACATTGAGCATGTCCCGGGCAGAAATTAGATCAGGCATCCTGATGGTAATGGTTTTAAATTCCTCAGAACCAGGCTGGCTCCCCGGATCACCTGCCTGGGGATCAGCCAGCTGATAGGTGATGTCCAAACCGGCTTCACCTTTTTCAGGGAGGTCGATGCCAATGACGAGCACGAATCCTTCTTCTTCTACCTCGATCTTATCTGCACAACCAGTTAAAATCATCAAACATAGTGCTAAAACAAGAAGACGTTTCATTTTTTAAACTCACCTCTCAGCTTTGCCACAATCAGAAGGGTGACCGGGATGATGAACAGCAGGATCGATGTGACCATCAAAATGATATTGCTTCTAAGAAGGAGAACATTTTGAACAACATTCTCGGGGAGCAGCCCAATCATGATGGTCAGAACGGCAAAAGGTAATATGAGTGGTTCAAATTCTTTAATCTTGGCAGTATAGGCGAAAAAAGCTGTTGAAATGTACAGGTAGACTGCAAAGCGGATCAGACTGGCAACACTCCAGAAAGCAAAAAATAACGCTTCAATATGTGAGACATATCTTCCGAAGGTCACCATCCTGGAAATTTCATGAAATGGATACGCAATAAACTCAATCGACGGATAGTCGAAGTAGGCGATGAAAACAACAAAGAAAACCATTAACTCAAAAATGGAAACGGCCAGTCCAAATAGTGTGGCATTTTTGAATGTTTTATAGTCCCGGAAAAAAGGAAACAGGATCGAGAAGAACAGCAAATCACTGGTGATGGATGCATAACTGGCACCGCGGAAAGCGACTTCCTTCAGCCCGAATCCGGCAATCGGAAATAGGTATCCAAAATAGAGCTCACTCCATAACAGCACCACAATGAAAAACAACGACACCTTAATGTAAGGAAACGTAATCCAGGCAGTCCTTCCCATGGCCAGAAGCCCGCGATTGGCAAGGAAATAGCTTGACCCGATCAGGACAAAGAAAAGATGGGTTGAACTTGTGGCTGGGAAATACATCGTGTTGATGATATCCACATAACTTCTGCTGTCCACAATTGTGGCAGAATAGGAAATCAGGAAAAGCGTCATGCCAATCAGAAAGCCGAAAAACTTTCCAGTGACTTTGTACGTAATATCCATGATATTCTTGTCCTTGTAATGCTTCACCAAAATCAGGATGCAAACAAGCGGAACAGACATGACCAATCCGGAGAGGAGCGGAACCATCCATGCCGCTTGAGCTGTCTCTTTGTATAAAAGAGTTGCAGTCATGTCCGTGAACTTGATTCCCAGTGTGATGGTGATCAAGGCGAACAACTCACGTGTGCCAAGCTTTCTGTCCGGTGGAGAGATCATTCGCTGTTTTCTCCTTTCGGCTTCTTCATTTTCTCCGCCTCAATCGGGAAAACATTCAGCGGGCGCAGCCACTGTTTCCAGATTGGAGGCCGTACGACAAGATCCTTTGATGAAGGGTAATGCGGGGCCATGGGCGAAAGAAACGGCACATCAAAGGATGTTAAAGTAGATAAATATCCTATACACATGGTGATACAGATACCGAGGCCTAAAAAACCCCAAAGACTGCCAAACAGCAGGAAGATATAGGTGGACAGGCGAATCATATAGCTGAATGACAGGTTGGGTATGGCAAAGGAAGCCAGACCGGTAATTGCGATGACAATGACCAAAATTGGACTGATGATATTTGCTTCAACTGCCGCCTGCCCTAAAATCAATGCCCCTACAATTCCGATTGTCGGACCAATGGGACTTGGAACCCTTACACCGCCTTCTCTGATCAGTTCAAAGGCAAACAGGAGCATAAGGACCTCAAATATGGCTGGAAAAGGAACTTCCTCCCTGGTGGCGGATATGGCGAGCACCAAATCGGTCGGAAGCATTTCAATATGATAATTTGTAACGGCTATATAAATGGCAGGTGTCATGATTGTAATGAAAATCGCAAGCAGCCTAAGAAATCTTGTGAAATTCCCATAGGGCCATCTAGCGTAATAGTCCTCCGAAGTATGAAAGAAGGACCAGAATGTGACAGGCAGAATCAAGCTGCTCGGTGAACTGTCCATAAGCAGAACAACATGGCCTTCGTTTATGAAACTTACCGCTCTGTCGGGCCTCTCAGTATATAAAACAGTCGGGACCAATGAATAAGGGCGTTCTTCGATATGCTGTTCCAGAAGGCCGAGATTCTGTACTTCATCCGAGTTGATTTGTTCTAAACGCTTTTTTACTTTTTTTATCAAATTAGGATTAGCAACATCGTTTAAATATATCAGTGCTACCTGACTTAATCCTTTTTCACCGACAGTCACATACTCTGTTATAAGCTCTGCCGACCTCAGTTGTTTCCGGATCAAAGAGATGTTGACGGCAATGGATTCAATGAATGCCTCTTTCGGGCCCTTCAGGACCGCTTCATCTTCGGGTTTTTCGACACCTCTCTTTTCAAAACCGGCTGTGCCGAATAAAAAAGCATGGTCTTCTCCTTCGATGAATAACGCAGAATTTCCCATTAATATATTGGAAATAATGTTTTCTAAATTGCATTCTTCCTTTATATCTTTAATAGGTACTTTATTAGCAAAGAAATCTAGGTTGAGCTGTCTCTCAATATTCTGGCCGGGATAATCAGATATAAGGTTAGGGATGAGTTCTTTTTCAATCACATTTTGCTGGCTCATGCCATTCAGGAAAATGAGAACGGCTTTTCTATTGAAAACTGAGAGTTTCAATGGTCTGACAGCTAAGTCCTGGTTTACGGGATGATTGAATGCCTTCTGGATTTGGGTGATATTGTCTTCAAGCGTCGCTGAAAATCCTGAACAATCCTGGTTTTCTTTCATTTGTTCTTTCTGCCGTTTATTTTTAAGCATCCCGTCCACCTCCTTTAACTAATAGAATGCACAAGAATTACTTCGTTATGTAATTTTTGGTTCCAAAGAAGGATTTTGACTTTGTTCATACTTTAATGCCCTATGAGGTATCCGATGCTGTTATGATGTATGATAGAAGAGAGTTAACTCTGAAAATAGGTAAAGTTGGTGTGAAATTTGAAGTGGTATAGCATAGGGGCCTTCAGTTTTCCTTCCGCATGGGGGGCGCTGATTGCTGCATTTATCATCACGGGACTCTTTTTAAGGCTTTATTATGGTAAAAATCAAAATGAATGGTTCGGGAATAGCGTCTTTTGGTTTCTCGTCACATGGAAATTCAGTGTCATCTTGTTTGACTTTTCTGGTGTGATCAGCCAGCCGCTCTCCATTCTTTACTTTAACGGCGGTTCGAGGGGCTTTTGGCTCGGTGTGGCTGTTTCTTTGATATACATCTATTTCAAAGGAGAGAAGAAGCGCCTCATCAGCGCCTGGTTTTTGGTCATCCTGGTCTATGAAGGGGCTTCTGAATTCTTGGCTGACAGTGCTTCGATTTTGAGCGCGGTTAACCTCTTGGCCGGTTTCGGTCTCTTTTATTTTCTTCTGCAAAGAGGCAAGGCGGAGATAGTGCTGCAGTTATTTACGGGAATTCAGCTGCTGGTGAATTTTTCACAAGGGCACTTTATTTCTACAGAAAGTGCCTCGTATATACTGGTGTCAACGGCAGTGCTGGTCATTAACAGATTAGGGAGGGGTTCAAATGAGTAAGAAATTACTGGGGATAGGGCTGGTTGCGGTATTAGTGGGCTTATTTGTCGGCAATATCTTCATGAACCAGGCCTCTAAAAAGGAAGTGGAAAAGCAGGTAGCAGATCAACTGGAAGAGTCGGGCCTTGAAGTTGAATTTGGAAGCGAAGGTCCAGGCGAGGGGGATGCTGCGCCGGATTTCACTTTAACGACCCTGGATGGCAAAGAAGTGTCGCTGTCTGACTATAAAGGGAAAAAGGTAATCTTGAATTTCTGGGCGACATGGTGTCCACCGTGTAAAGCGGAAATGCCGCATATGCAGGAATACTATGAAAAGTATCATGAGAAGGCCAACGTGGAAATGCTGGCTGTCAATCTGACAACGATTGATGAGGGAAGAGCTGCCATTGAAAAGTTTGTCGAGGAATATGGACTGACATTCCCGATACCACTCGATGAAGAAGGGACACAGGGAACCATCTATCAGGCCCAGACCATTCCGACCTCCTATATGATCGACACCAATGGAAACATCCAGCACAAAATCCTCGGCCCCATGAACAAAGAAATGATGATCCAGTTAGTTGAATCCATGGAGTAAAAGTAGTGCTTTAGCACTTTAACGTGTAAAGAGGGACAGTCCCTTTCAGTGCTTTAGAGCACGAAAAGGGACTGTCCCTCTTCGCACGGTAATACGTTAATGTGGTAAAGTGTGACAGGCGATATTTACTGTCGTATAATGGGTGGAAAGGCGTTTTTTAAAGGAAAAGGGGTTTTTGAGATGAAATTTGACACAAAAGTTGTTCACAGCACGTTACATAACCGCAGCATCAAAAGCAAAACTACACCGATTTATCAAACCTCTGCGTTCTCATTTTCTTCCTTGGAAGAACTCGAGGGTTTTTATGAAGGGAAATCCCCTTACTTATACACAAGGTCCGGAAACCCGAATACCGATGAGTTGGGTGATATGGTCGCCGCTCTTGAAGGGGCGCCTGCAGGTGTGGCTGCAGCATCTGGTATGGGGGCAATCCTGGCCGGTATTCTGGCTGTGGCAGAAAGCGGGGACCACATCATTGCGGCTGAAGATATTTACGGCGGGACTTATCATCTTTTAAACGAAGAGTTGAAAACATTTGGGATCAAGGTTTCTTTTGCCGATTTCAGTGACCATGAGGAGATCGTTAGAAACATTACACCGGAAACCAAGCTTCTTTATAGTGAAAGCATTACAAATCCTTTTTTAAGGCTTGAAGATATCAAGGGAATGGTGAGCATTGCAAAGAGGCATGGGCTCAGAACCATGATTGATAACACATTCGCGACACCCTACCTCATGAACCCATACAACGACGGCGTGGATATCGTCGCCCACAGTGCCACAAAATACATCGGCGGCCACAGTGATGTGACGGCAGGAGTAACCGTTGGACCGGATGAACTGATGGCAAAAGCAAGGAACAAAGTCATTAATCTCGGCATGAATCTTAGCCCTCATGAAGCGTGGCTGACGGTCAGGGGCTGTAAAACATTGTCGCTGAGGATGAAGCAGCAATGTGATAATGCTGAAAAGCTGGCTGAAGCACTGGACGGATATGAAGGGGTTAAAACTGTCTATTATCCTAAAAAAGCTTCTGAAAAAGGGAGCGGAGCCATCGTAACCATTGAATTGGAGGAGCACAACGATATCCACAGGTTTTTCACAGGACTAAGCTGGGTGAAAATTGTGCCAACTTTGGCAGGCGTGGAAACAACAGTTTCCTATCCGCAAGGCACCTCCCACAGGGCATTGACGGATGAAGCCAGAGAGAAAATCGGAGTGAATCCACAGGTGGTCCGGATCTCTGTCGGAATTGAAGATGCAGAAGATATCATCAAGGCATTCAAGGATGCAGTTGATTCGTCGAAATAAAAAAATTCAGAATAATCATTGACCTGACAAAAATAGTCAGTTATAATCCAACTCATACGACATATACATTTTCATAAGCAAATCGATATCTCTTATCGAGAGCGGCGGAGGGAATAGGCCCGATGAAGCCCGGCAACCTACAGGCAGTTTTCTGCTTGGAAAGGTGCTACATCCTACAGACTGAGACCAGTCTGGAAGATAAGAGGAGGAGCATTGACTTTTCAAGCCCTCTTCTTAGCGGAGAGGGCTTTTTAATATGCAGAATTCCTCTTCGCTTCCAGTACAATTTTTATAAAATTTGAGGAGGAAATTATTATGACAAACCATCAATTCGACCCGGAAACATTATTACTGCACGGAGGACAGGAACCTGATCCGGTAACAGGCTCGCGTGCCGTTCCGATTTACCAGACGACTTCTTATGTTTTCAATGACACCGAGCACGCCCAAAATCTGTTTTCACTAAGCGAGCCCGGGAACATTTATACGCGGATCGGCAACCCGACGGTCGATGTTTTTGAGAAGAGAATTGCGCTGTTGGAAAAAGGGGTGGCCGCGGTCGCCGTTTCTTCCGGAATGGCAGCCATTTCCCTGGCGATTTTGAATATAGCTGGGGCTGGTGATGAAATCGTAGCCTCTTCCAAGCTCTATGGCGGGACGTATAACCTCTTTGCGGTCACGCTGCCTAGATACGGCATCAAGGTGAAGTTCGTGGACAGCACAGACCCTGAAAACATCCGAAAGGCGATTACTGAAAAAACAAAAGCGGTCTTTGCTGAAACGATCGGGAATCCGAGCTTGAATGTACTGGATATTGAAAAAGTGGCGGATATTGCCCACTCCAATGGCATCCCGCTGATTATCGATAATACATTCCCGACACCTTATGGCTGCCAGCCGATTCAATATGGAGCGGACGTTGTGATCCATTCGGCAACAAAATGGATTGGGGGTCACGGAACGGCAATCGGCGGAGTGATCGTCGACGGCGGCCAGTTCGATTGGGACAGCCCGAAATTCAAGGATTTCACTGATCCGGACCCAAGCTATAACGGCCTTCGCTACGTTGATGTCGGGGAAGCAGCTTATGCTGTAAAACTGCGTGTCCAGCTTCTTCGCGACCTAGGTGCCTGCTTGAGCCCGCATAACGCGTTCCTTCTTTTACAGGGACTTGAAACACTGCATTTAAGAGTTCCGAAACATAACAGCAATGCGCTGGAAATTGCCCGTTACCTGGAAAATCATCCATCAGTGGACTGGGTGAGCTATCCTGGTCTTGAAAATCATCCAGCTAACTCGCTGGCTGAAAAATATCTGTCCCATGGGCACGGCTCCATCGTTAATTTCGGCATCAAAGGCGGAAGGGAAGCCGGCCGAAAACTGATTGATAATATCACTCTATGGTCACATGTCGCTAATGTCGGTGATGCGAAGTCACTGATCATCCATCCTGCGTCTACCACTCACCAGCAGTTGAGCAGCGAGGATCTGATAACAACAGGTGTAACAGAGGAACTCATCAGGCTGTCCATCGGATTGGAATCCGTCAAAGACCTGCAGGCGGATTTAGATCAGGCTATTACAAAGGCGACAGCAGCAACCGCTTCTGTATAAAATGAGTCAAGTAATCTATGAAACAGGGACCGTTCCAATTGGAGACCTCTGTCTGGAAAATGGGAAAACAGTGAAAAGGGCCGAATTGAAATACGAGATGACAGGCAGGCGCTCAGGACCTGTCATTCTTGTCTGCCATGCTTTGACTGGAAGCCATCTCAGTGTCGGAACCGAAGAAAATCCAGGATGGTGGAGGGGGTTGATCGGCCCTGCAGCCTATATCAATACCGAAGAATATTTGGTGATCACCTTCAATGTTTTAGGAGGTTGTGACGGTTCGACTGGGCCCGCTACACTCAACCCGGAAACCGGGAAACCTTACAGGATGACGTTTCCGCAGCTGACTGTGAGGGATATTGTACGTGCGCAGTACCAAGCATTGGAGGAGCTTGGAGTCTCTTCGCTGGAAGCAGTAATAGGCGGATCCCTTGGAGGGATGCAGGCTCTCGAATGGGGCCTGCTATACCCTTCGTTCGTGAAAAAAGTGTTCCTGCTGGCGAGCACCCCTTATTTTTCGGATTACGGAATCGCCTTCAATTATATTGGGAAAACAGCGATAATTTCCGATCCAAACTGGCTGGATGGAAATTATGAGCAATCTTCAGATGTGAACGGGCTGAAAGTGGCAAGAATGGCCGGAATGGTCACCTATCGTTCCGGGGAGTTATTTGAAGGAAGATTCAACCGAAGCAAGGCCAGCGAAGAACAATTTCAGGTGGAATCCTATCTCGCGTATCAGGGGGAAAAGCTTGCCAAACGGTTTGACCCAAACAGTTATCTATATTTAATGGATGCCATGAACAGTCATGATATCGGGAGAGACCGGGGCGGCTGGAGGGAGGCGGCGTCAGAGTTTCAGCCTGAACTGACTGCCCTGGGATACACCAGCGATTTAATTTATGCGCCTTCGCTGATTAAAAAGTTTGCTGATCTGGTTCCTGAGTCTGCTTATTACGAAGTAGAGACACTATTTGGCCATGATGGATTTTTAACAGAGTTTGAGAAGTGGGGAGATTTGATTACAAAGCACTTGGAAAAATAGCTACCGGGACTCATAACTTGTCCCCTTCCGGCATATAGTTTCAATAGCAAAGACATCGCACCGCTGATTAAGCGTTTTTGTGTGGTGTCTTTTTTATCCAAAAAATACAGTGATGCTGTTGAAGCTTGTATATAGGAGGGAACGGAATGGAGCAGCGAAAAGGCCTCATCATCATAGCGGCCGCCTCCCTTTTGACCGGTGCAGGGGGAATGTACGGCGGGTTGAGTTTACTGGATTCTTTTAAAAGTGAGACAGGAGGAGCGGTGGCTGAAGACGGCGGTCCGCTGAGTGACAGGCTGCATAAAGTGGAAGTGGCTTATGATCTCATCGCGGACAAGTATGTAGAGGAAGTGGACAAGGGGGAACTGGTCGAGGGAGCGATTCAGGGGATGCTTGAGACCCTGGGGGACCCTTATTCGGTGTATATGGATGCGAGCACCGCCTCGCAGTTCAACGACTCCCTCGGATCTTCCTTTCAAGGGATTGGGGCAGAGGTCACGGTGATGGATGGAAAGCTGCTGATTGTGGCCCCATTCAAAGATTCCCCGGCTGAAAAAGCAGGACTGCGGCCAAATGACCAAATCCTGAAAGTTGATGGGGAAGATATTACTGGTCTTGATTTATATGAAGCAACACTGAAAATCAGAGGTGAAAAAGGATCTTCAGTAGAATTGGAGATTATGAGAGAAGGACTTTCGAAGCCTATCAAGGTCAGTGTGAAAAGAGATGAAATTCCGCTTGAAACCGTTCACTCGGATGTGAAGAACGAGAACGGAAAACATTATGGAATCATTGAAGTATCCTCATTCTCGGAAAACACATCCAAGGATTTTAAAAAGCAGCTAGGAGACTTGGAGAAACAGGGGCTTTCCGGCCTTGTCATCGATGTCCGGGGAAATCCAGGCGGCCTGTTGTCGAGCGTCAATGAAATGCTTGCGGAGTTTATAACAGACGATATTCCATATGTCCAGATTCAGGAGCGAAATGGCGAGACTTTGAAATATTTCTCCGAGATTAAAGAGAAGAAATCTTATCCTATCACGGTCCTTGTCGATGAAGGAAGTGCCTCGGCATCTGAAATTCTTGCAGGAGCGTTGAAGGAAGGTGGGGGCTATCCGCTGATCGGAACGAAAACATTCGGTAAAGGGACAGTCCAGCAGCCATATCCAATGGGTGATGGCAGCAACATCAAGCTTACCATGTTTAAATGGCTGACCCCTAAAGGCAATTGGATCCATAAAAAAGGAATCCAGCCTGATATCCCGGTCAAACAGCCTGCCTACTTCTATGCCCATCCTCTAGAAGCAGAAAAGCCGCTTGTTCCTGAAATGAACAACGAACAAGTGAAGAATGCCCAGCAGATGCTAGAAGGACTGGGATACAATCCAGGACGGACCGACGGTTATTATAATGAAGCAACAGAAGCGGCAGTCAAGAGTTTTCAGCAGAAACATGAACTGGGTGCCACGGGTAAAATTGACAGTCAAACAGCCTCCAAACTTCAGGAGGAGATTTATTCAGCGGTAAAAGATGAGAAGAATGACGTGCAGTTGAAGGCTGCTTTGGATTATTTGAAGAGGTTGGATTGAGGGAAGGTAAAAGCATTAAGAAATAAAGATAAAGAAGGCCCGGTCCTTGCCGGGTCTTCTTAATAATACTGCTGCTTTATTTCCTCTATTAGTTCCCCAGGGAATTGTTTTTTGTTCAACCTTCCCAATATATCGGACAGAGCATTCAGGCTGTGTGACACCTGTTTTTCAGAAAGTGCCCCTAAAGAATAAGCCTCATAAAACTCATCCATATCAACAACATGATAACTCCCGTCCTCAAACACACGGATATCGATCAGCAGATCATGGACACATATCAATCCGTCCCGTTTCTTTTCATATTCGACGATATCAATGAGCCAGCCCTGATGAGAACTTTTAAAACCATATGAAAATTGAAGTCCGAGTTCCAGCTGGTAAATGATGATGAATTTCTTATTTGAACTTTCAGGCGGCAGTTCAATCACCGTGGATTCATCCAATGCCAGAAATCTGTGTGGATTCTCCTGATTCAAAGCCCGGTCTTCTTTTAACTGCAGCGCTTCCTCGATTATTTCCGGCCTGTTTTTCCTCAGGTCCTTCGTATATTCTAATTTCCCATGCTCTCTTCCGACATGATTCCAGTAAACAACGACATCCAATTGACATTCCTCCCGACAACCTTCACTTAACCATTCGTCAGCAGCTTGCAATTTCCTTTATATTTCCCGGGAAAAAGTCTCCTTGTCGAATGGCTGGAAAAATTAGTAGATTGATTATATTAAAATTCAATAGGTTTTACCGTGCTGATTTGTTAAAATAATAGAAAAGA
Source organism: Bacillus salacetis (assembly GCF_049177075.1). GTDB lineage: Bacteria > Bacillota > Bacilli > Bacillales > Bacillaceae_B > Rossellomorea > Rossellomorea salacetis_A. The sequence continues at coordinate 3,824,907 of NZ_CP185377.1, read as the reverse complement.
TTAACACGTTGAGGATGGTGAACACCATTGGTACAGCATTGGCTTGTGGAGATTATGAAAGCAGGCGGCAAGCTGTTTTTGAATCCGCTATTATATATTTCTATTATAGTTGCCTTGTTCAGCGGCTATTTCCGTGTGAAGCGGGAGAGGCGCGAACTGCATACGAGGATTTTTGATATGTATCATGAAATCCGTTTTTTATTTCCCTTGGGACTTTTACTGGGTCTCGGGTTTTCGCTGCTGACAATCGGAGCGGGGCTTGTAATTCCGTTTGGAAGCCTGCTGTTGATTGGAGGGGTAACAATCCTGTTGGCATTGACTTTCAAAACCAGGCTGCTGACTCCGGCGTATACTGTCGGAATTGGATATTTCCTGCTCTTGGCGATCTATTATTTTAAGGTGGAATTGCCAATCTTCAATACATATTTCGAGCAGCTGAATGAAGGATTGCTGAATGCTGTTGTCGTTTTGCTGGGAACGCTGCTTTTGATTGAAGGTGTACTCATCAGCCACAGCGGCTGGAAGAAGACATCACCAAGATTGATCAGAAGTTCCCGCGGTTTGAAAGTCGGCGTTCAGGAAGGAAAGAAGCTCTGGGTCGTGCCGATGTTCCTGCTGATGCCGGTGGGTTCTCTGGATATGCCTTGGACCTGGTGGCCGGCATTCACGGTCGGATCCCAGACCTATTCGTTGATACTGTTTCCCTTTCTTATTGGTTTCGGTCAGCTTGTCAGAAGCACTCTACCGCATATCAGCATCAAGGAAACCGGAAACCGAGTTTTCTGGTTTGGGGCACTTATACTGACCATTGCAGTAGCAGGCTACTTCGCTCCACTTGTCTCCATTGCCGGAGCCCTCTTGGCGATTGTCGGCCGTGAATGGATGGCTTACAGGCAGAGAGTGCAGGACAGCGAGAAATCGTATTTTTACTCAAGAAAGTCTCAAGGCTTGATGATCCTGGCCATTCTTCCGGGCTCCCCGGCTGAGAAAATGTCCCTTGTTTCCGGAGAAATGGTGACAAAGGTAAATGGATTCCATGTACAGACCGAAGAAGAATTCTATGAGGCTCTCCAGCAGAACCGGGCATACTGTAAGCTGGAAGTAATTGATACAAACGGGCAGATCCGCTTTGCTCAGGGCGCCCTTTATGAGGGAGATCACCATGAACTTGGCATTATCTTTGTTGAGGAAGATCGTGAGTGGTCGTCTAAAGTCGGGTATCATTTTGTTTAAAAGGGTATAGAAGTGGATATGACTTGAATGCCTTATGAGGGACTCCTCTCATAAGGCTTTTGTTTTACAGAAGACCATTTTCAGAAAAAAGTGTAACTTTATCTTACGATTACCGTCCACTCCTATAAGAGGAGATAAAAGGAAGAAAGGAGTGTTGATGAATGATCAAACGTGTATTGGTTCTTATGATTATGCTCTTTACCATCGGAATGACGGCAGCGTGCGGAATGAGTGTGGAGCAGGGTGAGAATTCCGGTTCGGGAGAGGCAGGTAATGGTTCCCAGGGGAACGGAGGCAATGAGGGAGATGCGATTGAAGACGGGGGGCAAGGAATTGTGGCAGGAGAAATTGAACCATCATTGATGAAGAATGAAAACGGGCAGTTTGTTTATACCGTCAAAAATCAGACTGAAAAAGAAGTGACTTTCGAATTTACTAGTTCTCAGCGTTATGATTACGCAGTAAAAGATGAAGAGGGCAAGACGGTGTATTTATACTCGAGCACAGCAGCCTTCATGCAGGTGCTGGGTGAAGAAACATTGGCTCAGGGAGAAGAGTTGTCTTATACAATCGAACTTCCGCCTGATGAAGATTTCGAAGGGGGAACCACGCTGGAAGTCTGGCTGACTCCCAAAGGCGGGAAAACAGCCCCGACTTCTGCAAAACTGAATCAATAAAGTATTCTAGACAGCAGTCCTGACATGGCTGCTGTTATTTTAAGGTTGGTTGCTTTAGCACATTAATGCATTGGGGGACAGTCCCCCAGCGCATTAACGCAGTAAAGTGCGATGAGAAATGGGGGAATATAGATGAGGGATTATAGATTCATCAAGGGGTACAGGGACGATGATGTTTTAAGGAAGAGCTTCAATCAACTGGCTCTCGATACATTCGGAATCAGTTTTGAGAAATGGTATAAGCTTGGCTTTTGGACAGATAAGTATGAACCATATTCTTTTGCAGAGGGAAATAACATCATTGCCAATGTGTCGGTCAATAAAATAAACTTAATCATCAGTGGCGAACGAAAGAGTGCAATTCAAATCGGAACGGTCATGACACATCCTGATTACCGGGGAAAAGGTCTCTCGGGTGCACTTATGAACAAGGTAATGGAAGACTTTCAAGATGTTGATTTGATTTACCTCTTTGCAAACAGTACCGTCCTGGATTACTATCCGAAGTTTGGCTTTAGGTCCGTCGGGGAGCAGCAGCCAGTCATGAAGCTCTCCGGGAGCGGGGAAGGAATCACGCTTCAAAAACTGGACGCTGATAATAAAGAAGATTTAAGCTTCATACATAAATTAGCAGAGAGAAAGGTGCCTGTGGCGAAAACATTCAGCACAACTGACACGGCGGAATTGCTGTTGTTCTATTGTACCTATGTGTTTCCGGATGATATCTATTACTGGGCAGAAGAAGAAACGGTCATCCTTATGAAAAAGGAAGGTAGCATCCTTCATCTATTTGATGTCATCAGCCCTAAAGAAATAGATTTGAAGGTTCTGGCAACAGAGATAGCCACTCCTGAAATTAAGGAAGTGCACTTTCACTTTACATTCCAGAACAGCTCAGAGAATTTTACAACGGTACCGTTCAAAGGTGATGAAGTGCTTTTCGTCAAAACCGCCAATGGCCTGGTACTGCCGGAAACCTTCAAACATCCAATCACTTCCCAAGCATAACTTGAGATCCTTTCCGCACAATGGAAAGGATTTTTTTATAGGATGCACTTTAACCCTTTAAAGCGGCGGGGGACTGTCCCCCAGTGCTTTAAAGCGGTAAAGTTTGCCCACTTTCTGTATGTTATGTCTTTTTTCTGCCAAAGCTAAGGGGAAATTGTGCAGGAGGAGGGATTGGAATGGCCGTTTGCAGCTTCAAGGACAGGGAGTTATTTTTCGAGGATTACGGGGAAGGGGTGCCGATATTAATGATTCATCCCCCGGGACTCGGCAGGAAATCATTTATTTACCAGAACCCTTTGAAGGAACAGTTCCGCTTGATCATCCCGGACCTCAGCGGACATGGCGATTCTTATAATGAAGAGGACTTTGTCAGTATTGATACATACGTAGAAGAAGTAAAGGCGGTCCTGGACCATCTGGATATCAGCAAATGTGTTCTGCTGGGGTATTCGGCTGGAGGTGTGATTGCCCAGGAGTTTACTTTTAAATATATTGATATGGTGGAAATCCTCATACTGGCAGGTGGATATCCCAAAGTACAGACGGTCCGCCTGAAGGTGATGCATCTTCTCGGCATGAGGACGATCAAAGAGAAGCCGCAATTGATGATCAATGTTTTATCCAAAGCCCATGCAAAGACCCCTGAAGCTGAACAGGAGCTTCATGAACATATGGAGAAAGCCAATCGCAGCATCTGGTATCACTATTATAAGCAATCGCTGTATTATAACTGTACGGACCGCATTCTTGACTTGAAGGTACCGCTCCTGCTCATTTATGGCGGCAAATCCGACTGGATCAACAATCAATATCGGCTGTATAAGGAGCATCCCCAGCATGAACTCGTGATTCTGGAGAAAGCCAAACACCAGCTTCCGACTCTGTTTTCCAACTCTTTTAACAAAGCCATTTTTTATTATGTTAAAAAAATGTTGAACAGGGAATGAAAAGGAGTATAATGAATGAAACCAAAAAATAGAGACTAGTTGGCAGGGAGGAGGATTTTATGGGGATCCATCATTATTTTAAAAGTCTTTCAGACGTGGAGAAACTCATCCGCTGTCCGGGAAGGTTCAAATACCAGGACCATAATGTCGCAAGCCATTCCTTCAAAGTCACCAAGATTGCGCAGTTCCTTGGGACGGTAGAAGAACATAATGGGAATGCCATCAACTGGAAAGCGCTCTATGAAAAAGCGTTGAATCATGACTACGCTGAATTGTTTACGGGGGATATCAAAACCCCGGTAAAATACGCTTCCGAAGAGCTGCGCAGGCTGTTCAGCGAAGTGGAAGAGGAAATGATCACCAAGTTCATCGATCAGGAATTTCCTGAAGAATATCAGGATGTATACCGTGAAAGGTTCAAGGAAGGAAAAGATTCCACCCTTGAAGGAAGGATTCTTTCGGTAGCCGATAAGATTGATTTACTTTATGAATCTTTCGGAGAGATTCAAAAAGGGAATCCCGAACCGCTGTTTTTGGAGATCTATGAAGAGGCGCTTGCCACCATCCTGAAATTTCATGAAATGGACTCTGTACAGTACTTCCTCAATGACATCCTTCCAGAAATGCTTTCTGAGAAAAACATACCGCATGAACAGCTTAGTGAAATGACAAAGAAAATTGTTGAAGGATTCAGCAGTTCGAAAGATTAAACTAACTCTTCCAATTCGTTTTTTGGTAAAATAAAGATAACGGATACTTTGAGGAGAGAATAGAATGGTTTCAAAATATATTTTAGGCATATTCCTGCCTGGACTGCTCGTCGTCCTGTTTACGAGAGTAACATATAACCACATTGTCGGTCTGGTGTTGACGGTCGCTCTGATAGCAGCTTCCGTTTATAAAGGATATACTGATTCGTGGGGCCTGATTGTGGTGGATGCCGCATCTCTTACAGCAGGCTTTTGGTACAGTAACCGAATGAGGAATAAAGCGAGAAATCGCAATTGAAGCCCTGATCATGTCAGGTGCTTTTTTATTTTGGTTGAAAAAGTGGATAACTAACAGTATTTTGTGGATAAACAAGAGTTAATCACAGGTTGATATTAGAGTAAACGGACTTATACCCATATTATTCACAAAAACGGGAAGTTATCAACAAACAATCCACATAATCAACAATCTATCCCCAAAGTTATTAACAAGGTAAAGGGATCTCTATCTAGAATTGTTTAGGTATCTCAAAAAAAGGAGAGATCCGCCATGTATGAACGCCTTATTTCATGGGTTGAAGATATAAAGACTCGAAACCACAGTTCAGGAGCTGCCTTGTTCATCATCAAAGATAACCAGACGGTGCTGGAACACTACAGCGGCGCTCAATCAAATTCACCCGATGCTAACCCTGTCAGCAGCAGTACCAGGTTCAATATTGCCTCTGCCCGGAAAAGCTACCTGGGGCTTGCAGCGGCTTATGCTGTTTATGAAGGGAATATCGGGAGCCTTGATGATCTGGCTGTGGATTATTTTCCTCAATATGACCGGAAGCTGCTTGGCGGCACGACAATCCGCCATCTCATTACCCATTCACATGGGCTCCATGAAACGGAGGGTGGAATACCTTTTCGGGAATTCCCTCCGGGAGAAGACTGGGCGTATAGAGGAATAAACATTTTAATGATGACCGAATTGATGGAAAGACTGTACGGTAAAAGTTTTCCACAGCTTTTAAAAGAAAGAGTGTTTGACCCGCTGGGATTCAGCGAAACAGCATGGGAAATAAAACCTTGTGAAAATCTTGCGGAAGTCATCATGAATCCTGCCGAAAGAGCCATTTCCAAGCTGGGCAAGACCGCAAACGGGATGGAATCAAATCTCTTTGTTTCTGCCAAGGAGCTTGCCTTATGGGGAAATCTCCACTTGAACATGGGGAAAGCAGATGGAAAACAGATTGTTCCACGGGAAGTCATCGAACTCGCTGCCACCATCCAAAGTCCTTCTTATAAAAATAAAGACCTGCCTCAAAACGGGTTCTTTTGGTTTGTACAGGGGGAGCCGGCTGCACAAAGTGAACTGGGTGAGCGGGTGCCAAGGGGCTCCTATCAGATTCTCGGTGTCACTGGTCCAACTGTATTAGTCATTCCGGAACATAACGCGGTGGTCGTTAAGATGTATAACAAACGCTATAACTACGGAGGAAGCAATTATCTTCATTACTTAAGAGAGTTCAGCAATCTTGCTGCAGATTGTTTAAAAGGGGAGAAAGTACGATGAAAAAGTGGGAAAGGATGATGGTTGAAACGGATAGGGGATCTTTTGAAGTCTTTACTGCAGGTGAAGGAGACCCGCTGTGTGTCACGCATCATTACTCTATTTTCAATGACACCGGGGATTATTTTGCCGAAGAATTCACGGGGACTCACAAAGTCATACTAGTGAACCTTCGGGAAGCGGGAGGCTCGGAAAAAGCCCAGGAACATTATCAGCTCAGTCTGCTGGAAACGGTTTTTGACCTGGAAGCCATCCGGGATTCACTCGGATATGAAAAGTGGATTTTTGCCGGACATTCGACAGGCGGGATCCTCGGAATCGTTTATGGAATCTACTTTTCCGACAGCCTGAAGGGGTTGATAGCAGTCGGGGCAGCGGCGAGGGATTTTTACACTTTTTCTGAAGAGTGTATCTATCACTCCTCCCATCCACAGTTCGGGACCATGCAGGAATATAATGAACGTCTGAAGCAAGCGGATTTATCCATAGAAGAGAGAAAAGACATATCGATGAACAGGATAAAGCTGTCACTCTATAAACCTGAACTCTACCATGATTATTTCAATAAAAACATACATAAAGGGTTATCGGCTATCCGCATGAATTTCATGAACAGGGAGTTTCAAATATTTGATGTCACGAGGAAATTGAAATTGATTTCCGCTCCAACTTTGATCATGTGTGGAAAACACGACGTTCAATGCCCGGTGGAATTCTCGATCGAAATGGCGGAAGAGATCCGGAATGCAGAGCTTGCCGTTTTTGAAAACAGCAACCACTATCCTTTTTTAGAAGAGAACGGGCTTTTTAAAAAAGAAGTATCTTTATTTATAAATAGGATTTGAATATGGCCGGGAAACCGGTCTTTTTTTATATGGTTCTTGTACATTTTCCGAAGAAAAGATATGCGAACTTTTGTTCGTTTATTGTTGGTTTTTTCTACTGAGCTTGTGGTAGAATGAGAATATTGAATACAGAGGCTTTAGAGAACAAGCATACAGGGTATATTTGATATATAAGTCTATTTGAACGGGAGGCAGGATGGTGAAAGATCAATTTCAATTAAAATCGAAATACCAGCCGCAGGGGGACCAGCCGGCAGCCATCAAGGAAATCGCCCAGGGCATACGCGATGGAAAAAGGCATCAGACCTTGCTGGGGGCGACGGGGACAGGAAAAACGTTTACGGTTTCCAATGTCATCAAGGAAGTCAACAAGCCCACCCTTGTCATCGCACATAACAAAACACTCGCCGGACAGCTGTACAGCGAGTTCAAAGAGTTTTTCCCTGACAACGCGGTTGAGTATTTTGTCAGTTACTATGATTATTATCAGCCGGAAGCTTATGTTCCACAGACAGATACATTTATAGAAAAAGATGCAAGCATCAATGATGAGATCGATAAACTGCGGCACTCGGCCACTTCTTCCTTGTTTGAACGGAAGGATGTCATCATCATTGCCAGTGTCTCCTGTATTTACGGTCTCGGTTCGCCTGAGGAATACCGCGATCTTGTTGTCTCACTAAGAGTAGGGATGGAAATAGAACGGAATCAGCTGCTCCGTAAGCTGGTCGATGTTCAATATGCCCGTAATGATATCGATTTTAAGCGCGGAACATTCAGGGTCCGCGGGGATGTCGTTGAAATTTTCCCTGCTTCAAGAGATGAACATTGTATGCGTATAGAGTTTTTCGGAGATGAAATTGACCGTATAAGGGAAGTGGATTCCCTGACAGGCGAAATCATCGGGGAAAGAGATCACGTTGCGATTTTCCCGGCATCCCACTTCGTTACCCGTGAAGAGAAGATGAGGATTGCCATCGGAAACATTGAGCAGGAACTTGAAGAACAGCTGAAAGTAATGAGAGAAGAAAATAAGCTTCTTGAGGCACAACGGCTGGAGCAAAGAACAAGGTACGACCTCGAAATGATGAGGGAAATGGGCTTCTGTTCGGGAATTGAGAACTATTCACGTCACTTGACACTCCGTCCCGCAGGATCGACGCCATATACGCTTCTGGATTATTTTCCGGATGACTTTATGATAGTGATCGATGAGTCCCACGTGACACTTCCCCAAATAAGGGGGATGTTCAATGGTGACCAGGCGCGTAAAAAAGTTCTGGTCGATCACGGCTTCCGTCTGCCTTCAGCGATGGATAACCGCCCGCTCAAGTTTGAAGAATTTGAGAAAAAGGCGAACCAGCTTGTCTATGTATCGGCGACGCCGGGACCTTATGAAGAAGAGCACAGTCCTGAGATGATTCAGCAGATCATCAGACCGACAGGCCTGCTGGATCCGACTATCGATGTGCGTCCAATTGAAGGGCAGATTGATGACCTGATTGGAGAAATCAATGAACGGATCGAGAAAAACGAACGTGTATTAGTAACCACATTGACGAAAAAGATGTCTGAAGATCTCTCGGCTTATCTGAAAGAGATCGGAATCAAGGTTCAGTACCTGCATTCGGAAATCAAGACCCTTGAGCGGATTGAAATCATCCGTGACCTGCGGATGGGTAAATATGACGTCCTCGTCGGTATCAACCTTCTGAGGGAGGGACTGGACATTCCGGAAGTGTCGCTTGTGACGATCCTGGATGCCGATAAGGAAGGATTCCTCCGTTCAGAACGTTCCCTTATCCAGACGATCGGCCGTGCAGCCCGTAACTCAAACGGCCATGTCATCATGTATGCAGATAAAATTACCGATTCGATGCAAAAGGCCTTGGATGAAACGCAGCGCCGCCGTGAAATACAGATGGAATATAACGAAAAGCACGGAATCACCCCGCAAACGATTCAGAAAAACATTCCAAACCTTATCCGTGCCACTCATGCGGCAGAAGAACAGGCTGAGTACGAGGGACCGCAAAAGAAGGTTGCGAAGCTTACGAAACCAGAGAGAGAAAAGCTTATTGCCAGCTTAGAAGGAGAAATGAAGGAAGCAGCGAGAGCGCTGGACTTCGAACGTGCCGCCCAACTGCGTGACACGATTCTAGAGTTAAAAGCGGAAGGATGACCTGTAAATGGCTAAAGATCAAATTGTAGTACAAGGAGCTAGAGCTCATAATTTAAAAAACCTGGATGTGACCATTCCAAGGGATAAGCTTGTTGTATTGACAGGCTTATCCGGATCGGGAAAATCCTCTTTGGCCTTCGATACCATTTACGCCGAGGGTCAGAGAAGGTATGTCGAGTCGCTGTCTGCTTATGCAAGGCAGTTTCTCGGGCAGATGGATAAACCGGATGTCGATGCAATTGAAGGGTTGTCGCCGGCAATCTCCATCGATCAAAAAACGACCAGCCGGAATCCCCGTTCAACGGTAGGAACGGTAACAGAAATCTATGATTATCTTCGATTATTATTTGCCCGCGTCGGAAGGCCGGTCTGTCCGATACACGGCATTGAGATAAGCTCGCAGACCATTCAGCAGATGGTCGATAGAATAATGGAATACCCTGAGCGTACAAAACTGCAGGTGCTGGCACCCATCGTTTCCGGAAGGAAAGGCACTCATGCTAAAACATTTGAAGATATCAAAAAGCAAGGTTACGTAAGGGTGCGTGTGGACGGCGAAGTCCTTGACCTTGGAGATGATATCGACCTTGAAAAGAATAAGAAGCATGACATTGAAGTCATCATCGACCGTGTCGTTGTGAAGGAAGGAGTGGAAGCACGCCTTTCCGATTCGCTTGAAACAGCTTTGCGCCTGGCTGACGGCAGAGTCATCATCGATGTCATCGGGGAAGAGGAGCTGCTGTTCAGTGAACATCATGCCTGTCCGGAGTGCGGCTTCTCGATCGGTGAACTGGAACCAAGGATGTTTTCTTTTAACAGTCCGTTTGGTGCCTGCCCGAGCTGTGACGGTCTCGGAGCCAAACTGGAAGTAGACGAAGACCTGATTATACCAATTTGGGATAAGACGTTGAATGAGAATGCCATTGCACCCTGGGAGCCGACAAGCTCGCAATATTATCCACAGTTGCTGAAAGCGGTCTGCAACCATTTCGGCATCGATATGGATGTACCGGTGAAAGATCTGCCGAAACACCAATTGGATAAGATTCTTTATGGATCAAAAGGCGAAGAAGTTTATTTCCGCTATGAAAATGACTGGGGACAGGTGCGTGAAAACTATATCCAGTTTGAAGGTGTCGTCAATAACGTTCAACGCCGGTATAAAGAGACAAGCTCTGATTTTATCCGCGAACAGATGGAAAAATATATGGGAGAGCAGCCTTGTCCTAAATGTAAAGGATACCGCTTGAAGCCTGAAAGTCTTGCGGTGAAAGTGGATTCCCTTCATATCGGTGAAGTGACTGCCTTCTCCATTGAAGAGGGGGAAGCCTTCTTCGCGAAACTGGAATTATCGGAAAAAGAAATGAAAATCGCTAACCTGATCTTGCGTGAGATCCGAGAAAGGCTCGGCTTCCTGGTCAATGTCGGTCTGGATTATCTGACACTCAGCCGTGCAGCCGGAACCCTGTCCGGAGGGGAGGCACAGCGTATCAGACTCGCAACCCAGATCGGTTCGCGCTTGACGGGTGTCCTATATATTCTCGATGAGCCGTCCATCGGTCTTCATCAAAGGGACAATGACCGCTTGATTTCCACCCTGCAGAATATGCGGGATATCGGAAATACCCTTATCGTCGTTGAGCATGATGAGGATACGATGCTTGCGGCCGATTACCTGATTGATGTCGGTCCTGGAGCGGGGGTGCATGGCGGTGAGATTGTCTCTGCAGGTACACCGCAGGAAGTCATGGATGATGACAATTCATTAACAGGCCAATATTTAAGCGGCAAGAAATTCATCCCGCTTCCGGTTGAACGGAGAAAGCCGGATGGCCGCTTCATTGAGGTAGTTGGTGCCAAAGAAAATAACCTGAAGAATGTCAAAGTGAAAATTCCGCTGGGCATCTTTACGTCGGTAACAGGTGTATCAGGATCAGGGAAAAGTACACTGATCAACGAGATTCTTCATAAATCACTGGCCCAGCAGCTTCATAAGGCGAAATCGAAGCCTGGTGCGCACAAGCAGATCAAAGGTGTCGAGCATCTTGATAAAGTGATTGATATTGACCAATCACCGATCGGCAGGACACCACGATCCAATCCGGCTACCTACACCGGCGTATTTGATGATATCCGTGACGTATATGCGAGCACCAATGAAGCCAAGGTGCGCGGCTATAAAAAAGGCCGATTCAGCTTTAACGTAAAAGGCGGACGTTGTGAAGCATGCCGCGGGGACGGAATCATCAAAATTGAAATGCACTTCCTTCCGGATGTTTATGTGCCTTGTGAAGTGTGCCACGGAAAACGATATAACCGGGAGACGCTGGAAGTGAAATATAAAGGCCAAAATATTGCAGATGTGCTGGAAATGACCATTGAAGATGCACTGCAATTTTTTGAAAATATACCGAAAATCAAACGCAAACTGCAGACGATTGCAGATGTCGGTCTGGGTTATATCAAGCTGGGACAGCCTGCAACTACGCTTTCCGGCGGGGAAGCACAGCGTGTGAAGCTCGCTTCTGAGCTTCACCGCCGCTCGACAGGCCGTTCCCTCTATATCCTGGATGAGCCGACAACCGGCCTCCATGTGGATGACATTTCCCGTCTGCTGGTTGTTCTTCAGCGTCTTGTCGAAAACGGTGATACCGTCCTGGTTATCGAACATAATCTCGATGTCATCAAAGCTTCAGACTACATCATCGATTTGGGACCTGAAGGCGGAGACAAAGGCGGAACCATCGTCGCTTCAGGAACACCTGAAAAAGTGGCAGAAGTGCCGGAATCCTACACAGGTAAATACCTGAAACCGATCCTCGACCGCGACAGAGCAAGAATGGAAAAACGAATCAAAGAAAAAGAAGAAGTCGGCAGCAGCCGGTGATTCTGACCGAACAAGTCCTCCAACCAAGGGGGACTTGTTTTTTTACTGCTGCTTCACTTTAGCACTTTAAAGCACGAAGAGGGACAGTCCCTTTTCGTGGGTTAACGCTTTAACGTGCTAAGAGAGTGATTTGCTTGGAAATACTTATTAGGGAGAAAAGTTGATATCTTAAAGTTTTATGCGACAAAGGGATCATTGTGTTGATTGAAGCGGAAGGTGTACGATCTCCTGCGGGACTAGCGGGACAGGTGAGACCCCGGAAGCGCAGCTGAGGAGGCTCAACGCCCGCCCCGCGGAGTCGTGCACCTGGAGCGGAAATCAACTGCACAATTTAAGTAAAACCGAAAAAAAACACATCCCAATACGTATCGTTTCTCAGCCTGAAGATGGAGGGAAGAAATACAAAGATATGGGATGATAGTTTTACAGAAAACAAAACAAAATTACTGAAACAGTGAAACCTTTAAGGAGTCCTATCGTAAATATTACTATCAGAGAGAGGAGTGACTTCCTTGGAGACCAACAAACTGCTTTCATCACTATGTTATTTCAGCATCTTTTTCGCAGGATTCATTTTTCCGATCATCGTGTATTTCTTATCGACTGATCCTGAAACGAGAAAGCATGCAAAATCAGCTTTCCTATCCCACCTGCTGCCGCTGATTGCACTGCCGCTGGTCATAGCGGGGATCTTCTTTGACATTGGCATCCTATCAGTTGGAAGCGGCGTGCCGATATTCATCTTTATAGCCATAGGTTTTTCGCTGCTCGTTTCATTTGTAGTCGTTATTTGGAATGTCTATAAGGGAATTAAAGTATTGTTATAAATTTGAAGGAGTGAAGAAGAATGAACGAAGAACGTAAACGTATATTGGAAATGGTTGAAAAAGGACAGCTGTCCACAAAAGAAGCTTTGACACTGCTTGATGCCCTTGATAAAGAAGGGGCACCACATAAGGAGAAAGCCGGTTATAAAGAAAAAGATGGAGACCTTTTGGATGATCTGGCCAATATTTTCACCGGTGAAAAAACAGATTACCATGGTGAAAAATCGTCTCAGAACCTCAATAACGGAAAAGATAAGCTGGTCGACTTTTTTCAATCCGCACTGAACAAAATCAAGAACTTTGACCTGGATTTTGAATTTAACAAGTCGATTGAGCTTTCACATGTTTTCCAGGAAACAGAAGTTGGGTCACTGAAAGAGGTTGCAGTCGATGTGGCAAACGGAAAGGTAGAGGTTCTTCCTTGGGACCAGGACGAGGTACGAGTGGAGTGCCAGGTGAAGGTTTACCGCACAGATGACCTGGAAGAAGCCCGCAAATCGTTCTTGGGTAATACTGATTTTTATATAGAAAATGGGAAACTGCGTTTATCCACTGAGCTGAAGTGGATGAAGGTTAATTCGAAGATTTATATCCCTCAATCACAATATGAAAAGGTCTCTGTCAAAGTATTGAATGGTTCCGTTAAGTCGGAGAGAATAAAGGCTGACTCGTTCAAAGTCCGTTCAGGAAACGGAAAAGTGGAGTTGAAGGACCTGACAACGAAAAAGACAGAGGTTGACACGTCCAATGGGGCCATCCATTTAGCCAACATCTACTCTGACAGTGTCGAAGCGGAATCCATCAACGGTAAAGTGTACCTGGAAGGGGACGTCAAAGTAACCGATCTTCAGTCCCTGAATGGAACCATTGTCTGCAGCCTGAGAGGCGAGAGAGCAGATACTCTCCACGCGAAGGCTGTGACGGGCGGAATCGATTTATATGTACCGGATTCCATCGGTCTGAAGGGCGAAGCGAAGTCCAATCTTGGCAGTTTTAAGATCGAGATGGAGGGTATTAATATAGTAGAAGAAAAAAATGAAGTGGTTCAGAAGCATGTTCACTTTTCCAAAGAAAGTGAATCAGATAAGAAGCTTCATATCTTTGCTCACACAAAGACAGGTTCTGTCCTCATAAAAAAATCAGAAGAGAAGAATGATATGTAGGACAAAACATAAGATGTTAGAGAGGATGATAATGAATGGCGTTAGCTCGTTCACGAACAAATAAGGTCTTGGCAGGAGTACTGGGCGGTATCGCCGAACGTACCGGCATGAGTGCAAGCTTACTGAGAATCCTCTTTGTCATACTGCTGATCCCGACAGGATTCTTCCCGTTAGGCCTGGCCTATATTATCGCTGCGTTTGTACTCCCTAAAAGATAAGAAGGGGTAAAAATTGAATGAGATGGCTGATCGGAATTTTAATCAATGCGGTGGTCTTTGTCAGTCTTGCCGGATATTTTGAAGGATTTGAAGTATCCAGCTTTGGAGCGGCTGTCATTGCCAGTTTCATTCTTGCGATTTTGAATGTGCTGGTAAGGCCGATCCTGATTTTGCTGACACTGCCCGCCACTATTTTGACCCTGGGGCTGTTCCTGTTTGTCATTAATGCAGTTACATTACTGCTGACCGACGGCATTATGGGAGACAGCTTCGAAATGGACGGATTTGGCATGGCTCTGTTAGCCGCGATCATCCTGTCCATCATCAACATAGCGATCCAAAAAGCTGTGATTGAACCGATGAAAAAGAAAAAAGAGTGAGAGGCATGGAAACTGCTTCTCGCTCTTTTTTTGTGTATGCCTTGAGGGTTAATCTCTAAAATCATCAATCCCGCGTTATAAACACATCAAACCCTGCCTTCTTAAGCCGCAAAGCCAGAGCCTCGGCATTTTCCTTTTTGGAGAATGCCCCCGCTTGGACTTTATATAAGCTGGCATTTTCACCCTTCTTTGGGCTCAACCGGTAAATATCTGCTAATGCATGGGCAATCGCCTGTCCACAAAGGGTACGGTAGTGAGGAGAGTTTAGCAGCTCTGCCTCTTTTCTGTTGGTCATAAACCCGCATTCAACGAGGACCGCCGGCATCTCTGTTTCCCTCAGTACATGAAAATCGGCCGCTTTTACTCCTCTGTTTACAAGGCCGGTCGAGGAAAAAAGCTTGTTTTGAATTGCGCCTGCAAGCCTGACTGCCGCAGCGGGTTTCGTTTTATACACATACGTTTCCACTCCGTGAGCCTCATTCCATCCGCTGCCGAATGCATTGGCGTGAATGGAAATGAAGACATCGGCTTTCATGGTGTTGGCTATCTCGGTCCTTCGTTTTAAACTGACATCCTCTTGATCAGAATGGGTAAAGAAGACTTCCGTACCCTCATAAGATAGGAGTGTTTCTTTTGCGGATTGGGCTGCTGCCCTGTTGAACTCATACTCTCTCATTCCAGAAGGACTCCGTTTCCCGGGTGTGCTGTAGCCATGGCCGGCATCAATAGCAAATCTCATTTTTATCCACCTCTCAATTCAATTTTCACTTGATAAATAGGAATTGGAAATGATTTAGGACACCCTGCTAGGAAAAATAAGGTCTGCCAAGGTGGTAGTCACCTGCAGAAAAGTGCTAAAATGGGTTAGGATAAATTCTTTACGGTTGTCATTTGAGGAAATGTATTTCAGACCCGGGCAGCTGGTTAAGATAAAACCTGTCAAAAAACCTTAGTTACATATAAAAGTTTGCAGATGAAAAAGGAGGACTTCTTTTTGGCAAAAGTACGCGCAAAAGATATTGTTGAGAAGTTTGATCTTGAATTAGTGAGCGGCGAGGAAGGTCTTCATCGTCCAATCGTTACGAGTGATATTTCACGACCTGGATTGGAAATGGCCGGATACTTCAATTATTATCCTGCAGAGAGAATTCAGCTGCTGGGTAAAACGGAATTGAGTTTCCTGGAAAAATTGGATGATACGCAGCGCAAGTCAAGGATGGATCAGTTATGTACCGACATAACACCAGGGATCATCATCAGCAGGGATATGTCGATTCCGCAGGAGCTGGTGGATGCCTCCAACCGCAACGATGTGCCTGTGATGAGAACGCCGATGAAAACGACACGTTTTTCAAGCCGGCTGACCAACTACCTTGAAAGCAAGCTTGCCCCGACAACAGCGATTCATGGTGTCCTGGTTGATATTTATGGTGTCGGTGTGCTGATTACAGGAAAAAGCGGCGTTGGGAAAAGTGAAACAGCGCTGGAGCTTGTAAAAAGGGGCCACCGCCTTGTTGCAGATGACTGCGTGGAGATTCGCCAGGAAGATACGGATACGCTTGTCGGAAGTTCCCCTGAGTTGATTGAGCATCTGCTGGAAATCCGTGGCCTTGGCATCATCAATGTTATGACATTGTTCGGAGCGGGAGCTGTCCGGAGTTACAAGCGGATCACTCTCTGCATTGACCTTGAGCTTTGGGATAAAAACAAGCAGTATGACAGACTTGGATTAGAAGAAGAAAAAATGAGGATCATTGATACGGATATCACTAAATTGACAGTAC
Organism: Bacillus salacetis; assembly: GCF_049177075.1. Taxonomy (GTDB): domain Bacteria; phylum Bacillota; class Bacilli; order Bacillales; family Bacillaceae_B; genus Rossellomorea; species Rossellomorea salacetis_A. The sequence goes on along the minus strand of NZ_CP185377.1, from coordinate 3,808,488 downwards.
CGGTCCGTCCGGGGCGCAACCTTGCCGTCATCATCGAGGTAGCGGCGATGAATGTCCGCTTGAAACGAATGGGCGTCAATGCTGCAGAGCAGTTCACGAACCGCTTGAGCACGGTCATTGATGAAGGCGATCAAGGCGATCAGGACGATTTCTAAAAAATGCTTTACCCCTTTAACGTGCTGAGAGGGACTGTCCCTCTCAGCGCATTAACGCGTTAACGCGGCGGGGGACTGTCCCCCAGTGCGGTAGTGTGTTAAAGGATTCTTGATTTGAAGAATGGGAGTGTTTGAGGTATGGAGTCAACGATTAGACCGCTTGATCCGATTGCGTTCGAATTCGGTCCGCTGCAGGTTCACTGGTACGGATTGATCATCGGATTGGGAATTGCATTGGCATTGTATTTTGCTGTGAAGGAAAGCGACCGCCTTGGTCTTCCGAAAGATACATTTATCGATTTGATCGTCTGGGCGATCCCGATTGCGATCATCTCTGCCCGCATCTACTATGTTGCTTTTGAATGGGACTATTATTCGCAGAACCCGGGTGACATCATCAAGATCTGGAACGGCGGGATCGCCATTCATGGAGCGTTGATCGGTTCGGTTGCGACGGCTTACTTTTTTGCGAAAGCAAAAGGATTGTCATTCTGGAAGCTTGCTGATATCGCCGCACCGAGCATCATCCTTGGCCAGGCGATTGGCCGCTGGGGGAACTTCATGAATCAGGAGGCGCACGGCGGGGAAGTGACACGTCAGTTCCTTGAGAACCTGATGCTGCCTGATTTTATCATCAATCAAATGTACATTAACGGGGTGTATTACCACCCGACTTTCTTATATGAATCACTTTGGAATATTGCCGGATTTATTTTATTACTGATTATCCGCCGGAAACTGAATTTGCGTGTCGGCGAACTGTTCCTATCATATGTAATCTGGTATTCCATCGGCCGTTTCTTCATCGAAGGAATGCGTACGGACAGCTTGATGCTCACGGAATACCTGCGCATCGCCCAAGTAATTTCTATCGTGTTGATCCTTCTTGCAGTCGCTCTATGGATTTTCAGAAGAATGAAAGGTTATGCAGCCAAACCCTATAATGACGTAGAAGCCTAGAGAAATAATAGAACAAGGGGAGTAAGGAGTATGCTTGGAACATCAATAAAAAATGGTTCAATTGCCGGTTTGAAGACAACCTGGTCATTGGGAAAGGTCATTTTCCCTATCACGATGATCGTCGTCATGCTGCAGCATACACCGATTTTGCCTTGGATCATCGATAAGATTTCACCATTAATGGGGCTGTTCGGCCTTTCCGGAGATGCGGCGATTCCGCTCGTGCTCGGAAACTTCCTGAATTTATATGCCGCCATTGGGGGAATCCTTTCGCTTGATCTTACGGTAAAAGAAGTGTTCATCGTTGCTGTGATGCTGAGCTTTTGCCATAACCTGCTGATTGAGTCATCGGTTGCCGCTAAAGTCGGCGTGAAGATTTGGGTCATCCTGACGGTGAGGATCGGATTGGCGGTCGTATCTGCGGTTGTCATCAACCTTGTATGGAATGGCGGCGGGGAACTTGCCCAGTATGGAATGATTCCGGCACAAGGAGCAGAACCGGAAGGCTGGGGACAGATTCTTCTCCTGGCATTAGAAAAAGCAGGATATGGAATCTTGCAGCTTGCCCTGATTGTCATCCCGCTTATGATCGGTCTGCAAATCTTGAAAGATAAAAAGTGGCTGGCGGCATTCTCCAATTGGATGTCTCCTTTCACGAGAGCCATGGGAATGAACGCCAACACGTCTACAACGATGGCAGCGGGTCTTTTGATCGGTCTTGCATATGGAGCAGGCGTAATGATACACGCAGTACAGGAAGACGGGGTAAGCAAAAAGGATGTCACCCTTGCTTTCATTTTTTTAGTTGCCTGCCACGCCGTGGTCGAAGATACATTGATTTTTGTCCCTCTCGGCATCCCGGTCCTGCCGCTCCTGATCATCAGGCTCGTTACGGCTGTCCTGCTCACAGTGACGGTCGCCTACATCTGGAGGCGTGCTGAAGTCACAAAAGCCAAAGGAAAGGAAGCAACTCTATGAGTGAAAAAATCACAACAGTACTATTCGACTTGGACGGAACATTGATTAATACAAATGAACTGATCATCTCTTCTTTTTTGCATACCATGAACAAGTACTTCCCGGATCAGTACAAACGGGAAGATGTCCTTCAGTTCATGGGACCGCCGCTTGAGGAGTCTTTTCTAAGAGTAAAACCGGATGCTGTTGACGAGATGGTCAAGACGTACCGGACATACAACCTGGAAAAACATGATTCTCTTGTCACTGAATTCGATGGGGTTTTTGAAACGGTACAGACATTGAGCCAGAACGGCTACAAACTGGCAATCGTCTCAACAAAGGTTCGCGATGTGGTCATCAAGGGATTGAAACTGACGAATCTCGATCAGTTCTTTGATGTCATCGTTACACTTGATGAAGTTGAAAAAGCCAAGCCGGATCCAGAACCGATTAACAAAGCCTTGGAAGCTCTTGGTTCGACACCTGGGGAATCGATCATGGTGGGAGACAACCATCATGATATCCTGGCAGGTAAAAATGCCGGGACCTATTCGGCAGGAGTTGCCTGGAGTGCGAAAGGCCGCGAGCATCTTGACCAGTATGAACCCGATTTCATGCTGGAAACGATGGCTGATCTTTTAGATGTAGTCAGGATGGAAAGACGATGAGACGGACGACCCGTTATCCAGTTGACGGGGCAAATTCTCTTTGGCATGTGTATAAAACCGTTCCATTCCTCAAGGTCGTAAAAAACTTCGTAGTCATTCAGGCGGCCAGGTATACACCATTTTTGGGAATGAAGAACTGGCTTTATAAGACTTTTTTAAAAATGAACATCGGGAACGAAACATCCTTTGCATTGATGGTGATGCTCGATGTCATGTTTCCTGAAAAGATATCCGTCGGCCGCAACACGGTGATCGGATACAATACAACGATCCTCGCTCATGAATATCTGATAAAAGAGTACCGCCTCGGCGATGTGGAAATCGGCAGCGAAGTCATGATCGGTGCGAACACGACGATTCTTCCAGGCATCAAAATCGGGGACGGTGCGATTGTGTCAGCAGGCACGCTCGTCCATAAAGACGTCCCGGCCGGCGCTTTTGTCGGAGGCAATCCAATGAAGGTCATTTATACAAAGGAAGAACTGGCCGAGCGATGGAAGGACGATGAGATTTACGGTGATCAAGGATAAGGTGTGACCCTCAGCTTTAGCGGCTGAGGGGTTTTTTGTGATGTTGGAATGGTGATTTTTGTCGAATCGTCGATAAATCTTAGAAATCGCCGATAAAAATAAATAATCGCTGATAATTTCAAAAAATCGCCGATACAATACTAGGTACCGCCGATAAATCCGGAAAATAGTCGATAAACCATTGTGCCCCGTCATTGATCCTCTCCCACTTGGAGGGTCTTTTTTTATATTCCGGGCAAGCTAATCAAAAAGAGTATTTTCGGTTGACTGGCGTTCAGGATAGAGTTACACTACATATAACTTTAATTTATTAGCACATTAGCGAACTAAAGGATTTTAAATATTTTCAATAAATCGACTGCAGTGCCATAATAAATAGATAATGTAAAAATCAAATAAAAAGGTGGTTGTCATGTCAAAGCTGTTCATGTTTGAAAAACCTTTGGGGATGAGGGACACATTCCCAAACCTCTATCAGGCAAAAGCATCATTAAAAACGAAAATGGAAAATACGATCAAAGCCTGGGGCTATCAGTTTATTGAAACCCCGACTCTGGAATACTTTGAAACTGTCGGTGAAGCATCGGCCATTCTCGACAGGCAGCTGTTCAAACTTCTCGATCAGCAGGGCCACACCCTTGTGCTCCGCCCGGATATGACAGCACCGATTGCAAGGGTGGCTGCTTCCAAGCTTTTGCGCAACAAACAGCCGTTAAGACTGGCGTATTGTGCGAATGTCTTTCGAGCTCAGCAAAGAGAAGGAGGAAGGCCTGCGGAATTCGAACAGTTCGGAATCGAATGCATCGGCGACGAAACGATTTCCGCTGACGGGGAAGTGATTTCGCTGATGATTTCCTCGTTAAAGGCAGCTGGACTGCAAAACTTCACGATTTCGATCGGGCACATCGGTTTCGTCAAAGAGCTATTCAGAGAAATTTTAGGAACGGAAGAACGGGCGAATACTTTAAGCCGCTTCTTATATGAAAAAAATTATGTTGGATTCCGTGATCATGTGAACAGTCTGTCTTTATCTTCGATCGATAAGCAGCGCCTGTTTTCTTTTCTAAAATTAAGAGGAGGAAAAGACGTGCTGCAGGAGGCCTATCCGTTAATGGAGGGCTCGGCAGGCAGGGAAGCAATCGGACAGCTGGAAGAACTGTCAGAGCTTCTTGAAGATTATGGTCTTGCTCAATATGTGAAGTTTGATTTAAGCCTTGTCAGCCACATGAGCTACTATTCGGGAATCCTTTTTGAAACATATGCAGAGAATGTCGGCTTTCCGATCGGAAACGGCGGCCGTTACAATAAATTGATGGAGAAGTTCGGAAAGGAATCAGGTGCGACGGGTTTTGCTCTGCAGCTTGACCATACGCTGGAGGCTTTGGGATTCCCTGAAACTCCGGCCACCGATCATTGCGTGCTCTTCAGCAGGGAGCGAAGAGGCGAAGCGATCCAGTATGCGCAGGAATTGAGACAGCAGGGGAAGAGTGTAGTGCTGCAGGACTGGAAAGGGATTACCGATGTAGATGAATTCTCTAAGGAATTTACAGAGATCAGTTATTTTATCGGCAAGAACGGAAAAGGCGGTGAGGAATGATGACAGAACTGACAATCGCAATGCCGAAGGGACGGATTTTTGATGAAGCGCTCGAGCTCCTGAGGCAGGCAGGTTACAACCTTCCGCCGGAATTTGATGATTCCAGGAAATTGATCATCGAGGTACCCGAAGAGAAACTGACATTCATCCTTTCCAAGCCCATGGATGTCCCTACCTATGTCGAACACGGGGTCGCCGATCTCGGCATCGCCGGCAAGGACGTCATGCTGGAGGAAGAAAGAGACGTATATGAGCTGCTTGATTTAAAAATTTCCGCCTGCTATCTGGCTGTTGCGGGACTTCCGGGGACAAAGATGAATGAAGTGGCTCCTAAGATTGCGACAAAGTATCCGACCATTGCATCAAGTTATTTCCGGGAACAGGGGGAGCAGGTTGAAATCATTAAATTGAATGGTTCAATCGAGCTGGCACCGATGATCGGACTTGCTGACAGGATTGTTGATATTGTATCCACAGGCAGGACCCTGAAGGAAAACGGACTGGTCGAGTATGAAAAAATCGTCGACATTACATCCAGGCTGATCGTAAACCCGGTCAGTTACAGGATCAAGGATGAACGGATTGATGAGCTGGCAGAACGGTTAAGAGAAGTGGTCAGCCATATCACCGTATAGAGGGAGGGGAAGTCACCATGAAAATCATTGAGGCAAAAGGGAGTTTATCGATTAAGCGCTCAATCGACAGCGGGACAGAAGAACAGCGTAAAACAGTTCAGGAAATCCTGAATGAAGTTAAGTCTGAGGGAGACCGTGCCCTGTTAAGATTCACGGAAAAATTTGATGGCGTCCAGCTTCAGGAATTGCAGGTTTCTGCTGTGGAAATCGATACAGCGGTTGAAGAAATCGGTTCTGAAATGGTGAACATTATAGAAGAAGCAGCGGAAAACATCGCACACTTTCACGGGAAACAGCGAAGGAATTCCTGGTTTGACACTGATGAAAACGGAACCCTGCTGGGCCAGAAAATCACCCCTCTTGATTCAGTCGGTGTCTATGTACCCGGTGGAACAGCGGCTTACCCTTCTTCTGTTTTGATGAACGTCCTTCCTGCAAAAGTAGCGGGAGTGGAACGTATCGTCATGGTCACCCCTCCAGGTAAAGATGGCCGCATTCCTTCGGCAGTTCTTGCCGCGGCAAAGATTGCGGGAGTCACAGAAATCTGGAAGGTTGGCGGTGCCCAGGCAATTGGCGCGCTGGCTTATGGAACGGAAAGCATTGCCCCGGTCGATAAAATTGTCGGCCCGGGGAATATCTATGTGGCCCTGGCGAAGCGTGAAGTGTTCGGCGATGTAGCGATTGATATGATTGCCGGTCCAAGTGAGATTGTCGTCTTGGCAGATGAAACAGGGATTGCAGTAGAAATTGCAGCAGACCTGTTGTCACAGGCAGAACATGATGTGAATGCCTCAGCTGTTTTGGTGACGACTTCAGGTGATTTGGCGGAAGAGGTTTCAGCGCAGGTTGACAAAGCGCTGGTGGACCTGCCGCGCCGGGAAATTGCCCGAGAGTCGGTGGAGAGGTTCGGAGCCATCTACCTTGCAGAAGATATGGAGAGAGCAGTGGAAGTCGTCAATGACCTGGCGCCGGAGCACTTGGAGATCATGACGAGCGACCCGATGGTGACGATGGCGAAGATACGGCATGCGGGAGCGATTTTCCTTGGAAGATATAGCTCGGAACCTGTAGGCGATTACTTTGCCGGGCCGAACCACGTGCTCCCTACAAACGGAACAGCAAGGTTTTCATCGCCATTGAATGTCGATGAATTCACGAAAAAGTCATCCGTGATCTCATACAGTGAAAAAGCGCTGCAGGATAACTACAGCAAAATCGCTAAACTGGCGCGTCTCGAAGGCCTTGAGGCCCATGCCCGGGCGGTCGAAACGCGATTCAAAAAGTAATGACTCATGCTTTAACACACTAACGCAGCGGGGGACAGTCCCCCGTCGCGTTAATGCGTTAAAGCGCGAAGAGGGACTGTCCCTTTTAATACGGTGAAGGAGTGAAGTGTTGTGGAGAATAGCAGGAAGGCGGAGTTGAGCCGTAAGACGAATGAGACGAATATCGAGCTCAGCTTTACTATAGATGGAAGCGGAAATTCAGATATTGAAACGGGCGTGCCGTTCATGTCGCACATGCTGGATTTATTCACAAAGCACGGCCAGTTCGATTTGAATGTGAATGCACAGGGAGATATTGAGGTGGATGACCACCATACCACAGAAGACATCGGGATCTGTCTTGGCCAGGCTCTTCAAAAGGCGTTGGGTGACAAGAAAGGGATCAAGCGCTACGGCAATGCGTTTGTACCGATGGATGAAGCCCTGGCACAGGTGGTTGTCGACCTGAGTAACAGGCCGCACCTGGAAATGCGCGCAGAGTTCCCAAGCCAGAAGGTTGGTAGCTTTGACACCGAGCTTGTCCACGAGTTCCTTTGGAAGCTGGCTTTGGAAGCGAGAATGAATCTTCATGTCATCGTTCACTACGGCCAGAATACCCACCACATGATTGAAGCGGTTTTCAAGGCCTTAGGCCGCGCACTTGATGAAGCGACGACCGTTGACCCAAGAATTCAAGGGGTGCCATCCACGAAAGGAATGTTATAAATGATCGGAATCGTCGATTATGGAATGGGCAATCTGTTCAGTGTCGGAAAGGCGCTTGAGCGGCTGGATGTTCCTTATTTTATCAGTGAAGATGTGAAAGAACTTGAGAAGGCTGACGGCCTCCTTCTTCCTGGAGTGGGATCTTTCCGCGATGCGATGACTCTTTTAAAGAGGCAGGAATTGACTGGCTTTATAAAAAAATATGCAGGCAGCGGGAAACCGCTCCTTGGCATATGCCTGGGAATGCAGCTCCTTTACGAAGAAAGTGAAGAGAACGGCACGACGGAAGGCCTTGGGCTTTTAAAAGGGCGCATCATCCGCATTCCAAGGCAGACACAGGAAATGAAGATTCCTCACATGGGCTGGAATAAGCTTCGGTTTGTCAACAATTCCCCTCTGCTTGAAGGACTGGTGGAAGAACATGTCTATTTCGTCCACTCCTATTATGTTTCCGAGCCGGATTCCGGCCATGTAACGGCGACAGCCGAGTATGGGGTGGAAGTCCCGGCCATTGCGGGAAAGGATAACATTTTTGGAATGCAATTTCATCCGGAAAAGAGCAGTGATCTCGGCATGAAGCTGCTTCGCAATTTTACCAAATTGGTGCAGGAACGGGAGGCGGTACAATGAGTTTTACAATCTATCCGGCAATCGATATGCGCGGCGGGAAATGTGTCCGCCTGCTGCAGGGCGATTACAGCAAGGAAACGGTTTATGGGGATTCTCCTTTCGATATGGCGAAAAGGTTTGTGGATGAAGGGGCAGAATGGATCCATATGGTCGACCTTGACGGCGCGAAGGAAGGCAGCCGTGTGAACGACAAGTTCGTTATCGCTGTCGCCAATGAACTGGGAGCCAAAGTCCAAATCGGCGGTGGCATCCGCACGGAAGAAGATATTGAATACTATTTGAATCATGGTGTCCAGCGTGTGATCATCGGCAGCCTTGCTGTGTCTCAGACTGACCTGGTGAAAAGCTGGCTCGCGAAATATGGGGAACGGATCGCCATCGGTCTTGATGCCAAAGACGGCTATGTTGCGACACATGGCTGGATAGAGACGTCTGAGCTGAAGGCGGTCGACCTTGGTGTTGAACTAGCTGAGGCAGGTGCTGAAACCTTTATTTTTACAGACATCGCAACGGACGGGATGCTCTCGGGGCCGAATGTAGAGGCGGTCGTTGAACTGGCAAAGGCGACAGGGAAAGAAGTGATTGCTTCCGGTGGTGTGAGCTCCATGGAAGACCTCCGTGTTTTAAAAGAAAACAACGTTGCCGGTGCCATCGTCGGAAAAGCGATTTACACAGGCAAAGTCTCCGTTGAATCTGCTGTAAAAGAGGTGTCGTCATGCTGACCAAACGGATCATTCCATGTCTTGATGTAAAAGAGGGAAGGGTTGTGAAAGGAGTCAATTTCGTTCAGCTTCGAGATGCCGGTGACCCGGTTGAACTGGCGAAATTTTATGATAAGCAGAAAGCGGATGAACTGGTTTTCCTTGATATCTCCGCATCCCATGAAGGCCGGAAAACCATGATCGATGTTGTCAGGGAAGTGGCTTCGGAACTTGCTATTCCCTTCACGGTCGGAGGCGGCATCAATTCAGTGGAAGATATGAAAAACATTTTGCGTGCAGGTGCGGATAAGGTATCGTTGAATACTGCAGCTGTCCTGCGCCCGGAATTGATTTCAGAAGGGGCCCAATATTTTGGCTCCCAATGCATTGTCGTGGCGATTGATGCCAAATATGAAGAAGAGAGCGGCACATGGAAAGTCTATACTCACGGCGGAAGGAAAGTGACGGAAAAGGACGCTGTTTCCTGGGCACAGGAGGCTGAAAAACTGGGTGCGGGAGAAATCCTGCTGACCAGCATGGACAGTGACGGCGCCAAAAACGGATTTAACCTTGCGCTGACAAAAGCGGTCAGTGAAGCTGTTTCCATCCCGGTGATTGCATCGGGCGGGGCAGGGAACGCGGAACACTTTGAACATATTTTTAAGAATGGAAAAGCGGATGCCGCCCTGGCAGCATCAATCTTTCATTATAAAGAGACAAGTGTTGAACAGGTGAAGGAATATTTGAAGGAGAAGGGGGTTGTGGTAAGATGAGCGACATTATTAATAAGATAAAATTCGATGAAAAAGGGCTCGTGCCTGCCATCGTTCAGGACGCCTCCACGAAGAAGGTGCTGACTCTGGCCTATATGAATGAAGAGTCATTGAAGCTGTCGATCGAAAAAGGGGAAACATGGTTTTACTCCCGTTCGCGCCAGGAACTATGGCATAAAGGTGCCACCAGCGGAAACACCCAGCGGATCGTCGAGATGAAGTACGACTGTGACCAGGATGCCGTGCTGGTTGAGGTCGAACCAAAAGGACCTGCCTGCCACAAAGGTTTGGAAAGCTGTTTCGAGGAAAGCTTCTATAAAGCCGAAGAGGGTCCAGCTGCAGGAAGTTCCATCCTGATACAGCTTGAGAAGGTCATCTCCGACCGTTTCGACCAGCGTCCTGAAGGAGCTTACACAACGTACCTCTTTGAAGAGGGAGTCGACAAGATCCTGAAAAAAGTCGGTGAAGAAGCGGCCGAAGTCATCATCGCTGCCAAAAACCGCGACAAAGAAGAACTCAAATGGGAAAGTGCAGACCTTCTGTATCACCTGCTCGTCCTCCTGAAAGAGCAGGACCTTCCATTGAACCAAGTCTTCCAAACACTAGAAGAGCGCCATAATAAATAAATATCAATAGATGGGGACAGTCCTTTAATACGCTAACGTATCAGGGGACTGTCCCCTTTCTCGCTTTATCGTACTAAAAGTAATAGTACCTTTTAGTGCATTAAAGTTTTTTTCTTTTTAGAAAATCCATATCACCGATATCATTCATTGAAAAAGCTTTTCAGAAACAGTAATTTTGTTGATTGAAGCGGAAGGTGTACGATCTCCTGCGGGACAAGCGGGACAGGTGAGACCCCGCAGGCGCAGCCGAGGAGGCTCACCGCCCGCCCCGCGGAGTCGTACACCTGGAGCGGAAATCACCTCACATTAATTATTTCCAGAAAATATCCTTCGGCAGTGGTTTAGCAACTGAAATATGTATGTTATACTACTGTAGTTAATCTATACGTTTCGGAGGACTTTCATGAGAAAAGGTTCAAATGCAAGAAACGATAAAAGCAAAATTTTATCATTTGTACCCACAGGTGAGTACTATTTCAACAAAGGAATCAAGGCTTACCACCGCAGGGAATTAAATAAATCCCAAAAATATCTTAACCGCGCCCTTCAGCTTGAGCCGTTAGAGCCGATGATCGCCTGCCAGCTTTCCATCGTGCATACGGAAATGGGCGAATACACACAATCCAACCAGCTGCTGCATTTGATCATCGACAGCCTGGATCCGCATATGACGGAATGTCATTACTTTTTAGCCAATAATTACGCACATCTTGGACTGTTCAAAGAAGCCTACACGCACGTGACGAACTACTTGGAAAAAGAAGAGTACGGGGAATTCAGTGAAGATGCTGAAGAACTGTTGGAGATCCTTGAGCTCGATTCGGACGAGGCACTGGACACGCTTTATGAACATGATGAGCTGATCGCCAACCAGGAAAAAGCAAGAAACCTCCTGGAGTCAGGAAACTTTCAAAAGGCAGTCGATCTCCTGGAGCAGGTGATTCAGGATTACCCAGAATACTGGTCTGCCTACAACAACCTGGCGCTTGCGCACTTTTACCTTGGCAATACGGAAAAAGCGGCCGCAACACTTGAAGAAGTTCTGGAGAAAAATCCTGGAAACCTTCATGCTCTTTGCAACACGGCTGTCTTTTATTTTTACCAGCAAAGGCACGAAGAACTGCAGGAACTGATGGAGGGACTTGAAAAAATCCGTCCGTTCCATTTTGAGCAGCGTTATAAGCTTGGAGCCACGTTCGCCTTGATTGGCCGCAATGAAAAAGCATACGAGTGGTTAAAATCGCTGCAAAAGCAAGGATTCCACGGGGATGCGAGTTTTTATTACTGGCTTTCGCATGCTGCATACCACACAGGGCACGAGCAGACCGCGGAGCAAGCCTGGAAAAGGGTTCTGGAAGAGAATCCGGAAAAAGCGGGATCGGAGCCGTGGAATGATGATCATTCACAAAATGAAGGATTTGAAAATCACGTCTCGTCCATTTTGAAAAAGCTGAAAAGCGAATATCCGGAAGAGAGGCTGTTCGGACTGTTCCTGATTTCGGTCTCCAAGCACCAAAAGGATGTTCTGACACATACTGACTTTGGCGCAGTGGATGATTTTACTTTTTCGGAAAAGCTTTATCTGGCTGAAATCCTGAATGCAGATTCCAGAAAAGCGATCAAAGGCAGCCAAATGATTAAGCATGTCCATGAAACAGCCATAGAGCTGTATGAAAGGCATCACCCGATCAGCGCTGTGGATTCCGGTTTGTTCCTGACATGGTTTGGAATCGCATGCAAATTGCTTGAGGCGGAAAAGTCATTGAAAAATGCCAAAGCTTGTGCCGCCGCAACGGAATATATCTGGCACAGGCTAAGGGGAGACAAAAAAACAAAGACCCTAATTTCAGGTAAATATGGAATCACGACAGGCACTCTGAACAAATATTTGGAAATAGTGGAAGCCTATCTGCAGTAATGAGCATATTCATGGACGAATATGCTCTCCTTTTTATAGGATATGAGTAGATAGGAAATACTACTAGATATCTGTATTTACAGAGATGAGTGAAGTGTGAATGAAGATAGAGTGAAAATCGTTTGCTCTTTCTTTTTTTATGAAAAAACATGTTCCATTTCTGTAAGGTAGACTTCGATTAAAGGAGTGTTCATTATGTCAGAAGAAAAAATTTATGATGTCATTATCGTTGGCGCCGGCCCGGCCGGTATGACAGCTGCAGTATATACATCCCGCGCGGCCCTTTCCACTTTAATGCTGGAACGCGGTATCCCGGGCGGCCAAATGGCCAACACGGAGGAAGTCGAGAACTATCCTGGTTTCGATCATATTCTTGGACCGGACCTTTCCAACAAAATGTTCGAGCATGCAAAGGCGTTCGGCGCTGAATATGCATACGGCGACATCAAGGAAATTGTAGACGGTGAAGAATACAAGACGATTAAAGCGGGTGCTAAAGAGTATAAGGCACGTGCTGTCATCATCTCTACAGGTGCTGAGTGGAAAAAACTTGGCGTGCCGGGTGAAAACGAACTTGGCGGCCGCGGTGTATCTTACTGCGCGGTTTGCGACGGGGCATTCTTTAAAGGAAAAGACCTAGTGGTTGTCGGAGGCGGAGACTCTGCTGTTGAGGAGGGTGTTTACCTGACTCGCTTCGCGAACAAGGTGACGATTGTCCACCGCCGTGACGAGCTTCGTGCCCAAAAGATCCTTCAGGACCGTGCCTTCAATAACGACAAGGTGGAGTTCATCTGGAATCATACGGTAAAAGAGATCAATGAAAAGGACGGCAAAGTCGGAAGCGTCACATTGGTATCGACTGAAAATGGCGAAGAAAAACCATTCGATGCAGACGGTGTGTTCATTTACATTGGAATGCTTCCTTTGACAAAACCATTCAAAGACCTTGGTATTACAAACGATATGGGCTACATTGAAACGAACGACAGAATGGAAACAAAGATCCCTGGAATCTTTGCTGCCGGAGACGTCCGTGAAAAAATGCTCCGCCAGATCGTAACCGCAACGGGTGACGGAAGTGTAGCTGCTCAAGCAGCACAACATTACGTTGAAGAACTTGTAGAAAAATTGGCAGAGAAGAAGTAATCTGTCGAAAAACTGCTTGTCGAATAATCGTCAGCGATTCTATGCTGAAAACGGGAAGAGCCCTTGAATTACAAGGGCTCTCCTTTTTCGACAAGGCATGTCAAAAATTACAGAATCTTGTTTAGAAATAATTAACAAACCGTAATCACACCTTAAACGTACTGTAACACTAGTGAAACACAATCCGGGTATCATAGATAATAAGAAATTGACCCCCTTTTAAGAAATAAATCCCTTGTTAGACACAGGAATCGCCTGTGTCTCTTTTTTTTGCCCTGATCCTTTACCGCATTAACGCACTAAGAGGGACTGTCCCTCTTAGTGCGTTAATGCGGTAAAGCATATGGTAAATGTTCGAACATTGTAGGTGAGGTACAATCATAGTATAATAAAGAGCAACGCTAACAGATGTAAAGCTTGAGGTGAAATGAATGCAGCGAGTGACAAATTGTTTATATATGAACGAAGATAAAGTTCTTCTTCTCCAGAAACCGCGCCGAAACTGGTGGGTGGCACCAGGCGGAAAAATGGAGCAGGGAGAATCGATCCGTGATGCTGTCATCAGGGAATATCGTGAAGAAACAGGAATTTATCTGCGCAATCCTCAGCTCAAAGGGATTTTTACTTTTATTATAAAAGACGGCGACAAAATCGTTTCAGAGTGGATGATGTTTACCTTTTTCGCTACTGAAGCTGATGGAGTCAATCTTACAGAATGTGAAGAAGGCATCCTGGAGTGGCATGAATTTGATGAAATCAAGAATCTGCCCATGGCTGAAGGAGACCGCCACATTCTTGAATACATGGTACATGGAAAAGGCACGATATACGGAACCTTTACATACACACCAGACTTTAAATTACTGGCATATAAATTAGATCCAAGTTAATCAAGGGGGAAGAGAAATGAGTATAGGTTCAACAAATGATGGTCAATTGGTGATCATTACAGGCATGTCGGGTGCAGGCAAGACCGTTGCCATTCAAAGCTTTGAAGATTTGGGGTTTTTCTGTGTAGATAACCTGCCGCCTACTCTGCTTCCGAAATTCCTTGAATTGATGAAAGAATCAGGGACAAAGATGAACAAAGTCGCTTTGGGAATGGACCTGAGAGGACGGGAGTTTTTCGATCACCTGATCCAGGCACTTGATGATATGGCCGAAACCTCCTGGGTGACACCGCAGATCCTATATCTTGATGCCGATGATTCTGCCCTGGTCAGACGTTATAAAGAAACGCGACGGTCACATCCGCTTGCTCCTTCAGGTTTGCCGATGGAAGGGATCAAGCAGGAAAGACTTCTTTTGGAAGAATTAAAAGGCCGTGCGCAAACAATCTATAATACTTCAGCAATGAAGCCGAGAGAACTCAGGGAAAAAATCCTCCAGGAATTCTCTGTAAACAAACGATCCATTTTCACCGTCAATGTTATTTCCTTCGGCTTTAAGCATGGAATCCCGATCGACGCTGACCTTGTGTTTGATGTGAGGTTCCTGCCCAACCCGCACTACATTGAACATATGAGGCCGAGGACAGGCTTGGAAGAGGATGTCTCGAAGTATGTCCTTAAATGGAGCGAAACGCAGAAATTCCTTGAAAAAGTCACTGATCTCCTCACGTTTATGCTGCCGCACTATAAGCGTGAAGGAAAGAGCCAGCTTGTCATCGCCATCGGCTGTACAGGCGGACAGCACCGGTCTGTGGCATTAGCTGAATATATCGGCCATCATTTTGAAAATGATTACACGACAAAAATCACGCACAGAGATATCCAGAAGAAACGGGAACCTCTGACATGAAGAAGAACAGCGACCCAAAGGTAGTCATCATTGGCGGCGGAACAGGACTGCCTGTTCTTCTTAGAGGACTAAAGACATATCCTTTAGATATAACGGCCATTGTGACGGTGGCTGACGATGGCGGAAGTTCCGGGCGTCTGAGAGATGATCTGAACGTACCGCCCCCGGGCGACATCCGGAATGTCATTGCAGCTCTGTCAGAGGTAGAACCCTTGATCGAGCAGATGTTTCAGCACCGGTTTGAGACATCCAATGAATTATCCGGCCATTCGCTTGGAAACCTGATCCTCGCAGCCTTCACATCAATCACCGGCGATTTTGTCCATGCCATCCAGGAAATGAGCAGGGTCCTTAATGTGAAAGGGAAAGTCCTTCCTTCTGCCAATCAAAGCGTTGTATTGAATGCAGAGATGGAAGACGGAACGATTGTCACGGGAGAATCGAAAATTCCATTCTCAGGCAAAAAGATCAAGAGGGTCTTTTTGACACCTGGCACCATCATCCCGGTTGCGGAAACGATTAGGGCCATCAGGGAAGCGGACTTGATCGTGATTGGTCCCGGAAGCTTATACACAAGTATCCTGCCTAATCTGCTGGTTCCGGAAATCGGGAAGGAAGTCAGCCATTCAAAGGCACAGAAAGTGTATATTTGCAATCTGATGACCCAGGCGGGGGAGACGCTCGATTTTACGGCAAGCGATCATGTAAAAGCCATCTACGACCATCTCCATGACGGGTTCATTGACACGATCATCGTCAACAATGAACAAGTTCCTCAGGAAATTGAAGCCCGTTACGAGGAGGAAATGGCGAAGCCGGTCATATTTGATTTTGAGCGATTGTCTGCAATGGGATTGAATGTCATTGAAGATGAGATCATTTCTTATTATGAAGGCGTCATTCGCCATGATACCGGCAGAGTAGCGGAGATTATTTTTTCTCTCATTGATAAATCCAATCTGAAAAGTACTGAATAAACTAAAATGATACTGTTGTCAAAGCAGTTGAAAAGAACGGCAGGGCTTACGCAAGAAGTGCAAGCGTTTGTCTTAGGGAGGTGAAGAGATGTCGTTTGCGTCTGTAACCAAAAAAGAATTAACCAATCTCGACTTGAAGGATTGCTGCTCGAAAGCAGAGTTATCGGCTTTGATCAGAATGAACGGATCACTGTCTTTTGCCAACAGATCCCTGATCGTCAATATCCAGACTGAAAATGCTGCGATCGCAAGGCGTATCTATTCTTTGATTAAGAAAAACTATGATACTCCGGTCGAACTTTTGGTGCGTAAAAAAATGAGGCTTAAAAAGAATAACATTTACATCGTACGCCTGAATGAGGACACGAAAGAAATTTTGGAAGATCTCCACATTCTTGGAGAGGGATTCACGATCATCCATGATATCTCTGCACAGCTCATCCACAAGAAGTGCTGCCGCCGTTCATACTTACGCGGGGCCTTCCTGGCTGGAGGCTCGGTCAACAATCCGGAAACCTCTTCTTACCACCTGGAAATCTTCTCGCTGTACCAAGAGCATAATGAAGCTCTTTCACAGGTGATGAACAGCTTCGGATTGAACAGCAAAACATTGGAACGCAAAAAGGGATTCATCACATATCTTAAAGAGGCAGAAAAAATCACTGAATTTTTGAATGTGGTAGGTGCCCATGGTGCATTGCTGCGATTCGAAGACGTACGGATCGTCAGGGATATGAGAAACTCAGTGAACAGGCTTGTAAACTGTGAAACAGCCAATCTGAACAAAACAATCGGTGCGGCTTTAAGGCAGGTCGAAAACATCCGATATATAGAGCAGACAGCCGGATTGCAAATCCTGCCGGACAAACTCAGAGAGATTGCTGAACTGAGAGTCACCTATCAAGACGTCACGTTGAAAGAACTTGGGGAAATGGTATCAGGGGGAACCATCAGCAAGTCAGGCATCAACCATAGACTCCGTAAAATAGATGAAATCGCAGACAAACTGCGTTCCGGAGAAAAAGTAAAGCATTAAAAACATATATGGACAAAGGGGAGAAGGAACCATGATTGAACAAAAAGTAGAGGTAAAATTAAAAACTGGCCTGCAAGCCCGCCCGGCCGCTCTATTCGTGCAGGAAGCCAACCGCTTCTCATCTGAAGTATTCTTGGAAAGAAACGGCAAGAAGGTTAACGCCAAAAGCATCATGGGCTTAATGAGCCTTGCAGTAAGCTCCGGCACAGAAATCACTTTGATCGCCGACGGCACTGATGAAGAAGAAGCGGTAAAGCACCTTACGGAATTTGTGCAGAAAGAAAGCTGATTGGAGACTCCATCTTTTTATAAGGTGGGGTTTTTGTTTTTGGAGAGGGGAGGTAAGAATGATTCAAAACAAGTGGAGGAGATCTCTAGTTTTATATAGTTTGGGCTTCTGTTTAATGGCTCTTGCTTATATTGCATTTGATGTATATCCGACTGGATACCAATACGAATTTGACATAGAGAGCCAAGAAGCAACGATTACTAAAGGTGTTTTTATAAAAGAGACCCGCCAATACGATTTTACATACCTCAATGACCAAGACAGAATAGAAGTGGTATTAACAGGGATGTATATTGATGACTTGCACTCCCTTTGGCGTTTGAGTTTGTTTATTATACCTGCACTATTTGTTGGTCTGATATGGATGATAAAGCCGGAAGAAAGACCATTTAACGTGAATTCAAGAGTATTTACCGTTATTTATTTGATTTTGCTGCTGGTCATTTCTATCGTCTTAATCTATAACTTTATGAGCAGCTCAGAAATAATTGCAACTAAGCTGTCGAAAATATGAAGCAATAAAAAAGAGCACCCGATGGACGGATGCTCTTTTTGTATTGATATTATTTGTTATCGTTCATTTCGTTGCTAGTGATGATACGATCGATCAAACCGTATTCAAGGGCTCTTTCCGCTGTCATGAAGTTGTCGCGGTCTGTATCTTTTGAGATAACTTCAAGAGGCTGGCCAGTACGGTCAGAAAGAATTTGGTTCAGCTTTTCACGCAAGAACAAGATGCGTTTTGCAGCGATCTCGATTTCTGTCGCTTGACCTTGTGCTCCTCCAAGCGGCTGATGGATCATAACCTCAGCATTCGGAAGGGCAAGGCGTTTTCCTTTAGCACCTGCTGCAAGAAGGAATGCACCCATTGATGCAGCCATACCGATACAAATCGTTTGTACGTCAGGCTTGATGTACTGGATTGTATCGTAGATAGCCATACCGGCTGTGATGCTTCCGCCAGGGCTGTTGATGTAAATGGAGATATCTTTTTCAGGATTCTCTGATTCAAGGAAAAGCAATTGCGCAACGATGGAGTTGGCAACATTATCATCAATGCCGCTTCCCAGCATGATAACGCGGTCTTTTAGAAGACGGGAGTAAATGTCATACGCACGCTCACCGCGGTTTGTTTGTTCAATAACTGTCGGAATTAAGTTCATCTTATTTCCTCCTTCGATCAATTAATGTTATGTTTGAAACATACAAATACTTTATGTACTGATATAATACACCAGTTGGTCAATAAAGGTCAAACAATTAACCCTCTTAAAGCTAATTTTTCCCTCGACAATCCTTTCTACATGATACCCATCCATTCCTTTTTTAAACTATGCGAATGATGAATAAAAGATTATTGTTTGTTTTTTGTGTTATAAATAATCTAAAAAAGATATTTAATGATTTCCGCTGCGGGTGCCCGACTCCGCGGGGCGGGCGGTGAATTAAAAGGTGGAAGCAGCCGATTAGCGACGTACAGATTGGAGGGCTCGCGCATGAGATAAAGGAATCACGAAGAGCGAAGCGATTCGATGATGACTTATCGCAAGGAGAGAGACCGAAATCTGCTAGTCGCTGGCTGCAGGAACTGGATTGGCCTCCTCGGCTTCGCCTGTGGGGTCTCACCTGTCCCGCTAATCCCGCAGGAGGTCGGGTACCCTCCGCTGCAATCTACAAAGGGCTCGGTAGTGGACTTTGTGGACCGGTATCAAGCGAATTATAGAATCTCATTGGTCAGGTAAGCCATTTTATGGGCCAATAACATGTAGGTTTTTAAATCTCATTGGTCCGAAATACCAATTTGCGGGCCAGTATCACGCACAATTCAGAATCTTATTGGGCCGATAATTCGATTTACGGGCCAATGTTACTGAAGTTTTTGAATCTCAATGGCCCGGTAACCCAAACTTCGGGCCAGTAACCAGAGTATATTAAAATCTCATTGGGCCGAAAAGTAAATTTACGGCCAGGTATCAAGCGACACCACTGTACTCACAAACTCTCTCCCTTAAAACCTATTGCATTTCCTCTGGTTCTGGACTATAATAGGTTATCGTACGCTTATCGTACAGTTTGCCCTCGTGGTGCAACGGATAGCACGTAAGATTCCGGTTCTTAAAATGGGGGTTCGATTCCCTCCGAGGGCGTTGCCAAAAGCCTCTGCGCTGTTTTTTCAGTGCAGGGGCTTTTTCTATTTTCAACCTGCCATTGCTGCAAGCAAATCACGTGTAAAATCCAAACGCACAATCTATACTATAGGTGAATAATGATTTGGAGGGATTAACATGCACATTGAAATGTGGACAGACTTTGCTTGACCATTCTGCTATATTGGCAAAAGGCGTCTGGAGGACGCCATTAAGCAGATTGACCATCCAATCGAAGTGACATACAGATGCTTTGAACTGGATCCGACAGCAGAGCGGGATATAAATGAAAATATTTACGAGAAACTCGCCAAGAAATACGGCATGAGTATAGATCAGGCCAAAGCCAATACTCAAAACATGGTAAACATGGCGAAAGAGGTTGGCTTGGACTATCAAATGGATACGATGATCTTAACCAATACCTTTGATGCACACCGTTTGGTGATGTTTGCAAAAACAAAGGGCCTTATGAAAGAGATGACGGAACGTATTCTAAAAGCGTTCTTCACTGAATCTAAGCATATTGGTGATCATGAAACATTGACAGAGCTTGCGGTTGAAACAGGATTGGACCGTGAAGCTGTCCAGCAGATGCTGGCAAGCGATGAGATGGCAGACGCCGTCCGTGCCGACGAGCAGGCTGCACAGCAGATCGGCGTGTCAGGTGTTCCTTTCTATCTGATCAATCAGAAGTACGCTCTTACAGGTGCCCAGCCAACTGAGGTATTTGTTCAGGCGTTGAAAAAAGTCATCGCAGAAGATGAAAACAAAATCACCATTCTGAACAGCGACAATGAAGACGGAGTCGTCTGTGACGAAAACGGCTGCGAGATCCCTAAAAAATAACCTCTAATAACAAAACCAGCCCAGACTCCTGCAAGCAGGAATTTAGGGGCTGGTTTTTTTGAAAAATCTTATTACCCCAATCGATTTCTCCCTTACGCATGTACTTATTTCCATACACGAACCTTCCTTTCTGTTGTAGAATAAGGAGAGGAGGGATCACGAATGAAGCTCAATACCGGATTATGGCAGCGGCAATCATTGAAACTGAATATGACTCAGCAGCTGACACAGGCAATTGAATTGCTGCAGTATTCCTCCCAGGAATTGAATGAGTATTTGGAGAACAAAGCCCTGGAGAACCCGCTTCTTCAGCTTGAATCTGTTCCCTACGAAGAACGGTATAGAAACCGCCCGCACAACGGAACGAGTATTGACTGGATAGAAGAGGTGGCTGTACAGCAGTCTTCGCTATGGGAGCACCTTACATCGCAGCTTGATTTGAAAACGCTTACCCATCAGGACCGCCAACACTTGTCCCTGTTATTTGACAGTCTGGATGAGAATGGCTACCTGCCGACCAATGTGGAAAGCCTCTTTAAGATACCTAACCTATCAAAATATATAGAGTTGCTTCAGAGTTTGGAACCCGCCGGCATCGGGGCAAGAAATTTAAAGGAATGCCTTCTTCTTCAGATTGGGATGGACATGAAAGCTCCTGAGCATGCATATCCAATCATTGAACATCACTTTGTGAACTTTTGTGAAAAGACATGGAAAAGAATTACGAAGGAGCTGGATATCACTCTGGCTGATATTCAAACAACAGCTGATTATGTGAAAACACTGAACCCGCGGCCGGGAGCAAGGTTCGCAGCAGAGCCACCCCAGTACATCCGCCCCGAGATGGTTGTCACTCACAGTGAAGAAGGGTTGGAAGTGCAACTGGTAGACGGCAGTGTCATGAAAATCAAATACAACAGAGAGTATGATGACTTGATCTCTTCTTCTCAGGACAGGGACGGCTTGAAGTTCCTCCGGGATAAAAAACAGGAGTTTCAATGGATCCTCAAAATGCTCGACCAGCGTAAGACAACCTTGATCAAAGTGGGGAAATGTCTTATAGAAAGGCAGGAGGGCTTTTTCAGGTATGGTCCAAAGGAGCTGAAACCTTTGACATTAAAAGAAGTGGCGGAGAAAATAGGAGTGCATGAATCTACGATCAGCAGGGCTGTCAGAGGGAAATACATGGGCACGCCTTATGGCACTTTTGAAATGAAATCCTTATTTGTCAGCGGTGTTGGAAAAGATGAGGATTCTGCTTCTTCAGAAGGAGTCAAAGCAGAGATTCTGCAGATGGTGAACCAGGAAGATAAGAAAAAGCCCTTATCTGACCAGGCGATCGCCGTCAAGTTAAAGGATAAAGGAATGAAGGTTTCCAGAAGGACGATCGCGAAGTATAGAGATCAACTCAACATACCTTCATCTACAAGGAGAAAAAGATATGATTGAAAAACATATGCCCCAAGTCAACTTTTACACAAGAGACCAGTGTCATCTATGTGAGGATGCGAAGCTCATGCTGAAGCTTGTAAAAGAAGATATCCCATTCGAATTGAACGAGATTGCTATTGACAAAAGTGACGAGCTTACAGAGCGTTTCGGTCTGATGATCCCGGTGGTCGAAGTCGGCGGTGAAATTGTCCAATATGGGCAAATTGATTATTTTACTCTAAGTAAACGTTTACAAGAAAAATCATGAGGTTTTATAGTTGAATTTTACTTCATCCCTTGCTAAACTTAGCTTGAAAGCAGGGATGAATTTTTTTTGCGGCAAGTGGGACATAATATGTCTATGAGGGACGTATCGAGTCCAGCTAAATAACTTGAAGGAGCTTTTTGATGGAATCGATCATTGACATACAAAAACGATTATTACCAGACCTGCTCCAGGTTATGCAAAAAAGACATCAAATTCTCAAATCGGTACGATTAATGCAGCCTGTCGGCAGAAGGAGCCTGGCTCAGTCACTCGGGATGACAGAAAGAGTCCTGAGAAGTGAAGTGGAATTCCTGAAGGACCAAGATCTTATTGAGATCAAATCGTCAGGAATGATCATCACAATTGAAGGAGAACTGCTTCTAAGAAAGACAGCTGACATGATGAGGGAGATAACGGGAATCGATTCCATGGAAAAGGAACTGAAGTCCTTGCTCAACCTGCATGAAATTTTTATCGTTCCTGGGAATAGTGATGAGTCTCCCTGGGTAAAAGAAGAATTAGGCAGATCGGCAGCAATGCGTATGAAAGACCTTTTGGTTGGAGATAATATCATCGCAGTAACCGGAGGATCTACGATGGCGGCTGTTGCTGAGAAACTGACACCGGAATTTTCAAAAAGCGAAGTATTATTCGTTCCGGCAAGAGGCGGTATCGGTGAAGATGTGAAAAATCAAGCCAATACGATATGCGCTAAAATGGCGGAGAGAACGGGTGCAAAACACCGGGTGCTCTATGTCCCTGATCAGGTAAGCACAGAAGTGTATAAATCTTTTATAAAAGAACCTGATATCAAGGACGTGTTAAGCCTCATCAAGTCTGCCAATATCGTTCTTCACGGGATCGGTGACGCGGTCACAATGGCCGAACGCCGGAAAACCAGTGAAGAGGTCTTCAACAAGATCCTTGCGGGAAATTCAGTCGGGGAAGCCTTTGGTTATTATTTTAACGAAGAAGGCGAAGTCGTACATAAAGTGACGACTGTAGGCCTGCAGCTGGAAGACCTAAGTAACAAATCGAATGTCATTGCGGTCGCGGGCGGCCGTTCAAAGGCAAAGGCGATTCGCGCCTATTTCAAAAGCGTGCCTCATTCTACGATTTTGATAACGGATGAAGGTGCGGCGAAAGAGCTTTTAAAAGGGTAATACCTTTTGAAATATATAATATTAAAAATTTCCTTAACCATCTAAAGGAGGACTTTATTCATGACAGTAAAAGTTGGAATTAACGGATTTGGACGTATCGGACGTAATGTTTTCCGCGCATCTTTAAAAAATGATAACGTTGAGGTTGTAGCAGTCAATGACTTGACGGACGCAAACATGCTTGCTCACCTTTTACAATATGACAGCATCCACGGAAAGCTTGATCAAGAAGTGACAGTTGACGGTGACAGCCTTGTTGTCGGCGGCAAAAAGATCAAAGTTCTTGCTGAACGCGACCCTGCACAACTTGGATGGGGAGATCTTGGCGTGGACGTAGTAGTTGAATCTACTGGCCGTTTCACTAAGCGCGCAGATGCTGCGAAACACATCGAAGCAGGCGCTAAGAAAGTCATCATCTCTGCTCCGGCTTCTGATGAAGACATCACGATTGTTATGGGTGTTAACGAAGACAAATACGATGCAGGAAGCCATGATGTAATTTCTAATGCTTCTTGTACAACAAACTGTCTTGCACCATTCGCGAAAGTATTGAACGACAAGTTCGGTATCAAACGCGGAATGATGACAACAGTTCACTCTTACACAAATGACCAGCAGATCCTTGACCTGCCGCACAAAGACTACCGTCGTGCCCGTGCAGCTGCTGAAAACATCATCCCGACTACAACTGGTGCTGCAAAAGCGGTTTCTCTTGTTCTTCCAGAACTTGAAGGCAAGCTGAACGGCGGCGCAATGCGTGTTCCGACTCCAAACGTATCTCTTGTTGACCTTGTTGCTGAGCTTGACAAAGAAGTTACTGTTGAAGACGTAAACAATGCGTTCAAACAAGCTTCTGAGGGCGACCTTAAAGGAATCCTTGGTTACAGTGAAGAGCCGCTTGTATCAGGCGACTACAATGGCAACCCTGATTCTTCTACTATCGATGCTCTTTCCACAATGGTTATGGAAGGCAACATGGTTAAAGTTATCTCTTGGTACGACAACGAAAGCGGATATTCTCACCGTGTTGTAGACCTTGTTGATTACATCGCTTCTAAAGGTCTGTAAGATACTGAAAATAAATGTGATATCCTAAATGATGAAATGTGACATAATTTTTCCATATTTATGTTGGATAAATTATGTCCCAGCATCTATAATGAAATGGGATGAAGGGGAGCGGGGAGGATTCCCCGCTCTTCTTTTTCATAACAAAACGGGATTCTGCCCCGATTATCCAGAAGGAGGCCTTTTGAAATGAACAAGAAAACAATCAAGGATATCGATTTGAAAGGTAAGCGCGTATTCTGCCGCGTGGACTTCAATGTGCCAATGAGCGAAGGAAAAGTGACGGATGAAACTCGTATCAAAGCCGCACTTCCAACAATTCAATACCTATCTGAGCAGGGAGCAAAGGTCATTCTTGCCAGCCATCTCGGACGTCCAAAAGGCCAGGTTGTTGAAGAATTGAGACTGACTCCGGTTGCAGCCCGACTTTCCGAGCTGCTTCGGAAAAATGTAGCGAAAACCGATGAAGCTTACGGAGATACTGTAAAAGCTGAGATCGAAAAAATGAGCGATGGCGACGTATTGCTTCTTGAGAATGTTCGCTTCTACCCAGGTGAAACGAAAAATGACCCTGAGCTTGCCAAAGAATTTGCTGCATTAGCGGATGTCTATGTGAATGACGCATTCGGAGCTGCTCACAGAGCGCACGCTTCCACAGCGGGAGTCGCAGAACACCTTCCGGCAGTTGCAGGCTACCTTCTTGAAAAAGAACTTGAAGTCCTGGGGAAAGCATTGACAACACCTGAAAGACCTTTCACTGCTATCATCGGCGGCGCGAAGGTTAAAGATAAAATCGGTGTCATTGATAACCTGCTGGATAAAGTGGATAACTTAATCATCGGCGGAGGACTCGCTTATACATTCGTAAAAGCACAAGGCCATGAGGTTGGAAAGTCCCTGCTTGAAGAAGATAAAATAGATTTAGCGAAAGAATTCATGAAAAAAGCAGAAGACAAAGGCGTCAAATTCTATATGCCGGTTGACGTGGTTGTTGCAGACGACTTCTCTAATGATGCCAACACGAAAGTCGTGGCAATCGAAGAGATTCCTTCTGACTGGGAAGCGCTGGACATCGGTCCAAAAACACAGGAGCAATATGCAAGTGTCATTAAAGATTCCCGTCTGGTCATCTGGAACGGACCAATGGGCGTATTTGAACTTGAAAAGTTTGCAAATGGCACAAAAGCCGTTGCTCAAGCTTTAGCCGATGCTGCAGATACATATTCTGTCATTGGCGGAGGAGATTCAGCCGCAGCGGTTGAAAAATTCGACCTAGCTGATAAAATGAGCCATATTTCTACTGGCGGCGGTGCATCCCTTGAATTCATGGAAGGCAAAGAACTTCCTGGGGTAGCAGCACTTAATGACAAGTAAGGAAAGGATGAGTAGTATGCGTAAACCGATTATTGCAGGAAACTGGAAAATGAATAAAACAATGCCTGAAGCAAAGAAATTTGCTGAAGATGTAAACGGATTGGTTCCTTCATCTGAAAAAGTGGAATCTGTGATCTGTGCACCGGCTCTATTCCTTGAGAGACTTGTAGAAATCACGAAAGACTACCAAGTCGAAATCGGTGCTCAAAATATGCACTTTGAAGAGAGCGGGGCATTCACTGGTGAAACAAGCCCGGCGGCATTACAGGATCTTGGCGTGAAATACGTGATTCTAGGACATTCGGAACGCCGTGAAATGTTCAATGAAACCGATGAATCTGTTAACAAAAAGACGAAAGCTGCGTTCAACTGCAACCTGACTCCAATCGTATGTGTCGGGGAAACATTGGAACAGCGTGAAGCTGACCAGACTAAGCAAATTGTCGGTGACCAAGTGAATAAAGCTCTTGAAGGCCTGACAGAAGACCAAGTGAAAGCAACTGTCATTGCTTATGAGCCAATCTGGGCAATCGGTACAGGCAAATCTTCAACTTCTGAAGATGCGAATGAAGTGTGCTCCCACATCCGCCAAACAGTGGCTGAGCAATTCTCCCAAGAAGCAGCGGAAGCCCTTCGCATCCAATACGGCGGAAGCGTAAAGCCAAATAACATTGGTGAATACATGGCACAATCCGATATCGATGGTGCACTTGTAGGAGGAGCCAGCCTGGAGCCGCAATCATTCTTGCAGCTATTGGAGGCAGGTTCCAATGAGTAAATCTCCTGTTGCTCTTATCATCTTAGATGGATTTGCATGTCGTGAAGAGGACAAAGGAAATGCTGTTACTCAAGCGAATAAACCGAACTTCGACCGTTACTGGAATCAGTTCCCTCACAGTCAATTGACTGCGAGTGGTGAAGCTGTCGGCCTTCCTGAAGGGCAGATGGGGAACTCGGAAGTCGGCCATTTGAATATCGGTGCCGGACGAGTCGTTTATCAAAGTCTGACACGTGTAAATGTCTCCATCCGCGAAGGCGAGTTTGAAAAAAATCAAACATTCGTTGATGCGATGGAACATGCGAAGAACAAAAACAAAGCGCTTCATATCTTCGGGCTGCTTTCTGACGGCGGTGTCCACAGTCACATCGAGCACCTTTTTGCACTGTTGAGGATGGCAGCTGCTGAAGGTCTGAAAAAAGTGTACGTGCATGCGTTCCTTGATGGCCGTGACGTTGGTCCGAAAACAGCCGAAAAGTACATCCAGCAGACGCAGGAAGTAATGAGGGAGCTGGGAGTCGGTGAAATCGCGACGGTTTCAGGGCGCTATTATTCCATGGACCGTGACAAGCGCTGGGAGCGGGTAGAAAAAGCATACCGTGCAATGGTTTATGGTGAGGGTCCTGAGTATTCCAATCCGTTGGAAGTGATCGTGGATTCCTATGATAATGGAATCTTTGACGAGTTCGTTCTTCCTTCCGTCATTAAAAGAGATAATGGTGAACCGGTTGCAACCATTGAAGAAGAAGATGCGGTCATCTTCTATAACTTCAGGCCGGACCGTGCCATCCAAATCTCTAATACATTTACAAATGATGATTTTCGTTCTTTTGAAAGAGGACCGAAACATCCGAAAAACCTTCACTTTGTGTGCCTGACACACTTCAGTGAAACGGTTGACGGCTATGTTGCTTTTAAACCGACGAACCTGGATAACACAATTGGTGAAGTCCTTTCGCAAAACGATTTAAAGCAGCTTCGAATCGCCGAAACGGAAAAATATCCTCACGTAACGTTCTTCATGAGCGGCGGGCGTGAAGAGGAATTCCCGGGTGAAACCAGAATCCTGATTAATTCCCCTGATGTTGCGACTTACGACCTTAAGCCGGAAATGAGCGCTTATGAAGTCACAGAGGCGCTTCTAGAAGAAATCAAGAATGACAGACAGGATGCCATCATTCTCAACTTTGCCAATCCTGACATGGTTGGTCACTCCGGAATGCTTGAGCCGACCATCAAGGCGATTGAAACCGTTGACGAATGCCTTGGTAAAATTGTGGACCTGATCCTGGAAAAAGGCGGATCAGCAATAATTACAGCCGATCATGGAAATGCTGATGAAGTGGTCACACTCGAAGGCGATCCAATGACGGCACACACAACAAATCCTGTACCAGTCATCGTAACGAAAGAAGGCGTATCATTGCGTGAAGGCGGGATCCTTGGAGACCTCGCCCCAACAATGCTGGACCTTTTAAACCTTAACAAACCTGCTGAAATGACAGGCAAAACGTTAATTAAAAAGTAAGTATAATGATTCAGCGAAGTACACTCTGTTAGGTTAATGGTCTAGGTCATTGCCCGACTCCGGATAAAGAGTGTATGTAGTAAAAATCAAGGCTTACTGCATTAGCCGCTAAAGGCAGATTTAATAGTTAATACTCTGTTAAAACTGTTATACAGGTTATTATTAAGTTGATTGGAGCGGAAGGTGTCGATCTCCTGCGGGACTAGCGGGACAGGTGAGACCCCGCAGGCGAATCCAGCTCCAGCGGCCAGCGACTAGCAGATTTCGGTCTCCTTCCTTGCGATAAGTCATCATCAACTCACGTTGTTCGTTGTGATTCCTTTATCTCATGCAGGAGCCCTCCAATCTGTACGTCGCTGAACGGCCACTTCCGCTTTTTATGAAGCCGAGGAGGCTCAACGCCCGCCCCGCGGAGTCGGCACCTGGAGCGGAAATCAACAAACTACTTAAAAGATGATCAAAATAACCCCATTTTAAAGGAGAGAATTTACATGCCATTTATTACAGACGTATATGCTCGCGAAGTATTGGATTCCCGCGGAAATCCTACAGTTGAAGTAGAAGTTTACACACAATCAGGCGCTTTCGGACGCGCATTGGTACCATCAGGTGCTTCTACAGGTGAATACGAAGCAGTTGAACTTCGTGACGGCGACAAAGACCGCTACCTTGGAAAAGGCGTACAAAAAGCAGTAGAAAACGTAAACAACGAAATCGCTGAAGAAATCATCGGTATGGACGTAACAGACCAAGTTGCCATCGACAGAGCGATGATCGAACTAGATGGAACAGAAAACAAAGGTAAACTAGGTGCAAACGCAATCCTTGGTGTATCCATGGCCGTTGCACGCGCTGCAGCTGACTTCTTCGGAGTCGAACTTTACCAATACCTTGGAGGCTTCAACGCGAAGCAGCTTCCAGTACCTATGATGAACATCGTTAACGGCGGAGAGCACGCTGATAACAACGTAGACATCCAGGAATTCATGGTAATGCCTGTTGGTGCTCCTACATTCAAAGAAGGCCTTCGCATGGGTGCGGAAATCTTCCACAGCCTGAAAAACGTACTTAAAGGCAAAGGCTACAACACAGCTGTTGGTGATGAAGGCGGATTTGCTCCTAACCTTAAATCCAACGAAGAAGCTCTTTCTACCATCATCGAAGCAATCGAAAAAGCTGGTTACAAGCCAGGCGAAGAAGTTCTTCTTGCAATGGACGTTGCTGCTTCTGAAATCTACAACAAAGAAGACGGCAAATACCACCTATCTGGTGAAGGCGTTGTCCGCACTTCTGAAGAAATGGTTGATTGGTACGAAGAAATGTGCAACAAGTATCCAATCGTTTCTATCGAAGACGGTCTTGACGAAAACGACTGGGATGGCCACAAGCTATTGACTGAGCGTATCGGTAACAGAGTACAGCTTGTAGGTGATGACCTGTTCGTTACAAACACAAACAAACTTTCTCAAGGTATCGAGCAAGGCGTAGGTAACTCCATCCTTATCAAGGTGAACCAAATCGGTACATTGACTGAAACGTTCGATGCTATCGAAATGGCTAAGCGCGCTGGCTACACAGCAGTCATCTCTCACCGTTCTGGTGAAACAGAAGACAGCACAATCGCTGACATCGCGGTTGCTACAAACGCCGGCCAGATTAAAACAGGTGCTCCTTCACGTACAGACCGTGTGGCGAAATACAACCAATTGCTTCGCATCGAAGACCAATTGGCACACACTGCACAGTACCTTGGAGCGAAAACGTTCTATAACATCAAGAAGTAATTACTTAAGGCGATCCGTCCACTTTGTGGGCGGATTTTTTTATTTTAGCATGGATCTCGGTGTCGAAATATGTCGAGTGGCCGATAGAACGGCAAAAGCGGCTTATAAAAAGGTAAGAGTGGCTGATAGAATCAACAAAGTGGCACATAGAACCTCAAGAGTGGCTCATAGAATCAACAAAGTGGCACATAGAACCTCAAAAGTGGCTCATAGAAGCCAAAAACCGGTTAATAACACAGCCCTCATTCCCAATCCGGCTTCATCCATTAAAAAGAGGCGGAAATCATAGTCAGATTTCCGCCTCTTTTATATTCCAATACTAAACTATATCTGTCTTAAAGAATCAGTACCTTATACTAAATTTGCAAGCAATTTTTCTTTTTGCCATTCTGAAACATAAGCTCGTTCGGAGAAGACGTTATATCCGTTCGCTCGTACGCTGTCCAGGATTCCGCGGTAGAAGATGGCGGCCGACTGGACCGGCAACAGCGAATAGGATGGATAGTGGTACATTGTTTCCATCGCTTCCTGGTAATGAGCTTCCGCGCGCTTGGCAAGGCTTTCCCACATAGAAATGAAAGAACTGTTCAATACATTCCCTGCCAGCAGAGATTTCGAATAGCCGTGCTCCTTCAAAACATCCTCTGGCAGATATACTCTGTTTCGGTCCAGATCTTCCCCGATATCCCGGAGCACATTTGTGTACTGCATGGCGATGCCGAGGGCGATGGCCCCATCCCTTAACTCCTGTTCTTTCCCGGGTGCCAGGACCGGAAGGAGCATAAGGCCGACTGTTCCTGCCACATGATAGCAGTACGATTCAAAGTCATTGATAGAGTAATAGATGCGTCCCGAAAGGTCCATTTCCTGCCCGGTAATCATATCTTCAAACGGGGCAAGTTCCATTTGATACCGCTGAAAAACGTCTTGCAGTGCTGCCCAATAGGGGGATTCTGACATATGCTCACCACTGGCAAACCGGGAAAACTCTTCCTTGAACTTTTCCAATTCAGCCTCTGGGTTTTGGCTTTCATCCACAATATCGTCGACTCTTCTGCAAAATGCATAGATTGCCCATACGGCGTTGCGGTTCTCCTCCGGCAAAAATGAAAACGCCTTGTAGAAAGTTTTTGAATGCTTCTTAATGATGTCTTCACATGCCTGGTAAGCTTCCTTCATCTTGTCATCTCCCTTTCCATATAATTTGACAGCAATTTGGCTCCCTGCATTACGATTGGAATGCCTCCTCCAGGATGGATGGAAGCACCGACACTATAAAGCCCTTCATAGGAAAACGGCTTTATTTGAGGACGGAAGACCCCGGATTGGCTCAATGTCGGGGCAAGGCCGAAGCTGCCTCCCTGGAACAAGCCATCCTGCTGGTCATCCTCCGGAGTCCGGACTTCCATCCATTCCACGGCATCCCTGAAGCCGGGAAAGCCTCTAGTTTCAATTTCATCCAAAATTTCCTCTATGAAATCATCTTGGTTTTTCCAATTGATCTTATCACCGGAAGGGACAGGGATTAGTGAATACAGCACACTCTTACCCTCCGGAGCGAGGCTGGGATCGATTTTTGATGGGTAAAAGGTGTAAATCGAGGGTTTTTCCGGCAACCTGCTGCTGGAAAAGACGGCCTCCATATGATGCTGAAAATGTTCCGGCATGAAGAATTGGTGCACATCTGCCTCATCATACTGCCTGTTTAAACCGAAGTAGAGAAGCAGACAACCTGACGAAGCTTTATAACGCTTTTTCCGCGGCTTCTCATTATCGACCAGCTGGTGTATCCCTGGAAAGTCACCATTAAACACGACAGCATCAAAGTTCTCCAATTTCCCATTTGAAATGAGACCTGTGCAGCGGTTCCCTGTAAACTGGAGCCTGGTCACTTCCGATTGAAGATGCACGTGGATACCGTTTTTCTCCACATGTTTGGTTAAAATTTCTGCAAGCCTCCCATAGCCGCCTTTCAGATACCAGATTCCATGTTCGTGCTCACTGTAGGGGATAAGGGAATAAAGAGCAGGCGCATTATTTGGTGATCCCCCGATATAAAGGGTTTGGAAGGAGAAGGCTTCCTGTAAGCGCGGATGGGTGAAATAAGCCTGGGTGCTTTTCCCGACGCTGTGGAAGGCCTTGAGCTCCAGTAAGGTTTTTATACTTTGTAAAGAGAAAAAGTCCCTTTTCTTTACAAAGTCCCTATCCAGGAACGCCTGCTTTCCTTTTTGGAAACGGTCTTTCATTTCTTTCAGGTAGCGGAGATAATTCTCCTCCTCTCCTGGAAAGACGCGTTCAATCTCTTCAAGCTGTTTTTCTAGATTGCTGTATTTATAAAAATGGCTGCCATCCGGGTAATGCAATTTATAAAGCGGATCGCACTGGATCAATTCCAGCTCATCCTCTGCCACGCCTGCTTCTTTCATGACTTCTTTTAACATTTCCGGGAGAAGGACGATGGTTGGTCCCTTATCGATTTTAAAACCGTCCCGTTCAATAAAACCGAGCCTGCCGCCCAGTCTGCTGCTCTTTTCAAAAATCGTGACATCATGGCCCTTCTTTTTTAATAAAAGGGCTGTTGTCAGGCCGCCGACTCCTCCGCCGATAATGGCCGTTCTCATACAGACACCTCCAGGCCGGCATGTTTTTCTAAGATCATGGAGCTAGTGATCCGTGCGGATTCAATGATCGTCGGGAGTCCGCTGCCGGGGTGTGTTCCGCCTCCGACAAGCCAAAGCCTGTCGATTTCCTTCACTCTGTTGTGAGGCCTGAAATACATCATTTGAGGCAGGTTATGGGCGAGGCTGAAGGTTGCTCCCTTGTAAATGTTAAGATCATGTTCCCAGTTATAAGGGGTAAAAACGACTTCTTCTTCGATGTGGTCCTGGATTCCTTTGAATTCCGTCCGTTCCTCTAGCTGTTGAAGGATGAGATTCCTGAATTGCCCTTTGTTCTTTTCCCAATCGATGGCACTGAAATTGTTCGGAACAGGCGCCAGAAGGTATACAGCCGATTTCCCTGACGGTGCGAGCGTGTCATCCGTCACAGAGGGGTTATGAATGTAGATGGATGGATCCTCTGAAAGGGTTTTGGTGCCAGTGATCTCCTCGACATTTTTCTTGTAATCTTTTGAAAAGACGATGGTGTGATGAGGCAGGTCAAATCGCTTATTCAGGCCGAGATACATCATGAAGGCCGAGCATGAATACTTTTTCTTTTGCAGCTTTTGCGGTGTGTATTTCTTTGTCAGCCCTTCTTCTAGCAGATTTTCCATTGCGTATCCAAAATCAGCGTTCACTACCACTTCATCTCCATAAAGGGTCTCGCCGTTTTCAAGAAGCACCCCTTTAGCATGGTTATCTTCCGTCACGATCTTTTTGACACCTGAATTTAACATGACCTTTCCGCCATATTCTTCTATTACAGAAGCCATCGCTTTCGTAATCTGATTCACTCCGCCTTCGGGATGATGGACACCATAAGCATGCTCCATATATGACAGTATCGTGAATGCGCCAGGACATTCCCATGGCGACATGCCGAGATATTTAGATTGAAATGTAAATGCGAGCTTCAGCCGTTCATCTTTAAAGTAATCTGACAGCCGTCCGTACAATGATTTCCCGACACTCAACTTGGGGAGGGCTTTGAGGAACCGCCATTTGGAATAGTCAAACAGCGAATCATGTTTATTCCGCAATATGGGCAGCAGCGCTTGAAGTTTCGCATCTTCCTCTTTCATGAAGCGTTCATAACCAGCAGCATCACCAGGGAAAAGCTGTTGGATCTGCTTCTTGGTTTCTTCCTGATTCCTGCTCGGGCTAAAGGACAGGCCATCGAAACGGAGCTCATACATTGGGTCGATTTCTTTAAGATTTATGTAGTCATGTAGATTCCTGCCCGATGCAGCGAAAGCTTCCTCAAGAATATGAGGCATGTTTAAAAAGGTAGGTCCTCTGTCAAACACATACTCCCCGACTTTCAACGCGGCCGTTCTTCCGCCGATAAAACTCTGCTTTTCTACAACCGTTACATCCATTCCCTTACTTGCCAGCAGCATTCCAGCTGTCAATCCGCCTGGACCGGCGCCGATTATTATGACCTTTTTCACGCGATCACCTCATTTCATTTAATAATACAAACATTATACAATTATTATACACAGGTTGGAAGAGATAAGTGTTCAATGTACAAGGTCTAACGGGTGGAAATTCTTAAAAATGAAATATTCCTGTTTAGTGGAACAATTGATCAGGGGATATATCATGGAGGATTCACTATATGATTGGTATGAAACTGGGGGGATGGTTAAGAACCTGTCCAGAAAGACCAGCCTACTCCTGCACTTTTCCTTACCCGTTAGCAGGCAGGTGAAACAATTTGGTGACCAGACAGGCTGTATTTTCGTGCTATTTCGAACGATGAATGCCGGCTGCCTGGGGCTACATTTCTGCATCGCCAAAAAATTCAAAACCTTATTGTGACTGACAGCCGGTTATGATAAAATTATAAATATTGCTTAACGTTCGTTTCAGGAGGTGGGACTCGTGCATACATTATTAATCACTTTACTTATCATTGTGTCAATTGCTCTTATCGTAGTTGTACTATTGCAATCAGGTAAAAGTGCAGGACTATCAGGTGCCATCTCAGGTGGTGCAGAGCAGCTATTCGGAAAACAGAAAGCGCGCGGACTCGATTTAGTGCTGCACCGCATTACAATTGTTCTTTCTGTACTATTTTTCATTTTGACTCTTGCAGTAACATACTTCGGTTTATAATCATAGGAAACCCGGTCAGCAAAGGCCGGGTTTTTTTATTTTTCTAGAAGTGAAAAAGTTATACATAATAGGTTTCATTACTGGATTGTTTTGCCTTTATTTGCTTACAATATAGGGTAGGTCAAATGTTAATCAAACGTTTGTTTAATAAACAGAAGGTTGATTTCCGCTACAGGATGCGTGACTCCGCGGGGCGTGCGGTGAGCCTCCTCGGCTTCGCCTGCGGGGTCTCACCTGTCACGCTGCTCCCGCAGGAGGTCACGCATCCTTCCGCTCCAATCAACTCTGCATTGCCAGCAAGTTAGTTTATTATCGAGTTGCCATTTACATATAGCAGTAAAAGGCTACCAATAAATATTTTCAAAAGGAGTTAGAACGATGAAGACTGTTTTGCCAAAGCCATTTACATTTGAGGCAGGAAAGCGTGCTGTACTGCTTCTGCACGGTTTTACCGGGAATTCTGCCGATGTCCGCATGCTCGGGCGCTTCCTTGAGAAAAAAGGGTATTCTTCACATGCACCCCATTATAAAGGGCACGGTGTCCCGCCTGAGGAACTGGTCCATACAGGCCCCGAAGACTGGTGGAAGGATGTCATGGACGGGTATAATCACCTGAAGAATAAAGGCTATGAGGAAATCGCCGTTGCGGGTCTATCACTTGGAGGGGTATTTTCCCTTAAATTAGGTTACACTGTACCTGTAAAGGGTATTGTACCGATGTGTGCGCCGATGTACATAAAAAGTGAAGAAGTCATGTATGAAGGTGTTGTGGATTACGCAAGGGAATTTAAAAAGTTTGAAGGAAAAGACCCTGCGCAAATTGAAGAAGAAATACAAGAGTTCAAGAAGACACCGATGAATACCTTGAAAGCACTTCAGGATCTCATCGCTGATGTACGGGATAACGTCGATATGATCTACAGCCCGACATTTGTCATACAGGCGCGGAATGACCACATGATTAATACAGATTCGGCTAATATTATTTATAATGCAGTCGAATCAGATAATAAAAAGATTAAATGGTATGAAGAATCCGGCCACGTCATTACGCTCGATAAGGAAAAAGAGCAGCTGCACGAAGATGTATATGCCTTCCTTGAAGGGCTGGATTGGACTGTTTAAATTACGTTTTAGGAGGTTTGAAAATGGATGATTCTATTCGCGAAAAAATAGACAAGCTCCTTTCTTACATGAAAGATGAAGCTTATAAGCCTTTGACGGTGCAAGAGCTTGAAGAGGCATTCGGAATCGAGGGCTCTTCCAACTTTAAAGAGTTTGTGAAGGCTCTTGTCACAATGGAGGAAAAAGGACTTGTGGTCCGCACTCGCAGCAACCGCTACGGTCTGCCGGAGAAAATGAACCTTGTCCGCGGTAAATTGTCAGGACACGCGAAAGGGTTCGCGTTTGTCATTCCGGATGAGCCGGGGCTAGATGACATTTTTATTCCGCCGAATGAAACAAATAATGCCATGAACGGTGACATCGTTCTTGCGCGGGTATCCTCTGAATCTTCCGGAAGCAGAAGAGAGGGCTCCATCGTCAGGATCCTTGAAAGAGGCGTTTCCCAGGTAGTCGGAACCTATACAGAAAGCAAGCATTTTGGTTTTGTCATTCCTGATGATAAGAAGTTTTCCAGTGATATCTTCATTCCTAAAGCCGCCAACATGGGAGCGGTGGAAGGACATAAGGTTGTCGTCAAACTGACTTCTTATCCTGAAGGCAGAAAGAGTGCCGAAGGGGAAGTCATTGATATCCTGGGCCATAAAAATGATCCCGGAGTCGACATTCTTTCCGTTATCCACAAGCATGGCATTACGGTCGAGTTTCCGGATGAAGTAATGGAACAGGCAAACAATGTTCCGGATGAAATAGATCCATCCGAGCTTGAGAACCGCCGTGACCTCCGTGATGAAACCATCGTTACGATAGACGGTGCAGATGCCAAGGACCTTGATGATGCCGTAACAGTTAAACAGTTGGATAATGGGAACTACAAGCTGGGTGTCTATATAGCGGATGTCAGCTATTATGTGGAAGAAAATTCTCCGATCGACCAGGAAGCTTTTGAGAGAGGAACATCCGTTTATCTGGTTGACCGCGTCATCCCGATGATCCCGCACCGTCTTTCTAACGGAATTTGTTCATTGAACCCGAAAGTGGACCGTCTGACACTTGGATGTGAAATGGAGATTAACGCTCAGGGTGAAGTGGTCAAACATGAAATCTTCCAAAGTGTCATAAAGACGACTGAGCGGATGACTTACTCAGATGTGAACAAGATCCTTGTGGATAAAGACGAAAAGCTTCGTGAACATTACGAGCCAATCGTGCCGATGTTTGAAAAGATGGAAGAACTTGCGCAGATTCTGAGAGAGAAGAGGATGGAGCGCGGAGCCATCGATTTCGATTTTAAAGAATCAAAAGTCCTTGTGGATGATGAGGGCAAGCCTACGGATGTCGTGTTAAGAACACGTTCTGTAGCTGAACGCCTTATTGAGGAGTTCATGCTTGTGGCGAATGAAACAGTCGCTGAGCACTTCCATTGGATGGATGTTCCATTCATTTATCGTATCCATGAAGACCCCAAAGAAGAGAAGCTGCAGAAATTCTTCGAGTTCATCACGAACTTTGGGCTTTTTGTCAGAGGAACAGCAAATTCGGTTCATCCGCGTGCACTGCAGGAGATCATTGAGGCAGTTGAAGGCAAACCGGAAGAAATGGTTGTGTCGACGGTCATGCTCCGTTCCATGCAGCAGGCAAAATATTATGCTGAGAGCCTCGGGCACTTTGGTCTTTCTACACAATACTATACTCATTTCACATCGCCGATCCGCCGTTATCCGGACTTGATCGTTCACCGCCTGATCCGCACCTACTTGATTGAAGGCAAGCTGGACGAAAGCACCCGGGCGAAGTGGGCTGCGCAGATGGATGAAATTGCGGAGCACACATCAAGCCGTGAGAGACGTGCCGTTGATGCTGAACGTGAAACAGATGAATTGAAGAAAGCAGAGTACATGCTGGATAAAGTGGGAGAAGAATATGAAGGGATCATCTCTTCTGTCACAAACTTTGGGATGTTCGTCGAGCTTTCCAACACCATTGAAGGTCTTGTCCATGTAAGCTACATGACTGATGACTACTACCGCTTCGATGAAAGATCAATGGCGATGATCGGTGAAAAAACAGCCAATGTATTCCGAATCGGTGACGAAATCACCATCCGGGTAGTGAACGTCAACAAAGACGAGCGTGCCATCGACTTTGAAATCGTCGGCATGAAAAGCAACCAGAGACCTCGGGAAGAGCGCCCTACGGTTGTGAGAACGAAACAAAAAGACCGTAACGGCGGCGAAAAGCCGAGGAAAGATTCAGGCGAATGGTCAACACGCCCGCCTAATAAGAATAAAAAGAAAAAAGGCAGCAAAAAGTTTGAAAATGCGCCTCGAAGCAAGAGGAAGCCTAAGAAACGTAAATAACCACTGTAAGGAGAAAAGACGCGATTTCTTTTCTCCTTTGCTTTAAGCTTGTATAATGAATATACTATTTTAAAAAGGCGGTTCTAAAAAAGAGAAAAACAGCCGCTGTCAGAGAAAGAGGGGGAAGCCGCATGCCAAAGGGTGAAGGAAAGTTAATCGCACAGAATAAAAAGGCGAGACATGATTTTACTATTGAAGAAACCTATGAAGCCGGAATGGTTCTGCAAGGAACGGAAATCAAGGCGATCAGAGCTGGACGTGTGAACCTAAAGGACTCGTTTGCCAGAATCCAGCAAGGGGAAGTATTTGTTCATAACCTGCATATCAGCCCATATGAGCAGGGAAACCGTTATAATCATGATCCGCTCAGGACACGCAAGCTCCTGCTTCATAAAAAGCAGATTTCCCAGCTGATCGGGGAGACAAAAGAAGCTGGATATTCCTTGGTGCCATTGAAGCTTTATATCAAGAATGGAGTAGCTAAGCTGCTGATCGGGCTGGCGAAAGGTAAAAAGAAATATGATAAACGTGAAGACCTGAAACGTAAAGATGCGAACAGGACTATCCAGCGTGAACTTGCCCAAAGACAGAAGGGTAATTACTGATTAACGTAATTTACCAGAAGCCTATTCATTGCAAAATCAAATACATTTGTTATAATAGTAATTGTCGCGAGGTTAATGCGCGGCACGCAAGAACAACTGAATAAGTAACTGAGCTTAACTTATTCTGCCCGTTCTTCCCTTTTAGGTTTTTTCGCGAATAGCGGAAATGACCAACTATCATGGG
Source organism: Bacillus salacetis (assembly GCF_049177075.1). GTDB lineage: Bacteria > Bacillota > Bacilli > Bacillales > Bacillaceae_B > Rossellomorea > Rossellomorea salacetis_A. The sequence goes on along the minus strand of NZ_CP185377.1, from coordinate 3,769,654 downwards.
GACGTTACGGATTCGACAGGGATAGTTCGAGCTTGAGTTGCGAGCCGTGGGGATCGTCCACGATAAAACGTCAACGCCAATAATAACTGGCAAATCTAACAACAACTTCGCTTTAGCAGCGTAAGCTAGCTTAGCGGTTCCTCCCTCCATCGCCCATGTGGTAGGGTAAGGGACTCACTCTTAGTGGGCTACGCCGGATTCCACCGTCTGAGGATGAAGGAAGAGATTAATCAGGCTAGCTGCACGGACGCCCGTCGATAGGCAGATGTTGCAGCGAACTCGCGAATATATCGACTACGCTCGTAGATGCTTAAGTGGCGATATGTCTGGACGTGGGTTCGATTAATTATTAGTCGCCTTGTATGGCAACATACAAGTGAAAATTTGGCTTTATCGGTGAAACCTAAGTCACAATTGTGATAAGGCAATGCCGAGCGGTATGTGGAGCAATCCAACAGCCGTGTATCGACTCATAGGTTGCCCAAGCGGCAGTACTAGGATGCGGATTCCTGCCTGATATCAGGTAAATATATAGTTCGCATAATACGCCAAAGGACCTTGCAAAAGGTTCAAGATATAGTCAGTGCCATGTCGAAAGCATGGAACAGCACGTCCCACCGTCTCCACCAAATACATATTTGGTGGTTTTTATTTTTACATAACTAACGCTGAGAGCCAATTTACTGCAGATACAGTAGATTGGCTTTTTTTATATCTTGAAAAAATCTTCTTCAAATTGAACTTTTTCTTTTTAAAGATTGGCTGCTGTATTTTCCGTTTCTTAAGGTAACTCATTCATAGTGGTTAAGTATCCATAATGCTCTTTTTTTCTTTTTATCCACTCTTAAATAAGGATGAATTTCTTCCAAAGTAAAGAGGACTTCTTCTTTCTTTTTGATGATCAAAGTATAAGAGTCTTTATGACGATCCGGTTTGTAGTTTTTCTTGTTATTAATGCTTCCACCAGATAACTGTTTAAGATAAACAAGCAATTCTCTATCTGTTGAGGCGATACTTATACAGAGCCTTCTATGCTCACTTCCATGCATTCTGGTTAGTGAAATTGAACCCTCTCCATCGATTATTCCAGCAAAATAAGCGGCCTCACAAGGTTCCTGTAATTTCCTTATTTTAATTTTAACTGATTCCTAAGGTGAAGTGAAAAGATAAAGTCTCACTCTGCTGGTTTAATAAACTCCTGATTTTTTTCCTGCTGATTGGAAATTATAAAAACAACCATAAAAGCAGGAGGTGGGCAAATGTCCTCAAAGGAATATTACAGAAATCCAAAATCCATTAAGTATAGTATATGGGATACGAAAACCGACAAGAGCCATGAGTTTGCCGGTAGTCAGCGTGAAAAAAAAGAGAACCCCCAATCAAATGAGAAAGACCTTTAATCCATAAGGGCATTTTAACTCAGCCATATTCAGCTTCCTGAATATGGCTTCTTTATAAATGTTTCATGCAAAACCACAGAGGATAAATTAATTCTATGGATAAACTTAAAAACAATTTTGATAAAACTATGCTTTTTTATTTGGAGAGGGCATAGTTTCCTTACTTTAAACAGAGAGGAGACTACAAATGGAGCAGTTTGAACAGTATACAACCAGCTTTATAAACGGTGAGTGGACGGAAGGGAAAAGTGGACGCACCTATGATAACTTGAATAAATATGATGATACTGTCATCAATACACTATCTTTGGCGACAGCCGAGCAGCTGGAGGAAACGTTCCTGATTGCAAAAGATGCCCAGAAACAGTGGGGGCAGACATCTGCGAAGGAGAGAGAGGAGATTCTTCTTAAGGCTGCTGATTACTTAGAAAAGCATAAGGATGAAATTGTCCCGATTATTTCCAAGGAAACAGGAGGGAACGTGGTAAAAGCCCATGTGGAATTGGAACTGACAATCGGCCTGACAAGAGAGGCTGCAAAGATGGCTTATCACTTGGAAGAAGTGGAGGAAGTGGATTCACTAATTGAGGGGAAAGTGAATCATGTTCACCATTTACCATTAGGAGTCATTACCTCCATTTCCCCTTTTAACTTTCCAATGAATCTGTCAATGAGAACGATAGCGCCTGCTATTGCCTTGGGAAATACGGTCGTTCACAAACCGGATATTCAAACGAGTTTGACAGGCGGGGCCATCATCGCCAAAGCCTTTGAACAAGCAGGCCTTCCAAAAGGGGTATTCAACAGTATCGTGACCGACCTTGAAGAAATCGGCGACGATATGCTGACATCTCCTCATTCTCAGTTGATCAGCTTCACTGGATCGACTCCGGTTGGAAAGCATATCGGTAAGATTGCGGGAAGCATGTTAAAACGTGTGGCCTTGGAACTCGGAGGCAATAATCCGTTTGTTGTGTTATCTGACGCGGACGTTGACCGCGCCGTGGATGCAGCGATATTCGGGAAGTTCATCCACCAGGGGCAGATCTGCATGATCATTAACCGTATCATTGTCCAAGAGGATAAGTATGATGCGTTTATTGAGAAATTTACGGAGAGAACGAAGCAGCTGCCTTATGGTGATCCAACCGATCCTAATACGGTGATTGGACCGCTGATTAACAATGACCAAATTGAAAAAGCTCTTGGCTTTATAGAGGCAGCGAAAAAAGATGGCACTAAATGTGTACTGGAAGGGAAGCGTGAAGGAAATATCCTGACGCCAACCATTTTCGTTGATGTAGATAACAAGAGTGAGCTGGCACAAACGGAACTTTTCTCTCCGATTGTAACTATCATCAAAGCGGAAACAGACGAACAGGCAATCGAATTGGCAAATGACACAGAATTCGGTTTAAGTTCGGCGATCTTCACTTCCGACCTGGAGAAAGGGGAAGAACTCGCCCTTAAAGTTGAAAGCGGTATGACACATATTAACGACCAAACGGTCAACGACAGTCCGACTGTCCCATTTGGCGGAACAAAATCAAGCGGCATGGGCCGATTTGGAAACCCTTGGGTAACAGAAGAATTCACACAAACCAAATGGGTATCAGTACAGAAAGAATACAGAGAGTATCCATTCTAAATAACATGGAGGACCTGCGACTTTAGCAGGTCCTTTTTCTATCAATATATGTTAAAAATTATCCTATTCTCGGGCCTTCTGTATGGTATAGTAATGAGGTAATTCTATCAGGAGGCAAGAGCATGTTGGATATTAATCAATTCAATTCCTTGGAACAGGCATCTTCTGTCAAAAAGGGATTTCCTTCATGTCCCTTTGAAGGGCACTTTGAACAGATGATCCCCATCTTAAAAGAAAGAGGGGGAAGTCATTTAACCCACTTAACCTTTTTAAAAGACAAAGAAGTTTTTTGGACGAAGGATCAAACCGTTTTTATCGTATATAGACGAATCGCCAATAAATTGATTGTATTGGGAGACCCAATAGGCAGTGAAGAAAATATCAAGGATTCCATCAAGGAGTTCTGTGAATATAGCAAAAATAAAGGGCTGAAGCCTGTTTTTTATCAAATCAGCTCCAAGTATATGCAATATTATCATGACTCTGGCTACAGGTTCATCAAGCTTGGGGAGGAAGGACAGGTAGACCTGAGAGCCTTCACGATGGAAGGCAAGCAGAACGCAAAGCTGCGGACAAGATTAAATAAATTTGAAAGGAATGGCTTTACTTTTGAAGTCGGCCATCCCCCATTCACAAAAGAATACCTATCTGAAATTACTGATGTGTCTAAGTCTTGGCTTGGCAACCAGAAAGAAAAGGAATTCTCGGTGGCATCATTCAGGGAAGATTATGTATCCAGGTTTCCGATTGCGGTGTTGAGGGACTCCGATGGAAAGCTGATTGCGTTTTCAACGCTGGCCACAAACTATAGAAATACAGTCAGTATCGACTTGATGAGAAAGGTTTCTGACAGCCCTCATGGAACGATGGATGTATTATTTGTCCTTATCTTTAACTGGGCAAAGGCTCAAGGCTATGAAACCTGCAGTCTTGGGATGTCGCCGCTTTCCAATGTCGGTAACTGCAGCCATTCCTTCACCAGCGAGAAGATTATCCGTCTCGCCTATCTGTATGGGAACTCTCTGTATAATTTCAGGGGATTGAAGGAATTCAAGGACAAGTTTTCTACACGCTGGGAGCCAAAGTATTTAGCGTATAAAAAAACAATTCTTCCAATCGCCGTCATACAATTGCTTCTGCTGATCAATGGCAGACCCCGTGTGAAGATACTGACGGGAAAATGATAAGGAGTTTTACAAGTGACACCTTTCACAGAAAAAGTTGTTGAGATTATCAAACAAATTCCGCCAGGCAAGGTCATGACCTATGGTCAGATAGCCGGCTTGGCCGGGAGCCCGCGTGCTGCCCGCCAAGTAGTCAGGATTCTCCACTCGATGAGCAGGAAACACAAACTTCCCTGGCATCGTGTCATCAATGCCAAGGGGCAGATCGCTCTCCAGGAAGAGGACCCCTTTGAAGAGCAAAGACTGAACTTGGAGATGGAAGGCGTGGAAGTCGGCATTCATGGGAAAATCAATTTGGAAGAATATCGATGGGATCTAGAGGAATAAGACACTTTCTTACTAAAAGAAAGTGTCTATTTTTTATAATCACTGAATGGTTAAATATGTTAAAATAAATCAAAATCTTCCTAAAGAATAGAGGAGCAGGGATGGATATTGTCTGGGTAATTGGAATTGTCTTAATCCTGGTATTTGGGGCTGTTTCGATGAGAAAAGAATATTTGAAATTTACTCCTGATGAAAAAGAGCAATTTAAAGGAGAGTTGAAAAATCCTCTCCTGCTGCTCTCATCCCTTCTGATGCCTGCTGGTTCCTTGCTTATCTTTATATCTTTAGCTTTCCCATCTGTGATACTCAGGTGTGCCGCGTTCGGTTTGATTGGGACAGGGATGATCATTGAGGGGGCTGAACTGTCTAACCAAACCTCAAGAGGGATGTTGCTGGTGGTACTTGGTGCTGCTACTGTCCTCATCACGGGTTGCTTTGCGACCAAATCGTTCTGGTAGGAATAGGGAGGTGGACGATATGGATTCCCAAATTCGTCATCATAACTTTATTCATGTTCGTGGCAGAGACGTTCCTTTTTTGCTTTGAATGATTAATAAACAAAACTATAAAAGAAACGAATATAAATCAAAGGGGATACCATGAAAGAAAAAGTAATAAAAAAGTTAACAAGTTTAATGTTCGGGGAAGCCTTTGCGCTATTCATGTTTGCTGTTCTTTGGGTCTGGTACAGCCGTTATTTTAATTGGCGCACTCCTTATCTTACTTCACTCCCGACTGTTTTTACGTTCATCATATTGGAATTCCTCCTTGTACAGGGGAGTTTATACTGGTATTTGAAATGGAGGATGCTTAAGAAGGGACAAAAGGAAAATAAGTTAACGTCCTTGCAGCTTTTTTTATTTGAAAAGTTAAAAGTCATCAACATTTTATTACTATTGACAGGAGCGGGATTTTACGTTTTTGATGGGAGAGGATACCCCGCAAGTTATCATTGGTTTTTTATCTTGCTATATGGGTTTACCCTGTTAGAGTATATCAACTATTATTACATCCGTCTCTCTTATCAAAGTCCGGAAGAAATTAAGGAGTTTATCCGTCAAAAAGGTTTTCGGAAGTCCATCCTTGCAAGGGAAATCAGCGGTTATAAGGCAGAACGAAGAGTCCGGCGTTCGGGGAAGGACTATTTCCTATAATTCAATGATTTTAGAATTGAGCCCTAAAAAGATATAATGAAGATAAGTTTTTTTTGAAAGGAAGATGTTGATGGATGGCTTTTTAAATCTTGTCTTCGGTTATATAATTTTAGCGGTTCCGGCATTGATTGTCGTGCTGTTATTCAGACGAAAATCCAAGAAGGACCTTGAGAAATATGATGAAAGTCAATATCATATTCTTGATCACAATGAAGAGGAAAAATAGAGAAGGTAGTTTTAGACTTTATCTCTAACTCAATACTAAAAGTCACGAGAAAACAATCCGGGATTTCCCGGGTTGTTTTTTTATTTGGTGTTAAAACAATGCAAAGAAACAAATGGACATAGATTTTTCAATATTTTCCACTTTTTTAGCCATACTTACTGCTTGTAGTGGAATATAATGGTATTAATTGCTTCGATATCACGTAATCCAGAGGAAAGGAGGCGTGTAGATAAAGAAAGAAAATAGAACCTCACCAGACAATACATAAATGAACATGCGTGATAGTGTTTGACTTCACTGTATAGATGTTTGTATTGAGAAAAACATGGGGGGAGATTTTTTGAAAAATATAAAAACATTATTAATCTTTTGTCTATGTCTGTGCTTTATTGTATGGGCAGATAAAAAAGCAAACGCAGCGGGTGAAGCAGAATATTTTCCGCAAAAGCTGGAGGAGTACTTGCGAAAAGCGGAATTCTACTATCATAAAAATTCTTTGAAAGTAATGGATACCCTTGAACTGGATGGAGTCGTTGATAAAATTGTCCAGGTTGACGATCCCGCTACACCTGAAAATGAAGAAAAAACGGAAACGTATAATGCTAAAATTATGGTTGGTTATGGGGAGTTTCGGGAACAGCGTGACACTATTTTTTTCTTTGGAAAGAAAGACGTCTTCTTTTACGATGTGGATAATGACATCTTCCTGACATTTGGGGAAGTGGCTGGCAATGAAGAGGTCAGCAGCTTTTTTGATCAGTATAAGGATGATTTGAAAAGTAAACTGCTTACGAGTTCACTGGTCAAAATGCTGTTGCTGCTCTTTGTAACGGTCATACTCTGGCCTTTGTTCATTATCCTTTATTGGAGAAGGTCCAATTCAAAGGATAGTACTGCTTTGTTCTTGGAAGGCTCCAAGAAGGTCCATTTTAAATAGACGAAAATCCACCAGCAGCTTTCTCGCTGGTGGATTTTTTTGATGGCTGTTCAGGGCGTGAACAGTCAAGAAAATTTAATCCTAAAAGAATCTTGAAGTTAACGTTAACGTTAATGATAAAATATAATTATCTAAAAATTCAGATACGGGATGATCAGGATGAACTACTCAATTTCACAGCTTGCGGAAGAATTCGATATTACTACAAGGACCATCAGGTATTATGAAGAGCTGGATCTTCTGAGCCCTGAAAGGAATGAAAACGGCAGGAGGGTATATTCCAGAAAGGAGTATGCCCGTCTTAAGCTGATCATCCGCGGGAAGCGGTTCGGATTTTCTTTAGATGAAATCAAAGAAATGATCCATCTCTTTGACAGGGACCGCAGCGGCAAGGCACAACTGGAAAGGACCATTGAATATGGCAATCAAAAAATAGAGGAGGTGAGTGACCGGATCCAAGAGCTTGAAAATATGAAACACGACTTGGAGAATCTTCGTGATGATTTTATTAAGAGACTTGAACAATTGGGGAGAGATGAATGATGAATATTTCCAAACTACTTGAAAGAAATGCCCGTAAATATCCTTATCAGGATGCAGTCATCTCAGGTGAACAGCGTGTGAATTACTTTGAATTGGATCAGCAGGTGAACAAGTTCGCCTCCGCTTTGAAGCAGCAGGGCATAACCTCAGGGGACAAAGTCGTCCTTTTCATGCCCAACACACTGGAGTTTGCCATTACTTATTTTTCTGTCCTGAGACTGGGGGGAATCATCGTACCTGTGAATGCCAAGCTGACAGGGGAAGAAGTTCAGTACATCCTGGAACACAGTGATGCCAAAGCTCTCATTGTCAATGAGATGCTGTTTGCCTCTGTTTCAAACCTTCAAACTAAAGACCTCATTCTGATTAAAACAGGTGAAATGCAAGGTGCCTGGAAAAGCTTCCAACAGGTGCTTGAAAGCGGAATGGATACACCGATTGCCTGTGACCTCAAAGAAGATGATGAAGCCACTATATTATACACCTCAGGAACAACAGGGAGGCCAAAGGGCGTTCTGTTTACCTACCGCAATATTTTAAGTGCTGCCATCATGATGTGCGTGGAGATGGAAATGAAACTGGAGAGCCGCATCCTTCATATGATGCCGTTGAGTCATTCAGCCCCGCTTCATTTATTCCTGGTCGCAGGAACTTATGTGGGAGCAGCTCACGTATTATCGCCGACATTTACTCCGGAAGCGCTTCTGAAACTGGTTGACAATGAAAAGATCACTCATTTCTTTGGAGCACCGGTTGCTTACCTGTTCACTGCGAAAATGCCTAATATCGAAACGTTCAATTTATCAACCATGAAATTCTGGGTATATGGAGGGGCACCGCTCTCCCAGCCTGAAGTTCAATTTATCAAAGAAAAGTTCAAGACGGAAAGCCTTTGCTGCGTGTACGGCCTGACTGAAGCGGGACCTACGGGGACGCTTCTGCTCCCGGCTGAACACGAAAAGCACTCGGGCAGTATCGGCAGAAGGGCTGCCCTGGGAACTGAATTTAAAATCGCCGATGATGAAGGCAACGAAGTACAGCCAGGCGAAGTCGGTGAAATCCTTCTTTACGGTGAGGGGAACATGAAGGGCTATTATAAAGAGCCTGAAAAAACTGAAGACGCTTATCACAACGGCTGGTTGAAAACCGGTGACCTGGCTAAGAAGGATGAGGAGGGTTATGTCTGGGTCGTCGACCGGAAGAAAGATTTGATCATCTCCGGCGGTGTGAATGTATATCCTAAAGAGGTTGAAGAGGCTCTCGCTTCTCATCCTGCCATTTCCGAGGCAGCCGTCATCGGTGTACCGCATCCGGAGTGGGGTGAAACCGTAAAAGCCTATATCGTTGCATCAGAAGCCTTTGAGGATGTAAAAGAAACCTGCAAAGCCTATCTGTCCGGTAAACTTGCAGGATATAAAATTCCGAAACTGTACGAACAGGTGACAGAACTGCCGCGGAATGCGACAGGGAAGATCTTGAAACAGGTTCTGCGAGATCAAAACAAAAGCGGGGTAATACAATGAAATCGATTGAAAACTTTTATTTAGAAGACCCTCATTTTATCAATCTTTTAAAAAAATCACTGGAAGCAGAGTTGAGAGGGTGGGCTCATAATGAATTGAAAGAGTTCGGCCGTATGTGTGCCGGGGAGATTGATGACCGGGCTGTCCATACTGACCGCGAAGGCCAGCCGAGGCTGATCAAATATGATCGGTTCGGGGAAGATATCTCAGAAGTCTGGGTCAATGAAGGATATAAGCAAACGGTTGAAGATACCTATAACAAAGGGATTGTGGGTTACATCCATAAACCGATACCGGAACTCGGACGGAAAGGAAATTATCTCTATTCTTATGCACAGGGTTATTTGCTGTCGCAGTCAGAGCCGGGATTCTATTGCCCTGTCACCCTGACGATGGCTACTGCCTACCTTCTTGAACATTATGCGAGTGATGAAATCAAAGAGAGGTTCCTGCCACATGTCCTGTCAACAGGAGAAACTCAATTGTATGAAGGAGCGACATTCCTGACAGAGCGGCAGGGTGGATCGGATGTCGGAGCCAATGACACCAAGGCTGTCAAACACGGTGACACCTATCAGCTCTGCGGGGAAAAATATTTTGCTTCAAATTCAGGTATGTGCGGAGTGGCAATGGTATTGGCCAGAATGGAAGGAGCCAAAGCGGGCACAAAGGGATTGAGCCTGTTTGCGGTCCCTTGGCGAAAAGACGATGGCAAGCTCAACGGCATTAAAATCAGGAGACTGAAAGACAAGCTGGGTGTCCGGGCCGTTCCATCGGCTGAAGTGGAATTCGAAGGAGCAGAGGCTTATCTGGTCGGAGAACCTTCGAAAGGAATTCATTATATGATGGAAGCACTCAATCTGTCGAGGGTCTGCAATGCGATAGCTTCAATCGGGATTATGCGCCGGGCTTATATGGAAGCAAGGAATTACGCTTATCACAGGGAGGCATTCGGTAAGAAGCTCGCAGAATATCCGATGGTGAAAGAAACATTGACTCACCTGGCGGTTAAGCAGGAGGTCGAGACCAGTTCCGTCTTTTCACTTGTTGAACTGTTCGATAAAGTCATGTCCCATGAACAGCCAGTCTCTGAAAAAGAAATGGTTCTGAATAGGCTGCTCATTGCCCTGTTAAAAAAAGAAACAGCAGAGCAGGCCATTCATTTTTCCCATGAAGCAATTGAATTGCATGGCGGAAATGGATTCATAGAAGATTTCGTCCTGCCAAGGCTCCTGCGGGATGCACAGGTACTGACGGTGTGGGAAGGGACAGCCAATATCCTTGGCCTTGAAATTCTCCGGTTGATGAACCGCCATAATGCCCATGATTTGTTTATCGAGGAGATGAATGAGAAGCTGAAAACTGTTCCTGCTTCTTTGGATTCATTAAAAGAACCGGTTTTACAAGGACTGAAGGAACTGGAGGAGTTAACAGAGTATGTGGCAGGAGCATCTGAAGACATTCAAACTTTCCATGCCAAAAAAATCGGGGACCGTATGACAGCCATTTATGAAAGCTGGATCAGTTTAAATGAGGCATCAGAAGGCGGAGAAAGGGAGCGCGCCAAAGCGGAAATCTTCATTGAAAAAACATGGGGCCAGCGGATTTTCGATAAGGAAATGAAATCCGTCTCCTATTTTGAAATAATCTGCAGCCCGCAGCTGACGCCAGTCAAATAATACAAAAACACCACACTGCCATGAGCGGTGTGGTGGCTTTCAGCCTGCTTTTTCGGCAAGGACCGTCTCTTTTAACTGGCGGTACTTCCAGTAGAAGAGGGCAGTTGCCGTAAGTGAAACAATTCCGAACATAAGTGTCATATGCTGTATTCCCATCAGGTCAAGGAACAAGCCGGTCATGAGCAGGACGATTTGGAAAATCAGTCGGTCCATCATGTTTCTGAAAGAAAAGAAACGGCCGTGGAATTCTTTTGGAATACGGGTTTGGAAAATTGTCGCTGCTGTCGGGAAAAAGCAGCCGACTGCGAAACCGAATACCGCAAAGGCAGATACTGCCAAGACCGCATGATCAGCAAAGAAAAGCATCATCTGTGCAATCCCCATGACAAACGAGAAAAGGAACAGAATAAGGTACGGTGACCTTTTGCCGCTGATTTGTTTAACGAAGAAAGCCCCCAGCATAAAGGCAATCCCTTCGGCTGTATAAATCCAGCCCTTGATTGCCGCACTGTCCTGCAATTCACTGATATTGATGACCAACAGATTGAAACCACCGAGAAATAACAATGGTATCAGAGTCATGATCAGGGTCATCATGACAATCGGCAGGCCCTTGATGATCGGGAACACTTCCTTGAAACCTCCCGACTTTGCCTTTCCTTTCTGGATGGTTCCGGCAGCGGGTTCTTCCAGCTGTAAAAAGAAGGTCAGGAAGAACAGCAGCAAGTACGCAACCAAGGAAAGGAAATACAGCATCGATAAAGACAGGACAACCAGGAGGACGCCTGCCAGAGCTGTCCCCAGTATCCTTGAAAGAGTCGCCACATTCATATGGACACCGTTCAGCTGAAGCAGGTCTTTTTCCTTTACCACCATTGGAATCGCAGCCTGAAGTGCCGGGAAATAGAAGGCGGCTGACACCTGAATGAATACCATAAAGACGACCATCCACCAAACGGAGCCTGTGTGAATCGCGGCAAACATGAACAGTACACTGATTGCCCGGCCGAAACCGGAGATGAGCATGACTCTTTTCTTATCAACTTGATCCGTCACCCTTCCAGCCAGTGGGCCCAGCAGCAGTCCTGCCAGCAGTCCCACAGCCAGAATCAAGGATTTAAGGAAATCAGAAGGAACTTTTTCCTGCATGAATTCAAGGTTGCCGATGATCCCAAGCCATAAGCCAAGACCGGCAACAAATTCACCCATCAAAATAATCCAGACATTTTTATTTTTCCACATAAAATAGACCTCGCAAGTTCCATATATTTCGCTTTTCTAAATATACTACAGGTCCCGATCCTTAGGAATCTTTTTTTATATTTCTTTTGAAACGCGGGGCTGGACCAGGGAATCCATCCTCGGCAATATTCATGAATAAGCCAGAAACAGACGTTTTTGTAGAAGGAAAATTCTGAATAATGTCGAATTGTCATAATATGGAGGTGATAGGATGGAGCAGGTTACAAAGAAAATGATTTGCTCTAAGTGCAGGAAAGAGATTTTGGATGAAATAGAATTCAGGGACAATGACGGCATATGCGACGACTGTTACAGCATCCCGGTCATGAAACGAATCGGGCGAATCAGAAGATAAGAGACTCAGGAGACGGAAGGAAATTAAGTTAATATGGATTGTTTACCAAAAGAAAAAAGAGTGTGAAATTCTCAGCTGAACCGGGAATTCCACACTCTTTTTTTAACGTCCCAGGCAAGATTTGAACTTGCGACCTACAGCTTAGGAGGCTGTTGCTCTATCCAGCTGAGCTACTGGGACACAGAATATTATTATAAAGGTTTTTTTTCTCAGGGTCAATTGATTTGCCGAAATTGAAGGCGGACTTCGGAAAAAATATACTGCCCTAAAAATTAGGACAGTATAATCTATTGTCTGTTTTTCTTCAGCAGCTTATTACGGTCAGGAGACTGTGGCGGTTCTTCGAGCCAGCGGTATTTTACCATAATATCCGCACCGCTTTTCCCAAGCCTTCCTGTTTCAAGAGCCAGCCGGAAGTAGTTGCTTGCGACATCCATCCTCATGCTTGCTGCTCCTGATACACCATAATTTCCCATTCCAGCGTTTATTGTAAGGGTCACCATGAACATCATCAGTTTTTCGGAAAAAATCGGGGACGTGTTGTCCTGGACGTTGGTATCCCAAGACATCGGTGCCTGCATATTATTGTCGACAAGAGTCTTGGTGAAAATATTAATATGTTTTTGTGCCACGTCTTGAGCCCTTACCATAAACTCTTTGACTTCTTTGGTCCTGGCCATTTGAGCAAAGCTTGTGGTAAGCATGCTGCCGAGCAGGTTTGTTTCTGTGTTCATGAACAAATGTGAAATCTCAATCGCATTTAATGGGCGTTTTTCAGTAAAAGGATTCAAGCTGGAACTGAAATAGCTTTTTTCATCAACAAAATCAATTCCTTTTGGATAAGGAATATACGGAGGTCTGACCAGGATTCCCTTTTTCAAAGCCATCTCAGTGGTTTTCTTGTATAAATCACTGGTAAAGGCTAAGCACCCTTGATAAAAATGAATGATATCTTCCCGGACTGCCAGAGAAAGAGCGCCGCTGTATGTAATCATTCCAACCTTGGCCATCTGCCTCAAGAACATTAAGAAGAACATATCTTCATACATTCTCGGAGATTCCGGTTTGACATCCTTTTCAATAGAAAAACCGGCAGGAATCGGAATTTGTTCTGACTCATATAGGTCCTTTAGAAAAGCAATATGATCCAAGGAAGCGCCCTGAGTTAGTTTTAGGAGAGATTCGATCTCAGGATCCTCACACTTCGCCAGAAAATATTCGGTCATACACAGGGAAGAGGTATCATTTTGATAGGTGGTCCAAAGCGTTGCCAATTCCCCTGATGTTAATCTTGTGGAATGGTTAGACATTAAAAAGCCTCCCGAAAACATAAACATTTAGAGTTATTATTTGTTCTTAGGGTAAATAAATACATATACATATTTTATATTTCAGTGAAAAGAATATAGGAGAAAATGTCGAAAAGATTTATATCTTAAACACTTTACATACTATAGGGGGGTATAGTAACATAAAGTTAAGGGAGGTGACGCAATGGTATCGAACCCGGAAGAAATGGTTGAAATCGATTCATGTTGCTCATCAAATGAAGACAGGAAAAGCCACCATTCAGATAAAATAAAAAGCAATCTGGTAACAAGGCTCAACCGGATTGAAGGACAAATTCGCGGAATCAAAAGGCTGATTGAAAATGATACGTACTGTGATGATGTAATCACTCAAATTTCAGCTACGCAGTCTGCGATGAACAGTGTTGCCAAAATCCTGCTGGAAGGGCATATGAAATCATGTGTGCTGGAAAGAATCCAGGAAGGCGATACAGAAGTATTAGATGAGGTGCTGGTCACCATTCAAAAATTAATGAAAAAATAAAGGAGAGTTTATAATGGAAAACGTTACTCTAAATGTTACAGGCATGTCTTGCGGACACTGCGTAAAAGCAGTTGAAGGCAGTGTCGGGGAATTGAATGGAGTTCAATCAGTAAAAGTCCACTTGGAATCTGGAAAAGTAGATGTATCCTATGACTCAAGTGAAGTGACTTTGGATACCATTAAAGAAACAATTGACGATCAAGGATATGACGTTCAATAATCCCACAGAAACGTGCCAAAGGTGGCGCGTTTCTTTCGGAAAACAATATACCCCTATTGGGTATAAGGAGGGTCAATCATGAGTGAGAAAACCAAAGATATAAATTATCAAGTGACAGGAATGACCTGCGCAGCCTGTGCCTCCAGAATTGAAAAAGGATTAAAAAAGGTGGAAGGAGTCAGTGATGCAACTGTTAACTTTGCATTGGAAAAAGCCTCTGTCAAATTTGATTCCTCAATTACAGCTCCACAGGACCTGCAGCAGAAAATTAAAGATTTAGGATATGATGTGGTAACCCAAAAAGCTGAGTTTGATATAACCGGCATGACTTGTGCTGCCTGTGCTACCCGTATTGAGAAAGGCCTGAATAAAACAGATGGAGTCTCCAAAGCAAATGTAAATCTTGCACTGGAGAAGGCAACTGTTGAATATAACCCTGCCCTGGTCACAACTTCCGATTTAGTAAAAAGAGTCGAGAAGCTTGGATATGGTGCCAGAGAAACTGTTGATGAAAATCCTGAGGATACAGCTGACTACAGGGAAAAAGAAATTCAAAAGCAGCAGGGAAAGTTTATCTTTTCACTGATCCTTTCGCTGCCGCTCCTATGGGCAATGGTCAGCCATTTCGAGTTTACATCCTTTATTTACCTGCCGGAAATGCTGATGAACCCATGGGTACAGCTTGCATTGGCAACCCCTGTTCAATTTGTGGTCGGAAAGCAGTTCTACGTCGGTGCTTATAAAGCATTAAAAAATAAGAGTGCTAATATGGATGTTCTTGTTGCGTTGGGAACTTCAGCAGCTTACTTTTACAGCTTATTCTTATCGATTCAGTCAATCGGAACAAACGAAGGAATGACTGAGCTTTATTTTGAGACGAGTGCGATTTTAATCACACTGATCATCCTTGGCAAGCTGTTTGAAGCGAAAGCAAAAGGTAGGTCTTCTGAAGCGATTAAAAAGCTGATGGGATTGCAGGCGAAAACAGCCACGGTCCTTCGGGATGATGAAGAAGTCGAGATTCCGCTTGAAGAAGTAACAGTTGGAGATGTTGTATATGTAAAGCCGGGCGAAAAGGTGCCTGTTGACGGGGAAGTCCTTGAAGGACGGTCAGCGCTGGATGAATCCATGCTTACCGGTGAGAGTGTTCCAGTCGACAAGACGGTTGGCGATGAGGTCATCGGTTCTACGATTAACAAAAATGGATTTTTGAAAATCAAAGCCACAAAAGTCGGAAGAGACACAGTGCTTGCCCAAATCATTAAAGTGGTAGAGGAAGCTCAAGGATCAAAAGCACCGATTCAAAGGATGGCAGACAGAATATCCGGTATATTTGTCCCTATAGTGGTTGGGCTTGCTGTCATAACTTTTCTGGTATGGTTCATCTGGGTTACTCCTGGAGATTTTGCAGAAAGCCTGGAGAAGCTGATCGCTGTGCTTGTCATTGCCTGTCCATGTGCATTGGGGCTTGCGACACCGACCTCCATCATGGCAGGGTCCGGCCGCTCAGCAGAATTCGGCATCCTGTTTAAAGGCGGGGAGCACCTGGAAACAACTCATAACATCACGACAGTGGTTCTTGATAAGACAGGTACAGTCACAAACGGGAAACCCGTTTTGACAGATGTAGCTTCAGCTCTTGATGAAACAGAGTTTTTAAAGTTAGTCGGAGCAGCCGAACGTCCCTCTGAACACCCCTTAGCCGTCTCCATTGTGGAAGGCATCAAAGAAAAGGGTATTGATATCAGCGGGAATTCAGAATTCGAGGCGGTACCGGGCTTTGGTGTTTCAGCAGTGGTCAATGACCGGAAAGTATTGATCGGAACCAAAAAATTGATGGATCGTGAGAATATTACAATAGAAGAAGCTGTCCTTCATAAAAAGAATGATCTTGAACGTGAAGGGAAAACGGCCATGCTTGTCGGGATTGATGGTGAATATGCGGGCTTGATCGCAGTTGCCGATACGATAAAGGACACTTCAAAAGAAGCAGTAAACCGCTTGAAGGAGATGGGCCTTGAAGTCATCATGATGACAGGCGATAACCGTCAGACAGCAGAGGCTATCGCAAAAGAGGCAGGTATCGAAAATGTCATTGCAGAAGTCCTCCCTGAAGGGAAAGCGGATGAAGTGAAGAAGCTGCAGGCACAAGGTAAGAAGGTTGCAATGGTCGGTGATGGAATCAATGATGCTCCTGCACTGGCGGTTGCCGATATCGGAATGGCCATCGGCACAGGGACGGATGTAGCTATGGAAGCCGCTGATATTACGCTGATCCGCGGAGACCTTAACAGTATTGCCGATGCCATCTTTATGAGCAAGAAAACCATAAGAAACATCACACAAAATCTGTTTTGGGCATTTGGCTATAACACATTGGGAATCCCGATTGCGGCGGTGGGACTGCTTGCCCCTTGGCTTGCCGGAGCAGCGATGGCTTTCAGTTCAGTCTCAGTGGTATTGAACGCATTAAGGCTCCAAAGAGTAAAGCTGTAGGAGGACGATGACATGAAGAAGTGGGTAATATCCGCTGTGGTTTATCTTTTGCTGGTTATTGCAGGTTACACTGTCTATGATCAATCTACAAGTCCTGATAGTGGGTCCCATGAAGATGAACATTCTGCAGAGATAGGACAGTAAATCTATTTGGCACACAAGCAGTCATTTCTGCTTGTGTGCTTTTTGATATTATTTTTGATAATTCAGATCCCAAGTGATCCCAAAAGGATCTTTTACCTTTGCAAATTTCGCTCCCCAGAATGTATCCTGAAGTTCCATATGTACTGTGCTTTTAGCGGTGAGACGGTCGTAGACTTTTTGGATTTCCTCTTCACTTTCAAATTCCAGTACCAAAGAAATGCTGTTTCCCTCCTGCACTTCGCTGCCAGGGAAAGTATCTGAGGCCATCAATAGCAGATCCCCTTTTACAAATCGGGCATGCATTAACTTATCATCGATCTCAGGAGGTGTTGGGTAATCCGCTTCCCCGAATGTCTGGAGCCCGGTGATCTCCCCTTCAAACATTTCTTTATAATACTCAAGTGCTTCTTTTGCATTACCATTGAATGTAAGATAAGGTACTGCCTGTTTCATTTTTAACACTCCTTTTGAAGTTACTACTACTAGTATAGGCAATACAGGCTGAATTAACAAGAACATTTGTTCTGTTTTTAGAAAAATATTCCTTGGGTTCAACATTCTTTAGTAAGATAAAAGATAAGCACCAAAACAGGGGGATAATTATGAAAAATAAACGGTGGTACAGAATGTGGAAGGTATTATCACTGGCTTTTTCTATTTTCATTAAGGTGTATTGGTTTCAAATCAGTAAAAAAAGTCCGGCTGCAAAAGAAAAGTTGTGGGAACGGATTGGTGTCCGATTCAAGGAAACGTTGTTTGAGTTGGAAGGGCTATTGATTAAAATCGGGCAGTTGCTGAGTATCCGTTCAGACATATTGCCCAAAGGGTTCATCAAGCAAATCGAAGACCTGGTGGATAAGGTCCCGCCAGCACCCTGGGAGGAAATAAATCAAATCCTTGAAAGCGAATGGGGAGGATCACCGGAAAATGTGCTGGGATCGATAGAACCGCACGCTGTGGCCTCTGCCTCCATCGGTGAGGTATATGAAGGTAGATTAAAGGACGGCAGAAAAGTGGCCGTCAAAGTCCAGCGTCCTTCGATAGAGTCGATCGTGAAGACGGATTTCAGGTCTCTTTCCATAATTATCTGGTTCGCCCGACACTTGGCACCTGTTCCGAAAGGATTTATTAATTTCAAGCTGTTATATAAAGAGTTGAAAGAGGTCATAGAAAGAGAGCTTGATTTTGTAAAAGAAAAAGAGACAGCAGAGCAGTTCAGGGGGAGGTTCAAGGACTTATCCTTTGTGAGAATTCCCGAGTTTCACCATGAACTCTGTACATCCAAAGTGCTTGTTATGGAATGGGTTGATGGGGCGAGAATGACAGACGATGACTTTATTGACGAACATCAAATCGACCGAGAAAAACTCGCCCGCCGGCTTCTGCGGCTGTTCCTGCCTCAATGGCTGGAGTCAGGTTTGTTCCATGCTGATCCCCACTCTGGCAATGTCCTTCTGCAGAAAGACGGGAGCATCATTCTCTTGGATTATGGGATGATTGGTGAAATTACGAAAGCTGATGCCGACTATCTGCAGTCTCTGGTTGAAGCCATCTTGGTCAAAAACTATGAAAAGGCTTCGACGCTTTTGATGGATTTAGGATTTCTTCTGCCGGGGGCAGACCTGAAGATGATTGAGAGGATGCTAAAGGAATTCCTCTCGATGGACTTGGCCAATTTTAAAGAAATGGACATCTTAGCTCTCAAAAAAGAAATGAACGATCTTGTCATGTCACTTCCTATCCAGGTTCCAACCCGGTTTGTGTTCCTTGGCAGATCTTTTGCCACGATCGAAGGGCTGCTTTACAATATTGCACCGGAAACAGAACTGATGGATCTTGCTAAACCGGTGTTTATGGAATGGCTGAGGGATAATGGCATGAGCAAGTGGCGGTTTGCCTTGAAATGGCTCGGCTCACAACCGATTATGCAAGGAGTTCACTATGTAACAGATTTACTGGAAGCTCCCAAAAAGATGATGGATCAAAAAGAAATGCTTCAGGTTCGTGATTTTCAATTTACCCTTTATGAGAACCAGAAGAAGCGGTCGAGTTATTTATTTTTGGCTGGGGCTGTAGGCATCCTGACCGGCTTATACTTAAATGAGAATCTTATATGGATAAGTTCCGCAGGAGCCGGAGTTCTGGGGGCGATACGATTTGTGATAGTTGATTGGCGCCAGAAAAAATGGATGAAGTATTTGAAAATTGGTAATTGAGGCTGCAGTGAATGCAGCCTTTTTTTTGCAGGAAAAATTCCTACGGGGGCGGATCTTATTTAGAAAGGAGTGATGCAATGATCATTACACCTCGTATTGTCCACGTTGAACTTTTGCAACTGGAAGCCCTGGATGGGAGACTGCTTGAAACACATGTTGCTAAGGAACTGATCCGAGATGAGCTTGGCCGGCGAATGGCTGGCTATAAAGGAGAGGTGAATTTGAATTATCCCCTCAGCTTTCTATCTCCAGAAGATTTTCTTATCCTTCATCATATCCGTCTATTCGATGGAACTCACTATTTTCAAATCGATACCCTTATCATTACAGTGAAATTCATTCTAATTGTGGGGTTTTTGGGAATGGAATCAAGTTCAGCGGTAAACAAAATCTTATCCAAAATGAACTTACCTTCCAGAGGGGAAAAGAGGTGGAGGGTGTACTCGTTGGAAGTATTAAAGACACCTAATTTGTAGCGCTGGCTGATAGAACATAAAAAGCGGCTGATAGAGGTGTTGAGCTGGTTGATAGACTCATCAAACCGGTAGATAGAAGGGACAAAGTGGTTGATAGAATCGGAAAACCAGTTGATAGAGTTAAATAAGTCAATTTTGAAATTCCCGCTCCCCGCACAATTGCTAAAACCCCGGCATAGCCGGGGAATCAAACTAATAGTGAGAGGGTCAAGGTACAAAAAAGGAGACTGGCTGATAGAACAAGAAAAGCGGTTGATAGAGAGGCTGAACTGGTTGATAGACACACCGAACCGGTTGATAGAGAGGACAAAGTGGTTGATAGAACCCGAAAACCGGTTGATAGAGCTACATTAGTCCTTTTGAAATTCCTGCTTCAACATGAAACCGTGGCAAAACAACAAAACCCCCAGGCCAAAGCCTGGGGGCAACAAACTGCAAACTTACTTATTCATAACTCTCTTCCAGTTCATCAATCAACGATCCGACATACGCGACAGCTTCACGGATGTTATCCGGGTCAGACATATCGATGCCTGCTTTTTTGATCAGTTCCAGTGGTTCGAGTGTACCGCCTGATCTTAGGACATCGAGCCAGCGGTCGACGGCTGGCTGCCCTTCGTCGATGATCTTTTTGGATACCAGTGTGGAGACTGTCAAACCTGCTGAGTAGGTGTACGGATACAGTCCCATATAGTAATGGGGCTGGCGCATCCAAGTCAGGCTTGCTCCTTCATCTATTTCAACCGTGTCTCCCCAGAAGGATTTTAATATATCTGCTTTTTGTTCAGACAGGACGCTGGCGGTCAACGGCTCTCCGTCTTCGACAAGGTCATAGACTCTTCGCTGCAGCTCTCCTTCCAATAAGTGGGTAACGAAGTTGTGGAAGTAGGTGCCGAGCAGCTGAAGGATGACCCAGCGCTTGGTCCGTTTGTCATTATCTTTTGATAATAAATGATGGCCAAGCAGCATTTCATTCATAGTTGATGGTGCCTCTATGAAATAGCGTGAAGGACGAGTGTTGGTCATCCGCTGATTTTTTCCAGCTAGATAGAAGTGGCCGGCATGCCCGAGTTCGTGGGCGAGAGTGAATGTCCCTCTCATGGTATCAGGCCATGTCATGAGTACATATGGATGAGCTCCATAGGGACTGGAACAGAAAGCGCCGGTGGATTTACCCACATTATCTGCATAGTCGACCCATCTTTCGGACAGTGCCGTGTCAATCATTTCGTTATATTCGTCTCCCATGATTTTCAGGGCTTCTTTTACCGTCTCGGCTCCTTCTTCATAGCTGGTTTCAATTTTGAAGTCAGGGTCAAGAGGTGCTTTTAAGTCGGCATAAGTAAGCTTATCCAGCCCGAGTTCACGTTTTTTCAAGCGGGCGTACTTTCTCATATGCGGGGCAAGCTCTTCCTGAATGATGTCCAGCTGGTTGTTATACATTTCTTTTGTCACCTGCTGAGGTGCCAGAAGCATGTCTGTAACAGAGTCATAGTTTCTCAGTCTTGCGGTGATCACTTCCTGATTAACTTGAGTAGCATAGGTGGCAGCAAAAGCATTTTTGTACTGCTGCAATGTTTTGATGAATGATTCATAAGAATTTCTTCGGACCTCAGATGAAGGCGATGAACTGTACTTTCCTTCATAAAGGGCGAAAGATAACGGCATTTCATTTCCTTCTTCATCGGTGAAGGAGTCGAACTGCATGTCCGATAGTTTTCCACGGTTATAAATATTGTAAGGTGCCGAGAAGACAGAACCCAAAGCTGCGAGTGTCTCTTCCGTTTCCTCCCCAAGTGTGTGAGGCTTTCTGTCTTGCAGGTCATTTAGATATTTCTTAAAGCTTTCAAGATCCTTTTCTTCACTAATGAATTGATTCAATGTATCTTTTGGCAGAGCGGTGATTTCCGTTTCCACAAAAGCAAGGGACGCGTTGATCCGCGAACCTGCTTCATCCACTCTTGCTGCATCTTTCTGGCTGGTTGTGTCTGTATGGTCCACCGTCTGCTTCAATGAGGCATACGAGGACACAAGGTTAAAGCGTTTAAGAAGTTCTTCTTTAGCCTCCAGGCACTGAAGCAGGACATTGCTGCTTTCATTGAGGCGGTCTTTATATTGGGTAACTGATTCTACATCTTCCTGCACGGCTTTAAGTTCTTTTTCCCATGCTTCCCTTGAAGAGAAAATATCACTTAAATCCCATGTCTGTTTTTCTGGTACATCTTCACGTCTGATTCGATCTTTTTGGTTTCCCATTTTTCAGCCTCCCAGCATTCATATTTTTTGCCAATGCGGCCATCATTCTGATTTATACCACATCTCAAGCGGGGTAATCATAGGGGATGGCAAGGCAAAGCTTTTATTTGTATTAATTAGAAAAGTGAAATTATTCAATCAAGTATCAGCGTAACACAAAAACAAGAATAACTTAAAAAGCTGAACCATTTTCCGAATGATTCAGCCTTTTTAATTTTTACGGCAAATGTGTCACAAACAGCATATGAGGTCTATATAATGTTGGCACAAGGAAACTTTTGTGTTCTTAGGAAAGGCAGATTGTTCCTGGCGGCATTAGTTGTCCTGGCACCAGGCTGATCCTTTTTATAAAAAGAATGAAGGAAAAATATTGACTGTTAATTTGCGTGTGGAGTAAAATGTTTGCCAAGGGAAACTTTTGTTGTTTAAACCATTTTAGTAGGTGTATAGAAAAACCTGCCTGATTGCGATGTTTTTCCTTCACTTCTAATCGAATAAGAACCAGGAATACAACATATACAACAATAAACATTGAACAGGGAAAAATAACAACAGAGAAATTCAAAGGAAAAGAGGAGAATTGGAATGGATGGAAATCTACTGCTTGCCTTCGGTTTAACTTTGATGGCAGGACTTGCAACTGGGATCGGAAGCCTTCTCGCTTTTTTCACTTCCTCCACAAACACCCGGTTCTTGTCAGTGACGTTAGGCTTCTCTGCTGGAGTGATGATTTATGTCTCCATGATTGAGATTTTCGTGAAGGCAAAGGATGCCCTGACTGGTTCCCTTGGATGGGGTGTAGGAAACTGGATCACGGTCATCAGTTTCTTTGCGGGTATGCTGTTGATTGCCATGATTGATAAGTTGATCCCGAAACAGGGAAATCCACATGAGTTGAAAAAGGTTGAAGAAATGAGCGGACCGAAAAAGGCGGTAGGAGATCCGGCTCTTTTGAAAATGGGGACTTTTACAGCTCTTGCAATCGGTATTCATAACTTTCCTGAAGGGATAGCGACTTTTACATCTGCTTTACAGGATCCGGGTCTCGGAATTGCCATTGCTGTAGCCATCGCCATTCACAATATTCCGGAGGGGATTGCTGTGGCGGTACCCGTCTATTTTGCTACGGGAGATAGGAGAAAAGCCTTCAAGTTATCATTTTTATCAGGTTTGTCGGAACCGGTAGGGGCACTCGTAGCCTATCTGATTCTGATGCCGTTCCTGAATGATATCATGTTTGGTGTCATCTTTGCGGCTGTAGCGGGGATCATGGTGTTTATTTCACTGGATGAACTGCTGCCTGCAGCAAAAAAATATGATGAAACACATTTGCCTATCTATGGGCTGATTGCCGGTATGGCGGTTATGGCATTGAGCCTGCTGTTGTTTATATAGAATCTTGAAACCTTGGGGTGAAATCACTCAAGGTTTTTGTTTTTTCGGAAGTGATCACTTTCCTTAATTTAAGGCTGAATAAGTTAATATTTTATTTACAAAAAACATCTTTACAAACGAAAAACAGAGGAGTAAGATATCTTTCGTAATAGAATAATCGCTGAATCATATCGAGCGGGGGAACCATTCTTTTTGGGGTGAATCCTTTTTAAAAGGTAGGGTTAACTTTCATGACCCGAATCCGTCAGCTAACCTCGTAAGCGTTGTGAAGGAGATATCACTTGTGTGCATGACCACAGGCTTATTTCCTGGTGGTCTTTTTTGTTTTGTTTTTTTAGGCACACCGGCGCTCAACAGAGCTAAAAAGAAGATAATGAAATCAAACTGCAGAGGTTATTCTAATTAACATCAGGTCATTGGAGGAATCATTCATGAAAAAACAATTTGCAGTAATCGGTCTTGGACGTTTTGGAGGAAATCTTGTCCGGGAACTAAGTGAGCTTGGTGCGGATGTACTGGCGATTGATATTGACGAAGAAGTAGTGGAGAAGTATCGTGATGTCGCAGAACATGCTGTCCGGGCGAACGCGATGGATGAGAATGTCATAAGGGAGCTTGGATTAAGGAACTTTGACCATGTCATCGTTTCCTTCGGGGAAAATATTGAAGCAAGCATCCTTACAACGCTCCTGCTTAAAGACCTGGGCGTGAAAGAAGTATGGGTAAAGGCATCAAGTGCCTACCATCAAAAAGTGCTGGATAAGATCGGGGCAGATAAGGTCATTCATCCTGAAAGGGACATGGCTAGAAGGATCGCTCACCATATTACTTCAGAGAAAGTGATCGATTTCATCGAGCTCTCTAGAGAGCATAGTATCGTTGAAATTGTGGCATCCAACAAAGTGGCGAACAAAACACTGATCGACCTGGACGTGCGCGCCCGGTACGGGTGCAATATCATTGCGATCCAAAGAGGGGACGATATCATTGTTTCCCCTGCAGCGGATGAAGTGATCCAGAAGGATGATCTTTTGATTGTGATTGGAGATAATCGCGACCTTAACCGGTTTGAAAAAGAGGGAATCTAATAATGGGAAATAGGACTGTTAACTGGAGAAGACACTCCATTCACCTTAGTCCGCCGCAATTGCTGTTATTCATCTTTTTATTCTTTATTTTGTTTGGAGCAGCATTGTTGAAGCTGCCTATGGCTTCAACGGAACCTGTTTCCTGGCTGAATGCCTTGTTCACGTCTACTTCCGCTATGACTGTAACCGGGTTGATTGTGGTAGATACCGGGACCGTTTTTACAACGTTTGGTGAAGTTGTCATCATGGCGCTCATCCAGATAGGCGGCCTTGGGATTATGTCTTTTGCAGTACTGATTTATTTAATGCTGGGGAAGAAAATCGGCTTTAAAGAACGCTTGATTATTCAGCAGTCCCTGAATCAGACATCAGTTGGCGGTGTTATCCGGCTTGTAAAACATCTCTTCATCTTTTCTTTTGCAGTGGAAGGCCTTGCTCTGATTCTCCTTGCATCAGAGTGGATTCCCGAGTACGGATGGAAACAAGGGTTGTATTATAGTTTGTTTCATTCCATTTCTGCATTTAATAACGCCGGGTTTTCTCTGTGGGCAGATGGGCTGATGAGGTATGTAGCGAACCCGCTTGTGAATATTGTCATTTCCGGCCTGTTCATCATAGGCGGGATCGGCTTCACCGTTCTGACCGATCTCTGGTATTCAAAAAAGTTTCAGAAATTGTCTCTGCATACCAAACTGATGCTCATCGGGACGTTGGTCATCAATGTGGTTGCGATGTTTGTCATCTTCTTTCTTGAATACAATAACCCTAAGACTCTCGCAAACTTGTCAACTATGGGGAAAGTGCTGGGTGCATATTTTCAGGCAGTCAGCCCGAGGACAGCAGGCTTTAATTCGCTTGATATTGCAGGGATGGAAGATTCGACCATCATTTTCACTGTCCTCCTGATGTTCATCGGGGCAGGGAGTGCTTCAACAGGGGGCGGGATCAAGGTGACAACGTTCCTCGTCATAACCCTTACTGTAGTTGCTTTTCTGAGGCAGAGAAAGGATATCCATGCTTTCCGCCGGAGAATAGATGAGACATATATCTACAAGTCCCTTGCGATTTCTATGATTTCTGTGGTCCTTATTTTCTCAGCGATGTTCCTTCTGACCATTACGGAAAAAGGGGTTCCGTTTATCCAGATCCTTTTTGAAGTGGTATCAGCGTTCGGAACAGTCGGACTTTCTATGGGATTGACATTCAACCTGACGGCAATCGGAAAATGCGTCATTATATTTGTAATGTTTGTCGGCAAGCTTGGCCCGTTGACATTGGCCTTTTCACTCGCCAAAAAGGGGTCGGACAAAATCAGTTATCCTAAGGAAGATATTTTGACAGGGTAAGATATCCCAAGATTGGGCTAGGGCAGCCTAAACATTTTGGGTGGAGTTTCATAGGATATTATTGAGTGATGAAAGCTCAATAATCATTCTGGAGGTGTCTGATTATGCCATACGGATATGGATATGGATGTGGCGGCTACGGCTATGGCGGTGGCTATGGCAGAGGTTACGCCGGCGGTTTCGCGTTAATCGTTGTATTGTTTATTTTGTTGATTATTGTTGGAGCTGCTTTTGTTTACTAAGCTTAGCCCGGAGACACTTAAATAAATGAATGAAGGAGTTTCCCCATAGGAAACTCCTTTTTCATTATTAATCTCTATCCGTTTTATCGTTTTGATCCTTGTTGTGTTTGTTGCCTTTGCTGTTATCGCCAGCCGCGATTTCGCGGGAGAACTCTGCCTGGTTATGACCGGCATGAGGGGAGTTTTGATTTTTGCTTCCTCGGTTATATTTTTTTGTCATGCTCAGCACCTCTTTTAAGATTAGTCAATACATGAATAGTGTGTGCTTTCCGGATAAGTTTATTCCAAACAAAAGAGCAGCCTCCAAAACGAAGCTGCCTGTCATCTTTATTTATTATTTTGCAGAAATTCTTTTACTTGTTCAGGTGTCTTGGCATTGGCACTGTGAAGATGAGCTGTTTTTTCGCCGTCTTTAAAGATCAGCAGGCTTGGGATGCCCATGACATCATAGCGTTCTGCAATCTCCGGGAATTCATCTTTGTTTAACTCATACCACTTATACTGGTTGAATTCATCAATGATGTCATCGATGAACATGTTCATCCTGGTACAGTCAGGGCACCAGTCGGCAAAGAATTTAACAATGATGGGTTCTGATTGTGAGATAAGCTCCTGGAACGTTTCTTTATTTTGAATGGATTGCATAGTATTGACCTCCTCTTTTATCCATATTGTATTTTATTTTAAAAAAACTGTAAAAAAATCCGCCTTAAGCACATTACTATTTGACTTTCCATTTATGATACTATAGAGAAAACGATATCCGGAGGGGGGACGTAAAATGTACCAAACCCGCATCCTCGACCAGCAGGAACTGATTGATGAGTTGATTGTTCAAATTGCCGAAACTGTCTTTCGGCATCATCCCGAACTTCTTGAAACGTTTGGGGAGAAGGGGCGCAGCCAGACCAGGGCTGACTTGCATAAGCACTTTCATTATCTGCAGACAGCCTTTCGACTTCAGGCGCCGGAACTGTTTATTGATCATGTTAAATGGCTTTACAATGTTCTGTCTTCAAGGAAAATCGACACTTCCTTTGTCTTAACCGGCCTTTCCGTTATGAAGGAAAGTGTAATGAAATTGCCTTCAGACAGGGCTGAATTTTATTTTGAATGTCTTTCCACAGCAATTGATTGGATGAAAGAACAACGCCCTTCCTAATATATAGAGGGGCGTTTTTTATTCGACTGTACCTGATTCAAGGATTTTCACGCTGGCCTTTACTTTAATGATGGCATTAGGATATTGCTCAGCATCCCACTTTTTAAAATCCATATGGCGTACACCATGTTTCTGCCGCTGTCCGAATCCCATGGGGTCGATCCCTTTTTTCTGGAATTCCTTCAGCATTTTCAGGCAATTCTGTTCAATATCCTTTTCCATTTTGTCTTCGATACTTTTTATCTTCGGTGGTGTAAGGCTTTTCCCTGTATATTCTTTAATGATTCCCCTTATGGTAATGTTAACAGTTATCTCAACAGGGTCTGCCTTATGGTTAATATCGATTTTATGCTTTGACTTAAGGCTGGTGACGGATGCTTCAATATTTGATTGATTCATTTCACGATCTTCTGACAGCCTGACCACTTGGTTGCCTTCGCTGTATCTATCGGATAGGAGCTTGAAATAAAACATTTTTTCTTTCTCAATCTTGTCTACCATCTTGTCATTTTTGAAAAGGGCTACTCCGCTTATCCCTAAAGTAGTCTCATCAACTTTCTCAATCATAGGTAAATACGGAGTGTGCCCTTTTTGATAAAAGGTGAACAAAAAAATATGTAGATTGGACTTTGAAAGATCCCCGCGCTTGATATTATGGTCAATGAGGTTGCTGATATAGAGGGAATTCCCCTTGATTCCGTAATCCCCTTTCAATATTTCCCCAGCTGGCCCCTCGCTGACGGAAAGCAGGACCCTTGCTCCCACGCTGGCATCACGCTGGAGGGAATCAGCAATATGGAGCATTCCCTTTCTTGCCATTTCATCAGAAATAATGACGTTTTCCAACCCGCCGCGTACGAGTGGCATTTCGGATTTTTTTTCCAATAGATTCAGTACCTGCCGAGTAGATTCGGCTTCTGCCGTTAAAGTGACATTTTCAATTTTTTTATCTGCCAAGTATCTTGGGTACAATGCGGTGCCCCTAATGTTGTCTTCTCCCGCCACATCATACCCTTTCGCTGTTTCGATATTCAGGTCATCGAGGATTTCCGGTTCCACACAGCCCGACAATAAAGTGGAAAACAATACGAAAAGTAGTGTAAACTTCTTCATTTTTTTTGCTTCACCTTCTTCATCAAAAGTATCATGAGCAGAAGAAAAGGAATGAAAACAAAGTTGAGATAAAATCCAACCTTGCTGGTGATATCATTCAGGGTATTAATTTGATTTCTGTCCTGAATAGTGCTGATGACAATTATACAAAGGAGAGACAAAATAATCAGCGTTTTCCGCTGATTCATTTTAAACGAACGTTTTGCTATCCTGCTTGCACACCACAGGGTAATACAAACATTGGGAAGAATGATCAAACACCAATTGGCTATCCCGATATATTCAAACCGTTCGACAAAAGGCATTTCAACAATTTTCCACATCGACAGCGTTGCCCACACAGTTTTTTCAAGCTGTCCCTCACTGAAAAAGGCGAAACTCACCAAGGTCAAGAGGGTAAACAAGACAGTGGTAACGATAAGGCTGATATGAGCCCATTTCTTCGATTTTTCTCCTTGGCTTATATAGGGATAAAAAACCAGCAGCGTTTCATATCCGAGAAAACTGAGCGTCATATCGCGGGTGGATTTCAACATATCCAGCATTGAATGATCCCAAACCGGGAAAAGGTTCCTAAAGTCAGAAAATGGGAAAGTGAAGCCGAAGGTCAGAATCAGATAGGCGGGAAGTACGGTTCCGAAGAAAGCAGTACCGGCCACTGCCCGCAGACCTCCATTTACAACATAAATGACAAGCATGAAAAACAAAATGGAAAAAAACCATGACGCCATCCTTGGATACATCCATACTTGGACGACTTCAATATAAGTTCGGCAGATCGTGATGGCAATAAGGCAGAAGTATAGCAGGAAAACCAGATCAAAGGCTTTACCGAGCCACTTCCCGAATGCCGTTTTGTTTGCTTCAACCAAATCCCCGCCGCCGGTCTGGACAACTTTATATATGAGAAAAAGGATAAAATTTGTAAGGATACCAGCTGCGATGACGGCCATCCATGCATCGTAGCCGGCACTCTTGGCAATAATTCTTTGATAGCCAAGGACCCCTACCCCCACTTGTATGGAGTGAATGAGAAAGAATACGATAAATGGTGATATTTTTCTGTTTTCAGGAACTGGCTTCATAACAAAACCTCCGCCAACTATTCGTCAATATCGAGTTTCTTTTTGCCTTCGACCGGTTTAAATCTTCTTGGTTGCTTCGTACGCATGAATTCCGGGCGTTTGCTTTGAGCATGGAAAGGGAAGCGGATGATTGCGTCCTTCAAGTCATAAAGCCGCGGTGGATATAATGGTTCAAGAAACGGGCGCCCAAGCGAAGTCAGTCTGATAAGATGCGTCATTAAAATAGAGAAGCAAAATACGATACCGAGCAGCCCCCAAAGCTGGGCAAATAACATGAAAGGGAAACGCAGTATCCTGATGGTGTTACCCATTTTATAAACGGGTGTCGTAAAGGAAGCGAGGGCTGCTAATGCTACCAATATCAACAAGACATTACTTGTCAGTCCCGCTTCCACGGATGCGGTTCCAATAACGATACCGCCCACGATACCGATCGTCTGGCCGACCTTGGTCGGCAGCCGTGCTCCTGCCTCCCGGAGAAGTTCGATCGTCAGTTCAAGAAACAATGCTTCCAATATAGGGGGAAGCGGTATTTCCTGTCGCGAAGTAATCAACGTGGCCATCAAGTCTTTTGGTATCAGTTCATAATGATAAGTAAGTGCCGCCACATAAATGGGCGTAATCAGAATGGAGAATGCAACCGCGAACACCCGGACAAGCCTGAAAAAGGATGCCACAATATAGTTTAAAAAATAATCCTCATAGGCACTGAAGAACTCCACTAAAGTAGTGGGACCAATGAGTGCATGGGGGGACCCATCAGACAGGACGACAATTTTGCCTTCCACCAGAACTGAAGCTGCACGATCAGGCCGCTCCGTATCCAGCAGCTGCGGGAAGGGGGAATTGGCATTATCAGCAATCATCTGCTCAATAAAAGAGCTGTCATTGATTTGGTCAAAATCGATGGCTTTGAGCCGCTGTCTCATCGTCTGGACATTATCCTGATCTGCCAACCCATCAATATATAACAGGCATGTCTTGGTATGGGTCAACTTGCCGATATTAAAATCTTCAATAATCAGTTCTTTTATTGGGATTCTTTTTCTCAGCAGGTTCAAGTTCTGGTCGATGGATTCGACGAAAGCCTCTTTCGGTCCGACAACGCTGAATTCCACTTCAGGCTGAGATACTTGCCTGACGACTTCTTTCTGTGCAGCCACGAAAGCAAAGCGTTTCTTTTCATTTTCCGTTTTAAGGAGGACATATCCGTTCATCAATTTCTGTTCAATCTGGCTTTCATCATCCGAAAGCTGAATATCAATCACAGGAGCAAGCTTTTTGATATCCTCTAACTTTTCAAAGTGTTTGCCGAGTAAGGAGGGCAGCACATCTTTCTGCAAAATATCTTCATCAACCAGAGTTGAAACAAAGTTCAACCCAAATCGAAGGTCGGTGTGCTGGTTGTAATAAAAGATTTCTTTATAGTCAGTTGATTTTCTGGCTAGTTTCTCGAATGATTCCTGGGTTTTTTTCTGTTTTGTCTTATCGACTCTCTTTTTTCGGCTGAAAATAGAAAACATCAGATCACCACTTTTATGATTACTCTTATGGTAGTGTTTCCGGTTTACGGGGAATTATGAAAAAAATGGGGAGAGTAATGAAGGAAAGATTTGAAAAAGCCTGCCAAGGACTGGCAGGCTTGTGTTCATTATTGTTCTAAAAAGAATTTTTCGATATCGTCAAGCATCAGGTTTGCCGCAATGACACCGCCGGCAGTGTTCCAGATAGGATCGCTTACTTCATGGACATTGCCCTCTTGAGCAACTTCAAGCTTTTGGAATAATGGGTCGTTTATCCATTCTTCTGCAACTTTATTTCCTTCACCATCTCCTTCATCGTAAGTGAAGTAGAAGAGGATGTCCCCGTCCATTGCAGGGATTCTTTCTTTTGTTACACCTTTTTCAGCAAAGTCATCCACATCTTGTCCTTCTGGACGAGCGAATCCTAATTGATCAAGGATAACCCCAGAGAATGAATCTTTGTGATAAATACGGACGTCACTCGCCATGAAACGTACCATGGATACTTCCATATCAAGTTTATCGCCTAGCTCGGCCTTCAGGTCCTCGATACGCTGGTCATAATCAGCAATCACTTCTTGACCTTTTTCTTCTTTATTAAGTGCTTTTGAGTAAAGCTCAAAGTTTTCTTTCCAGTTGCCGCGAAGAGTTTCAGCAAAGACAGTCGGTGCAATGGCGTTCAGTTTGTCATATTGTTCTTCTTGGCGCATTTTGTTACCGATGATTAGATCAGGTTTCAATTTAGCAATTGCTTCGATGTTTAATTCGCTCTCAGTACCAACAACTTCTACATCTGTCATATCATCAGCGATATGTTCATACCAAGGATCACCCAACCAGGATTGAACCGCTCCCACTGGTTTAACTCCCAAAGCAAGAAGTGCTTCAGTACCTTCATTTGTCAAAATAACCACTCGTTCAGGTTCACCTTCGATTTCAGTTGTTCCCATTGCATGCTCCACAGTGTAGCTTGTTTCTTCAGCAGCTGAATCATCGCCGCCGCTTGCTTCTTCTTCGTTGTTGCCATTATTTGTTCCGCAGGCAGCAAGAACAAGGATAGAAGCAAGAATGAATAAGGATAATAAATAACGTAATGGACGCATATGTAATTCCTCCTGATTTGTTGATAATGATTTTCATTTGCGTTTCTCCAAAAACTATATTAGGAGATAACGGTTACAAAGTCAACAATTAATTGATAATGATTTTCAAAGTCATTGACTCGAAAACTTTTATTCTCTAAAATGGAAAGTGGAGAAAGCGTTTTTTGCACTTATAATGTATGTTTTCACAGAAGGGTAATAATTATGAGAAAATCAGGAACTCAGGCAATCATTTTACTGACAGCCTTATTGTTATTCATTTTGTTTATAGGCATGAGTATCGTTTACGGCTATACAGATACAACGTGGAAAATGGCCTACCAGGCCTTCACAAACGGCAATGACTCGACAGAGCATCTTGTTATCCAGACAGTCCGCCTGCCGCGTGCTCTCATTGCTGCTGCTGTCGGGGCATCGCTCGCAATTGCAGGAGTATTGATGCAGACATTGACAAAAAACCCGCTGGCATCACCAGGTATTTTCGGGATCAATGCCGGTGCTGGTTTCATGGTGGTCATCGCGGTGACTCTCTTTCAGATATCGAATCTGCAAAGCTTTACCTGGCTGTCCTTTTTGGGAGCGGGGCTGGCTGCCGTAGCAGTTTATGTAATCGGGTCTGCTGGAAGAGAAGGATTGACCCCGATGAAGCTCACTCTGGCGGGAGCGGCCATAACAGCTCTATTCTCTTCATTTACTCAAGGATTCCTTGTCTTGAATGAAGCTGCATTGGAGCAGGTTCTTTTCTGGCTTGCCGGATCAGTCCAGGGCAGGAGCCTGGACATTTTATATGGTGTTTTTCCTTATCTGCTCATTGGCTGGATATTGGCACTTCTTATTGGAAATAAGCTGAATGTCCTGGCGATGGGGGAAGATGTTGCGAAGGGTCTTGGATTGAAAACGGGACTGATCAAACTGGTTTCATTAGTCATTGTCGTACTCCTGGCCGGAGGGGCAGTGGCTGTTGCGGGACCGATTGGCTTTGTCGGGATTGTCGTGCCCCATATCGCCAGGAAATTGATTGGTGTCGATCATCGCTGGCTCCTGCCTTTTGCAGGATTGACCGGCGGGATACTGCTGCTGGCTGCCGATATCGGCGCCAGATATATCATTATGCCACAGGAAGTTCCTGTGGGAGTGATGACCGCCGCTATAGGCGCCCCATTTTTCATTTATATTGCAAGAAGGGGGTTTTAGCGGATGAAACAATATATCGCCAAACGCTTTTTTAAAGAAAAGCTTTCATTTCTTATAGATTTATCAGCAGTTAAGAAAGTTCTAATCTTATTTACGGTTACAGCCCTTATTTTTATATTAAGTACCGGTCTTGGTGATATGAATATCAAACCTTGGACCGTCCTGAGCGTGTTTTTTGGCGGGGGAACAGATTTGGAACAGCTTGTAGTGAAATCTTTCAGGCTGCCCAGAATCATAATCGCCTTGCTTGCCGGAGTGTCGCTCGCCGTTGCCGGGGCACTGCTTCAGGGGATGGTGAGGAACCCGCTGGCATCTCCTGATATCATTGGAATCACCGGCGGGGCTGGAGCAGCGGTGGTTGGGTTTCTGGCATTCTTCAGTGATGAAAACAATGCCCTGACCGTAAGTATTCAATGGCTTCCGCTTGCAGCATTCATTGGGGCGGGGGTTGTTGCATTTTCCGTTTATTTTCTTGCTTGGAAAAATGGTGTGTCCCCGGTCCGCCTGGTCTTGATCGGAATAGGAATTTCCGCCCTGATGCAGGCTGTCATTACGATGCTGATGATTTTGGGCCCGATTTTCAGGGCAAGCCAGGCAAACATCTGGATTACGGGAACGGTGAATGCCTCCAACTGGAAAGATGTTTATATCCTGCTTCCTTGGACAATTATATTCATTGCGATCGCCTTTATATTAGCGAGGAACGTCAATATCCAGGAACTGGGTGAAGAAATAGCCACAGGAGTGGGAAGCCACATTCAAAGACAGCGGATCATCCTGCTGACACTTGCCACAGCTTTGGTCGGAGGTGCGGTTGCTTTTGCAGGGGGAATCGGCTTTGTCGGCTTGATGGCACCACATATGGCCCGCCGTCTTGTCGGATCATCCTTCGGTGCCTTGCTGCCAGTAGCGGCATTGCTTGGCGGCGCGCTGGTCATGATTGCCGATTTGATCGGCCGGACGCTGTTTTTACCGTTGGAAGTACCTGCGGGTGTCTTCACAGCAGCAATCGGTGCTCCGTATTTCATCTATTTACTATTTAAGACAAAAAATGCATAACCTTTTTATATAAAAGTATTTTAAAATGAAATGAGAAACTCAAGTGGAATGGTCCAGCAGTTCAAACTAAAGGAGATGACCGTAAGATGACACAATCTCTTCAAACCGAATCCCTTACATTAAGTTATGGAGATAGAATTATTATAGATGAGCTTGATCTTGAGATCCCAAAAGGGGAAATCACTGTATTTATCGGAGGCAATGGCTGTGGAAAGTCAACGCTTCTTCGTTCATTGGCAAGACTTCTTAAGCCGCAGACCGGTTCAGTCCTGATTGACGGAAGTGCCATCGCAAAGCTCTCCACGAAGGATGTTGCGAAGAAGCTGGCAATCCTTCCTCAGTCACCGACTGCACCTGAAGGCTTGACAGTCCTGCAGCTTGTGAAACAGGGAAGATATCCTCACCAATCCTGGCTGAAGCAATGGTCACAAAAAGATGAGGAAATCGTGACGAAAGCACTTAAAGCTACAAAGATGGAAGAGTTTCAGCATAGAAGAGTCGATGAACTTTCAGGCGGACAGCGCCAAAGAGCGTGGATTGCCCTGACATTGGCTCAGGATACAGACATCATTCTTCTGGATGAGCCTACAACCTATCTTGATATGACTCATCAGATTGAAATCCTTGATTTGTTGTTCGAACTGAATGAAACAGAAGAACGCACGATCATCATGGTCCTTCATGACCTTAACCTGGCCTGCCGCTATGCGCATAATATTGTTGCCATCCGTGACCAAAAGATTTTTGCACAAGGAAAACCTGAGGAAGTCATCAGCTGTAACCTCGTGAAAAATGTGTTTGATATGGACTGCCAGGTGACAAGCGATCCGTTATTCGGAACACCGCTTTGCATCCCTTATGGCAGAGGCCGATGCATTATCAAAGAAGTAGCTGAGATGAAATGATTAGAGCAACTCTATCAGAACAAGAGGAAAAACAGCTTGGGGTCTTCAGGTTCTTTTCAGAAAGACCCGGTGACAGGGAGTTGACTCCTGCCAAGCAGCTGATCGATTCTGATGGGCTTGCTCAGTTCCTTCATGAGTATACGGATCAAATAGGGACCGACGATAAGATAGCTCAATCTTCCCTATTGGTTAAGCGCTATGCGTTTTTAGCTGTAATTTCGTTGTGCACGTTCTCTGTTTTCAATAAAAAGCTGAATGTATCCCCGGACAATATCTTTCTCGCAAACGGAGAAAAGAATGGCTTGTGGATGCCGGGTTTTTATTTTGAAGACCCCGCTGCCGAAGATGTTAATGACCGTGAGGCAGCGAGGGAAGAGGTGGCAGCGGAAGTATTCCGAAATCATTTGTTTCCTCTTATCAACGCTGTGAAACAAGTTTCAAACCTTTCCCATCTGATTTCATGGGAAAATATTGCTGTTTACATTTTCTGGGTTTACGAAGGCCTTGTCGAACAAGAAGAATTTCAGCATGCCCGCGGGAGAATGGAAGAGGACTTTCAGTGGCTCCTGCAAGATCGCAATGCGTGGTTGTTCGGACCTTATCAGCGCAATCCCCTGGCGAGATTCTATAGGGATAAACAATATGTCGCAGAACAGGGCAGTGAACTAAGGGTACGGAAAACATGCTGCTTCTCCTATAAGCTAAGAGGCGGGGAAAGGAACAGATGCACAACCTGCCCGCAAACCTGCAACGTGAAACAGCCAAAAGGAGTGAGGTAAATGGAGAACTTTGATGGACAATTTGACGCATTGATCGATAAATATACCGAACTGCTGTTGGGTGATACTTCCCCTGAATTAAAGGAAAAAGTAACAAAGTGGGTCATCTACACTTATATTGCCAAATCCATGCCGCCGCTGGCCAAGCATTGGAATTCGGAATTCCCGGAAGGCAAAGAAGAGATCAAGAGAATCATCTCCGAAATCAAAGAGATGAATGAAGAACATAGAGCAAAGAAGGATCAATAAGAGAGACAGCCAGCTGAAAATGGAATCAGCTGGCTGTTTTGGTTTTGCCGCAGTTTGACTCCTAGGTCTCGGCAGGCTTTAAGTTCGACAAACAGACTATAAAACGAAGAAACCGGATTCTGTTCTATCAACCAGTTTGCGGGATGTATCAACCGGTTTAGCGGTTCTATCAGCCAGTAAGTCAAGTCTATCGACCAGTTTCGCTTGTCTATCAACCACTTTGCAAGTTCTATCAGCCACTGGTGCCATCAGATTAATAATCAGGCCCCTTCAAGAGGGACCCGCCAAATCAATGCACATTATTATACGGGAACTGAGAAGAGTACTGTTGGTGCTGCTGATAAGACTGCTTAAGTTTTTGTGCATCGGCCGCCTCAAGTTTGTACCAGCCTTTGCGGAACATACTGTTGTACAGGCTGCGCTGGGTATTTTGCGTCTCGTTGAAGATCGTCAATAAATCATTATACAGAGCATCATGGCTTGCTTCATTCAATGCTGTACAATAAGAGTCGGTCATATATTTTTCCATGCTTAAGATATCATTTACCAAATCACGATCGTTCATCTGCGGGGTTTCAGGTACTTGTGTCTTTGGGTTTTGGATTTTTTGCTGTGATTGATTTTGATCCATTTCCTCACACTTCCTTTCTACATTGTTGTCGTGGCTTGTCCTGTGTTACCTTGGTTTAAATGGGAAAGAATCTGCTCATAATGACGCTGGTGCAATTGACCGCATTTATCAAGTTCTGCTTTCAGTTCAGGGTCCTGGCAGTGGCTGGCCGCAAAATGGGCTTTTTTCATTGCCAGCAAGTTCCATGAAAGCATATCATTTAAGTATAGAGAATCCTTGGTCGTTAATACTTGCGGGGGCTGCTGCATCGTGCCCTGCTGCTGATTGCTTTGCTGCTGTTGCATAATGTTCCCTCCTTTGATTTTTGCAAAGTTATTGTTCCTCCTGCATGCTCACATATACACTAAATGACAAAAACCGATAAAATTTTTCTTTTCGATGTTTGAACTATATTCAAAAACGGATAAAGGTGATAATATAAATTTATAAAATTGGAACCGATTTAAGGGGCAATTAGTCCTCGTTGACGACCTCAGCCACTTGATTGCGGACATCCAGACTAACTTAAAAGAAACCGCTTTCATAGTGAAGCAAATGTTACAGGGGGTAAATGACATGGAACAATTGATGCGTAACTTCTTTTTATTCTTGTCAAAGAATAAACCATTAACGAAAGTAGCGAAGAAATATGGTTTGCGCTTCGGGGCAGCCCGATTTGTGGCTGGTGAATCCATTGACCTCGCTGTCGAAGCAATCAAAGGATTGAATGAACAGGGATTATCCGTAACGATCGATTATCTTGGAGAGTTCATTGATAACGAAGCGGAAGCAAACGAAATGGCCGATCAGTGTATCGAAGCCATCAAAGCAATTGGACGGGAACGGATCGACTCACAGCTTTCGTTGAAGATGACATCGATGGGACTGGATCTTTCAGAAGAAATCGTCATGAACAACATGAGACGAATCCTTGAGGTCGCACAGGAGTATGGTGTATTCGTAACAATCGATATGGAGGATTACTCCAGGTGCGGTAAAACGATCGACATCTTCAAAAGGCTCAAATCTGAGTATGATAACGTCGGGACTGTTATCCAGGCATATTTGTTCAGAACAGAGAAAGATATGGAAGTGCTGAATGAATATTCTCCAAATCTCCGTCTCGTTAAAGGAGCTTATAAAGAATCGCCGTTAGTGGCTTTTCCTGACAAAAAGGATGTAGATGAGAATTTCAAAAAAATCATCAAGATGCATCTGCTGAACGGAAACTACACTGCGGTAGCGACCCACGATGATGCGATGATCGAGTATACGAAACAGATTGTTGAAGAATACAATATCCCTCATGATCAATTCGAGTTCCAGATGCTTTATGGAATCCGCGTGGAAAGACAGCTGGAGCTTGCCAAAGAAGGATACAAAATGCGCGTGTATGTTCCATACGGTACGGACTGGTACGGTTATTTCATGCGCCGCCTTGCCGAAAGACCTGCAAACGTAGCGTTTGTATTGAAGGGTGTCATCAATAAGTAATTTGCGAGATTAGCAGAATTTCAGATATAAATTTAAAGACCGCTTCAGTTTTTATACTGAAGCGGTCTTTAGTGTTTAGTTCAGCTTGGCTCAGGCTCACCTTTACCAGGCAGGATGTCTGCTTCTCAAGGGCAAGGAAGAGCAATCCCAGGGCCGAAAGTGTCTTGAGGGCGCTCCTCAAGGACGTGAACAGGAAATTCCGAGTTCGAAATTGTCTTTGAGGAAGCTGCTCAAGGACAAGAACAGGAAACTTCGAGCGCAAAAGTGTCTTGAGATTGCAGCTCAAGAACATAAACAGGAAGTCCTGAGCTCAAAAGTGTCTTGAAGGAGCTCCTAAAGAACATTTAAAAGAAGAATCCAGACCTCTTAAAGTTTTAAGAAAACTTTGCTTATTGTTTTTTGTATTGATTGTTTTGGCTGTTTACCTTTCCGCCGCCGTCAAGCTCTACAGTCGGGCCGGCATCGCCTTTCACACTTGCTGCGCTGACACCTGCTTTTGATGGGTTTTTCTTTCTTTTTGCCATGATTATCACCTCCATTTTTAGATTTTCCAAAAGAGGCCAAAAGATTATTTTTAGAAAATTTATCATTTTTTAAACTTTAAGATATTGCAGTCTTTGGTAAAATCTTATATATTAGAAGTAACAAAACTCATTCGTGATTTTTTTTGAAGAGAAAATGAATGAGTGTTCATTCAAGTAGTAAAAAGGGGGAAAAAACATTGGCTCGTAAAATTCAAAAAGCAGCGGTATTGGGATCGGGAGTTATGGGTTCGGGCATTGCAGCCCACCTGGCGAATATCGGCATACCTGCTTTGCTGCTGGATATAGTACCACGTGAGTTAACGGATAAAGAAAAAGCAAAAGGGCTGACTTTGGAAGACAAGGCGGTCCGCAACAGGATGAGTGAAGGAGCTCTGCAGAAGCTGTTGAAGCAGAAACCGGCTCCGCTTACTTCAAAGAAGAATCTTGCTTTGATCGAAGCAGGGAACTTTGAAGACGATATGGAGAAATTAAGTGATTGCGACTGGATCATTGAAGTGGTCGTGGAGAACCTGGATATTAAGAAAAAGGTCTTCGAAAACGTCGAGAAACATAGAAAACAAGGGAGCATCATCAGCTCGAATACATCCGGAATTTCAATTGAGGCTATGTCAGAAGGGCGCTCAGAAGATTTCCAAAAGCATTTCCTGGGAACGCACTTCTTTAATCCGCCTCGTTACCTGAAGCTTCTTGAAGTCATCCCAACAGAAAAAACGGATCCTGAAGTACTTTCCTTCATCAAAACATTTGGGGAAGATGTACTTGGAAAAGGAGTTGTCCTAGCGAAAGATACACCAAACTTCATCGCAAACCGAATCGGTACTTACGGTCTCCTGGTCACGGTCCAGGAAATGCTGAAAAGCGGGATAAGTGTAGGTGAAGTGGATTCCATTACAGGTCCGGCAATCGGCCGTCCTAAGAGCGCAACATTCCGGACATTGGATGTTGTAGGATTGGATACTTTCGCTCACGTGGCGAAGAATGTCTATGACCAGGTTGAGGGAGAAGAAAAGAACGTATTTGAAATTCCGGCATTCATGCAAAAGATGCTCGACAACGGATGGCTTGGATCGAAAAGCGGTCAGGGCTTTTACCTGAAACAAGGAAAAGAGATCCTTGAACTTGATACAGAAACACTTGAGTACGGTCCCCGTAAAAAGTTGAAAACAGCATCAACAGAATTAAGCAAGCAGGAAAAAGGCCTTCCAAACAAAATGAAAGCGCTTGTATATGCAGATGACAAAGCTGGTACATTCCTGTGGAATATCCTTTCACCCGTCCTTCTTTATTCTGCGGAACTACTTGGTACCATTGCCGATGATATCGTGGCAATTGACCAGGCGATGAAATGGGGCTTTGGCTGGCAGCTGGGACCTTTTGAAACATGGGACAGCATCGGTCTTGAGAAATCAGTGGGCAAAATGAAAGAAGAAGGCAAAGAAGTACCGGCATGGATTTCAGAAATGCTTGAAGCGGGTCATAGTTCATTCTATAAGGAAGAAGACGGAGAAAAGTACTTCTACCATAATGGCGAATACAACAAAATTGAGAGAAATCCTAAAGTCATAGATTTAAAGCTTTTGAAGAAGCAAGGAAAAGTGATCAAGAAAAACTCCGGTGCAAGCCTGATTGATATCGGGGATGGCATCGCCCTTCTTGAATTCCATTCTCCGAACAATTCAATCGGTTTGGATATCGTCCAAATGATCAACTACTCCATTGAAGAAGTGGAGAAAAACTTCAAAGGGCTTGTCATCGGAAACCAGGGCAAAAACTTCTGTGTCGGTGCAAACCTGGCGATGATTTTGATGGAAGCACAGGATGACAATATCTTTGAACTGGAAATGGTCGTCAGAAACTTCCAGCAGGCGATGATGAATATCAAATACAGTAAAAAACCTGTCGTGGCAGCGCCGTTTGGCATGACACTTGGCGGCGGTTCGGAAGTATGTCTGCCGGCAGCCCATATACAGGCTTCCATGGAAACCTACATGGGCCTTGTTGAAGCCGGTGTCGGCCTCATTCCGGGCGGCGGCGGAAACAAAGAATTGTATATTAAACACCTGAATATGATGCCTGAAGGAATCGAGTTTGATTTACAAAAGGTTGCCAACAAGGTATTCGAAACAATTGCCATGGCAAAGGTGTCAACATCAGGAGACGAAGCGAGAGACAATAACTTCTTATCCAATTCAGATGGTGTGAGTGCGAATGGAGATCATCTTTTATACGATGCAAAACAGGCAGCACTGGCATTAAGTGAAAGCGGCTACACACCTCCGGTCAGAAGAAAGATTCCGGTTGTCGGTGAGACAGGTTATGCAGCACTGATTTTAGGAGCACAGGCAATGTTTAATTCCGGCTATATTTCTGAACATGATCTTGTGATTGCGAAAAAGTTGGCCTACGTGATTGCGGGAGGAAAACTTCCTTTTGGAACGGAAGTCGATGAACAGTATCTCCTTGATCTTGAAAAAGAAGCATTCTTAAGCCTGGTTGCACAGCCGAAATCACAGCAGCGCATGCAGCACATGCTGGTAAAAGGGAAACCGCTGCGTAACTAATCATAATTTTAACTAGAAATGGGGGAAGAACATGCGTGAAGCGGTAATAGTAGCTGGCGCCCGTACACCGGTCGGAAAAGCAAACAAAGGGACCCTGGCAACGGTCAGACCTGATGACCTGGGTGCGCTGGTTGTAAAGGAAACACTAAAAAGAGCGGGAAATTATGAAGGTAATATAGATGATCTGATTATCGGCTGTGCCATGCCGGAAGCCGAACAGGGCTTGAATATGGCAAGAAATATCGGCGGATTGGCGGGACTTCCACATAATGTCCCGGCCATCACCATTAACCGTTACTGTTCTTCAGGTCTGCAATCCATTGCTTATGCAGCCGAGAAAATCATGCTCGGCCATTCGGATACAGCTATTGCAGGAGGCGCGGAATCCATGAGCCTTGTGCCTTTGATGGGGCATGTAGTACGCCCGAATGCGAAGCTTGCAGAAACGGCTCCTCAATACTATATGAGCATGGGGCATACGGCGGAGGAAGTGGCGAAGAAGTTCGGCATTTCCAGGGAAGACCAGGATGCTTTTGCGGTTAGAAGCCATGAAAAGGCGGCTAGAGCAATCGCGGAAGGGCGATTCCAGGATGAAATCGTCCCAGTGGATGTGACACTTCGTTCGGTAAATGAACAGAACAAAGTAGTAGAAAAAAATATCACCTTTACGACAGATGAAGGGGTCAGACCTGGAACGAACCAGGAAGTCCTTTCAAAACTTCGTCCGGTCTTTAATGTAAAAGGGTCAGTAACGGCAGGAAACTCTTCACAAACAAGTGATGGGGCCGCTGCAGTCATGGTCATGGACCGTGAAAAGGCAAATTCCCTTGGCTTGGCGCCGATGGCTAAATTCAGATCATTCGCTGTAGCAGGGGTGCCGCCGGAGATCATGGGTGTAGGTCCAGTAGAAGCAATTCCAAAAGCGTTAAAAATGGCAGGACTTCAATTGGAGGACATCGGGCTGTTTGAATTGAATGAAGCCTTTGCTTCTCAATCCATCCAGGTCATCCGCCAGCTTGGCTTGAATGAAGATATTGTGAACGTCAACGGTGGAGCAATTGCCCTGGGTCATCCGCTTGGCTGTTCCGGAACAAAACTGACTCTTTCTTTAGTGCACGAAATGAAGAGAAGAAATGTTCAATTTGGTGTTGTAACAATGTGCATCGGCGGAGGAATGGGAGCTGCCGGAGTATTTGAACTGATCAGCTAATTATGAGGGGGCTCGAAACCGGGCCCTCGGTATTATCGATAAACTGTTTTTTTAACAAAGGGAGGAAAACCAGATGACAAACCAAACAGATAAGTTGGTAAAAGGCGGCAGCTTCATTATTGAGGATGTTTCATACGAAAATGTGTTTAC
This sequence comes from Bacillus salacetis, assembly GCF_049177075.1. Classification (GTDB taxonomy): domain Bacteria; phylum Bacillota; class Bacilli; order Bacillales; family Bacillaceae_B; genus Rossellomorea; species Rossellomorea salacetis_A. The sequence goes on along the minus strand of NZ_CP185377.1, from coordinate 3,726,982 downwards.
ACCTGAAGATTATACGGATGAACAGAAAATGATCGCCAAAACGTCAGAAGATTTTGTAGTAAAGGAAGTCGTACCGCAGGTCGAGCACATTGAAAATCATGAATTTGACCGTTCCGTCAAGCTGCTTAAAAAAGCTGGGGAACTTGGCCTTCTAGGTGCGGATGTTCCGGAAGAATATGGCGGACTTGGACTTGATAAAGTAAGTTCAGCCCTTATTTCTGAAAAAATGTCCACTGCCGGCGGTTTCTCCATCACTCATGGTGCGCATGTTGGAATTGGATCGCTTCCAATCGTTTTATTCGGTAATGAAGAGCAAAAGCAGAAATACCTTCCAGTTTTAGCGACAGGTGAGAAAATTGCAGCTTACGCTTTGACAGAGCCGGGTTCAGGTTCTGACGCTCTTGGCGCAAAAACGACAGCTAAGCTTAATGAAGCTGGAACGCATTATGTATTGAATGGTGAAAAGCAATGGATCACGAATGCTGGTTTCGCTGATGTATTCGTTGTTTATGCGAAAATCGATGGTGAGCAATTCTCTGCCTTTATCGTAGAGCGCGAATACCCGGGAGTATCCACAGGTGCAGAAGAAAAGAAAATGGGGATCAAGAGCTCTTCAACCCGTACATTGATCCTTGAAGATGCAGAGGTGCCAGTTGAAAATCTTCTTGGAGAAGCAGGGAAAGGACATATCATTGCCTTCAATATCCTGAACATCGGTCGTTACAAGCTGGGGGTAGGTGCAGTAGGCGGAAGTAAACGGGCAATGGAAGTTACAATTAAGTATGCAAACCAGCGCCAGCAGTTCAAGACTCCGATCTCATCTTTCAACCTGACGAAAGAAAAGTTTGCTACGATGGCCGCAAAGCTGTATGCGACTGAGAGCTCTGTTTACCGTACTGTAGGTCTTTTTGAAGACCGCATGAGCAGATTGACGGATGAAGAGATCAAGAATGGTACAGAAGTAGCCAAGTCGATTGCTGAGTATGCCATTGAGTGTTCAATGAATAAAGTGTTCGCGACGGAAACCCTTGATTATATCGTGGATGAAGGCGTACAGATCCATGGCGGATACGGTTTCATGCAAGAGTATGAGATTGAAAGAGCATACCGTGATTCCCGTATCAACCGTATCTTTGAAGGAACGAATGAAATCAACCGTCTCCTGGTTCCCGGCACTTATGTCCGTAAGGCATTGAAAGGTGAACTTCCTTTATTCCAGAAAGCACAGGCTCTTCAGGAAGAACTGATGATGCTTATGCCGGAAGAAGTGGGCGACGCACCGCTTGAACAGGAAAAATACCTTGTGAAAAATGCGAAGAAGATCGGTCTTTTGATTGCAGGTCTTGCTGCACAGAAATACGGCAAAGCCCTTGAAAAAGAGCAGGAGATCCTTGTGAACATCGCTGATATCATCTCCAACGCTTATGCAATGGAATCCGCCGTCCTTCGTACAGAAAAGGCGATTGCAAAAGACGGAGTGGAGAAATCCAAGCAGAAGCTTCTTTACACACAAATCTTCTGTCAGGAAGCATTCAATGAAATCGAAGCACATGCAAAAGAAACATTGGTTGCTGCCGAACAGGGTGATTCATTAAGAATGATGCTGTCCGCTCTTCGTAAGTTCACCCGCTACACGCCGCTTAACACGATTGCGTTAAAGCGTGAAGCGTCTGAAAAGTTAATTGAAGCAGAGCGTTATGTACTGTAATAATTAATCCAGAACCGGCCTTCCTGTGGAGGCCGGTTTTTTGCGGTGTGGTTTTGTCGGTTGTTGTCGATTGGCCGATATTCGACAGGGAATGGTTGATAAGTGACAAAGTATGGTTGATATTCGACACAAAACCGTTGATAAACAACAAGATTTGGCCGATATACGACAAAACTCCAGATCACTGCTTTCCGATAAAATGAATTCTTCTGGCAAATACTACATACAAAAATCACTTGCACTAAAGTGAAAAACAAATTATTATATGTTTAAACGTTTAAACATTTAATAAGAGGTGACGATAGATGAATAATAAAGCAGTGGTAATTACAGGTGCATCAAGCGGTTTAGGAGTAGAGTTTGCCAAGCAGTTCGCCGGCAGGAATTTTGATCTTGTCTTAACGGCAAGAAGTGAAAATAAGTTAAATGAATTAGCTCGTGAATTGGAAGGAAAGCATGGAATCAACGTTCATATTGTACCCCTGGACTTATCGCGTTCCGGTTCAGCCAAAAAGCTGTATGAGGCTGTAAAAGCCCTTGAGGTAACTGCGGAAATCCTGATCAATAATGCAGGATTTGGCTTATTCGGTGAATTTGAGGATACTGAGATGCAGAAAGAATTAGATATGATTGAAGTCAATATCACGGCTCTAACTGAACTTACAAAGTACTTTGGAAAAGACATGGTGGCCAGAAAAAGCGGAAAAATCTTAAACGTGGCATCAACGGCAGCTTTTCAGCCTGGTCCTTTGATGGCGGTCTACTATGCTACAAAAGCGTATGTTCTTTCTCTCTCAGAAGCATTGGCCAATGAATGGAATGACAGCGGCGTCAAAGTGGCTGCACTATGTCCAGGAGCTACGGAGACAGGCTTCAGTAACACAGCGGAGCTCGGTCAGTCCAAACTGTTTCAAAGCGGCGTCATGCAAGCGGATGAGGTAGTTGCACAAGCTGTTAAATCCCTGCTGGAAACGAACAAAACGGTTATAGTCCCAGGTTTTAAAAATAAAATGCTGGCCAATTCGATCCGTTTCATGCCAAGAAAGATGGTCACTTCCGTTGTCCGCAAGGTGCAGGAACGTATATAATGTGAGATAAGATCGTAAAGAGGGAAGGAATGCTAAATTGGGTCAAAAAGCGATGGGTACATTTCGAAAGTGTATACCTTTATTTCAAGCATTGAGTGATCCCTACAGACAGGACATCATCCTCCTGCTTGCGGAAAAAGAGCCGTTGACCGTAAATGAGATTACGGAAAATCTTACATTATCCAGACCGGCAGTTTCTCACCACTTGAAAATTCTAAGAGATCAGCAATTGGTGACAACCGTGCAAAAAGGTACTCAAAGATTTTATTCCCTTGCTCTGGATCAGGCCGTCGAAGAATTAAAGGAACTGATCGATACAGTGGAAAACACTTGCACCTGATAGAAAAAAATCCCTTGATATCCTGTTTCGAATCTTTGCAGGATATCGAGGAATATTGTCGAATTAGTTATTGGTTGAAGAGGACAACTTTTGGAAGGGTGGTGAATACATGGCAATCACGTTTTATTCATATCCCAAATGCGGAACATGCCGAAAAGCAAAGAAGTGGCTTGAAGAGAACAATAAGGAGTTTAATGAAATACATATTGTCGATAATCCTCCCTCTAAGGAGGAATTAAAAAGCCTCTACGAAAAAAGCGGGCTTCCTTTAAAAAAGTTCTTTAACACCAGCGGGAAAAAGTATCGTGAACTTGGATTGAAAGACAAGGTGAACACCTCCTCTGATGAGGAATTGCTGGATATTCTGGCAAGCGACGGCATGCTGGTCAAACGGCCTTTAGCCGCCGAAGGAACAACTGTGACAGCAGGATTCAAAGAAGAGACATACGAGAATGCGTGGAATTAAATTTTTGGCAAGGTTTTCTTGCTTTTATAGTAGGAATTGTGTCAATATTGATGTGAATATAGCAATGGAGGGATAGGAATGAGCGCACCAAAAGAACTTCGTTATTCTGAAGAACATGAGTGGGTAAAAGTTGAAGGGGAAAAAGTACGTATCGGAATCACTGAATTTGCACAATCAGAATTAGGGGATATCGTATTCGTTGAACTTCCTGAAGAGGGAGATGAAATCACAGCCAACGAGCCATTCGGAAGTGTGGAATCTGTAAAGACAGTTTCTGAATTATACGCTCCAGTAAGCGGTAAAGTCGTTGAAGTTAATACTGATCTTGATGACAGCCCTGAATTCGTTAATGAATCACCATACGAAAAAGCATGGATGGTCGTTGTTGAGCTTTCTGATGCTTCTGAAGTAGACAAGCTGATGACTGCAGAACAGTATGATGAAATGATCAAAGAGAACTAATATTATTTACAAAACCCTCCAGCAGTCCCGGAGGGTTTTGTTTTGCTTTTTGGGCACGATAGTAATACATACTTGCATAAGGGGGATTTAAAATGCTTAAACCCAAAAAGCTGGATGTAACACAGCGTGTGACAGGGAAGTTGGTTGAAGGACAGCTTCATTTGTTTCTTGATGAACAGTTAGTAGGTAAAATGGATCTTTCCGATTCAGCTGAAAAGCTTCAATTAGAACCGAATTTTGAGGCTTCAGGAAACCAAATTATTCAAAACTATATGACACCTGATGATGCCGAACCTCGTTACACTGATTGTGACGAAGGCGGATGGTGCTGAAAAAGGGTAGAGGCTTCTACTCTTTTTCTGTATTCATATCTCAGTGAATCCGAAGAGTTTTTCTTTGCAATCCCCGGTGAAAAGCGAGACAATAATCTGTAATAACGAAATACCTGTTATGAAAAGAGTGAATTCAATGGAGACATTTGATGATAAAGTCATTATCGTCGAGGGGACTACTGATAGGAAAAAAGTGAAAGAGATTGTAAAGGAACCTGTTGAAATCATTTGTACAAATGGAACCATCAGCATCACAAAACTCGATGAGCTGGTGGATGAATTATTCAACCGGGATGTATATATACTTGTAGATGCCGATGAAAGCGGGGAGAAGCTCCGCAAGTTATTCAAGAGGGAATTCCCCGAGGCCGAGCATTTATATATAGACCGGATGTACAAAGAGGTGGCAGCCGCTCCCGAATATCATCTAGCTTCCATCCTCATAGCGGCTAACATAGATGTCCACACTGAATTTCTGGAAAAAAGGACGTAATGTGATTGATGAAGAATAAGCAGCTGCTGGAGCAAATTGAAAATAAAATCAACGAACAGGAACATACTGCATTTTATCTTTATACACCTATGTGCGGTACATGCATGGTTGCAGGAAGAATGGTCGATATCACGGAAAAAATGTTCCCGCAGATCCATTTTATAAAAGCCGATTTAAATTACATTCCATCCATCGCAGACCGATATTCGGTGGAAAGTGTACCGTGTATGCTGCTCTTTAATAAAGGGGTCCTTATAAACAAGATATATGCCTTCCATTCTGTTCCGTATCTTCATGAACAGCTAAATCAACTTACAAGCACTGATTCCGGATAAGGGATCGGTTTTTTTTTTTTGACTTTCTTTTACATATTTCTCGGGAAATTCTGCTTCGCGTTCAACATTTAGTCAGAATCGACACAATCATGCATTCCTGTTCAGAAGTTGTCGAGCACTTGCAAGAGGATTTCTACCCAAAAGGTGGAAATTAGTATACAAGAGAACAGACTAAGGGGATGAGCGATTGGAAAAAGAAATCGTAAGGATGCTGGAAGAGTGTAAAACGAGATATCATTTAAAAGCATTGATGCCCGATACACCTTTTATAGTCGCTTTTGATAACGGGGTTGAGGTGAAGATGGTTTCCTTTGGAAGAAATATCGAGCTCTCCATTGTAAAAGAAAAGAATTGCGAATCAGACTTAACTGTTAAAGGAAGTCCGGGATTGATAAATGATCTGCTGGATGGAAGAGAGAGACTGTCAGTCCTTTCGAGCAGACAGGAAATAGCTGTCACCGGGACATACAGGGGTCTGTTATTTGTGGAATCTGTCTTAACGTTATGCAGAATTTATGACACAGAACCTGTAGTAGTGTAGAGATGAATTTTTTTAAAAAAAGTTATTGACAGTCCATGAAAAGCCATGTAAAATCACATTCAGAAGTTAAGAAAACTTTTATCCTTTAAAGGATTAATTGAATAAAGCGAGTTTCTTGCTCTTATCGAGAGAGGTGGAGGGATGTGCCCTGCGAAGCCCGGCAACCGTCAACAATGTTGAAATGGTGCCAATTCACACAAAGCTGTAGTGCTTTGGAAGATGAGAGAAAGGTGAATGATATATTTTCATGCCTTTCTGCTCATTGCAGGAAGGCATTTTTAATTTAGGAAGACCGTTTCTAATCCAAATGATGTTTAGGAATGATTCTGAAGTAAATAATAAGACAGCAATGCTATGACAACGGCACTTAAACCTACTAATCTTATAGGTTTAGTGAGGAAGAGGTGAGGTATTTGATAAATATTTCGAATGTAAGTAAAATCTTCAAAGGCAAAAAAGGGTCCATATCAGCCGTGGATGATGTGAACCTGAAAATAGATGACGGTGAAATATTCGGGGTGATCGGATACAGCGGCGCCGGAAAAAGCACACTGATCCGGATGTTGAACGGTCTCGAAATTCCAAGTGAAGGGACCATTGATGTCAATGGCCATATCGTTTCAAAGGTAAAAGGACAGAAGCTGAGAAACGCGCGCCATGAAATCTCGATGATTTTTCAGCATTTCAACCTTTTGTGGTCGAGGACTGTAAGAGACAATATTGCATTTCCATTGGAGATTACGAATGTCCCGAAGGCAGAACGAAATAGAAGAGTTGAGGAGTTAATTGAGCTGGTTGGATTAAAGGGGCGGGAGGATGCCTATCCTTCGCAGCTGAGCGGCGGACAGAAGCAGCGTGTGGGTATCGCACGTGCGCTGGCCAACAACCCTAAAGTCCTGTTATGCGATGAAGCGACTTCAGCGCTTGACCCGGAAACAACGGATTCCATTCTTGACCTGCTGGTTGATATTAATAAACGCCTGGGTCTTACAATTGTCCTGATTACCCATGAAATGAAAGTGATCCAGAAAATCTGCCATCGGGTAGCGGTAATGGAGAATGGTAAGGTTGTTGAATTGGGGGATGTTCTTGAAGTGTTCAAAAACCCTCAGCAGAAAATCACTCAGCGCTTTGTCAGTGAAGTCTCTGAAACTGGAAATACAAAAGAAACAATTGAGAATCTGGTTTCCCACTATCCAGAAGGAAAGATTGTCAAACTAACCTTTGTAGGGGAGCAGACTGAGCAGCCTCTTATCACGAGTCTGATCAAGAATTTTGACATCAACGCCAATATCCTCCAGGGAAGCATTTCGCAGACACAAGGAGGTTCATACGGAACACTGTTTCTTCAATTGACAGGTTCTGACGAAGAGAAGGCAGTTGAATATTTGAAACAGCAAACAGTTGGGATTGAGGTGATTAATCATGATTGAAACACTCTTTCCGAACGTTGACTGGGAAAAAATGTGGGAGGCGTCACTTGAGACACTCTACATGACGGGAATGTCCGTTGCGATTACGCTCGTATTGGGAATTATTCTTGGACTTTTATTGTTTTTGACATCTCCAAATAACATCTGGGAAAACAAGGCGGTTTATGCGGTAACAAGTGCTGTGGTTAACATTTTCCGTTCAATCCCGTTCATTATCCTGATCGTTCTATTAATCCCGTTTACGAAGTTTCTCCTTGGAACCATTCGCGGAGCCAATGCTGCGCTCCCTGCCCTTATCATAGGAGCGGCGCCATTCTATGCCAGGATGGTGGAAATTGCCCTGAGGGAAGTTAACAAGGGGGTCATCGAGGCAGCAAAATCGATGGGAGCGAAAACATCGACGATCATTTGGAAGGTACTGCTTCCGGAATCAATGCCGGCATTGATATCAGGAATCACCGTAACGGCGATAGCCCTGGTCGGTTTTACAGCAATGGCGGGTGTCATCGGTGCAGGAGGCCTTGGGAACTTGGCATACCTGGATGGATTCCAGCGGAGCCGTGATGATGTGACGCTGGCCGCCACGATCATCATTTTGATCATCGTCTTTATCATTCAGTTGATTGGCAATATATTGACGAAAGCAATCGATAAAAGATAAAAAACACTTTAAAGAAAGAAGGAGAAAAAATGAAAAAATTAATTGCAGGTTTATTTACAGCAGCAAGTATCTTTACACTGGGAGCATGCGGTACAGCAGATGATGAAGGAAGCCAAGGCAACGGCGGCGGAGAAGAAGCGAAAGAAATAACAGTCGGTGCTTCTAACATCCCTCATGCTGAGATTCTTGAAAAAGCAAAGCCGATTCTTGAAGAAGAAGGAATCGAACTGAACATCGAAACTTATCAGGACTACGTACTTCCAAACAAAGATTTGGAAAGCGGCGAAATTGACGCCAACTACTTCCAGCATATTCCATACCTTGAGTCTCAAAAAGAAGAACATGGGTATGATTTCGTTAATGCCGGCGGGATTCACATCGAGCCTATCGGAGTATACTCTAAGAAATACGATTCTCTAGAAGAACTTCCAGAAGGTGCGACTATCCTTATGAGTAACTCAGTGGCAGACCACGGACGTATCCTTACTCTATTGGAAGCAAAAGGCCTGATCACTCTTAAAGAGGGCGTTGAAAAGACAGCTGCAACCCTTGAGGACATTGCAGAAAATCCAAAGAACCTTCAATTCGATTATGAATACGAAGCAGCTCTTCTTCCTCAGTTATATGAAAATGAAGAAGGTGACGCAGTGCTGATCAACTCTAACTATGCCATCGATTCAGGGTTGAACCCGCTTGAAGATTCAATCGCAATCGAAGACAAAGATTCACCATACGTAAACGTAATTGCTGTAAACAGCGGTGATGAAGACAACGAAGCAGTTAAAGCTCTTGTAGAAGTTCTTCGTTCAGAAGAAATCCAGGACTTCATTTTGGAAGAGTGGGGCGGTGCAGTCGTTCCGGTTAAAGAGTAATATAATTTTGAAAAACAGCCCTTTCTTTTAGAAGGGGCTGTTTTTTTGATTGAACCTTTAACGTAAAAAAGGCTGTAATATTAACATAAACTCATACCCTTTTGCTCATACTATTTTTGAATTGGACATTAACAGAAATGGAGCTGGAGCAAATGGAAATGGATTTCAGAAATTCAACAGAAGCTGCTCTGCATCACTATAAGCAGGGATTGGGCACATTCACTCAAAAAATGCCTGAACTGGCACATCATTATAATGCATTCACAGAGCAATGTTTTAAAGAAGGCGTTCTTTCGCAAAAAGAAAAGCAGCTTATTGCACTTGGAATCAGCTTGTACTCGCAAGATGAATACTGCATCATCTACCATACAAAAGGCTGTGTAGACCAAGGCTGTACAGAAGAGGAAATTCTTGAAGCGGTTGGAGTTACGGCTGCATTTGGCGGCGGAGCAGCAATGAGCCAGGCAGTGACGCTTGTCCAGGAATCAATCGTAGAATTGAATCAACTTAAACAATAGCCCTAAAGAAGCTGACAGCCTATGTCAGCTTTTTGTAATTTGAAAGGGCTGTCATTTTCAAAATGGAAGTATATCGTGGGAATATTGTGAAAATATAAGGTGGAGTGATACCAGCTTTTTGAAAACGTCTGTCAACTCCGCTAAATACTGGTAATCATTCGAAATGCGTTTTGTTTTTAAAACACGCGGGTAGTATCATTGTAGACGTAGTTAAAAACTTGAAAGGAATGATTCATTATCAACGACTCTCTGAATATGGAGTATACGAATGAAATGGAAAAGGCGATGCATGGAGCTCACGGAGTTGGCTATGAAACCTATAAGAGGAAGCATGATGTTCGTATGCGAGTGGAAAAGAGAAGAGAGAATGAATATATCGAAAGCAGAAGAATGATTGCTGATTTAGATCGTAAAGTACACGCTAACATATAACAGCCATATAATAGGAAGAAACTAGGGGAAAGCCGGTGTGGAGTCACGCCGGCTTTTCTTTATGTTTACTGTTAGGCTAATGTTTGTTAATCTTATTCAAGTAGAGAAATAAAAGAAGAGTTCTGTAAAACCGTTTGCTTCAGAATATACATTTGTACATGATTAAAGCATGGGAAGCAAACAATATAAAGGGTCATTTAGATGAGATTTCATATCCTTTATACTCGGCTCAAACAGTTGCTTATAGCTTTTATTTGTTATAAGATTGTAATGAGAATAAATTGAGAATGGTTAAAAACAAACTTTCTTATAAAGTCACGGAGGTATAATAATGGCAGGTTCAACTTTAACAATTAAAGATCTTCATGTTGAGATTGAAGGTAAAGAGATATTAAAAGGTGTAAACCTTGAAATTAAGGGTGGAGAAATCCATGCGGTAATGGGACCTAACGGAACGGGTAAGTCCACTTTATCTTCAGCAATCATGGGACATCCTAAATATGAAGTAACAAAAGGCAGCATCACATTTGATGGAGAAGATGTACTTGAAATGGAAGTAGACGAGCGTGCAAGAGTGGGTCTTTTCCTTGCAATGCAGTATCCAAGTGAAATCAGCGGTGTGACAAACGCAGACTTCTTGCGTTCAGCGATCAACAGCCGTCGTGAAGAAGGACAGGAAATTTCCCTTATGAAATTCATCCGTACAATGGATTCCAATATGGAAGAACTTGAAATGGATCCGGAAATGGCGCAGCGTTACCTGAACGAAGGTTTCTCCGGCGGTGAGAAAAAACGTAATGAGATCCTTCAAATGATGATGATTCAGCCTAAGATTGCCATCCTTGATGAAATTGATTCCGGTTTGGACATCGATGCTTTGAAAATCGTTTCAAAAGGTATCAACAAGATGCGTGGAGAAGATTTCGGATGCTTAATCATTACCCACTATCAGCGTCTGCTTAACTACATCACTCCAGATAAAGTACACGTTATGATGCAGGGACGTGTTGTGAAATCAGGCGGACCGGAGCTTGCGAAGCGCCTTGAGTCTGAAGGTTATGACTGGATCAAAGAAGAGTTAGGTATCAAAGACGAAACTGTCGGCCAAGAAGCGTAAGCGTTAGGGGGATTAATATGACTGTAGAAACGAAACTACCAGTAGAAAAGGATTATTTGGACTCCTTTTCAAAAGGTCAGGGAGAACCTGCATGGTTTTCTGACCTTCGTGCCCAGGCTTTGACTAAAGCTGGGGAATTGGAGCTTCCTAAACCAGATAAAACAAAAATCACAAAGTGGAACTTCACTGAGTTTAAGCAGCATACAGTTGAAAGCAAACCTTACGAGAATCTAAGTGAGCTTCCTGAAGCTGCAAAAGCATTGGTTGATCTGGACAATGAAAACAACAATTTATATGTACAGCGCAACAATACTCCTGCTTACTTGACTCTTTCTCAAGAGCTGAAGGATAAAGGAGTTATTTTCACTGATATCTTGACTGCTGTTAAAGAACATGGTGACTTGGTGCAGAAGTATTTCATGAAGGAAGGCGTCAAGGTTGATGAGCATAAATTGACGGCCCTTCATGCTGCATTGGTTAACGGGGGAGCATTTTTATATGTTCCGAAAAATGTCGAAGTAGAACAGCCGATTCAAGCTGTCTATATCCAGGACAATGCAGATACTACTCTCTTCAACCATGTATTGGTTGTTGCGGATGACAACAGCTCTGTAACGTATGTAGAGAACTATGTTTCTACGACAGATGTTGAAGAAGGTATCTACAACATCGTTACTGAAGTTTTCGCGAACAATAATGCAAAAGTGACTTACGGAGCGGTAGATAATCTTGCAAGCGGCATTACGACGTATGTAAACCGCAGGGGAACAGCTGCAAGGGATGCCCGCATTGATTGGGCTCTTGGCTTGATGAATGATGGAGATACCATTTCAGAAAATATCACCAACCTTATGGGTGACGGTTCTTATGCTGATACAAAGACAGTTGTAGTCGGACGTGGAAAGCAGAAACAGAACTTCACTACAAAAGTTGTCCACTTCGGTAAAAACTCCGAAGGATACATCCTTAAGCACGGTGTTATGAAGGATGAAGCATCTTCTATCTTTAACGGTATCGGTAAAATTGAACATGGTGCATCAAAATCAAACGCAGAACAGGAGTCCCGTGTCCTTATGTTAAGTGAGAAAGCACGAGGAGATGCCAACCCAATCCTGTTGATCGACGAAGATGATGTTACTGCAGGGCATGCTGCATCAGTTGGACGCGTAGATCCATTACAGCTTTACTACTTGATGAGCCGCGGAATTCCTAAACATGAGGCTGAACGTTTGGTTATCCACGGGTTCCTGGCACCGGTTGTAAACCAGCTTCCGATTGAAGGAGTTAAAAAGCAGCTGACTGAGGTTATCGAAAGGAAAGTAAATTAATGAATGCCAAAGAGATTCGTAAGTACTTTCCGATTCTCGACCAGGAAGTCAACGGACATCCATTAGTTTACCTTGATAGTGCTGCCACTTCCCAAAAGCCCGTGCAAGTCATAGAAGCTTTGGATAAGTACTACCGTGAATACAACTCGAATGTTCACCGCGGTGTCCATACACTTGGAACCAGGGCAACAGACGGCTATGAAGGTGCCCGCGAGAAGGTCCGCAAGTTCATCAATGCGGCTTCAACAGAAGAAATCATCTTTACCCGCGGTACAACGACGGCGATTAACACCGTTGCAGCCAGCTATGGAAGGGCAAATGTCGGTGAAGGTGATGAAATCGTGATCTCTCACATGGAGCATCACAGTAACATCATTCCTTGGCAGCAGCTTGCCAAAGAAACAGGCGCAACATTGAAATATGTACCTCTTCAAGAAGACGGGACAATTTCCATTGAAGACATTAAAGCGACGGTTACTTCAAACACAAAAATTGTGTCCATCATGAAAGTTTCCAACGTTTTGGGAACGATGAACCCGATCAAAGAGATAGCCAGGGTTGCTCATGAACATGGTGCGGTGATGATGGTTGATGGTGCCCAGGCTGCTCCTCATATGAAGGTGGATGTACAGGATCTGGACTGCGACTTCTTCGCATTCTCCGGCCACAAGATGGCAGGGCCAACAGGAATCGGTGTTCTTTACGGTAAGAAACATCTTCTTGAAAACATGGAGCCTGTTGAATTCGGCGGCGAAATGATCGATTTTGTCGGCATGTATGAATCGACTTGGAAAGAGCTTCCTTGGAAGTTCGAAGCCGGTACACCAATCATTGCAGGAGCTATCGGCCTTGGAGCAGCTATCGATTTTCTAGAGGAAATCGGTATGGATCATATCGAAAAGCATGAACATCACTTAGCTGCTTATGCGATGGAAAAGATGTCCGAAGTTGAAGGCATGACCATTTACGGAACGAAAGATCCTGCCAAGCGTGCAGGCCTTGTCACTTTCAATATCGACGATGTCCATCCTCACGATGTGGCGACTGTATTGGATGCGGAAGGAATCGCTGTCCGTGCCGGCCATCACTGTGCACAGCCCCTGATGAAGTGGCTGGAAGTGTCGGCGACTGCCCGCGCAAGCTTCTATATTTACAATACAGAAGAAGATATTGATAAACTTGTTTCAGGACTAGTGAAAACAAAGGAGTATTTCAGCGATGTCTTTTAACAATTTAGACCAATTATACAGACAGGTGATTATGGATCATTATAAAAACCCTCGCAATAAAGGCTCGCTTGAAGACGGAAGCTTGACAGTGGATATGAACAATCCTACCTGCGGCGACCGGATCCATCTCAACATGAAAGTGGAAGATGGGAAAGTGACCGATGCGAAATTCGATGGGGAAGGCTGCTCCATCTCAATGGCTTCCGCTTCAATGATGACGCAGATCGTCAAAGGCAAAGACGTTGATACAGCACTGAAGCTTTCCGAAGTTTTCTCGAATATGATGCAAGGGAAAGAATATGATGAAGATATCGACCTTGGTGATATAGAAGCCCTCCAGGGAGTGGCGAAATTCCCTGCACGGATCAAATGTGCGACACTTGCCTGGAAGGCGATGGAAAAAGGAGTCAAGGAAGGGCAGTGACCCTGAAAGATTCACATTTAGAATGGAGGAATCAACATGGCGAAAAAGATGCCTGAGATCGGAGATTATAAATATGGTTTCTCTGATAAAGACGTATCAATTTTCCGTTCAAAGCGCGGCCTTACACGTGAAATCGTTGAAGAAATTTCACGAATGAAAGAAGAGCCGCAATGGATGCTCGATTTTCGTTTGAAATCATTGGAACATTTCTATAAAATGCCTATGCCGCAATGGGGCGGAGACTTGAACGCTTTAAATTTTGACGAGATCACTTACTATGTAAAGCCTTCTGAAAAATCTGAGCGTTCATGGGATGAAGTTCCAGAAGAAATCAAACAAACATTTGATAAGCTTGGAATTCCTGAGGCAGAGCAGAAGTACCTTGCCGGTGTATCTGCACAGTACGAATCTGAGGTAGTTTACCATAACATGCAGGAAGATCTTGAAGCACAGGGTATCGTATTCAAAGATACGGATTCTGCTTTAAGAGAAAACGAAGACATCTTCCGTGAGCACTGGGCAAAAGTCATCCCTGCAACGGATAACAAGTTCGCTGCGTTGAATTCTGCTGTATGGTCCGGAGGTTCTTTCATCTATGTACCTAAAGGGATCAAAGTTGAGACACCTCTTCAAGCATACTTCCGTATCAATTCAGAGAACATGGGACAATTCGAGCGTACGCTGATCATCGTGGATGAAGGCGCAAGCGTACACTATGTAGAAGGCTGTACGGCGCCTGTCTATACAACGAATTCACTTCACTCTGCAGTTGTTGAAATTATCATTAAAAAAGATGCTTACTGCCGTTATACAACGATCCAGAACTGGGCGAACAACGTATACAACCTTGTTACGAAGCGTGCTGTTTGTGAAGCTAACGCTACAATGGAATGGGTTGACGGAAACATCGGAAGCAAGCTGACAATGAAATACCCTGCAGTCATCCTTAAAGGTGAGGGAGCAAGAGGTATGACATTGTCAATCGCGTTGGCAGGTAAAGGCCAGCACCAGGATGCGGGTGCGAAAATGACTCACCTTGCACCTAACACTTCTTCCACAATCGTTTCTAAATCGATTTCAAAACAAGGCGGTAAAGTAACATACCGTGGTATCGTTCACTTCGGCCGCAAAGCAGAAGGCGCACGCTCAAACATTGAGTGTGATACGCTGATCATGGATAACCAGTCAACTTCTGATACAATCCCTTACAATGAAATCTTGAACGACAACATTTCATTGGAACACGAAGCGAAAGTTTCGAAAGTATCTGAAGAGCAGTTATTCTACCTGATGAGCCGCGGTATTTCTGAAGAAGAAGCAACAGAAATGATCGTAATGGGCTTCATCGAGCCATTCACAAAAGAACTGCCAATGGAATACGCAGTCGAAATGAACCGCCTGATCAAGTTCGAAATGGAAGGTTCAATCGGTTAAAACAGAAATTTCCGCATGCCCCGCGCATGCGGTTTTTTTTGTGTGCGGCAAATTCGGGGCGTGACAGTCACAACTCGGTTTTTGTCGAATGACCGATAAATCCTGATAATCGCTGATAAAATCCCGAAATCGCCGATAAATCATTAGAATCGCCGATAAACTGCCGGAAATCGCTGATAAATCCAAAAAATCGCCGATAAATCCCCCGGCACCTCCTATCCCAGCCAAAGCCCAACCGGTTGCCCATCCTGAGCAAACAGTGGTATGTTTAGTATGACTGAATTGGATTTTCATCTTTGCTTTTCGGGTAAAGATGTATTACATATAAACTAGTCATATTATTTCTAAAATATGGTTTTTGTGAACTCAGTGATGACATTCATATTCGTAGGTTGATTGGAGCGGATGCTGTGCGACCTCCTGCGGGAATAGCGGGACAGGTGAGACCCCGCAGGCGCAGCCGAGGAGGCTCACCGCCCGCCCCGCGGAGTCGCGCAGCTGGAGCGGAAAGCAACTATCTTTAGAAATGGACCTTTCGAAAAAATAAAAAAGTACAAAACGAAACGGGGTGCTGTTTTGATATATATCGGATTAACCGGATGGGGGGACCATGATTCGCTGTATAGCAACACATCACAAAGGGATAAGCTGAAAGAGTATTCCGCTCATTTTCCGATTGTTGAAGTGGACTCTACCTTTTATGCCGTGCAGCCATTGCGAAATGCGGAAAAATGGGTGAAGGAGACCCCTGCATCATTCCGATTCATTGTAAAGGCCTATCAGGGAATGACAGGACACAACAGAGGCGATATCCCTTTCAAAAGCAAAGAGGAAATGTTCAAAGCCTTTCGGGATTCGCTTAAACCTTATGTAGATGCGAATAAGCTGGCGATGGTGCTCCTGCAGTTCCCTCCATGGTTTGACTGCAAAAAAGAAAATGTGGATTATCTGAGGTACTGTAAAGAGATGCTTCCGGACCTGCCGCTTGCCTTGGAGTTCCGGCACCAGTCCTGGTTTTATCCTCAGTTTAAAGAAAGGACCCTTTCTTTCATGAGGGAAGAAGGGTGGATTCACAGCATTTGCGATGAGCCTCAATCAGGAGAAGGCTCTGTACCGACCGTTCTCCAGGCAACACGGGATGACATAACTCTCATCCGTTTCCATGGAAGAAATGTACATGGATGGCAGAAGCCTAACGGGGATAACTGGCGGGAGGTCCGCTATCTTTATCGGTATAACGAAAAAGAGCTGTTGGAATGGAAAGACAAGCTTCAAATGTTAAAAGATCAAACGGAAGATATTTATATCGTATTCAATAATAATTCCGGCGGAGATGCGGCAGACAATGCCAAGCAGTTCCTGGATATGCTGGATATACAATATACGGACCTTGCCCCGAGACAGCTTGACTTGTTTTAATGGCTTGTGTTCTTGAATTGCGTTAATTAGATTTGGAGATGACAACATGGAATGGATTGTTTTAGTGCTGATTGGCCTGTTTGCAGGAGCCCTGGGTTCCCTGGTCGGATTGGGCGGGGGAGTGATCATAGTCCCTGCGCTTGTTTACTTTGGGGGCTATACATCATTGCTGGAAGACTTAGGTCCGCAAGTAGCAGTGGGGACATCATTGATCATCATGATTTTTACAGGCCTATCATCAACTTTATCCTATGTTAAACATAAGACGGTGGACTATAAAAGCGGCCTGTTGTTTTTTGCGGGGGCCGGGCCCGGCTCGATCATCGGGGCGATAGTAAACAAGTCCTTTAATATGGAATCATTCAATTTATATTTTGGTGTTTTTATGATCCTGGTTTCTTTTATCTTGATGATCAGAAACAGGATCAAACCAATTGAAACGTTTAAAACGAGCAGTTATCAGCGGAGTTTTACAGATGCTGAGGGTACAGAGTATACATATGGATTTCCACCTTTTCTGGGTGTGGCGATTGCGTTTGTTGTTGGGTTTACCTCAGGTTTATTCGGTATCGGCGGCGGTTCGTTGATGGTGCCGGCCATGATCTTGATTTTCCTGTTTCCTCCCCATGTTGCGGTGGCTACCTCGATGTTTATGGTATTTTTATCTGCTTTGGTCAGTTCAGCCACGCATATTTATT
This sequence comes from Bacillus salacetis, assembly GCF_049177075.1. Classification (GTDB taxonomy): domain Bacteria; phylum Bacillota; class Bacilli; order Bacillales; family Bacillaceae_B; genus Rossellomorea; species Rossellomorea salacetis_A. The sequence continues at coordinate 3,709,652 of NZ_CP185377.1, read as the reverse complement.
TAGGGAATATCAACTGGCTGTATGCTTTGGCAATCATACCTGGTGCCTGGTTCGGCGCAAAGGGAGGAGCGTATTTGAATTCAAAGCTGCAGTCGGCGGCACTGGTCAATATCCTTCGTATTATATTGGTATTGATCGGAATCAGACTTGTCTATCAAGGGCTTACAGGTTGATTTAGTGTACGGAAGAAGGGTGAAAGAGTGAAAGAAACTATTCATATTTATCATACGAATGATTTGCACAGTCATTTTGAAAATTGGCCTCGCATCCGTGATTTTCTTAAATTGAGAAAGCAATGGCATAAGGACGCCGATGATGAGGTTTTCATGTTTGACATCGGGGACCATATAGACCGATGGCATCCTTATTCAGAAGGAACCTTGGGAAAAGGGAACGTGGAAATGCTGAATGAAGTCGGATACGATGCGGTCACGATTGGAAATAACGAAGGGATCACCTTCTCTTATGAAGAACTGGACAGCCTCTATGAAAATGCAGAATTCGATGTGTTGCTTGCTAACCTGTATACGAAGGATCATAAGCTTCCTTCGTGGGCCAAACCGTATCAACTTTATGAGACAAAATCAGGGTACAAATTAGGTGTTCTGGGATTGACAGCTCATTTTGCTCCTTTTTATAAACCGTTGGGGTGGAATATTTATTCTCCAATGGACCAGCTGAGCTTTTGGCTGAAAGAGCTTCAGCCACAAGCAGACATGATTGTACTCCTGTCCCATCTGGGGATCAGAGACGATGAATGGATTGCTGGAAAGTTCCCTGAAGTGGATATCATCCTTGGCGCACATACCCATCATATTTTTCATGAGGGGAAAGAAATGAATGGGACCCTTATGGGGGCCGGGGGAAAACATGGGAATTACGTGGGCCATATTATGTTGGAACTGGATACCGAGTCAAAGAAGATCATTTCCCGGAAAGCTCAGTTGTATGAACAGGACCGCCTGCCGGTCTCAGAAAATGAAGAAAAGCAAATCAAAGAGTGGCATGATAAAGGACAGGAATTGTTAAATGACACGGTTGTGGTTCTGAAAAAAGATATGGAATCAGACTGGTTTAAGCCATCAATCCTTCCTCAATTGCTGTCGGACGGCCTAATGGAGTGGTGTGAAGCGGACTGTGCTTTTCTGAATGCCGGCCTGGTGTTGGAAGGGCTGCCGAAGGGTGAAGTTTCGCGGTTTGATATTCACAGGATCCTGCCGCATCCAATCAATCCCTGTGTCATTAAACTGAAAGGCTCTGAACTCAAGGAAGTGATAAAAGCAACAAGAGATGAAGAGCTGCATCATCTGCAGGTAAAAGGACTGGGGTTCCGCGGGAAGATCATGGGTGAGTTTGTCTACAGCTCAATCTCATTTGGAAAAGACATTCAGCATATATCGATCAACGGAGAACAGATTGATCCAAATAAAACCTATCAGCTGGCTACAACGGATATGTTTACATTCGGCCATTTCTTTCCGGAACTGAACAGGGCTGAAAAACACTACTACATGCCGGAATTTTTACGGGATGTGCTGACCTGGAAGCTGAAAACAGTGAACGGTCTGTGAGCCCTCACCTCTCCTTCGCTTCTTTCATAACATAACAGTTGAAAGGAGAGGATGACATTGATGAATCTTTCACCTGTAGAGATAGACGGTCACACTTTTCTTGCCGTATCGGTACAGCTCCCAAAGACCAACCTGCTTGTCGTTACAAGCGATAAAGGATATATTATGTGCGGTGCTCTGGATGTAGGCTTGCTGAATGAAAAGCTGAAGGATAGAAAAATCATCGCCGGCAGAGCAGTAGGAGTCAAAACGATAGAGCAGCTGATCGATGCCCCGCTGGAATCGGTGACGCATGAAGCTGAACAATTGGGGATCACTACCGGAATGTCAGGCAGGGACGCCTTGTTAAAAATGATATAGTGCATAAGCCTGAACCAGATTATGGTTTGGGCTTTTTTTAGATTGAAAAAATTTTTCGGAAAATGTAGGTTTACAGTTAGGATATCCGGGTAAAGGGAAGGTGGACTATTCCAACCGGTTTTGGAAGCTAGTCATAAAGAATCATTTTCAAAAAATTTAGAACAAAACGAGAAAAATAAGAAAACGGTTCGCTTGAAAATACCTTTAAATGCATTATAATGAAGATATTAGTAAAAATTGTCGAAAAATGATGGGATACATAGGAGAATTCGATGAGATTCATTTCAACCAAAACATTAAGATCAGGAATGGTCATGGCATCCACCGTTTATAATGTAAAAGGACAGGCATTGATCAAGGCTGGAGTGTCCGTGACAGAACGGATGATCCAAAGATTAATCCAACTGAATATCCAGTATGTATACATAGAAGATGGTTTATCAGCTGGAATCGAAGCAGCTGATTCCATTCCAGTAAAGGTCAGGCAGGAAGCCGTCAATAAAATTGATTCCACTTTTACTCATTTAGAAAAAAATTCTGTTTCCAATAATCTTGTCGCACTTGAGCAAAGTGCCAGCAATTTCAAGGAAGTAGTCGATACCATTCTGAATGAGATCAAAGGGAGCAAGGATCTTTTGACCTTGCTGACGGATGTCTTCACCTATGATTCGTATGTATTCCATCATTCATTCAATGTGACGCTATACACGCTGGCAATCGGGATTGAGCTCGGCATGCCGCCAAAACAGCTGGATATGCTGGGGCTGGGGGCAATCATGCATGATATCGGCAAAATGAAAGTGCCGGAAGAAATCTTAATGAAGCCCGGCAAACTTACATATGACGAATTTAAAGAAGTGGAAAAACACTCGGAGTACGGTTTTGATATTTTGAGACAGTTACATAATGTATCCCTGCTCGTAGCCCACTGTGCCTTCCAGCATCATGAACGCCTGGACGGTTCTGGATATCCCAGGGGGCTTAAAGGGGATGAAATCCACCCTTTTGCAAAAATCATTGCCGTAGCGGATGTCTTTGATGCCTTGACATCCAACCGGGTATACCGCGATGCCATGCTTCCGCACGAAGCGCTTGAAATTTTATATGCAGGTTCCGGAACATTGTTTGACTCCAATGTCATTCAGGCATTCAGGAAAGCGGTGGCAATATATCCTAATGGTATGGTGGTCGTCCTGAGTGACGGGCGCAGAGGGATTGTGGAAAGACAGAATAAAGCCCTTACCCACCGGCCGGTCATTCGCATCATAGCAGAGGGCGGGGAAGAACTGACTGAACCCTATACGCTGGATCTCGGTACAAGCCTGGATGTCACCATCACGGATTTCGATTCGGAATTTGAGAGCAGATTAATGGAAGTCAAATGAATTTTGTTGCGCTAATCCTTCCCTTACAAGCATACATATAGCTTGTAAGGGGGGATTTTTTTGATTAAGCCTAAAAAATATAAACCCCGAAGAGGACCACTGCCTTTTCGATATGTCATTTTGTTAACGTTTGTATTCTTCATGTTTTCCACAGCTGGAGGCTTGTGGATTATTAATGAAGGGTTGAAACCGACTTTGGTCAGTTATGCCGAAACCCAGACCAGCCGGATTGGTACGTTGGTCATAAATAAAGCGGTCAGCAAGAAAATTGCCAACGTTATGGACATCAATGAAGTAACGCAGGAATCCGAAACGGAGGACGGTGACAGGGGATACAGGCAATTCAATACAGAAATCATCACCCGTGTCCAAAATGAAATCGTAAACCTTGTGCAGTTGAATTTGAAGGAAGCGGAAAGAGGGAACTTGAAGGACCTGGAGTTCCTGACCGATGTAGAAATTGAGGAAGACGGAACGGAAGAAGAGGGAATCGTTTTCTCGGTTCCGCTTGGTCAGGCGACAAATAATGCGCTTTTGGGTAACTTAGGACCAAAAGTTCCAGTGAAATTCAATGCAATTGGGGATGTTGTGTCAGATGTTAAGACAGAGGTTCAGGAATTTGGAATCAATAATGCCTTGGTGAAAGTATATATCCATATACAAGTGAATGTACAAATCATCATCCCGTTTGCCACTGAAACCAAAACAATTGAACAAGATGTCCTTGTAGCGATGGGATTAATGAAAGGCGAAGTACCTCAATTTTTTAACAGCGGGGGAGATTCAGCTCCATCTATTGAAGTACCTCTTGATTAAACAGTGGAAATTCACGGCAATGAACAAATTGTTCTTGTCAGCATCTTGAATACCTGATATATTAATCTAGTGAATTTAATATTTACTACAATCATCTAAATCCGATGGGGTAGAGGCTGCACTTATTCATCAGTAAACCGAGTAAGGATGACAACTGTGATTTTGGTTGAAAGGGGATATGTGCCGAAGCAGAATGGGATTGGTCAGAATCTCTTCTGCTGGGGTTACCTTGAAAAAGGGTAACACTGTCATTATAAGGCTTATACACGATTATAATGGGGAGCTACAGATCGAGATGGAGAAATGACTATATTACGAAAGGTAATAATAGGATTCTCTATTATTACCTTTTTTTATTTTCTTCTATCATTCTGCACTTGTTCCCTCCCTATCAATACAGGAGGAGAAAAAATGGAAAACACAATCTTTTCTTTATTACCACCCCTTTTAGCCATTTTAATGGTTATCCTGACTAGAAGAGTACTGCTGTCACTCGGAGTCGGGATCATCTCGGCGGCATTGCTTCTTGCCGAATTTTCTATTGTTGAAACATTTAAGATCATCTGGGATTCGTTTAAAGGAATCTTCGTGGATGGCGGTGAGCTGAACACATGGAACGTCTATATCATCTTGTTCTTGCTGATTCTTGGTGTGATTACAGCTTTTGTAAACATCTCCGGGGGAAGCAGGGCATTCGGTGAATGGGCGCTGAAACGTGTGAAAACAAGAGCCGGTGCACAAATCCTGACTGCTGTTTTGGGTATCATCATCTTCATCGATGACTATTTCAATGCATTGGCAGTTGGACAGGTCTCCAGGCCGATTACAGACCGACACAAAATTTCAAGAGCTAAACTGGCTTATCTCATTGACTCGACTTCAGCGCCGATCTGTGTGGTATCGCCAATCTCAAGCTGGGGAGCATTCATCATCGCCCTTATCGGCGGAATCCTGGCAGATCATGCGATAACAGGATACACAGCATTCTCGGCATTCATCCAAATCATCCCGATGAACCTTTACGTCTGGGCAGCAATCGGACTTGTGTTCGTTACCTCTTACAGAGGCATTGATTTTGGGAAAATGCGTGAACACGAACTCCGTGCTATCAATACTGGTGAAGTTTATGACCCGGAGAAAGATATTCCCGGTGAATTGAAAAATGACTTGCCTGTTAGTGAAAAAGGAACGGTCGGTGACTTGATCTGGCCGATTATTGCCCTAATTGTCGGTACAGTAGGTGCCATGCTTTGGACTGGTTATCAGGCTGTTGAAGGAGAGGCTTCGATCCTGGCAATCTTTGAGAACACTGATGTATCCACTTCTTTAGTATATGGTGGATTGTTTGGACTGGTTGTTGCATTGATCTTCTTCTTCAGACAAATGTCTCTTTCAAAAGAACTCAATGGGAAAGCCCTTGGAATCGGATTCATCGAAGGAATCAAATCGATGCTTCCTGCTGTATATATCCTTATTTTTGCCTGGTCGATCGTAACGTTAATCGGCTCACTGCAGACTGGTGAATACCTGGCCGGCCTTGTGGAGCAATCCAACTTGAACATCGGACTTCTTCCAGTCATCATGTTCATCGTTGCCGGAATCATGGCCTTTGCGACAGGGACATCATGGGGATCATTCGGTATCCTTCTTCCAATCGCGGGTGAGATTGCAGCTGCGACGGATGTAAGCATCTTGCTGCCAGCGATGGCAGCCGTACTTGCGGGATCTGTCTTCGGGGATCATTGTTCTCCAATTTCAGATACATCCATCCTTTCGTCTACAGGTGCTGGAAGCAACCATATCGACCACGTCATCACACAGCTTCCTTATGCTTTGACAGGTGCTATAATCGCAGCTGTCGGATTCCTTGCTCTAGGACTGACTGGAAGCACGCTGGTCGGACTTGCTGTCACAATCATTTTGCTGGTACTGTTCGCAGTGTTTGGTAAAAGAACAACTGAAGCCGCTGGAAGCAACTAAAATATAAGAGAGATATCTCCGCATATTACGGGGATATCTCTCTTTTTTTTTGTCATGATGTTGTTTTATGCAGGATGGTCGGATATGACAGAAACTGTTCAACAAATTGTGAAATCGGATTCATTTCAAAACTATTCCAAAATATCTTTTTAGAAAAGAAAGAGCGCTCACCATCAGTATCATGGCAAGGAAAAGAAACAAATAGAAAAATAAAAATAATACTTTGACATTCGTCCTAATACTAGCTATACTGTTTTTAGATTACTAAATAATCTGAAAATACTAAACAATTAAAAACGTTAATGGGGGGAGTTTTCATGGAAAATCGTGCACAATGGGGTACGAGGGCCGGATTTATTCTGGCAGCGGTCGGTTCCGCAATCGGCCTCGGAAACATTTGGCGTTTCCCTGCAGTAGCTTATGAGAACGGCGGAGGGGCATTTTTCATTCCTTATTTATTTGCTTTGCTGACTGCGGGTATTCCACTGTTGGTCCTTGAGTTCACTCTTGGCCATAAGTACAGGGGATCGGCACCTCTTTCATTTTTCCGGATGAGCAAGAAGTCCGAGTGGATCGGCTGGTGGGCTGTATTTGTATCATTTGTCATCTCCACCTACTATGCGGTCATCATTGCATGGGCGATGTCCTACAGTGTGTTCGCGTTCAACCTCAGCTGGGGCAGCGACACAGAAGGTTTCCTATTTGGGGACTACCTGAAACTTGCAGAAGCTCCGGGACAAACAGGAAGCTTGGTCATGGGTGTGTTTGTTCCATTAATCCTTGTCTGGGTCATCACACTTGGCGTTCTTTTCAAGGGTGTTAAAAAAGGAATTGAAGTAGCAAACAAAATCTTTATCCCTGCACTAGTTATCCTTTTCTTAATCATTGTTGTCCGTGCGATCACTCTGCCGGGTGCATTGGATGGATTGAACACATTCTTCAAACCGAATTTTGATATGATTCTTGAGCCAAGTGTATGGATGGCGGCATACGGCCAGATTTTTTTCAGCTTATCCATCGCATTCGCTATTATGATTACGTATTCAAGTTACCTTCCAAAGAAATCCGATATCACCAACAACGCATTCATCACTGGATTCAGTAACTCCGGATTCGAATTGCTTGCAGGTATCGGTGTGTTCGCTGCATTGGGCTTCATGGCTAATTCTCAAGGGGTTTCTGTAGAAGAAGTCGTAAGCGGCGGTGTCGGACTTGCGTTCGTTGTATTCCCGCAGATCATCAATGAATTCCCGGCGCTGAATGGATTGTTTGGATTCCTGTTCTTCGCATCATTAGTGCTGGCTGGTCTTTCTTCATTGATTTCAATCACAGAAACATACGTTGCAGGATTCTCTGAGAAATTCGGGATTTCCCGTAACAAAGCTATCGCTTACGGAGGCGGGGCTGCGGCTCTGATTTCAATCCTTTTCGCTACACAGGGCGGATTGTTCTTCCTTGATGCAGCAGACTATTTCATTAACCAATTCGGTGTAGCGTTTGTCGGACTAGTCGAGGTTGTGGCAATTGCGTGGTTCCTTCGCAAGCTTAACAGCTTCCAGGAACATGCCAACATTGCATCTGACATCCGTCTTGGCGGCTGGTGGAAAGCATGCCTTGGCGTCATCACACCAATCGTTCTTGGTTACATGATGTTCGGTTTATTTAAGCAGAATCTGCTTCGAGAATTCCCGACTGATAGTGGGAACTATGAGAATTATTCAAATGCCTTCATTCTTTACGGCGGCTGGTTTGTAGCAGCCTTCGCACTTCTTGCAGGTGTGGCGCTGACATTCAAACGATGGGATTCCAAAACAGAAGCTGAGAGCTATAAGGAGGTAAGCTAATATGACAGGCAGTGCTATTTTCATGATGATTGTCGGTATGGTGATCATTTGGGGCGGCTTGGCAGGCAGCATCCTCAATGCAGTTAAAAAGTCAAAATAAGTGATGAGAGCTCCGGGGATTTCCCCGGAGCTTTTTTTGTGTGGTTGAGGATGTGGAGTTGAGCCAGGCACAAATTAAAATGCCTCATCTTTTCTTCTGGCGTTCCTGTCTTTCCCACACTCTCAAATATGGGTATGGATCGAATGACCATTCGGTGTATCCATTGTCTTTGTACATTCCATAATGAAGATGAGGAGGGAATTTTCCGGATGTGCCAGGAGGTCCATAACCTGAACTTCCAACCCCGCCGATGAGCATTCCCGGTTCAACTGTCTGACCGACTTCTAGATCTTTAGCGAACCCGCTTAGGTGGGCGAAATAGTGATAAGTGTTGTTAATATCACGGATACCTATACGCCAGCCGCCAAATCGGTTCCAGCCTTTCATTTCGATGATGCCGTAGCATGTCGATCTTACTGGCACTCCATAATCGGCAAAAATATCTGTGCCTTCGTGAATCCTTCTGCCGCCCCAGCCGCGCGCGTCCCCCCAGGTGTTTTTATAGCTGTAATTAAACCTTAAAGGGAGTGGAAATGATTTTCCGCCGAGGTCCAGATGGCCATACGTTTTATAAAGCTCAGCTTTTCCCATGATCAAACTTACGGTTTTGTCTCGTTGATAGTAGTTCCATAAAGCAATCCGAAAGTTATCTTTATCAATTCCGTATTTCAAGATGAAATGTGCAAAAGCCGCCAAAACATCCTCATCATTATTTCGGTCTGCAACCCCATCACTGTTTCCGTCAATCCCGATTCCCTCAAAAAGTGTAATCGTTTTTGGATTTTTATCTTCTGGGTTTGGATTCAGCGGGCCTGCCCATTCAGCGGCAGGAAAGTATATTGAAATAGGGTTCTTTGGCTTAGGTAAATCTTTCCTTGAAAAGCGGAGGCTGCGCTCGTATTGATCGACAGCAGCGAGATAGTACCAGGGAATCTGGGTAGCAGCTTCCATCTTCTTGAACAGTTCCATTCTTTCCTGCAGATGCTCTTCTTCGCCGGCTGCCTGAACATTTATATTAAAGGATGCTATAAAAAAGCTGCATATAATAAGAGCGATTATTTTTTTATACAAAGTCATGTCCACCTTTCTTTCGGAGCCTTTTTCCGCAATCCAGCTCCAACGGCCAGCGCCTAGCAGATTTCAGTCTCTCTCCTTGCGAATCCAGCTGCAAGGCCCCAACGGCTATCGAACTTCAGTCTTCCTTCTTGCGATAAGTCAACATCAACTCACTACGTTCGTTGTGTTTCCTTTATCTCATTCGGAAGCCTTCCAGTTCGTACGCCGCTGAGCGGGGCCTTTCCACTTTTTAGAGATAAGTCATCATCGAATCGCTGCCGCTCTTCGTGATCCCTTTATCTCATGCAAGAGCCCTCCAATCTGTACGGCGCTGAACGGCCGCTTCCGCTTTATAGTTTAAAGTCCTATCATTATTGTGTTACAGTCTTTCGTTTTCATAAATATCAATTACTGGTAATCCCAAGAATTGAAGCTTGTCTTACTTTTTTTAGTGTGATAAAGTGACTAAGGAACACGTTATTTTACTTGTAATATTTTTTACATATATCAAAAGGCATTCGCTTTAAATAGCGTTTCACTCTGTTTGCTTTAGACAGTGACTTCAATGAATGGAGATGAAATTATGAGTAAAAAAGAAGAACATATCCGTAAACCCGATTGGCTTAAGATTAAGCTGAATACGAACGATAACTATATGGGCCTTAAAAAAATGATGCGTGAGAAAAATCTTCATACAGTCTGTGAAGAAGCACGCTGTCCAAACATTCATGAATGCTGGGGTACCAGAAGAACAGCTACTTTCATGATCCTTGGTGACGTTTGTACCCGTGCATGCCGTTTCTGTGCTGTTAAAACTGGCCTGCCGAATGAACTGGATTTGGCTGAACCGGAACGCGTAGCAGATTCTGTTCAATTAATGAACCTGAAGCACGTCGTTGTAACAGCTGTAGCACGCGATGACCTGAAAGATGGAGGTTCTGCTGTGTTTGCTGAGACAGTAAGGGCTATCCGCAGAAAAAATCCATTCACAACTATTGAAGTACTTCCATCCGATATGGGCGGTGTTTTTGATAACATCAAAACATTGATGGATTCCAAGCCGGATATCATGAACTACAATATTGAAACAGTCCGCCGTTTGACTCCAAGAGTCAGAGCGCGTGCGACTTATGAGCGTACACTCGAATTCCTTTCCCGTGCAAAGGAACTTCAGCCTGAAATTCCTACAAAGTCCAGCATCATGGTTGGCCTTGGGGAAACGAAGGAAGAGATCATGGAAACAATGGATGATTTGAGAGCTTCGAATGTGGATATCATGGCTATTGGTCAATACCTGCAGCCAACGAAGAAGCATTTGAAAGTGCAGAAATACTACCATCCGGATGAGTTTGCGGAACTTCGTAAAATCGCCATTGAGAAAGGCTTCAGCCACTGTGAAGCTGGACCGCTTGTTCGTTCTTCCTACCATGCAGATGAGCAGGTTAACGCTGCGGCAAAAGCAAAACAGGAAATGGGAGAAGAAGCCCAGGCTCAAAAGGCATAATTCATTTCAAGATGTGAAAGGACTGATCCTAAAGCGTGGATCAGTCCTTTTTTATCATCATCCAGCTCCAGCGGCCAGCGCCTAGCAGATTTCGGTCTTCTTCCTTGCGATAAGTCATCATCGATTCGCTATGCTCTTCGTGATTCCTTTATCTCATGCAGAAGCCCTCCAATCTGTACGGCGCTGAACGGCCGCTTGCACTTTTGTTCTTAATCCGTCATCCGGTCATGGTCAGTGTTATCATATCTTTTTTGTCTGTCACGGTTGATGCGGTGAACGTCATCCTCGTTCATTTCATCCATTTCGTCATACATTTCGCCATTGGCATTTTCTCCTGCATCAATCTCGCGGCCTTGCGGGGAGTCCTGAAGCATCAGGTTGATCGTATCGTCAATGGCTGTATTGACATTAGCCATATCTGAATCCATGGCAGCGAGGTTTTCGACGTTTTGCATTAAATTGGGATCATCTGTTACATACACATGGTACCAGCGAGGTACGACCGATAGGGCCGATTTTTTCACCTGGTCAGCCACTTCAAAGCGAAGGTCTTTATCTTTTGCGTCTGTTTTGTAAGCGATCAGTACTTCTTCATCCGTTACAAGAGTGGATGCATCCTGTACTCGTGGAAGTGTGACGCTCATTCTGCTGATGGAATCGGCCACTTTCTCACGGTCAATCGTGTACATATCATCAGTAGAGATGGTTCTTCCTGCAATCGGGCTCTTTTGATGCCTTACATATCCAAATTGCTCACCGCGGGCATGTTCAGTGTTCTCAACTTCTTGATAGATATCTTCCTCTTCATTGACATTGATTGTGTTGCCATTGTCATGAAAGATTTCATCACCATCTGAGGCAAGGTCATCTGCACAACCGGCTCCTAAAAGCGAAAAGGAGATGACACCTGCTGCAAGTATTTTTTTCTTCAATTTAAACACCTCCTCATTTGTTAGAATGACCAGGAGGAATGTATTTTTCTCTTAGTAATTAATGGACAATCAGTTATAATTTAAGTAAGAGGTTTTGAAATCCGGACAAGGGTTCAATATAGAAAGTAGGTGAAGTAAAGATGGTTTGCATCAATAACGTGTGCTATGAACTGATTGAGGAATTCCGCGATGGATTCAACGAGGAAGCTTTTAAGACACGGTACAGTGATATTCTGAACAAATATGATTACATTCTTGGTGACTGGGGTTATGGTCAGCTTCGCCTGAAAGGATTCTTTGATGATCAGAATCAGAAAGCGACATTTGATACCAAAATCACGACAATCAAAGATTATTTATATGAGTACTGTAATTTCGGATGTCCTTACTTCGTGGTAAAGAAAACAAAGCAGTAGCATTTTAAAGCGCTAAGAGGGACTGTCCCTTTCAGCGCTTTAAAGGGATAAAGCCGGCATATCCTGTAAAGGGCTGCCGGCTTTTTGCATTATTTATTCTCTGAATACGGTGGTTCTTCGTTACGCTCGTGATCGGCATGGACCGGGTGGGAACCGGGATCCTGCCTCGGGATATCCTGGTGAAGTGATTTAAACTCATAGTTAAATGCGCTGTAGTAGCGCTGTCCTTCCTCCCATGGAGTGGACTTATTTTCAACTGGAGTATATTTTCCCCTAGGAGCACCATATGGGCCTTCAGGGGTCTGCTCGGGCACAAGGAAATTTCTCATGGTTTCAACATTGGAAAAATCCGTGTACACTTCTTCCTCTTTATCAAGGGTGCGTTTTTCTTTATTATTGAAAAAAAACATATAGCCACCTCCGATATTTTTTAGTATATGGAGGAGGAGGAATCTCATGCTGGTAGTATTATGGAGATGAATTTTGAAGGAATATGTTACACTATTAGTTGAAAACTAATACAGGCTGCTTTCCCGAAAGTGAACGAAGGCTGAAGGACAAAGAGCCTGGACAAAAGGCGAGGTGCTGGTAATGTATTTTGTTGACCGTGAAAAAATTGAAGAAATTTTAGTATATATGGAAAAACAACTGGACTTATTCCATTCTCAGTCAAGTTGGGGTTCGCCCGTTGAACAACTCGCATTAGAAAGAATCACACACACAATTATTGAATCCATACTTGATACTGGCAATGCAATGATTGATGGTTTTATTATGAGAGATCCCGGCAGTTATGAGGATATAATCGATATTCTTTTGGATGAAAAAGTAATCACAAAAGAAATGGAACTCAGCTTGAAGAATGTCATTGGATTCCGAAAAATGGTCGTTCAGGAATATACACAAATTAACCATGAAGAAGCAGCGAAAAGCCTGCAAGAAAACATGGAATCACTTCGCTCATTCCCTGCGCATGTAAGGGACTATCTGACAAATGAGCTTGGGCCGGTTTCCGCTTTTAGAAACTAGGCTGCTTTGAGCTCCAGGGCACGACAAACTAACATAACAAGACATAATACGGAATGCTCAATACTTGATTGGGCAGCTGGAGGTTACTATGAAAGACTATCAAGGATACTTAATCGATCTCGATGGAACGATGTACAGAGGTACAGAGAAAATCGAAGAAGCGGGGGACTTTGTGAACCGCTTGATACAAAAAGGGCTGCCATACCTTTTTGTAACCAATAATTCATCAGCGACACCTGAGAAGGTGGCAGCAAAACTAAGGGACTTTGATATCCCGGCTCAACCTCATCAGGTTTTCACCACATCGATGGCAACAGCCAACTTCATTGCAGAGAAAAAACAAGATGCCACGGCATATGTCATTGGAGAAGAAGGCATCCGTTCAGCATTGGAGGAGAAAGGCCTTTCAATTGTTGATGAAAAACCGGATTTTGTCGTGGTCGGAATCGATCGTACCATCAATTATGAAAAACTTGCATTGGCATGTCTTGGTGTCAGAAACGGCGCTACATTCATTTCAACCAATGGAGATATCGCAATCCCGACAGAACGCGGATTGCTGCCTGGGAACGGATCACTGACATCTGTCATTACAGTATCCACGCAGACACAGCCAATCTTCATCGGCAAGCCTGAATCCATCATTATGGAACAAGCCCAGGAAGTGCTTGGAGTGCCGAAAGAGAAAACACTGATGGTCGGCGACAATTATGACACAGACATTCTGGCGGGTATCAATGCAGGGCTCGACACTCTGCTGGTCCATACAGGTGTCACAACGAAAGAAATCCTCGGTGAGAAAGAAGTTCAGCCGACTTATACTGTCAATTCCCTTGATGAGTGGGAAGTTTAATCTAATGGATTCAAACGAAAAGGAAGGCTCTCGCAGCCTTCCTTTTTTCAGTCTTATTCTTCCTCGTCATAACGGTGGGCAAGCCTTGATGAGGCAGCTGCCGCTATTGCTCCGACAATGTCATCCAGGAAAGTATGGCATTTTCCAGAAGACTTGTCATTTAATTTTTCAAGGATTCCCGGCTTTTGCTTATCGATATATCCGTAATTCGTAAAGCCGATCGATCCATACACATTTACAATGGAGAAGGCAAGAATTTCATCCACGCCATACAGGCCTTCATCCACTTCGATAATGGATTGCAAAGGTTCCTCCAGTAATCCTTTTTCAGCCAGCCTGTCTAGTTGGATACCGGTAAGAATCGCGTTTTGGACTTCCCTCTTGGATAGAACCCTCTCAATATTATTGCGGCATTCTTCGATGTCCAGATTTGGGTGATACTTCTTCTGCAGGAACAGGACGAGTTCGGCGATATCATCTATTTCCACGCCGCGCTCATGCAGCCATCTGCGTGCTGTTTCTTCTGATAATTTTTTTGATTCTTTATCCTTCATCTCCGTCACCTTTTCCTGTTTTTTTTCGGTAAGCCTTAAATTAATTACCATCCCGTTCTGCCAGGCAGTTCTTCTCATTTATCTATTATTGCCCCCAGCAGGTAAGTATACTAATGATCGGTAAAAAAATAGTGTGTACTTATATTCATATGAAACAAGCCCGCTTTTTAGAAGCATATTCCGCTAAATAATCCCAACCAATTTTCCATCATGAAAAATCCTTTTTCTTTCATATACATAAGGTAAAAGGGTATTTGGGGGAGAATCTGATGGAGGATATTTTATCAAAGCATTATGGACTGCAGCCGGAACGATCTTTCAAGGATGGAAGGGCGCAGAGATACATGGCGGATGGGTCAATATATACTATTGTTAATGTGACCAATATGGAACAGGAAAACCTTGTCGAGCTTTATAAAATTACAGAACATATGAAAAAGTATGGAGACCGGTATGTGTCCTCGTTTGTACCGACTTCGGAGGGCCGGTTTCTCGTGACGGAAAAAGAACAGGATTATACTGTATTGAAGAATGATTACTACAGCAGGGGCGCAGATGCGAAACTGGGGAGGAAGCTCGCAAAATTCCATCAGCGCGGACGCGCAATCGAAGAGAAAATCACTCACATCAGCCGCATAGGGCAGTGGAAATCCTTATGGGAAAAGAGAATTGAACAAATGGAGAAAGCCTTCCAGTTAGTCATCGAGAACCATCCGGCTGATGAGTTTGAACGAATGTTTATTGACAGCTGTCCCTATTATTTGGGAATGGCGGAAAATGCCGTCCAATATCTGGTGGATACAGAAATGGATGATAATCCGGTTTACACAGACTCAGGGACGGTATGCCATGAGCGGTTTTTAGAAGGAGTATGGGGAAGGGAAGTCACTATCCGCAATCCATTTGACTGGGTCTTTGATCATGGAGGCAGAGATATCGCTGAAAATACCCGTGAAAGTTATTTTAAAAGGCAGAATACGTACCAGCCTGATATTCACCAATTTTTCCGGGATTATCAGTCAGTCTCACCGCTGTCTTCCTTCTCCTGGAGGCTTGTATATGCCAGGCTGCTGTTTCCTCTTCATTATTTTGAAACGGTTGAGAACTACTATCTCTCAGAATCCGAAGGTCAGCATTTTCAATTGGCAGAAAGAATGCAGGGTTACCTGAATACCACCCGCCATTATGAACGGTTCCTTGGCAGTTTTTATCAAGTCGCCGAAGTACCGGTGAAGTCATACGGCATCCCGGGAGTAGCCTGGCTGGGCTGATTCGAGTTGCTTTCCATCAACCCCTGATATTGCTAAAATATAGGAAAACAGCATGAAAGCAGGGGTTGTAGAAATGAAGCCATTTGTATATGTTACACGCAAGCTGCCTGAAGAAGTTTTGTCTTCTTTGCAGGAGAGGTATGAAGTGGAGATGTGGGAAGATGAAAATATCTCTGTTCCTCGTGATATCTTATTGGATAAAGCGAAGAAAGCAGCAGGAATTCTGTCTATGCTTTCAGATCCTATAGACAGGGAGCTTTTTGAACAGTCACCTAACCTTAAAGTAGTCGCTAACCTGGCAGTCGGGTTTGACAATATTGATTTGGAAGCAGCCAATGAAAAAGGTGCAGCTGTATGCAATACACCTGATGTCCTGACAGATACAACGGCTGATCTTACGTTCGGTCTTATGATGGCAGCAGCCCGCCGCCTGATCGAGGCAGACAAGTATGTCAGGGAAGGAAAGTGGAAAAGCTGGTCACCGCTCCTGATGGCTGGGACTGACATCCATCATAAAACAGTCGGAATCATCGGCATGGGAAGCATTGGTGAGGCGTTTGCAAGAAGAGCGAAAGGCTTTGACATGGACATTTTGTATCATAACCGTTCCAGAAAGCCTGAAGCCGAGGAAGCGTTGGGGGCAAAGTATGCAACTTTAGAGGAACTGCTGACCCAATCCGATTATGTAGTTTGTCTCGCTCCGTTAACACCGGAAACCAAGGGACTCCTCCAGAAGGAACAATTTGAAATGATGAAATCATCTGCGATTTTCATTAATGCTGCCAGAGGCCCGATCGTCAATGAAGAGGATTTATATGGGGCTCTAGTGAATGGGGAAATTGCTGGAGCTGGTCTCGATGTATTTGAAAAAGAACCAATTGATGAATCTCATCCATTGCTAACATTAGACAATGTTGTGGCCCTTCCGCATATCGGAAGTTCCTCGGTTGAAACAAGAATGGAAATGATGGAGCTTTGCGCCAGCAATATTAAAGCTGTGCTTGAAGGAGATACGCCTAAAACATTAGTGAACAAAGAATGGCAAAAATAAAAAGGATGACCTGCTGCGGCGGGTCATCCTTTAAGTTTGCTGTAAAAGCAAAAGGAAGGCCTGGTTTGCAGGCCTTCCTTTATTAAATTAAAATACTTGTTCTACTTCAACGATCCCTGGAACCTCTTCCAATAGTGCGCGCTCAATACCAGCTTTTAGTGTAATAGTTGAGCTCGGGCAGCTACCGCAAGCACCAAGAAGACGAAGTTTTACAATGCCATCCTCGACATCGACCAATTCACAATCCCCGCCATCGCGAAGCAAAAACGGACGTAATTTATCTAACACCTCTTGTACTTGAGGTACTAATTCTTGTTGTGTCATGTACAATCGACTCCTTTCCTTACTTTCTATTATAATAATATATGCGGAAAAAATCTATCCGTTAGACCGATTTCGTGTGTTAAATTTTCCCTTGTTGTTTTAAATATGAAAGTGTACTGCTTGGTAAACTTTTTAGTTACGATAATCCAGGAAGTTTTGTAAAATAAGAGATAAGATGATAAAGGGGTGGAATGATGGAGAGAAAAGAAGTGGAAATCATCGTATATGGAGCGGAGAAAGTATGCGCAAGCTGTGTCAATCTGCCGACCTCCAAGGAAACCTATGAGTGGCTGGATGCCGCTATAGCGAGAAAGTATCCTGAACAGCCATTTACAATCAGGTACGTCGATATATTCAATCCGCCGGACGAAGAGGAGCTGCAGGAATTCGCAGCCCGTGTCATTGAAGAGGACATGTTCTACCCTGTCGTTTCCATTTACGGAAAAGTGGTGGGGGAAGGAAACCCGAAATTAAAGACCGTTTATTCTGAACTTGAAAAATACGGCTATCAGGCTGGATGATTCTGGACCCGTGCACCTTTGGTGTGCGGGTTTTGTTTTTATACTATAACTCTAGATTAGATTGGTGGGATTAAGGGCTTTATGAAGACGTTAAAGGAATTTAGATTTGGAAAGATGAAATTAAAGTCCTTTAAGAAGATGTTAAAGGACTATAGATTTCAAGCTGCAAAAATAAAGTCCTTTAAAGAGGTGTTAAAGGACTTTAGATTTGAAAACGCAAAACTAACATCCTTTAAGACGGCTTTAAAAGACTATAAATTACAGAATAAGAAATTAAAGTCCTATAGAAAGGTTTTATAGGACTTTAGATTTCAAGCGGCAAAAATAAAGTCCTTTAAAAAGGTGTTAAAGGACTATAGATTTGAAAAGGTAAATATAAAGTCTTATAAAAAGTCTTTAAAGGACTATAGAATCGAAATTACAAAATTAGAGTCCTTTAAAAACGCTATTGAGGTCCAACACGTTTGACCTGCCCCCAAAACAACAAAAAACCCAACGGCCTCGAGCCGTTGGGTTTTCTTCTTCTATTAAAATCAACCATTATGATACTTATACATCCATAGTACGCCGGATTTCAATAGTCTAGCGACACGCCCAGTGATGGAACGTTCGTTGACCAGTCCGAAACCGTGTTTTTTGCCAAGGGATCCAAGGATTCCTTTCAGCTTGATGCGCGGAAGTTCTTCAGGGAGTTCTTCGCCTTTCCAGCGCTTTAGGAGGATGGTAACGATTTGTTCAGCTTGTCCTTCTGCAAGCTGCGCGCTTGGTGCCTGAGGAAGGCTTGCGCAGTCTCCGACAACGTAAACATGTTCATCTTCAGGAATGTTATGATACTTTGTCAGCACGACCCGGCCCTGTTTATCTTTTTCCACTTCCATCTCACGGACAACTTTGGTTGGCTGGATGCCGGCTGTCCACACTATCGCATCACAGTGGATGCTTTCTTCATGATTGTGAAGGGTATTCGGTTCAACTTTCGTGATATTGGAGTTATTGACGATGTCGACATTATTTTCCTCGAACCACTTATGAACGTACGAGCTAAGTCTTTCAGGGAATGTGCCGAGAATCCTTGAACCGCGGTCAAAAAGCTTGATGTTTAAATCAGAGCGGCTTTCACGAAGCTCACTGGCAAGCTCGATTCCGCTTAACCCGGCACCCACAATACCGACTACCGAACCGGCAGGGAGATTGGAAAGGGATTCATACGTTTTCCGGGACTTTTCGATGGACTGGATGCTGTAAGTGAATTCATCGGCACCCGGTACACCGTGATACTTATCTTCGCAGCCAAGCCCGATGACTAGATCGTCATAGCTGACCGTTTCCTCGCCGTTTAAATAAACAAGTTTACTAGCTGTATCGATTTTGGTGACATCTCCGTATTTCACTGTAAGTCTTGAATGTTCTGGAAAATCGACGCGTACATGCTGATCGGAAATGGTCCCGGCCGCAAGTGCGTAGTATTCAGTTTTTAAACAATGATAAGGCACCCGGTCTATCAGGGTAATCGAAACATCTTCGGGAAGCTGGTTAGGCAGCAGGCGAAGAAGCACCCGCATATTTCCATACCCGCCACCGAGCAGGACTAAATTTTTCATAACTAATTTCCCCTTTTGCACTTGAATGATGAACTCATTTCTGTTTCACTATGCGGAAAAGCCCGGCTGATTAAGATGCGGGGAGATGCAAAGCTGGCGAAATGAGGAACAGGTTTAAGTAAGCACTTTCAATAATAGACATTTATTGTTCTATTTTCTGTATAAAATAAAACGTAATCACTAAAAAGTATATCGAAATAATAGATTTTTCACAACAGAATTATGACAAATACTTCACATATTAAGTCTTATTAGAAAAGACTCACCTTGCTGGCTTTTCACTTTCTTTGTTATTTATTTTTTCTGCCAGAAATGTACATTTTATTGACGTTGTCCGGGAAAAAAGGTAGCATAATCTTGTAGCAATAGCGAGGTGAAGAAAGTGAAACCTATTATTGAGTTTTGCATTAGCAATCTTGCAAGCGGAGCACAAAAAGCGCTTGAAGCTCTCGAAAGGGACCCGAACCTCGATGTGGTCGAATATGGCTGTTTGGGTTACTGCGGAAAGTGCGCTTCATCATTCTTTGCTCTTGTGAACGGTGATGTCGTCCAGGGAGACAGTCCCGGCGAGCTTGTGGAAAATATATATCAATTTCTTGAAGAAAACCCGATGTTCTAACTCATAAATTCAACTAACCAGAACAGGCAGAAGAAGGAAACTCTTTTTGCCTGTTTTTTTTATATCTATAAACAAAGGAGAAGAAACCATGACTTATTTTAGCGGGCTTTTACAAACCAACTTATATGTGAGTGATATCAACCAGGCGGCCAAGTGGTACCAGGATACACTGGGACTTGCGATTGCTGCTGATTATGGCACAACTGTTGTGCTGGCTTTCGGGGATTCACCCTCTTATGACGAAGGAAAAAGCGGGAATCCTGTTTTGTGCTTGATTGAAAAGAAAGAGCTGGGAGAGAGGCAGAATACAACTCATCCGGTCCTGGGCATTTCACAAGAACACTGCGAGGATCTTTATGAAGAGTTGAAGGGAAACGATGTAGTGGTGGAAGAGAAACCTTCGCACAGAGGTCATTTCAAGTTTTACGATCCGGATGGGAATATGCTGGAGGCTTTTTGTCCGGGTATATATGATTGATGATCAGAGCTGGGATTTCCCAGCTCCTTTCATTTTAGGTAGCTTTTTTATAATCATCTCTCATTTCATGCCATCGCTCACGGGCCAATTCAATGATCCTTGGTTCCACTGAGTTCTTTTGTGAAGCAAGAACCTTGGAGAAGTAGGAGGCAGCTTCACGAAAATGCCGGAGCCTTAATTGCAATTCAGCTATAAGATACAGGATTTTGGTTTCCGACATTCCTGTGCCGGTAAAATCATCTTTCATATAAGTGTTGATATATTCCTTCAGAGCAAGTGTAGTGAAACGGTTTTCCTGTTCTTCATTCTCAATGGAACGGTAAAGCCAGGCTGTTCTGAGGTACAGGCCAGCAAGCGTGATACTCTTTTCTTTTTTCAGAGTGCCTGTAAGGATGGGCAGCTTGTATGTGTTGATTGCTTCTTCGAATGACCGCTCTCGGCCGAAGTCCTGTTTTGACCACTGGCTTGCCAGTTTTTCCTGTATTTGCAGCTTTTGTGCAGGCACTATATATTTTGTGAAATCATCTGTGAATGAAAAGCCGCACTCGGGACAGACATTCACGTTATATAAAAGAGGATTGATCTGCTCCTCTTTGTATACGGGCCGGAAATCAGTCTCATGGTGGCTGAATTTAATAAACCTGGAGCGTATTTTTGTGCTATGGAAAGGGCTTTTACAATAGAGGCATTCAATTTTCTTTTGATAAAATGGTGTTATTTCCGTCATTTTTCAACCTCCACCCGAATAGGTCTTTATGCTTATATTATACCGCGGAAAACATGATAAAAGAACTAAAAGGTATCGAACAGCCCAATTTGCAGATTGGTTGAGGATATAGGCAAAAAAGTATATACTGTACACTAAACAGTCATAAACTATTGTGAGAAGATAGATGCTTTTATGGAAAAAATGGAGGTGAATCACAACATGTCAGATGTTGTAGTAATTACAGAAGCAGCAGCATTGCAAATCAAGGATATGATGAAGCAGAATGAGGAAGAAGGAGCATTCATTCGTGTATCCATCAAAGGCGGAGGCTGCAGCGGTCTTTCTTATGGAATGGGATTTGAACATAAACCCGGCGAAGATGATGTTCAGCTTGAACAGCATGGCATCAATGTAGTAGTGAACAAGCAGGATGCCCCGATTCTTAATGGCACGAAGATTGATTATAAGCAATCAATGATGGGCGGAGGTTTCACAATCGATAACCCAAACGCCATCGCCAACTGCGGGTGCGGGTCTTCCTTCAGGACAGCGAAGAATGCTGGTACTCCTGAGAACTGCTGATCATTTTAAATGAAAGCCCCTTCCGAATGTAAGTTCGGAAGGGGCTTCTTTTATAGATTCTTTAAAGCTTCATCAATAGGAGTATCGCCGTTTAGGATTTCAAATGTTTTATGATAGGTCTCCGATACAGTTAGACAAGCTGTCAATACTTCGGCTACATCTTCACGGGTGATGCTACCGCTTTTATCCTCGATGGAAGGTGATGCGATAATGCTGCCGGTCTTTTCTCCATCTACAAGGGCACCCGGACGGACGATGGTGTAGTTAAGGCCGCTTTCAACAAGATGCTGGTCAGCCTTACCTTTTGCCTCCAGGTAGTGCTGCATTCCTTCAGGTCCGATTGCAGGGGTATCCGCTCCCATGGAACTCAGCATGATGAAACGGTCAAGGCCTTTCTCTTTTGCATAGTCGATGGCTTTGATGGCCCCCTGTTCATCAACGGCAGTGGTTTTGTCAGGGCCGGTCGAACTGCCTGAGCCTGCGGCGAATATTACGGCATTCACTTCATCAAAAAGGTAAGAAAAGTCCTCTTCCAAGTCCCCGACGAGCGGTTTGGCCCCGAGCTTTTCCATCGCGTCAATTTGCTCAGCCTTGCGAATCATTGCCTTTGGGATATGCTGACTGCTATTGACGAGTGAGGAAATAACATGCTTTCCTGTTTTTCCGTTTGCTCCGATAACGAGTACATTCATGACAATCATCCTCTTTATATAAAGATTTCTTACTAAATGCTCTACCCGTATAAGCCCTGGTTAAACGCTGTGGATTGCACTCTACATAGAATGGCACCATGCGGGGCTTTTAATTCTCAAAGCAGGATTAAAAAAAGCTGATACCGTCAGACCAAGCAGTCTTAGGGTATCAGCCTTTCTAAAAATCAGCTGAACAAGGATGTACTGTGCAGAGGCTGTACTCTTGCTTTTGGATCCATGTATGCTTTTGCGTTATTGACGGCAGTTGGCGCTTCACCGAAACCGCTGGCAATCAGCTTCACTTTTCCTTCATATGTGGATACATCTCCTGCTGCGTAAATACCAGGGATATTCGTTTCCATTTTTGAATTCACGACAATGGAGTTCTTTTGGATTTCCAAGCCCCAGTCTTTAATCGGGCCGAGGGAAGAAACGAAACCGAAGTTAACGATCAGTTCATCAAGATCGAGTGCTTCTTTGGCATCTCCACGTACTTCTTCCAATACTAACTGACTTACTTTTTCTTCGTCCCCGATTACTTCGGTTGGGACAAAAGGTGTCTTGATTTCAACAGAAGATTTGTGCAGTTCATCAACGCTGTGTTCATGTGCGCGGAACTTGTCACGGCGGTGAACAAGGGTTACTTTTTCTGCAATCGGCTCAAGCATCAATGCCCAATCGACAGCGGAATCGCCGCCGCCGCAGATGACCACTTTTTTACCGGCAAAATATTGCATATCATCTATGAAATAGTGAAGATTTTTCCCTTCATATGTAGCAGCGCCTTCGAGTTCCAGTCTTCTTGGCTGGAATGCACCGTTTCCTGCAGTGATGATGATTGTTTTCGAGTAGTGAACTTCCTTATCAGTCGTTAACTTAAAGACACCATCGGCTTGTTTTTCTACATTTTCCACCGCTTGCTCAAGGCAGACAGTAGGCTCGAACTGTGCCATTTGTTCTTTTAAGTTGTTAACAAGGTCCTGTGCTTTCACTTTCGGGAATCCCGCAACATCATAAATATATTTTTCCGGGTATAATGTAGACAACTGTCCGCCAAGCTGCGGCAAGCTTTCAATGATCTTGACGCTTGCTTTTCTCATCCCGCCATAGAAAGCAGTGAACAGCCCTGTTGGACCTCCACCGATAATTGTAATATCATATACTTTTTGATCCTCTTTCAAATGATATCCCTCCTGTTTGTTTTCCACTATAGTATCTATTCTACCACATGAGCTCACTACTTCACAAAATATGTATCAAAATTGCGAATAGTCTGATATGTTGGATGCGTTTTCATTCGGATATTGACGGGTGGTATAAATTCGAAATTTTCTTAAGTTTTATTCTTTAAGGATATATCTTGAAAATCAAAAGTAAAAAGAATAATATGTAAGGTAGGGCATATTGTTAAGATTTTATGACATTTTTCATCCTTTTTTTATCCTTAATCGTGAAACTTGTCACATACTTATTTATATTTCTTTATTTATTTCATATTTCTTCAAATAAAAATCTTGCCTGCGGTGGATGCTAAGTCATATATATTCATCGTAAATTCTAAGAAAAAGGTGGATGTGATTTCTTTGAGAAAGCCAAGAATAGTTGTATTAGGTGCTGGTTATGGCGGCCTGATGACAGTGACTCGCCTGCAAAAACAATTCAGTAAAGATCAAGCGGAAATCGTTCTGATCAATAAGAATGATTACCATTATGAAACAACATGGCTGCACGAGGCTTCCGCAGGAACGCTGCATCACGACAGAGTCCGTTACGACATCAAAGATGTCATCGACGGCCACAAAGTGAACTTCATGCAAGCTACAGTGGAAGATATCCAAACAGACGCAAAAAAAGTTATCACAGATAACGGTGAAGTGGAATATGACTATCTGGTCGTTGCACTGGGTGCCGTTTCTGAAACGTTCGGAATCAAAGGCTTGCATGAGCATGCTTTCATGATTGCCAACATCAATACTGCACGCCAGCTTCGTGAACATATTGAATACCAATTTGCTACTTATAAAAACGAAGAAGAAAAGAAAGACGAGCGTTTGACAATCGTTGTCGGCGGCGCAGGCTTCACGGGAATCGAGTTCCTTGGAGAGCTTGGCAACCGAATCCCTGAGCTTTGTAAAGAATATGATGTCGACTACAAGAAAGTAAGAATCGTGTGTGTAGAAGCTGCACCAATGATCCTTCCTGGATTCGACCCTGAACTTGTAAAATATGCTCGCGCCAAACTGGAGAAAAAAGGTGTGGAATTCCGCATCGGCACTCCTCTTAAGGAAGCGACAGAAAACTCCGTCATCATTTCTAAAGGTGAAGACGAAGTGGAAGAAATCCAAGCTGGAACGATTGTATGGGCTGCGGGAGTACGCGGAAATCCAATCATCGAAAAAGCTGGCATTGAAAACATGAGAGCCCGTGTAAAAGTTGGAAAAGACTTAAGAGCTCCAGGACATGACAACATCTTTGTCATCGGTGACTGTTCACTGATGATCAACGAAGAAATCGACCGTCCTTATCCACCGACTGCTCAGATCGCAATGCAGCAAGGTGAAACTTGTGCGCGCAACATCACTGCTTTGATCAAAGGCAACGATGCGCTTGAGCAATTCAAGCCGGACCTCAAAGGAACAGTATGCTCACTTGGTGAAGACGATGCAATCGGACTTGTATTCGGCAAGAAACTAATGGGTACAAAAGCTTCATTCATGAAAAAAGTGGTTGATAACCGTGCACTATACATGGTGGGCGGAGCCGGCCTGGTCATGAAAAAAGGTAAATTCAAATTCTTTTAAGATAAAGACAAGCAGAGCGAATGACTTCGTTCTGCTTTTTTTGTTAGGCTCAATACCCTATTATAAAGAGAAGCGTACGGGATAATAGGGTGATTAAACCGTAAACACCTGGTTATAGAATAAAAAGTGTCATGTAGTATAGTGATAACCAAGATGGGGGGAGATCGCTTGAAAAGAGGAAACGTCTGGCTTGCTGCAGCTGGCCTGATCATCGATAAAGAAGGACGCTGGCTGGTGGTGAAAAAGAAGTATGGCGGCCTGAAGGGGATGTGGTCCCTGCCTGCAGGTTTTGTTGATGAGGGAGAGACTCTTGAACAGGCAGCTCAAAGGGAAGTGAAAGAGGAGACCGGCCTTGATACAAATGTGGAGGGAGTCATCGGCATAAGGTCTGGTGTGATCAAAGATAAGATTAGTGACAATATGGTCCTGTTCTTGCTGAATCAGGAAGATTTTGCTCAAGAGCCTGTACCATGTGAAGATGAAATCTCGGAAGTCCGCTGGATGACAAAGGAACAACTTCTTCGCTGTAAGGAAACGTCCATCATGATTCATGAAATGATTAAGTATGATTTCAACCTTTTGAAGTCAGGATTAGACCCCATTGACCCGGGTGAACAGTTTGGGTATACCAGCTATAAATTATTTTTTTAATTTTCTGAAATTTAATGAAATTTCAAGATATTGAATGAAAGAAGAAGATGTATTCGCTTTCATTGCGGTACACGCGTTTTTTTGTCCCTTTTCTAAAAAATCAAACGGTGTTATAGTATCAGAAATCAACAAAAACTTTTTTAGTGAAGGGGAGATAAGGACGATGAGATCAACGATTGAAACAGCAGCAAAGAAATGTGAATATTGCTCAGGAAAAGGGTATTTCCAACTCGTTCTTGGCGGCTCTGAAACATGTCCTTGCTGCAGCGGCAGCGGCAAAAACAAATAATAAATAATAGCAATCATTTTTATATTCAGGACCGGCATATGGCTGGTCCTTTTTGTTGTGAGTTAAACGGATACCCAGGCTCTCAGCATCCTATTCAAAATATGTTCATTTTGTGAAGAACCTTCAATTCATGCCATAGTTTATTGACGGTGGGTGAAACATTGAGTACACTAAACTTTAGTGTCAATGGAGGTGCTTCAGGTATGCAAATGGGAATTCCGGTAGTAATTATATCGATGTTATTATTTTTTGTTTTGTTTTTTGGTATTGGCTTTTTGCTGAACATGCTTCTGAGAATGACATGGATCATGGCAGTTATTTATCCTATCATTACGATTTTCATTGTGGATGAAGTAAGGTTTATAGAATATTTCAGGAACTCGGGAGAATCATTCTCTGCATTGGGGACGAAGTTCGGAGCTCTGACAGCAGTTGATATACTTATCCTTTCATGTGGACTGGCTGGGGCCATTGTTTCCGGCATTACGATGAAAATCCTTAGAAAAAAAGGCTATCAAATGTTTTAATATCATATTTATATTGGAAAGCTCTTTGCTCAGCAGCAAAGGGTTTTTTTATTTTTCTTTCTAGAATAGAGCAGTTGATTTCCACTTCAGGCACACGCTTTCCTGGGGGGCGGGCGGTGAGCCTCCTCGGCTGCGCCTGCGGGGTCTCACCTGTCCCGCTAATCCCCCAGGAGTCGGTGCCTTCCGTTTCAATCAACTTGTGTAAAAACAAACAGAATGAGTGAAAAGAGTTTTTACTTAAAATTTGTTTGTAGGCGGAGGGCTTATTCAATTTGTAACTCGATTCTCCTTCATCCACATAGTACTCATAAAAATTATGTTTCTTCCCACTCAACTACATCTAATAAATCACTATAGAACGTACTCCCAGAAACATCATCTCATACCTCTCTCCTGTTCAGAAAGTTGAAACTATTAGACTTTTTAACTAATTCCTGAATATATTTTTGTCTTTTGGGAAAGTAATAGTGATGGGAGGAGTGATTCTTACATGAATTATATTAAAAAATGGTCGAAGAGGCTTGTTATGGCCCTCTTGTTTACAGCAGCATTGTTGGTCACATTCCAATCAATCTCCGGGGTTAAGGCAGAGTCCTTTTCGAATTGGCTTGCAGGGCAGGCAGAAACACAAGAAAGTGTATATATAGAGCATTCATATAAAAAGTTATCTTTGAAAGACAAATTGTTGAAAAGGGCAAAAAGCCTGCGTACGCTGATATCAGCGGCTGAGCCGGTTGTGGCGAAGCCAAAATCCCTTGAAGATGCCATTGATTGGTCACAGTATCCAAAAGAGACAGTAACAGCCACAGGATATACAGCAGGGATAGAATCCACCGGCAAACTTCCAGATCATCCGGCTTATGGTATTACATATTCAGGAGTAAAAGTAAAAAGGGACTTATATTCAACAGTGGCTGCTGACCCGGATGTATTCCCCATAGGGACGATTTTGTTCATTCCAGGGTATGGATATGGAGTGGTAGCGGACACAGGAAGTGCGATCAAAGGACATAGACTGGATTTGTACTATGATACTGTCGATGAAGTGTACGAGCATTGGGGCAAGAAGGAGCTTGAGGTCTACGTTGTCACAAAGGGGACGGGAAAGCTTACGGAAGAAGAACTGAAGGCCCTGAATGAAAATGAGAGCATGCAAGTATTCAGACAGCAGTATATCCAGAAAAAAGAAGAATAAGAAAAGAGGAAGGGCTGTGTGCTCTTCCTCTTTGTATTTTTCAAAATTCAATTGAGCCGTACTGATCGGGATGAAGGATCTTTCCGAGCTTCAATGCACCGGCCAGCAGCCGTGGGGAAGGCCGGCAGTATAATTCCTCTTCAAGAATGAGGATCCGGTCATCTATGACAGCCTGAAGTGTGTCCCAACCGGGTCTTTTAGTGACAACCTTTGGGTTGACTTTTTCCCGTCTTACCCCAACCCATGCAAGGCATATGTAATCAGGATTTCTTTTGTAAACATCTTCCCAGTCCGTTTGAATGCTCGCAAGTTCTACATCTCTGTATACATTTTTTGCGCCGGACATCCGGCTTAATTCGGTCAGCCAGTTGATTTTTCCAGGAGTGAAGACTGGTTTGGGCCACCACTCCCAATAAAGCTCGGGAGACGAGGTTGTTAGGTCGGCTGCTTTTTTTAAAGTCTCGATTTTCTTATTGAAATCTTTTTGCATTTCAATTGCTATATCTTCAACACCGCACGCCTTGCCAATGGTCAGCAGGTCTCCTGCTATATCTTCAAAGCTTTGTGGATTGGTGACGATATAGGGAAGCCCCCTCTTTTTCAGCTCTTCTATGTTTTTCTCCATCCCCGGCACGCTTAAAGAGGCCAGTATGATGTCCGGCCGGAGCTCCTCGACCTTATCCATGTCGATGCTGAGGTCAGGACCCAGTTTAGGAAGGGAGCTGACTTCTTCGGGATAGTCGGAAAAGTCATCAACCCCCACCAGGGAAGAGGTCAATCCTAAATAATCGACAACCTCGGTATTGCTGGGACAAATGGATACGATTTTCATATATGATCCCCCCTGTCCATCTTAAAGAGTATAGTAAATAACCAATGTCAGCAGTATGCCGGATAGACCGCCGAAGAAGACTTCGATCGGTTTGTGTCCGAGCAGTTCTTTGAGTTCTTTTCGCTTTTCTTCTTCGGGTTTCTTTTGCCAGCCCTTCGCCTCTCCTACAAACCTCTGGAAATCACCGACCAGTTTGTTCAGGACGATGGCCTGCTCACCAGCCTGGCGTCTGACCCCAGTGGCATCAAACATGGTGATGATGGCAAAGATAGCGGATACAGCAAATATGGGCGAGCCAAGCCCTGTTTCGAGTGCAACACCGGTTGAAAGTGCTGTAACAGCAGCTGAGTGAGAACTCGGCATGCCGCCTGTTGAGGTAAGCAGTGACCAGTCGAGTTTCTTGGTGGCCATGAATTGAATGGGCACTTTGATGAACTGGGCAAAAAAGATTCCGAATAAAGCCGCCCATAGGGGGAAGTTTGTAAGTAGTTCCATCGCTGTCGTAAAACATCCTTTCCAGTGGTATTTGGTTCAATCCAGCTCCAAGGCCCCAGCGGCTAGCAGATTTCGGTCTCTCTCCTTGCGATAAGTCTTCATCGAATCGCTCTCGCTCTTCGTGATTCCTTTATCTCATGCGAGAGCCCTCCAATCTGTACGCCGCTGAACGGGGCCTTTCCGCTTTTTATTTTCCCGTTCTGTCTCATAAAATGTTTTCCCAATTATACCATAGTAAATCATGGAAACAGAAATACTTCACTTAAATGCCGCCAATGGGTCCCTCTCGTTCGAAATATATCGAAAACTTTTATATAATTAGGGTGGAGGTGCTTTTAAATGAAATTTACAGTTGATAATAATGGATTCTTTAACACAGATCAGGAATGTATCCTGGTAGGACTGTTCAATGCCCCTGAATTCACAGGAGAGCTTGCCGAGCTGGATTCAAAGTTCGACGGACAGTTAACGGAATTAGTGAAAGCAGGGGACCTCTCCTCAAAGCTTAAAGCTGTTTCCAAAGTACATACTTTCGGTAAAATTCCTGCAAAACGCCTTGTGTTTGTAGGACTAGGAAAAGCAAAAGACCTTTCATTTGATGAATTGAGAGAAGCAGTCGGAGCCGCTTCTAAAGCGATCCAGGAAATGAAAATCTCTTCATTTGCCGTTGCTTTGGACACACTGACGACAGAACAGTTTGATGCATCGGATATCGCTCATGCTGTCAGCGAAGCATTCACAATGGCGACGTACAGATTCCCTGGCTACAAGCACAAAGGAAATGTCCCTGAAACCTTCATCAACAGCTTGACTGCCTTTTCTTCGCATGATAGTGCTGAGGTTGAAGCAGCCCTTAAGGTTGGCTATGCTCATGGACGAGGTGTGAACTCCGCGCGCGCGTTGGTAAATGCACCGGGTAACATTCTGACTTCTACAAAACTTGCGGATTATGCTGCGGAGATCGGTAAAAAATATGAGTTCGAAGTGGAGATCCTTGATAAAGAAGAGATGGAGAAACTGGGAATGGGCGCACTTCTTGCGGTCAACCAAGGTTCTGTAGAGCCTCCTAAAATGATTGTACTGAAGTACCAAGGACGAGACGAATGGAACGATGTGATCGGGCTTGTCGGAAAAGGAATCACGTTTGATACAGGCGGATACTCCCTTAAACCGAAAGACGGCATTGTCGGCATGAAAACCGATATGGGAGGCGCGGCAGCTGTTCTTGGCGCGATGGAAATCATCGGTGAACTAAAGCCTGAACAAAACGTGGTGGCTGTCATCCCTTCAACTGACAATATGGTCAGCGGGAATGCTTTCAAACCGGATGATGTCATCACGGCCATGAGCGGAAAGACGATCGAAGTCCTGAATACCGATGCAGAAGGAAGACTTGCCCTTGCAGACGGTATGACATACGCTAAACATCATGGCGCTAACTACCTGATTGATGTCGCTACATTGACAGGCGGCGTAATTGTCGCTTTGGGTAATGACAAAACAGGTGCTTTAACGAATGATGAAGGTCTGTTCGAACAAGTACTGGAAGCTTCATCGGAAGCGGGAGAATTCATTTGGAGACTTCCATACACGGAGAATGACAAGAAAAGAGTCAGAAGCAGTAAAATTGCTGACTTGAACAATTCGCCGGGAAGAGAAGGACATGCCATCATGGGTGGTGCCTTCGTAGGAGAGTTTGCTGAAGGAACGCCGTGGGTTCACCTTGATATCGCTGGAACGGCTACTTCAAAGTCTGACCACAATCTGGGACCTGCGGGAGCAACCGGTGTCATGGCGCGTACACTAGCATTGCTTGTTGAACGCTTTGAAACTTCAGAAAAATAATACGATGAGAAGCTTGCCTCTTTTAGGGCAAGCTTTTTTTGTTTAGTATAAACTTGTTATATCTTACAAGAGAAAAAATTGGAATAAAACATTTTAGTAATTTAGCAGACTAAAGCATTGACAGTATCCAAACCATCTGATAGATTAGGAAAGGTATTTTAATGCTCTAACGATTTAGCGAACTAAAGTAAAATAAAATGATATAGTTTTGGAAGGAGATTTTCATCATGAATGCAGTCATCGTTGCTGTCCTGATCATGCTTGTTCTCAGCCTGCTCCGTGTGAATGTCGTGTTCGCATTGGTTGCCGGCGCACTGGCTGGCGGTCTGACAGGCGGTTTAGGAATAAATGAAACGGTCAATGTTTTTACAGAAGGATTAGGCGGAGGAGCGAATATCGCCATCAGTTACGCCTTGCTTGGAGGATTTGCTGTCGCAATCTCCTATACAGGGATTCCGAACCTCCTGGTGGACTTCGTCATCAAGGTGGTGGGGAAGGAGAGAGATTCCAGAAGAAAAGCTTTGTCTAAAGCCCTTATTGTTTTTTCCATCTTACTTATGGCTTGTTTTTCACAGAATCTGATTCCGATCCATATTGCTTTTATCCCGATTCTAATTCCGCCTCTTTTGAAAGTGATGGTGGAGCTTGAAATCGACCGCAGGCTGATTGCTTCTGTTTTAACCTTTGGTCTCACAGCGCCATACATCTTACTGCCTTACGGTTTCGGTTTCATGTTCCATGAAATCATCGCGCAGAATATGGAATCCAGCGGACTCGCAGTGGCTATGGCTGATATTCCAAAAGCCATGCTTCTGCCGACAGCTGGCCTGGTGGTTGGTCTATTGACAGCTGTTTTCTTCAGTTATAGAAAACCTCGTCAATATAAGAAAATTGCCGAACAAAAGACAGAGACTCAGACGGTTTATACGAGAAAGGGAATTATCTTTGCGGTGCTATCGATCATTGCAGCACTATATGTCCAGCTTGCACTAGACTCCATGATTTTCGGTGCATTAGCTGGTTTGGCCATCCTGTACATTTCAGGTTCTGTTAAATGGACTGATGCCGATGGTGTGTTGACAGAAGGTATGAAAATGATGGCTTTCATTGGATTTGTCATGATTGCAGCCAACGGTTTTGCAGCTGTTGTCCAGGCGACAGGCCATGTGGATACATTGGTTGAAGCAACTTCAGATATCATTGGCGGAAATAAATCTCTTGCCGCATTGCTCATGTTGATTGTCGGGCTTCTTGTCACGATGGGAATCGGTTCTTCTTTTGCAACCATTCCGATCATTGCAGCTATTTTCGTACCGCTTGCTTTGGAACTTGGGTTTAGTCCCCTTGCGACAGTTGCGATTGTTGGTACGGCAGGAGCGCTTGGAGACGCAGGCTCACCTGCTTCCGACTCGACTCTTGGGCCGACGGCCGGGCTGAATGCGGACGGACAGCATAACCATATCTGGGATACATGTGTACCGACATTCCTGCACTTCAATATCCCAATGATTTTGTTTGGCTGGATTGCAGCGATAATTTTATAAAACAAATGGGCGCTTCTTTGACGGAGTGCCCATTTTTATGATGTTTACCTAGAAAAAGGCGTGAAGTAGGAGAGTGCCCATGCACCTGGGAGATTGTTTGCATACATAGGTAATGAAGCCTTAAATATATAAGGAGGTATGCAGATATGAATGATCCTCGATTTCACTATAGAAACCCGCATCACGGTAATAGATTCGGCTGGGGATTCGGCCTTCCTTTTCTTGGAGGGGTATTAGGCGGTGTGCTCGGGGGAGCGCTTGTTAGACCACCTTACTATAGACCGCCGTTTTACGGATACGGACCTTATCCAGGGTATGGATATGGGTATGGAGGCTATCCTTATGCGGGGTATGGGTCTTACCCGTATTATTAATCAAATAAAGCTTTTTCACCAAATAAAGGACCAAACCCATGGGGTTTGGTCCTTAAATATGTTTTTAGTTACTTCCACCTTAGGATGATGGTTAAATGACAGCAATCAATATTAGCTGTTTTATTGCTGAAAATCAGGGTGAAACCGTCCGGGTTAAACTTAATTCCGGGAGTGCTTTTGACACCAGTCCCTTTAATCAGGCGGTTTATCTCATCCATTTTGGATCTCTGGGCCGCATCCATCAGTTTGGACGCATAATCTTTTGACTTAGAAACCCTATCCATGATGAGTTGGGCATCATTCAATAACGGTTTGGTTTTATCAGCAGAGTCCATAAATTGTTCCGGTTCCACTGGAGGATAGGCTTGCGGATAGCGGTGCACTTGATAATAGGGATTGACAGGCGGCCATCTCGGCGTTTGCGGCCGCTGTATCGGTGTATAGAAGGGATGGTATCTGTGCATATATTGACCCCTTTCAAACATAGTCCTGAGCCGAAAAAATACAATCGTTTCCTGTTCATAAAGAACTATATGCATGATGTTTTCGCTATATTCGTATACTCCATCAGAACAGCTTCAACACCATTGAAAGAAAAACTTACCCTATAAAAAAGGATTTCTGAACATATATCGAGAAAGTTAGCTTAAGCAATCAATAGAAGAGGTGACCAATTTGAATAGTGAGAATACATTGATCAGCGCATTAGGAATGGAATTCATTGAACTGGGGAAAGGCAGAGTGGTAGCGACAATGCCGGTTGATGAGAGGACAAGGCAGCCTTTCGGATTCTTGCATGGCGGCGCTTCCGTCGCATTGGCGGAAACGGTGGCAAGTGTCGGGGCCGTTGAACTGATTGATCTGGAAAAAGAAATTTGCTTCGGGCTTGAAATCAATGCCAATCATATCAAGGCCAAAAAAGATGGTGTCGTCACGGCAACGGCTACAGTCATCCATCAGGGAAAAAGCACGATGGTCTGGGATATCCGGATTACGGATGAAGAAGACAGCCTGATCTGCGTATCGCGCTGTACCATGGCCGTCGTACCAAAAAGATAATCCTTTAACACACTAAAGCACTGGGGGACAGTCCCTCAGTGCTTTAATGTGTTAAAGGGAATGTTTACCTTCTCCTGAACCGGGAATTTTAAATAGAAATACTGTTAAAGGAGAGGATCGTATGCCTTGGTCGAAAAATGATTATCCTGCTTCATGGAAAAACCTTTCGTCAGATGTGCGCAATAAAGCAATAGAGATCGGTAATGCTTTACTTCGTGAAGACTATGATGAAGGAAGGGCGATTGCCATTGCAACGGACCGCGCGGAAAAATATGTAGATGGTGATTCTGAGGATAAACCAGAGTTTCATATCAGGTCCAATGATGATGGTTGGGAACTTAAGAAAGAAGGCAGCGAGAAGGCGATCTATACAGAAGATACAAAGGAAGATTTGCTTGATAAAGCGAAGTCATACGTGAATGACCATGATGGCATCCTTGTCATCCATAAAGGAGACGGGGATGTGGAGGATAGATTATACGACAACTGATATAAAAAAGGACTGCAGAATCCGGAAACCCCGGGCTGCAGTCCTTTTTTGATGATTGTTGGAAAGGGCGTCTAGAAGGGTTCTAGAGTCCCGAAGGAAGAGGTTGTTGGAGGAAAGGGCGTCTAGAAAGGTTCTAGAGTCCCGAAGGAAGAGGTTGTTGGAGGAAAAAGGCGTCTAGAAGGGTTCTAGAGTCCCAAAGGAAGAGGTTGTTGGAGGAAAAGGGCGTCTAGAAGGGTTCTAGATTCCCAAAGGAAGAGGTTGTTGGAGGAAAAGGGCGTCTAGAAGGGTTCTAGATTCCCAAAGGAAGAGGTTGTTGGAGGAAAAGGGCGTCTAGAAGGGTTCTAGAGTCCCGAAGGAAGAGGAGGTCTATGGAAAAAGGCGTCTAGAAGGGTTTTAGATACCCGAAGGAAGAGGTTGTCAGGGGAAAAAGGCGTCTAGAAGGGTTCTAGAGTCCCAAGGAAGAGGTTGTTGAAGAAAAGAGCATCTAGCGGAGTTCTTAGAACCTTATAGAAAAGGACTGCAGAATTCCGGAAACCCCGGGATGCAGTCCTTTTTTATTACATGTTTTTCTCTTCGTACTTCTGCTTTCCTTTCAGGTCATCCCGTACGCTTTTTTCCCAAAGGGCCACGCCGCTGTTGTAGGCTGCTCTTGAAATCAAGTGACCTGCAACCGGGGCAGTGATGAAGATGAAGATGATTCCGAGTATAAGCCTGGAGTTAAAGTGTCCTTCTTCCAAAAAGAAGAAAAGGAAAGTGCCGAGCAAAATGCACATTACCCCCAGTGTTGCACTCTTGGAAGCTGCGTGATTGCGGGTATAGACATCAGGCAGGCGGATAAGGCCGAATGCTGTGACAAGAGTAAGGAACGAGCCGGCAATAAGGAAGAATCCAATGAAGAATCTAATGATCTCGGTCATGCTCGATAATCGCCCCTTTTTCTAAGAATTTTGAGAAGGCCACTGTTCCGATGAAGGCCAGGATCCCAATCAGCAAAATGACTTCCAGGAAGGATTTCGAATGAAGCAGCATGGATGCCAAAGCGATGATGGCAATCAAATTGACCCCCAAGGCATCCAATGCTACCACTCTGTCCGGCGTTGTCGGGCCGACAATGACCCGGTAAATTAGTCCAATCATCGAAATGGAAACGGCGAGCAATGAAATTTGTATGATGGTATGAAGCATCAGCGGCTCACCTCCATGATGGCTTTTTCGAATGAATTCTTGATATCATCGACTGCTTCATCAACGTCATCGATATCGATGGTGTGGATATACAAAATTTTATTATCATAAGAAATATCCACAACCAGTGTTCCCGGTGTCAGGGTGATCAAGTTGGCAAGCAGCGTGATTTCCCAATCTGTCTTCAATTCAGTGGGAAGTGCGAATATCCCAGGCTTTATATCCAGTTTGGGCTTTAGGATTGTTTTTAACACCGCTATATTCGATAGTACCAGCTCTTTTAAGAACAGAAGCAGAAGGCTGATGACCGCGAAGACACGATACATATAGAACCGGGAGTTAAAGAACCTTCTGAATGCAAATGTAATGATCAGTCCGAGAATGTATCCTATGATAAAGGATGTTGAAGTAAAAGATACTTGCAAAAACATCCACAGAAAAGCTAGAAAGAAATTCAATAAAATTTGAAAGGCCATTCTACATTACTCCTTTAGTACTGCTTGTATATAGATTCCCGGATCTGCCAGTGCCTCTGACGCCTGTGAGATGAGCGGACGGACAGCTTCAGCACCTACTCCATAAGCTACTGCAAGGATGACCAGGAAGACTGCGCAGCCCCATAAATAGGAGGCATTGTGCTTGTTCCTTCCGTCATATTCCTTGGGAACTCCCCATACTCCGTTCAAGAAAATCTTGATGACCGAATAAAGGACAAACAGACTGGAGAGAAGAATCATGCCGCCTCCAATATAGGCTTCAGCTGCAAAGCTTCCTCTTACTAACAGCACCTTTCCAATGAAACCGCTGAAAGGTGGAATTCCCGCAAGTGTCAGCGAGGCGATCAGGAAAGTCCATCCAAGCCATGGATAATCTTTTATAAGGCCGCCCATCTTGCGCAGGTTGCTGGTGCCTGTAATGGCAATCATGACCCCGACCAGCAAGAACAGCGCGGCTTTGATAATCATGTCATGAATCAAGTAGTAGATGGACCCTTCAAGAGATTCAGGAGACATGACCGAAACCCCGAAAAGGATGACGCCGACGGCGATGATGATGTTGTAAATGATGATTTTCTTAACATCCCAGTAAGCGATGGCGCCGATACACCCAACGATGATGGTGATGACCGCAAGCCATGCCAAAATGGTATGTGTATATCCTGTATCATGATAGAAGAACAGGGTGTAGGTCCTCATGATTGAGTAAACCCCGACCTTCGTCAATAACGCCCCGAATAATGCCAATACCGGTGTAGGCGGAGCATAGTAGGAACCAGGCAGCCAGAAATACAATGGAAAGATGGCGCCCTTCAGTCCATAGACTACGAGGAACATAACGGCAATGACCGTCAGGATTCCAGGCTGGTCGGCTTCTGCTATTTTCACAGAGATGTCGGCCATATTCAAAGTGCCTACAACAGAGTATAGATAGGCTACCATAACAACGAATAGTGCCGATGAAATAATGTTCACAAGTATGTACTTGATTGATTCCCTCAGCTGGACCTTTGTGCCTCCAAGAACAAGAAGAACATAAGATGACATCAGCATGACTTCAAAGAACACGAACAGGTTGAAAATATCACCTGTTGTAAAAGCTCCGTTTACCCCGACCAGCAAAAACTGGACGACAGGATAGAAGTAAAACCGTTCTCTGTCTTTGCCGATTGAACGGAAAGAGTAGAGAAGGACAAAGAACGTGATGATGCTCGTTGTCGTGACAAGAAGAGCTGACAGCATATCAGAGACCATCGTGATACCAAATGGAGCCTCCCAGCTGCCGAGGTTGACTGTCTGGATCCCTTCGGTCCTGACAACATTGACTAAAATGATCGAAGCAATGACAGTCCCTGCTGTTGCAATGGCTCCGATCCATTTCTGCATGGTGACGTTCTTTCCAAAAAACATGAGGATAATCGCTGTAAACAACGGGATTATAATGGGCAATAACGGTAAATTAATCATTTCCTTCGTTTCCTCTCATTTGATCCACGTTATCAGTCCCAAGTTCCTGGTACGCCCGGTAAGCCAACACCAGGAAAAAGGAAGTGACACCAAAACTGATAACAATCGCCGTCAAAATTAATGCTTGAGGCAGTGGATCTACATATGATTCGGCATGTTCGCCCAAAAGAGGCGGTGCGCCTTCTTTCAGGCCGCTAATTGTAAGGAGCAGCAAATGTGCCCCATGGCTGAGCAGGCCTGTACCAATAATGATACGAAGCAGGCTCTTAGAAAGCATCAGATAGACTGCACTGGTAAAAAGGATGCCAATGACTATGGCCATTAAAATTTCCATTATTCGCTCACTCCAATCGTCTGAATAATGGTCATCGTTACTCCGATAACGACAAGATAAACACCTGTATCAAAAATTACTGCTGTATGCAGTGATGTTTTCCCTAAAAGAGGCAGGTGGAAATATTCATAAGCATGGGTAAGGAATGGAACATTGAACAACAACGCTCCGGCCCCTGTACCGACAGCAAGTAACAATCCGATTGCAATCAGCAGTTTATAATCGATCGGAAGGATTTTGCTGACGGTCTTGATGTCATATGCAAGCAAAAGAAGCACCAGCGCTCCTGATGTCATCAGTCCGCCAATGAATCCTCCCCCTGGATAGTAATGTCCCGCGAAGAAAAGCTGGACTGAAAACAGAATAATGATGAAACTGACAACGGTTGTCGTGGTTTGAAGGATTACGTCATTCGTTTTCTTCATCCTTCTTTCCTCCTTGTCAATCTCAGTTTGATCATCGAGAAAATTCCCAATGCAGCAATACCGAGAACACAGATTTCAAATAAAGTATCAAAGCCGCGGAAGTCAACGAGGATAACGTTAACCATATTCTTTCCGCCTGCTTCTTCATAGACATTTTCAATATAGTATTCCGAAATGGAACTGAACAGCTTCGTACTGTATGAAGCGATCGCAATAAGGGTGACCACTGCTCCGACTCCGATGGCAATCAACGCATTCCCAAGTTTAAAGCTCATTCTTTCTTCATGTCTGCTTAATGGCGGCAGGTGATAGAAGCAAAGCAGGAACAGCGCAACCGAAACGGTTTCAATGACCAGTTGTGTAAGTGCCAGGTCAGGTGCGCGGAACAGGACAAAGAACAGCGATACGGAATATCCGACTGCTCCCAATGCAATGATGGAAGTCAGGCGTGATTTCGCAAAAAGAATCGTGATGGAACTGACCACCATGATAAGTGCAATGATGACTTCATACACCCCGATCGGTGCCAGGTCCGTCATATCAATGTCGAATGCATCTTTTACAACCATCGTAACAATCAGGATCCCTATCAGGAACGTGAATATATACACAAGATAGCTTCTGATGAAGCCGGTCATATACGACCTGGTCAGCTTAAAGGC
Organism: Bacillus salacetis; assembly: GCF_049177075.1. Taxonomy (GTDB): domain Bacteria; phylum Bacillota; class Bacilli; order Bacillales; family Bacillaceae_B; genus Rossellomorea; species Rossellomorea salacetis_A. The sequence continues at coordinate 3,670,732 of NZ_CP185377.1, read as the reverse complement.
TCCGCGTTCACCTTTTGCCAAGCCATTGTCATAAAACGAATTTAATGTAAGTCTTTCTGGTATCGTATTGTAAATCCCTTTCCACTTTGGCAGAAGTGTATAAAGCAAGACACCGAAAAGGATAACGCCTAAGGTCATGAATAATTCCGGAGTGAACCCGTGCCAGAAATAAATATGTGAATCTTCTACCTCAAGCTGTGTGATGGCTGAAACAGCGGGCTCAATCATCGTACTTGTAAGGATATTCGGGAAGAAGCCGAATACGATCACAAGCGACGCAAGGATGACCGGTGAAATCAGCATGCCAAGCGGTGCTTCGTGAGGCGTTTTATCCAGCTTTTCAGGCTGATGCTTTCCGGTAAACGGCTTGAAGACAACGAGCATGCTGTAAATGAACGTGAATACGCTTCCCACCCAAGCCAAAACAGGGAATAAGAAGCCCCATGTTTCAAGGTTGAAAATATCCATCTCAAGAACCTGTACCATTCCGGTAAAGAACATTTCCTTACTCAGGAACCCATTAAATGGCGGCAGGCCAGCCATGGAAAAGGCTCCAATCACTGAGACCGTAAACGTAATCGGCATGAAGTTCATCAATCCGCCAAGTTTGCGGATATCCCTTGTACCTGTTTCATGATCGATGATTCCGACCACCATGAACAGGCTTCCTTTAAAGGTAGCATGGTTAATGAGATGAAAAACAGCGGCCATTGTAGCTACACCATAAATATTCTCATCAAGATAATCATAATGAAGAGCAGCGGCTCCGATTCCAAGCAGTGACATAATCAATCCGAGCTGACTGACTGTTGAAAAAGCAAGGATCCCTTTCAAATCTGTTTGCTTTACTGCATTGAATGATCCCCAGAAGAGTGTGACGATTCCAAAACTGGCGACAAGCCACAGCCAAACCCCTGATTCGGCAAAAACAGGGCTCATACGGGCAACGAGATAAATCCCCGCTTTAACCATCGTAGCGGAATGCAGGTAAGCACTGACAGGTGTCGGTGCTTCCATAGCATCAGGAAGCCAGATGTGGAACGGAAACTGTGCAGACTTTGTAAAAGCACCAAGCAAAACCAAGATCAAGGCACCTAGAAACAATGGTTCAGTAATAAGTGTATCTGCCATTGCGGCCAGTTCACGGATACTGAACGTACCGGACATCAGATAGAGCAGCAAAAATCCTCCAAGCATGGACAACCCGCCAAAAACAGTTATCAGCATTGATTTTTGTGCCCCATAACGTGAACGGTCACGATGGTACCAATAGCCGATCAGCAGGAAAGAAGATATAGAAGTGAATTCCCAGAACATATAAAGGACAATCAAGTTATCAGAGAGCACAACACCAAGCATGGCCCCCATAAACAGAAGCAAATAAACGTAAAAGTTGTGCAGTTGTTCTTTTTCTTTTGATAAATAATATATCGAATAGAGAACAACAAGAGAGCCGATCCCGGTGATCAGCAAAGCAAACAGCAAACTCAGGCCGTCGACATAAGCGGTAAAGTTGATACCGAAAGACGGCATCCATTCAACCGTTTCCTGAATTGCCTTTCCATCTGCAGTTATTTTAAGAAATTGAAAAAAGTATAGAAAAAGCACTGCGGGAAGAATGAGGACAAACCATCCGGTATGTATAGAACGCAGCTTTTTATAGAGAAACGGTACAAGAATAGCCGCTAAAAAAGGTGAAATAATTGCCCAATGTAATAATGTCACCGAAAAACCCCCTTATAAAATTTTTTATTTATCATTCACACTTATCATCTTCCTTATATGTAATCCATTTTTGCTCCAGGTCTCTGATATCCCTAAAGAAAACCTCAAAAGAAATTATAACGTAAAAAAATGACGCTTGCATTTATGAAAGTCTGCAGCGGCGGGCAAGGTTCAACTATGATATTAAATATGAAAGAACACGGCAAAAACAGCGGTGAAAATTTTTTCAGGAAAATGTTTTTCGGTCATGATTCCTGCTGCCCACTGTTTGTTTTCCAGGTTGATTCCTATATGGAAATCTCCATTCTAGCGAATAGTATGAACCAAAAAAGCGCATGCTATCCATAGGTGGTGATGTAGTATGCGAATGAAAAAAACGGTTTCAGCCATGATTTTTTCCAGCTTGTTTATTGGCGCCTGGTATGTCCAGGAACAGGAGGACAAAAAGAATCAATGGGCAAATAAAAACTTGCTGCAGCCTTCTGCTTTAAAAGATGAAGTGGTGGATGCCGAAGCTGTTATTGAGGTTGAGCCTGTCGCAGACCTGCAGGAAGAAGCCGGTCCTGAACCTTTTAAACCGAGAGAATATATCAGGCTTGCAAGATAACATAAAGAGAGAAGCAATCCTAAATAAAAAGAAGAGCTGCTGCTCTTTTTTTATGGATTAATTCTAAGGCGGCAGCCTCCCCCTTTTCAATCCGCCCATAAAAGATTATGATGGACATGCGGTAAATTAATTCTAGGGGAGAACTGCGTGCGAAATACATATTTGACAGGCTATTTGCCTTTGTTTTCTATATTATTGTTCAGTTTGACGTTTTCCGTTTATGGTGTGGAAGTGTTTGTAGACCTCTTTAAAAAAATTGGTGTCTATCCAGGAATGCGTGAGTTCCTGTCAGACCTTGAGTTGAAATTCATTCTGTTGATCTTCCTCATGATTGTTTGTTTCATGGTATTTGCTGCGTTAAAGCTGATTGCCCAAACCATAAATGAAGTTTCCCTTCTGTTTTTCTCACAGGATAATGAAGGAGAAATCCTCCGTCAGGTTCGGTCCGGATCGATGGTTTACTTTATCGGTGCAGTGGTATCGGTTGCCAGCCTGAAGTCCTTCTTGGGGCTTTTAGCCATTTTTCTTGTGACATCGATTGCTTATTTTGTTTATTTCATCTATAAAATCAGTCCGTCCCTGACAAAACCGGGATTATTCGGTGTCATCTTTTTTCAGGTGATCACATGGTCTTCATTATTCTTAATTGTCTTTCTGGTCATCCTGAAGTTATATAATGGATTGCTGGCAAGCTTGCCAATCATTTCGGAAGTTAAGTTAAATGAATAGGACTGAAAGCCAAGGTATCGAAACTTGTTGTTTCGATACCTTTTCCTTTTTTGGAAAAAAAGACCAGAGCCTGAAAACTCCGGTCTACTTCATGATATCTCTCCAAATCAGGTGGCTTGGCCGGTCTCTTTCAATGGATTCCATGTTCCGGGGGATATCGTATCCAACCCAGACCCCTGTGGTGTAGGAGTCGGTAAGGCCAATAACCCAGTAATCGTTATAGTTATTGGTTGTACCGGTTTTGACACCTGCATATGGTTTGTTTAGTTGTGCCCATTTCCCCGTCCCGTTTTGAAGGGAATTTCCCAGCATTGCCCTGATCTTCTCGGTTGTCGGCTGGGACCAGATAGATTCTCTCGGTTCTTTCCATTCATACAATACTTTTCCGTTGTAGTCCGTTACCTTCGTGATGGCATGGGAGGGCTGATAACTGCCATCAATAAAGGACGTATAGGCATCCGTCATCTCAAGGGGCGACATGCCATAAGTAAAGCCCCCTATGGAAGCGGCATACGTATGATCCTGTTCCTGGACTTTTTCAAAATTGAACTTTTCCAATTTCGAAAACGCATTTTCAATTCCGACTTTCTCAAATAAGCGGAGGGCCGGGGTATTATAGGATTGTGAAAATGCGGTATTCATTGTGACGGTGCCGTATTGCCTTCCTCCATAATTGACCGGGCAGTAATTGCCAATGCAGTAGTTATCAGCACTTACCCTTTCGGCAATGGATGCCTTGGTCTCTTCAATGTAAGGTCCGTACACCAAAAGCGGTTTTATCACAGAACCCGGCTGGCGGAATGCTTGATAGGCATGATGGAAGTTATACTTTTGATAATGCTTTCCGCCTGTCATCGCAATGATCTGCCGCGATTCATTATCAATTGTAATACTGGCTCCTTCGATCCCCTTATAGGTTAACCTGTTCTGAACAGCGTCCGTGCTTTTTTCCTGCGTGACACGGTCGAGAGAGGTATGAATGATGATGCCGGAATTGATGAGATCACTCATCCGCTTATCAAAGGCATCGTAGATTTTCCGCTTTGCTTCTTCATTTTTTGCTTCCCCAAGCTTTTTCAGAAAACCTTCTTGCTTGGCAACAAGCTCGCGAAATTCCGATTCGGCATACACGGCGTAATCAGGGTACTTGTCTGTCTTTTTGCGGACATTCAACTGAATGGGTACTTTTTTCAGTTCATCAGCTTCTTTTGCCGCCAGCTTCCCTGTTTGCTGCATAATGTCCAAAAGCCGTTCCTGCCTGACTTTCGTTTGGTCAAAATGGTCGACAGGGTCATATTTATTTGGATTGTTCGGGATTGCTGTAATAAAGGCAAGTTCTGCTTTATTCAGTTCACCGAGCGGTTTCTGGAAATAGTATTGTGATGCTGTTTCAATCCCATAAACTCCGTTGCTGAAGTAGATGATATTGAGGTACAGCTCCATGATTTCTTCTTTACTTAATGATTTCTCAATTTCATGTGCATAAAATAACTCGGTCAACTTTCGGTTATACGTTTTCTCCTGGCCAAGATAAAGGTTTCTTGCCAGCTGCTGCGTAATGGTACTCCCGCCTTGCTGAATATGGGTGAAGACAAGGTTTTTGACAAGTGCCCTCATAATCGCGCCTGCATCAAAACCGACGTGCTCATAGAAATGCTGATCTTCTGATGCAACCAGGACTTCCTTTACAAAGTCAGGAATTTCATCATGATCCGCATACAGGCGGAAGGGTCTGTTCATCTCGGAAAATATGTTTCCATCTTTATCGGTTATCAAACTGGTCTTAGTGATATTGAACTGATCCTCACTGACGGCATCTTCGAGGGCATTATGAAACCCTTCTACCTTATGAACCTCTTTTGCGGAAGAAAAAAGGATGAACAGAAAAAAAGGAAACAATGAAAATACTAAAATATAACCGGCGACGGTTCTCATGCTTTCAACTCATCTCTAGCGTTATTCGATTCTGAAAAAAGGCTTCAGAAATTAATACGGCTCATTTACGTAATTTTCGGAATGCCGCATACTCCACCATAATAATCCAAAAGCCGCCAAGAATAAAGCACCCGTTATATAGAAAATGGAGGAAATTCCTGTGAACCCGGATAATATACCACCCAATGCCGGCCCGGCTACATTCCCCAGGAAACGGAAGCTCTGGTTATAGCCAAGAACCTCACCCTGCATGGAAAGAGGGGCTTCCTGCCTGATATAGGCAGTGACACTTGGAATCATGCCGCCAATGGCAATCCCGAACAGGAAACGGAAAAGGACCAGCTGCCAAAGCTCTTCAGAAAGGGCTTGTGGAATGATGAAAATACAGGCCAATACAAGCAAGATGGAGAGCACCTTCTCATAGCCGATTTCATCCCCGAGCTTGCCCCATTTTCTTGTAGCCAGCAGATTGCCGACCCCTGTTGCGGAAAAAGCAAGCCCTGCCAGAAAAGCGATATTGGTTGTGGCAGTCAGTTCATCAACATAGAGGGCCAACAGCGGCTGGACACTGAAGTTTGCTACCTGGATGATGAAGGAAATGATCATCACAGTCAGAAGCAGCTTATGCTTTACTATGTGCTGCAGGACCTCTCTGCTGGAATAGCGGGTTTTATTCGTTTTCGTTTTAGATGTTTTCCGGACTTCCTGAATGCCGAATAACACGCCGGTAGCCGCCAGGGCAATGGCGATGGAGGTAATGATGAAGGTATAGGAAAATCCAAATGAATCTGCCATCAGGCCTCCAAGTACAGGTCCGAATAACCCACCGGACACAGTTCCCATCTGAAGAGTTCCGAGGGTTCTTCCGGCAATTTCTTTCGGTGTCTGGGCAGAAATGAGGGCAATTGAGGTGGGGATGAACCCTGTGACAGCCCCCATGGCCATTCGAAGCAGGAACAAGCCAAGCACCGAATCAACGAATCCCATCATGAAAATCGATAGGGAAATTCCATAACCGGTAATCAGCAGAATCGGTTTGAATCCGTATTTATCGCCGACCCTTCCCCAAATAGGAGAAATAAAGAATGCTACAAGGAAGGTAATGCCAAATACATAGCCTGACCACCGCTGGATAAATGCACTGTCGTAGTTTCCAAAGGTTTCTAAGTAAAGGGAAAGAAACGGAAGAACCATCGTGGCGCTGGCTGCAACCAGAAAATTGGCAAACCACATGATCGTCAAGTTTCTTTTTTCTATAGAGATAAATAACACCTTCTTTAAGTTTATTAAAATATATTTCGATTCTCTAAATATTAATATTACAAAATATCAGCTCGTATCTGCAAGAGTTACTATTTGGTTCGACAAAAACCGGGTGGTGACTGTCACTTACCCAGTCCATATGGTGCTGAATCGCAATATTCGCTTTTTATTCTAAATTGTCATAATTTTTGGTGTAATCATGATATAATAAATAGAATAAAGACGCAGAGGATTTTTTGACAGGGCAGTCCAGTATGGTGGAGTTGGAATAACCGAATGATTGGAGGGAGTTCAGTTGAAAGGCAATCAATTGATTATCATTGATTTTGAATTTTCCATGCCGGAGAGGCACCAAAACCCGCGCGGCTTTTACCCTGAAATCATTGAGACAGGGCTGGTGGCTGTGCAGAACGGAAAAGTCACTGACAAGTTTTCATCATATGTGAAACCTTCTGCCTTTCCGGTATTAACGAAGCGCTGTAAACAATTTTTATCGATTTCCCAGACGGATGTGGATAACGGGATACCTTTTCATTCTTTGGTGCAGTACTTGAAAGAATTGAATCAGAGAGGGAAGAATAAGATCATTACCTGGGGCAATATGGATATGAAGGTACTGCGGAACAACTGCAGTAAGGCTGGAGTCGATTTTCCGTTTACAGGAGAGTTCATCGACCTGTCAATGGAATATAAGCGGTTTTTTGGGGATCAGAATCAAACAGGCTTATGGAAAGCAGTCCAGGAATATGGCCGGGAGGGTGTCGGGAAGCATCACAAGGCGCTGGATGATGCATTGACGACATATCATATTTATAAATTAGTGGAAAAAGATAAGAAGTATCTGGACAAAGCGGAACCGACAACCATCGGCGATCGTATCGACCTATCCAAACTTTTTAATCAGATGGCTTGAAAAACCCAAATCACAAATTGATTTGGGTTTTAGTTTTGCAGAAGATAATGGAAGGGGGCAGGCTGCTGTCCTTCACATTAAAGAGTAATTGAATACATCAATTCGTATTCCCTCTTTACACTCTCCAGCGTTTCCAGGCTTTTTTGGGCAAAGTCAGAATCCTGTGACTCCAACTGAGCTTTTGACTCATTAAATGCAGTGATCAGCGAGTCATTGTAGTCAGGAACCTCTCCCTCATAAGGCTTTACCATCTTTTCTGGGATATTGGCCCTTTCTCTGAAAGCCAGCGCTTTTCTTTCATGGAACAGGGGAACGTCCACATCTTTCGGATTGTGCAGGTCCCCTTGGCGCGGGTGTTTTAAGACGGACAGGATTTTGACAACATAAACACCCGGTCGGGAGTCGGTGACTTCTCCTATGTACTTCCCTGTTTTATATAGTGCCGTTACAATGTCTCCATTTTTGAATCCAGACATGGGTCATCCTCCAATATAAATCTTTTTTTGAAAACAGTCTTTCGGTATATAGCAATTACATCCATTCTAATTCATAATAAAGAGTGTTGCCAGTTACTGGACTATCAACTATTATACATACAAAGAATCTTTTAAAAGACGGAGGAATTTTCGTGAAAAAATATTTAGCAATTGCTGCAGCAGCGCTTCTCTTGCTGATGTTGGCAGCATGCGGTACAGCAAACCAGGAAGAGCAGAGCCAGGATAACAGCCAAAATGAAACCGCAGGAAGTGAGCCGGAACAAGAAACAGCTGAGCCGGTGGATGACAGCGATGTCAACTATCCGCAGCTGACGGATGAAATCCAGGAAAACGAAAAAGCTGTCAAAATGGTGACGAATATGGGGGACATTACAATCAAGTTATTCCCTGAGCAGGCCCCGAAGGCAGTGGAAAACTTCATGACCCACAGCAAGGAAGGTTACTATGATGGTGTTACTTTTCATCGGGTCATCAGTGACTTCATGATTCAAGGGGGAGACCCTCAAGGTAACGGAACAGGCGGAGAAAGCATCTGGGGTGAACCTTTTGAAGACGAGTTTTCAAAAGAACTGCTGAATATCCGTGGAGCCCTTTCAATGGCAAATGCGGGACCTAATACGAACGGAAGCCAGTTCTTCATCGTTCAAAACTCAAACCTCGATCCTGCATTGGAGCAGCAAATGATTCAAGCAGGGTTCGGCAAGAAGGCGATTGAAACATATATGGAGCGGGGCGGCACTCCTCACCTCGATAATCGTCATACGGTATTTGGGCAAGTCATCGAGGGAATGGATGTTGTGGATAAGATTGCCGCTGTTGAAACAGGGGCAAATGACAAACCTGCCGAAGATGTTGTGATTGAAAAAATGGAAATCATTAAAGAATAAGAGTGTGGAAGGCAGCTGTACCCGTTTCGGGGCAGCTGCTTTTGTTTTGATTTTGGACATGGTTTTAAAATGGGGGAATTGATATAATGGCTACAGCTCAAGAAGTTTGAAAGGAGATTATTATGCTTAACGCATTTATTTTAAATTTGTTCCTCTATTTCCCGGAGGACAAAACAGAGTACATTCCGGCCGCATTCTGGATGATCCTTTTTGGTACGGCTGCGGTCCTGACCTTCCGCTGGTTTATTAAGATATCGAAAAAAGAGGAAGAAAAGACCAAGCAGGCGGAAGAAGAAGCAAGAAGGGCGTCTGACGAGAATCGGGGCTGAAATAAAGAATATTTTCCTCCAACAAAGGCAACAATGGTATAGATGATTTTGTTGTTGGAGGAGATATCATGCATGCAAAGATAGTGACAGGATTGCTGGCGTCAGCCATCCTGCTTCAGGGCTGTGCAATTGAAAAGGTTCAAAACCCGAAGAAGACCGAGGTTGATATAATGAATCCAGTAGGCGACTCTTTAGGAAAGGCTACGTTGCAGGAGATGACTTCCGGGGTGGAAATGGATCTGGATCTTGTGGGGCTGCCGCCAGGGGTCCATGCCATACATATCCATGAAACAGGGAAATGTGAGCGGCCTGATTTTGTGTCTGCCGGAAACCATTTCAATCCGGAAGATAAAGAACATGGGCTTCTTCACCCAAAAGGGGCACACGCAGGCGACCTTCCTAACTTGATAGTAGAGGACGACGGCTCTTTTAAGGGAAAAATCATGGCCCCGCTGGTCACACTTACAAAAGGACCGACATCCCTATTCACTAAAGAAGGAACTTCAATCGTCATTCATGAAGGACAGGATGACGGAATGTCCCAGCCTGCAGGGGAATCAGGAGTGCGGATTGCCTGCGGCGAAATCACTAGTGAAAAAGAAAAAGTCAAAGAATAAAAGCTGACAACCGCTGGTTGCCAGCTTTTTTATTGCTTTGACGCATCACCGTGGTGAAAGGGACTGTCCCTCTTAGTGCAGTGATGCGTTAAAGTGTCTACTCTGTAAAAAAAACAAGCAAGGGATATCCCCTGCTTGTCAGGTTAGCGCCTTTTTCAATCTCTCCAGCCCGTCTTTTAGTGTTTCCCTCGTGCAGGCAATGTTCATCCTGAAGAATCCTTCACCGTCCTGACCGAATTTGCTGCCGGGTTCAAGAGCGAGTTTTCCTTTGTTCAAGAGCAGGTCTTGCAGTTCTTGTTCAGGCTTTCCTAGTTTGCGGAAGTCGATCCATAATAGATAGGTCGCTTCCGGATCCATGACGGACAACTCAGGTAGTTCTTTTTCCACAAACGACTTAACCTCTTTAATGTTATCTGCCAGATAATCCAGCAGGCTGTCCAGCCACTCACCTCCATGAAGGTAGGCCGCTTCCATTCCGATGACACCGAATGTATTCAGGGTGAAGATTCCTTGCTTCTGCTGTTCTTCTGACACTTTTTCCCGTAACTTTTGGTTGGGGATAATCATGGCCGATGCTTGCAGGCCGGCAATGTTGAAAGTTTTGCTTGGTGCCGCAAGCGTGATTATGAAATCTTCATATTCTTTTTTTATTGAAGAAATCGGAAGATGCTTGTTTGGCTTATGTACAAGGTCCGCATGGATCTCATCCGAGACAATCAGGACATTGTATTTTTGGCAGAGTTCCGCCATTTTTATCAGTTCATCCTCTTTCCAAACGCGTCCGCCTGGATTATGGGGACTGCAGAGGAGGAAGATCTTCACGCCTGATTTTAGAGTTTCTTCAAATGCTTCAAAATCAATTGTATACTGTCCATCTTTTAATTGAAGCGGGCTTTTCTTTACTTCCCGGTCATTCTTTTCAGCAAGGCTGAAGAATGGAGTGTAAACCGGAGAGTGCATCAGAATGCTGTCCCCTTTTTCCGTAAACGCTCTGATAATGGTGGCAATGGCAGGGACGATGCCGGAACTGTACAATAGCCAGCTTTTCTTGATTTCCCAGTCATGACGTTCTTTCATCCAGCTGCTGACCGCGTTGCCTAATGGATCACCAGTGAATGTATAGCCGAATATACCATGTGAGACACGGTCATTCAGCGTATCAATGACTTCCGGCGGTGGGGGGAAATCCATATCTGCAACCCACATCGGAAGCACGTCTTCCCGGCCGAAGACTGTTTTGGTCAGGTCCCATTTGACCGATGATGTGCCTTTTCGGTTTGGGGAAATATCAAAATTGTACATCTGGATCACACCCTTCTTGAAATAAGTAGAAAAAACGTGTTCTCTATAATATGTTAAAATATGCGGACATAAGATGAAAAACATTTGCTTGCAGCAATTAGATTGGCGGAGTTGATCTTCGCTCCAGCTGTACGACTCCGCGGGGCGGGCGGTGAGCCTCCTCGGCTTCTCCTGCGGGGTCTCACCTGTCCCGCTAGTCCCGCAGGAGATCGGACAGCTTCGCTACAATCAACAATTCTATTTCAAAAGTACACTGTGTTTCAAAATAACAATTTCTTAAAATACAGCCATTTTAAAAGATGTTAATCATCATCCTGGCAAAAGAATTATTTTGATTATGAAGAAGAAGTTCGATTTAGGAAAAGGATGTTCATCCGGAATGAAATGATTCCAGGTGAACATCCTTTTTTAGGTTACCGGCAGTGAATTCGAAATTGGGTTTTGACTTTTGGATTCCACTTTCTGTTCTGAAAATTCCTGCTCTGTGAAGGCGCGGATATAGTCGTAAACATCCTTTGGCCGTTCTTCAGGTACAAGGTGTCCTGTCTTTTCGAGAACAAGTAATTTGGAATTTGGCAGATCCTTATTGAGCCTCTTGCCGACATTGAGGGGAACCACGCGGTCATGTTTGCCCCAGATTAATAGGCAGGGTGTTTCGATATTGTTCAGGTCATGCTGGCTCAGATCCCCTTCGCGATGGCGGATCATCCTTGTTAGTGCCCGGAAGATATCATCGTCCAGGAAAGGCTTTAAGTAGCCGAACATCATTTCATCATTAATCATTTTTGAGTCATGAACGACATTTTCAAGGTTCTGGCGTACACCTGATTTCGCCAGGTGCATTTTTACATACAGGTGGAAAAAGGGAATGTAGCTGAGCATGGTGATGGGCCACTTCATTTTCTTCAGGTAGCCCGAGCTGCATAGCAGGATCCCTTTCTCAACCAACTCCGGCTTCTGTTTCATGACGTTAAGGGCAATCTGTCCGCCCATGGAGTGGCCGATCAAATGAATACGATCGATTTCGAGCTTTTCCATTAGAAGGATGACTGTCCTGGCAAGGTTTTCGTATGAATAGACGAATTCCTTGTTCTTTCCGCTTTGACCAAACGGGGGAAGGTCAACGGATATAACATTGTACTGTTCCTTCAACAGAGGGGTCAGGTGCCGGAAGCTGAACGTAGAGGAAAGAAATCCATGGAGCAGGACAAAGGTTTCAGTGGCAGACGGGTGGCGGTGATATTCATAAAAGACTTCTCCGTCATTAATATTTACCTTGTACGTTATATCGTTCATTTTACTCTCACTCCTGATAAGAATAGGTACTTGTATTCTACCCTGCATGAGTAAAAAAACACCATGAATTGTAATTATGAAGGTTAGGTTAGGGGGCAAAAAAAATAGGACGGTATAAAAAAATACCGTCCACAATGAAAACAAAAGGGGGAATACTTAGAAAGCTTAATAAAAGCATTGCCCCTTTCAGCAAAATTTATACATTATTTTGAGGAAAGTTATTCTACCGCAGAGCCGTACTTGATTTCGTAAAGCATCTGCATCACTCGTAAGAAGTCCTCTTCGGAAAATTCTTTGGCTTTTCGGAGGATCAGTTTGGCCTTTTTTGTACCAATTTCGTTGATCAGCTGTTCAATCTCCTGGTCAATTCCTTGGGGATGGCTTTCCAGTAATTCTCGTTCAAGCATTTCGGAAGCGGGGACATCCAGGACAGTGGAAAGCTTCAGGATGGTTTGCGTGTCTGGAATTTGACTGCCGCTTTCATATTTTTCAATCGTTTTTCTTCCGAGCCTTGCGCGCATGGCTAATTCTTCTTGGCTGATATTCCGTTCTTCACGTAATAATTTTAAATTTTGACCAAAATGAGACATATAAATCCCTCCATCAAATTAACCTTTATACCATTATCTTACCATTTACAAGGCAGAATAAGTCATAAAATCATTGAACAAAATGTGAGGATTGCGGCTATGCTTCTTCACCGCTTCACCGCTTTCCCGCATGAAAAGGGACAGTCCCTCTCAGCGCATTAACGCGTTAATGCGCTGGGGGACTGTCCCCTTCAGGGGTGTTGATTAGCTATATTTTTCCAAGTGATTGGCACAGACTCCCCCTTCGTTCAAAAAGCGATTTAACGGCACACCTTACCTCAACAGGTAAGGTGTATGCCACGTAACGACGGGTGAATTCTATGAAGGTAAAAGAGTGTAAAGTAGCCCATTCTTCCTTGGTTTCATTGTAAATCCAGCGTAAAAGCAAGTAACTGATAAGAGTGCCATAAACCTGGCTATATACAGAATTCGGAGAATTTCCAAAGAGATTGGACAGATCCAGGTTGCCTTTTACCCAACGGAAAAATAGCTCTATTTGCCAGCGAAGTTTATAGATATAAGCAATGTCCTCAGGGGACATCATCATTAAGTTCGAAGCTACTCTTATTTTGTTTCCTTCGTTGTCGGTAAAGGTAACCAATCTGAATCGAACCTTTGTTTTGCGGGTGCCTTTTCCAATAAAGGCTGTCAGGTCTTCCTTCACATTGCCCTCTTCATTAAGAGGTACACTGTGTTCCCTCTCTCCCGAGAGGGAGAATGAGCTAGCGACTCTAATCACAAAAAATTGATTGTTTTCCTGTAAATCCTCAAAGTCTCTCGTTCGCGCATATCCTCTATCTGCGGTGATGATAGAAAGAGGTTCCGTGTCTTCATACAACTTGGGCGCCATCATGACATCGTGATGCCGTCCAGTTGTAGGAATGACTTGGGTAGGTTGTCCTTCCTCTACATCGAATTTTGTATGGAGACGAATAGCATAGCGGGTGCGGGTGTAACCCGCCCAGCTCATATCTGGATGTTGAAAAGTAATGGTTGTGGAGTCAATTGCGAATAGTTTATAAGGCTTGAACAGTGCTCTGCGCACTCCACGCCCTAAGCGATTGACTAAACGAGAGAACAATTCTTGAAGGATCTGATAAGGAACGTTTTGAGCTTTTTTAGCGAGGGTTGAGTGGTCAACTGAAGGCAAACTTTCTTCCTGGGGCATTTTGGTTTCAGCATCTCGAAAGCTTTTCCAATCTTTCGCAGACGAAATGACAAAGAAACGTACCAAATCTCGGGTGGAAAATTTTCTTGCGGTGTCGCGATAACCCCATTTCTTACAGAGGTTTTCTACCTCTTCTTCAGTAATGAACGTTTGAAGCATCTCTGATAATTTGTTAAAGTTAGTCAATGAAGCCACTCTCCTTTTTAGTGTTGTTAGCGGTAACAATCATTCTAAAAGAGAGTGGCTTTTTTTGTCTAATAATACCGTTTATTTTACATATTATGGTTAATCAACACTCGTGCTGTCCCCTTCTTCTTTAAAGGGTTAAAGGATGTCCATTGAGTTCAGGAATACGGCAATGATGGCGATTGGAACGACGAATCGGATAAGGAAATATAAGGTCTCGAACAAGCCATCGGACATTCCTGAGCCTCTTTGCAGTTCCTCTTTAACAGCAGATTTTTTTAATACATAGGCAGTAAAGATACTGATCAGCAGGGCACCAACCGGCAGCCCGATATTGCTCGCAATAAAATCAGCGAAGTCGAAAAACGATTTTCCTATGATCTGAAAGTCGGTCAGCACACCAAAAGATAAGGCACTTGGAATCCCGACGACAAATACCAGTATCCCGGCAAACCAGGCATAGCGGCCCCGTTTTTGCGGATTTCCTTTTTCCATGACAGCCACGATGATTTCAAGAATCGAAAACGCTGATGTCAATGTAGCGAAAAGCAGCAGGACCAAGAAGATTGCCAGAAACACCCCACCGAAGGCCAGTTCATTGAATACAGCCGGAATGACAACGAATACGAGTCCGGGACCGACATCCGGCTGGAACCCAAGAGCAAACACGGAAGGGAAAATGACCAGTCCGGCCAGCAAGGATATAAGGATATTCAATCCCGCGACACTGAATGCTGAATTTGGCATGTTTTCGGTTTTGGGCAGGTAAGAAGAATATGTGACCATAACCGAGATACCCACACTCAAAGCGAAGAATGCTTGTCCAAGTGCAAGCAGGGCCGTCTCAGCCTTCAGATAGCTCCAGTCCGGCTGCAATAAGAAACGAACGCCTTCCATGGCACCATCCAGTGTCAGTGAGCGGACGACCAGTACAAGGAAAAGAACAAATAAGGCAGGCATCATCAATTTGCTTGCGCGCTCTATTCCAGCTTTGATTCCGCCTTTGACCACAACAATTGTCATGACCATGAAAGCGAATTGGGCCAGCAGTACTTCCCAAGGGCTGCTGATAATCCCTTCAAATAAAGCTCCATATTCTGCCTGGGACATGCCGGTCAGCCCGCCAGTCAGACTGCGGACCAGATAGGATAAAATCCAGCCTCCCACTACACTGTAAAATGATAAAATAACCAATGAGATGAAGGTCCCGAAATATCCGACAAGCGGCCAGACCGATGAAGGTGCGAGATTGCGGTAAGAAGTGACGGCATCGCCTCCGCCTCTCCGGCCAATGACAAACTCAGCGAGCAGTATCGGGGTCCCGATTAAAATAGTAAAAAGGATAAAGAGCAAAAAGAAAACCCCGCCCCCATTGGTTCCGGCCATATAAGGAAACTTCCAAATCGCCCCCAGCCCTATGGCGGATCCGGCAGCAGCGAGGATGAAACCGATTTTGGATGACCACTGATCATTTTTTCTCATTATTTGTTCTCTCCTTTCTCAAGATGATTTCACCATCTTACTATGATTTTCACTGGGTGTATAGATGATTTGAAATAATCAGATATATTTTCATATTCAATGAAACAATTACTGGAAAACTTGCGTTACATAATTACAAATAAAAGGAAAGGGGGCCTGAATGTGGAGAACGAGTACTTCATTGCAGAAGCCCAAAAAGGAAATTTAACAGCCTACAGTGAGCTGGTAAAGAAATATTCTCCGGTTGTAGAGCGTTTTGCTTTTCAAATGGGTGCTTCAAGCTCTGATATCCAAGACATTTCACAGGAAGTATTCATAAGGGTTTACCGGTTTTTACACCAATTTTCCCATTCAAAGTTTACAACCTGGCTTTATAAAATCACCTTAAATGTGACAAGGGACTTCATGAGGAAGGAGAACCGCTACTTTCTGAAATCTGAAAAGCTGGCAAAAGAGTCCTTTCAGGGAGATCCCTATCTGCCCGAAGAAGCGGTATTCCGGGAAGAGGAAGACAGGCTGCTTCATGAATGTATACAAGAACTTGATGAGAAATACCGGATCCCAATCATCCTTTACTATTTTCATGAAAAAAAGTATGAAGAGATCCAGGAAATCCTGTCCTTGAATCTGTCAACTGTCAAAACGAGGCTGTTGAGGGGGAAGGATATGCTGAAAAAGGCAATGATCAAGGCTGAAAAGAAGGAGGGAAAAGCTCATGGATGATAAAATCTTTGAGAAACGAATGAACCTGCTTAATAAAAACTACGAACGGATGCCTGGCCAAACTGATGTTTCCGAAGTCATAAAGGCGATTGAGAAAGAACGAAAACCGGAGAAACAAAAGCGGAAAATGATTCACTGGCCTTATGCTGCAAGCTTCATCGGCGTCCTTCTGATTTCTTCTGTACTGGCCCTTCAGTTTACAGGCGATCAGGGAGGAAATCCGCAAAATGGGGAGCAGTCCGAACTGACAGTGGAAGAAGTGACAAAGACTGTTGAAGAAATTGAGAGTCATTATAAAGTTCGGCGTACCCAGGCAATCGGAAGCCTTGGGTTGTCAGAAGAGGGATTTGCACAGACGGAAATGGGAAGAGATGCCGAGGAATTTGCTGCCTATGTAACGCGGAATATGAAAGAAGACGATGGAAGAGTCGCCAATAATTCAGGATACATGGAAAGCATTACGGAAAACCTTGATGATATTTTAAAAACACCTCAGCAAATGATCAATGGCCTGACCGGAAAAAGCATTAAAGATGGTGAGGCGGAACAGTGGGTCAAGAAGTATGTCGAGACGCAGAAAGATCTGCTTCCTGTTTATGAGGCAGAGATGAAGCAGTACAGGAACGAATGGCAAGACGACATCAAACTTGGCCAGCTTGAAGGAAGGGACATCTTGCTTGAAAGGGAAAAACAGTACTCAGAGGAATTAGTGAAGTTGGTAGAAGGGGCAACAGCCAATGGGATTTCCCTCATGTATTCAGAAAAGGCTGACCGGTTCGTGGCGGGAACGGATGTAACGTATGTATCTTTTATGCTCTCATCTTCTGAGCTGCCTGAAGTGTATATGGATGCCCTGAAGCTCAAGAGTATTCCGAGCAGCCTTAACGGTGGCGTGATCACCACCACTTGGGCACGAGCTGGAGGGGACCTTCTCCTTTACGAGAGAGCAATAGAAAGCCTGCCTGAGGACTCTGGATTTCTTGAGGAGTTTCAATTGGAGTATATAACTCTTCTTAGAGCGTATGTAAAAGGCTCTTCTGCACAATCCATCTTTAATGAAGAAGGAACACTGAAAGCGGATATTAAAGAATCTTATGAGACACTGATCCAGAAGTATCCGGATTCTAAAACAGCCGGCAGGATCGAACCTTACTACAACAAATTGAAGGAAAACCAGTTCAACAAACCAGAAGACTGGGAGAGCTTCAATATGGATTATGAACTCTGAGATCTTAATGAAAAAACGCATCATGATGCATGTTTTATCGTTTCAAAAACGGGAAAACTATCTAATAAGTATAGAGAATTTTTGCGTAAGCTTGTCAACTGTGATATAATCTATAATTGCGTAAAAAGGAGAAAATTTATATATAATTAGGAGTTGTTCCCATGAGTACAAAATACGAAACAGGAAGCGTTGTAACAGGTAAGGTAACAGGCATCCAGCCATACGGTGCGTTTGTTGCGCTTGATGAAAATACACAAGGACTTGTTCATATTTCCGAAATCACACACGGATTCGTTAAAGATGTTAACGAACATCTAAGCGTTGGCGATGAAGTAACAGTAAAAGTTCTATCTGTTGATGAAGCTGCAGGTAAAATCAGCCTTTCCATCCGCGCGACTCAAGAGCCGCCGGCAGAAGAGCCTAAAGCAGCTGCGGCTAAAAAGCCTAAGCGCCGCCAAGGAAGCGTGAAACCTGCTGCTGCAGATGAAACGGCTCCAACTGGCTTCAACACTCTTAAAGACAAGCTTGAAGAGTGGATCGAGCAATCTGAGCGTGAAGATCTAATCAAGAAGTAATACCTCAAGGACCGGTAGTGATACCGGTTCTTTTTTATGCTTTCAAATCACGGGCAAAGAACACACAAAAGGAGCCTTCCATCATACAGAGGAAGAGGCTCCTTTTTTAGGTTCAATCCGGACGCTCGATTTCAAACTTTTTGATTCGGTACTGCAGGTTCTGTCTGCTCATGCCAAGAGCTTTTGCGGTTTTGGTGACATTAAAGTCATGATGTATAAGTGCTTTTTGGATGTAATAAATCTCAGCCTCAGCGATATAGTCGTCCAGTGGTTTAATTTCTTTATCAGCGTCAAATAGAAAGTCTTCGGCGTTATTTTCAAGGTTCTTCTCGTTTGAAAACTGTGTGCGCTGCCTGAAGTGGACCGGCAGCTGATTGTAGCCGATTCTTCCTCCTGCACCCATCAGGTTGAACGCTCCTTCAATAACATGTTCCAGTTCACGTACATTACCCGGCCAATCATAGTTTTTAAATCTTTCAATCACTGAATCTTCAAGTCCTTGAACTTCCATGCCGAAAAGTCCGTTATACCTTTCAATAAAGAAGTTCAATAAAGGTTCCAGGTCCTCCATCCGCTCTCTTAATGGAGGAATGAAGATGGACACCACACTTAATTGGTAGTAGAGTTCTTTCCGCAGTCTTCCCTCTGAAATGGCATCAATCGGGTCTTCATTGATGGTGCACACCATCCTGCATTCAATCGGCCTGTCGATATCCGAGCCCATCCTGCGGGTTTTCTTTTCCCTCAATGCTCTTAATAGTCTTGTTTGAAGGGGAAGGCTTAAACTGTTGATTTCATCCAGAATCAAAGTTCCTCCGCCTGCTTGTTCAAATAATCCGGGACTCTCAATTGTTTCTCCGGATTCTTCTTTATTTACTCCAAATAATAGTTCTTCCATCACAGAATCGGGAAGCGCTGAACAATTTTGGTTGATGAGCGGCTCCTTTGCCCGGGGACTGCCGTTGTGTATGCTGTGGGCAAACAGTTCTTTCCCCGTTCCGGTTTCTCCAACAATCAAAACAGGAGAAGAGGTTCTTGCAGCCCGTCTGCTGTTTTCAATGACTTCGTTGAAGCGGAGGTCATCTCCAATAATATGGTCAAACGTATATAGCGGCTCCTCTTTTTTAGAACGGTTTTCACGTATCAATTTTTCGAGCTTGGTAATGTCCCGTGCGATTTCCATTGCTCCAATGATCTCATCATTTTGAAAAACCGGATACGTATTATTAATGGTCGTGATCTCGCTGCCTTTTACATTAAAATACGTTTGTTTGACATTCAGGGCCGGGTTCCCGGTCCTGAGGACATTAAGCAGTGTGCTTTCTTCTCCATAACTGAATTGAAAGACTTCAAGAAGATTTTTATCGAGGACATCCTCGACATCCATTCCCTCGATCGCCATCATTTTTCTATTATATATAATAGTTCTTCCTTCTGAGTTAATAACATGAACGCCTGCATCTATAGAGTCCAATACTTTCTCATAGAGATAAACTAACTCTTGCATTCCGTTCACAAACATCTGGTTTCTCTCCTTTTTGTGTACTGCTCCGAAAAAAATTTCAGGAAAATTTCAAAGAATCAGGTTTATAAGTTTGAAAGGGCGTTTCACAGTGTAATAGTGTAGTGTGCAAGATAGTTTTTCAGCAAGCATTTGAGCCCTGGATGAATGAAAGGAATTTCCCTTTCATACACATGGTGACGAGCAATTTATTAAGAGTTGAAAAAAAATTAAGCAAAAGGCTTGAAAAATGCAACTATCTTTTGCATTATTATATATGTAAGGGTTTTCTGAATGCAAATATTTTTTGCGTAAAAACCCTGCAATATATGAATATACTAATTCTTTATTCTAGATAAAGGGGGAAATGAAATTGATTCCGTACAAACATGAACCATTCACAGACTTTTCAAAAGAAGAAAACCAGCAAGCATTTAAAGAGGGCCTTAAGTTGGTCGACAGTTATTTAGGTCAAGATTATCCGTTGACAATCGGCGGAGAAAAAATCATGACTGAAGATAAGATTGTTTCTGTGAACCCTGCGAACAAGGAGCAAGTTGTTGGGCGTGTTTCCAAGGCTAGCCGTGACTTAGCTGAAAAAGCAATGAACGAAGCTTATGAAACATTCCAGACTTGGAGAAAAGTAAAGCCGGAAACACGCGCAGATATCCTTTTCAAGGCTGCTGCCATTGTACGCCGCCGCAAGCATGAATTCTCTGCAATCCTAGTAAGAGAAGCAGGTAAGCCATGGAACGAAGCTGATGCGGATACTGCTGAAGCTATTGACTTCATGGAGTATTACGGCCGCCAAATGCTTCGCATCGCTGAAGGTTTCAAAGTAGAAAGCCGTCCTGGCGAATACAATCAATTTAACTACATTCCACTGGGAGTAGGTGTAGTCATTTCCCCTTGGAACTTCGCATTCGCTATCATGGCTGGTACAGCTGTTGCTGCTATCGTTTCCGGTAACACAGTACTTCTGAAGCCGGCTTCAACAACACCGGTTGTAGCTGCAAAATTCATTGAAGTCCTTGAAGAAGCGGGCCTTCCGAAAGGTGTCATCAACTACATCCCTGGAAGCGGATCTGAAATTGGGGACTACATTGTTGATCATCCAAAAACACGCTTCGTATCTTTCACTGGTTCACGCGATGTAGGTACCCGTATTTACGAACGCGCTGCAAAAGTGAATCCTGGCCAAATCTGGCTTAAGCGCGTAATCGCTGAAATGGGCGGTAAGGATACTATCGTTGTTGATAAAGAAGCAGACCTTGAGTTGGCTGCTAAATCAATCGTTGCATCTGCATTCGGATTCTCAGGGCAGAAATGTTCAGCATGTTCCCGTGCAATAATCCATGAGGAAGTTTACGATAAAGTGCTTGAGCGTTCCGTTGAATTAACAAAAGAATTGTCAGTCGGTGACACAACAGACCGTGAAACATTCATGGGACCTGTTAACGACCAGGCTGCATTCGATAAAATCATGAGCTACATCGAAATCGGTAAAGAAGAAGGAGAATTAATGATCGGTGGAGAAGGAGACGACTCCAAAGGTTACTTCATCAAGCCGACGATCTTTGCTCATCTCGATCCGGAAGCACGAATCATGAAAGAAGAAATTTTCGGACCTGTAGTGGCATTCTCAAAAGCGAAAGACTTCGATCATGCAATCGAGATTGCAAACAACACTGATTATGGCTTGACTGGTGCGGTAATCACGAACAACCGTGCACACATCGAGCAGGCTCGTGAAGATTTCCATGTAGGAAACCTTTACTTCAACCGCGGATGTACAGGAGCAATCGTTGGATACCAGCCATTCGGCGGATTCAACATGTCAGGTACTGACTCTAAAGCAGGCGGACCAGACTACTTGCTTCTTCATATGCAAGCTAAGACAACATCTGAAATGCTATAAAATTGACAACATAATGGAGCCTTCACAAGGAGGCTCCATTGATTATAATCAGACATATTTTCAAAGGATTTCATACTTAATAAAATGTTGTTTTCCGCTAAGCTCGTAATCTTTCATTTCATTCGATTGGAGCGGAAGGTGTTCGATCTCCTGCGGGACTAGCGGGACAGGTGAGACCCCGCAGGCGAAGCCGAGGAGGCTCAACGCCCGCCCCGCGGAGTCGGACACCTGAAGCGGAAATCAGTAAAAATGATTAGGAGGAAGAAAAAATGTCAAGAAACTCTCAATCTATCATTGAACAAACACAGGAATTCGGTGCGAATAACTATCATCCGCTTCCGATTGTCATTTCAGAAGCAGAAGGTGTATGGGTAAAAGATCCTGAAGGCAGCAAGTATATGGATATGCTGAGCGCTTATTCTGCAGTCAATCAGGGGCACCGCCATCCAAAAATCATCCAGGCGCTGAAAGACCAAGCAGACCGCGTGACATTGACTTCCCGTGCTTTCCACAATGACCAGCTGGGGCCTTGGTACGAAAAAATCTGTAAACTGACAAATAAAGATATGGCTCTTCCAATGAATACTGGCGCTGAAGCTGTGGAGACAGCAATCAAAACAGCACGCCGCTGGGCATACGACAAGAAGGGTGTTGCAGAAAATCAGGCGGAAATCATCGCTTGTGAAGGGAACTTCCATGGTCGTACCATGTCAGCTGTTTCCCTGTCTTCTGAAGAAGAATACAAGCGCGGGTTCGGTCCGATGCTTCCGGGTATCAACCTTGTTCCTTATGGCGACCTTGATGCATTGAAAGAAGCCATCACACCTAACACGGCAGCGTTTTTAATCGAGCCGATCCAAGGTGAAGCCGGCATTGTCATCCCTCCGGAAGGTTTCTTAAAAGCTGCATACGAGCTGTGTCAAGAAAACAACGTCCTATTCATTGCAGATGAAATCCAGGCTGGACTTGCACGTACCGGCAAAATGTTTGCTTCCGATTGGGAAGATGTTGAACCGGATATGTACATTCTTGGTAAAGCACTTGGCGGAGGGGTATTCCCGATCTCTTGTGTCGTAGCCAACAAGGATATCCTGGGCGTATTCAATCCTGGCTCCCATGGTTCCACATTCGGAGGAAATCCAATGGCTTGTGCAGTTTCTGTCGCTTCCTTGGAAGTCCTTGAAGACGAAAAACTGGCACAGCGTTCTCTGGAACTTGGAGAATATTTCATGAACAAATTGAAAGAAATCGATAATCCAAAAATCAAAGAAGTACGCGGCAGAGGCTTATTCATCGGTGTGGAACTGACTGAACCTGCACGCGGCTATTGCGAACAGCTTAAAGAAGAAGGGCTTCTGTGCAAAGAAACACACGAAACAGTCATCAGATTTGCTCCACCGCTGATCATCAGCCAGGAAGACCTTGATTGGGCAATCGAGCGCATCCAGAAAGTCCTGTCTAAGTAAACTGATTGGTTCACATAAAAAGTGCATTTTAGCAAACTTTTCTCACCAATTTTTCATAGAGAATTGATGAGAAGTACTGGATCGCTCATCCCTTTTGATTGGAGTGGAAGGTGCGAGATCTCCTGCGGGACTAGCGGGACAGGTGAGACCCCGCAGGCGCAGCCGAGGAGGCTCACCGCCCGCCCCGCAGAGTCGCGCACCTGAAACGGAAATCCAACCACTCATTTCATTTCAAAATAATTTATGATTATGCCGTAATTTACTAAGCATTTTTCAGGTTGTATGTTACAATAACAACGGTTTTAGACTACACAATAAAGAGGCGAATTTTTCAATGGGAGAAAATCTGAATCTGTTTACATCTACTCAGCACGTAATCAACGATGCTCTGGGCAAGCTTGGTTATAATGAGGAAATGTTTGAGCTTTTGAAAGAACCGATTCGTATGCTGACTGTACGTATCCCTGTGCGTATGGATGATGGCAGCATCAAAGTATTTACAGGATACAGAGCACAACACAATGATGCTGTAGGGCCTACCAAAGGCGGAGTCCGCTTCCATCCGGAAGTGGATGAAGAAGAAGTAAAAGCATTATCAATGTGGATGAGCCTGAAATGCGGCATTGTCGACCTGCCGTATGGCGGCGGGAAAGGCGGAATCATCTGCGATCCACGGACGATGTCTTTCACTGAACTCGAGAAACTGAGCCGTGGGTATGTTCGAGCAATCAGCCAGATTGTCGGTCCAACCAAAGATATCCCTGCCCCTGATGTATATACCAATTCACAAATCATGGCTTGGATGATGGATGAATACAGCCGTTTACGTGAAAATGACTCACCTGGTTTCATTACAGGAAAGCCATTGGTATTGGGCGGTTCACAAGGCCGTGAAAAAGCAACAGCACAAGGTGTCACTATTTGTATCGAGGAAGCTGCCAAGAAGAAAGGCATTGATATAAAAGGTGCCCGCGTAGTCATTCAAGGTTTCGGTAATGCTGGAAGTTTCCTTGCAAAATTCATGCATGACGCAGGAGCGAAAGTCATCGCGATTTCTGATGCTCATGGAGCTCTTCATGATCCTAAAGGTTTGGATATCGATTACCTGCTGGATCGCCGTGACAGCTTTGGAACCGTAACAACGTTATTTGAAAATACAATTTCCAATAAGGAATTACTAGAACTGGACTGCGATATCCTTGTTCCTGCAGCCATTTCCAATCAGATCACAGAAAGCAATGCACATAACATCAAAGCTTCTATCGTCGTTGAGGCGGCAAATGGTCCGACTACATTTGAAGCTACAAAAATCCTTTCAGATAGAGACATTCTCCTTGTACCGGACGTACTGGCAAGTGCAGGAGGAGTAACGGTTTCTTATTTTGAATGGGTTCAGAATAACCAGGGCTATTACTGGACTGAAGAAGAAGTGAATGAAAAACTTCACACTAAACTTGTAGAAGCGTTTGATAACGTGTATACAACGGCGATGAACCGTCGTGTCAATATGCGTTTGGCAGCCTACATGGTTGGTGCCCGGAAAATGGCGGAAGCTTCCAGGTTCAGAGGCTGGGTTTAAAAAGAGTCGATCAGGTATGCGCCTGGTCGGCTTTTTTCTTGGAAAAAGGTATATAATGAAAGTACAATATTCGAATCCAAGGAGAGTTTTTTAAATGAGCGGAATGCCAATACGTGAAAAGTCACGGGAAGAAGTGATAGACGCAGTTGTTCTTCAAAAGAATCATTACGCATCTGGAAAAACGAGGCCCCTGGAAGCAAGGAAAGAAAATCTTAAAAAGTTGGCCTCCGTTCTTCGGGAAAACGAGTCCAACATCCTGAAAGCCCTGCATAATGACTTAAATAAATCAGAAAGAGAAGCCTATACAACCGAGATCGGGATTTTGCTTGAAGAAATCAGCTTTACTTTAAAAAATCTGGACTCATGGGTCAAACCCAAAAAAGTGAAAACAGCTGTTACCCATATAGGGTCAAAAGGTTATCGGATCCCTGAACCATACGGAGTTTCTTTAATTATCGCTCCATGGAACTATCCGGTTCAGCTGGCGATTTCTCCTTTGATCGGGGCCCTTGCTGCGGGGAATACAGCGATTGTCAAACCATCTGAATTGACACCTCACACCTCAAGGGTGCTTTCCGAACTGTTTGAAGGCATTTTCGATAAAGAACTGATCTATATCATGGAGGGTGGAATTGAAACCAACCAGCTCCTATTGGACCAGCCGTTCGATTACATCTTTTTCACAGGAAGTGTCCCTGTCGGAAAAATTGTGATGGAAGCCGCATCTAAACGGTTGATTCCAGTCACGCTTGAATTGGGTGGAAAGAGTCCGTGCATCGTACATGAAGACGCTGACCTGAGTCTCGCTGCAAAACGAATTGCCTTTGGGAAACTCGCTAATTCGGGGCAGACCTGTATCGCACCTGATTACCTGTTTGTACACAGGAGCGCAGAAACTAAATTCATTGAAGAGTTTAAAAAAGCGGTTCATGAGTTTTACGGGGAAGAGCCCTTAAAGAGCGACCAGTATGGCAAAATTGTTAACGAACGGCATTATAATCGCCTCAAAAGCTATTTAAATGATGGGGAAGTGATCTTTGGAGGCGGATTTAATGACCAATCTCTGCAGATACAGCCGACTATGATCAGACCCAATAATAACGAAGTACCGGTTATGACGGAGGAAATCTTCGGCCCGATTTTTCCGATGCTTACGTATGACAGGCTGGAAGAGGTTAAAGCCTTTGTAGCCAGCCGGCCAAAGCCTCTAGCCCTCTATCTATTCACAGAAAATGATGACGTGGAAAAAGATATTACCCAGAATCTTTCTTATGGAGGCGGCTGTATCAACGACACGCTGATGCACATTGCAACGCCCCATCTTCCGTTTGGAGGAGTGGGTGAAAGCGGAATCGGCAGCTATCATGGGGAAAGCAGCTTTTCAACCTTTTCCCATTATAAAAGCGTCTTAAAACAAACCAATCTCTTTGATTTTTCCTTTAAGTATCCTAATTCAAAGAATGGGCTGAAAATCTTGCGCAGACTGCTTCGGTAGGACTGCGCCTTTTTTGTGGAATCGCACTAAGCTATCCGGGTAGCAATGGAAAAATGCGAAAGAAGGGTATCATCGGCGAAACCAGAGTGAATTGGCAGGGCACATAAGGAGAGAACTCGGCGTGGGATTTTGCATTGGATCCTGTCCCAATTGACACGGAATTGCGGCTCGGTTAGGGATTTCACATAGGTTCCTGTCCCAATTGGCATGGAATCGCGACAAGGTTGACGATTTGACGTGGATTCCTGTCGCAATTGACGCGGAATCGCGACTTGGTTGGGGATTTCACATAGGTTCCTATCCCGATTGGCATAGAATCGCGACAAGGTTGACGATTTGACGTGGATTCCTGTCGCAATTGACACGGAATCGCGACTTGGTTAGGGATTTCACATAGGTTCCTGTCCCGATTGGCATGGAATCGCGACAAGGTTGACGATTTGACATGGATTCCTGTCCCAATTGACACGGAATCGCGACAAGGTTGACGATTTGACATGGATTCCTGTCCCAATTGGCATAGAATCGCGACACGGTTGGAGATTTGACATGGATTCCTGTCGCATTAGCAAGGAATCCAGACTCGGCTATGTATTTTGCGTGGATTTTCCGAATTGGAATTAAAAAGTAAGTTAAAATTAAAAAAGAATCAACTACAAAACAAGCACCACAATAACCGCAATACCAAAAAAGACAAACTCCCGATTCCGGAGTTTGTCTTTTATAATTTATTAACGAGTCGGGCGGGCTTCAGGAGACTGCTCTGCTTCTTCAGAAGGAGCAAACAGAAGACCGATATTGATTAGGCCGGCGATACCGACTAAACCATATACAAGGCGGGCTAGTGCTGAATCTTGTCCGCCGAAAATAGCGGCAACAAGGTCAAATTGGAAGAACCCTACAAGCCCCCAGTTGATTGCTCCAATGATTGTAAGGACCAGTGCGATGCGTTGAATAGTACTCATGTTGTTACCTCCTTATGGAATAGGTGCCGGCTTACACTTTTTGTACACTCGGCACTTTTAAATTCATGTTTCCCTCATAGCTTGCAGTTTTTTGAGGATTATTATGCATCTCCCCAAAAAATATCCGCGTGCATTTTCTTTGCATTAGGGGAACATTATATTCGATAATGAAAAGGCAGAGTCGAAGAGAATCAGGCTTTTACATAAAGGGAAGCCGTTAAAAAATAAGGAGGTTACAGGAATGAACAGTTTTGCTTATTATAATCCGACCAAATTGATTTTCGGTAAAGATGAAGTTGAAAAACTAAAGGAAGAGATTCCACAATACGGAAAAAAGGTGCTGCTGGTTTATGGTGGAGGAAGCATTAAACGAAACGGCCTCTATGATCAAGTAACGGGCTTATTAAAAGAAATAGATGCAGAAGTACATGAGCTTTCAGGTGTTGAACCGAATCCTCGTATTTCCACTGTGCGAAAAGGTGTGGAAATCTGTAAAAATGAAGGAATCGAATTCATCCTTGCAGTGGGCGGCGGAAGTGTCATCGACTGTACCAAAGCAGTTGCTGCAGGTGCAAAATATGACGGAGACGCATGGGATCTTGTGATCAAAAAAGCGTTCGCCGAAGAAGCTCTTCCATTTGGAACGGTTCTGACACTGGCTGCTACCGGTTCTGAAATGAACTCAGGTTCAGTTATCACAAACTGGGAAACACATGAGAAGTATGGATGGGGCAGTCCTGCCGTGTTCCCGAAATTCTCTATCTTAGATCCACAGAATACATTCACTGTGCCAAGGGACCAGACGATTTACGGTATGGTCGATATGATGTCACATGTATTTGAACAGTATTTCAATAATGCAACACACACGCCGCTGCAAGACAGAATGTGTGAATCTACACTGAAAACTGTCATTGAAACAGCTCCTAAACTTCTTGACAATCTTGAGAGCTATGAGCACAGGGAAACGATCCTTTATTCCGGAACAATTGCCTTGAACGGAATGCTTCAAATGGGTTACCGCGGCGACTGGGCTACTCACAATATTGAACACGCAGTTTCTGCTGTTTATGACATCCCGCACGCAGGGGGTCTGGCCATCCTGTTCCCTAACTGGATGAGGCATAATATTGATGTGAATCCGGAACGCTTCGCCCAGATGGCTGTACGCGTATTCGATGTAAATCCTGAAGGGAAGTCTGCTAAAGAAACCGGCCTTGAAGGAATCGATAAACTGTCCGAGTTCTGGAGCAGCATCGGAGCACCTTCCCGTTTAGCGGATTATGACATCGCCGATGAAAAAATCGATGAAATGACCGAAAAAGCCATGGCAAATGGAGAGTTCGGTAACTTTAACTCATTAAAACATGAAGACGTGAAAGCTATTCTAAAAGCTTCACTTTAATACAAAAACAGGCTGATTCACCGGTGAATCAGCCTGTTTTGATAAAAATTAAAATGTATCCGTTTACAGTTCAGTCCTTTCTTGATTCTCTCTTTTTGTTTCGGTAAAGTGTTTACTGTAGGCAGCTTATAGAAAAGATGAAGCCGAAGTTCAAGATTTTCGTTTAGTTTTGCCAGCTGACAGGTAAGAATAAAAACGACTAAAATCAATTGGAGGAAAATAATATGACACATGTACGCTTTGATTATTCAAAAGCATTGCCTTTCTTTGGCGAACATGAACTTACATACTTAAAAGATGCTGTAAAAACAGCACACAAATCCCTGCATGAAGGAACAGGTGCAGGAAACGATTTTCTAGGGTGGATTGACCTTCCGGAAAATTATGATAAAGAGGAGTTCTCCCGGATTCAAAAGGCTTCTGAGAAAATTCAGAACGACTCCAATGTCCTTCTTGTCATTGGAATTGGCGGGTCTTACCTTGGTGCGAGAGCGGCTCTTGAAATGCTGAACCACAGCTTCTACAATGCCCTTCCTGGGGAAAAACGCAAGACTCCTCAAGTCCTTTTCTTAGGAAACAACATCAGCTCTACCTACATGACTGACTTGATGGATCTTCTTGAAAATAAAGATTTCTCCATTAATGTTATTTCCAAGTCAGGCACAACGACGGAGCCTGCCATCGCGTTCCGTATCTTCCGCAAAAAATTAGAAGAAAAATACGGTGTAGAAGAAGCTAGAAAACGTATCTACGCAACAACGGACAAAGCAAAAGGTGCCCTTAAAACACTTGCTAATGATGAAGGATATGAAACTTTCGTTGTACCTGATGATGTAGGAGGACGTTATTCTGTCCTGACAGCTGTCGGTCTTCTGCCGATTGCAGCAAGCGGTATTGACATTGAATCAATGATGAGCGGTGCTGCTGCAGCCCGTACCGACTTTGATACAGAAGAGTTGGAATCAAACCCTGCGTACCAGTATGCGGCAGTACGAAACGTCCTTTATAACAAAGGCAAAACAATTGAAATGCTGATCAACTATGAGCCAGGCCTGCAATACTTCTCCGAGTGGTGGAAGCAGCTGTTTGGTGAAAGTGAAGGAAAAGACCAAAAAGGAATTTTCCCTGCATCAGCGAATTTCTCTACAGACCTTCATTCTATGGGACAATATGTCCAGGAAGGAAGAAGGGATCTGTTCGAAACAGTAATCAAAGTTTCTGAACCGCGCCACGAGCTGACGATCGAGGAAGCTGAAAGCGATTTGGACGGCTTAAATTACCTTGCTGGTCAAACTGTTGATTTCGTTAACAACAAGGCATTTGAAGGGACTTTGCTTGCCCATACAGATGGCGGTGTGCCAAATCTTATCGTTGAGATTCCGGCTATGGACGCATACACATTCGGTTACCTTGTGTACTTCTTTGAGAAAGCTTGTGCCATCAGCGGTTACCTGCTTGGCGTCAATCCATTCGACCAGCCGGGAGTGGAAGCATACAAAGTAAATATGTTCGCTCTTCTTGGAAAACCAGGATTCGAAGAAAAGAAAGCTGAGCTTGAAAAGCGACTTAAATAATATTGAAAAAGAAGCTGACATCCGTATGGGTGTCAGCTTCTTTTTGTGTCTCAAAGTACTTTTTCGCGTTTTATGACTTATCCCACCCACTCTGGGAAAAACTAACCGAAAAGAAAGGAGTGTTAGGAATGATTGAACTTCCTTCTAAACTGGAGGGGCAGCATTTTCAGCTATATAAGTTGGAGCAGCTGTTAAAGCCGCTGGGATATGATATCGGCGGCAATTGGGATTATGACCATGGTTATTTCGATTATAAAATTGATGACGAAGTCGGATATCAGTTTCTGCGTCTGCCTTTCGCATCTGTAGATGGACAGCTCGATTCAAGAGGAGCGACCGTGGAGTTCGGAAGGCCGTTCCTGCTTTCACATAAATACCAGCGGGGACTGGATGACCATGCGTCGACTGGTACGTTTTCCGGGACAACCAACCAGTTCTCGGAACCCCAGGATCCAGACGCCAGTTTTCCTGATGAATATATCTCTGTCGGGGTCGAATTGGTAAAAGAACTGGAAGACCAGCTGCTCAGATAATCACTTCTCACTCGAGATGACCAGCAGCCCGTCATCTGGGTTGATTACAGTCTCACGGGGAGGGTTCACAGTTGTGTGCCCTCCTTTTTTGACGCCCAGAAGGATGATATTCTTTTCTAAAAGGATGCTGCTCAATTCGCTGAAGGTTTTTTCACACCATTCCGGTGCTGTTCCGACCACTTTAAGGTTATTGCCTTTTAAATGGTTTAACAGCTCCAATATAGTGGTGCTCATCCCTTTGGATAAAATGCTGTCCATAATGATGTAGCTTGTCTGCTTATTGGTTTGGATGACCTCATCGGCGCCCGCCCTTTCAGCATTCGCTATATGGTCACTGGTCAAAATTTCCGCAACACAATACAGTTCAGGCGCGATTCCCTTCATTGCCAGCAAGGTCATCACGGAGTTCATATCAGCATCTATTTCATTTTTATTTTGGTCGGCTGTTATGACGGCTATGGAGGCCTCTCTGATCCCTGCCTTTATGAGGATATCATCACGGAATGCCTCACCTTTTATAAAGTGGATATAATGATTTCTGTACGGATTTTCTTTAAGAGTGTTATCAATCAATGTGATGTCATGTTTACTGTCAAATGTATACAGCTGGTCAATGATTTCCCTGGAACGCTCATTCCATCCGACAATGATGGTGTGGTCTTTCCCTGAGTAGGAAGCTTTTCCTTCCAGATAGGCATTCTGGTTCGTGACAGTGGAAGTTGCCAGTGATACAAAGTAAGTGGTTAAAAAACCGGCTCCTAATAGGATCAACAGCATTGCCATAATTCTGCCCGTTGCCGTCAACGGGACATAATCTCCATAACCCACTGTGGAGGTTGTAATGATAGCCCACCAGATCCCATCAAAAATCGTTGGGAAATTTTCTGGTTCAATTAGATGAATCAGTATGCCAAAGCCGGAAATAGCAGTCATGGCAATTAGAAATGTCCTCACCAGGATTGGCCATCTTAAAAATCTCTGATAAAAAGAAATACTCATTTGTAAAGCTCTCCTTTCCCACATTCCTATACATTATTCCCGGTTTTCATAAAAATAAAAGGCCCCTCCAGAGGAGAGCCCCAATATAAATTACTGAATATCGATTTTCTGGATTTGCTTGAAACCATCCAAACTGTAAGCCTGAATTTCCTCAGGTGATAATGTGTAGAGGTTTTCACCTATATAGATCATTCTTTGGATCTGGTTCTCCCAGCGTTCATAGATTTCATTCTTTTCGGATTGAACCAATTTGGCTTTTTGAACAATGCCTTTTTCAGGAGTGATCTCAAAAGCAAGAGCCCCCTGATAATCAAAGACCTGTTCATACATGCTGCCTTCTTTTTCATGATAAACGGAAACCGGAAAACCAAACAAGTTTCTTTCACGATGCTGGAAAAGTGCTTTATGGTCTTCGAGCAAATAAGAGTGGGTTCCGCGTCCGCCGATGATTTCGGTATCCTTCTCTTTAGGATTATGAAAATCAGAAACATCGAATAAGGAAATCTTCATGCCGGCTGTCAGGACCCTGGGTTCTGCATTTGGCATTTTATCATCCTTGACCAGTTTCGTGTCATAACCGAATCCGATCAAGTGATTTTCGTCCAATGGATGAAGATAGCTGCTGAACCCTGGAATTTTCAGCTCTCCCAAGACTTCGGGAGAGTGAGGGTCACTCGTGTCTATCACGAATAGGGGATCGACCTGTTTGAATGTTACCATATATGCTTTGTCCCCCATGAACCGCACGGAATAAATCCGCTCGCCCTTGGCCAGGTCCTCGACTTTCCCGATAGGCTTCAGATTTTCATCCAGGATGTAAAGGTTATTGGCTGAAGGAGTCCGTTCATCTCCCCACGAATTCCCCTTTGTCGTTGCAATCCTGAAATTCCCTTCATATTCATCCATCGAAAACTGGTTGAGAATGGTCCCTTTAACATTAGCCATGGCTGCAAAATCGATATTGGATTTGTCAATTGAAAATTTATACACCTCGGTATCAGCTGAATCCCATGCACTTTCCCTAGCCGGATTGTACCTGGTTAAAGCCAGGTAGAGATTCTCCTTAGACATATAGATTTGATGGCCGCTGCCAAGATAAGACTCAACATTGATCTCTGATGATAGGTTATCAAGGTCTAATGCAGCAAATAATGAGAAATTGGTTTCAGTGGATTGCGGCATATATTTAATGCTTTCATAATCCAATAACACGGGTTCCTCACCATTTAAACTATCCGTTATACGCGGCCGCAAATCAGCATTCTCTTTGTCTTCCAAAATCCAATAATCTGGGTAATGGTTAGCGACAAGATATACAAAAGAACCTACCTTCCGGGCTGCAGCATAATTTCCTTCCATGCCGAATTCCCGCAGCAGTTCCGGTTTCTTTTTATCGGCGACATCATAGATGTATGTTTTCATCATTCCATGCATCGGCATATCCAATGCTTGAACTGCTTCTTTTTCAGGGAAGGCACTATTGGAATATCCATCATTCCAGCTGTTTCCGATGACAACAAGTTTATTTCCTTGTAAAAACAAGTGCTGGGGGGAGAAGTTATGGTCAAAAGTAACAGAAGAGGCAACCTCCATTTCGGCAGCGGGGACCGCTTTTGTAATGATCAGCTTCTGGGAGGCAATCTGGTAAATGTAAGAACCGTCAGTTTTGACGAGATCCGCTTCATCCACGCCCTGTACTTGATTGTTGGTCGTACTGTGATCAGCCGAGGCAGATTCGCTCTCCATTGCAGCATTTCCGCCTGTATCAGCGGTATCGGCTGATTCTTCTGTTGCAGATCCGTCAAACATTGAAAACTTCGGTCTGTTCTCTTTTTCTCTTTTGATCGCATATTTGAAATATTGATTAAGGTCTTTTTTTGATTTTACTTCCGGGAGAGTGGGGACAACAGCAAATTCTACCGTTTTATCTCCGCGAACAGGAAGGCCCAGAGATGATTTGACCTCAGAGGAAATATGCAGGGTGAAAAATTCAGATTCAGCAGCATAACCATGTTCCGGAGGATGGATGGTGACACTTTTTCGATCCTCACTGATGGACACCTTGACAGGAACTTTATCTCCTTCAGCATCTACGACATAGAATGAATTCTCGTCTGTCTTTCTAATTGGCTCCGAAAATTCCAAGTTCCACGTTTTATCAGAAAGAACAATGTTCCTATCAGAACTTATGGCGCCGGTCTCGACAGCAGGCTGTTTAAAATAAACAAAAACAATCGTTACAGCAAGCAGGAGACCAGCGGCACCAATCCATAACTTTTTCATCTTCTTCACTCCTATCATTTCATTTGTTACTGAAGTAGACGAAGATGAAACAAGAATGTTACATAAAAGGGAAAATAAACCTCAGCGCATCTTTGCAATGACTCCATTATGAACCTTGATATATCCGGACTTCAGTATATCAAGCCCATTTTCATACATATATAATCCCATCTGTTCGACGGTCATCAGCTCGCGGTAGGTGTGATTCATCACATCTGCAAAAATATTATAGTAGATGCGGGATCGCAGTTGATTCCGGGGAGTCGTCATAATCACATAGCCATTTGGTTTAAGAAATTTGCGGTGCCATTCAACCACTTCAGGTTTATACTCATCCGGAAAATGTTCCAGGAGACCGACGGAGATCACGATATCAAATTCATTACCATAAGAGAGATTGCGAATATCATCCACTACATACTCAATATTAAGGTCGTCTTTATAGTAAACCTTCGGCTGTCCGGTATGGGGGTTGACGCCCAGGAATGGATAGGAATCTGGAAAATGTTCAAATCTGGTCGTCTTACAGTACTCATCATAATCGACCATCACGACCTTTGAACCAGGATACATAGCGGCAAGCTGCATAGCTTCGTATCCCTCGGCAGCTCCGAGAAATAGGATCCTTGGTTTAGAAACATCCAATCCTTCAAAAAGTGTCCGTTTGCCTCGGGGGTCCCAGATGCCGTCTTGAATCCGATGGACATAATTCCATAGCTGAATCCGCACAACATCGCCAAGGGCAGACTTGATTTCACCAGGTTTGAAAGATTTAAGACTGGCAACGAATCTTTCTTTCTCTTTTTGCTGTTCCAGCGGAATATCCTTTGAAAACCACTCATGAAAGGATTTGTTGAAATATTGCCAGGAAGTATGGGCGCTCATGGGCTTTCCGTGTTCTTCTTCATATTGCTTTCTGTCAGCAGAGTAATTCTTCACTTCAAAAGGGCGGCCGACATCTTTCCAAGACAGCAGGGACCAGTCACGGATGGTGTCCACCTTTACAAATTTGTTATATTCATTCTCAGAAAAATTTCGCAGGTCCATGCGGAAATTCTTCTGCATTTCACTCGTGCCGATATGTGATTCATCGAATGGCTTGATCTCTTCCAGCAGCAATTCAGCTTGTCCCATAGTTTCCTCCTATAAGTATCAGAATTTTCTTTCATTATAAAAGGTTGGGAAAGCGTTTACAATAAAATCAGGGAAAAAGAAAAAGAAAGATAGAAAATTTTTATAAAACTACTTGATAAAACGGATTAAAGTTTATATAATAAAAAGCGTCGAAACATTATATTACGGGGCATTAGCTCAGCTGGGAGAGCGCTTCGCTGGCAGCGAAGAGGTCAGCGGTTCGAGCCCGCTATGCTCCATTACTGGTAACAAACGGTCAGTCACTTTTTATAGAGGCTGGCCGTTTGTTTTTTATTGATGAGATTAGTGTTAAAATATATAGGTTCCAGTAAAAAAGCTTTGCTGGAGTATGTTTACATAGTTAATTTGTCAGTACATTAAAAAGGTCGTGTAAAAATGCGTGACAGTAAAAGGTTAGAGAAGTTAAGGAAAAAGCTATCATCAGTACAATTGATTGTTTTATTCTATGTGTTGGCAGTAGTTGTTTCTACGATTCTGCTGAGTCTTCCAGGTGTACACAGGCCCGGGGTGCAATGGTCGTTCATAGATGCCGTATTTACCTCAGTCAGTGCCATCAGTGTAACTGGGCTTACAGTTGTTTCTACTGCAGATACATTCAGTATACCGGGTTATTTCGTTCTGGCATTCATACTGCAATTCGGCGGGATTGGAATCATGACCCTTGGTACGTTTATCTGGCTGCTGTTTGGCAAGAAGATCGGATTGAAGGACCGGCGTTTGATTATGACGGACCAAAACCGTTCGACTTTTTCCGGATTGGTTCAGCTGATGAAGCAGATTTTGATCATCATCATCAGTATAGAGCTGATTGGTGCATTGATCTTGGGGATTCACTTCCTGCATTACTTCCCGACTTGGGAAGAGGCTTTTGTACAGGGATTTTTTGCATCGGTCAGTGCCACTACCAATGCAGGTTTTGACATCACTGGTACTTCTTTAGTGCCGTTTGCCAATGATTACTTTGTCCAGTTCATCAATATTGTCTTATTGATTCTCGGAGCCATCGGATTCCCGGTGCTCATTGAGCTGAAAGATTTCATCAAGAGCGGCGGAAGTTCCCATTACAGGTTTACGCTGTTCACTAAATTAACAACCCTGACTTTCTTTATTCTTATCATTATAGGAGCAGTACTCATTTACTTGTTTGAAAGAAACCATTTCTTTACGGGAAAACCATGGCATGAGTCCTTATTCTATTCTTTATTTCAGTCGGTCTCCACACGGAACGGCGGACTTGCCACAATGGATGTAAGTGAATTTTCAAGCCCGACGTTGCTGATTCTCAGCGGGTTGATGTTTATCGGGGCATCGCCAAGCAGTGTCGGCGGGGGAATCCGTACGACAACATTTGCCATTATGATCTTAAGCATTTTCTTTTATGCAAAGGGGAAAGACACCATCAAGGTATTTGGACGCGAGGTGGACCCGGATGATATACACAGATCTTTTATAGTCATCACTACAGCTGTCATGATTTGCAGTTCCGCGGTTATGCTGATGACCTATCTCGAACCGTCGTTTAGTATCATGGAGATTATTTTTGAAGTTTGCTCTGCTTTTGGAACCACTGGATTATCTATGGGAATAACAACAGAATTGGGTACGGCCGGAAAATGGATCATCATTGCCTTGATGTTCATTGGAAGGATAGGGATCTTCTCGTTCTTATTCTTGATTCGAGGAAAAGCTGTGAAAGAATCTTATCACTATCCTAAGGAAAGAGTGATTATCGGGTGATAAGCAAAAAAAGAGTAGTGGCCAGAAGAAAAAGGTCCTACTCTTTTTTTTTTTATACTTTCTGAGAATCATTGCTAATGAGGTTGATCAGCTTATCATAAGAGGAACGTAATTTTTCACTCATTGCCTTGATCACATTCTGTTTAAACTTAACATTTTGCATAAGCAAATGTTCAATGAACAATAAAGGGACTTTCATTAAAATAGTTTGATCTGTTGGCCTGATCACCAGATGGTCGGTATCGGATTCAAGAAGGGTGAAGGATTCCCCTTTTTCAACAGATTTTACTTTTAGGGGGATTTGTTTAGCATTTTCATAGTAAAGTTCCAATTCCCCTGTGAGTACGATGATCAATTCTTCTTCTGAAAGACACTCTTTAATATGTTCAGGTGTCTGGACTTCTATCAGCGTTGAGGCAGCTACTACTTTCTTCATTACTTGATTATCGAGGCCTTGAAAGATTGGCAGACTTTTCAAGTAAAGCATATATTGGGATTTCACCACAGATCTTCCTCCATCTTTCGTTAATTTCCATAGTAGATGAGCAATCAGCAGGTTTGACATAATGAAAGGAAGAGTGACGAGCAGCACGTGTAAATCAAGTAGTCAGTTGCCTCAATTTTTTCATAACGCTCCTCCTTTAGCAGTGGAAAGTCACCCTCTAAGAAATGGCACGTGGAAACAGTATATTGTTTTCCAGGTGAATATGCTCAAATAAGTCGCTTTCCAGGGCCTCCAGCCGCTGATAAACCAGTCTGTATGTCCCGCATGCTCCTTCAGGAGGGGTAAAATCATTCGTGACTTCCCGAAGTTCTTTCAGTATCTTGCCTGCAGAAACGTGCTCTGTTTCAAGTTCATTGATTATTTCCTGAATTTTTTCCTTGCTCTCAGCTGTTGGATTTTCCTCGTAAGACAAAATTAATGGAAAGTCTTCCGTTTCTTCTTTGACCGTATGTTGTATCAACTCCGATTTAATGTCGTAAAACAGCTTATGGATTCTGCCCAAATGAGGGTGGCGCTCACCGTGGACACGGTATACCTTCGTGACATAAGGGCTTAACAAAGGCAGTTCTTCATTTAGGTACTTGTGATGCTTATCGATGATATAGTCAATCAACTCTGAAGAAGAACTTTTCTCCCAATCAATTGTTTTTTCATTTAAATCTCTGGAATTCTTATATAGGTTATTTAGTTCTGAAAGTACTTCGTTTGAAGAAAGCTTTCTTTCTTCAATTGCTTCGATTAATGGGCGGTTTCCCCCGCAGCAGAAATCAATGCGGTAGGATTTGAATAGATCACTGGCTTTCGGGAATTTCTTTACGATGTCACTTATTAAAGCTTCTCCTGTAAATGTTTGTTCCATTGTAATCCCTCCATTTAGTCTTTCTGATTATAAGATATCAAAAGAACCCTTGATGTTTTGTGATGCATATCACATAGCAGTGAAAAAAATTAAGATACTTCAGATTCGAGGAGGTTGCAGTCGATGATGAGGCATCCTTTTTCATCGATTTCCAAGAGCCCTTTTTTTCGAAGGTAGTTAAGGTTCCTGCTGATGGTTTCCCTGGTGGTTCCGATCATGTTCGCGAGTTCCCTGTTGGTAAACTGGGTGGTGATTTTCCACTTTTCACCGTGGGCGCATCCGTTTGAACTGGCTAAACGGATCAGCAGCATAATGATTTGTTCATAGGTATTGTGAAGAATCTGTTCTTCAAGCCTGTTGTGCAAATCTACAATTTTTTCCCCCAGGACCTTGAATATCTTTATACAGAGCTCGGGATTGTGAAGGAGGACCTTTTCAAACTCTGCGATTGGTATGACGATGAGCTGTGCATTCTCGATGATTTCTGCATTGGCAGGGAAGGAACCCTTGCGGAAAAAGCCGGCATGAGGGAACATATCCCCGGCTTCCAGTACAGAAACAATTTGTTCCCTGCCCGATAAATCCGTCTTGTAGATTTTCACTTTACCGGAGTAGATAAAGAATACGCGGTCCAGTTTGTCTTCCTGCATGAAGACAATGGAACGCCTGTTATAGATTCTCGAAGATGAGATATTGATAAAGGGCATGAGTTCGTCCTTTGAAAGATCCTTGAACAAAGATACTGCTTTCAAATGATTTTCAATGTCATTTCTCTTCATGAAAAACCTCCTTCTGCCTTATTGATGAGCAGCCTTTTTCTTCCCGCGAATACTTTTAGGTATATAAACACAGGCGGGTTCACTCTCTAGATAATCTCCTGTGAGAGCATAAGCCCTTGAGCGGGAACCCCCGCATACATATCTGAACTCGCATTGTCCGCATTTTCCTTTATAGGAATCTGGATTTCTCAGCTCTTTAAAGATAGGGGAGTGACGATAAATCTCGGGAAGCGGTGTCACCCGGACATTCCCTGCTTTAACAGGAAGAAGCCCGCTCGGATAGACGTCTCCGATATGTGAAATGAAAACAAAACCATTTCCGTCATTGACCCCTCTGGGAGCCCTGCCCAGACCATCAAAACTGCCGGTCTTTCCTGCTTGAAGAGCATCTTTATATTGGATGGACTTGGTTTCATCCTTGTTCCGCTGCATTTTATCCGTAATGACTACCCTGCGGTAATGCTGTGCGGCCGTGGTTTTAATATCAAAAGGAACTCTTTTGCTTAAGTCATTCAGCCAGCGGAAGACTTTTTCGTGCTGAACGGGAGTGATCATATCTTTTTCTTTTCCCCTTCCTATTGGTACCAGGAAAAACACACTCCATAAGACGCAATTCAGTTTTTCAACCAGTTCGGCCATTTCTTCCAAAACATCCACATTATATCTTGAGATGACCGTGTTGATTTGAAGAGGCAGCTCCAGCTCATGGATATACTCAATGGCATTCATCGTCAGATTGAATGAGCCGCTCGTACCACGAAAGTGATCATGAATTTCTGCCGTCGGACCATCCAAACTGAATGCCCATCTGGAAAGCCCTGCATCCTTGGCTTTTTTGATCGCTTCTTTTGTTACATTAGGAGTTGCGCTTGGTGTCATGGAAACTCTCAGGCCTTTTTGGATGGCATAAGAGGCGATATCATAAACATCCGGACGCATCAGCGGATCGCCTCCGGTAAAGACGAGTAAAGGGTTATCCATCTCATAGATGGAGTCAATCAATTTCTTCCCTTCTTCAAAATCCAGTTCCAGGGGGTGACGGTGATGCTGTGCTTCTGCCCTGCAGTGCAGGCAGTGGAGTTCGCAGGCTCTCGTCAGTTCCCAGATGACGATGAAAGGATTTTCATTAAAGTCCCGATCAAACATTGAAACTCCTCCATTCCTTAATTTACTTCCATGGTAAGGAAAAGAAGACAATGTGTAAGTGAAGTACATCACATAGAGAAAAGAAAAGTTTCATTATAATGAGGCCGAAAGATGAAAAAAGGGGGAGAGTAAGTTGAAACCACTACTTCCAAAACAGCATGGTGCCTGGGCGATGTTACTGGTTCCATTTATTTTGGGGATAACCGAAAGTTCATTTAAATTTCCGCATATCCCATTATTGATAGGCTGGCTGTTTCTTTACCTCGCTACTTATCCAATGTTGATGCTGGTAAAAGGAAAGAAAAAAAGTGAGTATGTAAAATGGTCGTTCATTTATTTGGGTATAAGCCTGGTTATGCTTATCACTGTGCTCCTGTTCAACTGGAGAATGTTCTATTTTGGTGTTGCTATGATTCCATTTTTCCTGGTCAATATTTATTTTGCAAAAAAGAAAAAGGAGAGGGCTTTTACCAATGATGTTATAGCGATTATTGTATTTTGTATCGGCGGACTGGCCAGTTATTACTTGGGAGCTGGAGTGATTGATACAGAGGGATGGTCACTGGCGGCCTATTCATTTTTGTTCTTTCTGGGAAGCACTTTTTTTGTGAAAATGATGATAAGGGAGAAGAAGAATAAGACATTCCGTTTGTATTCTTGGGGTTACCATATATTGCTGCTGATCATGCTGCCAATATTCAGTCCAACATATCTAATGGTCGTTCCGTTCATTTCTAGTATTGTCAGGGCATTTTTGTTATATGGACGGAAGTTGAGCATCATGCAATTAGGAATCAGTGAGATTATTAATTCAGTATTTTTCTTGATCAGTATGATCATTCTTTTATAAATTGACTAAGCAAAAAAAGGAATTACCACACTCGGGTAATTCCTTTTTTTGATATTAAACTGTCTTCTTTTCAATGAGAGCAGCAAGGTTTTCGTAGTGTTCGAACAGCAGGGAGCCTTCTCCGTAGATAGCTTGTGTTTCAGAATCCTGATCCGGTTCTTGGATCGGCAGCTGTGCCAGCAAATCTGCTCCGAGGGTTTCTGCCAGGATTTCTCCTCCACCGCTTCCAAATAGATGATATTTCTTCTGGCTGTCCTCGGGTTGGAAGTAGGACATATTTTCGACTACACCAAGAATGTCATGCTTTGCCTTAAGTGCCATTGTTCCGGCTCTTTCAGCAACTAGTGCCGCGGTTTGATGGGGCGTTGTCACAATGATTTCTTTGCTTTGAGGAATGTGGTGGTGCATATCCAAGGCAATGTCACCGGTTCCCGGAGGCATATCCAGAATACAGTAATCTAACTCACCCCACATGACATCTTTACTGAAATGTTCCACCATCTTTCCGAGCATCGGCCCTCTCCACACGACGGGTTCATTATTTTTTATCAAGAATCCCATCGACATGACCTTGACCCCGTGTGATTCGACAGGAATGATCTTTCCATTGAACGTTTTAGGGCGGTCTTTAAGATTCATGATTTTAGGAACGCTGAATCCGTATATATCAAGGTCAATTAATGCGACGTTCTTACCTCTTCTTGCCAGGGATATAGCAAGATTCGTTGATACTGTGGATTTTCCGACTCCGCCTTTTCCGCTGGTAACTGCAATAACATGTTCTGCTAACATTTTTAACACCTCATAAAATTTATTTGATGAAATTCCCCGCCATGTGATGAACTTCACAGTGCAAACTGAACTCTTTCATTACAATGAAGGAAATTGCTGCATCAGTAACTTGATTCAACCCTAACAAAAATTGAGTTCCTTAGATGTAAAAAAAGTCACATGGGGGGTTTGGAATAGTGAAGTCATTAGAACGTTCATTTTATTCTAAAACGAGCAAATACGCTTTCTTCATTATTTTGTTTCTATTGTTTACGATCTGGGTCGGGACTGAAAAGTTTCTTCATTTTGATATGGCGCTGTTGGGATATCTCATCTCTTCATTAATATTTGCTATAGGCTTGACTGTAAGAATGTGTTCGTGGCTGCTCAGGCCAGCGACGAACCAGGTGGTCAAAAGAAGTTTTCAAAACTTGAGAACGAAGAAAAGGCAAAAACGGAATGTAAGGGCAATCCTCAAAACAGCCTTTGAAAATATCTTTCTGCAAAAGTTCATTTGTAAAAGAGGAATCTACAGAGGGGTTCAGCATTTCCTGATTGCCTGGGGATGCATCGGTTCATTTGCCATTACATTCGGTTTGACATTTGGCTGGATGCACTTTGAACTGGTCGATCCGGAAACCTACGTGATAGTCGTAATGGGAGTTGATACGATTACCATGGCAGCACACGGACTCTTTGCCGAAATGGTGTACAACGGATTGAATATCACGGCCACCATGGTCTTGATTGGAGTCAGCATGGCTTTGGCGAGAAGGATTGCCAGCCAGGATGTAAAAGTGACACAAAGGGCAGAATTCGACCTTTTCCCATTGGCGTTGCTATTAGCCGTTACGGTCACTGGATTGGTCCTGACAGTTTCTTACGCTTTGCTGGACGGATGGATGCATCACTACCTGACACTCATCCATCAAGTTACGGTGGTTGTCCTTCTCATTTACTTCCCATTCGGAAAACTGTTCCATCTTCCGATCAGGCCGCTTGCAACAGCTGTCCCGATGAACTACCAGGAAGAGTGGAAGGTGGATACAAAACCTTGTAGAAGCTGTGGAACTGCCTACAGTTCAAACGATCAAATCACTGATGTCCAGGAAATCCTTCATGTACAGAGTTTCGATCTGCAGCTCGCAGATGGCAGTTACCTATCAGACTATTGCCCTGCATGCCGAAGACGAATCAGGGTCATGAAGCAGATGAACATGGAGTCAAAAGTGCAGGCAAAAGAAAAGCCTATTTTGACGAATAACGGAATCCACCTATCTGGTTTCAGTAAAACAAGACAGAATGATTATTATAAATTTCCTGAACATGTCCAGAAAGAGCTGGAAAAGTACGAAAAGGGAGGAAGTAAATGATGAGCCAGTTTTTAGCAAAAGAAGGAGTTAAGAACCTCCATAAGCCGGGGGAAAAACTCGTCACAACTCATTGCTGTTACTGCGGAATGCAGTGCGGCATGCACATCAGGGTGAATGAAAAAACCAATAAAGTAGTCGGAGTCGAACCCCGTTATGATTGGCCGGTGACGAACGGCAAAATGTGTCCAAAAGGGGTAACCGCTTATCAGACTGTTGACCATAAAGATAGAATCCTTAAGCCTCTAATCAAAAAGAATGGTGAATTTGTAGAGTCTACTTGGGAGGAAGCGCTGGATCTTATAGAAGAAAATTTTAAAAGAATCCAGAGAGAAAGCGGCAAGGATGCCCTGTCTGTATTCGGCGGCGTATCCATGACAAATGAAAAATGTTATCTCGTTGGTAAATATGCGAGGGTGGGCCTTGGAACAAGATTCATCGATTACAATGGACGCTTCTGTATGAGTTCTGCTGCCGGCGGTTTCCTGAAAACACTTGGTATAGATAGAGGGTCTACAGTGCCTTGGCCTGAATTGGAACATACAGACTGCTTCTTCATCGCTGGATCGAACACAGCCGAATGTCATCCGACAAGCATTCAATGGCTGTGGAGGGCGAAGGACAAAGGGGCAAAGTTGATTGTCGCTGATCCAAGGGAAACTCCGACAGCCAGGGTTGCCGATGTCCACCTTGATTTAAAACCGGGTACAGATTCCGCTTTGGCGAACGGGATGCTCCATATCTTGATCAAAGAAGGGTATGTGGACCATGAATATGTCGCCAAGCGATGCAATAATTTTGAAGAATTAAAAGCAAATGTAGAGAAATTCACACCTGAATATACTTCAGAAATTACAGGGGTTTCTATCGATAAAATTATAAAAGCCGGTCACATCTATGGCATGTCACCACGCTCAGTTGTCATGTTCGCCAGAGGGGTCGAGCAGCAAACCAAGGGTGTCGATAACGTATCTTTATATACATCAATGGCTCTTTTGAGAGGACAAATTGGAAAGTTCGCCTCCGGAGTAGCGACCTTCACTGGCCAGGGAAATGGACAGGGCGGAAGGGAGCACGGTCAAAAAGCCGATTTGCTGCCAGGTTACCGGAAATTGACTGATCCTGCAGCAGTGGAGTATGTCTCCAAAGTATGGGGAATAGATCCGAGCGAAATGCCAAAGCCTGGTGTGTCGGCATATGAGATGTTTGATGAAATGTTAAATGGCACCATTCGCGGAATGCACGTCATCTGTAGCAATCCTGCAGTATCCGCCCCAAATCTTGAGCATGTCTGGAAAGGGTTCAGGTCATTGGACTTTCTGGTGGTCAGTGATTTCTTCTTATCAGAAACCGCCCAATTCGCAGATGTAGTCCTGCCTGCAACGACATGGGCAGAAGACGAAGGGACGACAACTAACCTTGAAGGCAGGGTCATCCATATCCGCAAGGTAACAGAACCGCTTGGAGAATCCCAGCCTGACTGGAAAATCATCGGGATGATTGCAGATAGAATGGGAAGAGGAAAATATTTTCCTTATAAAGAGGCAAGTGAAATATTTGATGAATTCCGTCTTGCAACCAAGGGAGGCAAAGCGGACTACTACGGTATTACATGGGAACGAATTGATAAAGAAAATGGCGTATTCTGGCCTTGCCCTTCAGAGGATCATCCGGGAACACCAACCATGTTCCAGGAATCATTCGGAACACCGGATGGTAAAGCCAACCTGGCAGTCATCG
Source organism: Bacillus salacetis (assembly GCF_049177075.1). Taxonomy (GTDB): domain Bacteria; phylum Bacillota; class Bacilli; order Bacillales; family Bacillaceae_B; genus Rossellomorea; species Rossellomorea salacetis_A. Next base: position 3,626,050 of record NZ_CP185377.1, on the reverse strand, counting down.
GCTGGAAAGATGCCGGGGAAATTCCGACAAAAGAATTCCCACTGTTCCTGACAACTGGAAGGGTTGTCTTCCACTATCTAACAGGAAACCAGACCCGGAGAGTGGATTTCCTTATGCAGCAGTGTCCCGAGCCGTATGCCGAAATGCATCCGGCGCTGGCAAGTAAATATGGCCTGGCAGATGGAGATATGGTAAAGCTGACTACTCCAAGGTCTCATATGACTATTAAAACACGTATAACGAAAGCAATCAGGAAAGATACCGTTTTTGTTCCTTACCATTGGGGAGAAGAATTGGCTGTAAACCAATTGACAAGTGACTGTCTGGATCCGACTTCACGGATGCCTGAGTTCAAAGTCTGCTCATTGAGAATGGAAAAAGCGTAATAGAATGACCAACGGGAAAGGAGCCAGAATGATGAACAAAATAATGTACTTGGAATTTGAACGATGTATCGGCTGCCGGGCATGTCAAGCTGCCTGCCGGGAATGCGGGGATCACGATGCGAAAGAACGAAATTACGTAGAATATGTAGACTTTACAGAGAGCCGCCAGACCTATCCGATGTTATGTATGCAATGTAAAGACCCTGCTTGTGCGAGGGTCTGTCCGGCCAATGCCATCCAAATTACAGAAGAGGGTGTTGTGCTTTCTGCAATGGAGGAGAAATGTATCGGCTGCCGTAACTGCACATTCGGCTGTCCGTTCGGTATCCCGAAATTCGATTTTGAAGAAAATAAAATGTACAAATGTGATATGTGTTATGACCGCTCAAAACATGATATCGCACCGATGTGTGCATCTGTTTGTCCAAGTGACGCGATCCGATTCATCGATTTTGACGAAATGCAGCAGCTGCGCAGGAAACGTTCTCAGATGAATCTTGTTGAAGGCAAGAAACCGCAAGAAGGCAATAAGTGGGATTATGTACCGGAATTCTTTGGAGTGTACACGGATTAACCGGGAGAGGAGTGCTCGTAAATGAGTAATAAACAGAAAAGAAACAGCAAAGATACCCAAGATGATATGATCAACCTGGTGGATAACCTGAACAGGGATGAAGATCTGAAGTTTAACCGCAGAGCGTTTTTGAAATCGGCGGTTGGCGCTTCCATTACATTAGGCCTGGCGACATTGCCATTTTCCGTATTGGCTTTAGGGGAAAAGGAAGAAGATGAAAATAGGAAATTAATCGGCAAACTCTCTGATATTCCAAAAGACAGTTCCCTGAATTTCAATTACCCTACTGAGGATGAACCGGCTATCCTTGTTCATACGAAGGATGGGAAGTTGAAAGCGTATAATAATAAATGCACTCATCTCCAATGCCCTGTGTTCTATGAAAAAGAAGAATCGGTTCTGTTATGCCCTTGCCATAGAGGATTCTTCAGTGTAGACAATGGCCATCCCATTGCCGGGCCGCCGCAAAGAGAGCTGCCATTAATCGAGCTGGAAGTAAAAGATGGATATGTGTATGCAGTCGGAAGGAAAGTCCGCCATGGCGAATAAAAAGTACTGGATCGGCATTTTTCTAACCATGGCAGTGAACGTTGTCATGCTGCAATGGACCATAGAAGCATACTTCGGACAGGAATATGAACATGTCTGGACCTATTCCGTCATCGCTTTTGTTTCTTCCATCATCTGTTTTGTGATTTATTTACGATGGAGGAAACAGGAGTATAAGAAGTGAGAAACGGAAAAGAGAGAACCTGCCATTGGGGTGGTTCTCTCTTTTCTTATGTCCAGTTTTATTGATCGGAAACTCGTTTTGCGGGCCAGCATCCCATCCAAACTGGAATCTCAATGGGCCGGAAACTCCTTTAGTGGGCCAACACCCCATCCAAACTGGAACCTCAATGGGCCGGAAACTCCTTTTGCGGGCCAGCATCCCATTCAAACTGGAACCTCAATGGGCCGGAAACTCCTTTTGCGGGCCAACACCCCATCCAAACCGGAATCTCAATGGGCCGGTAACTCCTTTTGCGGGCCAACACCCCATCCAAACCGGAATCTCAATGGGCCGGAAACTCCTTTTGCGGGCCAACACCCCATCCAAACCGGAACCTCAATGGGCCGGAAACTCGTTTTGCGGGCCAGCATCCCATCAAAAACCGAAACTCAATGGGCCGGAAACTCCTTTTGTGGGCCAGCATCCCATCCAAACTGGAATCTCAATGGGCCGGAAACTCGTTTTGCGGGCCAGCACCCCATCCAAACTGGAACCTCAATGGGCCGGTAATGCCAAAATGCTGACATTTAAACAAAAAAGAGCTCCGGGCATCTTAGCCGGAACTCTTCTTAGTAATTTACCACTCATTAGTAGGTTCAATCTTTAAAGACTCACCCTTATAAGATCTTTCGCCGAATAACGTAATGACCGCACACTCTTTAATTTTATTTGTTTCCTCATCTTTCTTGGACTCAACATAAAGACCTGAAGCAAGTTCCTTGTCATTTTCATCCAGCACCCGGACTTTTTTCCCTTCCAATGACCTCAGCTTTGCATCTTGAAGAAATTCATGCCATTGAGACCAGTTGGTCAATATATATGCGCCTTCCCCATCTTTTAAATACCCGAGCAAGCTGTTGGAATCATCGAATTTGAGCTCACCGGCACGGATGATTTCCTTCAATAAATTATGGATGGCGGTGTATTCTTCCAGGTTCAATCCCGGCGAGAATTCAAATAGGAAACTGCTGCTCTCGGAGTCATATTCCCCTCTTAGAAGGTCCCGATTGTTCTCCTTATATATATAGGAACCGGTCCTATTTGAAAATCCCAATTTCAATAATGGCAAATGTAACTCTTCAAGATTCTGTATATCTACTTTTACAGATAGCATTAATTTTCCTCCTTACCATGTGAAATACATCACTGCACTCTTCTTCCTGCACTATTAGTATAGGTTATAGAAAATATTATAGCTGTGATATTTATTACTCATAACATATAGTCATTGTACTTATTATTTATAGATTGAAAGGGAGCCGTTAAAGTGGATGATCGTTATTCAAGACAGATCCTGTTTAATCCCATTGGGGAGAGCGGGCAGAACAAAATCAGGAATAAGCACGTCCTAGTCGTTGGATGCGGTGCGCTGGGGACTTCCAATGCGGAGTTTCTCGTCCGTGCAGGCATAGGCAGGTTGACACTTGTTGACCGTGATTATGTGGAGTGGAGCAATCTGCAAAGACAGCAGTTATTCATTGAAGAAGATGCGAGGGTTCAAATGCCAAAGGCCATAGCCGCCAAAAGGGCGTTAAACCGGATCAATTCAGAAACAGAAATAGCAGCCCATGTAATGGATGCAAATGCTCAATCGCTTCCGCCTTTACTTGAGAATGTCGATCTCATCATGGATGCTTCTGACAACTTTGACATCCGGATGGTCATAAATGATGTATCGCAAAAATTCAATATTCCATGGATTTATGGATCATGTGTCGGCAGCACGGGGATGTCTTACACGATCATTCCGGGAGTAACACCTTGTCTTAACTGCCTGATGCAGGGAATCCCGCTATCCGGTGCTACCTGTGATACGGCTGGCATCATACCTCCTGCTGTCGGAATGGTGACGTCCCTCCAGACGGCGGAGGCATTGAAGATACTTGTTGAAGATCATGGGGCTTTGAGAAAAGGGCTTCATACATTTGATCTTTGGAATAATCAGTTTTATACAATGGAAGTAACAAAGTCGAAGAGAGACAATTGCCCGGCTTGCGGGAAGAACCCTGAATATTCTTATCTAAAATATGAAAATATGACGAAGGCGGCTGTACTTTGCGGAAGGAACACTGTCCAAATTAGGACGGGCGGCAAAGAGGCAGATTTACATCGACTCGAAAAGCAGCTGTCACATATGAAAAAACTTAATAGTAACCCTTATTTACTTTCTTTTGAATATGAAGAATACCGTCTCGTTTTCTTCTCAGATGGAAGAACGCTGATACATGGAACGGCGGATATTGAAAAGGCAAAGAGTATTTATTATAGATTAGTAGGCTAGAAAGGAATGGAACGAATGCTGACTAAAAGAACTCCGATTAAAGTAATAGAAGCTGTGGATAAGGTGATGGAATTTGCTTTTGCTGGGGAAAGTGAAATCGTGGATATAACAAAAGCGCATGGACGGTATTTAGGCGAGGACTTAGTCGCAGATCATGACGTTCCTTCTTTCAATCGTTCTCCTTATGATGGTTTTGCCATCAGAGCGGAGGATACAGAAAACGCCAGCCGGGAACTACCGGCAAAGCTTAAGGTTGTAGGGGAAATCGGTGCAGGCAGTGTATTTTCGGAGAAGGTCGAAAGCAACCAGGCAGTCCGGATTATGACGGGAGCACAAATCCCAGATGGCTGCAACGCGGTCGTCATGCTGGAATTGACGAAATCAAGTAATCAAAATGATGTCAGCTATGTAGAGATCAACCGCAAATACCAAGAAGGTGACAACATTTCTTTCAAGGGAGAAGAAACGAGGAAAGGCGCCGCTCTTGTCCCGAAAGGAACGTTTATTAATCCGGGTGTCACGGCTCTATTGGCCACTTTCGGATACCGGGATGTAACGGTCATTCGGAAACCAAAGGTAGGCGTCATTGCAACAGGCAGTGAACTGCTGGAGGTAAACGAGTCCTTGGAACCGGGGAAAATCAGGAACAGTAATACGTATATGATCCTCTCCCAAATTGAACGGGCTGGCGGAGAAGGTATTTATTTTGGACAGTTCCAAGATGACCTTGAAGAATGCTTTCAGCAAGTAAATACAGCAATGAAGGAAGTCGATTTCCTTATCACAACAGGAGGAGTATCTGTCGGTGACTATGACTATCTCCCTGAGATCTATGAGAAAATGGGGGCGAATGTCCTTTTTAATAAAATCGGAATGAGGCCTGGAAGTGTTACGACAGTAGCTGAAAGAGACGGGAAGCTACTCTTTGGTCTCTCCGGCAACCCTTCAGCCTGCTATGTAGGATTTGAATTATTGACGCGCCCGGTTATCCAAACATATCTGCATGTGAAAGAACCTCATTTGAAAAAAGTCAGAGGAATATTGGGTGCCGACTTCAAGAAGCCGAACCCATTTACGCGATTTGTAAGGGCAGCTGTATTTTTTGAAGAAGGCAGATTGACTGCTGTGCCGTCCGGGTTGGATAAATCAAGTGTTGTTTCTTCGCTTGCCTCTGCTAATGCATTCATTGAACTGCCCGGAGGAACAAGAGGATACGAAAAAGGTATGGGAATTGAAATTCTGCTTTTGGAAGAAAGGTAGACTTTATATATACAAGGAGAATGTAAAATGAATAGATTTGAAGTCGTGATAGAGCCGATAGTAACAGAAGAAGTCATAGCCAAGGTGGAAAGAAGAGAAGCAGGAGCCATCACGACCTTTATCGGTACGGTAAGGGAGTGGACGAAGGGGAAGCGGACTCTTTATCTTGAATATCAGGCGTATATTCCGATGGCTGTAAAAATGCTGGAGAAGATTTCAACAGAAGCGGAAGAAAAGTGGCCGGGTGTCCAAATGGCTATAACCCACAGGATCGGCAGGCTGGATATTTCAGATATAGCGGTTGTCATAGCCGTTTCTTCCCCACACAGGAAATCGGCCTATGAAGCAAACGAATATGCGATTGAGCGGATTAAGGAGATTGTTCCGATCTGGAAAAAGGAACATTGGGAAGACGGAGAAACATGGATTGGCGATCAGCGTGAGACAAAAGCCTATCCATCCGGGAAGCCGGACTTAAAGGGAGTTGGAGAGAAATGATTAAAGTTTTATTATTTGCCCACTTGCAGGAAGAAGCGGGGCAGGCACAGCTGGAAATAAATAAGGAAGAAATTACAGTCGAAGATCTGAAAAAACTCCTAACCGCACAGTATCACTTATCCAAGATGGATCATGTCATGGCTGCAGTGAATGAACAATATGCTGTTCCGGAAGACATTGTAAAATCTGGTGATACGGTTGCGTTGATCCCGCCGGTAAGCGGAGGGTGATTAAAACAAAAAAGCTCATAAGAGGAAAACTGCCTCTCATGAGCTTTTTCTACTGCTTTACGACGCATTCGCCACATGCTTCCAAAGATCTTCTTTTTGATCGTCACTCAGCACGTTTTCTGCCATAGGGAAGAGAACCTGCTCTTCTTTCATGAAATGGGACGACAGCACATGATAGGCTTCAATTATCAGCCGGCAATTTTCTATGGCGGCACTAGTTTCCTTCCCATCCGTGGAATGTTCAGTATTACCGAGGAACTGATTGATGAGGCGTTTTGCTTCCTCATGCTCGAGTTCCATGACAACCAGCGGCCCTGAGTGTCGATCCATATGGACTGCCATCATATTGAAAAGGTATTCTTCTTCCTTTTCAGAGTGAGCATGAAGTTCCTTGAAGAAGCTCAGGACGTTATCTCTTAAATCAATGATTTCCTCTATTTTATAAATGCCTTTTGATAAAGATGAAATTAAACCTCGTGCTTGATCATATATATCCTTTTTTTGTTCGTTTAAGGCAACATGTTCATTTTTCAATAACTGAAGGCCGGGGGATAGAGGCAGTCCTTCAATGAATTGACCATTATGATGACATGACAACATAACTTTTACTCCTCCTTTTGGGTAATCCTCTCACTATCAATTCTACAAGTTTAGATAAGAAGCAGCCGTGATGCCCATCACAAATCAGGTGGATTTTTTAATCTTTTTTTGCTGTTTTGTTGCTTCTTACAAAAAGCCGGTCAGCCAGGAGTGATTTTTTTCACAAGGCAAGGGAGCCGCTGATGATAAAATTTAAGCAGAACTAAAAAAGAATGGAGTGCAGACAATGGCTCATGACCATATACCAAACAACGAAATGCAAATGCGTTGCAAAATAATAACGGTGAGTGATACCAGGAACTGGGATACTGATAAAAGCGGGAGCCTGATGAAAGCGAAGCTGTTGCAGGAAGGGCATATCATCAGTGATTATGTAATTGTAAAAGATGAGAAAGGGGATATTTCTACAGCTGTGCAATCAGGGCTGGATAATCATGATATCGATGCGGTCCTGCTAAATGGCGGTACTGGAATAGCGATGAGGGACGTCACGATTGAATCGGTCAAGCCGCTTCTACAAAAAGAACTTCCGGGTTTCGGTGAATTATTCCGCTATTTAAGTTATACAGAAGATATCGGTTCATCTGCCCTTTTATCCCGTGCGATTGCAGGTGTAAGCAATGGGAAGGCAGTTTTCTCTGTACCAGGATCAACCGGTGCAGTCAGATTGGCGATGGAGAAGCTTATTTTACCTGAGCTGCGGCATATTACAGCTGAGTTAAATAAAGATAAAAGGTGAGTGCAGGGCGTTGAGTAGAAAAATATTAATCTTATTAGTGGGATGTATCCTTTTCCTGTCAGCCTGTACAGGTTCTGATTCAGAAAGAATCGAACTGACCATTTCCGCTGCTGCAAGCTTGAAGGACAGCCTTGAAGAGATCAAGGAGCAATTTGAAATTGAATATCCAGAGGTCAAACTCTCTTATAACTTTGGTTCAAGCGGTTCTCTCCGTAAACAGATAGAACAAGGTGCTCCGATTGATATATTTTTATCAGCTTCAGAGAAAGATTATCAAACCTTAGCAGACATTGGGGCCGTATCAGCTGGAGAAAGATTGTTTTCAAACAGTCTCGTGCTGGTTGTCAGCCAGGATAGCCAGGCAGCAGGGCTGAACGATCTATTAGAAAGTGATCTTACACTGGCAATCGGGACACCTGAAACCGTACCTGCGGGACTCTATGCCAAGCAGGCATTGGAAAATATGAATCTTTGGGAGGAAGCGGTTCTCAAAATGGTATTTGCCAAAGATGTTCGTCATGTTTTGACCCTTCTTGACCACGGGGCAGCCGATGCCGGGATTGTCTATGAAAGCGACACTATGGCGGTTCAGGACATCAAGGTCATCCACAAGTTTGAAGCGGATACTCACTCACCAATCCTGTATTGGGGCGGAATGGTCGGGGAAAGTGACCAACATGAAGAATCCAAGCTTTTTCTGGATTTCCTAAAAGGAAAAAATGCTTTAAAGATATTTAAGGGATACGGTTTTAAAACAGAAATAAATGGAATTCAGTAGGTGTAAAAGATGGCCGGATTTTGGTTTCCCATACAATTATCAATACTGGTTGCTGCTTCAGCAACAGCGACTACATTCATTATCGGTGTATACTCAGCCTATAAGTTAAAGGCTTCCAATAAAAAAACAACGAGTGTAGTCGAAACATTGTTTCTATTGCCTTTGGTATTGCCGCCTTCCGTTATAGGATTTTTATTATTGATTGTTTTCGGGATCAACAGTCCAGTTGGAGAATTCATTGATTTCATGTTCGGACAAACAATCCTATTTACTAAAGCAGCTGCAGTAATAGCATCAGTGGTGGTGGCATTCCCTCTGATGTACCAGGCAGCCAAAACTGGATTTTCCGGTGTCAATAATGATATAGAAGAGGCGGCACGGGTCGATGGTGCAGGGGAGTGGAAGGTGTTTTATTATGTGTCTATCCGGCTTGCTGCCAAATCACTTATGATGGGGATTGTCCTCAGTTTTACAAGGGCACTGGGAGAGTTCGGGGCAACCTTGATGTTCGCGGGAAATATCCCTGGAAAAACACAAACCATCTCGACTGCCATCTATCTTGCCCTGGAGTCAGGAGAAACCCATCTTGCCTGGCAGTATGTTTTGGTAAGCATCTCACTTTCATTCTTATTGCTGCTGCTCATCAGGGGTATGGAACAAAGATCATAAATAGGAATTTATTAAAGTCGAAAGAAATCCCCCCGGTTATTCACACCGCGGGGATTTTGTTCATGCTTTAGGAAATTATAGCAGTCTTAGGGGGTTGGATAACAAAGAGTCGTGGAATACATCAAAAGCTGAAAAAATGAAAATGATGTCCCGCGCTCGGTGCGCGGGATACACCAAAAGCTGAAAAAAAGAGAATGATGTCCTTAAAGAGGGTCTATGCCGTCATCAAAAGAGGATCGAGTAAAAATTGATGTCCTTAAAGAGGGTCTATGCCGTCATCAAAAGAGAAGCGGGTGGAAAATGATGTCCTCAAAGAGGGTCTATACCGTCATCAAAAGAGGATCGTGTAAAAAATGATGTCCTCAAAGAGGGTCTATGCCGTCATCAAAAGAGAAGCGGGAAGGAAATGATGTCCTTATAGTGATGCCGTCCCAGCATCCTCTTAAATCCCTTGCAGTACTCCACCAACTAAAGCATCCATTCCTAAATTCCAGAATCCCCCCGGTCATTCTTCCGAGGGGGATTTTGTTCATGCTTTTCGTTTATAGTCGCCATTCTTTCCCCCTGTTTTTTCAAGAAGGAAGGTTTCGCCGATCACCATACCTTTATCTGCTGCTTTACACATGTCGTATATGGTAAGTGCCGTGATGGATGCGGCAGTCAGTGCCTCCATTTCAACACCTGTACTCCCTTTGGTTTTTACCTCGGTGAGGATGATCAGCTCATGTGTATCATTCTCGATTTTCCAATCAAAGCGGATATCGACACCGCTGATGGGAATCGGGTGGCACATGGGAATGACGGAGGAAGTCTGTTTGGATGCCATGATACCGGCTACTTGTGCAACGGCTAAGACATCTCCTTTACTGAAATGATTGCCGACGATTTTTTCGTAGATCTCTTTATTTACCTTGATGCTGGACTGAGCAGCCGCTGTACGCGTTGTGTCATTCTTGTCTGATATATCAACCATCTTGGCCCTGCCTTGCTGATTGAAATGGGTTAATTCTGACATCATAGTCACCTCTTGAGTATATTTTTGATCATGCAGATTGTGTTGAAAGGAATATATTCTTCCTTTATACTAACCCCTAAAAGATAAACAATCATTTGGAGCTGAAATAAATGAATATCATTCAGGTTGTCGGATACAAGAAAAGCGGTAAAACGACTCTATCTTCGAAGTTAATTAAAATGGCCTCTGATATGGGATACCAGGTTGGTTCCTGCAAGCATCATGGACACGGTAAACCCGATATTTTGCCTGGAACAGACAGCGACCGTCACCAAAAAGCTGGAGCTATCATGTCCGGTGTTGAGGGCGGGGGCACTCTTGATTTGTCAATCCTCAACAAGAAATGGACCCTCGGGAATATACTTGAATTTTACCGGCTGATAGAATTGGATCTCATTATCGTCGAAGGTTTCAAGAAGGAGATTCACCCTAAAATTGTCTTGATTAGAAGTGAAGATGACCTTCATCTCACAGCCGATCTCGATAATATTATTGCGGTTGTTGGTGATCCAACTTCTAAACTGAAGCATGAAAACAGTGTTCAGTACTTCAAATCCTTCCATCAGGAGGATTTCGATAAATGGTATATTGATTATCTATCAAGGTGAAAAAAGCTGTCCTATCAAACCTGAAAGGACAGCTTTTTTACATTAATTGACTTTCCTTTTCTCAGTCGTAATATCACTGAATTGGCCAACGTAGTATTTCACTTCTCCCGCATCGTTACTTACTTCACTGATTGTCAGCCATTCAAGATAAATCTCACCGTTCTTTCGCTTGTTCCATATCTCTCCCTGCCAGAAACCGTGCTCCCGGACCTGTTTCCACAGTTGAGTGTAGAATGATTTGTTATGTTTTCCTGACTGAAGTACATTTGGTCTCTTGCCGACCACGTCTTCCTGTTCGTATCCTGTCAGTTTTGTAAAAGCAGGGTTGATCTTTTGTATCACACCACTTGAATCCGTAATGAGCATGCCTTGGGCAGTGCTCTTAATAATCTTGCTCTCAACGCTCAGCTTTTCCTGGAAGAACATCCACAGCACAATAATCAAACTGGCTAAAGCAAATTCTGATAAGGCCATGAAACCAATCGCATAATGTCCGGTTGCTCCAAAAACAGTTGTCAGTACCAAAGGAGGGAAGAAGCCTCCAAGTCCCCCGATGGCTGATACAATCCCATTCACGATACCAGCTTGTTTAGAGAAGTACATCGGCACAAGCTTAAAGACAGTTCCGTTCCCGATACCAGCACAGAAAGCCACAGTCAATACGCCGATGGTATAAAGCTGCAGGGTAGGTGAGAATGAAAGCAATATTCCTGAGAAAGTCAAACCGGCGAACACGAAAATCAGAATAGCGAAAGGATTGAATTTATCGGACAGGTAGCCTCCAATCGGACGCATTAATGTAGCGAGAGCTATAAACCCGGCCGTGCGCAGCCCTGCATCCACAGGAGTCATCCCGAAATGGTTCACAAGGAAGTTTGGCAGATATACGGTAAAAGCCACAAACGCACCAAATGTTATGAAATAAAACAGGCTTAAACTCCACAGAGTCGTATTCTTATAGACTTCTTTAATTTGATTCATGATTGGGAGATTTACTTTTTTCTCATGTTTATCACCCAAAACCAAATTCAGGAGACCAAACACAATCAATAATACCAGATAAAGCCTTACCGTCATCTGCCAGCCAATAGAACTGGCAATGACCGGTGCGGCAAATGCTGTTATCGCCGTCCCTATATTTCCTGCTCCGTAGATCCCGTTTACAAGGCCATGTTTGCCAGGGGCAAAGTATTTTGGCAGAGAAGTTACACCGATTGAAAAGGTCGCTCCGCCGATACCAATAAATAGGCCGCCAATAATTAAATCGATTAACGAGTCAGCAATACTGATATAGAACACAGGAATCATTAATAGAAAGAAACTTAAGGTAAAGGTAACACGTGCCCCCAACCTATTTGTATAAAAGCCTAATGGCACTCTCAGCACTGAACCGAGAATGACTGGTATGGCCGTGACAAGTGCTGCTTCCTGGCTGGTAAGTTCAATATCCTGTTTAATATCGGGCATTAATGATGAAATGATGACCCAGATCATGAAGCCTGCTACTAAACTAGATGTTTGAAGAGAAAGTTGTATTTTTGGACTCTTCATTGTAAATTGCTCCCTTCAAGGACGATAGTATATTTCTTGATAAGGGTATCGTAGCAAAAGAGATTCTTGAGGGTTGTGAAGTACATCACAGCAGACGGATAAAAAAAAGCAAAATAAAAAGCTACCTCAATATTCAAGATAGCTGGGGAATTAATTATATTATTGAACTATAATAGCGTTAATCTATATTACAAATGCTGATTGGGCAGTCTTCACAGCCTATTTCATCTTTAAGGTACTGTAAGTCTTTCACAATGATTCTTCCATCGGACGTCATGCCAATGGCTCCTCTTTTTTTCAGCTCACTCAGCATACGATTGACACTTTCACGTGTGGCGGCACAGAATTTGGCAAACTCCTGATTAGTAAGATGGATATCAATCAAGATTCCCTCATCTGTATTCACCCCGTAGCTGTTGGTGAAGCGGATTAATGTAGAGTAAAGAGCGCCTTTCTTTCCGTTCATGACCAAGTCCCTGATTTTAGACTGGTTTTTTCTAAGGTGGGTGCTGATCCATTTCATGAATTCAAACGTCAGGTTGGCATTTTTAACTAATTCAGCTTCCAGGAAATCTTTTTTTATCACAAGTACTTCACTGTCGGAAAGTGCCAGGGCACTGAGCATATATTTAGCATCTGTTGTGAACAAGGTCAACTCACCGATGATATCGTTGGCCTTGCAGATCCTCATGTTCAATTCTCTGCCTTCCATTGTCAGTTTGCTGATCTGGAAGAGGCCTGATTTTATCAAATATAATTCAGAGGCATCTTCGCCTTCCTGAAACAAAAAGGTATCACCTTTGATTTTTCTTGGGGTACTGATGGACATCAGTAAATTTTTCAGTTCTTCGGAGATTAACTCTGTGTCACTTACCCTGAACGAGTTTATTGCCATTCTCAATCACTCCACCCTATTAATAAGTATTGTTCCAGTGACCGTGTAACATTGAATCATTTTATATAGGGACAAACCATTCAGTTAGTGACTGTATCATTTATCACACTGACATTTAAAATATCATGTTACCATTTAATATACAATAGACAATTAAGAAGAAAGTTGTGGAATTTTTATGACCAATAACCGGATTGCAGGCATTGTCATGGCAGGAGGATATTCAAGAAGGTTTGGCAGTAACAAAGCCATAGCGGAATATAAAGGTAGACCTTTTTATGAATATTCAATTGAAGCTTTGAAAGGGATTACAGAAATCACCATACTTGTGACCAATAAAGATTTGTATCCCTTTTATAAAAAAGAGACGGACTTGCAGGTGGTAATGGATGAAGAGGAATACAGAGGGTGCGGTCCTTTGGCCGGTCTGTATACAGCAATGCGAGCCTATAAAAGTGAATGGTATCTGATCACTCCCGTCGATGTACCGATGATGACTTCGCTGATCTTAAAAAAGCTCCTTCGCTATACAACAGGGGAGCATCAGGCAGTCATTCCCATCATAAATGGAAAGAAGCAGCCATTAATAGGGCTTTATCATTATTCAATCCTTGAAAAAATCCATCAGCTCCTTAAAAATAACGATTTAAAAATGCACTTTCTCCTTTCTGATATTTCAGCTCTGTATATTGAAAAAGAGTTTTTCGGAGAAGAAGCGTCTTTTCATAATATTAACACCCGACAGGATTATGAACATTATTTGGTCTGAGTGTGATAAATGTCATACCTGTCTGCGAAAAATGATGATAAGATGACCAACATCAGAAATAAAAAAGGAGAGAGTCAGATTATGCATACGACCGATACCTTGTCCCGTCCATTAAGGGACTTGAGAATCTCCGTTACTGACAGATGTAATTTTCGCTGCAGCTACTGCATGCCTAAGGAAATATTCGGACCCGATTATCCGTTTATGAATAAAGACGAAATCCTATCATTTGAAGAAATTGTCCGGACCGCTGAAATTTTCGCTGAGCTGGGTGTTGAAAAGATCAGACTGACTGGCGGCGAGCCCTTGCTTCGAAAGGATTTGACTGACCTGGTTAGACATCTCTCGGCAATCCGGGGGGTTAAATATGTCACTCTGACGACCAATGGCGTTTTCCTGGCTAAATATGCACAGGCGTTAAAGGATGCAGGTATATGCAGAGTGAATGTAAGTCTTGATACATTGGATGACGAGGTCTTTAAATCGATAAATAATATGAATACGGGGGTCTCTCCTGTATTAAAAGGAATTTTTAAAGCAAGAGAAATCGGTCTGGAAACCAAGATCAATATGGTCGTCAAAAAGGGACTGAATGATGATCAAGTCATGCCGATGGCAGAGTTCTTCATGAAGGAAGGCATCACCCTTCGGTTTATCGAGTTCATGGATGTAGGCTCGACAAATGGTTGGAATTTAAAAGATGTTATCACCAAGAAAGAGCTATACCAGATGATTAACAATAAGTTTCCGCTTGAGCCGGTCAGCAAAGATTATTTCGGTGAAGTGGCCAAAAGATACAGATATAAAGGTTCCAGTTCAGAGGTTGGGTTTATTTCCTCTGTTTCAGAAACTTTCTGCGGTTCATGCACGAGGGCACGGCTTTCTACAGACGGCAAACTATATACGTGTCTGTTTGCATCCTCAGGATTCGATCTCAGGGCAATGCTGAGAAGTGGGTTTTCTTCCGAACAAATCCTGAAAAAAGTCCATGATATCTGGGAAAGACGGGATGACCGTTACTCAGAAATCCGGACGGAAGCAAGCAAGACCAGAGAAAAAATTGAGATGTCCTATATTGGGGGATAGAAGGAAGGACCGGGGACGGTTCTTCTTTTTAGGTTTAAATAACGAAAAACAACAAAATAATTCTTTTTGTGTGATTACAATCACTTAGTTGGTGAGAGGAAGTTGATATAGTGAAATCAGAAAAGTGAAAGGAGCATTTATATGAAAAAAGGATTATGGTTAGTGCCGTTTTTACTCATTGGTGTGTTGATGACAGCCTGTGGTTCAGAGGATGCAAGCAGCAGTGAAGGGAACACTGTAACAGTTGAGGCTTCCAACTGGGAGTTTGATAAGCAGGAGTATACAGTGCCGGCAGGAGATGTCACAATCAATTTGAAAAATGCGGACGGGTACCATGGAATAACAATTGAAGGCACAGACGTGAAAATCGACGGTGAAGGAAAAGCAACAGCCAACCTGAAAGCGGGAGAATATACAATCAGGTGCAATGTTCCATGCGGAGAAGGGCATCAGGAAATGACTGCGCTGTTGGTAGTGGAATAAGATACATTCTGATAAAGAGCTGCTCTGAAAATGGAGCGGCTCTTTTTGTGTTTTTATTGACACAGTAGTTGTGATTTGAATCACAAAAATGATAATCATTATCAATTATTATTATGGTAAGAAGTTAATAAGGAGGGATTTCATGAAATCTGCTAGAGAAGAAGGCGCTAATCGGCAAGAATCCAAAATTGGTACATGGATCTCGGTTGGAGTTGTAGGACTGGTCATTCTTTTAACATATTTTCTTTTGTTTGGATTCTATATGGACCGAGTATAGGGAGGGATGGAAAATGCATTTAGATGAAAAAATCTGGCTTACACTTAGTTTTGGACTGATTATGGGATTTATGATTATTACCGGTTATCAGGCCTATGCATTTGGAATGGGGCCGCCAAGCCACAAGGAAACAATTGATCCTCAAAAAGTAGATGAAACGGCACCATTTGATAATCCCGGCATCACCCAGGTAGGTGAAAATGAGTATGAAGTGGTGATGACACTGCAGTTATTCACCTTTACACCTTCAGAAATAGAGATTCCTGCCGGAGCGACTGTCCATTTCACTTTGACTTCAAAAGATGTCGTTCATGGATTCCAAATTGCAAATACGAATGTGAATGCTATGGTCATGCCGGGACAAATTCAAAAGATTACCCAGAAGTTTGATGAACCTGGCAGCTATCTCGTTCTTTGCAATGAATACTGCGGTGCCGGCCACCAAGCAATGAGCACCACTATAACAGTCAAATAAAGGAGGGACGCAAAAATGGAAGCAATTCAAATCGACTCATTCAGTGAAAAAACAAAAAAAGTGCTGGGGATCAGCCCGCAAGATTCACGCTTGACGAAATCATATATATCTGTTGCTTTTGTGGCATTGCTGCTTGGAGGAATCCTGGGGTTATTGCAAGGATTAAACCGCGCGGGAGTATTGGAACTACCCTCATGGGCGAATTACTATCAAATCCTGACGGCTCATGGATTTCTCCTGGTAGTCGTCCTTTCAGCCTTTTTTACCATCGGTTATTTCTACGCGGCATTATCACATACCCTTGGAGGAATCCTTCCCTTTACAAGGAAGATGGCTTGGGCAGGATTTTGGATGAAAATCTTTGGATTTGTCATGGCTGTGATCCCTATACTCCAAAACGAGGCATCTGTCATGTACACATTCTATCCCCCAATGGCTGCGTCCCCGTATTTCTACATTGGATTGGTTTTTATCGTACTGGGTGTTTGGATGGCAGCGATTGGAGCATTTTTCAATGTTGCCGACTGGAGGAAAGCGAATAAAGGGGAGCATCTGCCGATTCTTGCCTACTTTGCCACAGGTGTTTTTGTCCTCCTGTTTTTCGGAAGCCTGCCTGTCACTGTCGAAGTTTTGATGATTATTCCTTGGGCATTCGGCTGGGTTGAAACAATCAATGTCATGGTTGCACGTACTTTGTTCTGGGCTTTTGGACACACACTGGTAAACATTTGGTATCTGACTGCCATATCCGCCTGGTATGTAATTGTTCCAAAAGTCATCGGTGGACGCCGCTTCAGCGACACATTGACCCGGGTTGTCATCATTGGGCTGGTCGTCATGAATATAACCGGAGGATTCCACCATCAAATTATCGATCCAGGGATATCACAATCAATCAAGTTCATGCACGTATTCATGAGTTTGGCTATCGGGTTTCCTTCCTTAATGACTGCTTATGCCATGTTTCGGGTGTTTGAACGGACTGCCAGGAAGCAGGGAGGAAAAGGATTGATAGGCTGGTATAAAAAGATGCCCTGGGGAGATGTAAGGTTCCTTGCCCCGTTTGTTGCCATGGTTGCCTTCATACCTGGAGGAGCGGGAGGAATCGTACAAAGCACAAACCAATTGGATCAGGTCGTTCACAATACGATGTGGATTGTCGGCCACTTCCATTTGACATTAGGGACCACCGCGATTCTTACTTTCTTTGGAGTCAGCTATTGGCTTGTGCCGTATATTTCAGGCCGTATTTTAACACCGGCTATTAACAGGCTGGGTGTCATCCAGACCATCATTTGGGCTGTCGGAATGCTGTTTATGTCTGGAGCCATGCATTATGCAGGCTTGCTCGGATCACCAAGAAGGACTTCTTATACAACGTATGGAGATCATGCCACAGCGCTGAGCTGGGATCCATACTTGTTCTTGCTGGCGATTGGAGGAACCTTACTGATGATAGGGGTGATTATCCAGGTTTATGCCGTTTTCCATCTTATGTTCCGTGCACCAAAAGGAGAGACCGAGTTTCCGATCGCAGAAGAAGAAGACAACGCAAGCAGCACTCCATACTGGACAGAACGATGGGGTGTGTGGATCATTGTCATGCTGGTCTTGGTAGCCATGGCATATGTTCTGCCAGTTGTCGATATGGTCATCAATGCTCCTCCGGGATCTCCTCCATTTAAAACCTGGTGACCCATTTTTCAGCAGCAATTGAGGAATCCAAAAGGAAGTGATCCAGTGGGGAAGGCTCAACCAACCATATTGTCTTGTGTTTTTGTCCTGGTGTTCGGTGTGGTTTTATTTTATATAGGAACGGATGGCTTTCAAGCCTATACTGCAGAAACTGCCAGAGTGAATCGGCTTATTGATCATCAGCCGGCATTTCCTGATGTAATATTGGAAGACAGTTTTGGAAGGAAATACAACATTACAGAATTCAAGGAAAAGTACGTCTTCATCACTTTTCTATATACGGCCTGTACAACGGTATGTCCACAGTTGGAATACAATATGTCCAAAGTTTATGATAGACTGCCTGAAAAGTATATTGGTGACGATATTGTATTCTTAAGCATCAGTTTTGATCCGGAGAGGGACGGACCAGGCACATTGGATAAGTATAAAGACTATTTTCATAGTGACGGGGAAGCCTGGAGAATGGCAAGGATTCCCGATCCAAAGGAGCTGATCCGGCTTCTGGATGAGTTCGGAGTCATTGTCATTCCAGACGGTAACGGTAACTTTGCGCATAATTCTGCATTCTATCTGGTTGATAAAAAAGGGAATTTGATTGATGTCCTGGATTACACAAAGGTCGAGGAAGCAGCTGCTGAACTGAAGGCTATTCTGGAAAAGGAAGAGGGAGATTGACCATGGACAATCAGTTTCTAGTAGGATTGCTGCTGCTCATAGCTTTGGCTCTTCCTCCTGTCGCCAACTTAATGGAGTCGATTATGCTGGTTCATATGCATATGCAGATGCCGCTGCTTGTTGCAGCCGGGTTCTTAATGGGAAGTTATATTCAAACGAAGTTCCCTCGATTTTTCAATAAGTGCAATGAGAATGGGGTCCCAGGAATCCTGCTATTTTCTATCATATTGGTTTATTGGATGATTCCGAGAACTATGGATGAGGCATTGACGTTAATGTCAGTAGAAATATTTAAATTCATCAGTCTGCCTTTTCTGGCAGGAATACCGCTGCGCAACAGCTGGGGGAAACTCCGAACTGCAGTAAAGAATACAGTAATTATCAGTTTTACACTCCTGTTTATCGCGGGAGGATGGTTGTATATTAAAACTCCAAGCACCTTATGTAATAACTATTTGCTCACCGACCAAATCATCCTGGGATGGGGGTTCCTGACAATGGCCGTCTGCATGGTCCTTTACCTGGCTTATACATTTCTTATTGATCCATCTCAGTATGAATGACAAAGAAAGATGCACAGAATATGTGCATCTTTTTGTTTTGGCTGATGGGTATCACTGTAAATTCATGATGATTAATTTCTCAAGCCTTTCAAAATGAGGTTCCTCAAATAATTCTTCTCCTTCTTTTAAAGAAGAGAATGCACTCTCCACCAGGAAACGGCGTGGTGTCTTGGAGTGCAGCAGCTCCTCCTGGATAAAATCCAGAAGTTCCTGATATTTCACCTGCTGTTCTATGTCAGTAAGCTGCTGTTTTAAAAAGAAAACGGTATGATGGAGCTCCTGTCTGGAATCCTGGCTGTCCGTTTGATGTTCAGGAAACCAGACTTGAAGGAGTTCGGGTTGGAATAACGGTTTAGTTCCTTTTTCAAGTTCCTCCGCAATATTGACGATCCGGTCTACACTGTAGTGGACAACCCTGTGCAGCCCGGTGGTCGTGTTATTGACCAATGAGTAATAGCGGAGGTTATGGTGAAGGATGCCGAGAAACGTGATGGCGCAGTCCAAAAGATAAGGTCTTTTGCTTTCGCCAAAAATGTCCAGGAAACGGCCGTGCAGCCAGTAAATCATCTTAAGCTGCCCTCTTTTGACCGAGTTCTTTAGATCCTCGTCTTTTGACATCATGACTTCTTCATAAAGGGTTATTAATTTGTTCTCTTTATTCTCGATCATTTGAAGCTCGATCTGCTTGATGAAAATATTTATATCAGAAGGATCCTGGCCTATCAGCAGGTCATTCCTTTTCTTTACTATTTCATTGTAAATGGACTTGAACAATTCAATTAACAATTCATTTTTCGAGGAGAAGTAATTGTAGAATGTCCCTTTAGAAATACCGCTGTCATCCAAAATGTCCTGAATGGATGTTTGCTGGAATCCCTTTTCGATAAACAGTTCATGTGCTTTTGTAATCACATGCTGCTTTCTTTTGTTCATTTTTTTCACCCCTGACTATACTCCCTGTATAATGTTGATAATAACCTAGTATCAAGGATTCTACAAACCTTTATAAAAAAAATTAAATTTCCAATTGAATTTTTTGTACCGATGGTATATGATATATCTTGTTTAAAATGACAGTACAAAAAAATGAACTAATAGTATAGGGGGAAACTAAATGGAAGGTACAACAAAAAATGTACGTCCTCAATATGGGATATTGGCGGTCCTTATGGTCGGAGCTTTTATCGCATTTCTAAATAATACATTGCTTAATATCGCCCTCCCATCCATCATGATGGAGCTGGAGGTCGAAGCGTCTACGGTACAGTGGTTGACAACCGGCTTCATGCTGGTGAATGGAGTATTGATTCCAACAACCGCTTTTCTTATTGAAAAATATTCGGTCCGCCGCTTGTTCCTTGTGGCAATGAGTTTGTTCACAATCGGTACATTACTGGCAGGGGTTGCTCATGTATTCCCGGTTCTGCTCGCGGGACGCATGATCCAGGCATCGGGTACAGCGATTATGATGCCGTTATTGATGAATGTTATGTTAGTCAGCTTCCCGGTTGAAAAACGCGGTGCTGCAATGGGTGTTTTTGGTTTGATCATGATGGCTGCTCCAGCAATTGGCCCGACATTATCCGGCTGGATTGTCGAGAACTATGACTGGAGAATGCTGTTCCATTTCGTAACGCCAATCTCGATCATCGTTCTTTTACTTGGTTTCTTCCTATTGAAGGATAAAAAAGAGAAAGTCGATATCCGCTTGGATTTATTGTCAGTGATCCTTTCCAGCGTTGGGTTCGGAAGCTTGTTATACGGCTTCAGTTCAGCAGGTACAAAAGGCTGGGATAGTCCTTGGGTTTACGGAATGATTGCATTGGGTGTAGTTTCCTTGGTGATCTTCATTACACGCCAATCGAAGCTTGAAAGACCGATGCTGAACTTCAAGGTATTCAAATATCCAATGTTTGCTCTATCATCATCTATTACGATGGTTGTCAATATGGCATTGTTCTCTGGGATGTTGATGATCCCGATTTATGTACAGACAATCCGCGGAATTTCTCCTTTGGATGCCGGATTGCTTATGCTTCCTGGTGCGCTTGTGATGGCATTCATGTCACCGATCACCGGAAGGCTGTTTGATAAATTTGGGGGCCGTGTCCTTGCTTCAAGCGGTTTGCTGCTTACTGTGGTCACAACGTATTTATTCAGTAAGTTGACTCAAGACACTTCTTACACAAACTTAGTCGTCCTGAATGCTGTAAGGATGTTCGGTATGTCAATGGTCATGATGCCGGTTTCCACAAATGGTCTGAATCAGCTGCCTAGACGCTATTATCCTCATGGAACAGCGATGAACAACACGCTGAACCAGGTGTCAGGTGCGATTGGAACAGCGTTGCTGATCACTGTAATGTCCAACCGTACGGTAACACATACGAAGGAACTTATGCAGGATGCGATGAAAAATGTGACCGGTCAGCCTTCAGAAGCAGCGATGGCTCAAATGCAGCAGCAGGTTACAATGGAGGGGATGCTTCACGGCATCAACGACGCATTCCTGGTTGCTTCAGGAATTGCGGCCGTGGCTCTGGTTCTTTCATTCTTTATTAAGAGATCAACGCAAGCTGAAGATCCGATTGAAGATCTTCCGGTTAATAAAAAAGTTGCTGCAGAAATTGCGGCAGGGAAATAATACTGATTTGGAAGAGGGACTACATGTCTCTCTTCTTTTTTGTGTTTTGGATATGAAGGGATTGTGCCGTTATAAATTGGACTCTTTTTTGTAGTAGTACGATTCGGGGAGAATCGTACCGTTATAAACTGGACTCTTTCGTGTAATGGTACGATTACAGGAGAAACAAACCGTTATAAACGAAACTCTTTTGTATAGTGGTACGTTTACAGAAGATCGAATCTACTCAAGCCTCTTTACTTTATCAATCCAAGGGTGATTTTATATAATTGGCTTACCGGCCAAGTGAATAAAGAAAGACCATGGCGTATATCTTATAGGTATGTTTGCTTGGCAAGGAATTTAATTATAAAGGAGAAATGCCAGATGAATTTCGTGACTCTAAATAATGGTTTGAAAATGCCTCAGCTTGGTTTTGGTGTGTGGCAGGTTGAAAATGATCAAGCAGCGACTGCTGTTTCAAAAGCAATCGAAACTGGTTATACATCCATTGATACTGCAATGATCTACAAAAATGAAGAAGGCGTTGGGAAGGCGATTAAGGATGCTTCTGTTCCGCGCGAAGAACTCTTTATTACGACAAAAGTCTGGAATACTGATCAAGGTTATGACAATACCCTTCGTGCTTTTGATGAAAGCCTGGAGAGACTGGGTCTTGACTATGTGGATCTGTACTTGATTCATTGGCCGACTCCTGAGTTTGATGAGTATGTAGATACATATAAAGCTTTGGAGAAGCTTTACAACGATGGCAAAGTGAAAGCAATCGGTGTCTGCAACTTTGAGATTGAACATCTTGAGCGCATCTTGAACGAGTGTGATGTCAAGCCTGTATTGAACCAGGTTGAATGCCATCCACACCTTGCACAAAATGAATTAAAAGAGTTCTGTGCTAAGCATGATATCTTTGTGGAAGCATGGAGTCCGCTGGAGCAAGGCGGGGAAGTGCTGCAAAATGATACAATCAAGAACATTGCAGAAGCTCATGGTAAGTCACCTGCACAAGTTGTTCTGCGCTGGCACCTGCAAAATAACACTATTGTCATTCCAAAATCAGTCACTCCTTCAAGAATCGAAGAAAACTTCAAGGTATTCGATTTTGAATTGACTGCTGATGAGATGAGCCAAATCAACGGATTGAACAAGGATCGCCGCAAAGGTCCGCATCCGAATGATATGAACGTAAGATAGTAAATACCCAAGAGGTCCATTCAAATTTCTTTGAATGGGCTTTTTCTTTTTTATTTATGTTCTGTTTTCATAATAACTTCTATAGATTTTATACAAACGATAAGATGTACCCTCTCCCTCTAATATTCTCTACACAAATATTCTCGTGAAGCTTTTTACGTAAACGGTAAATCAATGCATTGACTTCTTCTGACGTTACATCCGGGATTTCATCCACAGAATGCTTCCTTTCTTGCCAGACAGTTTCTTTTATCTTATCAATGGAAACAAACTGCTCGCGGTTATTTATCAGAAGCTCTATGCAT
This sequence comes from Bacillus salacetis, assembly GCF_049177075.1. Taxonomy (GTDB): domain Bacteria; phylum Bacillota; class Bacilli; order Bacillales; family Bacillaceae_B; genus Rossellomorea; species Rossellomorea salacetis_A. The sequence continues at coordinate 3,603,028 of NZ_CP185377.1, read as the reverse complement.
TTAAACTCTTTTTCTGAGAAAACACAGGTATCCCCTTGTACTCTCAGCTCTTGTTTGACAGTGTCCAATATAAATTCTTCGGTGGTTAAAGGTGGGAACATGGGGGCGAAATCCGCTGTCAGTTCCAGGCTGGATAGGATAAATGAAAATTTGATCAGGCCTCCAGCCAGTGAGATAGTATCTGAACTATTTAATGGAATCATTTGATTGGCTGTAAGGCGCCGTTGATTTAACCATGTTCCATGCTTGCTTCCCAGGTCTTTGACGAAGAACTCTCCAGACTCGTTGGAAAGGATGGCAAGATGTTCCCTTGAAACATGGATATTCCGGAAAGAGATGTCGGGGGCCCAGTCTTTTGACTTTCTGCCAATTATGGTTTTTTTCAGGTTGATAGGGATGAATGCCCCTTTTTCAAAAGGGGTTCCTTGTTCAACGATAATAGATGAAGATGATGATTTCATTGTATTCTCCTATGACGGGTTTATTATTAAATTATCATTCACTTACTATTGAGCACCTTCCTAGTATTCTACTATAGTCTTCTTAGATAGTTTATACCGAAAATGGAGGTTAGGAAAGTGAACATTAAGAAACTATTCAAGAGGACTGCTTTCATCATACTCATTCTTTCTGTTTTTATTTTTGCAAATAACAGTTCGCAACTAACAAAGGAACGTAAAGGTGATCCCTTCCTTCTTGCCCACAGGGGAATGGCCCAAACTTTCAGTATGGAGGGGATTGAAGGAGATACCTGTACAGCAGAACGAATATACGAACCAGAACATCCGTATCTCGAAAACACACTTGCTTCCATAGGGGCTGCTTTTGATTCAGGGGCTGATATGGTGGAATTCGATATCAGACCAACGAAGGATGGGCAGTTTGCCGTTTTTCATGACTGGACTTTGGATTGCCGGACAAACCTGGCGGGGGAGCCGAAGGAGTATACGATGGAACAGTTAAAGCAGGCTGACATTGGGTATGGCTATACGGCTGACGGGGGAAAGACCTATCCATTTAGAGGAGAAGGAATCGGCCTGATGCCCTCATTGAATGAGGTACTGAGTACTTTTCCTGACAAGGAATTGTTAATCCATATCAAAAGCAATGATCCTGAAGAAGGGACCATGCTGGCGAAGAAGCTGCTGCAACTGCCGGAAAGCCAGCAAAAGCTCATCACAGTTTACGGAGGAGATGCTCCTGTTCAGTCATTAAAAGAAGAACTCCCCGATACGAGGGTGATGTCTAGAGAAACACTGAAAAGCTGCATTTTTCCTTATCTGGCTTATGGCTGGTCAGGAATTGTGCCTGGTGCATGCAGTAAAACCCAGATCCATGTTCCACAAAAATATACTCGATTACTATGGGGCTGGCCTGATAAATTCCTGAACCGTATGGATGCTGCGGGTACAAGGGTGATCATTGTTGCCGGGGATGGCACCTGGTCGGAAGGCTATGATTCCGAAAAGGACCTTAAACAGCTCCCTGCCAACTATACAGGCGGGATATGGACAAATCGAATTGATGAAATTGCCCCAATTTATAAATAAATTGGAAGGATTATGATACTATTTAAGAGTATAGGACTACAAAACTACTAGAATAGCAGATTATTACTATCATATCAGTGAAAAGGGGATAAGAGAATGACGTCAGCCAAAAAATCAATTCTGAGCATGGTCGGGGGTGTGATGGCCGCAGGAATTCTGGGCGGCAGTGTTGTGTCTGCTGATGAATCCGATAAAGAAACGGTGCTGGAAGCAGCAGACAATACCATCAGTCCTTTATATGTTCCTGTAGATGGCGGAGGCCATACATGGACTTATGTCAAAACGACTTATACTTCAACAGGATATATAAAGCTGTACAGTGACACCGATGCTTACTGGTATTATACGAAAGAAGTCTACTACGATAAAAGCGGAAAAACGATAAAAACCGTCTATGATAAGTTTGCACTATAATGATGAAAGAAGGAGGGCCGGCTAATCGGTCCTTTTTTCAATATAAAAAAGCAAACACTAATTGGACGTGTTTGCTTTGCTCATCAGCCGTACTTAACGGGCTGAATAAAAGTTAAGTTCCTTTAATGCTTGATACAGGGTCCCTTTCACTGTCAGGAGGTCAAGGCTTACCCCTAAAGAAACCATGGTATGTGATACCTCCGGCCGGATTCCGGTAATGATCGTCTTCACTCCGATTAAAGATAGGGCTTCAATGATCTTGAACAATTGATCCGCCACCATTGTATCAACAGTGAGTACACCTGACATGTCTATTACTAAATGACTTAACTTTAACTTTTCTGATTGCTTTAATGTTTCTTCCATCAGAAGACTTGCTCTTTCTGTATCGATATTTCCGATCAAAGGAAGTATCCCAACTTCCGGTCCTAATGGGACAACCGGGACTGACAATTCAAGGAAAGCAGAGCGGGCGTTTTCCAATGATTTTTGGAGGTTGTCCACATAAGTGAGGCCGAAATAGTACACGGCTTTATCCAATAAAGGATCAACTAGAGCTATAACTTCAAATAAGGTGTCAGTTGAAATTCCGGTTTCATTTGTGGCTTCCCTGACAGCCCTCCAGATATATTCCCGATAAAAACTTGTGTCCTTCAAGGCTTCATTTAATGGTGCGCCTAAATGGAAAAAGTACTCCCCGTTCCTGCTGCCCCATTCTTTGACTTTTTCGGATGATTTCTGTTTATCTTCATGATCAATCAAGGCTTCTCCGAACAGGCTGAGAAATTCCGCGCGGAGTTCAAGGATTTTGGGTTCAATTCTATCGAAGTTTTGTTTTTCCTCTTCAGTCATTGGCACGCCTGCCATCCTGTCCCTATGTATCTCGTTTGCAATATCATGTTTCTTATTCAACAGCATATTCCCTAATGCTTGAAGTTCATTAGTCATTTATACTTTCCTCCATGTATGTATTTACAGCCGCTCACTTCTTTATGAAAGGATAAGAACTATCGATATTATATCTTATTTTCCCTGATTTATAAAAAATGAACATCCCAGTAATTCTAGATAGCAATAATAAAAGATCTGGCATCGGCCAGATCTTTTCCTCATTATTTTAATTCTTCAAATAAAAGATACTTATCGTTTCCGGTCTGGGCAACCAGGATGGCATCATGGTCTTTAACGCTGAATACCTTAGTGCCTTCATCCAGACTGTTAGAGGTAAAGTCAGCAACGGGATGAAGGGCCTCTTCAATTTTCTCTGTTATTTCCCCTAGTTCCTGGTCAAGGGTTAAAGCCTTTTCTTCATGGACCCTTAAGTATTCCTTTCCGTTTACGGTCATCATCTCCCCGAATCCGCATAGTTCACCTGGCACCGATGCCTCTTCAGCACCGCATCCGCTAATGAACAGCAGGGCAGCACCCGTTAAAATGACTTTTCTCATCCTGAATCCTCCTTGGACAATTGGTATATAAGAAGGTTATTCGGGCTTGTCTGGGAAAATGATTCCCGGATAAAAAAGAAATGGTCCCACTTTTTAAAAAGCAAGGACCATCATTTATAAAAATTATTTTGGGTTTATAATCTCTGTTAAGAAAGTGATCTCATCTTCAATTAAAGCTCTGGTTCTCTTGTCCGGACATCTTTTATAGTCATCAAACAACCTGCCCAGTTCCTTAATGAAGATAAGGGTTTCAATGTCTTTGTCCATATATAACATCTCCGTTCTTATAGGTATTATCGCCTATTTTTTATTATTTTAAACAGAAAATAAAGAAAAAAATGGAATTTAAATATTCGGAATTTTATTGAAGTGCAGGAAAATGAGAACATGTTTAGAAGATTAAAAGGATAGGTGTTTAGTCTAAAAATCAGAGGTGTAAAATGAAATTAAAAATTCTTCATACAAATGACCTTCATAGTCATTTTGAGCAGTTTTCAAAAGCCGCATCACTAATTAGAAAACGCAAAGATGAGCATACAATCGTATTGGATGGCGGTGATTTCGCTGATTTTAAAAGTATTGAGCTGCAAGGGACGAGAGGGGCAGCTGCAATTGAACTGCTTGAGTCTGTCGGCTACGATGCCCTGACCATTGGGAATAATGAAACCTTCAACGGAGTGGATACACTACAATATATGGCAAGCATCAGTAATGTGCCATTCATCAGCAATAACCTTTTGAGAAAAGAGAAGGCACCGATAAAAGGAGTAGTCTCTTCAACAATCATTGAGAAAAATGGTCTCCGTGTCTTCATTACCGGATCCTCTCCTGACCTTGGTGACTTTAACGATGGACTGGGCGTCCATATCAGCTCTTTTAAAGAAGCGCTTGTTGAGGAAATGAATCGTTTTAAAGAAAGTTATGATTTGTGTGTTGTTTTGAACCATGTCGGGACTTTTGCCGATAAAGTGCTCGCTGAAGAATTGGATGGTATTGATATCATCATTTCGGCTCATGATCACCAGCTTTACCCGCAGGCTGAAGTCATCAACGGGACAATCATAAATAGTGCAGGATGTTACGGAGAGTATGTTGGTGTCATCGAGGTGGAAGTAACAAGAGACGGAGTTGAACTGCTTCATTCCGAAACCCTTTCGTCAAAAGATGAAGAAGAAGACAGGGATGTCGTTTCAATACTAAAACGGAACAAAGAGAAGGCGATCGCTGTTTTGAGCGAACCGCTTTACACACTTCCCATCCCTCTATGGCATGATGCAGTCGAAGAGAATCCGATAAGTAATTTGATTGCTGACGGGTTAAAAGACATGCTCGGTTGTGAAATAGGGTTAATCAACAGCGGGATCGTGAACGCAGGGGCTTTTGAATTTATATCCAACAAGAAGCTTATTGAAATCTGTCCCTCTCCATTGAATCCAACTTCCTTTGAAATACAGGGTAAATATTTGCGGGAAGCTATTGAGCAGTCGCTTGATGCACAAGTATGTCTTGCTGACGGAAAAGGACCCGGGTTCAGAGGAAGATTTGTCGGCAAACTGCATGTTTCTGGTGCAAAAGTAGAATATGACGGCACAAAAATCATCCGAATTTCCATCGGGGACCAACCGCTTGAGGAAGAAAGATGGTACCGGGTGGCAAGTTCGGACTATTTACAGAGAGGGTCTGGTTATCCATCTTTAGCGAATAACCAAAATGAGAAATATCTGGCTGAGGAAATCAAGGATGTCATCCGTATTTATGGGAAGGACCCTGTATTTTTAGAAAGTGCATTATTGAACCGGTGGTATGCAGACAAGGCCGTCACGATATAATGATTTCAGGATTTATAAAAAACTATATCCGGCCATTTTCTCTATTGTTATAATAAGTAGATGATATTTTCATATAGAAGTGGGTGAGCCGAGGTATGAAAGAAGGCATTAAGGCACTGGTAGAAGCGGTAAATCAGCTGCATGATATATTGATTAGAGTCTCAAACGACCTTCTGGGACTAAATCTTTCGGATAAAGATTTGCACTTTTGGATCATGGGTTTTATTGGAATAGGTGCCTTTTTTGTTGTATTTTTCATAACGAAATGGCTTTCGAAACTGCCTTTCGGAATTACAATGATTTCTTTCCTGTATACCATGACCTTCATGTTTGTTTTGGTATTCGCCATAGAAATTCAACAGGCCATTACAAATCGGGGAAATATGGAATTTGCCGATGCCGTTATTGGGTTATGGGGCTTCCTTGTCCTCTTTATGATCTATGCAGCTTTGGGTCTTTTGGTTATGTTAGGGAAGGCTTTGTATAAAAAGTACGCTGGAAAATCAACTGATATTAAAATGTAGCCTTCCTGCAGGGGAAGGCTGTATTTTTAAACTATTTTTGTTTTGCCGCACTCTCTGCACTTTCTGTAAAGCATTCCATCCTTAACAGTCGATTTGAACAGTTTATTTCCGCATTCGCATCTTCCGCTGACTTCATCAGGTTCGTCTTTGTAAAAAACAATGTTTTCATTATTGTTTTCTGTATTGCCAGTCACTTCACAACATCCTTCCGTTGCTTTTTCTCATTTATAAATATAGCAATTTTGAAAGGGAAATTCTATTATATCCGAAAATATAATTATGGTAATGCTTCTGGTTGAAACATGTTGGGGGCAAACGGGATTATCGGGCCAGTGAGGTGGAGAAAGCGGGAGGGTGTTGGGCCGCAAACAGAGTTACCGGGCCAGTGAGGTGGAGAAAGCGGGAGGATGTTGGTCCGCAAACGGGGTTATCGGGCCAGTGAGGTGGAGAAAGCGGGAGGATGTTGGTCCGCAAACAGAGTTACCGGGCTAATGAGATGAAGAAAACAGAAGAATGTTGGTCCGCAAACTCAGAGCTACATGTCTAACGAGGAAACTAATAAACAAATTTGAGTCAAAGGAGGGGTGTTAATGGATATTATTACGATAGTTCTCTTGTTACTCCTCCAAGCAGCAGGGGTAATCTACCTTCATTCTAAGCCGGCGGAAGAAGAAACAAACTTGTTTTTAAAGCTGATTGGTTACTCCATCCTTGGATCATTTTCTTTTGGGATCAATCAAATCAAACTGCCGGTTGGCTTTGCTGTATTTCTACTATTCTTTAAACCCAGTATGAATACTAAAGTTAAAAAGCAGGCAGCTTTGCAGGGGTTGGCAATTTTTCTTTTATCTATATCTATTCCATTTTTGCAAAAGACAATATATGAATGGCCGAGGAAAGTTCAGTTGGAGAATAAAAACTTCTACAGCATGAACCTTAGTGAAGAGTGGGAGCGGATCAGGGAGGAGCTTGATGCCCCATCTGGAAATTATAGTTCCGTAGATTATTTTGATACGGTAATCGATAAGGAAGGAAACCTGGTGAAATTCGAGTTAAGCTTAACAGAACAGCAGAATGAAGGCTTTGTTCATTATTTAATTGAGCTGGATGGTGACAAAGATTGGAGGATCAAAAGGTATAGAGTCAGTGATTGGATGATGACTCCTGAAAGTCAGGAGGCAGGAGATTTTTTAAGGCATCTTGACGATTTCAGTCCTGGAGTACTGGATGACCAATCCATAAAGTATTATTGGATAAAATCAGATGCCAGGATGACGGCCTATGCAATCAGGGATCAGAAGAAATACGTGCTGACTGAAGATGGGAAGGAAGAGATTGAAAATGAGCAGCTGCCCGTTGATGGAGTTTATATTGAAGTGTGCGGCTCTACTGGAGGGGCTGATGAACACGGAAATATTTTTGACTGCTCTCTTAATGAACATTATCTCTACAATGTTACTTTTAGGGGGTTGGACGTCAATGAAGGAAATATACTTGAACTGGCAAGAAAACATCCAGAAGTAGACCAATGGTTTTCTGAGCATCTCGGAGAGGCGATTGGGCTGGAGAGGAATGGAACCTACATCTTAAGACAGGATGGAAAGGAAACGAAAGTAACCGAACAGGAATATATTAGGGTCCTGAAGGAAACTCCTTTTGTTACGATTGATCAGCATGAAAATTATTGGACTGCTGTAGTGGAAAATCCTTATGGTGATGCCCCTCATACTATAGAAGTAAGAATTGATTCCAACACAGGTGAAGTCATCGACTTTACATATCAATAGGAGTTGAATTACTTACCTCGGTTCCATGAACAAGAGCGCTGCTTTTAAACAGCGTTCTTTATTTTTGTCTTGAAATGTTCTATCCTTCAGCACCCTTGTCATATTTTAAAGTACGGGCTTTTGTGTAAGCGCTTTTACTTCTAAGGGAAAGAAGGGGTTTGAATGCTGGGATTTTTGCAACGAATTGGTAAGGCGTTGATGCTTCCGATTGCAGTCCTTCCCGCCGCGGCATTATTATTAAGAATTGGTCAACCGGACTTATTGGACATTGCTTTTATTTCAGCCGCCGGGAAAGCAATATTTGATCATCTGGCCTTGTTGTTTGCGATTGGGGTGGCGATCGGACTTTCGAAGGATGGCAATGGTGCAGCCGGTTTGGCCGGGGCCATTGGGTTTCTTGTACTGGTAGAGGGAACCAAGGCAATAAATGATGTTATCAATATGGGAGTTCTGGGAGGAATTCTTGCTGGTGTCATCGCTGGTCTGCTCTATAACCGCTATCATGATAAAAAGCTCCCTGACTATTTGGGCTTCTTTGGCGGACGGCGGTTTGTGCCTATTGTCACTTCACTGGTTATGATTTTGCTGGCCGGGGTATTCGGCTATGTGTGGCCGCCGATCCAGGAAGCCATCAATGCAGTGGGTGAATGGATTGTTGGAGCTGGAGCACTTGGAGTTGGTGTTTTCGGATTCTTAAACCGTTTATTGATTCCGCTTGGACTTCATCATGTTCTGAATACGCTGGTTTGGTTTGAGTTTGGAGAATTCACAAATGCTGCTGGAGAGGTGGTTAAAGGGGATTTAACCCGCTTCTTCGCGAAAGATCCGGATGCGGGGATCTTCATGACCGGCTTCTTCCCGGTCATGATGTTTGGTCTGCCTGCTGCCGCATTGGCGATGATTGCCGCTGCAAAGAAGGAAAGACGCAAGTTGATCAGCGGGGCTATGATCGGTATTGCTTTCACATCATTCCTGACCGGGATTACAGAGCCTATTGAATTCTTGTTTATGTTCTTATCACCGGTTCTTTATCTTGCGCATGCGGTTTTAACAGGGGCAGCGATGTCACTGACGTATATCCTTGATATGCACCATGGCTTCGGCTTTTCTGCAGGAGTCATCGATTATATTTTGAATTTTAATATAGCACAAAAACCGCTGCTCCTGTTATTGCTTGGTATTGTGTATGGTGTCCTGTACTTTGTGATTTTCTACTTCATGATCATAAAATTCAATCTGAAAACACCTGGCCGAGAAGATGAGGTGGAAGGGGAATTTTCACAAAGTTCTTCTGCGGGGGGAGATTATAAAGAACTTGCCGGCAAATACCTGGCTGCTTTAGGCGGAAAAGGGAATGTGGCTGCGATTGATAACTGTGTCACCCGCCTTCGTTTGATTGTGAATGACACCGCCGGAATTGATGAGGCAGAGTTGAAACGCCTTGGCGCAAAAGGAGTCATCAAGTTGAATCAAAGAGACTTGCAGGTTGTGGTGGGAACCGATGTGGAATTCCTGGCCAATGAGCTGAAAAAATTATAATGAAAAAGCAGAGGCACAATGGGCTGAAGGGGTTCGGATTTAGACTGCTAAAGGGTGTGCTACAAATAATAATAACCTCTGGTTGTTCAAATAAGGGGAGTTTTTCCCGTTATCCTGCAGAATAGGGGGAGATTCGGAAAAATAAGAGTAACTTTTCCCCTTATGGCAAAGTCAAATCGTCCATTTTTATGCTTTTGGAGTAAATAAGGGGAATTCTTCCCTTTATTTACTCTCTTTTTCGTGCTGATCCCTCAATAAGAGGAATTTCTCCTCTTATATTATACTTCAAAACAGACCCCAAAATAATGGCTGCCTCTGCTTGATTCTGCTGTAAGAGTGTCACTGTGTAAGGAGCAGCACTCAGCGTGATGACCGGGACCGTTCTGGGTTGATAGGTCAAATAGACCGTTCAAATAATTGGAGGGGTCCTTTTTGCTGAGATGACTCACAGCCCGGAAATGATATAATAAGGATACAGTACAATACAGGATGGGGCAGCGGCTCATACTCCCGGATGAAGGGAGGTGATACGCTTATGGTTGCCATTGGAGATGTCCTCCAGATTATGATTGCGTTTGGAACGCTCGTTGTCGCGATAATCGCGGTGACAGAAAAAAAGAAGTAACCATCCCATCCCCGGCCAAAGGTTAAAGATGATTACTTCATATGTTTAGCTTATGTTGAGCCGCTGCATATCCATGCAGGTATTTGCTGTAAGGGAGTCCTGATTGCCGTCAGGGCTCTCTTTTTATTTTATGATGATACTTTCATTATATACTTACCTTATTTTTTCGTAAAGCAAACAAGTTCATTAAACCCCTGTTGAAAACAGTTACCTTTTAGAATCTAATAGAACTAAAAAAAAATTAAAATTTGATGACGCTTACATATATAAGGCTTTGTCTAGTCATTTCGCCCCTCCAAACCCGAATTTAGCACATTCCGGTTGTTTAGAAAGTCCCTGAGGTGGAATAGTCCCAATGTAACATAAAACTCAACAACTTCCTTACAAAGGTGTTACATAACATTGACAAGGAAGAAAAACTTAGGAGGTAGGAAATGAATCTAAAGAAAATGTTAGTCGCAGTTCCATTAAGTTTGTCGTTATTAGTTCCTGGAGTGGCATCAGCCAATAGTTCTGATGTACCAACAGTTGATACACCTGCTGTCGAATTAAGGGCAGACCTTGACAGGTTGTTCTCTGAACATGCATATCTTGCTATGACGGCAATGAGGAAAGGCGCTAACGGAGATGAAGATTATGCTCAAGCAGCAGAAGCTTTAAGTGGAAACACAGAAGATTTGACTGCTGCTATCACTAGTGTATATGGTGAGGAAGCAGGGGAGCAGTTTAATGAATTCTGGAGCAATCATATCGGTTACTTTGTAGATTATGTAAAAGCTTCTGTTAACGGAGATGAGGCGGCTAAACAAGCTGCATTGGAAGAATTGCAAATGTATAAGCAGGATTTCTCAACGTTCATTTCTGGGGCTACGGACGGAAAGGTTCCTGCCGACGTATTGGCTTCCGGTCTTCAAACTCATATCGATCAGTTGATTTCCGGTTTTGACGCGTATATGGCAGAAAACTATGACGAAGCCTATTCCACTCAAAGTGAGGCAATGGAACACCTTTATATGACAAGCAAAGCATTGTCGAGTGCCATTGTGAATCAATTCCCGGAAAAATTTAATGACACAAAAGCTGTAACGAATGCTGCGAACCTTCGTTCAGATCTGAATTTCCTTCTTTCTGAGCATTTTGCACTTGCCCAGCAGGCGATGCAGAATGGTATAGATGGAGCACCTGAATTCCAAGCAAATGTAAATGTCCTCAATGAAAATACTGAAGAGCTCTCGGCTGCAATCGGTTCAGTATATGGAGATGAAGCAGCTGCCAAGTTCAAAGAAATGTGGAGCAATCACATCTCATATTTCGTTGATTACGTAAATGGAACAGCAAATGACGATGAAGCGGCGAAAGAAGAAGCATTGAATGAGTTGAATCAATACCGCCAGGATTTCTCAGAATTCATCAGTACGGCAACGGAAAACCGAGTGGAAGCTGAAGCCCTCGCGGCAGGTCTTCAAACCCACGTTGATCAGTTAGTTGGAACTTTTAACAGCTATGTGGAAGGTGACTATGCAGCAGCATGGGATACTGCACGAAAAGGTTACGGCCACATGTTTACACCTGCTAAACTATTCAGTTCAGCATTTGTAAACCAGTTCCCTGATAAATTTGCAGGTATGCCGGAAATGCCAAACACAGGTATGGGCGGAATGAGCGAAACTTCCAGTCCGTGGGTTCTTTGGACACTTCCTGGTTTATTGTTAGCAGGTCTTGCATTATTCAGACGTAAATCAGTGACAGAATAAATTCTGAAAGGAAGGGGGATTCCCCTTCTCTTTCTTATTGTACATAGGAGGAGAAAAGATGAAACCGTGGCTGAAAAAGACCATAATTCTTTACTGGATTCTCCTTTTAACAACTATTGGCGCCACTACAAGTGCAGCACCTCCGGAAAGGAAGGTTTCTGCAGACCCGATGCAGCCAACGGCAATCCCCTCATTTTCTGAGAAGAAATTAAATTATAATCCGGGACTAAGCCATGATTATGAGTCAGTGGAAGTAATACCGGAAAAGATCAGGATTCCGTCAATTGGTATGGAAGCTCCTGTTAAGAAGGTGGGAATACTGGAAAATGGTGAAATGGAAGTCCCGGATAATATCAATGAAGCCGGTTGGTTTGAACCGGGGGTGATGCCTGGAGGCAAGGGGAATTCAGTTCTTGCCGGACATCTTGATGGCAAGGGTAAGCCTGGTGCGTTTTATCACATAAGAGACTTGAAAAAAGGGGATACAGTTGAGATTTCGGGGACGGAGGGTAAGACATTAATATTTGAAGTCCTGGGAGTTGAATCATTTTACACGAATGAGGCCCCGCTTGAACGTATATTTGGTTATCACTCTGATTCACGCTTGAATCTGATCACTTGCTCGGGGGATTTCGATCATAATGAGCATGAGTATGAGGAACGGCTTGTTGTATTTACGCAATTGGTTAAATCAGAATAAAATAAAAAAAGAACTCCTTTGAAAGGAGTTCTTTTTTGCTAATTCACTAATTACTTAGTTACGTTAGCAGCTTGAGGTCCACGAGCGCCTTCTTCAACTTCGAAAGAAACTGTTTGACCTTCTTCTAGAGTTTTGAAACCTTCGCCTTGGATAGCAGAGAAGTGAACGAATACATCGTCTTGACCTTCTACTTCGATGAAACCGAAACCTTTTTCTGCGTTAAACCATTTTACTTTACCTTGTAACATATGTGTTTCCTCCTGCGTGGCTTTTGCCACAATGTATTACCATTCTTGCTCTGAATAATCTATCAAGACGAATCTATCAGCGTTACCGAACAAAAACAATTAAGTTAATCTTAGCATCGTTCCTCCGTTTCGTCAAGAGACCGAAATGTGGCTCAGCAGCCTCACTCTATTTAGCTGAAACCTTGATGTGCCAAGCTTTAAATCTCTGGATCAGATACCCGTTCTATTCAAACACCGTCATTTCCAATTTTTATCAGTGTGCTGCCTGGTCAATATTTTCTATTTGGTTTAAATGAAGAGAAACAACCGATTTTGTATCATCAACATAAAAGATCAGAGTCTGGGTATCAAGATGAAACTGTATAAGGCGGCCTGAAAAAGAAAATCTTCCTTTCTTTATTCTGAGGTATTCTACATTCAAAAGCTTGTTTTCCTTCTGCCACTTTTGGAATAAGTCCTGCCAGTCTCCCATAAAGTCCTCCCTTAGATATAATTTAATAAAGTTCTAAAATAAACTTAATGATGAAAAGAAAACTGCATATAAATAAAAAAAGACGTGCTTTAACAAAGCACTGAAAGTCTGCACCTTTTTCATACAAGAACAGTGCATTTCGAGTATTCCCTGCAGGAGAGCGGTTTAACCAGCTGGAATTCAGGTTAAATAACATGAAAAATTATTATTAAATAAAGGATGGAACGATGGTAAAAGGGAGAGGCAGGAGAGACGATGTCATTTTTTACGGATGAAATGATCACTTCCACTATAAGATTGTTTGTGATTGTTCTTTTAAGCGGGCTGATAGGGATAGAAAGGGAAGCAAAGAATCATCCTGCTGGTCTGAGAACCCATATAGTTGTGGGAGTCGGATCGTGCATGTTGATGCTGGTTTCGATCTTCGGTTTCGAAGATTACCTGAAGGAACACAATGATTTACGAGGTTTCGATCCAAGCAGGATTCCTTCCTATGTTATTTCAGGCATAGGATTCCTTGGTGCAGGGACGATTCTTGTACAAGGCGGAATTACAGTAAAAGGGTTGACCACTGCTGCGAGTATTTGGGTGGTGGCCGGTCTCGGTATAGTAGTAGGGATTGGAATGTACTACGAAGCTGTATTAGCGACAATCATCATCGTCGCCACACTTTTCTTCCTGAATCGATTTGAAAAGCTGTATAAAAAGAAGATTGACATGAAAGATAATTTGCTTTTGACCCTGACCATTGATAAAGGGGAAGGGAATATCGGTAAGATCAATGATGCGTTAACTTCAACAAACATGGAGATTTCCCAATATAATATAGAAGAAGACCAAACGGAAAAAGGATCTTTTTTAAAATATACTCTTTCCCTATCGACCAAGCATCCAGTTCATCCATCAGAAATAATGGAGAAAATGCAGGAAATGCCATTTGTCAAATCAACAGAAGTTAATAAAAGAAGTTAAAAAAATCGACCAGGACCGGTCGATTTTTTATTTATTTATGAAGGACTTTGGATCAACAGTATAGAATTAGATTCCGCTAAGATGAAAATATATAGGTACCAATTCAAAGGAGGTCTTCAAGATGCAGGATTACCGCATGAATCCGTATTTCATTCTTGTTATTGGAGTGATTTCAGTTTCTACATCAGCCATCTTAGTAAAGGTTTCAAGTGCAGACGCAGGTGTGATCGCCTTTTACAGGCTCCTGTTCACCATACTGCTGATGTCACCTGTTTTTTTTATAAAGTATTGGAAGGAATTAAAGAAGATCACAATGAAGGATTGGGGATATGCGATGGCAGCCGGATTCTTCCTTGCCTTTCATTTTATCCTCTGGTTTGAATCATTGAATTACACATCTGTAGCAAGTTCTACGGTGCTGGTCACGCTGCAGCCTTTATTCGCATTTCTTGGTACGTATTTATTCTTCAAAGAGAAATTCAGTAAAACAGCACTCCTGTCCGGTGCCCTTGCTATCAGTGGCAGCATTGTCATCAGCTGGGGGGATTTCCGTATAAGTGGAATGGCTTTGTGGGGAGACCTGTTGGCGCTTCTGGCTTGTGCACTGGTCACCGCCTATCTATTATTCGGTCAAAATGTCAGGAAGAGGCTCTCATTGGTAACCTACACATTCATCGTGTATTTGATAAGCACCATCGTCTTGTTTATATATGTGTGGTTAAAAGGAGAAAAGCTAGGACCTTATCCAAAGGAAGAGTGGGTATACTTTCTGCTGCTCGCCATCATTCCGACGTTACTTGGACATACATTATTCAACTGGTCCTTGAAGTGGCTGAGCACGTCCACTATTTCTATGGCTATCTTATTCGAACCTGTAGGTGCCTCGATCCTGGCTTACTATCTCTTGGGAGAAGCGGTGATCATGTCTCAAGTAATCGGCGGGGGAATCATCTTGTTGGGAATCTTCCTATTTGTTAAGGAAGAACGAAAGATAAGGAAATTAACGGCGTTACAAGTGAAGGGTGGATAAACAAAATGGAAAATGCATTTAAAGTTTTTCCTGTATTGCAAACTGAAAGATTAATGTTGAGAGAAATTTCCCCGGAAGACTCGCAAGCTATATATGAAAACTTTTCAGATGATCGAGTGACAGAGTACTACGACCTGGAGACGTTCACCGATATATCACAAGCGGATGCCCTCATACTGAAATTGAACTCAGGATTCAAAAGCCACAATCAAATCAGATGGGCAATCACCTTGAAACCGACAGATACCCTAATAGGGACTTGCGGTTTTCATGCTATCGAAAAAGAACATTTTAAAATAGAAGTTGGATACGAACTCAATCCGGCATACTGGGGAAAAGGAATAATGAACGAGGCGTTAAATGCAATTTTCACTTTTGCTTTCGATGAAATGGGAGTCAATCGGATAGAGGCGTTTTATGATCCGGGTAACGATCGATCAAGAAATGCACTTGAAAAATGCGGGTTTGTATATGAAGGAACTCAGCGGAAACGTTTCTTTGAAAAAGGAAAGTTTGTCGATGCGTCACTCTCATCTCTGTTGAAGGATGAATATCAAAATTAAGAGTTTTATTATGCTGTGAAAAATAAAAAGGAGGAAGGACGTGATGGCCGTCCTCCTCCTTTTATATGAAAAC
>NZ_CP185377.1:2710000-3582500 GCF_049177075.1 Bacillus salacetis | reverse complement strand
CAAAGGCATCGCTGGGTAGCTATGTGCGGAAGGGATAAGTGCTGAAAGCATCTAAGCATGAAGCCCCCCTCGAGATGAGATTTCCCATCACTTTATGTGAGTAAGATCCCTGAAAGATGATCAGGTAGATAGGTCTGAGGTGGAAGCGTGGCGACACGTGCAGCTGACAGATACTAATCGATCGAGGACTTAACCACAATTTATAGCGAACTCGGAATACTTTCTTTTCTTCATACCTTTATCTAGTTTTGAGGGAATAATTTTCTCAAGAAACACTTGAAAAAATTATATAACTCGTTATAATAGTACTTGTCCCTAAAAAGGACAGCGTCTGGTGACTAAGGCGAAGAGGTCACACCCGTTCCCATGCCGAACACGGAAGTTAAGCTCTTCAGCGCCGATGGTAGTTGGGGGATCTCCCCCTGTGAGAGTAGGACGTCGCCAGGCTTTATAATGGAGGATTAGCTCAGCTGGGAGAGCATCTGCCTTACAAGCAGAGGGTCGGCGGTTCGATCCCGTCATCCTCCACCATAGTTTTTTGCAAAACAAGCAGAAGCAAGATTTAAAATAAACCTTGCATTCTCGAATCGAATATAGTATAATCGATTCTTGTGAGACAAAAAACACTTGCCGGTGTAGCTCAACTGGTAGAGCAACTGACTTGTAATCAGTAGGTTGGGGGTTCAAGTCCTCTTGCCGGCACCACTTTAAATTTGTACGAGCCATTAGCTCAGTTGGTAGAGCATCTGACTTTTAATCAGAGGGTCGAAGGTTCGAGTCCTTCATGGCTCACCATTGTTTTTCTTCATTGGAAAACAACTTTTCAAAAAAACATGCGGGTGTGGCGGAATTGGCAGACGCACCAGACTTAGGATCTGGCGCCGCAAGGCGTGGGGGTTCGACTCCCTTCACCCGCACCATATTTTGCGGAAGTAGTTCAGTGGTAGAACACCACCTTGCCAAGGTGGGGGTCGCGGGTTCGAATCCCGTCTTCCGCTCCATTACAGGTTCTTAGCCGGGGTGGCGGAACTGGCAGACGCACAGGACTTAAAATCCTGCGGTAGGTGACTACCGTACCGGTTCGATTCCGGTCCTCGGCACCAGAAATTATACAACATGCGCCCGTAGCTCAATTGGATAGAGCGTTTGACTACGGATCAAAAGGTTAGGGGTTCGACTCCTCTCGGGCGCGCCATTCATTTCGGGGAGTAGCTCAGCTTGGTAGAGCACTTGGTTTGGGACCAAGGGGTCGCAGGTTCAAATCCTGTCTTCCCGACCACTTGAATTTTTATAATATGGGGCCTTAGCTCAGCTGGGAGAGCGCCTGCTTTGCACGCAGGAGGTCAGCGGTTCGATCCCGCTAGGCTCCACTTGGTTTTTTTACGAAGCGAAGCGCAGTAAATAAACTTCAAAAGAGTCGCGCAGCAAAGCATTATATACTTTTGTGAAGCTGGAAGCGATGCAGTTTCAATAACATGGCGGTGTAGCTCAGCTGGCTAGAGCGTACGGTTCATACCCGTGAGGTCGGGGGTTCGATCCCCTCCGCCGCTACTTAACGGACCTTTAGCTCAGTTGGTTAGAGCAGACGGCTCATAACCGTCCGGTCGCAGGTTCGAGTCCTGCAAGGTCCACCACTATTATTGATTTATATTACGGAGGAATACCCAAGTCCGGCTGAAGGGATCGGTCTTGAAAACCGACAGGGGTGTTAAAGCCCGCGGGGGTTCGAATCCCTCTTCCTCCGCCATTATTCCCTTATCGTCGCGGGATGGAGCAGTTCGGTAGCTCGTCGGGCTCATAACCCGAAGGTCGCAGGTTCAAATCCTGCTCCCGCAATACAAGAGGCTTTCGCCAAGAGCGAAAGCCTCACATGGTCCGGTAGTTCAGTTGGTTAGAATGCCTGCCTGTCACGCAGGAGGTCGCGGGTTCGAGTCCCGTCCGGACCGCCATTTCTAAGAATTTTATCAAGAAATCTTACTCAAAACTAAGAGGGTTTCGATAAGCAAGAAGGTCGAGGAAGCAACCGAGTGAACACCGGAGCGCACTGACAGGTGCGTGAGGATGTGAGCGAGGGCGCTGACGAAGAGATTCGCAGCTTAGCGGAAGCCGAAACTATTATGGCTCAGTAGCTCAGTTGGTAGAGCACGTCCGAATAAACTTCAACGAGTAAGCTTCAGCGTACAGCTCGAGCTGTAACTTGAATAATCTCCCTGAGAGCTGGACGATATTTACCCGATTTAAGGTTCTTATATGAAATATACTATTATGGCTCAGTAGCTCAGTTGGTAGAGCAATGGACTGAAAATCCATGTGTCGGCGGTTCGATTCCGTCCTGAGCCACCATCTTTTAAAGTAAATATTATGGCGATTGTGGCGAAGTGGTTAACGCATCGGATTGTGGTTCCGACATTCGTGGGTTCGATTCCCATCAGTCGCCCCATTTGGTTTTTGCGGGTGTAGTTTAGTGGTAAAACCTCAGCCTTCCAAGCTGATGATGAGGGTTCGATTCCCTTCACCCGCTCCATGGGCCTATAGCTCAGCTGGTTAGAGCGCACGCCTGATAAGCGTGAGGTCGGTGGTTCGAGTCCACTTAGGCCCACCATGGTTTTGTTCCACAGTAGCTCAGTGGTAGAGCTATCGGCTGTTAACCGATCGGTCGCAGGTTCGAATCCTGCCTGTGGAGCCAATTTGGAGAAGTACTCAAGTGGCTGAAGAGGCGCCCCTGCTAAGGGTGTAGGTCGGGTAACTGGCGCGAGGGTTCAAATCCCTCCTTCTCCGCCATCTAAATATGGCCCGTTGGTCAAGCGGTTAAGACACCGCCCTTTCACGGCGGTAACACGGGTTCGAATCCCGTACGGGTCATCCCAAGAGACTATCTGTTAAGATAGTCTCTTTTTCTATGTCTAAATATATTTGATTTGATGATTTAGTTATCACTTATTACTTTTATACCTGCTGCAGTCTTTCAGTGTCCTCAGCTATGCGAGAAGCGGCCGTTCAGCGCCGTACAGATTAGGGGACTGTCGCTTGGGCTAAAGGACTCTAAATAGAAAATAACAAAACTAAAGTCCTCTAGGGTGTCTATAAAGGACTTTAAAAGAAAGAAATGTAAATTAAAGTCCTCTAAAATGGTTCTAAAGGACTTAAGAAAACAAGCATGAAATTTAAAGTCCTTTAAAACGTCTCTAAAGGATTTTAGAAAGGAAAAAGTAGAAATAATGTCCTGTAGAATACTTCTAAGGGACTTTAAAAATCCCAAATCAGAGTTAAAGTCCTCGAGCGATCCCCCTATAGACTTTAAATATTGATTCAGAATCAAAAGCCCTATAAAGAAGTTACCTCCAAAAAACTCAAACTCCCCTCTTATTTCCCAAGAGGTAAAGGCGTGTAACGTCTTGTTCTCTTCTTGAAGAGTCTCTTATTAGGACATCAACGGAAGCTTGAGGAAGAAATGATGTAGGAAAAGAGTATCTATCCCAGCATCATCAAAAGCAAGAAAGAAGAAATAATGTAACTTAACCTCCCCTGCCCTGCCCCAGTCCATTGTCCATGCTTAAATAACCTCTCATATAAATAATCCAACTCCCTCCCTTTTATATCCTAAAAACTTTTCGACAAAAGTTGTCACAATCCATTAAATATCCCCTCTTTTTAAAAGTCAAATTTCGTGTTAAACGCTTACATATCAAGGCATTGTCGGAATTCTTCGAAATGCCACTAAAGGATTTCCTTCTGTTTGAACGAAGAATTATATAAAATACATTTAAATTTAACTGCAGGTGAAAGAGATGAATGCCGTGATTCCTACTGATTTTAATATTCATTTGTTCCATGAAGGGAACTTATTTGAAGCCTGGCGCATGTTTGGTGCACACCGGATTGAAAATGGTGAAGGATACAGCACCTCCTTTTGTGTTTGGGCTCCTGCTGCTCATTCTGTGAGTGTAGTTGGAAGCTTCAATGATTGGGATAGTAAGGGCTATGAATGCAAGAAGATTAACGAGGAAGGTATCTGGTACTTGGAAATCAAAGAAGACCTTCTGAATCATACTTATAAGTACGAGATCGTGACAGCGACTGGGGAAATCCTGTTGAAGAGCGATCCTTTTTCCTTTTTTAATGAGCTGCGTCCTAATACGGCTAGTGTCGTATACAATCTTGATGGATTCCAATGGACAGATGAAGAGTGGCTGGTGAAGAAGAATGAGGTGCTGCCTTATGATCAGCCGATGTTCATCTACGAGGTCCATCTGGGGACTTGGCGGAAGAATGGTGAAGAAGAGTTTTTGAGTTATCGGGAAATGGCCGCTGAAATTATTCCTCATGCTGTCTCACATGGTTTTACTCATATTGAATTGCTTCCAGTCATTGAACATCCCTACGACCGGTCGTGGGGCTATCAGGGGACAGGCTATTTTGCTCCCACCAGCCGATATGGCTCTCCAACTGATTTCAAATATTTCATTAATGAATGTCATGCTCATGGTATCGGGGTCATCCTGGATTGGGTTCCCGGACATTTTTGCAAAGACGCCCATGGGCTTTACCGGTTTGATGGATCGTTTATGTATGATTATGCACATCCCCATGACCGCGAGAATTACACATGGGGAACGGCGAACTTTGATCTTGGAAAAGGCGAGGTACAGAGTTTTCTCATCTCCAGTGCGCGGTTTTGGATGGAGGAATACCATATTGATGGTTTCCGGGTAGATGCGGTAGCGAATATCATCTACAGGGCCAACCAGGATCAGAAAAGTGTCAATCATGAGGGAATTGGTTTTTTAAAAAAGCTGAACAAGTCTGTATTTGATTTTGATCCACATGCTTTGATGATCGCAGAGGACTCCACTGATTGGCCCCAGGTTACCTCTCCTGTCCATTATGGAGGGCTTGGATTCAATTATAAATGGAATATGGGCTGGATGAACGATGTCCTCAAATACATGGAATCCCACCCATCTGAACGAAAGGAACAGCATTCGCTGATTACATTTTCTCTCTTATATGCTTTCTCGGAAAATTTCATCCTGCCGTTTTCACATGATGAAGTGGTTCATGGGAAGAAGTCATTGCTGGATAAGATGCCGGGTGATTATTGGCAGAAATTTGCCCAGCTTCGTTTGCTCCTTGGATTCATGACGGCCCATCCCGGGAAGAAGCTTTTGTTCATGGGCACTGAAGTGGCGCAATTTTCTGAGTGGAAGGACCTGGAGCAGGTTGACTGGCATTTGCTGCTTTACGAAAAACATCAAAAGTTTAACACATATCTTAAGGAACTCTTGCATTTATATAAAAGGTCGCCTTCATTGTATGAGCAGGACCATAGGTCAGAAGGTTTTGAATGGGTGGATGTGAATAACTCTTCCCAGCAGATTTTTTCATTTATCAGAAAAGCTGAAAAGCCTGAGGATTATACGCTCGTTATCTGTAATTTCAGCCCGCTCGTTTATCACAACTATAAAGTCGGGGTGCTGAAGGCAGACGGCTACAGGGAAATCTGGAACAGCGATCATCATCGGTTCGGCGGTTCCAATCAAATCAATCCAGAGGTTTTGACTGTCAAGAATGAGGGTTACCATGGGAAACCATGTTTTGTGGAGATGACAATTCCACCATATGCAGTAGTGTATTTAAGACCAATTCATCACAGGAAGGAGCGCATTAAATATGGCAAAGTCAAATTGTGTCGCAATGTTGTTAGCAGGAGGGAAGGGCAGCAGATTAAGTTCACTGACTAAAAGCCTGGCAAAACCGGCAGTACCATTTGGAGGGAAATATCGTATCATCGATTTCACCCTGAGCAACTGTACGAATTCAGGGATTGAAACAGTAGGTGTGCTGACACAGTATCAGCCCCTTCTCCTTAACTCTTACATAGGGATTGGAAGTGCGTGGGATCTGGACCGGAAGAGCGGCGGAGTGACAGTACTTCCTCCTTACGCTGAATCTTCGGAAGTCCGATGGTATACAGGGACTGCCAGTGCTATATTCCAGAACCTCAATTATATTGAGCAGTTTGACCCTGAGTATGTTCTCATTCTCTCGGGCGACCATATTTACAAGATGGATTATGAAAAAATGCTGGAATACCATATAAGCAAAAAAGCGGATGTGACCATTTCAGTTCTTGAGGTTCCATGGGATGAAGCCAGCCGCTTTGGAATCATGAATACTTCAGAGGATATGAGAGTAGTAGAGTTCGATGAAAAGCCGCAATTCCCCAAAAATAATCTGGCTTCCATGGGGATCTATATTTTCAACTGGTCGCTCCTGAAAGAGTATCTTGAGATGGATGACCGAAATCCGGAATCAAGTCATGACTTTGGGAAAGATGTCATTCCTTTGCTGCTTGAGGAGAAGAAGAAGTTAATGGCCTATCCATTCAAGGGTTATTGGAAGGATGTCGGGACAGTCAAGAGCCTGTGGGAAGCGAATATGGATCTGTTGGATGACGATTGCGACTTGAACCTTTTTGATCATGAGTGGCGGATTT
Source organism: Bacillus salacetis (assembly GCF_049177075.1). Taxonomy (GTDB): domain Bacteria; phylum Bacillota; class Bacilli; order Bacillales; family Bacillaceae_B; genus Rossellomorea; species Rossellomorea salacetis_A. The sequence goes on along the minus strand of NZ_CP185377.1, from coordinate 3,576,004 downwards.
ATTCAGTGAACCCTAACCAGCCGCCTCAATATATCTCGGAAGACGCAGTAGTTGAAGGGTCATTGATCAATGAAGGCTGTTATATTGAAGGAATCGTTGATCACTCCGTGTTGTTCCAGGGGACAAGAGTGGAAGCGGGGGCACATATCAAACAATCGGTCATTATGCCTGATGCTGTAGTCGGAAAAGGGGCTTATTTGGAAAAAGTAATCGTACCGCCGAATGTCCGGATTCCGGATGGAGTGTGCATCATTCCTGAGGAAGGAACTGATGAGGTCATCCTTGTAACAGAAACGTTCCTTGAATCGATTATGGAAGAAGAGGAAGTACAATAATAACTCATCTATGTGACAGGGGGAAAACACGTGAATAAATCAATGCTTGGTGTAATTGATGCAACCACTTATCATCAGTCTCTGGAGGACTTACTGTTAAACCGTTCATTGGCAGCTGTTCCGATTGCAGGCCGGTACAGATTAATCGATTTTATCTTATCCAACATGGTGAATTCGGGAATTCACAGTGTAGCGATCTTTCCTAAGTATCAGTATCGTTCGCTGATGGACCATTTAGGTTCAGGGAAGAATTGGGATCTCAATAGAAAGAGGGATGGATTATTCTTTTTTCCGGCACCTGCTATTGATTCCACAGACCAGGGGATGGGGTCTTTCAATCATTTTGCCCACCATCTGGATTATTTCCATAGAAGCAAACAGAAATATGCTCTGATCAGCAATTGCAACACGATTTTCACGACCGATTTCAATCCAATGCTTAAACGCCACATGGAAACCGGCAGTGATATTACAAAGATGAACCAGGAGCAAAAATCCATGGAGATTTACCTCATGGAGACGTCCCTGCTGATCGACTTGATTGAGACACGGGAAAAAACAGGCTATACCTGTATGAAAGACGTAGTAGAGGATGCATCCAGCAATTTAAAGGTGTGTGACTATGAGCATCTCGGGTATGTCGAGAGAATCGAATGCATTCAAAGCTATTTTAAAGCAAGCATGAACCTATTGAAGCCGGACTGCTGGAAACAGTTGTTCCGCAAAGAATATCCTGTACTCACCAAGGTGAAAGATGAACCTCCTACAAGATACCAGAAAGGCGCAACCGTGAAGAACGCCATCATCGCAAATGGCTGCTTCATCGAAGGGGATGTAAAGGAAAGCACGGTGTTCAGGGGAGTGAAAATTGGAAGTGGCAGCTCCGTCTCTAACAGTATTATCATGCAAAAAAGCCAAATTGGAGAGAATTGTGTTTTAGAATATGTCATTCTGGACAAAGATGTGAAGATAGAGGACGATGTGCAGCTTGTGGGAAGCCCGGAGAATCCGGTTGTCATTAGAAAAGGAATGATTCAAGGAGCGTTGATGAACTCGTGAAGGTATTATTTGTTGTCTCGGAATGTGTCCCTTTCATAAAATCGGGCGGGCTGGCAGATGTAGCAGGCTCTCTGCCGAAAGAATTAAAGAGCCTTGGAACTGACGTCAGAGTGATTCTGCCTAAATATCAATCCATTGCAGAACCATATAAGAACAAAATGAAACAGGTATCCGAGTTTTCCGTTTCCATTGGCTGGCGGGAGCAGTACTGTGGAATTGAATCCTTGGAGCTTGATGGGGTCACGTTCTACTTTGTTGATAATGAATACTATTTTAAACGGGATGGCCTTTATGGCTATTGGGACGACGGTGAAAGATTTTCCTATTTTACAAAAGCTGTATTGGAAAGCTTGGCACATTTGGATTTTTATCCAGATATCCTTCATTGCCACGACTGGCATACAGCAATGATCCCCTTCCTTTTGCGAACACAGTACCAATGGAGGAAAGGATACAGCTTTATCCGCAGTATCTTTACGATTCACAATCTGCAGTTTCAGGGGATTTTTCCTAAAGAAGTCATGACAGAACTGCTGGGGATTGAAGAATCCTACTTTCATCCTGACCAGCTTGAGTTTTACGGAAATATCAATTTCATGAAAGCCGCACTTATTTCCAGTGACTATATTACAACAGTCAGTCCGACGTACCGGGATGAAATCCTGACAGCCTATTATGGTGAAAAGCTTGAGGGTGTCTTAAGAGGCCGCGCAGGCAGCCTCCAGGGGATTTTAAATGGCATAGATGACTCATACTATTCACCGGAAGCGTGCAGTGAGACAGCCCCATATACGAAGGAAGACCTCAATGGGAAAAAAGAGAATAAGAAAAGGCTTCAGCAGAAATTCGGATTAGAACAGAATCCCGATGTGCCGGTGGTTTCAATTGTCTCAAGGCTTACCAAGCAGAAAGGCCTTGACCTGGTCAAGGGAGTCTTTCATGAAATCATGCAGGAAAATCTGCAATTTATCATTCTCGGTACAGGCGACCATGAATTTGAACAATTTTTTAAAGAAATGGCACACGCCTACCCAGAAAAACTGAGAGTCCATATTGGCTTTGATGAAGGACTTGCCAAGCAGATTTATGCCGGGGCAGACCTCTTTCTGATGCCGTCCAGATTCGAGCCATGCGGTCTGGGGCAGATGATTGCCTTGAGATACGGAACGCTTCCTCTTGTAAGGGAAACAGGGGGATTGAATGATACCGTTATGTCGTATAATGAGGAAACACAAGAAGGGCATGGGTTCTCATTCAAAAACTTTAACGCGCACGATATGCTTTATACACTAAATCGGGCATTGTCGTTTTATCAAGAAGACAGGGAAACATGGAACAGAATTGTCAGGGAAGCTATGGGGATTGATTGTGGATGGGCCCAGTCTGCGTTTAAGTACAATCAGCTTTACGCAAAAATTTCATCCAGGAGTGAGAGCCATGTTTTCTGATAAAAATGATTTCAAGGAAGTGTTTCTGAAAAGGCTTGAAATGATGTACGGCAAAACCTTTCCTGAATCGACTTCCCGTGATCAGTATTTCACGCTTGGAAATATGATCAGAGAGTACATCAGCATTAATTGGATCGGCACGAATGAGCAATATCGGTTCAACGGGCAGAAGCAGGTTTATTACCTGTCGATTGAATTTCTGCTTGGCCGTCTGCTTCGTCAAAATCTTATGAATCTGGGAATCTATGAAATAGTAGAATCAGGGTTGAATGATCTTGGTATAGACCTGGAGGAAATTGAGGAAGAGGAAGCGGATGCGGGTCTCGGAAATGGCGGCCTGGGAAGGCTTGCGGCTTGCTTCCTTGATTCTCTTGCATCACTTGATCTCCCGGGACATGGATGCGGGATCAGATATAAGCACGGATTATTTGAGCAAAAGATTGTTAAAGGATTTCAGGTGGAATTGCCGGAACAATGGCTTCGCCACGGCCATGTCTGGGAAGTAAGGAAGCCTGATTTGGCAGTCGAAGTTCTCTTCTGGGGAAGAGTGGAATCATATGAAGACAATGGCCGCTGGAAATTCCGCCAAGTGGATGCAGAGGCAGTGACAGCGGTACCATACGATATGCCGGTCGTCGGCTACCAGACTTCTACTGTCAATACTTTAAGGCTTTGGAGTGCGGAGCCGTCCTCCTATCAGGCTGGCAAGGATATGATGAAACATAAAAGAGAAACAGAGGCAATCACGGAATTTCTCTATCCTGATGATACTCATGATGAGGGAAAAACCTTGCGTTTGAAGCAGCAATATTTCCTCGTAAGCGCTAGCCTCCGTTCCATTCTGAGGTCCTATTTGTCTAAGAAGCGTGACATACGAGAGCTGCATGAGTTCATCTCGATTCATATCAACGACACCCATCCAGTCCTGGCGATTCCTGAATTGATGAGAATCCTGCTTGATGAGCATGGATTGGACTGGGAAGAGGCATGGGGAATTACAACAAAAACCTTTGCCTATACAAATCACACGACCTTATCGGAAGCGTTGGAACGGTGGCCGGTCAGAATCTTCGAGCCATTACTCCCTCGAATTTTCATGATTGTTAATGAAATTAATGAGCGTTTCTGCCAAAGCCTCTGGAGCAAATATCCAGGTGATTGGGGAAGGATTGAAGAGATGGCCATCATTTCCCATGGGGAGATCAAGATGGCACATCTCGCGATTGCAGGAAGCTTTAGTGTAAATGGTGTTGCAGCCATCCATACTGAGATATTGAAGAAACGTGAGATGAATCTGTTCTATCAATTTTATCCTGATAAGTTCAACAATAAAACAAATGGGATCACCCATCGCAGATGGCTTTTGAAGGCAAATCAGCCGCTTGCCAAGCTTGTGACCAATGCAATCGGCAATGAATGGGTGCATCAACCGGAGAAGCTGCAGGATCTCCTTGCTTTTAAGGATGACAGGATGTTCCTTGAAGAATTGCAAAAGGTCAAAACCTACAAAAAACAGAATCTTGCCCGAAGGATAATGGAACAAAATGGAGTGGAGGTTGATCCGGAGTCGATCTTTGATGTGCAGATCAAACGTCTCCATGCTTATAAAAGGCAGCTGCTGAATGTTCTGCATATCCTTCATTTATATAATCGATTCAGGGAAGACTCCAGTTTTGACATGCATCCAAGGACCTTCATATTCGGGGCAAAAGCATCACCAGGCTACTATTATGCTAAAAAAATCATCAAGCTGATTGATTCTGTTGCTAAACTTGTCAATAATGACCCGGTGGTAAAGGGCCGGATCAAAGTGGTGTTTATGGAGAATTACCGGGTATCATTGGCAGAAGACATTATCCCTGCAGCTGATATCAGCGAACAGATTTCAACAGCAAGCAAAGAGGCATCCGGCACCGGGAACATGAAATTCATGATGAACGGGGCATTGACAGTGGGCACCTTGGATGGTGCAAACATAGAGATCCTTGAAAAGGCAGGACCGGAAAATATCTTTATCTTTGGCCTGACGGCTGAAGAAGTGATGAAGTACTATGCCGAGGGTGGATACTATTCCATGGAATATTACCATCATGATGAACATATCAGGCAGGTAGTCAACCAGTTGATCGATGGTACATTGCCTGACTCTGCGGACCATTTTGAAGAGGTGTTTGATTCCCTGCTTACCGAGAATGATCAGTATTTTGTCCTTCGGGATTTTGCTTCCTATGCAAACATTCAGGAGAAGGCAGGCAAAGCGTATGAGGATAAAGACCAATGGCTGAAAAAGAGCCTTATCAATATCGCAGGCTCCGGCTATTTTTCGAGTGACCGGACCATTAGAGAGTATGCAGAGCATATATGGGGCATTGCCGGAAAGCAACTGCAGAAGAAATAAAAGAAGGGAAACACCAAATCACTGGTGTTTCCCTTTACCGTTTAGCTTAAGCGGCAAATCCAAAAAAATGCGCCGCTTAAGCTTTTTATGTAGAGGACCGATTCCACCCGGCCCTCAAGTGTGAGTAAAGATATCTATTGATCATCAGGTACGGTACACCTGTGATTTTATTTCTTTTTATCAGAAACGTAGCTGTCTCTTCTTTTATAAGGAATGTCTCCGATTGGTGACTCCAGATCTTCACGATCCAGTTTTTCTTCATATTCTTCCATTTTTTCATTCCGGACGAATTTTCTGTCCTTTCCTTCTATATCTGTTGCAGAAAAGGAATCGATGTCTTCTGTGTTTCCATCATTGGACCGGATTCCGTCCTGATACATGGAATCATAATCGTCGTAGGTTCCCTGGAAGTCTGACGGCGTTTCGGAAGTCCCATATCTGCCTGCTTCCTGAAAGCTGTCCTGATAGTCTTTGATTTCATCTCTCCGGCCTTTGATGTAACTGTCGTTCTTAGGAGGAGTCAGGATTTCTTCCTCTACAGGCCGGTCTGTCGCACGGGATCTCTCTGGTGTATCGTCTTTGCAGTAAAGGGTGGTCGGCAGGACTTCCAATCTTTCATAGTTAATCTCTTTGCCGCAAACCTTACACTTCCCGTATGTTCCATCCTCCATGGCAGAAAGCGCTTGTTTTACTTTCTCCATTTCTGACTCCGCATGGTCATCAAGGGCAAACCCTTTCTCACGCTCGAATAATTCTGTCCCCAAGTCGGCAGGATGGTTGTCATAGGTGTTTAGTTCCCCATAACGCTCCTGCTCGCTTTGGCCATGGAGTGTTTTTTTGTCATTATCCAAATGCTGCTGAAGCTGTTCCTTTCGTTCCAGCAATTCATTCTTTAACTTGCCAAGTTGTTTGTCGGTCAACATCCGTTTCACGTCCTTTATTCCTGTTTTTATATCGTAGTAAACATCTCAGTGTGAAAAAGTTAAATTGATTTTCTGGTATGTTGTACTTTATCCAATATGTGCAGGACGGAAACATTATTTTCGGGATGGAAAACATTGAGAGGGTGAACTTCTTTCTTGGAGAGAGTTTGTTAACTTAGCTAACGTAAACATTGTTTGTTGTTTTAAAGTGAATATGTTGATTTCCGTTCCGGGTGTTCGACTCCGCGGGGCGGGCGTTGAGCCTCCTCGGCTGCGCCTGCGGGGTCTCACCTGTCCCGCTAGTCCCGCAGGAGGTCGTACACCCTCCACTCCAATCAACATTGCGGGAAAGATGAGAGTTCATGTTAAACAAATATCATTATTTTCATTGCTTTTTAGCGCACATGTCACCTTTAATTCTTCTCAAGACACTTTGCCATTGCTTTTTCGGTGTTCATGTCCTATAGAACTCTTTTGAAGACACTTTGCCGTTGCTTTTCCAGTGTTCATGTACTATAGAACTTTTCTCAAGACACTTTGCCGTTGTTTTTTCGGTGTTCATGTCCTATAGAACTCTTCTGAAGACACTTTGCCGTTGCTATTCCAGTGTTCATGTCCTTTAGAACTCTTCTCAAGACACTTTGCCATTGCTTTTTCGGTGTTCATGTCCTATAGAACTCTTCTGAAGACACTTTGCCGTTGCTTTTCCAGTGTTCATGTACTATAGAACTTTTCTCAAGACACTTTGTTGTCGAATTTTCCTCGTTCATGTCCTATAGAGCCTCCAGTGGACATTGAGAAGTTGGGAGCTCTATAATCACAAATAAAAAAACCAATCGCATGTACGATTGGTTTTTCTTGAACTAGATATAGCTGATGAACAATCCGATTGAAAGCAGGAACCCGAAAATGGTGTTGGTTTGGGCTGTTGCTTTCATGGCTGGCATCATTTGAATCGGCATGGTCTTTCCGATAAATCCTTTGTATGCTTTAAAGGCCTTCGGAATACTGATTAAACTGATGAGCAGCCACGGAGTGAATGAACCGGCAATGACCAATGCGATCACCCAGATATAGGAGAGCGCAAATGCTGCTCCCAAAAGGTTGATTGCATTCTTTCTTCCGATAAGGATTGCCAGCGTTTTTCTGCCGTTTTCTTTATCTCCATCCAGATCGCGGATGTTATTGGCCATCAGGATCATCCCAACCAGAATAAAGATTGGAATAGAAATCAGAATGCTTAGTGACGTCACAATTCCTGTCTGAATGTAGAAAGAGATGAGGATGATGACAATCCCCATGAAAAAGCCTGCTACAATTTCACCGAAGGGCGTATAGGCAATTGGAACAGGTCCACCAGTATAAAAATAGCCCGCCGCCATGCAAACTAAACCTATTACTGCCAGCCACCAGCTGCTGTTTGCACAAATGTACAGGCCGAGCAGGAAGGCAATCCCGTAAAGGCCGAATGCGAGTCCTTTTACCGTAGAAGGCCTGACACCATTACGGACGATGGCACCGCCGATCCCGATAGAGTTCTCATTATCGAGGCCTCTGGCATAATCATAATATTCGTTGAACATGTTGGTTGCGGCTTGAATCAGTATGCTAGCTGCCAACATTGCTAAAAAGAGAAGCCAGTCAATATCCCCGTACTGAACGGCTAAAGCAGTTCCTAACAGAACGGGCACAAATGCGGCTGTAAGAGTATGCGGTCTGGTCAGCTGCCACCAGATACGCCAGCCTTTATCTGACTCCACAATATTGGAAGTATATGTCTCCATCTTGGTCCTCTCCTTAATTGTGGAAAATAGTTAAGTTACAATTACTTTACAGATTAAAGTTTAGGTAAAGGACACAAAAGTGTCAATAACTTTTTCAAAAAGCCGAAAGGTGTTATTTTCCATATCTGCCGGCATAATTCGTTCCGTTTCTCAAATATCTCAAAAGAGGTTATTATATAATAAGGAAATAAAGTGATGAGCGTTGACACGACTATATGTCAGGTGTATCTTATAATAGGTTTAAATCATAGTGAAGAGGCTTTTGAGATCAGAATAAAGCCTGTTTTTAATCAAACATGCTCTTTTTTCGCCAAAAAAGTTTGAAAGTCATAGGGAGAGCGGGTAAACACATTAAAAATAAGTTGAATTTATAGCAGAATGTTTATGAAAAGGGCCGGAAGAAGACTTTATGGGGGGATTGTTTTGAGTATTATTCAAGATATCAAAATCGGAGGAAGCTTTGAAAAGGCATTGGCAAAAGCGAAAGCTGAAGGCAATCCGGTTTTATACAGTGCAGTTCAAAAAGTCAGCCGCTTAAACCCCCTTTCATTTTATTCAAAGGGCTTTTCACTTTATAATGGAGAGCGCTTTTATTGGAAGGATAAGGAGAACACTACCCAAATTGCCGGTTTAGGCAGCACATATATGCTTCGAAATGATTCTGAGGATCATCGTTACACTTCGATTGAGAACGAGTGGAAGCGCTTAATCGAGAATGCGGTGATTGAGTCCGAGGGGGAAATTCCCGGGACCGGTCCTCTTTTATTTGGAGGCTTTTCATTTGATCCATCCGTTCAAAGGTCAGAAGAGTGGACTGATTTTTCGCATGGGATTTTTCAGCTGCCGACCTTTATGCTGACATTGATAGGAGAAGAGTGTTATCTAACGACCAACATTCTTTGTACATCACAAGATGATGAAGGGTTATTGGATATCATCGACAAGAAACAGAGGGAGTTATTTGAACAACTCCAGGAAAGGGACTCCAAGTTAGACCTGCTGAAAGCAAGTGAAATAGCCCCGGAAGAATGGAAGGCGGCCCTTGAAGAAGTGGTTTCACAGTTGAAAGCAGGTAAGATGGATAAAGTCGTGCTGGCACGGAAAATGCAAATGACGTTCAAGGACAAGCCCTGCTCAGATGAAGTCATTCAAAATCTTTGGGATGAACAGCGGGACAGCTTTATTTTCTCATTTGAAGTAGCCAACAGCTGCTTCCTTGGCGCGTCCCCGGAAAGACTTGTCAAAAAAGAGGGAGCGGAAATCCTTTCAACCTGCCTTGCCGGATCAATAGCACGCGGAACAAATCCCAAGGAGGATCAGGAGTTGGGTGTCAGCCTGCTTCAAGATGAAAAAAACCGTCACGAACACAATCTGGTCGTTGAAATGATAAGAGACGTTCTTCATCAGTATTGTTCAGATGTACAAATGCCGAATGAGCCCGCATTGATGAAGGTTAGGGATATTCAGCATCTTTATACACCTGTAAAAGGGAAAGCGGAAAAAGGGACTTCAATTTTGAAATTTGTTTCACAGCTTCACCCGACTCCGGCACTGGGTGGTGTTCCAAGGGAAAAGGCAATGGAAACCATCAAGCATGCTGAAAATATGGACAGGGGTCTTTATGCCGCACCAATGGGGTGGATGGACTCCTATGGAAACGGTGAATTTGCAGTAGCTATCCGTTCGGGTCTAATTTATAAAGATGAAGCGTATCTGTTCGCAGGATGCGGGGTTGTTGCAAATTCCACTGCTGAAAGTGAGTACCGTGAAACACAAATTAAATTCAAACCAATGTTTCGTGCATTAGGAGGAAATACTGATGGACTATGATCATCAGAAAGCATTAACTGAATATCTTTCTGCTTTTATAGAGGAATTACACCGTACGGGAGTCAACAAAGTCGTTATCAGTCCGGGTTCACGTTCCACTCCCCTGGCAATGCTGTTTGCAAAACATCCGAATATTGAAGTGTTTATCAATATAGATGAACGATCAGCCGCTTACTTTGCGCTGGGCCTGGCAAAATCGGAAAAAGAACCGGTTGCCATCCTATGTACATCAGGGACAGCGGCAGCAAATTATTACCCGGCTGTAATCGAAGCAAGATATTCGAGAGTGCCGCTGGTCGTGCTCACTGCTGACAGACCTCATGAGCTGAGGGAGGTTGGGGCTCCGCAGGCCATTAACCAGATTAATCTTTTTGGCAGCCATGTAAAATGGTTTGATGAGATGGCGCTCCCGGAACATAACGTTGCCATGATCAGTTATGCCAAGAGAGCTGCTTCACGTGGTACAGCTGTTGCACGCACGGTTCCTGAGGGGCCGGTCCATTTTAATTTTCCTTTACGCGAACCTCTGCTTCCGGATATGGCGGCATCCTTTAAGGAGGAGAAAAGCCAGACAGTCATTACACATGGATCTGCTGGAGTTTCGCCGGCTGTTCTTGACCGCCTGGCTGCGAGTCTTAGCCGGAAGCGGAAGGGAGTCATTGTTTGTGGGCCTCAGGCTGATTCCGAGGTCGCTGAAGCCATTACCAGGTTTGCCGAAAAGCTGAAATTCCCTGTGCTGGCAGACCCGCTCTCTTCTTTAAGAAGCGGTCAACATGACCAATCGCAGGTCATTGATGGGTATGACAGCTTCTTAAGGGCCGATAAATTCAAATCGCAAATGAAGCCGGATGTGGTGATCCGGATAGGGGCGATGCCTGTTTCCAAAGCTCTGACGCTTTATCTAAAAGATCAGGAGATCGAACACTTAGTAATTGATTCAGGAGGGTTGTGGCGGGATCCGACTGGGAAAGCCACAGAAATGATTTATGCTGATGAAGCGCAGGTTTTGAATGGATTATCAGATATTGTGGAAGCATCAGTTGAAAATGATGAATGGCTGAATAAATGGGTTATGATCAATCGTAAAACACAAGAAGTGACAGCGAGCTACCATGCAAATAATAACCCGTTGGATGAAGGGATGGCCGTCAAGAGTTTAATTGAGGCGCTTCCGGAGAACTCAGCCGTTTTTGCGAGCAACAGTATGCCGATCCGGGACTTGGATACATTTTTTATGAACAACAATAAAAACATTATCGTGATGGGCAACCGGGGAGCCAATGGCATTGATGGTGTAGTCTCCACAGCCATGGGGGTAAGTGCATCAGGAAGGGCGACATATCTCGTGATTGGCGATCTGGCTTTTTACCATGACATGAATGGCCTTCTGGCAGGAAAGATGTACGGGCTCAACCTGAAAATCCTTTTATTGAATAACAACGGGGGCGGGATCTTCTCCTACTTGCCGCAATCAAAAGAGAAGGAGCATTTTGAACTTCTGTTTGGAACACCGGCTGACCTCGATTTTTCCCATGCAGCAAACCTGTATGAAGCCCATTATAAAAAAGCTGAGTCCTATGAGGAATTCATGGATGCATTATCGGATTGGGAAAAGGGTAACGGTTTATCCATCATTGAAGCCATTACCAACCGGGATGAAAATGTCCATAACCATCGAGAAATGTGGAATATTGTTTCCCGGGAAATAGAAAAGATGCTGTAGTTTGTCAAATGAGCCATATTTCTGTACTGAATGTGTGAATTATTCCGGGAAAAGTGCAAATTATATCCTGAAGGGAAATCTTTTTACAGAGGATAATGAAAATGTTTTCTATTAATGGAGTACAGTATCATGTCGAAATGAAAGGCGTTGGGATGCCGGTCCTGCTTCTTCACGGGTTTACTGGGGATGGGAGTACGTGGGATAAGGTCTTCCCTCATCTGGGAAATTACATGACGATTACTGTCGATTTGCTTGGGCACGGCAGGACCGACTCACCTGAAGACCCGGACCGGTACCGGATGGAACACGCCGTGGAGGATTTGAACCAAATTCTAGATGAGTTGAAAATCGAAAAGGTCTATCTGCTTGGATACTCAATGGGAGGAAGGCTGGCTCTCGCGTTTTCATCTGCCTATCCAGAGCGTGTCAAAGCCTTGATTCTGGAAAGTTCTTCACCCGGGTTGAGAAGGAAAGAGGAGCGGACCCAAAGGGCTGCCGGCGATGAAAAGCTTGCGGAAATGATCCTCACAAGAGGGCTGGACTATTTTGTAGACTATTGGGAAAACATTCCCTTATTCTTATCTCAAAAGTCATTGCCTGGTGATGTCCAAGAGGAAATCAGAAACAACAGGCTGTCCCAAAATCCGAAGGGCCTTGCTAATAGCCTGAGAGGCATGGGGACGGGAAAGCAGCCTTCCTATTGGGAGGAACTAAGGGACCTTCCTATGGAAATGCTATTCATTACAGGTGAATTGGACAACAAGTTCTGCTTGATTGCAGAAGACATGAAGAAAGAAACCAGGAATTCTGCCATTGTAAAAGTAAATGGTGCCGGACATGCGTTACATGTGGAAGAACCAGAAAAGTTTGGTACAATAGTAAGTGAGTTTTTAAAGAATACATAAGGAGGTTTTCCCGTTATGTCATTTGAATGGGTAAGCGAAAGAAATTATGAAGATATTCTGTATGAAACATATAATGGAATTGCGAAGATCACGATCAATCGTCCTGAGGTCCGCAATGCATTCCGTCCGAAGACAGTAATGGAGTTAATCGATGCGTTCGCCTATGCGAGAGATGATTCCAAAGTAGGCGTTATCGTCCTTACAGGTGCTGGAGAGAAAGCATTTTGTTCAGGAGGAGATCAAAGCGTCCGCGGCCATGGCGGATATGTCGGTGAAGATGAAATTCCTCGTTTGAATGTCCTTGACCTGCAGCGTTTGATCCGTGTAATTCCAAAGCCGGTAATCGCAATGGTGGCAGGATATGCAATCGGAGGCGGTCATGTCTTGCACGTAGTATGTGACATCACTATCGCTGCAGACAACGCTGTATTTGGACAAACAGGTCCGAAAGTGGGAAGCTTTGACGCTGGATATGGTGCTGGATACCTTGCTCGTATCGTAGGCCATAAGAAAGCAAAGGAAATCTGGTACCTATGCCGTCAGTATGGCGCACAGGAAGCTCTTGAAATGGGCTTGGTCAACACGGTTGTACCTTATGAGAAACTTGAAGAAGAAACAGTACAATGGGCATCTGAAATGCTTGAGAAGAGCCCGACTGCCCTTCGCTTCCTGAAAGCTGCATTCAATGCAGATACGGATGGCCTTGCAGGTCTTCAACAGCTTGCCGGTGACGCAACACTTCTATACTATACAACGGATGAGGCAAAAGAAGGCCGCGATGCGTTCAAGGAAAAACGCAAGCCGGACTTCGGTCAATTCCCTCGTTTCCCTTAATGGGAAAGATGTTCAGAGTCTGAGCATTGCGGTTGGATGACATATAAAAAGGGCTTGATGGAATCTTTTCCATCAAGCTTTTTTCAATCTGCCAAGAGAAAACTACATGTATACGAATACAACAGTAACTAAAGATAAATTAAAGAACCATACTGGATTGGAGACTTCGAAATGGAGAATCATTTATTCCTTCCCAACTTATTGAAACAAAGAGCCTTTTTGACTCCTGAAAGAAGGGCATTGACGTTTAAGGAGCATCGATATACATTCCGGGAAGTTTATGATATTGCAGGAAGATGGGCAGGGGCCCTGCGGAATCAGTTTGATTTAAAGCAGGGGACAAAAGCAGGTGTGCTGATCAGGAATACAAAAGAAGGATATTTCTTACTGCTCGCTCTTCAGCAGGCAGGGGTAACAGCAGTCATGTTGAATAACCGTTTGACCAATGAGGAGTTGGAATTTCAAATACAAGACACTGATATTGATGCTTTATTTTATGATAAAGAATTCCAGAAGCCAGCCTATTTGCTTAAAAGGAGCATCAATAATGAGAGGGTATTCTCGCTTTCTGAAGTAGAGTCACAGCAAACAGAAGAATTCCAGCCTCAGGAACAGACAGAAATGGATAGTATTTGCACGATAATGTATACTTCCGGGACTACAGGCAAGCCCAAAGGTGTTTTGCAATCATACAATAACCATTGGTGGAGTGCAGTGGGGTCAGCTTTGAACCTCGGTCTCAAAGAAACTGACGTATGGCTGTGTGCTGTGCCGCTGTTTCATATAAGCGGTTATTCGATATTGATGAGAAGCATTATTTATGGAATGGAAATCAAGCTTTATGAAAAATTTGATGACGCAGCTGTCAATCAGAATTTGAAAGAAGGCGGCATCACGATTATTTCCGTGGTAAGTGCAATGCTCCAAAGGCTTTTGAAGGACCTGGGAGAAGATACCTATCATCCTGATTTCCGCTGCATGCTGCTCGGTGGCGGACCAGCGCCGAAAAGTATGCTGGACCAATGCAAGGAAAAAGGGATCCCTGTCTATCAGACCTACGGGATGACTGAGACATCGTCCCAGATTGTGACCCTTTCACCAGAGGACAGCTTAAAAAAATTAGGTTCAGCGGGTAAGCCTTTGTTTCCCTGTGAATTAAAAATTATGGTTTCCGGGCAGGAGGCAGCTGCAAAAGAACAAGGTGAAATTGCTGTCAGGGGGCCGAATGTAACGCAAGGCTACTTCAATCGGCAAGAGGCAAACACAAAGAGTTTTGAAAACGGCTGGTTTCTGACCGGGGACATCGGATACCGGGATGAACAGGGCTTTTTATACGTTCTTGACCGTCGATCTGACCTGATTATATCCGGAGGGGAAAATGTCTACCCGGCAGAAATTGAATCTGTTCTTGTTTCCCATCCTGATATTGCTGAAGCTGGTGTAATCGGAATTGATTCAGAACAATGGGGACAGGTCCCGGCTGCCTTTATTGTTGCCGAAAAGAAGCTTAGTATTGCTGATCTGCAGGATTTTTGCCGAAACAGGCTTGCGGGGTATAAAGTTCCTCATTATTTTTATTCTGTAGAAAGCCTGCCTAGAAACGCATCCAATAAATTATTACGCAAGAACCTGAGGGAGCTTGTAGACAAGGGGAAAATCAATGAAAATTGATAAGATTATCCTGCATGTTATAAAAATGAAGCTGAAGAAGCCTTTCTCGACTCATCTTGGAACAGTGAATGAACGGGAAGGTATTATAGTGGAAGTTATCGATGATAACGGACTCCGGGGCTATGGAGAAGGAGTGGCTTTCAGCACTCCGTGGTATACGGAAGAAACGGTTGGTACATCGCTGCATATTTTGAAAGAAGTGTTAATTCCACTTCTGCTCAAGTCATCCATCACGCATCCGAAAGAAGTATTTCCATTATTTTCGACAGTCAGAAGAAATAACATGGCAAAAGCCGCATTGGAATGTGCGGTATGGGACCTTTATGCAAAACAGCTGGGCCAGCCTTTATGGAAGGTGCTTGGAGGAACAAGGGAAGTAATTGAAGCCGGTGCAGTGGCTGGTGCCCCGGCCATTGAGGAAACCATTGCCCAGGTCCATGGTTTTGTGAGAGATGGTTATAAGCGGATCAAAGTAAAAATATCCCCTGAAACTGATTATGAATTGTTAAGAGCGGTCCGTGAAGAATTTCCACAACTTAAATTAATGGCCGATGCAAACTCTGCTTATACATTAAAAGATACAGCCCATCTTAAAAGGCTAGATGAGTTCAGGCTGGAAATGATTGAACAGCCATTAGGGATCGACGATATTTATGAACACAGCCTGCTTCAAAAAGAATTGAAGACTAATGTCTGCCTCGATGAAAGCATCACTTCACTCCATGATGCCAAAAGTGCGATTTCCTTGGGAAGCTGCCGTTTCATCAATATAAAGCTTGGCCGGGTAGGAGGATATGTACCCGCAGTATCGATGCACGATCTTTGCGGACAGCAAGGAGTTCGAGTTTGGTGCGGAGGCATGATCGAATTCGGGATATCCCGGGCTCATAACATTGCCCTCTCCACCTTGAAAGGATTTGATTTTCCTAGTGATATCTCTTCATCATCGCGATATTGGAAAGAGGATATCATCGAGCCTGAAGTGGTTGTTGAAAATGGGAAGATTTCGGTTCCGGAAGCACCTGGGATCGGAGTGGAGTTGAACCGGAGAAGGCTGAAGCAAGTATCTTTATATACAGAAGAATATTCATAAAAGAAGGAGGCTGAATAGATCAGCCCCCTTTTTTTCCAGGATTCAGCGGCCTGCGCTATCCGGATTTCTGCTATGAAAGAGGTTCAAATGTCTTACAATCTGTCTCATGCTGGTCATCTGCCTGTTTTCCTGTATGGCTGACAACATATATCTGCTCAGCAGAACACTTATTTCCTTTTTTCCAGAAGTGACAGTTGTTCACTTCACAAAGTACGTCCTTTGCCATCTTCATCACTCCCCTTTAGAAATGCCGTACATGCTTATTGTTTATTTTCCAGGGGAGCTTTATGAGTGGAAACTATATCTAGGATTTTTGCTTTAAATAACGTTTATCATTCATAAATAAACTCCAAAAGTACACAAACCCTGGAAACAGTATCGCAAAGCCGACGATATAGGTGATAAAGACAGCCTTAAAGGAATTAGGGTCTGTAAAGCCAGAGCTGATGGTAACTTCCGGATAGATGATATAAGGCAGATGTGCCTTGCCGTAAACGTAGCTTGCAATCAGATACTGCAGGGTGATGGCAATGACAGCAATTCTGGGCATCCCCCTGATTCCTTTTTTATCTGTCGGCAGGAACAACGCCGCACCGGCGACCAGGAAGCCGAGCAATGAAAAGA
Organism: Bacillus salacetis; assembly: GCF_049177075.1. Taxonomy (GTDB): domain Bacteria; phylum Bacillota; class Bacilli; order Bacillales; family Bacillaceae_B; genus Rossellomorea; species Rossellomorea salacetis_A. Next base: position 3,559,377 of record NZ_CP185377.1, on the reverse strand, counting down.
CAAGAAGAAGTTGGTCGTCCATCATTTTATCGTATATCCATTGTGCTTCAGTCTTTAAAGTGAACATGATCAGCAATGCGGAAGCGAGTGATAAAGGCCCTGTAATCATGGCATCTCTTCGATAAACATGATAGGCCTCGAGTTCCTCGGATGCTTTCGAATAATCCGCAAGCAGCAGTGAGGACAGAAACAGGGTCGAACTGATGGCAAAGACGATGAAGGCATACTCATTAGGACTGGTAAAAAGCTCTCCCAGCAGGAGGGTCTGCCCGTCTTCAAAATCAACAAATTCACCGTGGGAAATCGGAAGTACACTGATCAAAAGTCCGGGAATTAACAGCCCGCATATCCCTGAAATATAAGTCAGCACTTTTCGGTAATCTTCCGCAACGTGGGAGAAAACCAAAAATGCACTCCGGAGGGCAAGCAACAAAAGAATCATACTCCCCGGAACTAAAAGGACAGTACCCAGGGAATAGGCTGCACCCGGGAAAAAGCTGTAGACAGCCACCACAATGGCTACGATGAAGGTATTCGTCACTTCCCAAGTAGGTGAAAGGTAACGGTTGGCGATATTGGTTGCTTTTGTTTTCTCGCGATTAATATAGACCATGGACCAGAAACCTGCTCCAAAATCCATGGTCGCCATGACGGCATAAATGAAAACGAATCCCCATAAAACCGTGATAGCCAATAATTCATTCGACATCTTTTCACCTCCATTGTTGTTCTCAGGTGTATGTAGTTGAGGTTACGAGAAAAATCCAGTATTTGTGTGCTCTACCTTGTTAAGATCATCTTCAGCGGTATTTCTTTTAAAATAATATAGAAGAACCGAAACCACTGCGATCCCTAATACAACATAGACTGAAGTAAAAGCGACAAACAAAGTTCCCAGATTTCCAGTTGTGGTTACGGAATCCTCTGTACTCAGCATTCTGTATATCGTCCATGGCTGTCTGCCGGTACAGGCAAATATCCAGCCAAATTCGATAGCTAGTATCGAGAGAGGCCCTCCAGTAATAAATAACCACATCATCCATTTAGGGAAGCGGTCCTTCTTAAGTAATTTGTTCCAGACATAAGCGATAAGGCCGAGCAAGATTAACAGGCTGCCGATTCCTACCATCGCATTGAAAAGGGTATGGACAAAAAGCGGAGGCCAGTATTCTTCTGGAAAATCATTAAGTCCTATGACTTCAGTTTTAAAACTGTCTCCTGCAAGGAAACTCAAGGCCCATGGAACTTCAATTCCCCACTTCACTTCCTGTGTTTCCCTGTCCGTGAATCCCCCGATTGCGAGTGGAGCATAGCGCTGGGTCTCGAACAACCCTTCCGCAGCTGCAAGTTTTTCAGGTTGATATTCATGCAGCATCTGGGCAGATTCATGTCCGTTGATGGCTGTGAAGAAGGCGAAAATACTGCCGACAATCAGACCGAGCATCAGGGCCTTACGATGAAACTTATACACTCTGCTGCCAAAATCTGCTTTCATCATTTTGTAAGCAGCGACTGAAGCGATGACAAACCCACCTGTTACATAAGCGGATAATGCTACGTGACCTGCTGTTACAAAGAAACTGGGATTGAAGAATGCTTTCCATGGATCCACATCAACAATCTCACCGTTGACCATCCGGAAGCCTGCCGGCGTCCCTTCGAATGCATGGACATTGGTGATGAGCACAGCGGAAGCAAGGCCTCCGATTACAACCAGCGTCAAACTCAAGATACGCATCCATGGTGCAATCCGGTTAGCGGCATACACATAGATTGACATGAATAACGCTTCCACAAAAAAGGCATAGATCTCAATTTGGAATGGGAGGGCCATGACCCTTCCGACGACTTCCATGAAACCCGGCCAGAGAAGAGAAAGCTGGACACCTGCAATCGTCCCGGAAGGAATCCCGACTCCAAGCAGGACGGCAAAGGCTTTTGTCCACCTTTTTCCCATAAGTTCATACTCGCGGTCTTTCGTCTTTTGATAAAGCAGTTCCGCAACAAGGATCATCATCGGAATTGCAACTCCAAGAGTGGCAAAAATAATATGAAACCCCATCGTCGTTCCGAACATCGACCGTGCAATGACCAAATCATTCATAATGTTACTCCTTTAGCTAGTGATTGACGTTTTTATTGTCCTCCAAACAGAACAAATTATGCAGAGTTATCCAAATGTGGAAAGAAGAATGGCGTCTGGATTGAGAGCAGTAATAAAGACCGAAGATGATGTTTTGATTATAGGAAGTCCTATCCTAAAGTGAGGGGGCGCAGATCCATAAAATAAAGGAAGATTTTTCCTTTAACCTGCAAAAATGACTGATTGAGCGAAAAATAAGGGATGGTCTTTCCCTTATTCCTGGTACAGCCCCCTATTTTTCATGATTTCATATGAATAGCGGAAGATATTTCCCTTATTTCAACTATTTTTAGTTACTTTTCCTTGATAAGGGAAGTTTCTTCCCTTATTTTCATAAGCTCACATTGCTGATTTTCTTTGGCCCCATAAAATATACCGTTTCGCAAGTTACTTGGTTACATAAATCGCTGGACTCCAATATATGTTCCAGTGTTAAGGAAAAGTGTGCGAAACTAAATGCGAAAAGACACTTGAAAGTAGATGATTTACTGTAATACCAATAAAAAATAGCATACGAATAATAGTGCAAATTCGTATGCTAAAAACTATGAATTAATATGGTTTGTACCTCTAAACTGAAGTACTGTCAATCAAAGTCAGCGCTTTTCCCGATCATTCACTGCCAAGGGCTTTCTGCAGTGTTTCTATATTTTCATTCATTAAATCAAAGTAATCTTTATCCTGATTGATATCTTCCTGAGTTCGTACTCCGAGGTTGTGCAGGGTCAGTTTTTCGGCACCGATTTCTTTTTGGACGACCTCAGTCAGGCGGGATGTTCCATTTTGCTCAAAGATGATGTAGGATATGTTGTTTTCTTTTGCATCATCAATGATGTTTTTCAATTCCTGCTGAGAAGGTTCATCAGTGGATGAAATTCCAGAGATGGCTACCTGTTCAATGCCGTAGCGTTTTTCCCAATAACTGTAGGCAGCATGGGCAACAAAGATTTTGTTGTTCTCCGCATTGGCTGCAGTTGTTTCAAAGGATTCATTCAACTCATCCAGCTGGGAAACAAGGTTTTCATAGTTTTCTTTGAATGCTGCTTCCTGCTCAGGCATTTCTTCAGATAGTGTTTCGTAAATGCTGTGAGCCAGCTCCTTTGCATATACGGGATCTAACCAGACATGCGGGTCGACATCATGACCATGTCCGTGAGCGTCTTCTTCATGCGCATGTTCTTCCTCATCAGAGTGCTCTTCGTCTTCATGCGTATCATCTTGCCCGCTTTCCACGCTGCCTTCCAATGCAGCTCCGGTCGCAACCATTTGGACATTTTCATTTTCCAGTACGCTTTCTGCTTTATCAACAAAGCCCTCAAGGCCAAGGCCGATATAGAAGAAGATGTCTGCGTCGGATAATTCCATCATATCCTTTTGAGAAGGCTCGAATGTGTGTTCATCCGCTCCTGGCGGATAGATGGATTCTGTTTCCACATATTCACCGCCGATTTTTTCTGTGAAATCACTTAAAGGATAGACTGTTGTATAGACTTTCAATGTATTGGAATCAGTGCTGTTTCCTTGATCAGTCTCTGTTCCGCAAGCTGCGAGCAGCATGAGAAATGTAATGCTGATTAACATTTTTACGCGTTTCAATGATATTCCTCCTTTTATTCATATATGAGCGAGTCAAAATTATTTTTATTATTTAAAAAGTAATCATTACGATTTATGCTCCCTAGATGATTTTACTATCATCATTCCTTAAAAGCAAGAAAAAAACCATCAAGATTTTTTTCTTGATGGCCATACTTCGGGTACTTGATCAATCCCACCTGGATGGAAGGGATGGCATTTTACAATTCTTTTTATCGTCAGCCAGCCTCCCCGTATGGCTCCGAATCGTTTGATGGATTCCATTCCATAGTGGGAGCAGGTGGGGTAGAATCTGCAGGTTGGAGGCTTGAGGGGTGAAATGACTAACTGGTAGAATCGTATGATTCCGAGGAATATTTTTTTCATGACAGCCTCTCCGTTCTTTTATATCAGAAATATACCATTTGCCAGATAGATAATAAAGCAGGATGTCTGGACTATACAAAAAAAGAACAATTTTCCTGAGGAAAGCTGCTCTCTTTTTAACCGATTATGATTGTTTCGTATCATCCTCTTTTTGATTTTCATCATCATTCAGATGGGGATTGTTCTCAATCGGATCCACTGTGTGCTTATAGTCATATGCTTTGCTGGTTGTCAGTACGCTTACGATAATGATGATGAAAATAAGGATGATCGAAATAATAAGTACACCAACATAACCCATAATTCATTCCTCCCTTACTTTATATTTTACCATGAAAGTAAAAGCGGATTAATACTATCATCTTAAATTGGCGAATTGAAAGGGTAAAGAAAGACCCCCAAAGATTATCTTCTTTGGAGGTTCGTGGTTTAATGAATATTTCTTTTGTAATTGTGCCGATTCTCATGATCGCCGGATGTCAGCTTTTCCTTTAACGTTTCCAATATGTATAAGCGTATAAAATATTGAAGCTCTTCATTGTCCATTTCTTCGATGATGTTCAGCAGTTCCTGTCTTGACGATTCCTCAAGGATTGTCAAGGCAATCATGTCCAAGTCTTCATCGGTTCCCCTGATTTTGCCTCTGTAGATTTCATATAGTTCCTCCACTAGTTTCAAGCATTCCACCTCCTGACACATTTTTCACATTTTTATGACCGCCATAGTTCTTTCTTCATATGATAAAAAAAGGGGACAACTATTTAATCAATATTTACCCTTTTTCCAATAGGTTAATCCCATTTTATTGTTAGAAGGGAGGGAGTGGGATGAACAAGTTCATTATTCCTTTTGCATCCATCATAACCTCGACTGTCTCCAATATGGCAAACAGCGGCTGGAGCAAATTACTTACTTTTTTGATCATTGCAATGATCCTTGATTATCTGACAGGTCTGATAGCAGCAGGAATCAATGGCAAACTCTCAAGCAAAATAGGGCTGAAAGGGATAGGCAAAAAAGTCATTATATTCAGCATCGTGGCTGCAGTTCACCTTATTGATACTATACTTGGAAATCAGCATATTATTCGGGATTCCACAATAATTTTTTATCTTTGTAATGAAATATTATCCATCATTGAAAATGCGGGACGTGCAGGACTGCCGATTCCTCCGTTCTTAAGCAGTGCAGTGGAATCGCTTCGCAACAAAATAAAAATCAAGAAGAAAAAGAACTCTGAATAAGAATTAAAGGTTTGAGGAAAAAGATAAATACTATTGTTAAGGGGTGGAACTCATGGCAGAAGAAAAACATGATTACTACATTGAAATCGCAACAGGAGAGATATCCAGAAGTTCTACCGATTCTCCATGGAATTTTAAAATCTCAGCGACAGATGAGGAAATCACCAGGTTACGGGAAGTATTTGACCAGCAGCATTCCACTGACTGGCGGAATTTTTACCGTGCCCATACTCCATATCTTCAATACCATTTTGACAAAGACAATGATGCCTATGATGACAACCTGCTCCATGCGTACCAGATGATTTACACTTTGGGCGATGAAGAGGCAAAGAATCATATCAAGAGCATGGGGATATTGACAGACCTGACCTGACAGCATTCACAAGAGTGCTGTTTTTTTTCGTTCAAGGGAATGAAGGAGTCCGTGAAGAGTAGTATAATGAGGTTGGGTATGAGAGAGTGAGATTTTTCAAAAACATTAGCGGTCTGGATACATGAGTAGAGAGATTTCCGGTAAGAGATGTATCTGCATTAGCGGTCTGGATACACGAGAAGAGACATTTCCGGTAAGAGATGTACCTGCATTAGCAGTCTGGATACATGAGAAGAGGATTTTGCCGTAAGAGATGTACCTGCATTAGCAGTCTAGATACATGAGTAGAGAGGTTTCCGGTAAGAGATGTACCTGCATTAGCAGTCTGGATACATAAGAAGAGGATTTTGCGGAAAGAGATGTACCTGCATTAATGATCCAGATACATAGGTAGTTTTTTAGAAGGCTGTATTCAAAAGATTGTAGATTTTTTTACAATAGTTTATTCGGGATATATTACGAAAGGTTGATTGGAGCGTAGGGTGTATGATCTCCTGCGGGACTAGCGGGACAGGTGAGACCCCGCAGGCGAAGCCGAGGAGGCTCAACGCCCGCCCCGCGGAGTCACACACCTGAAGCGGAAATCAACTAACTCATCCAGATAGAAACAAGCAATACTAAAAGAACCTTTTAAAACTGGCATTAAAGGGAATGGATTCAATCCTTGTATAAGCACTCACACACTTTTTTTAAAAAGAGTAAAAATAGAAATGGTGAAATGTGATGGAAAAGTTTATTGATTTTAATGGTTATGAAGTTCAATTGGAATTAGGTCATCCTGAGTTTCCGATGCAACCGAAGCATGTATTGGTGGTAGCCCGGTATAATGGGGGCTGGCTCCTGACCAATCATAGTGTACGCGGCCTCGAGTTTCCAGGGGGAAAAGTGGAAGAGGGGGAGACGCTTGAAGAAGCAGCCAAAAGAGAACTCTATGAGGAGACAGGCGGGACAGCCTCTAAGCTGATCAGGATCGGCACTTATATGGTAAAACAACAGCCCCCTTTCGCGAAGGCAATCTTTTTTGCTGAAGTGCAGGCATTAGAGGAAAAAGATAATTACCTAGAAACGAATGGCCCCCGGGTCTGGGATGGAGAATTGGAAACAGTCAAAAAAGACGGACGTTTCAGCTTTGTGATGAAGGATGATGTAATCAGTACTACGCTGGAATACCTAAAAGTCCAAGGGTACATACACTAAGAAACGAGGCGTTTGCTAAGCCTCGTTTTTTTACGATCTTATTAGTTTTTTCTCAATCATCTCGACGATTTTATACATGAGAGTGGCAAAAACGGCGATGATCAGCAGGGAAAGCAGCACAAGTGAGAAGTTGAATACCTGGAAGCCATATATGATCATATATCCAAGTCCTTTTGCGGAAACCAGGAATTCTCCGACTATGACCCCTACCCATGACAACCCGACATTGACTTTCAAAGTTGAGATAATGGTAGGGAAAGAGGCGGGAAGAATAGCTTCCTTAAATGTTTGTTTTCTGGTTGCCCCGAAGGTTTCCATGACTTTTAGATAATTGGGGTCCACCTCCCGGAAGGATGTATAGACGACGATCGTGGTGATGATGACAGAAATGATCGCACCCATGGCAATGATGGACGTAAAGCCGGGTCCCAAGGCAACGATAAGGATCGGGCCGAGTGCCACTTTAGGCATCGCATTCAAGATGACCAGATAAGGATCAAGAACTTTTGAGAGAAAAGGGGACCACCATAATAATGCAGCCAGCAGTGTTCCTAACAGTGTCCCGAGGATGAAACCTGCAACTGTTTCTCCCAAGGTGATCGTAATATGCATAATGAGTGATCCATCACTGATCTTTTCGATGAACAAATTTCCGATCTTATAGGGAGAACTGAAAATCAGAGGATCGATCCATTGTGCCCTGCTCGCTGTCTCCCACAAACTAAAGAAGGAAATAAAGATGAGCAGTTGATATAACCGGACCATCTTCTTTTCTTTTTTCAGGCTTTGTAAAAATTGGTGATGCTGCTTCTCTGTATTATTTTGTGGACTCAAGTGACTCCAACTCCTTCCATATGTGCTGAAAGCAGTCTGAATAGGATTCATGGTTTCTTGACAGGAACGGTTTCAATTCCCTGAGCTCTTCCGGAACGTCAAAAACCTTATGGATCCTCCCAGGCTTTGCAGACAAAAGGACAATCCTGTCACTCATCGCTATTGCCTCCCCGATATCATGGGTGACAAGCAATGCGGTTTTGTTGAATGCTTTTAACGTCTCGAATACGAGGTCTTCAAGCTTTAATTTAGTTTGATAATCAAGGGCAGAGAAGGGTTCATCCAGCAGGAGGAGCTTTGGTTCGACAGCCAGAGTCCGGACAAGGGCGGCGCGCTGCCTCATGCCTCCTGATAATTGTCGTGGAAATTGTTTCGAGACACCCTCCAGGCCGATTTCGTCCAGCAGGTTCAATGCCCATCTTTTCTTTTCTTCCGTCAACAGGTCCATGGTTTTCAGTCCGAGCAGGATGTTCTCCTCGATTGTCTTCCACGGAAATAAGTAGTCCTGCTGCAGCATATAGCCAATCTTATGTTTGCTTTTTTTGAGTGAAGCACCTTCAATTGTGACCGTTCCCGAACTGGGTTCAAACAGCCCTGCGATGATGGACAATAAGGTGGTTTTTCCACAGCCGCTTGGCCCCAGAAACGAGACAAACTCTCCTTCCTGTACAGTCAGTGAGATGTCTTCCAATGCGGTAGTGGCAGAGCTCGGTGTGAAATAAGTGTGATGGATTTGACTGATTTCCAGAAGCTTCATCCTGTTGTCCCTCCTTGTGATTCATGTATAAGAGAAAGAGGGGTTAGCCCCATATCGGACTAACCACCCGGTGCTCTCACCACACTTTATTCAGCAATGACTTCTTCAGCTATAGTGGTATTGACCAATTTGCCATGCTCAATACGCCCTGGAAGTTCACCAGCTTCATCCATGATGTCCTGCAGGTTATTCCATTCCTCTTCATCAAGGATCGGATCTGTGGCAAAAGACCCTTGGCTTCTATACCGGTCGACTACAGTTTCGATGATATCAAGATCTGTATCTTCAAAGTAGGATTGGATCACTTCAGCTGTTTCCGCCGGGTCATGTTCTTCCACCCACTTCTGTGCTTTATAGACCGCTCTTGTGAATTTTTCAACAGTTTCATTGTTTTCTTTCATGAAACTTTCTTTGGCCATAAATGTGGTATAAGGAACATGGCCGGACTGTTCACCAAAGGAGGCAACAATGTGGCCTTTTCCTTCTTTCTCAAATATAGAAGCAGTAGGTTCAAACAGCTGGACATAGTCTCCCGTTCCGGAAGCAAAGGCGTTTGCGATGTTGGCAAAATCAATATTCTGAATGAGGTCCAGGTCCGCGTGCGGATCGATGCCTTGTTTCTTTAGAACGAATTCCCCCACCATCTGCGGCATGCCGCCTTTACGCTGGCCGAGGAAAGTGGAGCCCTTCAGCTGCTCCCAGTCAAAGTTCTCTACTTTTTCCCTTGACACAAGGAAGGTTCCATCGGTTTGCGTCAATTGGGCAAAGTTGATGACCGGGTCATTTGAACCTTGCGAGTCAACATAAATACTTGTTTCAGATCCTACCAATGCTACATCAGCTCCATCGGCAAGGAGGGTGGTCATCGTTTTATCCCCGCCCCACGTAGTAGTCAGTTCAATGTCCAGTCCCTCTTCCTCAAAAAATCCTTTTTCCAGGGCTACATATTGGGGTGCATAGAAAATGGAACGGGTAACTTCTGCAATCCTTACTTTTTCTAGTTTCTGTTCTTTGTTTGCACAGCCCCATACACCGACTGAGAGAATGAGGATCATAAATAAAGAAAAACTAATCTTCAGCAGCCTTTTCAAATTGGTTCCTCTCCTTTAATCTGTCATAATCCGAAGCATAGTGGCTGCAATGAGTCGCTGCGCCGGAATGACAGACATATATTGTTTGCTACCTATCGTATGTGAAAATGAAAATTGTGTGATAGCCTATGTCACATTGATGTTTTTAGGCAGGGACGAAAAGGGGTAAAGGACTTTATCTGATAAGTGACTAAAAATAAAAGGCATTATTAATAAAATGAACAATGAAAGGATGAGACGATGAAGAGCGGCACGATCCTTGAAAAAGAAATGTTTCCTTCACCGAATCCAAATGTTGAGCTTTTTTCCATTACATATTATGCAAACGGCCTTCGTGTGAAGGGCATGCTGGCACAACCAAAAGATAATCAAGCATATCCGGGTTTTCTGTATTTAAGAGGGGGCATCAAAAATGTGGGACAGGTCCGTCCTGCCCGTATTGCACAGTTTGCTTCCGAAGGATTTGTCGTGTTTGCTCCTTTTTACCGCGGAAATCAAGGAGGGGAAGGCAATGAGGACTTTGCAGGAGATGACCGTCACGATGCCTTTGCGGCTTTTGATTTGCTGCAGGATCACCCCAGAGTCTCCGGCCGTAAAGTTCACGTTTTTGGATTTTCACGGGGAGGTGTGATGGCCTTACTCACAGCAATTGAAAAGAAAGAAACTGCTTCCATCGTAACCTGGGGCGGCGTATCCGATATGGTGCTGACCTATGGGGAAAGAAAAGATTTGAGAAGAATGATGAAAAGAGTGATTGGCGGGACACCTAAGAAATATCCATTGAGATATAAGTGGAGAACACCATTGTATCGCCTGGAAGAAATAGAGGCCCCGGTGCTGATCGTTCATGGAGCCAAAGACCAAAATGTTTCCATCGAACATGCTCACTTGCTCGAAAGAAGGTTGAAAGAGCTGGACAAAAAGGTGGATACCTATTATTTTGAAGAGTATACACATTACTTTCCTCCGGCAATCAACAGGGAAATTGTTGTCATGGTGTGCAGCTGGATGAAAAAATACAGTTAAAGGGGAGTGCGGTTCATGGGAATGGGTCTCGAATTAAATACAATGATCGTGACAAAAGGCAAAGAAAAGAGGCTGGAGGAGAATACCTTTCAGCTTGTGAAGGAAGGATATCGTCTATACCCGATGGAGATCCCAGTGGAAGTTAAAAGAACGAAGAATGGGGAAACAAACGGCATTGGTGAAGTTACAAGACTGCAATGGGAAAATGGTGAAACAGTTATTACATACCAATTAAAGTCACTTAACAGCACAAATTAAACAGAAAAAGAGGCGGGCTCATTAAACGAGCCCGCCTCTTTTTCTGTATTCAATTATGCGTTAACCGGTCCGCCCTTGGATTTTATTTCTTCAGGGACATTCGAGAATTTATTAAAGTTATTTTTGAATTTACCTGCAAGCTCTTTTGCTTTCTCTACATAAGCTTCCTGGTCAGACCACGTTTTGCGCGGCTGAAGAACTTCATCAGGAACACCTGGTACATGAACAGGGATTTGAAGGCCGAAGATATCATCAGAAGCTGTTTCAACATTAGCCAGCTCACCTTCAAGTGCTGCTTGAACCATTGCACGAGTGTAAGAAAGTTTCATTCTGCTTCCAACGCCGTACTCGCCGCCAGTCCAGCCAGTGTTTACAAGGTAAACCTGCGCATTGTGCTCATCGATCTTCTTGCCGAGCATTTCTGCATATACTGTTGCAGGAAGCGGCAGGAATGGAGAACCGAAGCAAGTTGAGAATGTAGCTTGAGGAGAAGTGATTCCTCTTTCTGTACCTGCCAGTTTAGATGTATATCCACTCAAGAAGTGGTACATCGCTTGTTCCTTAGTCAGTTTGCTGATTGGAGGAAGGACCCCGAACGCATCTGCCGTAAGGAAAATGATCGTATTAGGATGTCCTGCGACACTCGGGTCAACGATATTGTCGATTGCTTGAAGCGGATAAGCTGCACGTGTATTTTCAGTCAAAGTGCTGTCTTCATAATCCGGGATGCGTGTGTCTTCATCGACCACGACATTTTCTAGAACAGAGCCAAAACGGATGGCATCAAAGATCTGAGGTTCTTTTTCACGTGTAAGGTCAATTGTTTTTGCATAGCAGCCGCCTTCAATGTTAAAGACGCCATTAGGAGACCAGCCATGCTCATCGTCACCGATCAAACGGCGGTTCGGGTCAGCGGAAAGAGTTGTTTTCCCTGTACCGGAAAGACCGAAGAACAACGCAACATCACCTTCCTGACCAACGTTTGCTGAACAGTGCATGGAAAGAATGTCGTTTTCAGGAAGCATGAAGTTCATGACAGAGAAAATGGACTTCTTCATTTCACCTGCATATTCTGTGCCGCCGATCAGTACTGTTCTCTTTTCGAAGGAGACAATGATGAACGTTTCAGAGTTCGTTCCGTCAACAGCCGGATCAGCTTTGAAAGTCGGAGCTGAAATAACGGTAAACTCTGCTTGATGATCTTTTAATTCTTCAGCAGTAGGGCGGATGAAAAGCTGGTGGGCAAACAGGTTATGCCAGGCATACTCGTTCACGACCCTGATTGGCATGCGGTGCTTAGGGTCTGCTCCTGCAAATCCTTTGAATTCAAAGATTTCTTCTTTTTCTTGTAAGTATTCGATCACTTTATTATATAATTTGTCAAAGCTTTCAGCGGAAATCGGCTGGTTAACAGAACCCCATTCGATTTTATCTTTTGTTGAAGGCTCTTCAACAGTGAACTTATCCTGTGGAGAACGGCCAGTGTATTTGCCTGTCTCTGCACGGACAGCACCTGAATTTGTCAGGATTCCTTCATTCCGATTCAAAACCTTCTCAACTAATTGAGGTACGGATAATTGTACTTTCGTATTTTTTCCATTAAGTAATTCATTTAGTTTATTAGACAGGCTAACTGAAGTCATATTAAATAACCTTCCTTTGTACTGTATTTATTGCTCTCCTTTTCATCATCCCCAACAAAAAGGAGAGCGTTATTTAGATACCCCTTTGTTTCTCAAAATTAGTATAACACAATAAATCCATTAGTCTATACTATTTAAAGATTTTTAAACGATGTTTTTAAATTGTCACATTTGTCCAGTAGAATTAAAATCACACTGTAGTAATGATTTAGTCTTAAAGACAAGGCAGTAAACATTTATTTTCTGAAAATGAGGAATAACATATATTAAGTTATGCTATTAAACTGCCGATAAAATGTTACCGCTTTCACCAAGATTCTTATATTATATAGGAAGTTTTGCGGGAATTTAAGCAAAGATTCTTAGATTCTGAAAGAAATTTTCTGATTCGGCCAAAGTAATGAAAATCAATCAATCTACACGGTACTTCAGCTTAATTCGCCAGAATATTTGGCATTAAATAAATATGTTGACACGTTTTGACAAAGTGAGTTAATATTGACCATTGAACGGATACTCTTATTCCGAGCTGGTGGAGGGACAGCCCCAATGAAACCCAGCAACCTGTTTGAGGAAAATAGCTTTGAAACATGAAAGCAGAATTCCTTAAACAAAGGTGCTAAACTGATGCAAGGTTCTCCTTGATCAATAAGAGTGAAAGGCGCGGCTTTAAATCACAACCTTTCCTCTATTAGTAGACGGGAAGGTTTTTTTATTGGAATTTTCCAGCCTGGTAGTTGAAGTCTTTTGATAAAATACCAATGTTTACTTCATACTACTAAGGGAATGAGTACCGTGATTGCACATTGGGAACAGAGCTGGTTTCTGTTCTAATAATTATTTTTTTCTAAGGGAGGAACACCGATGTCAAAAAAACGTCGTCTGTTTACATCTGAGTCCGTAACGGAAGGACATCCAGATAAAATTTGTGACCAAATTTCCGATTCAATCCTAGATGCAATTCTAACAAATGACCCGAACGCACGTGTAGCTTGTGAAACGTCTGTTACAACTGGTCTTGTGTTGGTTGCTGGAGAAATTACAACAAGTACTTACGTAGATATTCCTAAAATTGTCCGTGAAACAATCAGAGGAATTGGCTATACACGCGCGAAATACGGTTTTGATGCTGAAACTTGTGCGGTGCTGACTTCCATTGATGAACAGTCTGCTGATATCGCGATGGGTGTTGACCAGGCTCTTGAAGCACGTGAAGGACAAATGAGTGAAGAAGAAATTGAAGCAATCGGTGCCGGTGACCAGGGCTTGATGTTCGGTTTCGCTTGTAATGAAACAAAAGAGCTTATGCCTCTTCCAATTTCATTAGCTCATAAAATTTCCCGCAAATTGACTGAAGTGCGTAAAGACGATGTACTTCCATACCTGCGACCTGATGGTAAAACTCAGGTAACGGTTGAATATGATGAAAATGACAAGCCTGTCCGCATCGACACAATCGTCATTTCCACTCAGCATCATCCTGAAGTTTCTTTAGAGCGCATCCAAAGAAACCTTAAGGAATATGTTATCGATCCTGTTGTACCAAAAGAACTTATCGACGAAGATACTAAATACTTCATCAACCCAACAGGACGCTTTGTTATCGGTGGACCTCAAGGGGATGCTGGTTTGACTGGCCGTAAAATCATCGTTGATACGTACGGCGGATACGCGCGTCACGGCGGCGGTGCATTCTCTGGTAAGGATGCAACGAAGGTTGACCGTTCAGCTGCGTACGCTGCTCGTTATGTAGCGAAAAACATCGTTGCTGCTGGCCTTGCTGATAAATGTGAAGTTCAGCTTGCGTACGCAATCGGTGTAGCTCAGCCGGTTTCCATTTCAATCGATACATTTGGTACAAGCGATGTTTCTGAGGATACATTGATTGAAGTTGTCCGCAACAATTTCGACCTTCGTCCAGCAGGAATCATCAAGATGCTTGACCTTCGCCGTCCAATTTACAAACAGACAGCTGCTTACGGCCACTTTGGCAGAAGCGATCTTGATCTTCCTTGGGAGCGCACTGACAAAGCTGAGGTCCTTAAACAGCAGGCCCAAGCATAATGCAATAGTATTTTCAGCCCGGAGTATATACTGCTTCGGGCTTTTTATTATAGCTGGAAAGCCTAACGGTATAGAATAGTTCTGGCCAGGGAGCATGGAATGAAGGGATCTAATGAATCCCTGCTCTCAGAATGTCGAGCAGGGAGCATGGAATGGGAGCAAATAAAAATCAAGGCTCTCAGAATGTCGACCAGCCAGCAAGGAATCAGAGAAATAGGAAATCTGTGCTCTCAGAATGTCGAACAGACGGCATGGAATGGAGAAAAAAAGGATTCGATGCCGCCAGGATGAGTCTACGATGCCGTAATACTTTGCATCACTTCAGGTCTTCTTTAAAAAGGACTGTATCCTAAAAGATTTTTATCATTGCTACTTTTTATATTCATAGTTGATTGGAGCGGAAGCTGTGCGATCTCCTGCGGGACTAGCGGGACAGGTGAGACCCCGCAGGCAAAGCCGAGGAGGCTCACCGCCCGCCCCGCGGAGTCGTACAGCTGCAGCGGAGATCAACATCCCTTATAAAACCACAATATTTTGGACGAAAAAAAGCCCCTTCCAAACAAATGGAAAGGACTTTTGCCATTCTATTCCCATTTTCCATCCACAGAAAGAATAACTGGAAGGGATAATGGGTAAAAAACAGTAGAATCTATTACTTAAGAGGTTTTAATGATTTATAATATTGGCCTTTTTCGGCGTACTCCCTGGAAATTCTTTTCATCTCGCTGATATCATGATCATTCAGCTCTCTGATCACTTTAGCAGGGCGTCCGAATGCCATGCTGTTAGGAGGAATCACTTTGCCGGGAGGGACAAGGCTTCCGGCGCCGATAAACGCTCCTTCGCCGATT
Organism: Bacillus salacetis; assembly: GCF_049177075.1. Classification (GTDB taxonomy): domain Bacteria; phylum Bacillota; class Bacilli; order Bacillales; family Bacillaceae_B; genus Rossellomorea; species Rossellomorea salacetis_A. The sequence continues at coordinate 3,543,931 of NZ_CP185377.1, read as the reverse complement.
TCAGCGTTATCAAGGATGGTCGAGCCCATGCCGATGAGAGCTTTTTTTCTGATTTTACAACTATGCAGAATAACGCTGTGGCCAATAGTGACTTCGTCTTCCAAAACTAAAGGGTTATTGGGGCTTTGATGAAGTACAGAGTTATCTTGAATGTTGACTTTGTTCCCGATGATTGTCGGTGCCACATCACCGCGGATAACTGAATTGAACCATACAGAGGATTCTTCGCCTATTTCAACATCACCCGTAATCGTTACATAATCAGCAATATAGGCACTATCGGCGATTTTTGGTTTTTTACCATTATATTCATAAATCATTTTGCTTCTCCTTTCAAAGGGCAGGTATAATTAATCTTAATAAATTGAGTTTATCATAATTTTGGAAGCAGCATTAAGGAGGAATAGCCATGTGGAAATGGGAAACTGAACAGGAAGCGAAAGCGGTCATTGTCATTATTCATGGTGCAATGGAGCATCATGGCCGTTACGGGTGGCTCATTGAAATGTGGCGGACATCCGGCTATCACGTCGTCATGGGGGACCTGCCGGGCCAGGGAATGACCTCCAGGGCGCAAAGGGGCCATATTGATTCTTTTGATGAGTATATCATCGAAGTGAAGGATTGGGTCCAGGCGGCATATCAATTCGATTTGCCGGTGTTTGTCATCGGGCACAGCATGGGAGGCTTGGTTGCGGCCAGGATGATGCAGGAGTCCCACATCAACATTGCAGGGTTGATTTTATCATCCCCTTGTTTGGGCCTGGTGGATTCGATTCCGAAACCGCTGGAACTACTGTCACATGTTTTGAATAAAGTGGCACCGCACGTGAAATTTTCTTCTGGATTATCTGTAGACCTTGCTACCAGGAATGAGGAAGTAAGGGAAATTGACAGCAATGATTCATTATATGTAACCAAGGTTTCAGTCCGCTGGTACAGGGAACTTGAAAAGGCGATAAAGCAGGCATTTATAAATATCCAGAAAATGCCCGATGTTCCTTTGTTGGTCATGCAGGGCGGAGATGATAAGATTGTAGATAAGTCTCTCGTGAAAAAGTGGTTCAATGAACTTTCGCTGTCTGAAATGCATTATAAAGAATGGCCTAAGTTTTATCATGAAATATTTAATGAACCTGAGCGTGATGAGGTTTTTGAATACGCAAAAAACTTTGTGGAAACAAGATTAAAAACCATTGGTTATATTGTGCAAAAGTAAATCCATTGAAGAAAACTGTGTGAGGTGAAGTATATGTCCATTCCCACTCATCCAATTTCGCTGATGAGTCAGGTTTATCGAAAGGTATTTCCAACCGTTCATAGTGAACTGGCCAATTGGACGAACCTAGCAGAATCAATCCCAAATGAAGAATTGAGAACGCAGGCATTGGCAAGCATCCGTCATAAAACCTTCCATTGTGAAGGGGGCTCGATTTTAGCTTTGCTTGCCTTAACGGAGAAAGGCAAGGCAATCAAATTCATTGTTGCTTACCAGACGATCAGTGATTACCTGGACAACTTATGTGACCGGAGCACATCGCTTGACCCCGAAGACTTTTCGGCTCTCCACGAATCGATGAGAGATGCCCTGACGGCAGGGGCCCCGCTGAGAGATTATTACCGGAATAGAGAAGACCAAAATGATGGCGGCTACCTGGCGGGACTTGTACAAACCTGCCAATCCGTGTTGGCGGAAGTGCCGGGATACACATCTATCAAACCTTATCTTCATGAGCTATGCGATTACTATTGTGACTTGCAAATACATAAACATGTCAAACAAGAAGAAAGAACGGACAGGTTGAAAAGTTGGTTTTATCAATATAAAGACAACCTTCCGGAAATGGACTGGTATGAGTTCTCTGCCTGTTCGGGGTCGACACTGGGAATCTTCTGCCTGGTATCATATGGACTGCGGGAAGACTTTGAAAGCTTTCAGGCGGATTCTATCCGCAATGGCTACTTTCCGTATATTCAAGGCTTACATATCCTTCTGGATTACTTTATCGATCAAGAGGAAGATATCGAAGGCGGGGATTTAAACTTTTGTTTTTATTATGAAAGCGAAGATGAGCTTAAGCGAAGATTGCTTCACTTCCTGGAAAAGGCAGATGAAAACACAAGCCAGCTGCCCCACGCTGATTTCCACCGCCTGATCAACAAAGGGCTGATTGGTGTATACCTATCAGATGAGAAGGCATGGAAACAGCAAAAGGTATACTCTTTCTCAAAAGAGTTCCTGAATGCTTCAGGCTGGGTGACAAAGTTCTTTTATTATAATGGAAAAATTTATCGTAAGTTACAGGGGTGGAAGAAAAGCTCCTGAAGGAAACAGATGACCGAGTAAAAGGTCATCTGTTTTTTTTGTTTTTGAGGACCTTTAGATTTGTAAAAAACCGAATAAAACCAATAGTTGGTCATAATTAGTAATTTAATAGTCAAAAAGATTCATTATCTAAACCGGGAAAAGAGCCACCTGAATTCCACTATATGGAACCATAACCACCATGAGTCCTATATGGAAAATTTTATTATGGTACTATAGAATCCTTTTTATTCTGAATAGCTGTATTTTTCTGAATAATACGTTATATTTACATTTGTTAAGCAAAAATCTCATTTCATTTACATAAAGGAGGAATCACGTGTGAAATCACGTAAAGTGTTATCTTTAGCGATTACGGCTGCCATGAGTATCGGCGCATTTGCCGTTCCCGCTTCTGCAACAAGTGTCGTACCAGAGAATGTATTAGCTAAACCAAGTAAGGAAATCCATCATCATTCCAGCAGTCCAATTGACTTGGGGATTGCAAACGATGAGCGTTTAATAGAAATGCTTAAAGAAGAAGGGACAATTGCTAAAAATGCCACTCCTGCTGAAGCAGAAAAAGCATTGAATAAATTCCTGGCTAAAAAAGCTGATGCAGCTGCTAAGAAAGCAGGCGGGGAATTGGAAGATGAAGCAGCAGAAACTAAGGCAAAGCTTCAAAAAGAAATGAAAAAGAACAGTTTGACAAGTGGTAAAGGAAATAAACTTGGTCAAGCCAAGAAAAATGCTCCAGCGGGTGTTGAAGAGGAAGAGTATGATGGGGAGAAACGTACAGATAAAGTATTGGTTCTTCTAGTTGATTATCCGGATAAGCCTCACAACACAATCACTGCTGATGAAACGGATATGCACTATGAAGGTGAAGATGCATACTCCCGCGAGCATTATCAGGACATGCTTTTCGGTGATGGCGGCTGGGAAGGCCCGGATGGTAAAACATATGTATCCATGAAACAGTATTATGAGGAGCAATCCGGCGGAAGTTATTCTGTGGAAGGTGAAGTTGCAGGCTGGTATACAGCAAGCAAACCGGCTGCAGCATATGGCGGAAACTATCCGACGGAAGATGACAGCGATGTGGATGCACGCGGACTTGTTAAAGAAGCTCTTAAAGCTGCGGCTGCTGACCCAGATGTGAACATTGCAGATTATGACCAATGGGATCGTTATGACCTTGACGGTGACGGCGATTATCTAGAGCCGGATGGATTGGTAGACCACTTAATGGTTATCCATTCCGGTGTCGGTGAAGAAGCTGGCGGAGGGTCATTAGGATCTGACGCAATCTGGTCTCACCGCTGGAATCTTGGCGGAGTTACTCCAATTGCCGGTACAGAAGCGACTGTAGATTATTGGGATGGACAGATGGCAGCTTATGACTACACAATCGAACCTGAAGATGGAGCGGTTGGTGTAATGGCGCACGAATTCGGACACGATCTTGGCCTGCCGGATGAGTATGATACTCAATACACTGGAACTGGTGAAGCTGTAGCTTACTGGTCCATCATGGCAAGCGGAAGCTGGGCTGGAGATATCGGCGGAGCAGAACCTACAGGATTCAGTCCTTATGCGAAAGAAATGCTTCAAAATTCTGCAGTGGTGGATAATGAAGGCACAAAAGGTAACTGGTTAACAGGAACAGAAGTGGATCTTGATGAAATTGATGGAGAAGGCTTAGAAGTCCTTCTTGATGAAGCTGCGACTAAAGGAACAAATAACGATGTAGTTAAAGTTAACCTTCCACAGAAAGAAACAGTGATCACAACTCCAGCAAGCGGTGAAAATGCCTATTTCTCTGGAAGTGGGAATGACTTGCACAATGTCCTTTCTACCACTGTTGATTTGACTAATGCCACAAGTGCTGAGTTCAACTTCAAAACATGGTATGACATTGAAAAAGATTGGGATTATGCTTACGTAACGGTTAATGGTGAGCAAATTGCTAGTGATATCACTACTGATACAAATCCATACGGTTCTAACCTTGGGAACGGCATAACTGGTTCTTCTGATGGTTGGATCGACGCATCCTTCGACCTGTCTGCTTATGCAGGACAAGAGGTTGAAGTGGCAATCGAGTATGTAACAGATACAGCTGTTGCAAACCCTGGTTTATATGCAGATGATCTATCTATCGTTGTAGACGGTGAAGAAGTATTGGTTGATGATGCTGAAGGTGATGCTAAGTTCACTCTTAGCGGTTTCGAGAAAAATGACGGAATCAAGCGTTCAGAGCATTACTACTTGCTGGAATGGCGCAGCCACAACGGTGTGGATGAAGGTCTTAAAAACATCCGCCGTGGTGACAGCTTGATGTCTTATGATGAAGGTCTTGTTGTTTGGTATGTAGATAATCTTTACGGAGATAACTGGACTGGAGTCCACCCAGGTGAAGGGTTCCTTGGTGTGGTCGATGCTGACCAGCATACAAACTACTGGAGCGATGGAACAGTCGGTTCAACTCGCTATCAGATACACGATGCCGCATTCAGCCTTGAAAAATCGGATAAAATGTTCTTGGATTATTCAAGCTTGCTTGGACGCACAATGAAGGATAACTATACTAAGCGTACTCCATTGTTTGATGACAGTGCAGACTACAGCAACAAAGATATGGTTGATGCAGGACGTAATGTACCTAACTACGGATTAAACTTCCGTGTTGTTGGACAAAGTGCAGACGGAACTGTAGGTAAAGTGTTGCTTTATAAAAAATAATACTTACGAATGTATAGGGTGAGGGCCATCAGGCTCTCACCCTTTAAGCATGTTGTTGGACATTTTTCACTCAAGAAATGATAATAATAGGCACAAGAATAAGAATGGAAGGAGTTGTAAGTGGCTGTGTCTTTGAAATTGAGCGTATTAGATCAATCACCGATCGCAGAAGGGATGAGCCCTGAAACAGCTCTTAAAAATACAGTGGAATTGGCCAAGTACGTTGAAGAGTTAGGCTTCTCTCGCTTCTGGGTTTCAGAACATCATGATACAAATACCCTTGCCGGCTCTTCACCTGAAGTCCTGATTGCTCATCTGGCTGCGAAGACCGAGAAGATCCGAGTCGGGTCAGGCGGCGTGATGCTTCCGCATTACAGTGCCTATAAAGTAGCAGAGAACTTCCGGGTTCTGGAAGGACTCAATCCCGGACGAATCGATCTGGGGATAGGAAGGGCTCCGGGAGGGATGCCAAGAGCTTCCCTGGCATTGAATAACGGCAGCTACCGGGATGTGAACCAGTACCCTGAACAAATTGATGACCTGCTCGGATATCTTACGGATGAACTGCCTGAAAACAATCCATACGAAGGCCTGCAAGCATCGCCGATTGTAAGTACAAAGCCGGATGTGTGGATGCTTGGTTCAAGTCCATCCAGTGCCATGCTGGCGGCCCAAAAAGGGCTTCCTTATACCTTTGCTCAGTTCATAAACGGTGAGGGCGGTCCGCAGTATACTAATGACTATCGGAAGAACTTTACTCCTTCACCGTTCCTTGATAAGCCGAAAAATATGGCTGCGGTTTTCGTTATTTGCGCAGAAACAGATGAAGAGGCAGAAAGAGTGGCTTCCAGCATTGACCTGTCCATCATCATGGTCGAACAGGGAATGAGTTCGAAGGGGACACCAAGTCCTGAAAAAGCGGCTGCTTACCAATACAGTCCATTTGAAAGAGCAAGGATTGTTGAGAACCGCAAACGCATGGTAATCGGAAACCCACAGAAGGTTAAAAAGCAGCTGTTGGAACTGAGTGAACAGTATCAAACAGATGAAATCATGCTCGTGACCATCACATATGATTTTGAAGATAAGCTGAAGTCATTCAAGTTAGTGGCTGATGAGTTGCTGTGATTTACTGTCACCTTACTCAATGCAAGGCTGAAAAATATAACAAAAGGGATGTCCCATAGCGGGACATCCCTTATCTTTTTTCCAGAGCTACAATAAACGGAGGGTTATTGATGCCGTTCATGAATTGATAACGAAGGACATGGACATAATTTTGGTCGAGCCTTTCCACATATCTAAGAATGTAGTCTCTTTCGACAGCTCCTTCGCGGTGTCCATGATAGATGACAAGGACGATGATTCCTTCGGGTGCCATCATATCCAGAAGGGCTTCTATTGCTTTAATCGTAGTTTTCGGCCTGGTGACAATTTCCTTATCCCCGCCTGGTAAATAGCCAAGATTAAAAACGGCCCCTGTTACTTTCCCGTAGTGTACAGGGGGAATGACATTGCCCACTGTTTCGTGGCCTTGTTTAAAAAGAGTCACCCTGTCCTGTAAGTTGTGCGTGTGTAGCCTTTCCCTTGTATTGAAAAGGGCGTCTTCCTGAATGTCAAAACCGTACACGCGGCCATTTTCCCCTACCAGTTGTGCGAGGAAAAGCGTGTCGTGCCCGTTTCCTAAGGTTGCATCAATGGTGATATCTCCAGGTTTTACTGCCGTGGCAAGCAGGTTGCGTGCAAACGGGAGGACTCTTTCAAGCTTCATACTTCCACCCCCGCCTTATAAAATTTTCCCTGCCAGCTGTCTCTGCGCTGAAGTTCAGTATCTATGGCATTCAGGACATTCCATTTGTTAACACTCCACATCGGCCCGATCATTAAGTCGATAGGCCCATCCCCGGTAATCCGGTGGACAATCATTTCAGGAGGCAGGATTTCCAGTTGATCACAGACAAGGCTGACATATTCATCGAATGAAAGGAATTCAAGCTGTCCTTTTTCGTACTGCTTCACCATCGGAGTGCCTTTGAGTAAATGAAGAAGGTGAATCTTTATTCCCTGTACATCAAGCTTGGCGACTTCTTTGGCCGTTTCCATCATCATCCTGTAATCTTCCTGAGGGAGTCCGTTGATAATATGGGAACAGACGCGGATGCCATGCTTTCTTAGCTTATTCACACCTTCCACATAACATTGATAATCATGTGCCCGGTTGATCAGTCCGGCCGTTTTTTCATGAACGGTCTGAAGCCCGAGCTCCACCCAGAGATAGGTCCTTTCATTCAGTTCTGCAAGGTATTCAACTACATCGTCCGGCAGGCAGTCGGGCCTTGTTGCAATTGAGATGCCGACGACTCCTTCCTGTTTCAGGACCGTTTCATATTTTTCCCTGAGCTCTTCAACAGGTGCATGCGTATTGGTGAAGGCTTGGAAGTAGGCCATGTACTTGCCGTCTTTCCATTTGCGATGCATTCTTTCTTTTATATCATTAAACTGCTTCTCAAGGGGATCGACACGGCTTCCGGCAAAGTCTCCTGAACCTGCAGCGGAGCAAAAGGTGCAGCCTCCGTAGGCAACAGTGCCGTCACGGTTGGGACAGTCAAATCCTCCATCCAAAGCTACTTTAAAAACTTTATGTCCAAAGTGATTGCGCAAATGATAATTCCATGTATGATACCGTTTTACGTCAGCGGCATACGGAAATGGGTTTGTCTTGTTGATGACAAACACCTCCTTAAGTCTCTCTCTGTAGTCATAATAGAAGCATTTTACCATGAAAAGACAGCATATCCAATTACAGCAGGGTTACAGTTGAAGAAGGAAAAAATTTCTACTGATGAATCCATTACTATAACAAACAATAATCACAGAAGCATAGCTTCATTCTGAAGTTTTTGGAGGGATAACGATGGCGACTAGACAATCTGTGGATGAGTGCCTGCAAAAGTGTGAAGATGCACTGCGTTATGCACAGGAACAATATAAAGCAGGAACAAAACAGGAACATTATCATGATCAGGAATATACAGATGCCATGCAGAAAGTGGAAGAAGCGGTCAATGACATCAGACACCTCGCTAATAGTGCCAACTCACAACAGCGTGATCAGCTTCACAGGATGCGTTTGCAGCTTCAGCAATTCCAAAATGAAATGGTTCTGTTAGACCATGATCCAGAATCAGTGGGAGGGAAACTGCATTGAAGAAACGTTCTAAACAAAATAACCCGGAACAGAAAACGCAAACCGCGGAAAGAAATCTGGATACGGAGTTTGGGGAAGAATACAATCCGGTAAAAGAAGTTAAAAAAAAGAATCAGAAACGGGCTCAGCCTGTGAAGTCCAAGAATAGAGAACTGGAAAATTAGAGATAAAAAGAGGAGTGCCGGAATAATTCCGGCACTCCTGATCATTAATTCAACTTAGTTATCCGGCCTTCGATTTGCGGATTCACTTCGCCTTTTGTCTGGATATAGTTCACTAATGCATCCAGATCCACTACGTTGATTGTGCGGTCAGCAATCGTCGCCAGGATGGCATATCCGTCACCGCCGTCAGCCATATAGTTGTTGACTGTGATGCTGTAAGTTTGAGCAGGAACAACTGCTGTTCCGTCATTGGCAATGAGAGAAACGATACGGTCTCCCGCTGGACGGGTTTCATCGTACGTTACCTCTAGTCCGGAAACATGCATGATTCTTGTTTTGGATCCCCATTGCTGCTCGAACAGTTCTTTGATTTGAGCGCCTGTAATATTCATTGTCACCAAATCATTTCCGAACGGCTGAACAGTAAAGGCTTCCTTCCAAGTGATTTCCCCGGCATCAATATCCCCGCGGACACCGCCTGAGTTCATAAAGGCAAAGTCAGTGCCTGTCTGGGCTCTCATCGAGTCAGCAATCAGGTTCCCCATTGGCGACTCACCCGCAGCATTTGTTTCTCTGCTGATGTATTCAGTTGCTGTACCGATTACTCTGTTTAAAATTGGAGCAACATCAGCAATATAACCATCAAGAACAGCTTTAATTTCTGCATCAGGTTCGATACCGTCACGATAAGTTGTCACGATTTCAGCCGTTTTGCTTATGAAATCATTCGTGTCCGGATCGATCAGTAAATCAACGTCAGAGAAAGCTGTACCATAAGAAAAGGATTGAACAAGAAGCTTGCCATCTACCGTCGCATTTGTGTAAGCGTGGTTATGTCCACCGAATAGTACATCGACTTCATCATCGACGGCAGCAGCAATCTCGGCAAGTTCCCCGGTTGCAACACCATCAGTGGAATTAACAGGGCTATGAGTCAGAACCACAATCGCCTCGACGCCCTGAGCTTTCAATTCTTCAGTATACTTATTGATTGCTTCTGCTTCATCAGTGAATTTCACACCCGCTGTTCCGCTTGGAATAACGATTCCAGGGGTATCGGAGTAAGAAACACCGATGAACCCAACCGGCACTCCGCCGATTTCTTTGATTGCATATGGATCAAGGATCGGTTCACCAGTCTCTTCATCCACAACGTTTGCTGCTAAGTAGCCAAAATCGGCACCTTCGAACTCACCGTATTTCTCGGCTGTTTTTTCATGGCTGCCGCCGGAAATCAAGCGGTTCATTTCTTCTACGCCTTCATCGAATTCGTGGTTTCCTACTGTTCCAAGGTCAAAGCCGATGCGGTTCAAGATATCGATTGTCGGCTCATCTTGCAGCAGTGCGGAAACTGGTGAGCTTGCCCCGACTGCATCACCTGCATGGACCATCAAGGTATTGTCAACTTCTGCTTCTCTTTGCTTCAGGTAAGCTGCAAGGTACTCAACTCCGCCTGCATTGATCTTACTGTTATACGTATCCAGCTGTCCGTGGAAGTCATTGATTCCCAATAATTGAAGAGCAATCGGGAATTCTACATTATACTTTCCATAGCCTTCTGGAGCTTCAGAAACAAATTCAATAGAATCATCTGCCGGAAGAGCTTTTTGGGCATCCATGGATGTCTGGAATGTCACGTTTACCTTAGAGCTGACAGGTGCGAACTTCCAGTTGCCGTCCGCTGTTGGGTCGATTGAACCTCGTTCACGGATAAAGTCAATGATTGCCTGGCGGTTTTCATCAGGGTAGATCTCTGTCTGTGTGCTGTTTTTAACGCCAGGGAATGTGCCGCTTGCACGATAGTTATTCGTCACAACCAGGAACTCTTGATCAAAATCAATTGGTTCACCATTGTATTCAAGGTTCTTGATGCGGTTTGCATCAGCGTTAACAAGCTTGCCGTCTTTATCGTATTTGGCTGGTTCCGTAACATCAATCTCATACGAAACACCATCGATGACATCATAGTTGTAAGTAGGGAAGCCACTGTTTAACAAAGATTGTTCTTCACTTACACTTTCGTCAATCTGCTTGAATTGCCCTGCTGACATTTCAAGCCATTCTTTTACATCAGCACCGGTGATTTTTACCGTTGCCACTGTATTTGGATATAGATACAGATCAGCTACGTTCTTGATGGCAATTTCACCTTCAGGAATATATGTGTAGTAGCTCGATCCGTTTCTTCCTGCTTTAAACGGAGCTCCAGCAGACAGGATTGGAAGATCGGCGTCAGCAGTTCCGGCCAATTGTTTTTCAATATACCACTTTTGCGCATTCGTTACGATCTGAATGGAAGGGTCATCCTGTACAAGGGCAAAGTAACTGTGAATATCAGCTGTCGTTGTTCCAACAGGCTGATTAACGTAGTTGACGGTTCCTTCATGCGCTTCTTTTACTGCATCCAGGATCTCCTGGTCTGCATCAACCAAAGGTGTTTTAGTCCCTTTATCATAAATCGCTCTCAGGTTGGTTTCTGAGTTTTTAACTTCCCATTTCCCTTTTACTTTTTCAATTGTAAGGTCCATGACGCCAAGCTGATTGCCCCAGCTTCCAGGCATAACAACCGGTACACCATTGATCGTGCCTTTATCAAGGTCAACACCAGGCAGACTTCCGAAATCCCCCGGGAAGTTCAAGTGGTTATGTCCGGAGATGATGGCATCTACACCTTCAACTTTCGTCAGATCATAAGCAGCGTTTTCTTCCATTTCCACTCTCTGCTCATCACCGATACCCGAGTGTGAAAGGACAACGATCAGGTCTGCGCCTTCCTCTTTCATTTTAGGAATATTCTTTTCTACAGAATCTACGATATCTTTTGTGATGACTTTACCATCAAGATTGGCTTTGTCCCACTGAACAATCTGAGGAGTGACGGCACCGATGACGCCTACCTTGATCACTTTCGTTTTACCTGAAGTATCGACTACTTTTTTCTTGAGTATTTCATAAGGTTTTACATAGTTTTCATCATTAGAAGGGTCATTGTCCCCATCTTCCTTATAGATATTTGAATTGACGTATGGAAAAGGTGCATCATCCAGGACTTCATCCAGGTAATCCAGTCCATAGTTAAATTCATGGTTTCCTAGTGTTGCAGCATCATAGTCCAATAGTTCCATTGCCTGGAAGACTGGATGTTTTTCGCCATCTTCCAAAACGTCGACTTTTGCCTTGTAATCACCAAGCGGATTCCCTTGGATCAGATCTCCGTTATCAAATAACAAAGTGTTTTCTTTCTCAGCTCTTGCTTGTTTGATCAGTGTAGCGGTTTTGGCAAGGCCGAATTCATCAGTAGATGCATCTTTGTAATAATCATAGTTGTAGAGATGTGTATGAATGTCCGTTGTACCCAGGATCCTTAATTCTACTTCATGTTTTCCGGGACTGGCAGGTTTCCCGGCATGATCAGGCTTTTGAGCCATAACCGTCTCCCAGGAAATTGGTGAAGCGAGTACGGATAATGCCATGGCTGTTGCGGCAGCTGTTCTTCCAACTTTCTTGCGGAAGTTTTTGTTCAAGTTTTCCATCCCCTTAATAATAGATTCAATTCCAACTATAATTATAGGGGTTTGTATAATTGTGGGAATGGTCTAATAGTTGCGAGTTTTTTTAACCTTTCGTGTAATTATTGTAAATAAGTAGTCCTTTGGAACCGCTTTCTTTTTTTAAAACTATTAATCAGTAAGATTCGTTCTTTCTCTTTCGTGGTAAAAGAAAAGTATAAAGGTTATATAGAAGGAGGATGAGTATGGAATCTTTGAAAGAACTTTTGAAAGAACTGCTGTTAATCAACAGCTCGACTAGAGAAGGCAGCAATAAGGCGGTCGAATTCTGCGGTCAATGGCTTGAGGAAAATGGACTGCCGGTCAATATCATCCAAAATAATGGCTATAAAATGCTTGTGTCTGAAATAGGCAGCGGAGATAAGAAGGTCATCTTCAATGGACATATTGATGTTGTCAGCGGCCATGATGAACAATTCATCCCGCGGGAAAAAAATGAAAAGATATATGCCCGGGGCTCCGCCGATATGAAAGCGGGGGTTGCCTGTATGATGCAAACGATGGTCGCTTTAAAGGATAAGGGTCTCAATACCAAGATTCAGCTTCAGATCGTCTCAGATGAAGAAATCGGAGGATTTAACTGTACAGGCTATCTCGTTGAAGAAGGGTATACAGGTGACTTTGTCATCTCTTCCGAACCGACTCAGCTGGGCATTGCCTTGCAGGCAAAAGGTGTTCTAAGGCTCAATGTGGAAGTGGACGGGGAGCCTGCGCATGGCAGCAGACCTTGGGAAGGCGTGAACGCCATTGAAAAAGCTTTTGATGTTCATAACAAGATTAAAGAACTTCCTTTCATGCAGGAAAGTTCAGAGTATTATCCAATGCCTTCATTAAACCTTGCCATTATTGAAGGCGGCGACGTTTATAATAAGGTTCCGGAAAAGTGCATGCTGAAGTATGATATACGATATCTGCCGGAACAGAACAAGGACCGTGTTGTTCAGGAGATAGAGGAAGCAGTGGAAGGTCCTGTGTTTATTTCGATGTTCAGTAAACCGGTAAGAACCGATATAGATGATTATTATGTTCAGAAAATCAAAGCGGCGGTCGAGGAACACACAGGAGAAGAGGCTGTATTTTTCGGTCAGCATGGGGCGGCGGACACTCAATTCTTCGCCCAGCTCGGCATTCCGGCAATTGAATTCGGTCCAGTCGGGGAAAACTGGCACGGAAACAGGGAAAATGTTGAAATCGACTCGCTCTATATGTATCATAAGATGCTGATTGATTTCGCGCACAGTGTTTAATTTTTTATAAAGGCAGCTTCGGCTGTCTTTTTTTGTTGAACTGAGTTTTATTAGGAAAGTTCTGGACATTCATCCTGTTTTTGGAATTATCTCTCTATTTCAAATCGTATTGCAGAGGAGGATGAAAACCCCTATAATCATTTTGGGAATCGAAATATCTATAGGGAAAGGAAGCGCTCATTATGCCTAAATCATTGTGGCTGTTAATCGCTGGTATGATGGTGAATGTCACGGCAGCATCATTTTTATGGCCGCTGAACACCATCTATATCAACTCGCATCTTGGCAAATCATTATCAGTCGCTGGATTGGTTCTGATGTTGAATGCCGGGGCAAGTGTCATTGGGAATCTGTTCGGAGGAAGCCTCTTTGACAAAATTGGGGGATACCGCTCAATTTTAACCGGAATCATCATTACCCTGCTGGCACTTGTCGGCATGAACTTCTATCACGGATGGCCTCATTATGTGATTTTTCTTGCTATTGTCGGTTTTGGTTCAGGGATTGTTTTTCCATCTATGTACGCAATGGCAGGATCAGTCTGGCCTGAAGGCGGACGGAAGTCATTCAATGCAATCTATGTTGCGCAGAACGTCGGGGTTGCGGTCGGTGCCGCACTCGGGGGATTAGTCGCTTCTTATTCCTTTCAATATATCTTTCTTGCAAACTTGATTATGTACGTGGTTTTCTTTCTGATTGCATTCTTTGGGTACAAAAATATTTCCGTCAATACCGGGAAACAGACTTCACTTATCCAGGAAGGCGGCTTTATTAAAAACAAATCCAAGTTTACGGCTTTGATGCTGATATGTTCTGCCTATATTCTGTGCTGGATCGGCTATGTGCAATGGCAGTCAACGATTGCCAGTTATACACAGGAGATCAACATCAGCCTCAATCAATACAGCCTGCTCTGGACCATAAACGGAGCGTTGATTGTCCTGGCGCAGCCGCTGCTTTCAAAAATAATCAAACGTTTTGAAAATAACTTGAAAATGCAGATCCAGATTGGGATTGTCATCTTCATGATTTCATTCGGTTTTGCTGCTATGGCTGACGTTTTCCATATGTTTGCGATTGCGATGATCATCCTTACCATTGGGGAAATGCTGATCTGGCCGGCGGTGCCTACCATTGCCAACGACCTGGCACCTAAAGGAAGAGAAGGGTTCTATCAGGGAATCGTCAACAGTACAGCAACCGGCGGAAGAATGATCGGTCCGCTGTTAGGCGGAATCATGGTCGACCTTTTCGGAATTTCAGCGCTGTTCACTTCGCTTATCGGGTTATTCGCTGTGGCGATTGTCATCACAGCAGTTTATGACAGATCCCTTAAGAAAAATGAAACTGTGTCTGTTTCCATTTCATAATCTCAAAGGCTATCTTCTTTAATGAAGGTAGTCTTTTTTGTTTGTAATTATTTATATATTTAACTCTTACATTTTCTCTACCATTTCTTAATATTAGATTAACACTAGATTCCTATAATGATTCTTGTAATAAGAATTTGGGAGGGAATTGACAATGATCAGCAAAAAATTAAAAAAGAAGCTTCTGCCTTTGGCCGTTATGTCTACTGTAGCTTTTGGAAGTTTAGCGGGAACATCGGCGGTTGCAGATGCAAAGGGACCTCAGAAAGCAGATAATGCAGAAATCAAAAATGTAATCTTCCTGATTGGAGACGGTATGGGAGTATCTTATACTTCTGCTCATCGTTACCTAAAAGACAGCGCTGAATCCAAATTTGTGGACCGCACAGTACTTGACCAATACCTTGTTGGACAACAGATGACATACCCGGAGGATCCAGAGCAAAATGTTACAGACTCTGCCTCTGCAGCAACAGCAATGTCTGCAGGAATTAAAACATATAACAATGCAATTGCCGTTGATAATGATGGTCATGAAGTTAAGACAGTGCTGGAAGCGGCAAAGGAGCAAGGTAAATCTACCGGCCTGGTAGCTACATCAGAAATTACACATGCAACACCAGCATCTTTCGGTTCACATGATGAGAGCCGAAAAAACATGAACGCCATTGCGGATGACTACTTCGATGAAATGATTAACGGAGAGCATAAAGTGGATGTGCTTCTTGGCGGTGGGACGAACCTGTTTGTTCGAAGCGACCGAAATTTAATAGAAGAATTTCAACAAGACGGTTTCAGCTATGTAACAAATAAAGATGAATTGATGAAAGATAGAAATGGACAAGTTCTTGGTTTGTTTGCTGAGCGTGGTATGCCGAAGATGCTTGATAGGACAGAAGACATTCCTTCTCTTGAAGAAATGACGACTGCAGCCATTGACCGATTGAATAAAGATAAAGATGGTTTCTTCCTGATGATTGAAGGAAGCCAAATTGACTGGGCCGGACATGATAACGATATTGTTGGTGCCATGAGTGAAATGGAAGATTTCGAAAAAGCTTTCTCTGCAGCCATCGAGTTTGCAAAAAAAGATAAGCATACACTAGTCGTCGCGACAGCGGATCACTCTACTGGCGGATACTCTATCGGGGCAAACGGAATCTATAACTGGTTCGGTGAACCGATTAAAGCAGCAAAACGAACTCCTGACTTCATGGCGGCAGAAATTGCAAACGGAGCCAATGTCGAAGAAACACTTAAGAAGTATATAGATCTTGAATTAACTTCTGAAGAAATCCAGTCCGTTAAAGTGGCTGCTGCCGGGAACAAGGCAGTAAACATCGATAACGCCATCGAGAAAATCTTTGATGTCCGTTCAAACACAGGATGGACTACTGGCGGACATACAGGTGAAGACGTGCCGGTCTATGCTTTCGGACCTCATTCTGATCGTTTCAGAGGACAAATCGACAACACAGATAATGCAAAGATCATATTCGACCTGCTGGAAAAAGGCAAGAAAAAGACAGTCATCGAGGACAATTAACGTTAAGGAGCTCCCGCTGCTCACCAAAAGCAGCGGGAGGTCCTTATTATGAATGAAGGAGTTTAGATATGAAAAAGCTGGTTCTGATTTTCCTGCTTATAGGAACTGTATTATATGGCTGTTCAGACAATAGCAGCCCGGCATCCTCTGGGGAAAAAGAGGTAAAAGCCGCAAGCGGTTATGACAGTGATTATGCACCTAACCCACAGGTTCCAGATGATCGCACACTCTTGAAAAAAGCAGATTCCCATCTTGATGAAAAAGGTGAAGTGACCCTGATTAACGGCAGTTTTCCAGGAGACGTCCACGAACTGGGGCCCATTAAATTAACAGTGCATGATACCAAGTTGATTCACCTGGTTCCTGATTACAGTCTGATTGATTATTTCCATGTACTGACTCATGAAGAGGAATTCGATTTTTTAAAGTTATTTGTGGAAATAGAAAACGCATCCGATTCATCCGTTAACTTTGCTCCCATAGCCTTGCTGGAGACGAATACGGGCGAGAAAATTGATTGGGAAAAAGATATCTACCTGGAAGAGTTGAACGGGGAATTGAAGGGTGGAGACAAGAAAAAAGGGAATCTTGGCTTTATTCTTGAGGATGCTGAAAACCTTGACTGGATTGAGATTACAACAAGTGATGTTTTCGATGAAAAGGCAAATAAGATTCAAGAATCGAAAAAAATTCGGATCGAGTTATAGAAAAACTCTCAGGACACTCTGCCTGAGAGTTTTTTACCTATTAATCTATTTTCTGATTGGAGCAATGTTATGGTTATGGTAGAAACGGTTATCCGGATCATATTTGGTTTTTACCTCAACCAGACGGTCATGGTTTTCTCCGTGGGTCGCTTTGATTACTTCTTCACCAGGTTCGATGCCGTTTAGATACGAAGCGTTTCGATGAGAGTGTTCCAAAAGACCGCTGTACACGGAGTCCACCCATTTTTTGCAAAGTTCTTCTGGTACATGCATAGCCATCATGTCGACGAGCAATACACAACTTGCATCACGCATGGAAAAGGCAGTTGCGTCTGCAGGGATGCGGTTCATTTTTCCATGCAGGGACCAGAGCTGAACCAGTACACTTGGGGCAGGTGCACTATCGATTTTGCTCAGCAGTGTATCCACCGTTTCCTCAGTCAATTCTTTAAAGTATAAAGATGTTCCATACACAGGGATGTGATTTTCCACCATGATATCCAGCTTGCTTTGGAGTGCTGTATATGACATGACACTCGTTCCATCAACGATTGGCTCAGCCAGCTTACGGAGAGGCTGGATTGCTGTCTCCCCTTCTTTAGGATCACCTGCATACATTCCAGTAATCATCACGACTTTCTTCATGTGAAGGAACTCCGGAAGAAATGGTGCTGGCGGCAAGGTAGTAGCAGTGATGTTGATGGAAATTTCATCAGGTGCGTCACTCATGAACTTTTGAGCTTTTAAAATAATTTCCTTTGCATCCTTATAATCGTACATTACATCAAGGGCGAGGACCTCAGGACCCACTTCATGAAGCTGAAATTGGAACTCGGTTACAACACCGAAATTTCCACCGCCGCCACGCAAAGCCCAAAACAGGTCAGGGTGATTGTCTTCATTGATTTCCAGTAATTCACCTTCTGCCGTCACCAGTTTGGCACCTGCAAGGTTGTCACAAGTCAGGCCGTACTTTCCTCTTAAGTAACCAAGTCCCCCGCTTAATGCAAGTCCGGCAACGCCTGTTTCCGAAACAGTCCCTGTTGGCACGGCAAGGCCATACTTCTGTGTTTCTTTGTCAATGTCCTGAAGCAGTGCCCCGCCTTGTACATAAGCAATTTTATTGTCTTCATTTACAGTGACTTTTCTCATCTGGGACAGGTCGATCATCACTCCGTCATCACACACCGCCGTGCCGGCTACATGATGACCGCCTCCTCTGATGGAAATAGATAAACCGTTCTCGTTTGCGAACTTGACAGCTGCCATTACATCCTCAGCAGATTCACAAACGACGATTGCGCCGGGCTTTCGGTCTATAGCACCATTCCATACTTTCCTCGTTTCATCATACTTATCTTGGTGGGGCAGGATTAAACGGCTGCCAACCTTTTTCTCCAGTGTTTCAAACATGTTTTTTTCCTCCTGTTTTATGTAGGTGTTTCAAGCTTTTATTATGTATAATAGGTATATCGCTTGGAGTTCATTATAACACACAAAATACTATTTATGGGTCTGATTTCCAAAAATAAAGGATGTTTTTCCTGGTCCTTATTTCATGCCGATGCAGAGAGAAAGCAGTCCAGAATAAAATATTTAACTTTTTAGGCTTGCAACACAGTATATTTTTGCATAAAATAGTGAATACAATAGTTGTATATAATTCAACGTTGATAAGGAGCAGTAGTGATGTGGAGCCGCTTTAGAGAGTTGACGGCAGGTGCAAGTCAACCGGAAACCATCATGAACTCGCCTTTGAGTTGCAGGTGTGAACCTAAGTAATGCCTGCCGTTTTCCGCGTTAAGGATGGAATCAAGTGAGTGCGTGTACACTAATCTGGGTGGTACCGCGGGAGATTATCAAAGACCTCTCGTCCCAATTATTATTTTTAATAATTGGGGCGGGAGTTTTTTATTGGGCTTTTTTAATAGAAACCCGACACAACCAAAAGAAAAGGGAGGTTCCACAATGAGCTTTAACCACAAAGACATTGAACAAAAGTGGCAGCACTATTGGGAAGAACACAAAACATTCAAAACTGAAACGGAACGGGATAAACCGAAATTCTATGCATTGGATATGTTTCCATATCCATCAGGTGCCGGCCTTCATGTAGGCCACCCTGAAGGATATACAGCAACAGACATCCTTTCACGCATGAAAAGAATGCAAGGCTACAACGTGCTTCATCCAATGGGATGGGATGCATTCGGGCTTCCAGCTGAGCAATATGCATTGGATACAGGAAATGATCCGGCAGAATTCACGGAAAAAAATATCAACACATTCCGCCGCCAGATCAAATCACTAGGGTTTTCTTATGACTGGGACCGCGAAGTCAATACGACTGACCCTCATTACTATAAGTGGACTCAATGGATTTTTACAAAGCTGTATGAAAAAGGCCTTGCTTATGTTGATGAAGTAGCCGTGAACTGGTGCCCCGCGCTTGGAACGGTACTTGCCAATGAAGAAGTCATCGATGGAAAAAGCGAGCGCGGAGGACATCCGGTTGAGCGCCGTCCAATGAGACAGTGGATGCTTAAGATTACGGCATACGCTGACCGCCTTCTTGAAGACCTTGAAGAAGTTGACTGGCCTGAAAGCATTAAAGACATGCAGCGTAACTGGATCGGCCGTTCTGAAGGAGCGGAAGTCAATTTCGCAATCGACGGAACAGATAAGAAGTTCACGGCATTCACTACACGCCCTGACACTCTTTTCGGGGCTACTTATGCGGTATTGGCGCCGGAGCATCCATTAGTTGATGAAATCACAACGAGCGGGCAAGAAGAAGCTGTCTCTGCTTATATTGATAAAGTTAAAGCAAAGAGTGACCTTGAACGTACTGACCTTGCAAAAGATAAATCAGGCGTCTTCACTGGTGCATATGCGATCAACCCTATCAACGGCGGCAAAATGCCGATCTGGATTGCCGACTACGTATTGATGAGCTATGGAACAGGTGCCATCATGGCCGTCCCTGCACACGATGAGCGTGATTATGAATTCGCTCAAAAATTCGATCTGCCAATCAAAGAAGTTGTTGCCGGCGGAGATGTAGAAAAAGAAGCGTACACTGGCGACGGTGAGCATGTTAACTCTGACTTCTTGAACGGACTTGGCAAAGAAGAGGCGATTACAAAAGCAATCGAGTGGCTTGAAAAAGAAGGTGTCGGTGAGAAGAAAACGACTTACCGTCTAAGAGACTGGCTGTTCAGCCGCCAGCGCTATTGGGGCGAGCCGATTCCAGTCATCCATTGGGAAGACGGCACGACAACAACTGTACCGGTTGAAGAGCTGCCTTTGACTCTTCCGAAAACGACTGAAATCAAGCCGTCCGGAACAGGCGAATCCCCTCTTGCCAACATCAGCGAGTGGGTAAACGTAACAGACCCTGAAACAGGGAAAAAAGGACGCCGTGAAACGAACACAATGCCGCAGTGGGCAGGAAGCTGCTGGTACTACCTTCGTTACATCGACCCTCATAATGATGAGGCGATTGCAAGCGAAGAAAACCTCAATCACTGGCTTCCGGTTGATATGTACATCGGTGGTGCAGAGCATGCGGTCCTTCACTTGCTGTATGCACGTTTCTGGCACAAGTTCCTATATGATATCGGTGTAGTGCCAACGAAAGAGCCATTCCAAAGATTGTTCAATCAGGGAATGATCCTTGGTGAAAACAATGAGAAGATGAGTAAGTCAAAAGGCAACGTGGTCAATCCGGATGAAATCGTCTCAACTCATGGTGCAGATACGCTTCGCATGTACGAAATGTTCATGGGACCTCTTGAAGCATCTGTTGCATGGAGCGAAAACGGACTTGATGGTTCCCGCCGCTTCCTTGACCGTGTCTGGAGACTTCTTGTTGACGAGAACGGAAACATCAGTGAGAAAGTGAAAGACGAAGCGAACAAGGATCTTGAAAAGACGTATCACCAAACTGTGAAAAAAGTGACTGAAGACTTTGAAGGACTTCGTTTCAACACTGGTATTTCTCAAATGATGGTCTTCATCAATGACGCTTACAAAGCAAATGTCCTTCCTAAGGAATATATCGAAGGGTTTGTGAAATTGCTTGCACCGGTTACTCCTCATATTGCGGAAGAGCTTTGGAGCAAGCTTGGCCATGAAGGAACTCTTGCTTATGCAGATTGGCCGGCATATGATGAGTCCAAACTGGTAAGCAATGAAATCGAAATCGTCTTCCAGGTGAATGGAAAAGTTCGTGCGAAGCTGACTGTGCCTCGTGACATCAGCAGAGATGAACTTGAGAAAATCGCCCTTGAGGACGGAAAAGTTCAGGAATTCATCGAAGGCAAGACAGTAAGAAAAGTGATTGCCGTTCCTGGCAAACTTGTTAACATCGTAGCAAATTAATTTTTGATCAGCCGGTGCCCCATGGGTGCCGGCCTTCTTATTTTTCCCTTGTATAGAGCTTTGATATAATGAAAAAATAAAGCTGAAAGGTGGTTACATAAATGCCGGATTATAAAACAATCACGACAGATGAATTGAAAAAGATGCTTGATGAGGGAGCAAATCTTGAATTAGTAGATGTCCGCGAAGATGAAGAAGTAGCAGAGGGCATGATTCCTCAGGCGAAACATATTAAAATGGGTGATATTCCTGAGTCTCTGGACAAGTTTGAAAAAGAAAAAGAGTACATCCTGATCTGCCGCTCCGGCAACCGCAGCGGTAAAGTCAGCCAGTTCATGCATGACCGCGGCTACAAAGTCGTCAACATGGAAGGCGGCATGCTGGAGTGGGAAGGCGAAACCCAGCCGAAGGATCAATGCATATAAGTTAGTTTGGAGCACGCTTTGGGCGTGCTTTTTATTTTGGGGAGGCGGCTCGCAGGAATATTTTTGTCGTATATTGTCTAATCGCCGATAAATGGGAAAAATCGCCGATAAAGTTGGATTATCGCTGATAAATTTCTGGAATCGCCGATAAACCTGCCCCAATCGCTGATGAATTTTAAAAATCGCTGATACGACTGCAGTATCTCGAAGGAAGCCAGGTGAATATCGATATTCGACAGGCTTCTGCCGATAAACGACAGGATTTGGTTGTTATTCGACAAAGAATGGTCGATAAACGACAAGGTACAGTCGATATTCGACATGCATGCGGATTTTCGTGAAGAAAAAAAGCCAGGGCTGCCCCCTGGCTTTACTCTTCTAGTAGGCACGCGCCCAATATACAAGACTTTCCGCTTCTTTACCGCAGCAAACACATTCGTCAGAAACTTTTTCTTCATCAAAAGGAATGCAGCGGGAAGTGGCACCGGTTTCCTCTTTAATTTTGTCCTCGCATGCCTGGTCGCCGCACCACATGGCTTTGATGAATCCTTTGTTGGTATTGAGTTTTTCAGTGAACTCTTCAAAATTCAAGGCTACACTTGTTTTTTCTTCACGATGTTTTAAGGCTTTTTGGAATAGATTGTTCTGTACATCATCCAGAAGTTGAGCGATCTTGCTCTCCAGTTCATCAATGGCAACCGTAACTTTTTCGCCTGTATCGCGGCGAGCGATGATGACCTGATTTTGCTCGATGTCGCGCGGGCCGGCTTCCAAACGAAGTGGGATCCCTTTCATTTCATACTCATTGAACTTCCAGCCAGGCTTTTTATCGCTTGCATCAATGCCAACCCGGAAAGAGCCGGCCAATCGATCTTTCAAATCATATGCAAAATCGAGCACACCTTCTTTATGCTGGGCAATTGGCACGATCATCAGTTGTGTCGGCGCCGCTTTTGGAGGGATGACCAAGCCGCGGTCGTCACCATGGACCATGATCATTGCTCCAATGATTCGGGTTGTGAAGCCCCAGGAAGTCTGCTGGACATACTGAAGGTTGCCTTCCCGGTCGGAGAACTGGATGCCGAACGCTTTGGCAAACCCGTCACCCAGATGGTGGGAGGTACCGGACTGCAGGGCTTTTCCGTCATGCATCAGGCTTTCGATGGTATACGTATATTTTGCTCCAGCAAATTTCTCTTTTTCTGTTTTTTGGCCTTTTATGACTGGAATGGCCAGAATGTTTTCGCAAAGTTCGGCGTAGACTTCAAGCATTTTTACTGTTTCTTCATGAGCCTCTTCATCCGTTTCATGGCACGTATGGCCTTCCTGCCATAGGAATTCAAGGGTGCGGAGGAACGGTCTTGTTGTTTTTTCCCATCTCACCACGTTTGCCCACTGATTATAAAGCTTTGGAAGGTCTCGGTAGGAATGGATGATATTTTTATAGTGCTCGCCGAAAAGGACTTCTGAAGTAGGGCGGACACACAGGCGTTCCTGCAGTTCTTCATCACCGCCGTGGGTGACCCAGGCTACTTCCGGAGCAAATCCTTCTATATGATCTTTTTCCCTTTGCAGAAGGCTTTCAGGAATAAAAAGCGGCATATAGACATTTTCGTGTCCTGTTTCTTTGATTTTTTTATCTAATGCATCTTTGATGTTTTCCCACAAGGCATATCCGTATGGACGGATGATCATCGACCCCCGGACACTGGAATAATCAATCAATTCGGCTTTTGTGACGACATCGGTATACCACTGGGCAAAATCTTCATCCATGCCAGTGATGCTTTTTACAAATTCTTTTCCCATTCCTTGCACCTCCGAAATTTTTCATATAAACAAAAAAAGCCCTGCCATGTCAGGGACCAGAAAAACTGGCGGTACCACCCTGATTCAAAGCAAAGCTTTACTCTCATATCATGATAACGGTTTGAACCGCTGTATGCGCTACAGAACTCAAAGGCAGGTTCGAATGGCAGCCAATAGGAGCCTTGCAGCCTGGAGCTCCCTCTCTGTCAGTGACCAGATCATTCTACTAATCCTTTTCAATGTTTCATTATTTTTAAGTATTATATTTTCCCCTGAAGAAAAAGTCAATTTAAATTTTTTGTGAAGTCGCCTGGTATAAATGAGCTGGTTTGTACTACATAGTAAAAAGTGATTGAAAATTAGAAAAAGTGTCCAGAATGCTAATAGAATATGTAAAAGGGAGAAATGATCATGATCCAGGTAAAAGTATTTGATTATGAGCATGAAAAAGATTTGGAGAAGGATATGAATAAATTTCTGAAGTCGGTGGATGAAAACAGTATCGTCGATATCAAATATCATGTCGCGGCGATGCCGGAAGATGAGGATGACGAGCAGATTTACTGTTTTTCAGCAATGATTGTTTATAAGAAATGATTCAGCTTAATGGTG
This sequence comes from Bacillus salacetis, assembly GCF_049177075.1. Taxonomy (GTDB): domain Bacteria; phylum Bacillota; class Bacilli; order Bacillales; family Bacillaceae_B; genus Rossellomorea; species Rossellomorea salacetis_A. The sequence continues at coordinate 3,519,841 of NZ_CP185377.1, read as the reverse complement.
AAGCTTCAACACGTTAAAGCGCTAAGAGGGACTGTCCCTCTTAGCGCTTTAGTGTGATAAAGTGTTTTGCTTTTTAGTGTTGTTCCAGGGCACTCAATGCGGCGTTTACGCCTGCGAGTCTTCCGGTGACGAGGGCGGAAGTGATGTTGTATCCGCCAGTGTATCCGTGAATATCGAGGACTTCTCCGCAGAAGAAGAGCCCGTCCATTTTTTTGGAAGCCATTGTTTTGGGCTGGATTTCTTTGACTGAAACCCCGCCGCCTGTTACGAAGGCTTTCTCAATGGAAAAGGTGCCGTTTACGGTGAAGGTAAAACCTTTGGCTAAGCGGGCAAACTCCCTTATTTTTTCGCCTGGGAGAGTAATTCCTTTTTGGTCCGGATCAATCTCGGCACGCTCTAATAGAAACAAAAGATACCGTTCAGGCAATAAGCCTTTCAGGATGTTTTTGACTGCTTTCTTCTCATCTTCTTTTTTGATAAGCGAATTCAATTCCTGGAACAGCATCTCCTCGTTTTTCTCCGGAATGCTGTCGATGTGCATGGTAACATGTGTCAGGTTCCACTTTTTCATAGCCTTGACGACGTACTGGCTGCATCTGAGAACGGCAGGGCCGGAAATGCCCAGATGCGTAAAGATCATGTCCATCTTATGGGTGATCAGCGGTTTTCCTTTTGGGTTTAATACGCTTAGCGCCACATCACGTAAAGACAATCCCTGCAATTCACGTTCTTTGATGAAAGGTTCATCAGAAGTTAACGGAACTTCGGTAGGGAATAAATCCGTGATAGTATGTCCGGCTTCCTCTGCCCATGCATATCCGTCACCTGTTGAGCCGGTATGGGGAACGGATTTTCCACCTACCGCAATGATGACAGAATCGGAAGAAAAGGTTTCCCCGGTTTCCAGCGTCACTCCGGCTGTCCTGCCGCCCTCATAGTTCACTTTTCTCACCGGGGAATTTGTCCGGATATCAACACCAAGGTCGCTCATACGATTCAACAGTGCGTCCACAACGGACTGTGCCTTATTTGAAACGGGGAACATTCTCCCGTGGTCTTCTTCTTTCAGCTCAATTCCCAGTTTTTCAAAGAATGCAATGATATCTTCATTATTGAACTCCGAGAAGGCACTGTAAAGGAAGCGTCCGTTTCCTGGGATATGTTTGATGATTTCATCAATGGGGAGCCTGTTTGTGACATTGCAGCGGCCCCCGCCTGAAATAGCGAGTTTTCTTCCCAGTTTATTTCCTTTATCTATCAGGAGGACTTTCCCGCCGTTTTCTCCTGCGGCGATGGAAGCCATCAGACCCGATGGCCCTCCTCCGATTACGATTACATCATAGTTTTTCAATAGATCCACCAACTTTCAAGCTTTCACCGCTAATTTTAATGGTATTTGCCATAGATTACAAACTATTCCCCGATAGCTTTCTAGTTGTGTTTCAGAAGTCTGAATAGTAAACTACGTATAGTGTGAAATTAGAAGTTTCGGAAGGGAATTTTTATGTCATCGACTTTAATTAGAGGTACGTTTATTTTAACGCTCGGCGTATTTATTTCAAAGTTTCTCGGTCTTTTTTTTGTTATACCGTTTTACGCTTTACTGGGCAATGAAGTTGAACCGACTTCCTTGTATTCATACGGATATGTTCCTTACACGATCTTTTTGACCATTGCGACTGCGGGTGTTCCGCTCGCTGTGTCAAAGTTCATTTCAAAATATAATTCGCTGCAGGAATACAGCGTCGGCAGGAAATTGTTTAAATCCGGCTTGGTGTTGATGACCCTGACCGGTATCGTTTCATTCCTGATTATGTATGCCTTTGCACCATTCTTTGCGAAGGTCACAATCCCGAGTGATGAGCAGGTCATCACGGTTGCGCAGGTCACAACGGTTATCAGGGCTGTCAGCTTTGCCTTGATCATCATTCCGTTCATGAGTTTGATCAGGGGATTTTTCCAGGGACACAACTCCATGGGACCAACAGCTGTATCACAGGTCATTGAACAGATTGTCCGGATTGTGTTCCTGCTGGTTGGTGTTTATGTCGTTCTTTATGTCATCAAGGGCGAAATGACAACTGCCATCAGCGTCGCTACTTTCGGTGCATTTGTCGGAGGGGTTGCAAGTCTTGCCTCCTTGATTTGGTATTGGTTCAAGAGGAAGCCGCATTTCGATAAGCTGCTGGAAGAGGATAAAGGAACAGTTGATATCTCATTGGTCGAAATTTATAAAGAAATCATTGCTTATTCGATTCCGTTTATCTTTGTCGGAATTGCGAATCCTCTGTTTCAGTTAGTCGATCAGGTGACATTCAACAGGGCGATGGGCGCAATCGGAAATGCCGATATTGCGGATACAGCTTTTGGGGTCCTGAACTTTGCAGCCCATAAGCTTGTCATCATCCCGGTTTCGTTGGCGACTGCTTTCTCGATGTCCTTGCTTCCTTTGATTACGTCCGCTTATACGCAGAATGAATATGGGAAGATGAACCGCCAGCTGGACCAGACATTCCAGATTCTTTTATTTTTAACCGTTCCTGCTGCCTTTGGGATTTCCTTGCTGGCTGAACCTACCTACACTTTATTCTACAGTCATAGCGACCTTGGGACAGAAGTATTGAGAACGTATGCCCCTGTCGCGATTTTGTTTGCATTATTTGCGGTCACAGCAGCGATCCTGCAGGGAATCGATAAGCAGAAGTATACTATTCTCAGCTTGCTTGTCGGTTTGCTGTTGAAACTGGCCCTGAACATCCCGCTGATTAAATTGATGGAAACCCAAGGTGCCATCCTTGCTACAACACTGGGGTACCTGGCTGCAGTCATCATCAATCTTGTGGTGATTAAGGTTTATGGAAACTATCAGTACAATTCCGTATTCAGAAGAACCTTGCTGATTCTGATGTTCAATGTTGTAATGGGCGTCGCTGTCATCATTCTGTACGGGATCCTGACTCAATTCCTTGACCCGTCAGCCAAGATGCAGGCCATTGTCCTCGTCGCTGTATGCGGTCTTGCGGGCGCCGGTATCTATTTCTACTTAAGCTTCAGGTCAAGGCTTGCCGACAGGCTGTTCGGTGAACGGGCTGCCAAGGTGAGAAGAAAGTTAAGGCTTGGAGAGTAGCAATTCCTTTTATAGAAATCAATAGTAGAGGTAAAATAAAAAGAGGTGGACTTTGTTGAAAAGTCACCTCTTCATTTTTGATAAAGGCTATGCTGCTAGTAACCGAGCTGCCGCTGGATTCTTTCAACCTGGCGCTCCAAGCGGTCTACACGGCGGTCAAGCCGCTGATACTGCCTTTCCAGACGGTCCAATCTAGTTTCAAAAGAACCGTAACCTCCGCCATAGCCGCCATCGTAGCCCCCGCCGTAACCCGGGGTCTGCGGAAATTGCGGAAGCGGAAGGAAAAGCCCGCCCTGTCCTTGTTGTCTATGATACATAAGTGCACACCTCGCAGTATTTATATATTCACTACAGCCTATGCGAAAAGCTCGAAAGGGTATAGGCAAACACCTAAAAGAATGGGAAGTGACTAAGAATTGAGAATCGATAAATTATTATCCAATATGGGATATGGAAGCAGAAAAGAAGTGAAAAAACATTTAAAAGGCGGAGGGACGCTCGTAAATGGGGAAGTGGTCAAAGATCCAAAGTTCCATGTTGACCCGGAACAAGACACCGTTACGGTTCATGGGGAAGAAGTTGTCTATAAAGAGTTTGTTTATTTGATGATGAACAAACCGCCGGGAGTCCTGTCCGCTACGGAAGATGCAGAAGGCGAGACCGTCATTGATCTCCTTGAATTGGAAGATCAAATTTTCAATCCATTCCCGGTCGGAAGACTTGATAAAGATACAGAAGGATTACTGTTGATCACGAATGACGGCCAGCTTTCTCATCAGCTCCTATCTCCTAAAAAACATGTTCCGAAAACTTACTTTGCCGTGATAGATGGAGAGGTAACAGAAGAAGATATCAAAGCTTTTGCTGATGGTGTTACACTGGATGACGGGTATGAAACAAAACCGGGTGAACTTGAGATCATCTCTTCAGGATTAAGATCGGAAATCAACCTTACAATCACTGAAGGAAAATTCCATCAAGTGAAAAGGATGTTCGAGGCAGTAGGCAAGCGGGTCGTTTATCTCAAAAGAATGTCCATGGGGCCGCTGCCGCTGGACGAAACGCTTGAGCTTGGAGAGTATCGGGAATTGACAGAAGAAGAAGTTGAGGAATTAAAAAACTATAAGATTGAATAAGAGTTTGATGATTAATTGCTGAAAAAGAGCTGGTGCAGAAGGCATCAGCTCTTTTTGGTGTTTATACTCAATTATCGCTTCCAGTTTCAGCTATGTAGCTAGGAGGTCATCTTAACCTTCTTTTCCGTCGTTGTCCACTGGCCCCGGCAAGGACTTTCTACCAAGTCATTGTAAGCCAAAACATTCAGATCTCTTTGAATGGTGCGCGGAGTAATGCAGAACTCATCTACAAGGTCCTGTGTTGTGACAGTACCATTCTTTTTGATGAAAATGTAGATTGATTTGATTCGAGTCAGCATTCGATTTGTTGAAGGTTTCAAAAAACCACTCCCTCATCTTTTTTCCCAAAGGCCAGCCTGCATATCAGCTTTAAGAGTTTTTCTCATCAAGGAAATTTATCCGTTTGAGACAGCTCCTTTTCATTTGGTTTTCATAGATGCCGGAACAACTTCTATTTTACTCCTCTTCTACCCTGATTTCTAGAAAAATGTCCAAATTTACTAAAAATTAAATAATTCTTAAAGCCATTGATACATTTATTATATGTAAATAATAGAAAAAAATTAAAAAAATCAGAACTTTTTTTCCGATAATCCGTACTTATCTTATGGAGGGGAAAATATGAAAATTCTAAATGTAGATATAAAAAAGGGCGGGTATGAAGCTGGGAAAACAATGATACATACTATATCTTTTGCGATTTCTTCCGGAAAAATTTTGGGGATGATCGGTTCCAATGGAGCTGGAAAAAGCACAACCATCAAAGGGATGATGGGGCTTCTGCCGTTCATGGAAGGCAGATCGGATATTGAGGAAGGAGTCTCTTATTCTTATATTCCGGAAAGGCCGGTTTATTATGATGAGCTTACCCTTTGGGAACATATTGAATTTGTGGGCAGTGTAGAAAATATCCCACAGGCGATTTATAAAAAGAGAGGGGAGGAACTTCTTAAGAAGTACCGGTTGATTGATCATGCTCACCAGTTTCCATCTACCTTTTCAAAAGGGATGCAGCAAAAAGGAATGATTGTCCTGGCACTGTTGACAGAACCTGAACTTTTGATCATTGATGAACCGTTCATAGGACTTGACCCGAATGCAACCAAATTGATGCTGAAGTCTTTGGAAGAAGAAAGAGCCAGAGGGGCAGGCATTTTAATGTGTACACATGTCCTGGATACGGCCCAAAGGGTTTGTGATGAATTTGTGGTCATCAACCAGGGGACGATGCTTGCATCGGGCACCCTTGAAGAAGTTTTAAAAGAATGCGGGACAGAGGGAGGAAGTCTCTATGACTGTATCCCGGACGAGGAGGGGGAGGAACTTGAGTAGTTTCAAACTTTTCTTCAAGAGATTCCGAAATAACTTCCTGTTTCAATACAATGTAATCAAATCTGTCGCAGACTGGACCGTCATGCTTTATATCATTATTCCCACCGTTGTCATAGGTGGGATGATTTATCGTTCCTGGTGGATCGAAATCCCGGAGTGGGCTGTGTCCATTCCATTTGAACTATTCTTTCTGATTCCTTTTCTCTACATCCTTACCGGGTATTTTCGAACTTATATTCTTGGGGCTGATCAGGTGTTTTTGGTCAAGCATTACAAGGTATTTCTGGGATTGAAAAAATGGGGTGTAAGCAGCACATACGGCATGACTTTGATTTTGACAGCTGGGATCGGTGTGCTTATAGCTCCTTTTTGGCTGCAGCATTACAACACCGGGCTGTTTGTCCTCCTCATCTATTTATTGTTTCTTCTATCATCAAAATGGAGCCACATGGCCATAAAAGGAAAATTGGCCCGTTTACAGAAGGGCTGGAGGAGAACACTTCTATTTTATTTGACAATCATTGTGCAGTTACAACTTTGGGGTGCTGCTTATCAATTCATATATCATAGACAGTATATTATTCTTGCTGCCGAAATTATCGTTTTGATGACTGCCTCTTTTGTTATGAATCGCAGAAGGATACACAGTAAGAATTCCATCCAAAGAGATTTACGGATTGAAGGGGACTTGAAGGTGAAGTGGATTTCCCTTATCTTCATGTTTTCGTATCAGGTTGAAAAAGAACTTGTTTCTTCAGAACGAACCAGACCCAGACTTTTCAGCAAATCTCAGGTCGTTTTTAAAAGGAGGACGCCTTTCTTTGGTTATCTGGAATTATTCACTAAAGCCCTTATCCGAAACTTCACGTATAGTACAACCTACTTTCAATCGATAGGAGCTCTGACCTTCTCGCAAGTGGTCCTGCCCCCTCTATGGCTCAAACTCGGGGCTGCAGGATTGGTGGCCCTTTCGATTCTTGCCTGGAATGAGTGGGTCTGGACCAAGCTTATCTCTAAGCATCCTATCGGAAACAAGTACAGCAGCAAAACAGAATTGTTGAAAGCTCAAACAGCAACACGGATTGCCGCTTTCATTCCGTATTTCTGCATCATAGCCTTCACGCTGCTGCGTTATCTTGGTGTTTTTTCTTAATGACCTGGAAGGAAACGGTCCCCATCCAATTGTGAAGTTGTGAGGATTTGCATGAGGGCGTAGAACGTATAGAATAGAGAGTAGTCAAACATATAGATAAAGGAGACTTAAGAATGAATATTAACTGGATGGAAGAAGTAGAAAAACGGAGAGATGATCTTCTGCAAGATTTGCAAAAGTTCCTGCAAATCAAAAGTATCCTTGATGAAGACAATACGACAGAAGAGGCTCCGCTTGGAGAGGGAGTCAAAGAAGCACTTACATATTTATTGAACCTTGGAGAAAAAGATGGCTTTAAAGCCAAAAATGTCGACCACCTTGCAGGACATCTTGAATTTGGCCAGGGAGAAGAGCTGCTGGGGATACTTTGCCATGTCGATGTTGTTCCGGAGGGGGACGGCTGGAGTGTCGACCCGTTTGGCGGAGAAATCAAAGATGGCAAGATTTTTGCAAGAGGAGCCATGGACGATAAAGGGCCGACTATAGCCGCCTATTATGCCATGAAAATAGTGAAGGAATTAGGAATCCCGCTTGATAAGCGTGTCCGCATGATCATCGGGACAGATGAAGAAAGTGACTGGCGCTGCGTCGAGCATTATTTCAAAGTGGAAGAGATGCCGGCCATGGGGTTTGCACCTGACGCGGATTTCCCCATCATTTATGCCGAAAAAGGGATTGCCGATTATGACCTTGTGATGGGGGCGCCATCTGATAACCAGGACACGGGCATCACAGTGATGAATTTCGAATCCGGCAGACGCTATAATATGGTTCCCGACTTTGCAAAAGTGAAGATTGCGGTTTCAGCAGACCATTCAACGCTTATACAGGATTATGATGCATTCATGGAAAAGCAAAGCCTGACCGGGAAGTACTACATGGAGAATGGGGACCTTTTCCTTGAGCTTGAAGGCGTTTCAGCACATGGGATGGAACCGGATAATGGAAAAAATGCAGGATTGCTGCTTGCAGACTTTTTAAGCACTGCGAGGATTGATTCAGCTTCCAAGAAGTACTTTTCCTTTATCAAAAATTATCTCTGCGGTGATTCAAGAGGGAAGAATTTTGGAATCAATTATGAAGACGACATTACTGGACCGCTGACCATCAATGTCGGCAAGCTTCGATATGACCACCAAGAAGGCGGTTCACTTGGATTGAATATGAGATATCCTGTTACATTTGAGCTTAATGGTGCAAAAGATAAATTGAATGAGCTTGTGAGCCAGCATGGTTTCTCAATTGAAAACTTCTCTGACTCCAAACCGCATCATGTGGATAAAGATCATGTATTAGTAAAAACCCTGCAAAAGGTTTATGAAGAGCAGACGGGTGATAAAGGGGAACTATTAAGCATTGGCGGCGGAACATATGCCCGTTCGCTGGAGTCGGGAGTGGCATTCGGTCCGTTGTTCCCTGGAAGAGCGGATGTTGCCCATCAGAAGGATGAGCACATGTTTGTCGAAGACCTCCTGAAAGCAACGGCAATCTATGCACAGGCGATTGCGGAGCTTGCAAAAAAATAGTTTCTGAAAGGGAGAGAAGAAATTGAATTATGTTATTCTAAACGGCCAGATCCTGGAGCGGAATGAAGCAAAAGTCGATATTGAAGACAGAGGTTACCAATTCGGAGATGGTATATACGAAGTTATCCGTGTATACAACGGAACTTTTTTTACGGCTGACGAACATCTCACCAGATTATTTGAAAGTGCTGAAAAAATCGGTATGACCCTTCCCTGCACCTTTGAGGAGCTGAAGAACCTGTTAGCCTCTTTGGTCCAGCGCAACAAGGTTAATGATGGCATCATTTATCTTCAATTTTCCCGCGGGGTGGCAGCCCGGCAGCATCATTACCCTGATAAGAATGTGGAACCGGCGTTCACAGCTTATACTAAGGAAATGCCAAGGCCGAAAGATAAGCTGGAAAATGGTGTGCAAGCCAAGCTCGTTGAAGACGTCCGCTGGCTTAGATGTGATATCAAAAGCCTCAATCTGCTGGGCAACATCATGGCAAAGCAGGAGGCAGCTGAGGCAGGCTGTTTTGAAGCCATTCTTCATAGGGGAGACAAGGTTACAGAGGGATCCTCTTCAAATATGTTTATTGTAAAAGATGGTACGATCAAGACCCACCCTGCAACCAATTTGATCCTGAACGGAATTACCCGCAGAGTGATCCTGGATATATGTAAAGAACAAAATATTCCGGTACAAGAAGAAGAATTCACGGTAGAAGAACTTCTCTCCGCTGATGAAATCTTCCTTGCGAGCACAACTTCAGAAGTAATGCCGATTGTTAAAGTAACAGGGGGAGAGTTTGAAGCAGGTGAGCCGGGAGAGATTACGAAAAAATTGCAAGCCGTGTTTGAGAAAAAAATAACGCAGCAGTGCGGTTAAATAATATGAAGATAAACAGCCTTCAGTCAAGAGGCTGTTTATTTTTATTGAAATGGAAACCGCTGAAATATCTTATTGCCTAAATTTTTCAGATTTGTAATAATTGGTAGGGTTGCTCATCAAGTTAACAGGCATCCATCACTTGGACAAAGCGGGGGAACCTTATGGATAAGGTATTACATGATATAGCCAATTACATTGGCAGGGCAGATAAAAGGATCATTATTGGAATTTCGGGCCACGGTGCATCAGGAAAAACAACATTTGCTCAAAACCTTTCAAAACTCTTAGGCAGCGAAAATGTGAATTACATTAATACAGATACATACATAATTGGTTCTAATCTGAGACAGTACACGACGATTCATTATGAATATATGAACGAACATCATCAGGATAAAATGACAGCCTGCCATCCTGCCGCTCATACTATTTATGCATTAGAGAGAGACGTGCGGATGCTGAGGGAAGGGTTTGACCTTTATACGATTGGGACAAATTTTACAAAGAGTGTGTTCGTCTCTTCCCAGAATAAGATAAACATTGTGGAAGGGATGACTGTCGCTTTTACCAATCCAGATCTCTATGACTTAAAGATTTATTTCTATACAGACGGAGAAACCGAACTGGTGAGAAGAAGCGTGCGTGATGTTTCCGGGAGAGGGACAGATATCAATTACTTAAGGAAATCTCATGACCAGCGCAGAATTCAATACGAGTTATTCATGCATCCTTATCATAGTGATTTCGATATAGTCATCAAGAATTCGAATGAGGGCTATGAGGTTGAAAAAGATGAAATATTGAATTTAAAATAACGGAATACCTTGTTTAAAAGACTCGCCAGAAGGCGAGTCTTTTGCTGTCTATTCATTTAGAAGGTGGATAATCTTTTTTTGAAATTCCACTGCTTCAAATGAAATTTCTTTATTCTTGTTATAGATGACCCAAAAATAATTGAGGATCTTGCCTGGATTCATAAAGGGGATGATTGACAGATTCCCTTTTTTGACATCAGGGTGGTTTTTAAAGGTAAAGTTATACACCAGGGAGGAAGCATGTCCATCCAAAAGGGCGCTTTTCAACACTTCAAGATTATTGGTCGTAAAAAGAAGGGAAGCATTCGGCAGATATTGATTGTTGAATTCGTTGGAACGCTTCGAGCTGTACATGACCATCTTTTCTTCTTTTAGATCCTCTAAAGTTACAAAATCTTTTAGGTAAAGGGGAGAGTGTTTTCCTGCACAAACACAAGCATATCCTGTGTACATTAATTTATAATCAATGAAATCACTGATATTAAGGCCATTTAACTCTTCCTCGCTAAAAGGCGAGAAAGCCAGGTCTATTTCTCCATGGATGAGTTTATTCAAAATCTCCTCTTGATCCAGCTCTATTATTTCTACTTTGACATTTCTGTGTTCTTTGTGAAAAAGCAGGAAAGCATCATAAACAATATAGGTTATGGAAGGAGAACACCCTATCTTCAGGAATTTTTCTTCCTGGTTAATAGAGAGCTCTTTATACATTTTTTCAACGTTGGAAAGGATTTCATTTCCTCTGTTTATAATTTTTTTTCCCTCTGAAGTCGGAACGGTACCTTTTCTGGACCTGGAAAAGATCGTCACTCCTAATTCCTTCTCCAATTGCGAAATAGATTGACTTAAAGCTGAAGGGGATAAGTGCAGACGTTCAGCAGCTTTTGTAATCGACCCTTCTTTGCTTACTTCCAGGACATATTTGATTTGTTCAAAGTTCACAGTAGAATGACATCTCCTTCAAAATGATTAAGTAGAACTTAAACAAAGTTTAGTATGATTAAATTTACATTAATATTAACACGTTTTATAATCTTTAGGAGTATTGAATTTACAAATTCTGTTTAATGGACTCTGGAGGAGATCTTTTTGAGAGAGTGTGAAATTCATAAACGTATCGAAGAAACCAGGTCACGGCTGTTCAGGTCCGCTTCACAAAATGGGATGAATAGTGAAACGACGATTAAGATAAGCCAGGAGCTTGATATTCTTATAAATTATATTCAGAGAAAACAAATCACTAAAGGACAGATGGAGTGTTGAGATAAGGGAATCAATAAAGAAACACGGCTCCTGTAAGCCGTGTTCCACCAAGTTTTAATGTATTTTTCCATTTTTGTCTACATAGATGGATCTTACAATCGTTCTTTCAAACTTGTTTCCTGCTGCAGTCTGCCCGCTGACGTCCAGAGTGATTGTATAAACACCTTCTTCTTTATAGGTGAATGGCACTTTCCCTTTAGTGGTCATTTTCATAAGGGATTGTTTTTTCTTTTTGCCATCTTTATTGATGTTGATGTTAACTTGCAAATCTTTTACCTTGTTCCCCTTGTTTTTCACTTCAAGCGTTGTGTCGTCAAGGACGATTTCTTCATTAATGTCGGAATGGAAGCCGGCTGTCATCAGGTAAGCTGCCTTGTTCATTTTCGCTGTCACCGTCCATTGTCCTGCTTCAGGGTTTGGTATTTGAAAGCTGTGATGGTGTCCGCCTTTGAAAATCCCGTCATCTAATGAATGGAGGAAGTGGTCGTACACAGTGCCTGAAGGACTAATTATCTCTATATCTTTAGTCTTTTTATCACTCAGCCAGTCCAGGTCAAGCTTTGCCACATTTTCTTCCACCTGAAAGGTTTCCCGTGCTGTTTTTTCAAATTGTCCTCCTCGGTGAAGAGTGCTGATTGCTGCCTCTATTTCAGTTGAAGACAAAGGAGGGGACTCTTCTGATGCAAGGGTGGCAAATTGCTGCACACCGGTCGTCAAATAAGGACGGAAGTATTGAAAGGTTTCTCCTTCACGAACAGTGGTATGATTCCACTTTCCGACGCGGACCTCCGTACTGTAGGGAAGGCGGGAACTTGCCACTGTAACGGCTCCATCATTTGAACCATAGGAGCTTAAGTATAATCCACCCCAGTAAAGAGAGGATCCAAAGCTTCCCCAGCTGGTTCCGGCTAAGGTATAAACTGGATTTTTCAAACGATTGCTATGTGAATCAATCTGGGTGCGGTAGTTCTTCATGTAACCTGTCTGAAGTGAATAGGTAGCATCATTCTTGCTTCCTAAGATACTTGCAAGCCATCCGGCCCAGCTGCTGTAGGCAAGATCGGCAAGCTGCGATCCGTAATGTGGAGTTGATAGAGTAATAAGGTTCGAGACATAAGGGTATGCATTGTATTCGACCAATGCATTCTGGGAATCAATCCCGCCTTTGCTGTGAGCAACTATGACGATCTTTTTCTGCCCAAAATAATTATAAATATCGTGAAGCCTTTCCTTGATAATCGCTCCGTTTTCCCGCATGTCCCTGTCTGGATGAACATCGATAAATGCTGTTTGATATCCATTATTGTAGGCAGTCTGATACATATTATTGTTTTCCCACCAAGTCTTCGATGAACTGTTGATTCCGTGAACAAAGACAAGTACCGGCTTATTCGGATCAATATAACCAGGGGCATCACCGCTGTACCATTGCCCGGGGACACCGCCTGGATCATCTTTTCCGCCTATCGTTCCGGCATGGGCGCTGACTGGAAGAAACAAAAACAATACTAACAACATCAATCCCAACCTTTTCATATTCCCACTCCATTTCGTTCGAAATAGGGGAAGTTCTCCCCATTTATCCTATCTGAAAACAGGTGCTATTCAGAAGCATTTTTTGGAAAATGAGCATATGGACATAGGGAAGGCAGGAAAAAGGATGGATTAAACAGAAAAAAGGCTCAGAAACCGTTGAAAAACAGTTTACCAAGCCTTTTGGTATTACTTGATTAAGCTTTCCTTGATATCTTCAAGCATCTTTGTATTGGCGATTGGTCCAGTATATAACCAGCTGGAGTCATCTGCAGCATATTCGTAGATATTGCCGTTCTTCACCGCAGGGATGTTCTGCCAGATATCATCCTGAAGTGCATCAGCCCCATTTCCATCACTGTTGATGAGGAAGATATGATCAGCATCCAGCTCAGCTAACTTCTCCAGGGAGATTTCCGACCAGTTCGCTGTCGAATTATCTGAGATTTCCTGTACCACATTTGGAGGTGTTACGCCAAGATCATTGTATAGTACGTCTCCGCTTGATAATGCATCATTTACGATATAGAAGGTGTTGCCCACCAACCAGATGGCTGCGATGGATTCATCATTGATGGATGCCTTCAGCCCTTCTTTGGTTTCTTCCACTTTTTGATTATATTCTTCTAATACTTTGGCAGCTTCATCTTCTTTTCCGAAGACTTCACCGATTTTTTGAAGTTCTTCTCTCCAATCGTTATTCTGCTCAGTACCTACTACGTAGGTCGGTGCGATTCTGGAGTATTGGTCATATTTGTTTCCTTCTACCATTTCAGCGGAATCCATAATGATCAGGTCCGGTTCAAAGCTGGTAACGGTCTCCAGCGGGAGGTCATATGGAATAGTCGGAACATCAGCCAAAGAATCTTGAAGGTAGCCTTGGACTGTAGCACCGTCCGCGACCGACCATTGAGCAGCTGGAGTGATATCTAACGCAACTAAGTAATCTTCCAAGTAAGAAGCAATAACACTTTGGGGTTCTGCAGGCACTGTAACTTCATGACCCATTGCATCTGTCAAGGTTCTTTCCGTCTCTGCATTTTCGTTCGTGGAATCTGCCTGTCCTTCATTTGTGTCCGCTGCTGAATTGTCATTATTGTTTCCGCAAGCGGTAACTGTCAGGAACAGTGCAAGCATCAGGGATGTTATGTACATGGATTTTTTCTTCATCTTTCTTTCCTCCTATGATAAAAAGCTATTCTGTTAAGCTATAAAGATGATAACAATTCTCATTATCAATTACAAGAGGGAATTGAAAATATTTTTTGCAATATTGTTAAAAGAAGGCGCAGCCTGCAATGCATGAGATTGCCCTTCTATCTTTTGTATAATATAATGAAAATTATTCTCATTTATTTTTATGTTTTTACGATAATAATCAGATAGTTTGGTAGGAGGGTTTTTTTCATGTCCAGCCAGTCTTCGGCAGATCATCTGCCCCCTAAAAAGGACTTGCGGTCTGCAGCAATGATTCCGCTTTTATTACTGGCAGGCGGTTCGATAGCGCTTGTATTCACTATGGGTTTATCCATTATATATGGAGCTTCTGACATTGATTTGGCAACTATTTGGCTTAGCCTGACGCAATTTGATGCATCCCTGCCGGCGCATCAGATCATTATGAATCTGAGGATTCCCCGTGCATTGGCAGGCGCATTGATTGGAGCGGCTTTAGCGATGTCGGGTTCAATTATGCAGGGGATGACAAGGAATCCACTTGCCTCACCTTCCATTATGGGGGTGACAGCAGGTGCCATGTTCATGATGGCGATTGCCTTGGCCATGATGCCATCAGCATCCAATCTAACATTAATGCTGTGGGCGTTTCTAGGTGCGGGTCTCGGAACCTCGATTGTCTTTCTGGTGGGCTCGGTTTCCAAGTCAGGCCTGACACCAGCAAAACTGGCTCTTGCCGGGACAGCTGTAACAGCTTTATTCACTTCGGTCTCATCTGCGATCACCATTCACTTTAATATAGCGAAGGATATCAGTTTCTGGTACGCAGGCGGATTATCCGGTGTTCAATGGGTGCATATCAAACTCCTTGCTCCTGTTGCTTTGTTTGGAATAATCCTGGCGCTATTAATAGGAAGGTCGATTTCTGCCCTCAGTCTGGGGGAGGACATGGCGAGGGGCATGGGTCACCGAACACATTTGGTTAAATTCGCCGGGACCATCGTGGTCCTGCTGCTGACCGGTGCTGCAGTGTCTGTGTCGGGTACGATCGGCTTCATTGGATTGGTGATTCCCCACATTACAAGATTTCTTGTAGGAGCGGATTATCGGATCATCATACCATGTTCTGCGGTACTTGGAGGGATCCTGCTCGTTGCTGCTGATACTGTATCACGCATGATCAATCCTCCATTCGAGACGCCTGTTGGCACTGTCACGGCTTTGGTCGGTGTTCCCTTCTTCCTCTACTTGGCACGCAAAGAAGGGAGGAACCTTTGATGTCACCCGATGTAAAGAAAAATTGGAAGCTTTCCATTTTGCTTATTCTTTCAATATTTGCTGTACTTGTTCTGAGCCTGAACATGGGTGTAATGAAAATTTCGCCGATGGAGGTGTTCCAAACCTTTACGGGGAATGGGACTTCCCAAAACAGTATGGTCTTATACCACTTTCGGCTCCCAAGAATGATGATTGCCCTGCTGATTGGGGCTGGGATGGCTGTGTCAGGGGCCATCTTGCAAAGTGTCACACAGAACGAACTGGCGGACCCAGGCATCATTGGGATTAACGCAGGAGCCGGTTTCTCGGTCGTACTTTATATTTATTTCTTCCAAAGCAGTGTAATGGAGGCATCCTCTCTTTCCATCTTCATATTGCCGATTGCATCTCTGGCTGGATCATCCATAGCAGCTGCGCTGATTTATGCGATCTCTTGGAAAAATGGAATTTCCCCGATCAGGCTGATATTGGTCGGTATCGGGATCAATAGTGCCTTTTCTGCATTGATCATGATTTTTCAGTACATGATGGACCCGAAGGATTTTACGAGGGCGACCGTCTGGCTTTCTGGAAACATATCCGGGACGGATTGGTCATATGTTTTGACATTGCTGCCTTGGATCCTGATCTTGATACCGCTGGCAATTATTAAAGCCCGGACATTGAATTCTCTCCATTTGGGGGATGATGTGGCAGCAGGATTGGGAACGCATGTTGAAAGAGAAAGGCGTGTTCTGTTATTCATTGCTGTAGCACTTGCAGGAGCGAGTGTCTCTGTTGGAGGCGGAATTGCATTTCTAGGTCTTGTGGTGCCTCATCTGGCCCGAAAGCTCGCCGGCGCAAGGCACGGAGCAATGCTCCCGGTTTCTGCACTTCTCGGGGCGCTTTTGCTATTAGTGGCCGATACGATCGGTCGTAATATTTTGGCACCTTCAGAGATACCTGTGGGGTTAGTCGTATCTGTTGTCGGCGGTATTTATTTTATTTACTTGTTGATGAAATCGTAGATTAATTTTAGGGAACGGGTACCTTTGCTCGTTCTCTTTTTTCGTTGTTTAAGAAATTATAAAAGTCTTAGAGTGTGATAACAAAGATTGTTATCCAGCACCCAGCACCTCGGGTTACTGATTTAAATTTAAAAAGAGGTGGCTCTAGGGAAGCCCAGGACATCAACAAAGGAGCGAGAGGGAAATGATGCGCCCTAAGAGTGTCTATACTGTCATCAAAAGAGAAACGGGAGGAAAATGGTGTACCCAAAGAGTGTCTATACCGTCATCAAAAGAGGAACGGGAGGAAAATGGTGTACCCAAAGAGTGTCTATACCGTCATCAAAAGAGGAACGGGAGGAAAATGGTGTACCCAAAGAGTGTCTATGCCATCATCAAAAGAGGAACGGGAGGGAAATGATGTATCCAAAGAGTGTCTATGCCATCATCAAAAGAGGAACGGGAGGGAAATGATGTATCCAAAGAGTGTCTATGCCGTCATTAAAAGAGGAGCGAGAGGGAAATGATGTATCCAAAGAGTGTCTATGCCGTCATCAAAAGAGGAGCGAGAGGGAAATGATGCTCCCAAAGGGGGTCTATTCCCTCACCAAAAGAGGAGCGAGTAAACAATGATGCCAGTTAAAACCGGCAGATTTCTCGCTGGAGTTTCCTTGCTCTATCAACGAAAATACAGCTTCTATCAACAATTTTCTCTGGTCTATCAACGAAATTTGAATTCTATTAACAAGATTCACTCCTTTATTAACAACTTTTCCATTTCTATTAACAAGTCCCTTTTTTATATCCGAATAAAAGCTGTTTCTAATACATAAAAAAGCCGGTCCCCATGGGAGGCCGGCATTTGCTTATTTATCTTCATAAGGATCGATCGTTTGAATGGTACCATCTTCGTTATATTTCAATTCCGTGAATTTTACAGAGCGTTTATGATCCACTCCACCTGATAATGAGCAGTCGTGATAGAACAAATACCATTTATCATTGAACTCGACAATGGAGTGGTGCGTTGTCCAGCCGCTTACAGGAGTCAAAATCGTTCCCTTGAACGTGAATGGTCCCTGAGGATTTTCGCTGACGGCATAAACAATTTTATGAGTTGTGCCTGTTGAGTACGACAGGTAGTAAAGTCCATTATACTTATGGACCCATGGGCCTTCAAAATATCTTCGGTCTTCGTCGCCTGCAAGGATTGGATTTTCGTCCTCATCCACAATCGATATTTCCTGAGGTTCATTTTTGAAAGTAAGCATGTCATCGCTTAATTCTGCCACTCTTGGTCCGATGGCAGGGGCTGTTGCCGGTGGTCCTTCCGTCACATCAGCAAGGAAAGTCCCAGTCTGCCATTTTTCCAGCTGGCCTCCCCAAAGTCCTCCGAAGTAAATGTAGGATTTTTCATCCCCATCGACTAATACTGCGGGATCAATGCTGTAGCTTCCCGGTATGTAATCTTCTTGTGGTGTAAAGGGGCCTGCAGGGTTGGAGCTTGTTGCCACACCGATTCTGAAGATACCATCCTTGTCTCTGGCAGGAAAGTATAGATAATACGTATCATTTTTGTATGCAGCATCCGGAGCCCACAGCTGTTCGCTTGCCCATGGAATATCTCTTAGGTGAAGAGCTTCTCCATGATCCACACACGGTGCATTTTCGTCTTCCATTGATAATACATGATAATCTTCCATTGCGTATTGGTCCCCATTGTCGTTAGAAGGACCGTTATGGTCAAGGTCATGAGAAGGGTAAATATAAAGCTTGCCTTCAAAGACATGAGCAGAAGGATCGGCCGTGAAAATATGCGTAACTAAAGGTTCATTTTGTTTTGATTTTGTTCCCATCATAACTCTCCCCATCTGTTAAATTTAAACGCTTACATTTTTAGTATAGCGGAGTTTCTGTACTTTGTATATCGAGGAAACTAAGTTATCGATGAAATCCAATAATAATGGAATTTCTGATAAAAAAAGTAGAATTTTTCATAGAAAAGAACCAGACGAAGCCTGGTTCTTTCCCCTTTATTCAACCTCTACAGTTACCGGAGTAATGTCCATCTCGACATTTACAAAAGAATAATCATCTTTGCTGCCGTCTTTATATCCCCAGAAGCCTTCTGTGTGCTCCCCTTTGCGGAAATCCAATTGGAATCCTTTTCCTTCAGCAAAACTGTAGCTTGTAATTTCTTTTTCTCCATAGTTGTCTGCCAAACTGTAAGAAATGAAGTTTCCCAAGCTTCCGTGAGGCGTCAGCACTCCTGTATGAGGGGCAGCGTTATAATCATAATATTCGTAGTCCTTTGTTGAAATTTTATGATCACTGATAGTAAATTCTTTTGTCTTCAAATCCAGTGTATCGCCTGACTTAATCCAAGAAAGACGGATGTTTTGAAAGAAAGATGGTGCTGAATTTTGGATTTCTGCCTTTGACAGATCAACTACGGACACACCGCCTCTGCCAGCAACAGTTAAATCTCCTGATGCGTTATCGTACACCAAGGCTGTGTCTTCATCGATTCCATAAGCAAAATGTTCTTTCTCACCGTGTTCTTCCGCTGTTGCAATCAGGCGCCCGAGTCTCGCTTTCTTATCGAAATGCTGATCGATGATACCATGAGGGAAGAACCCTAACCCTTTCTCTAGATAACCCGGTCCGCCTTCCTGCTGGGTCATACTGTCATATTTTTCAGTAAACCCATGAGCGAGTGTATCATAGCTGCCGCCACCGGCGAGCATGACATTGCTCATGATGGCTGCACCTGCACTCGTTCCGCCGATGACACCGCCTTCATGATAAATGTCCCAAATGCTTTGTAAAACTTTTGACCTTGAACCATCCTTATTCAGGAGGGAAGCCGTAATATAAGTTTGATCTCCGCCAACGAACCAGATGGCATCATAGCTTTTGACTTTTTCCGCCAGCCTGTCATCATTTTTATTCGTTTCCCATGCTGATTCATCTTTCTCAGTGCCCTTAAAATCATGATTTGAAATTTCGATGATTTCAATGTTCTGAGGTGGGACTCCATAATGCTCTAAATCAGCCTTGAAAGCATAAGAAGACTTTAAGCTTGAGCTCGCTGCCGGAATAATCCCGATTTTTCCATTCTTACCAGCCCTGGTTATGAATTCGTTGTAGACTTCCTGATTGCTGCTGCCAAGAGCGCCGCCAACCATCACTAAGCTTCCTTTTGTTCCATCCTTCACGCCTTCGTTCTTTACGGTAAAAGTAGATTTTCTATAAACATCCTGGAATAATTCCGGACTTTTCTTAAAAGATACAGCAGCCGGTTCTATACTCATTTTCACATGTTCAAGTGAATATGAATCTTTCTGTCCGTCTTCATATCCCCAGTAACCATTTGTGTCCTCATCCTTTTTAAAACTCAGCTTGAAGCCTTTTCCATTTGAATCGTATAGATAGCTTTCCACTTGGTCGCTGCTCTTATTGTCGACAAGAGAGTATGCCAGATAATGTTTCAATGTCCCATAGGAAGTGAGGACGCCTGTAGCAGGAAGCGGTTTGAAGTCATAATATTCATATCCTTTTGTTTCAAGTTTATCTTCCTTGAAAGTGAACTTCTTCGAGTCAAGGTCCAGTTCATCTCCTGCTGACAAGTAACTGACATCCACATCTTCAATTCTTTTTCCTTTTTTCCTGGCACCATTCACATCAATGACAGCAACACCGCTTCGTCCCGTGACCGAAATCGTTCTTTCCTGATTGTTGACGACCATGGCTGTATCTTCATCAACACCATAAGCAAAGTGTTCCGATTTATACTTTATAGCTGTTGCGGCCAGACGTCCCAATCTTGAACGCTCATCAAAATGCTGATCAACGATGCCCCATTGAAAGAATCCCAGCCCTTTCTCTATGTAGACCGGAGCATAATCTTTGGAAGGGTCGGAGGTATCTTTTTTAATGAATTCCTGTCTAAAACCACCAAGGCTGTCGCCTCCTGTAATCATCACATCACTCATGATGGCTGCACCGGCACTTGTTCCACCGATTACAGCACCGTCTTTGTAGATATCCCAAATAGCATCTAAAGCTTTCGTGTTCTTCCCATTTTTCTCAAGAAGAGTATCAGTGATTTTCAGTTGATCTCCTCCAACGAACCAAATGCCGGTCAGACCCTTAATTGTTTCTGCCAGTTCGTTACTATTGCTGTTTTTAACCCACGTACTTTCATCTTCATCAGTTCCGCTGAAGTCATGTGAGGACAGCGGCAGAATTTCAACCGACAATTCATTCACCCCCAAGTTCACCAAGTCTTCTTTGAAAGCTTTGGAGGATTTCAATGAACCGGAAGCTGAAGGAACAATCCCTATCTTCGCGTTTTCCTCACCACCCGCTAGTTCAATAAAAGACTGATATACCTCCAGATTGGTATTTCCAAGTGCACCTCCCGCGATCACAAGATTACCCTTGATGCCTGCTGTCTCTTTGTTCGCCAGTACCCCCGAAGTGCACATACTGCCGACTAATAAAAAAACAACTGCCAAAATAAGAAGTTTTTTCAACTCACCATTCTCCCTTCACACCTTGATTTGGTTATTCATTAGTAGGTATGCAAGTTTTATGCCAGTGAAAAAAACACCGAATCTTCAGATTTTATTTGGTTGCAAGAAGGTATATTGGTTGAAATGGGTGATTAAAGGATGAATTCATTATGAATAATAACCTATTAAAATAATCAGGAGCCCAAACTCATATTTATTTAATATTGAAACTTTCAGTCTTTCTAAATCGTAATATACATAAACATCCAAAATGGAAGCAAGGGGGAATGGGGATTGGAGAATGTTATTAAAGTCGAAAATCTATCCAAAAATTTCGGTTCGGTTCAAGCGGTGAAAAACATTTCCTTTTCAGTGAAAAGGGGAGAGATATTTGGGATTATCGGGCCGAATGGAGCCGGCAAGACGACGACACTTGAAATGCTGGAAGGAATCAGCAAACCGACACAAGGGACGATTGAGGTGCTTGGATTGGTGCCAAGTCAGCAATTACGGGAGTTAAATAAGCGGATTGGAGTTCAATTTCAAGCAACCTCAATCCAAAAGAAGATGAAAGTGAAAGAGGCCCTTGACCTTTTTGCATCATTCTACAGTGATTCAACAAAGAAAGATTACCTGATTGAACTATTGAACCTGAATGAGAAGTTGAATGTCCATTTTGAGGATCTCTCAGGCGGGTGGAAGCAAAGGGTGACCTTGGCGCTGGCAACTCTCCATAGTCCGGAAATTGTGTTTCTTGATGAACCGAGTATGGGACTGGATCCGCATGCCAGGAGAGAGATGTGGTCAATGATCAGAATGTTAAGGGACGAGGGATGCACAATTGTGGTCACGACCCATTATATGGAGGAGGCGGAGAAACTCTGCGACCGGGTAGCGATGATTTACAACGGGGAATTGAAAGCACTCAATACACCTGCAGAGCTGCTGAAAAATCCTGCAGGACACTACATTGCCTTTGAAAGTGATCAGGTTGAAGAGAGGTTTTTGGAGTCCTTGCCTGAAGTGATGAGGATCGAGAAAGAGGAGAAGCTGTTTAAGGTATTCAGTGAGAACAAGCAGGTAACAGCCTATCACATTTTTACATATTGCCATGATAATCAGATCCATCTTTCCGATTTCAGGTTTGAAAAAGGATCTCTTGATGATTTATTTGTTCATTACCTGGAAAAGGAGGAGGCGGTTGGATGACAGCTATCACAAAGCTTGCTGCTTTAGAAACTAAGATGTTTTTCAGGGACCGTCTCAGTGTTTTCTGGACATTTCTATTTCCAGTGGCCATGATTTGGCTGTTCGGTTCCATGTTTGTCGGCCAGGAAATGGATTCCCGCATGTTTGCCGAGATGTTTGTTCCCGCCTGGATTGGAGTCAATATCGTCACGACATCTTTCTTTACCCTTGGAACAGTTTTGACAGGATATCGTGAAACAGGGGTGCTGAGGCGCTATCAGTCGACACCGCTTCAACCATGGAAGATCCTGGCCGCCCATACTTTTCAAGGGACTGTCATTTTTGCCATCTCGGCTGTCCTGCTGCTGGTTTTCGGAATCTTAATGTATGATTTAACGCTGCCCGCATACATCGGCAGTACGTTACTGGCATTACTGGTCAGTATCCTAGCTTTCTTCCCTTTTGCCCTGTTCATGACTTCGCTTGCCAAAAATACCCAGAGTGCCGCTGCTATCAGCTCCTTGTTCTTGAATCTGATGCTGTTTTTATCTGGAGCGACCTTCCCGCTTGAAATGATGCCGACCATCCTCCAGTATGTCGCAAAGGTCCTGCCTTTGTACTATGTCATTCAAATGCTGAGGGGGACCTGGAGTGAGGCGCCTATTACCGACTTTGGGCTTGAAGTCATCGTTCTGCTGGGAATAGCTGTTGTCTCGACCATTCTGGCTTCACGTTTTTTCCGTTGGAGTGATAAATAATACAAATAAAGGGCGATTGCTTAGTCCAGCAGTCGCCCTTTAATTTGTTAAATGGACTTTCAGAACATTACCGATGAATAGAAGACCATACATATCCAAAAGCTATAGACATGAAACCATTAGGTGTTATATAATCTTATATGAAACCAAAAGGTGTTATTTAAATTGCAAGTAAGGAGTGTTTTTATGAATAAAGTACAGGATATCCAGCAAACGGCAACATTCAAAGCCCCGATTGACAAAGTGTGGGAGACAGTATCAACGTCTGAAGGTATCTCTTCATGGTTCATGCCGAATGATTTTGTGCCAGAGGTCGGCCGTGAATTTCATATTCAATCTCCATTCGGGCCGTCACCTTGTAAAGTACTTGAAGTCGAAAAACCAAACAAAATCTCTTTTTCCTGGGATACGGATGGCTGGGTCGTTACTTTCCTTTTAAAAGAAAAAGGAGATGAAACGGAATTCACCCTTATTCACAGCGGATGGAAAGAAGCAGAGACAGTATTGCCTAAAGCCCGAGAAAAAAGTTCTATTGTCAGAGACCGGATGAACGGCGGATGGACTGGCATTGTGAATGAAAAACTTCGAAAGGTGCTCGAAGGATAAGTGGGTGCGGCCAAGCATGATGTTTTTCAGGCGATAGCCGAACCGACCCGCAGGGAAATATTGAGGCTCCTGGCCAAAGGCGACTTGTCCATCGCTGATATAACTTCCCATTTCAAGGTCAGCAGGACTGCCATCACCAAACATTTACAGATTCTTTCTGAAGCTGAGCTGGTCTCATCGGAGAAAGCCGGAAGGGAAAAGATTTATCATCTTCATCCGGAACCCCTTGGAGAAGTGAAGCAGTGGCTTGCCTATTATGAACAGTTCTGGTCCAATAAACTGTCCATATTAAAGCATGTTCTGGAGAATAATGAGGCAGAGGATAAATAAAGAAAGGTCCAGAGAAGTTGTTCTCTGGACCTTTAAGCTTATTAGAACCTGAACAAGTCACTGGACAGGTATCTTTCACCTGTATCGCATGCGATACATACCACAACATCCTCCGGGGATAGCTTCTTAGCTACCTGAATGGCTGCATAGCAGGCAGCGCCGGAAGACGGTCCTACCAGGATGCCTTCTTCGCTTGCCATACGGCGCGCGATGTCATAGGCATCTTCATCTTCGATTTTATGAATTTCATCGTAAACATCCTGATTCAGGATTTCGGGAACAAATCCCGGGCTTGTTCCAACTAGTTTATGTTTGCCGGGCTGACCGCCGGAAAGGACAGGAGAACCGGCAGGCTCCACGACGTGGACCTCAATATCTTCATAATGCTCTTTGAGCACTTCACCAGTTCCTGTGATTGTTCCGCCGGTCCCCGCTGTCGCTACGAACGCAGATAATGGTTTGCCCAGTTCTTCCATCGCTTCGATGATTTCAACGGCAGTTGTCTTGCGGTGTGCGTTTGGATTCGATTCATTTTCAAACTGCATCGGCATGAAACTATTTTCAATCTCATCGGTCAGTTCTTTCGCTTTTTGAATGGCACCCGGCATTTTTTCGTCACCAGGAGTAAGAACGACTTCCGCTCCATAGGCTTTCAGAAGATTGATTCGCTCTTGTGTCATGGTATCCGGCATGACAAGAATGGCTCTGTATCCTCTGGCAGCCGCATTCATGGCAAGTCCGATACCGGTATTGCCGCTGGTGGGTTCAATAATCGTGGAACCCTCTTTCAAAAGTCCGGATTTCTCAGCCTCGACGATCATTTGGAAGGCAGCGCGGTCTTTTACGCTTTTACTCGGATTGTAGAATTCAAGCTTTACATAGATATCCGCTCCGCCTTCAGGTTTAAGACGATTCAATTTAACCAGTGGAGTATCACCGATCAAGTCAGCTATATTTTGGACAACTTTCATTTTATTACGCCCTTTCTAATTGTCTATACAGTCATTTTAAGGCAGCAAACAGCTTTTGCCTTTAATTAAAGTGATTATATTATTATGTTACTAATTCTCATAAATCTTATCAAATATATAAGTTTTAAAACCTTGGTAAAAGGATTTCCGCTCCAGGTGCCCGACTCGCTGGCATGTAATCAAGTTTAGAATACGAGCCTAAAGGATATTAAAAATGGCAATAATTGTGATGAGACTGCAACTTGGTTTTCTTATTTAGATATCTGTTGATAGCCATGTCTGCTAAAATAAGAATAATGAAAAAACGGGAAGGTGTGTATGATGAAACAACACCATTATTTTTATGCTGTGCCGCTGCCTCAAGATACCCAAAAACAAATCGAGGAATGGGCATCTGAAATTAAAAGCAGCCTGCCGTTTCAGCGCTGGGTCCATCCCGAAGATGTACATATCACTTTGGCTTTTCTAGGCGGAACCGAAGAAGACCGGTTAAAAAGAAGCATGGAAAGAATCCATAGCGTTACGGATGGTGTATCCACATTTCAGTTGGAAACCAAAACGCCTGGAGTTTTCGGTAATCCTGCATCACCCCGGGTCCTCTGGGCAGATGTAAGTTCTTCAACTTCATTATCCGCCCTGAGAGACACAGTATACTCAGCATGTCAGCTGGAAGGTTATGAACTGGATAAAAGACCGTTCAATCCGCACATTACCCTTGCCAGGAAGTGGAAGGGAGAAGGGAAGTTCAGCAGCAGTCTGCTGGAGCATTATTTGCTGTCCGAGCCTATCAGTTTCCAAGTCGAAGAGTTTGTCCTATACCGCACGCATCTTGACAGGATACCTAAATATGAAACCATTGAGAGATTTAAATTAAATAGAGGTTGAAAAATATTATTCGTAAGAAACACTGAAAACAAACATATAATGCAAGAGGGGAAAAAATTTATGGCACAATTAATTAAGCTGCAGGACTATATTTCAAGATATGAATTGGATACTTATCGTTATCCTACCCAATTTGTCCGGTTAAAAAAGCAGCAGTGGGAAAAATGGAAGGAAAGCTGGGAACAAGGGGATCTCCTATTCCAGGATGAACCCGGGGAAATGGAAGAAGTGGAGAAAAAGGGCTTGATATCGAAGGTTGGCGGATTCTTTAAGCGCCGTGAAAAAGACAGCATGGATGAGCCTTTGAATTCTGAGGTGTACACATCTCAATCGGAAGAAGATGCAGAAATGGATTTAAAGATAACGGAACTTCCTTCCACCGAGGAAGAATTGAAGCATCTGTTCCTCGACCAGCTGTTTCACTTCCAGCTTAGATGGGCGAGTTCCACTTTGACAGAAAAGTCCTATGTGGATAAAAGCTATACATCGGATGAGCGCCTTAAGTATTTTTTAAAAAGGTTTCCGGATAATATCTTTCTGATGTATTTTCCTGTGTTCAAGTTCAAGAATGCACCGATGGAAATGGACATTCTCCTCCTCACACCGACAGACATTTGGTGCCTGACTTTCCTGGAGGAGGAAGATGGAGCGGCATATATAGGATCCCAGGAACGGTTTTGGCTGAAAAAATGGGGAGACCGGGATATGAAGGTGTTAAATCCGCTCATTTCCCTCAATCGAATGGAATCGGTCATCTCCACTGTCATGAAGCATCTCCAGCTCGATCTTCCTATAAAGAAAGGGATCATTTCACGCAATGGATATGTCGACTATCAAATGGCTCCTCATAATTTATATCTTATTGACAAAAGGGAGCATAAAGGGTGGTTTGAAAAAATGAGGTCGGTGCAGTCCCCCATTAAAAATGTGCAGCTGAAGCTTGCAAAGGGACTTCTTGATTTTTGCCAAAGCACTTCTTTTAAGCGGTCGGGGTGGCAGATGGACTACGATTCAGTTTTTCAAAGCGAAGAGGAAAAAGAATGATGAGAACCATTTATATTGTCAATATCAATGCCAAAGACAGTTATTCCATACAGGTGTGGAAAAGACTGCAAAGGCAATTGTTGGTTCCAAGAGAAGATGTTTTTTACACCCGGTCTGCTGAAGAAGTAAAAGACATTGTCCAGGCTGCTTTCGATAAAGATCCCGCTCAAAAGCTGTTCGTGGTCGGAGTCGGCGGAGATGGTACCATCAGCGGCATTATCAACCATTGTGCAGGCTATGAAAATGTTACGATCGGTTATTTTCCTGCAGGAAGCGGCAATGATTTTGCCAAAGGATATCTCTGGCCTGTAAAACCTGAACTTGGGGCCGATGTCATTCGACGGATTCAGCAGGAACAGCATAAAGATAGATTCTACGATACAGGATATTATGTACTGAATGGGTATCGCAAGGGGTACTTTGTGAATAGTATGGGAGCAGGGTTTGATGCAAAAATTGCAGAAAAGGCGGGCAAATCTTCAATCAAAAAGTGGTTGAATAAACTCTCAATGGGCAAACTGATTTATGCTCTTCTGGTACTTTCAGAAGCAATGACTTATAAGCCGATCTGTATTGAAGCAGTCATCAACGGCGAAAAGAAAACGTTCAATGGTACATGGTTTATAACCATTTCAAACCAGCCGTTTTATGGAGGAGGAATGAAAATCTCGCCATCGGCTGATCCTTCTGACGGACTCCTTGACCTGACTGTTGTCCACAGCCTGTCGAGATGGAAGCTGCTGTTGGTTTTCCTATCTGTTTTTTCGGGGAAACATACGTTATTTAAAGAGGTTGAAACTTATAAAGTGAAAGAAGTCTATATAATAACCCATGCTCCTGTCCCTGTACAGGCGGACGGTGAATATATCGGTATACTCAAAGATACCGGAAAGCTACATATCGAAGTTCAGCATCATAATTGGAAGACAGCGGAGATGAGCTGAAATCACGGGGGAGGTGTTTGTATGTTGATCATTCAGAGAAGTTTTTTTGCCTATTTAGATAAAATGAGAACGATAACAATCCTGCTTCCCCATTCTTACTATGAAGGACAATCTTCTGTCTTTTTTATAAAAGAAGAGAACAATGAAAAGACCCCTCTTGCCATTCAGGAAACACACCCGCTTCAAGGACAGAATAAATACATCTGTTCTTTGGAGTTTGAACCGAAACTGGACCGGACTTATTATATTGAAGATGAACATGGAACGATAACAGACCTCCAGATCGGAGCGGTTATCAGGACACCTGAATTTGATGAAAAATATTATTATGATGGCAGCGATCTGGGGGTAACCCTTAAGGATGATGAAACGATTTTTAAGGTATGGGCGCCGACTGCAACAAAGGTGAAGGTGAAGATCACCGACCCTCAGATGAAGTCACTGAAACAATATGAAATGAACAGGGGGGAGAAGGGAGTATGGTCCTTCACTCTTAATGAAAAAGCAGAAGGATGGTTTTACACCTACCTGACCTGCATTAACTTGCATTGGCATGAAGCAGTTGATCCTTATGCGAAATCGGTGTCGCTTAACAGTGAGTGGGGAGCCATTGTCGACCTGGTTAAGAGTACTCCTCTCGAGTCACTTCCTCCTATAGAATCCAAGACGGACAGTATTATTTATGAATTGCATGTACGGGACTTCTCGATCCAGGAAGAAAGCGGGATGAAACATAAGGGAAGATATCTCGCATTCACAGAGGAAGGAACGGAATCCCCTGAAGGACTCAGCACAGGACTCGACTATTTGAATGATCTGGGTATCACACATGTTGAACTTCTGCCTGTCAATGACTATGAAGGAGTTTCAGACCTCAGGGACGACGGCAGGTATAACTGGGGCTACAATCCCTTATATTTCAATTCGCCGGAAGGCAGTTATTCCAGCTGTCCCGAGGACCCTTACTCCAGGATCAATGAACTTAAATCAGTGATTCAGTCCCTGCATAATCGGGGAATCCGGGTCATTCTGGATGTTGTCTACAATCATGTTTATATAAAAGAGGATTCTTCTTTTGAGAAAATCGTGCCGGGATATTACTTCCGTCATGATGAAAATGGTATGCCTTCCAATGGGACCGGGGTAGGAAATGATATTGCTTCTGAAAGAAAAATGGTGCGTAAGTTTATCATCGACTCCACCCGCTACTGGATGGAAGAATATAAAGTTGATGGTTTTCGCTTTGATCTAATGGGGATTCTTGATGTGGAAACAATGAATCATGTGCAGGAAGAGGCGGAAAAAATCCTGCCGAATGCACTGGTCATCGGAGAAGGCTGGGATTTGAATACACCCCTGCCTCAAAACCTTAAAGCCAATATCCGTAATGCAGCCAAAATGCTTGGAATCAGCCAGTTCAATGATTCTTTCAGGGATGGAATCAAAGGGAGCACATTCAACTTATATGACCGGGGATTTGCACTCGGACACAGCGGGCTTGAAAAAAGAGCAGCTGAAGTACTCACAGGAAGCATCGGTTTAACGAATGATCCTGGATTGTTTACACATCCATCACAAACCGTAAACTATGTGGAATCCCATGATAACCATACACTTTGGGATAAAATTTCAGCTTGTTGTTCAAATGAAGTTGAGAAAGAAAAGCGGCATATCCTGGCAAGTACAATGGTACTGCTTTCCCAAGGAATCGTGTTCCTGCATGCAGGACAGGAATTTTTCCGTACAAAACAGGGAGTCGAGAACAGTTATAGGTCTCCGGATGAAATCAATCAGCTGGACTGGAAAAGAAGAACATTATACCAGGATAAGGTTGAGTACATTAAAGGGCTGATTTCCATCCGAAAAGCCCATGGAGCTTTCCGGTTCACTGCTTCGGAATTGATCAAGAAACATGTTCGCGCAGACCACAGCTTACAAGGTACGGTCACTTTGCATTTTCAAAATGTAAAAGCCTACGGACCCTGGAATGAACTTTTTTTGATATTCCATGCAAATGAAGAAACCATATCTGTTCCCTTGCCGGAAGGGGAAACAGCCTGGAAACTCATATCTGACGGCCGGAAAGCGGGGCTTGAAGCATTGGAAGAACTGGAGGGAGACAGCTTGTCAGCCGGACCGGTCAGCTGTTACGTATGCTGCAGGTAGTTTGAATAGGACTTGACGAAACAGGGGAAGAGACGATAATATTGAAAAGGATGGCTATTGAACTTTTTGCCCAATAGCTGTCTTTTTTATTTTAAAGACATTATTTTAATATAAATGAAGCGAACCAATAGAAGGTGAATATTATTGGAACACTTATTTGATCAAGAATGGGAAATCGTACCGGCGGGCGGAGCAACGGGAGAAGCCTTTTTTGCCCGTTATCAGGAGCAGAAGCTTTTCCTGAAAAGAAACTCTTCTCCTTTTTTGGCTGTTCTTTCAGCTGAAGGAATTGTCCCTAAACTTGTTTGGACGAAGAGAATAGAAAGTGGTGACGTCATCACAGCCCAGCACTGGCTGAACGGGAGAGAATTGAATCCCGATGAGATGGAAGAGGAGAGGGCGGCCAAGCTCTTAAAGAAAATCCATTCCTCCAGGCCGCTGTTGACGATGCTGGAAAGATTGGGGAAAGAACGTTTTCAGCCCGAACATATGTTGACGGAGCTGGAGACGGGCCTCGACTTCGAATTACTTTCACATCCGAAGGTAAGGGAAGCCTTGCATTTCCTGCAAACAGACCTGCCAAACATTTCCCATGACGAATATGTCGTATGCCATGGGGATGTTAACCATAACAACTGGCTGTTGTCTGATAACAACCAGCTGTATCTTATTGACTGGGATGGAGCCATGATTGCCGATCCTGCAATCGATATCGGGCTTCTTTTGTATTGGTATATCCCTGAGGAAAACTGGGAAACATGGCTCTCCCAATATGGAGTTCCGTTAACAGAAAATCTCCGATTGAGGATGAAATGGTACGTAGTGTCGCAAACCCTTATATCCATACAATGGCATAAGGGAAAAGCACGATTCCACGAAATGAATCATTGGCTGAAGTACCTGCATTCCATCGTTTAAGAGAGAGTATCCATATTCTGGACCCATTGAGACAGATTACTTTTTTGAGAAGTGATATGGGCATCCAGATTGGATGAATTGATCCCATCCTGGCTGTAGTTATACACTTCCTGAAGAATCGGTTTGATCCCATCGCCGATATTGGTATTGACCATCAAGGATTTCACCAGGCGTTCCAATTGTTCACACTCTGCTACCGAACCACAGCAATCGTCAGAGTGATTCGTTAATATATCCTTTAACAAGTTCATTTGATCTTGATGTCCGAGCGGCATACAAACACCCTTTCCGGTTTGATATAAAGAAAAGAATTCACACTTAGTTTGTGAATTCTTTTTTTGTTTATTCATGGCCGCTGTATGGTTCGGTAAATACAAAAGCCGCCACGAAAATCGTGGCGGCTTTTTCATATCTTATATTGAGATAGAACGCTGAGTCAGTTTCTCGAAAGGATATACGAACAAGCTGTACCCTACAAACATAACAGTCATTCCAGCTAGAACAGAAACCTCAGCAGCCATATTTAATAATTTCATCATAAACATTTCATCCCCTTTGGTTTATTTCCAAGACCGATCAACAATGTACATTAATAACCTTACCAGAATGAACCTCTAATCCAAATTGGCATAGGGACGGTCTGAACAGCCCTATCAGGGATAAACCTCAATGTAAACGCATACAAAGGTGTGAACTATATAAATACAGGAATATCCTCAAGGATACTTCAGATTATAGAAACAAGGACCAAAATCTGATTCTTTCCGACATTGCTTGCAGAGAAAGGGATGTCGTGGTATTGTTTTGACGATAAGAAATTATATTTTATTGCTTTTTTTTAAAATGAAAAGAGCCTAAGAAAAAAGAGGTGTCTATATGCGTTTAAGAAATAAACCATGGGCAAGCGAAAAGCTTAATGATCATCCTCAATATGTCATTGCCCAGCCGGAAGAACATAAGGGTAAATGGAATGAAGTATTCGGGAATGATAATCCCCTTCACATTGAGGTTGGAACGGGTAAAGGACAGTTTGTGACGGAAATGGCCAAAGCCAATCCTGACGTTAACTATATTGGTATCGAGTTGTATGAAAGTGTCATTGTGTCGGCTTTGGACAGGATTATTGAAGCGGACATCCCTAATGTGAAATTGATGAATGTCGATGCCAAAAATCTGAAAGAGTATTTCGAGAAAAATGATGTGGACAGGGTCTACCTGAACTTCTCAGATCCATGGCCGAAAAGCCGCCATGAAAAAAGGCGTCTGACATATAAAACGTTCCTGAAGCTGTATGAGGATATCCTTGTAGATGAAGGTGAAATCCATTTCAAGACAGATAACCAGGGATTGTTTGAATACTCCCTCAAAAGTTTCTCTCACTACGGACTTTTGCTGAACTTCCTCAGCCTTGACCTTCATAACAGCGATTTTGAAGGCAACATCATGACGGAATACGAAGAAAAATTCTCATCAAGAGGACAGAGGATTTACCGCAGTGAAGTACAGTATCCAAAAAAATAATTTGAACAAAGAGCAGCTCATGAGATGGGCTGTTCTTTTTTATGAGCAGAGCCTTTTAAATTGTAAAGGACTTTAAAAAAGAAGGAGGGATACAAGAGTCCTTTAAAAGTGTTATAAAGGACTCTAAAAAAGGGGAAAGAGAAACTTAAGTCTTTTAAAAGCCCCTTAAAGGACTTTAAAAAAGGGAAAGAGAAACTAAAGTCTTTTAAAAGCCCCTTAAAGGACTTTAAAAGAAGGAAAGAGAAACTAAAGTCTTTTAAAAGCCCCTTAAAGGACTTTAAAAAAGGGAAAGAGAAACTAAAGTCTTTTAAAAGCTCCTTAAAGGACTTTAAAAAATGAAAAGGGAAACCAGCGTCCTTAAAAAACCTCATCGATGAAAGTCAACCAGTTTCAATTGCAATAAATTTTCTGATAATATGAAGAGGAAGAAAGGGGAGAGATTATATGGAATCATTGGAGCTTCAAGGCCTGACCTTTAAATGGCTTAATGGAGGGGTAACCAGGATGGATGGCGGTGCGATGTTCGGCGTGGTGCCAAAGCCGCTGTGGTCCAGAAAGTACGAGGTCAATGACAAAAATCAGATCGAGTTAAGAACAGATCCAATCTTTTTTCAGCTCGATGGTAAAAATATTCTGATCGAATCCGGAATCGGAAGCGGTAAACTTACAGATAAACAAAAGCGGAACTATGGGGTAACGGAAGAATCCTCTATAGAAGATTCTTTGAAAACACTGGGGGTGACCCCGGAAGACATCGACATCATTTTAATGACTCATATGCATTTCGACCATGCGTGCGGGTTAACGAAATATGAAGGAGAAAAATTGGTGCCTGTATTTCCTAACGCGGAGATTTACACTTCCCAGACGGAATGGGATGAAATGAGAAATCCTAATATCCGCTCCAAGAATACATACTGGAAAGAAAACTGGGAGAGTATTGCTCACCAGGTAAAACCATTTTCAGAAGAAGTGGAAGTCCTTGATGGAGTAAAAATGATTCACACAGGAGGCCACAGTGACGGCCATTCCATCATCGTCATTGAAAGAGGGGAAAACAAACTCATTCATATGGCAGATCTCATGCCGACACATGCGCACAAAAATCCGTTGTGGGTCCTGGCCTATGATGATTATCCGATGACATCAATTTATGCCAAGGAAAAATGGATCCAAAAAGCCATTGATGAAGGGTTTTGGTTCTTGTTTTATCATGATGCGGTATATCGTGCATTGAAATGGAATGAGCAGGATGAAATAGAAAAGACTATAGATCGGGAAAAATAATAAAAAACTGAAAGGCATCCGCCTTTCAGTTTTTGTTATGATATTTGCTCAATGTTCAAAACAGTTCCATTTGTGGAGTCGGCAACAAATTCATACTGCTGCAGTTCCCCATCCTGCCGCCGGGATATTCCTCCGCGGTATACTTTGGTTTTGACTGGATACATTTCATAGCTCTCTGGGACCATACCGATCCAGGAGCCATCGATCGGACCTTCTTTTTTAAAAGCATCTTTGACTGTCTGCAGAACTTTTTCAGGAGAATGCAATGTTTTTGTATCAAGCGTTTCTTTCAGTAAGTATCCTCCGGCAATTCCCACTCCTGCACCGAGTAAAAACGATTTCCAATTCATTACTTTTCCTCCTCGAACGAATATTTCTGATTATATTATACTAAACTTTCCAAGAAGGTACACTTTAAAGGGCTGACTGATTTTAAGCAAGATTTGTGGAAAGTCGCTTGAAAGTTCTGTAAAATAGAAAAAGGATATCATCAATACATACATAAAGGGGTTTAACCATTATGAATCAAGAGACAATGGAATTGTTCCGCACGCTGACAGAATTGCCTGGAGCACCGGGTAATGAGCATGCGGTACGTAAATTTATGAAACAAGAGCTTACGAAATACTCAGATGAGATCATCCAAGATGGATTGGGCGGTATCTTCGGAGTAAGAAAAGGAAAAGAGAACAGCCCTAAAGTAATGGTAGCCGGACATATGGACGAAGTTGGGTTCATGGTTACTTCCGTGACAGAAAACGGAATGATCCGCTTTCAGACATTAGGCGGCTGGTGGAGCCAGGTTCTATTGGCACAGCGCGTTCAGGTCATTACTGATAATGGCCCGGTAACCGGTGTGATTGGTTCCATTCCTCCTCATTTGCTGGATGAATCACAGCGCAGCAAACCAATGGATATTAAAAACATGCTAATTGATATCGGCGCAGACGATAAAGAAGATGCGAAGAAAATCGGTATCAAGCCTGGCCAGCAGATCGTGCCTATCTGCCCATTCACACCGATGGCAAACGAAAAGAAAGTCCTTGCAAAGGCTTGGGATAACCGCTATGGCTGCGGACTTTCAGTTGAACTTCTTAAGGAACTGAAAGATGTGGAACTGCCAAATACTCTGTATTCCGGAGCTACAGTACAGGAAGAAGTGGGACTGCGCGGAGCCCAGACAGCTGCCAATATGATCAACCCGGATATCTTCTTTGCCCTTGATGCAAGCCCGGCAAATGATATGTCAGGAAGCAAAAACGAATTCGGCCATCTTGGAAAAGGAGCTTTACTGCGTATCCTTGACCGTTCAATGGTCACACACAGAGGCATGAGGGAATTCATCCTGGATACAGCGGAATCCAATGATATCCCTTACCAGTATTTCGTTTCTCAAGGCGGTACAGATGCAGGCCGTGTTCATATCTCAAACGAAGGTGTACCAAGTGCGGTAATCGGTATCTGTTCACGTTATATCCATACGGCTGCTTCAATGATTCATGTTGACGACTATGCAGCTGCTAAAGAATTACTGACGAAGCTTGTAAAAGAATGTGACCGTTCCACTATTGACAGCATTCTTCAAAATTCTTAATAGTGATTTGTGAAAGAGGGGGCTGACCTCTCTTTCTTTTTGTACAATGGTTAGGAGGATTTCCATGATCGTAGGAATTGGGACAAAAAACAAAGCAAAAATTGCAGCGGTTCAAGGCGGTTTTTCTGAATTGCTTAAAGAAGAGATCCAGTATGAAAGCTTTAAGACGGAATCCGGTGTAAGTGAACAGCCTTTTTCCGATGAAGAGACGATTCAGGGCGCCATCAATCGTGCTGCCGCTGTGCTTGAAATGTCAGGCGGCCATATCGGCATTGGTTTGGAAGGAGGAGTGGTCCAGACCGGGTATGGCCTGTTTCTCTGCAACTGGGGGGCACTGGTTGAAAAGGGAAAGCATCCTATCATAGCAGGCGGTGCCAGGATTCTTCTCCCGGATTCCATTGCCAAAAGACTGGCTGAGGGTGAAGAATTGGGTCCGGTCATGGACGATTACTGCCAGAGTGAAGGAATCCGCCATCATGAAGGGGCGATGGGGATTTTTACAAATGGGGCTGTCAACCGGGACGAAATGTTCAAGCATACGGTCAAGCTGCTTGTGGGCCAGTGGGAATTCAGGAGAACGGAGTCTTAGCGCATAGGATTTAGGAGATATTCACTCCATTGAAAAAAGGAAGCTGACAAGGCTTCCTTTTTTTATTTCTCATCAAAAATATAAGACAGCGCTTTAAGGGCCTGATTGACAGTTTCAACCGTTACATTTGCTTTGTTGGAAAGTTCTTTGAGCGGGTGATGAAGTTCTTTAGGACGGATTAAGATCAACGGCTTCCCTTTGGCGATGGCAGCACTTGCATCCATTGCCGTGTTCCATTGTTTATACTTTTCTCCGAATAAGGCGATCACCAGATCCGCCTTCTGCATTAAAATCTCTGTACGAAGATTGTTGAAATCAGACGCTGCGTGATCTTTAAATACGGCATCCGGCTGTTCTCCCAGTATTTCTTCTCCAATATTATCTGAGCGTTCATGGTATTCCATTGGACCGACAAATGACAGGGGCAGCTGCAAAGCTTTGGCCTTTTCTTTAATTTCATTTCTCCAGTCACTGTGAATCTCACCGGCTAAGTAGACCGTTAATTCCATATACAAAACCTCCACAAGATCATTTGTTTACATTTTAGCATGAATAGAAAAGGTAAACGAATGGAAAGGCTCTCATGAATTGTCGAAAGATGGGGAATATTAATAAATAGAGGGTTGTCAATAGTGCTTTTTGAGGGGTATGATAGAAAAGAACTATTGCTAGGCAAGGAGTGATGTGGATGTCAAAGTCAATCATATTCAAGCTTTCTGTCATTCTTATTCTAATGCTGACAGCAGGATGCAGCAGTGCAACGCTGGAGGAAAGTCAGGAAGAAGCAGTGGAGACTGTGAAAGAAACTTTCGAAAATCCTGTCGATGATGCTAATGAGGAAACAGAAAATTTCCAGTTTCATCTCCCATCTGGTGCTTCAATTAAAGAAGAAAATGCTAATAACGTCATTATTGAAGATGGAAATAATACTTATATTTTATTTTATAATCAAAACGTTGCAGCGGACAGCGAACAGCTATATGAGCTGGCTGTACAAGACGACACTAGCATCATCAAAGAGGATACATTCAATGAAGGGGACAGGTTTGGGTACTTTGTGATCCGCGAAGTGGAAGAGGATCAATTCGAAGTGACTGTCGGCATCGGCGGAATTAAGATGACCACACAATCTGTAAAAGATGATCTTGTGGATGATAGTGAATTCATGATGAAAGTCGTATCTTCTGTGAAAAATAAATAAATGTTGATTACCATTTGCGCTTGATCGGGGATCAGGCGTTTTTATTTTGTCAAAATAAGTTCATATAAACGGGAATTAAGGGAAGACAAAGGAAGAGAAGAAAATTTTAGTGGACATTTATTACATGTGTCTTTACACTAGTAAATGGTTCTGTTTGCTTATGAATATAGAAAAAGGAGGCCAATCATGAAAGAATTTTTGGATAAACAGGGAGTCAAGCCTTCAGCAAAAGTATATTTTATTGATGCCCTGTCCTATATGGCACTCGGTTTGTTTTCATCTTTAATTATCGGACTTATTATAAAAACAATTGGGCAGCAGCTCGGCTTTAACTTCTTTGTTGATATGGGAGACCTGGCAATCAGCCTGATGGGACCTGCCATCGGAGCTGCCATTGCTTATGGACTTGGGGCACCGCCGCTGGTTCTATTTGCTGGTGTGGTGACCGGTGCAGCCGGTGCTGCGTTGGGTGGTCCGGCTGGAGCTTATGTAGCAGCCGTACTTTCAACTGAAATCGGAAAGCTTGTCAGCAAGACAACCAGGATTGATATCATCGTCACTCCGCTTGTGACGATAGCAGCCGGTTACACTGTAGCTGCCTTGATCGGCCCGTGGATCGGAGAATTCATGGTACTTTTCGGAAGCTGGATTGAATGGGGGACTGAACAACGTCCTGTAATCATGGGAATTCTTGTTGCAGCCTTGATGGGCTTGGCATTGACAGCTCCTATTTCATCTGCCGCCATCGCCTTGATGCTGGATTTAAGCGGTGTGGCAGCCGGGGCAGCGACAATCGGATGCAGTGCCCAGATGGTCGGCTTCGCGGTCATGAGTTACCGTGAAAATAAATTTGGCGGTCTCCTGGCGCAAGGCATTGGAACATCCATGCTGCAGGTGCCGAATATCGTCCGAAACCCGCGCATACTGATCCCGCCGACATTAGCCGGAATGATCCTTGCTCCGATAGGCACCACATTGTGGGTCATGGAAAATAACGCAGCCGGAGCTGGAATGGGCACTAGCGGTTTCGTAGGGCAGATCATGACGCTGAAAACCATGGGCTTTTCCCCGGATGTCTGGATGAAAATCCTGATCCTGCATATTGTTGGACCTGCGGTTCTGACGCTGGTAATATCTTTTTATATGAGAAAAATCGGCTGGATCAAGTCTGACCAGCTTTATATCAGTACAGGAGGAAAATAACATGCAAAAACTTTCCAGTATGGAAGAATTCAATTCAATGAAGGAAAGCGGAAAGCACATCTTTATGTTCTCCGCAGACTGGTGTCCGGACTGCCGGGTGATCGAACCGGTGCTTCCTGAAATCGAGGAGAACAACTCAGAATACACATTTGTATACGTTGACAGAGATGAATTCATTGATTTATGCGCGGACCTCGGAGTATTCGGCATACCGAGCTTTGTGGCCTTCCAAGACGGAAAAGAACTTGGACGGTTCGTCAGCAAAGACAGAAAAACCAAAGAACAAATTGAAGAGTTCATCCAGGGACTATAAAATCATTGAAAAACAGAGGAGCACCCATGCTCCTCTGTTTTTAGTATCTTCAGTGACAGGCACACCCCGGGATTTTTTTAAAGGCAGGGGTTGTCAAGCAAATGCTTGAATATGCCTTCGTTTGATAACATAAACATCCTGTTAGAAAGTGAACATCTCCTTATAATGGGGTGATTAAGGAGGAAACAGGGGATTATAGAAAGGCTCTCCGTTTATAATCAGGTGATTAAGAAGGAAACACCGGATTATAGAAGGAACCCTGTTTTATATTAGTATGTTTAAGAACTGCCCTTACTAAAATGAAAAATCCCTTTACTGCTGTTGCCCCTTTCCGCACAACATCCCCTTTCATTTTGTATCACAGGCCTTTTATTGTACAATAAGAACGATTAAAGTATGCTCCTGGCGAAGAGGAGGACAACCAAATGGATGCAAAGAAAATGAGGAAGAAGCTTGAAGAGAAGCTTTCTTCTCCTGACCGCAAGTTTATTTTTGATAGAGAAAAAGAGGTCTTGCGTATAGAGAATACCAAAACGGGAAAAGGGATCAGCGTTACCCTGGCACCGATTGTGGCAAAATGGGAAGTTTCTAAAGATAAGGCAGTCGATGAAGTGGTTTACTATGTGGAAGAAGCCCTGGAGGTAATGGGGTATCAGCATACATTAACTGATAAAGAGAAGAAGATCTTCCCTGTGATCCGCTCAACATCTTTCCCGACTGAAACCCATGAAGATGTACCTTTTATAACAGAAGAACATACAGCGGAAACCCGGATTTACTATGCTGTAGATCTTGGGACTACATACCGGATGATTGATGAGAAATTGCTGCAAACGGAGGATTGGACACCTGACAAAGTAAAAGAAGCGGCTCTTTTCAACCTTCGATCCCTTCCGATTAAGTTGAAGCAGGATACACTTGCCGGCAATGTGTTTCACTTCTTAAATACGAATGACGGCTATGATGGAAGCCGGATCCTGAACACTTCCTTCCTGAAGGACATGAAATCAAAAGTGGAAGGCGAGATGACGGTCTCAGTGCCTCATCAAGATGTCTTGATAATTGGTGACATCCGCAATGAAACAGGGTATGATATTCTTGCTGAATTGACAATGAGCTTTTTTACTAACGGAAAAGTTCCGATTACTTCTTTATCATTTCTCTATGAAGATAACGAATTGGAACCGATTTTTATATTGGCTCAAGACCGTAAATCTGGAAGGGAGAAATAAGAATGAATGTTTTTTACAATTTAGAAGGCATTGGAGATACTTTAATCATTACAATGGTTCCCGGGTTTGAAGGAGAAAAGTCATTTGATAAAAAGGGTGACGCAGTAAGGATCTTTGATGAAAAGACTGGCGAAACGCTTGGTTATAACTTGTTTAACGCTTCATCATACATAAACGTTGAAGGTAAGGGACAAGTTGAAATGAATCAGGACAAGCTGCAAGAAATCAACGCAGCGATTCAAAAGAATGGATTCGACGAAGAACTAAAGGCGGATTTCTCGCCAAAATTCGTAATTGGTTATGTTCAGGAAAAAGAAAAGCATCCGAATGCAGACAAGCTGAGTGTGTGTAAAGTGGATGTAGGCAGCGAAACACTGCAGATTGTTTGTGGTGCACCGAATATTGACAGTGGACAAAAAGTAGTCGTTGCTAAAGTCGGAGCTGTTATGCCAAGCGGAATGCTCATTAAAGATGCAGAACTAAGAGGCGTGGCTTCTTCAGGCATGATTTGTTCAGCCAAGGAACTGGACCTTCCAGATGCTCCTAAAGAAAAAGGCATTCTGGTACTTGATGAAGATGCAAAAGTTGGAGAACCATTCTCATTCTAATAAGTGATTGAAAAAAATTGACTCAAATGGAGAATTTTAATCCGCTTGAGTCAATTTTTTTATCGGGAAAGCACCTCTTTCATGAGCAGCTTGACTTACATAGGATTATGGAGCAGGAAGCCAATTATGGACAAAATCTCCCATTCTGGTGATTTTACTCGAATTTTTTCTATTAACTGTTAAAATGAATAGTGATTACAGTAGAGAGAGTGATAACAATTGAGTTGGTTAAAGAAAATGTTTGGTAGATTAAAAGAAGATGACATTCACTCAGATGACCCCTCTTATCAAGAGGAGAGACAAATAGATCAACCGAATAAACCCAATGATAAAAATAGAGAAATAGAAGCAAAAGTATCCTACCACTATCCGAAAGGTGAATTCCGGTTCCCGATCATCCCTGATAAAAGGGATTCCGGCAGGGAAGAAAGAACTGTCCGTTCAGAGCAGAGAAGGCAGAGGCGCAGTACTTCCATGAACGAGGAAGCGCCTGTTGAAAAGGAAAGGGACGTTCAAGCAGAACAAAAGAAAGAAGAAAAGCTAATTAAGAAAAAAGACGATGCGGCGAGACGCCCATTCCGACCGACTGAAATCCCTTCCCCGATTTATGGTTTCAGCAGGCCGGTTAAGAAGAAAGAACCCATCCAATTTGAATTAAAAAATAGTGAGCCAAGAGGGTGGATGAAATCAGAGAATCTCCATCAAGAGGAGAAAACAGGCTCAGAGAATCTTAGTGTAGAAGAATCTGATACTGCTTACAATGCTGATGTACAACCGGCCTCTGAACATACCGACTTGAAATCGAACATCTCCAATCCTGCAGCAAGTCATCATACAGAGGAGCCGTTTCAAGGCGTACATACAGAAACTTCGTTTGACATGGTGACAGCAGAGGAAGTCCAGGAAGGAAAAAATACAGATGTTGAGCCAGGGCCAGAACTAACGGAATCATCCATTCTGCAAATGGAAGAAAGCATCTTGGAATCAGATGATAACGAAGAAACTGAAGAACATGAAAACTATTCCTCTTCAGCTGAAGTGCAAGAGCCAATTGGATATGAGACCGAAGAGGAATCACAGCAGGAAGATTCAACACCTGAACCAGAACCAAAACCAGAACCAGAACCAGAACCAGAACCAGAACCAGAACCTGCTTCTAAGCGTTCGCACCTTCCGTTCAATGTCCTGATGCTAAAACAGGACAAGCGGATGATGGACCGGAATAAGCGCCTGGCTGGGATGAGGTCTGAAAGGGTCCAGGAAGAAGACACTGAGACTGCAAGTGCAGCAACTGAAGAGGTAAAGGAAGAAACCATTGAACAAAATCCGCTAGTAGAGGACCTTGCAGTTTCTGACGAAATCGAAACTGAAGAGGCTTCTGCAGAAGAAACTCGGCATGTTGAACAAGATGAACAAATTCCAACAGATGAAGAGGAGACTGTAAAAGAGGACCAATCTCAACAAGGACAGTCTTCTAAACGTTCTCATCTTCCTTTCAACGTCTTGATGTTGAAGCAGGACAAAAGGAAAATCAATCAGCCTCAGGTACCTGAACCTGCTCCTTCTTCCGCAGAGCCGGCGGTTACAGCAGAAAAGAGCCAAGTGGATGATACTTCAATAAAAAAATATGAAGAATTGGCCGGCCAGCCTTTAGAGAATGAAGGCTATGCCTTTCCACAATTGAACTTTCTGGCTCCTCCGGTAGTAAAGGAGTCCAGCGGTGAGTGGCTTGAGACACAGAAGAATCTGCTGAATGACACACTCGCAAACTTCAATGTCAGGGCCAGGGTTGTTAACGTTACAGAGGGACCTGCAGTAACCAGATTCGAAGTACAGCCTGAGCCGGGTGTCAAAGTGAACAAAATCACGAACCTGTCTGATGATATTAAATTAAGTCTGGCTGCAAGGGACATCCGTATCGAGGCACCGATTCCAGGAAAGCATACGATTGGAATTGAGGTTCCGAATCAACAAAGCCGCCCGGTAGCTCTAAGCGAGATCATTTCAAGCAGTCCGTTCCAGGAAAGCTCATCGCCGTTGACAGCCGCTTTGGGCCTTGATATCTCAGGAGAGCCGATTGTGACGGATTTAAACAAGATGCCCCATGGACTCATTGCGGGTGCTACAGGTTCAGGAAAAAGTGTCTGCATAAACTCCATATTGGTCAGTTTGTTATATAAAGCATCTCCCCATGACCTGAAGATGCTGCTGATTGATCCGAAGATGGTGGAGCTTGCTCCTTATAACCGCATGCCCCATCTTGTCAGCCCGGTTATTACAGATGTTAAAGCTGCTACAGCAGCGCTTAAATGGGCAGTTGAAGAAATGGAAAGAAGGTATGAGTTATTTGCCCACGCGGGTGTCCGCGACATCAGCAGATATAATGTGAAAGCCGAGAGAAATGGAGAGAAGAGCCAGAAGCTGCCGTATCTAGTCATTGTGATTGATGAGCTTGCAGACCTGATGATGATGTCCCCGGCAGATGTAGAAGAGGCCATTTGCCGTATCGCCCAGAAAGCAAGGGCTTGCGGAATTCACTTGATCATTGCGACTCAGCGTCCGTCGGTGGATGTAATCACAGGCTTAATCAAGGCAAATGTACCTACAAGAATAGCGTTTTCCGTATCATCCGGAGTCGATTCCCGGACGATCATCGATGCAAGTGGAGCGGAAAAGCTTCTTGGGAAGGGTGACATGCTGTTCCTTGAGAATGGTTCGTCGAAGCCTGTACGGCTCCAAGGTACCTTCGTTTCTGACGATGAAATTGATGAAATTGTGAATCATGTCAGGGAACAAGGAGAGCCGGATTATTTGTTCCAGCAGGATGAGCTGCTGAAAAAAGCTCAGGTCGACGAGCAGGAAGATGAACTGTTTTTTGAAGCATGTGAGTTTGTGGTGGACCAAGGAGGGGCTTCCACTTCCCTTATTCAGAGGCATTTCCGGGTCGGATACAACCGGGCGGCCAGACTGATTGATATGATGGAAAGCCACGGGATTGTATCAGAAGCAAAAGGAAGCAAACCAAGAGATGTGTTAATTTCTTCTAGAGAGCTTGGAGAGCTGCAAGACACTAGTACAATCATTTAATAAGTGGTATTCTTAAAAGACAGACTAAATCACAAAAGATACATGTAACTGAATAGCAAAGAAGTGAAGGATGTTCGTATCGTTCTTCACTTTTTTGTTTCGTCTGATAAATTAAATCTTATTCTTAAAATAAACGAACAACTTAATAGACGTGTACAGTTGATGGTAAGGAGCTTTTAGGATGAAAGAAATTCAGTTGAAACTTCAGGGGAAATTGAAAAGGTTGACAAATGAAACATTCAAGTTCGATGAGAGGGTCAAAGAAGGCTGGTTCTCTGCCGTTTACTTTTTAAAAACAAGAGAAATCGCAAAAAAGTATAAACCTGATACAATCATCACGATGCAATTCTTCCAAA
The DNA here is from genome assembly GCF_049177075.1 of Bacillus salacetis. GTDB lineage: Bacteria > Bacillota > Bacilli > Bacillales > Bacillaceae_B > Rossellomorea > Rossellomorea salacetis_A. Next base: position 3,476,324 of record NZ_CP185377.1, on the reverse strand, counting down.
AGGAGCATGCCGTTCTTTGTGGTACGGATGAAGTCATTGCCCTGCTTCATACATTTGCGGAAAATCCGGAGGAACTGGAGATCCACTCTTTAAAAGATGGAGACAAAATCTCACCTTTTGAGACTGTTCTTACAGTTAAGGGAAGGTATCAGGATTTCGGCTATCTTGAAGGAATTATTGACGGAATTCTTGCGAGAAGATCCTCGGTAGCTACAAATGTTTATAAGTTGATGAAAGCAGCTTCGCTTTCAGGGAAACAGAAACCGGTCATTTTTATGGGTGACCGTGATGACCATTACACCCAGCAGGCAGGCGACGGATATGCCGCTTTCATCGGCGGATCTACTGCACAAGCGACTCATGCAATGAATGAATGGTGGGGCAAGCAGGGGATGGGTACCATGCCGCATGCTCTGATCCAGCTTTTCAATGGCGACATTGTCGCAGCTACCCAGGCATACAAAGAAACGTTCCCCGAAGATGAATTGATTGCACTCGTTGATTATAATAATGATGTAATCTCCGATGCCCTCAAAGTGGCAAGGGAGTTCGGTTCTGAGCTGAAAGGGGTCCGTGTTGATACTTCCAGGACAATGATTGATAAGTATTTTGTCAGAAACCAGCAGGTACTTGGAACTTTTGATCCAAGGGGCGTCAACGCTGAGCTGATACAGGCGCTTCGCCGCGGGTTGGATGCAGAAGGCTATCAGCATGTGAAAATCGTTGTGTCTGGAGGGTTCACTGAGGAACGCATACGATCTTTCGAAGAGAATGAAGTACCTGTAGATATGTATGGGGTCGGAGGAAGCCTTTTGAAAGTAAATATCGGCTTCACCGGTGATAATGTAACATTAGACGGAAAGCCGCAGGCCAAAGCAGGAAGAAAGTTCAGATGGAATGAGCGTCTGGAAAAAGTCGAATGGCAATAGGTGTGAATGAAGGGTGAAGAAACAAGAATCGCTGATCAACCTTGCATCTTATAAGCGGAAAAAACAGCAGCAGGCTGAAAAGCATACGGAGGATCTGTATGAGCAAAGCCTGCTTTTTTTGGAAAGAGAGACGAACATCAGGGAAAAGGTCAGGGCGAAGTTCATATTCTCAAAGAAATTTTCCCTTCCGCTTGAGCGTGTTCCATCAGGTTCCGATTTGGATACCCTTTTCAGGCAGTGGCTGTTATTTGATTATAAGACCGCAGCAAACAAAACCGTATTCCATCAATTCCTTAACGTGAAGTCGGGACAGATGAAGGAAACGGACAGGATGCTTGGCGCCCTGTTTCTAACAGCCCCATGGGAACCGGTGGAAATACTGGAATTTGATTGCGATGAAAATTCATTAATTGTGCAGAATATATTACATAAGCATAAAGAAATGGTCAGGTGTCCTTATACTCAAGAAAAAGCCTGGAAACCCGGGAACATGGCTTTTATAAGAAAAATTCCTTTAGTTTCAAACGGGATGTTAATCGGGCCGCCTTTCAGGGTAAAGGATGGAGAAATATTTGAAGGTCTTAGGGACCATTATGAAAACATGAGTACGGACCATGGCATTACATGGAGAAGCTATTTGAAGGAAAATGCCGCACGGTTCATTGCTCAGTCACTATAAAGTCGTACTTGCCGTTCATAGCCACTGGAAGAAAAAGATGATATAATCTTTTCATTATAATACGGTCAATATACTGAAGTTGTTATGGTTCATTAAGTATTTCTGTTTTTGGCAGGCCTGCGGGTCCATCCGAGGCTGGCAAAAATGGATTAATGTCATATACTGCTTACAGAAAGATGATTGTTGGAGGTTCTAATATGACAATATACCATTTCGTTGGAATAAAGGGATCTGGAATGAGCGCGTTGGCCCAGGTGCTTCACGATATGGAGTATGAAGTACAGGGCTCAGATGTAGAGAAGTATTTTTTTACACAGAAAGCTCTTGAAGATTCTCAAATAAAAATCCTGCCTTTTCAGAAGGATAATATCGGCGGGGATATGAGTGTTATTGCAGGTAATGCATTTCCGGATACACATGAGGAAATTGAAGAAGCAAGAAATCAAGAGCTGCCGGTCACTAGATACCATAGCTTCCTTGGTGAATTCATGCAGGAGTTCACATCTGTAGCAGTGACAGGAGCCCATGGAAAGACATCAACCACTGGTCTTCTTGCGCATGTCATCAGAGGGGCGAAGCCTACCTCCTATTTGATTGGCGACGGAACCGGGAAAGGCGAAAAAGATGCGGAGTATTTCGTGTTTGAAGCCTGCGAGTACAGAAGGCACTTTCTATCCTATCATCCTGACTATGCCATCATGACGAATATAGATTTTGACCACCCTGATTATTTTGCGAATGTGGATGATGTTTTTCAGGCATTCCAGGAGATGGCGATGCAAGTCAAGAAAGGAATCATTGCCTGCGGTGATGATGAACACCTGCAGAAGATTCAGGCGAAAGTTCCCGTCCTTTTCTACGGATTTGCCGAAGAAAATGATTTCCAGGCAAGAAATGTAAATAAAACACCAGAGGGAACGACTTTTGATGTGTTTGTAAGGAACGAATTCTTTGCCACTTTCTCCATTCCGGGCTACGGAGATCACAGCATCCTGAATGCTCTTTCTGTTATCGCCCTGTGTCATTATGAGGATATCGACACTGAGGTTGTTAAAGAGAGGCTGGCTACATTCCAAGGGGTCAAGAGAAGGTTCTCTGAAAAGAAAATCGGAGAGCAGATCCTGATTGATGACTATGCTCATCACCCAACGGAAATCAAGGTGACCATTGAAGCGGCCAGACAGAAATTCCCGGATCGGGAAATCATTGCTGTATTCCAGCCCCATACATTCACAAGAACGCAGACATTCTTAAACGAATTTGCCGACAGTTTGTCAGAAGCTGACCAGGTCTATCTGTGTGAAATTTTTGGTTCGGCCCGCGAAAATCATGGGAAGCTCTCAATAGATGACCTCAAAGATAAAATTGAGAATGCCAAAATCATCGACGAGCATGATACAAAGCCTTTGATGGCTCATGAAAAAGGAGTTCTGATCTTCATGGGAGCCGGGGACATCCAAAAGTTTCAGAATGCTTATGAGGAAACACTCAGAAACCATGTAGAATAAAGTGAACACAAAAGCTGACAGCCAGAATACAGGCTGTCAGCTTTTTTAATTTGTACAACTTTAACACTTTAAAGCGTGAAGAGGGACTGTCCCTTTTTCTGCTTTAAAGTGTTAAAGTTAAATTATTTTCGTGAAAGGTGAAACCTTTTTCAGACTTATTCGTCTTAGCAGTAAAAAGAAAATGAGGTGACAACAAGGTGAAGAGTGTCACAGAAAATGAGCCGGATTTTAATGGCTGCAGGGATATTTGGCTTGAGGCCATTATGGATGGATACGGTGAAAATCTTACAAAGCTCGCTTATAACTATGTGAAAGATTGGAAACTGGCAGAAGATATAGTCCAGGATGTTTTCGTTACCTGCTATCACCATTTTGAAAAGATAGAACAAATCATTTCTTTTAAAGCCTGGATTTACAGACTCACAATAAACAAATCAAAGGATGTTCTAAAAAGCGGCGCTTACCGAAAAACATTTGTTCATTCAAATTTACTTACTCTCTTTCGATCAAATGAACCCTCACCGGAAATGATGACGATTAAACGCAGTGAAGAAGAGTTTCTTTCGGTGAGTGTCTTATCGCTCCCTGTAAAATACCGTGAAGTGATTATTCTTTATTACTATGAGGAAATCACAGTTGAAAAGATTTCTGAGATTTTGAAAATGAAACCGAATACTGTCAAAACCAGATTGAAAAGGGGCAGAAACAAGTTAAGAAAGATAATGGAAAGGAGGGAAAAGCATGAATAGTCAGCTTGAAGATTTGAAAAAATCAATGGATGCGACTACCCATAAAGGAGATCACTTCACAGAAGCCCAAAAACAAAATATCAAATCAGCCATTCATTCAGAAACGGTGGAAAAAAGAAATCCAAACAGTGGATTGATATTTTTAATCTTAACGGCCGCCGCAGCAATAATGATTATCTTATTTTCAGCTCATGGGCTGCCGAATTTAGAGTTAGAGAGTAGAGGTTCGAATCCAGCAGTGGTAGACAATTGGGAGATTCGAGATGAATATGTGGAAAAGAATATTAAGATTTTAAATGTATACCCCGAACCAGAACTGACAGCAGGTAGAAGGTCTGGATACATTTTCAGTTTCCAAGAACCTTTTGAAACCTATAAAGGAAAGAAAATATCAATCAATGCTCTCAACAAAGACACAGGAGAAAAGATTAATGTGTTAGCTCCTGAAAAGATAACTGAACCATCACCAGGCTACAGCAGCCTTCAGCGATTTACCGCAGGTTTTGAGATTCCGTACGGAGGGCTGTGGAAATTGGAGGTTCTTCTTGACGGCGATGTATATGGAGATGTTGTTTTATCTGTTGGTGAAAAACAGGATATCGTTCTGCCTGATGATATTCCTGCCTTTGTGCAGGAGGATGATTTCGAAGAAATTGACTGGGAGAGAAAAGCCAATAATTTTAGAGGAGGCATAATTGGCAATGAAAACAAATCAGGTGTAATCGGGGCCGATATGCCGAGTTTGACACCGCAGAAATGGATGTGGCATCTATGGGGGAATCAAACTTCAGAACTGACAGTGGTTGGGTTACATCGGAAATCCCAAACCGTTCACCCGATCCTGGATAATGGGTGGGCATGGACCATGCAATTAGGCGGAGCGGTAAATGGAGCCGATGCCCATGTCCCTACTGCAGTGACCATACCGAAACCAGGCGAGTGGGCATTCCTTCTTTATGATGGAGAAGAGTTATTTGATGTACTGGTGATGAACATTGAAGAATAAAAAGAGATTTCGATCCATAATACACAAAAAAGAAACCCGCAGCCACATCAAATGAGCTGCGGGTTATTCATATTTACTTCAGGTTCTCAGGATTCAGTTGCTCCAGTTCAGGAAGGGTGAAGCGGCCGTCTTTGCGGATCAATACCTCATCAAAATAGATCTCTCCCCCGCCATACTCAGGTCTTTGAATCATGACCATATCCCAATGGATGTTTGAATGGTTTCCGTTGTACGCCTGTTCATAACATTCACCAGGTGTGAAGTGGAAACTTCCATCAATTTTTTCATCAAACAGGATATCCTGCATTGGATGAAGGATATACGGGTTCACTCCAATTGCGAATTCACCTATGTAACGCGCGCCTTCATCTGTATCAAAAATCTTATTGATTCTTTCCGTATCATTGGCCTCAGCAGAAACAATTTTTCCGTTTTCGAATGTGAGCTTCACGTTCTCGAAGGTGAAGCCGTGATAAGGAGAAGGAGTGTTATAAGAGATGGTTCCGTTCACAGAATCTTTGACAGGAGCCGTATAGACTTCTCCATCCGGGATGTTCAAACGGCCGGCACATTTAACGGCAGGAATGTCTTTGATGGAGAAGGTCAAATCAGTTCCTTCACCCGTAATGCGAACCTTATCCGTCTTATTCATTAATTCAACCAGGCTGTCCATGGCCTTGTCCATTTTAGCGTAATCAAGATTACATACATCGAAGTAGAAGTCTTCGAAAGCCTCTGTACTCATTTTGGCAAGCTGAGCCATTGAGGCGTTCGGATATCTCAATACAACCCATTTTTTCTTTGGAACACGGATTTCACGATGAACTTTTTTACCTACCGTGTTACCTTGGATCTTCATCTTTTCATCAGGGACATCCGCCTGCTCATTGATGTTGTCTCCGGAACGCAGACCGATGTAAGCATCCATCTTTTCCATGACATTGGCTTCAAATTCAGCCATCATTTCGTATTGCTCTTCTTGTGCTCCCATCAACAGCGAGCGGTCCACTGTATGGTCCTTCAGTGATACAAATGGAAAACCGCCTGCTTCATAGGCTTCCTTGACGAGGGCAGTCACAAGCTCGCGCTGCAAGCCAAAGTTTTCAATCAATACTTTTTCACCTTTTTGCAGCTGGACAGAATAACGGATTAAATTTCTCGCCAGCTTTTCAATACGAGGGTCTTTCATATATGTATTCCTCCTAAGTAAGGGTCCTTCACTGTGGGCAGCAAAGGGATTTTTTTAAAACCTAATTATATTGTAACCGAAAAATGAATTATTTTTATATATGAAGATTGTATTTTAGTTGAATGTCGTAAAGTGGTGCCTGGCTCAAAACACAAACCCTCTCTCTATAGAAAAAACCAAACATGGATATAATAAACTGATGGAATCAGGCAGGATATTCACGCTTTGATGGAGAAACTAGTGTTTAAGGACACTTAGTGCCGGGTAAAGAATTGCTATAAACAGGAGGTGCTCAAGGAATGGAAATAATTTTATATTTGAGTGTGGCTGTAATTGCTATTGCGTTCCTCGTATTGGTAATCAGTCTGACCAAAACCCTTAAGTCGGTCCAATCGACTTTAGATAGTGTTTCCCATACCTTAGACGGCTTGGAAACACAATTACAGGGAGTGACAAAAGAATCTGCGGATCTCCTACATAAGACCAACAGGCTTGCGGAGGATATCCAGCAGAAATCAGAGGAACTGAATACGGTTGTCTATGCTGTCAAAGATGTAGGCAGTTCTATTCAAGGTTTGAACTCTTCCGTAAAAAAGGTGACAACATCGATTTCAACTAATTTAGAGAAGAATCAAGAAAAAATTTCTCAGGTTGTTCAGTGGGGAAAAGCAGCTATGGAGCTTCGTGATAAGTGGAAGACCAAAGAGAAGCCTTATCATGGAACAAGAAATGCTTATGCCGCTGAAGAGGCGAGAGCTTCTGCAGAGATGGACAGACGTGAGAAGATGATCCGAAGAGCAAGACAAAATTAATTATATTAATTCAGGGGAGGATGTTACGATGACACAACAACAACAAAATGATGTTTACAAAAATCAGGTGAGCCATGGCCATCCAAACGGAGGCAGCAGCAATACTCATGAAGGCAGCATCAATGCTAAAGACTTCTTGATCGGTTCCTTGATTGGCGGAATCGTAGGAGCGGCTACTGCTCTATTCCTTGCACCAAAGTCCGGGAAAGAGCTTCGTGAGGACCTGAATACACATGCAGGTACGCTAAAGGAAAAAAGCAGCCAGTGGAGAGATACAGCTATGGAGCGTGGAAATGAACTTGCTGCTGCAGCTAAAGAAAAAACATCAGGAATTACAAAGACTGTTCAGGACCAATCCAATAGTCTGGTTAACAAAGTGAAATCAAGCAATAATAATGATAGCAGTGAAACTGAAGGAGAAGAGCAGCTTCCTGTTGAAACAGAGCAAAACGATGCTCAGGAGCTTAATCAAAGACTTGAAGAAACAAAGAAAGCTTTTGATGAGACTGAGCAATCTATCCATCAATAATGGAGGATGGTGCAGGCAGGCAGCTGCCTCACCGTTTTCTGCTGAAAGGGGCAAGGATGTTGAAAAAAATAGAAACGATTGAAGAATTCAACCAGCTTCTTGAAGGAAAAGAGAAATTCTTTTTCCTTAAACACAGCTTAACCTGCCCAATCAGCGGCAGTGCTTTTGATGAATATCAAAAGTTTGCTGAAGAAACGGGAGAAGAGGATGCCTATTATTTGGCTGTCCAGGAATCCAGGGACTTGTCTAATCACATTTCGGAAACATTCGGAATCAAGCATGAGTCTCCACAGGCCTTCCTGTTCAAGGAAGGGAAGCCGGTTTGGAATGACTCCCATTGGAACATCAAGAGCCAGGAATTGAAAAGTTTATAAGACCCACAAAAAGCCTGAAGGTGTAGAAACCTTCAGGCTTTTTTGCTGATGGGCATTTCTATGGCTTATACAGATAGCGGCCAGCGGATTTCTAATTTATCCCCTGTCTGTATGCTTTCGTAAAAGGTGGTTTCTTCCCCGTTCTTCAAAAGCAGGAATTTCCCCTGGGCATTGGAGGGCATATTAATTTCAACATGGCGGAAGAGGTCCTGGAATATAAATGCTCCTGTTTCTTTAGCTATTGCTGTTAATTTATCTCCTGAATGAATCAGGCAGTTTTCATCAATCTTATCTCCATTGCGAAAGACCTCAGTGATTTGCTTGGAAAGCTCGAGCTCCTCATCATTAAAAAACACCTTGATTTTATCACTTAATTGCATTTGTCTTTTATCCATGATCATTTTGAGTGTCGGGGCTTCTGCCTTTTTCATCTCTATGACGTCCCCGTTTTTGACGACTGTCGACAGTCTGGACTCTCTTCCGTTTATGGTGATTCTTCCAGAGAAGGCAGGTATGAATGTCTCTTTTTCATTGATGGCGATATGGAAAGTCTTTAAAAGTGGAAGCAGGTCTTCATGTCCTGTCCGTTTTAATACAGTTTCTACAGAAGGAAGCGGCTCCATTTCAATTCTGTCCCTGTCATTCACGATGACATCCATGGCTGCCGGTTTGCCGTTTACTTCTACATTCATGTCAATAGAATAAGGCTGCTCATTTAATGTAAAAGAAATGTTAGGCTGGGTTTCAATTAAATCCGAGATCCTGATGACTGGTGCTTCCCCGTTTTCACCTCTCGTTACCGTTATTCTGTCTCCATTTTGAATAGGTTGGTCAATTGTGCTTTTCTGCCCATTTATCATAATCGTCGGTGCATTTCCATGTTTGCCTGGAAGTGTGATGGATTGGCCGTTTACTGAGATGATCATGGCCATTCCTGGTTTGCCGTAAAGTTTGTTTATTTTTAGACCGGCTGCAAGCAGGCAGTCTCCAATAGTCAATTCCTTCACTTCAAATAACCGGACAGGCTGGTCGTTCACATGGGCTGTCACGTATTGGACAGGTGCCTTCTTTGCTGCGATGGCAATCCCGATCGGTGTCACGAGCTCAGGTCCATTGGATATCTGATCAACGATTTTCAGGTCCTGAATGGCATCGATGCCGCGGACTGCTACCCGGTTAACCGGCAGCTGCAAAGCACTGGCTAATCTTTCAGGCAGTTCGGGTGTCAGGCTGCCACCGCCTACAAGCATCACTGCTTTTGGGGATTTTCCATTATTGAGTCGGAGAACCTCAGCTTTTATTTCTTCCGCCAGATGATTAATGGAAGGTGAGATCTTTTCTACTGTCTCTTTACGGGAAATCTCTGTTTCAAAACCGAGTATATCTGACACCGTAATGGTCTCCTGATTGATTAAATCTCTTTTGGCTTTTTCGGCGAGCGAGAAGTCCAGAAGAAGAGCATCGCTGATGGCTTCTGTTATTTCATCGCCTGCAGTCGGGACCATTCCAAATGCGATGATGGTTCCCTTGTCCGTTAAAGCGATATCGGAAGTGCCGGCGCCAATATCGACCAATGCCACATTCAACCTTCTCATTGAAGCGGGGATAAGAACGTTTATGGCTGCAATTGGCTCAAGTGTCAATGCATCCATTTCCAGCCCAGCCCTGTTTAATGCTGCCAGAAGGGACTCAACGACAACCTTTGGCAGGAATGTGGAGATAATCTCTACCGTGGCTGTATCTCCTTGCTGATCGACAAGGCTGCCAATCTCCTCACCATCCAATTTATAATATAGAACCGAGTATCCAACACAATAATAATGATAGGTTTTATCTGTATCCTGAGCGGCAATTGCCTGTGCCTGCTGGACAGCACTGAGTTCCAAGTTAAGGACATCTTCTTTTGTCAAAAGCGGCTTGCCGGAAATGGAGATGGAGGCACTTGCAACCTCAGTTTTCAAAGCTCTTCCGGCCGCCGCTACACATACTTTGTGGAGGGGGCCATGCTTCTTTTCCATCTCGGCTTTTATATAAGAAATGACGGCTGCCACCGCAGGAACATCATGGATCTGCCCATCAAGCATTGCCCGTTCCTTATGCTCTTTTGAAAGAATGTCAATGACCTCATATTGTTTCTGTTCATTTTCTATCAAAATAATACCCACCACTGAACGGGTACCGATATCCAGTGCAAAAATCTTCTTATTCTCGGTCACTTTATACACCCACTTTAATCTATTTCAATTTATTTCAGAGATTGAAAGTTGAATCGGAAACCACTAAATACTTTAATGCGTGAATGCGTTGAAAGAATAAAGTGTTTTCCGTGACTTTTACTTTACATTCCATTATAATAAATCCTATTATAAAAAATGTATCATACTTTTGTAGAAAAAAGTCATGCAGTGTTGGAATTTCAAAATAAAAGGATGTCAATGCAGAGAGGATGTTTGGTTGTGAGTAATAAAGAGCTCGACCAGCTGAGAAGCCAGGTCGATGAGATAAACCTGAAGTTATTGGAAAGCATCAATGAACGTGCCCGTCTCGTACAGGAAATCGGCAGGGTAAAAGAGAAGCAGGGAACGAGCCGCTTTGATCCTGTCCGTGAAAGAGATATGCTGAACAACATCATTGCCAACAATGACGGCCCTTTTGACAACACCACGATTGAACATATATTTAAAGAGATTTTCAAAGCCGGACTGGACTTGCTTCAGGACAGCCACCGCAAGGAGCTTCTAGTATCAAGGAAGAAAAAGCCGAGTGATACGATTGTCAGAGTGAATGGAGAAGACATTGGTGACGGAAATCCTCACTTTATCTTTGGACCATGTGCAGTAGAGTCCTACGAGCAGGTCTCAGAGGTTGCAAGTGCTATCAGAGGAAAAGGATTGAACCTTATCCGCGGGGGCGCTTTTAAACCTCGTACATCTCCATATGACTTCCAGGGGCTGGGACTTGAAGGATTAAAAATCTTAAGAAAAGCTGCAGATGAACATAATCTGGCAGTTGTCAGTGAAATCGTTAATCCAGCCGATATCGAACCTGCATCTGAATATGTGGATATCATTCAGATCGGTGCCCGAAATATGCAGAACTTTGAATTATTAAAAGCTGCGGGTGCTGCAAGAAAACCTGTTCTATTGAAAAGGGGACTATCTGCGACATTGGAGGAATTCATGAATGCCGCTGAATATATCATTTCCCAAGGGAATGGTGACATCATTCTCTGTGAAAGAGGCATAAGAACATATGAACGCGCGACAAGAAACACCCTTGATATTTCTGCGGTGCCAATTCTGAAACAGGAAACACATCTTCCTGTATTTGTTGATGTCACTCACTCTACAGGACGTCGCGACCTGCTGCTGCCTGCTGCAAAAGCAGCACTTGCCATTGGAGCTGACGGCGTAATGGCGGAGGTCCACCCTGACCCGGCTGTGGCCCTTTCTGATGCTGCCCAGCAAATGAATTTAGAACAGTTTGATCATTTCTTTTCTGAATTAACTGGCGGTAAATAAGTTCCGCCTTGATTGGTCATCTCATCGATGGCCATTTTTTGTGGAAATTATTTTCAAAAAGCTTCAATTAGGGTAGGGTTAAAAGTAGATTCTTTGCAGTTAAGCCCTTGCTCAAGTATGATATATCTATATTTCATACAATGGACATGAAAAGATTTTCACAGCATTTTTTAAAGATGGATAATTAGTGTAAAATAAGGACAATCAGCTAAAACGAAATCGAAGGAGTGGATTCCATGAATGTAACGATATATGATGTAGCCAGGGAAGCGAATGTTTCCATGGCTACCGTTTCCAGGGTAGTAAACGGAAATCCAAATGTGAAACCGGCAACAAGGAAAAAAGTAGTCGAGGTCATCGAGAGACTTGGTTACAGGCCAAACGCAGTGGCAAGGGGTCTTGCCAGCAAAAAAACGACCACTGTCGGGGTCATCATACCGGATATCTCCAATATCTTTTTTGCAGAACTTGCCCGGGGAATCGAAGATATTGCAACGATGTATAAATATAACATCATCCTCAGCAATTCCGATCAGAACACTGAGAAAGAATTGCACCTCTTGAATACCATGCTTGGAAAACAGGTTGACGGGATCGTGTTCATGGGCGGAAACATCACAGAGGAGCATGTAAGGGAGTTTGAAATGTCCCCTGTCCCTATCGTATTGGCAGGCACTGTCGAAGATTCTCAAAAGACTCCATCCGTTAATATTGATTATCAAGCTGCGGCATATGATGCAGTTAAAGAACTGATTGATAAAGGCCATAAAAAGGTTGCATATGTCAGCGGTCCATTCCATGACAAGATCAACAATGAAGCAAAACTTCCTGGTTATAAACAAGCATTGGAAGAAGCGGGAATCGACTATGATGAAGAACTTGTGATTGAAGGGGATTATACATATGATTCCGGGCTTGAAGCTTGGCAGAAATTGAGTGAACTGAAAGATAAGCCGACTGCCGTATTTTCAGGAAATGATGAAATGGCACTTGGTGTTGTTCATGGAGCCCAGGATGCAGGTGTAAATATTCCTGAAGAAGCAGAAGTCATCAGCTTTGACAATACACGGCTTGCTTTAATGGTCCGTCCTCAATTGACATCGATTGTCCAGCCTTTATATGATATCGGGGCTGTAGCGATGCGCCTGCTGACGAAATATATGAATAAAGAAAAAGTGGATGAGCATATTGTTGTCCTTCCTCACCGGATTGAAGAACGGGGTTCAACCAAATAAAATACTTGTTGAAAAGTCTTCTGCTTAAGTGGTTTTTCATTAGAAATGACGTGTGGGTGCCATGCGTCATTTTTTTATTGCTTTTCGAAGGCTATATAGTTTAATACTCTATATAAAATTTTTTTTTTCATAAATCATTTCAAGCATCATAACTATAAAGGAGTCGACAGATAGTTTCCACAAATCATGAATGGGGGAGAATCATGATGCTGAAACAAAAGGCTAGGGAGCTTCTTGATTCAATGCAAGCACCGTCAAAGGAAGACCTTAAGGAGACTCTCGTAAATCTTGACCTGGCGCTGGAGGATTTAGTGGATTTTTTGGAGCCTGCCAATGGGCGGCCGTACTATAGAAAGCTTCTGTATCAAAATGAAGAGGTGGAGGTCCTGGTCATGAACTGGTCACAGCTTGAATGTGCTCCACATGATCATGGAGAATCGCAAGGGTGGATTCAAGTAATGAAGGGTACATCGGTCAATGCCGTTTTTGAGGTGGATGAAAAAGGCTGGCCTTCAGAGCTGTTTGAAGAGAAGCACCATCAAGGAAAATGCTTTTATGCACCGAAAAGAGGCGTCCATAAAATGAAGGCAGGCGGTGGCAGGGACTTGGTTACTCTCCATTTATACTCTCCTCCGATCAGCGGAATGAAAGTATATGACCTGGAGAAATGTGCGGCCTGCATCGTATCTGACGATTGCGGAGCCTGGTGGCCCGAGGAAACGAGACAAAAAGTGAAGGAAATAAGGTTAGAGAAAAACAGGGTGAAATAATTTGGAAATGGAAATGTATTTCAGGTGTGAAGGAAGAAGACCCGTCATGAGTGACGGGTCTTTATCTTTTACATTGTCTCATAAGCAGCAGTTATTTATTGAGCAGAAGTTTTGTTATTATTCTGCTGCTGTCTCAATTGATATAGTGCTTTTTCAACTGTCTGGGCATTCTTTTCCGTGATTTCCGGCTTCCGGGGGATTTCGGGGTATATCCCCGGAGGATCATCCCAGCTTGCCGGAAGAGTGACGGGAGCTTTTTCCTGCCATCGTTCTGTCCAAACTTTTGGAAAATGAGAGAGGCTTTCATTGCGTTCTATCATTTCCATCCACAAGAGACTCCAGGCACGAGGGACGACCCGCCAAATATCATATCCGCCTCCGCCAACAGCAATCCACCGGCCGTCACAGTATTGATGGGCAAGTTCATGTGTGATTCTGGGAATTTCCCTATAAATCTTCATGGTGGAAGACAAGTGTGTCAGCGGGTCGTAATAGTGTGCATCCGTACCGTTCTGGGATAGAATGACGTCCGGCTTGAAGAATTTTATGACTTCCCTGAAGGAAGTTTCATAGGCCTGAAGCCAGGAGTCATCTTCTGTAAAAGCATCCAGCGGGATATTAAAGGAGTATCCATAGCCTTTTCCATGCCCCCGTTCATTGATATTCCCGGTCCCGGGAAACAGATACCGTCCGGTTTCATGAATGGACAGGGTGCAGACATCCGGATCATCATAGAATGACCACTGCACTCCGTCGCCATGGTGAGCATCTGTATCTATATACAATACTCTGGCCCCATACTTCTCCTGCATGTATTTAATAGCTACAGAGCTGTCATTATATATGCAGAACCCAGAGGCCTTTCCTTTGAACCCGTGATGCAGACCGCCACCAAAATGGGCAGCATGTTTTGATTTTCCTTCCATTACCCAGTCGACTGCTGTAAGCGTGCCTCCCACCATAAGGGAACTGGCTTCATGCATTCCTTTAAAAATAGGGGTGTCTTCCGTTCCGATCCCATAGCTTTCGGCTTTGTCGGGAGGGAGATTTCCGCTTCCCGCCGCTTTGACAGCGCTTACGAAAGATGGATCATGAATCAGGTGGAGCTCTTCATCAGAAGCCATCCTTGGTTCAACTATATCGTCTTCTTTCAATGCTCCCGTTTCTTTAAGTAAATCGATTGTCAACTTGAGCCTGAATTGATTGAACGGGTGGTTGTCGGAAAAACGGTAGTCTAATAGCTTATCAGAATAGACAAATACGGCTTCCTTCGTCATGATGACATCCCGGGCATGTTAGGCCAGAGCACTTCATACCCTTCTTTCTTTAAATCGTCAATCACGGCCATCGGATTGATTGTCCGTACTCTGAAGACAAGTATCTTATATTTTTCATTTTTTCTGTCAGGATAGACAAGGACACTGTGTATATTTGCATTATGATTCCGGATGATACCTGCCACTTCATATAAAACACCCGAACGGTTTTCCACTTTCACTTCAATTTGAGACCCGGGCTGGTGTGCCCCAGTCAATTGGATCAGTGTATAGAGGAGGTCCGTTTCTGTAATGATGCCGACCAATTTATTTTCTTTGACAATCGGCAGGCAGCCAATATGGTGTTCATAAAACAGGGCAGCCGCTTCCTCGACAAAGTCCAGCGGGTGTCCTGTGATGACATTTGTTTTCATAATCAGCTTCAAAGGGTTTTGAAGTTCTTCCTCAGCTTTATCCTTTTGAAAGATAGAGGGAGTTCCATCTTTCACATCCCGGTCACTGACGATACCGATGACCTCCATGTTGTCATCGACAATAGGAATATGCCTTATTTTCTTGTCCCGCAGGGTTTTGATCGCCTGTTCTATCGTATCATCTGCTCTTAGTGTCTCTACTTCTGTTTTCATGATTTCTTCTACTATCATGGTTTTCCATCCCCTTTGAGAGAGTCATTAATACATATAGCGGTTCATGAATCTCAATCTGTCAAACTGTTGGACAGAATCACTTTCGATTCTTTTTCCGATTCTGGCCATCAGGCAGTTGGCCGGGTGTGAACTGATCTCAGGGTCGTCCGTCGCATAATATTCCAACCCGCCTGCATTCATCATCTTTTCCATGATCTTTCGGTATTCCCAAACATTAAGGCCGGTGCCTTTCAAATCCCAGTGCCAATAATATTCAGTTGTAATAATGATATAGTCTTCCATGGCATCGTCCATCATCGACACCCTCAGTAAATTCTTGCCGACCGAAGCTCCCCTGAACTTTGGGATGACCTCGATTGCACCGAGTTCAATCAATTCTTCCATATTGCCCTGTGACCAACGTTCAAGCGGATCAGGGTACAGATATGTAACATAGCCGACAATGATGTTATCTTCCCTGGCTATGATGATTCGTCCTTCCGGCAGTCCAGCTATTTCCACAAGGGCCTTATGCTGTTTTTCAGGTGTGCGGAAGGCCGTCAAATCTTCATGGAACTCTAAATCTACCAATTCATTTACGGGAACAGGCCCTTCAATGATGATATTTCCTTTTGGTGTTTTCAGTTCCATTGCGTTATACGTTTTTTGGTGGTTCATTTTGTCACCGCCTCGAAATAATATCCATAGTCATTATGACATAAAACAAGCAGAGAAAATAGAAGCCTCAAGCGCTCTATTAAAGCCTTTTTATGAAACTTTACATATTGGAGAAGAACTTCTCATACCAATATTATAACAAAAACCAAAAATCGAACAATTTTTAAAATTGAGAAAAATAGATTTTTGTAATATAATAATATAGTAAATTCTTACATAAGGAGGAATCGCTCGAATGAAGTTGGAAGCGCTGCCAGTAACCCAAGGAAACTATAACCTTTCCAGTTACGAAGATACCTACAAGGATTTCGATTGGAATGAAACGAAAAAGAACTTTTCCTGGAATGAAACAGGCCGTGTGAATATTGCGCATGAAGCAATCGACCGCCATGCAGAATCCTTCAGGAAAAATAAAGTGGCACTGTATTATACTGATGACAGCAGAGATGAAAAGTATACCTTCAGGGAAATGAAGAACCTGACAAACAAAGCAGGTAACGTCCTGAAAACATATGGTGATGTGGAAAAAGGAGACAGGGTGTTCATCTTTATGCCAAGATCACCGGAGCTATACTTTACTGTTCTTGGAGCACTGAAGCTGGGCGCCATTGTAGGACCATTGTTCGAAGCGTTCATGGAAGGTGCTGTAAGGGACCGTCTTGAAGACAGTGAAGCGAAAGTCCTGGTAACTACGCCTGAACTGCTTGAAAGGGTTCCGGTTGATGAACTGCCTGCACTCGAGCATGTATTCCTTGTCGGAAATGATGTAGAAGAAAAAGGGAAATACGTTGATTTCCTTACACGATTTGAGGATGCGAGCGATAAGCTTGATGTAGAGTGGGTGGAATTGTCCGACGGCATGATTCTCCATTACACTTCCGGCTCCACAGGCAAACCTAAGGGTGTCCTTCATGTCCATAACGCGATGCTTCAGCATTATCAGACAGCCAAATGGGTTTTGGATCTCCAAGAGGAAGATGTATATTGGTGTACAGCAGATCCAGGATGGGTAACGGGAACTTCCTATGGAATCTTCGGTCCGTGGCTCACAGGTGCTTCAAACATCATCGCGGG
Source organism: Bacillus salacetis (assembly GCF_049177075.1). GTDB lineage: Bacteria > Bacillota > Bacilli > Bacillales > Bacillaceae_B > Rossellomorea > Rossellomorea salacetis_A. Next base: position 3,459,368 of record NZ_CP185377.1, on the reverse strand, counting down.
CGGCAGATTCAAGCCGGAAAAATGGTATAGCACGATCCAAAAATACGGCGTTACTGTTTGGTACAGTGCACCCACAGCTTTCAGGATGCTGATGGGAGCAGGGGATGAGGTCGTTAAACAATTTGATCTAAGCAGCCTTAGACATATCCTGAGTGTCGGCGAGCCTTTGAACCCTGAAGTTATCCGCTGGGGTATGAAGGTGTTCAATCTCCGCATCCATGATACATGGTGGATGACAGAAACCGGCGGACAGGTGATTTGTAACTATCCTTGCATGGAAATCAAGCCAGGCTCCATGGGGAAACCGATTCCTGGCATCCAAGCGGCTATCGTCGACGACCAGGGGAATGAGCTTCCTCCATATAGAATGGGGAACCTTGCGATCAAGCGTGGATGGCCGTCCATGATGAACGCCATCTGGAAAAACGAACAAAAGTATGATTCCTACTTCATGCCTGGTGACTGGTATGTTTCAGGTGATTCCGCCTACATGGATGAGGACGGATACTTCTGGTTCCAAGGCCGTATCGATGATGTCATCATGACTTCCGGAGAAAGGGTAGGACCATTCGAAGTGGAAAGCAAATTGGTTGAACATCCTGCAGTTGCCGAAGCTGGTGTCATCGGGAAACCGGATCCGGTTCGCGGGGAAATCATCAAGGCATTCGTTGCATTGCGTGAAGGATACGAAGTAACGGATGAACTGAAAGAGGAAATCCGCCAATTTGTGAAAAAAGGTTTGGCTGCCCATGCAGCACCTCGGGAGATCGAGTTCAAAGATAAACTTCCAAAAACACGCAGTGGTAAAATCATGCGTCGCGTGTTGAAAGCGTGGGAACTTGACCTTCCAACTGGCGACCTTTCTACAATGGAAGATTGATTTAAAAAGCGAAACCGCTCAGTAATCTGGGCGGTTTTTTTGTGATGTTAATGCGGTATAGAAAAAGAGGTGTTCCGCTATGCGGAGCACCTCTTTCAAATTATTATCCTTGACTGTTATTGTTTCCTCCAGAACCTGAGTTGTTGCCGGTGCCTGAATCTGAATCAGAATCAGTGACTCCTCCGCCGTTTCCGGAGTCAGCGCTGCCGTCTCCCTGGCCTGAACCGCCGCCGGAGTCACCAGTGTCTGGTTTTGGCTCTTCGGGTTTATCCGGTTTTGGCTTATCCTCTTTAGGAGGTTTTGGTTCCTCTTTTTCTTTTCCAATTCGTACCGTATTCGATTTACCTGACTGTTTGCCGGCCACATCCACCGCAACGACATAGTATTCACCGTCACCGAGAGTGGAGACCAGGTTTTCATCAGATTTGATGCTTGCTACTTTTTGTCCGCTTACTGTAAAGACTCTGTAACCGACGACATCGTTGCTTGCTGATGCAGTCCAGGTTACTTTATTGCCGGAAGCGCTGGCCTTGACTGTTCCAGGTGCTGCCCCATCATCTTCTATCTTGTTTTCAGCAACAAGGATATTCTTATACTTTTCCGAGTCAGCCGGAATCAACTGTCTTGGATCGGCCTTGATGCCATTCAGGATATTCTCAACGAAGTCAGGGTTCAATATGACTCCCGGCTGTGAGAACTCAGCTGGAGTGGAGTCCAGAGCCAAATACTTCTTGCCGTTTATCATCACATAACGGCTGCTTAAAAGACTGTCGTCCGTTTTGTTTGGAACATATTGTGCATTGAACAGGTCGCTCTTCACCAATCCGGCCTGGCTGCATGCCTCTGAAGGAAGCAGGCCTGAAATACCACAGAAAGATCTGGTTACGATACCTTCTGGAGCCTGGAATGATGCTTCAGGATCGATTAAATCCGGTGCAAGGTCATGCGCATCATTCAGGAAGTAAGACCATAAACGTATGTTTCTTAAACCATAATGTCCGTAGGTTTCCATGGCTCTGTACATTGATTTAGGATCATCATATCCGAACCATGTACCGAAAGTAATGCTTGGATTTGATGCGATGAACCAGTGGTCCTTGTAGTCCTGAGTGGTTCCTGATTTACCTGCCCAATCGGAAGAGAAGTTAAGGAACCGCTTCGCGTAACGTCCCGTTCCTGCATAGTGGTCAAGGGTGTCCCTCATCATATCAATGGTTAGATAAGCTGTTTGCGGACTGAATACATCCACAGGCTCAATTTCATGCTGGAAAATCGTATTGCCATCTTTGTCTACAATCTTTTCGATCATATACGCATCGATGAACTTACCGCCGTTAGCAAATGTTGTATAGGCGTTTGTATTTTCTTCAAGGGTAACTCCGCGCTTCATTCCTCCAAGGGCAAGAGCATAGTTCTCTTTTTCGCCGCTTGTCAGTGTGGAGAAGCCCATTTTTTCAAGGAACTGAATCGGCTGTTTGTTGAAAATCCGTGTATATAGGCGGGCTGCAGGAATATTCAAGGATTCTGCCAACGCATATCTGGCAGGAATCAAACCATTATAATTAAACGAATAGTTCTGCGGATTCCACATAACTCCGTTCCCTGCCATGATGGACATTTCAACATCCGGAAGCGGAGTACCCGGTCCGATTTCACCGAACTCAAGTGCCGGTGCATATACAAGAAGCGGCTTCATCGTCGATCCATTCTGGCGGATGGACTGAGTGGCATGGTTAAGCTGTTCCTGTTTGAAATCACGTCCGCCGACGAAGCTGATGATTTTACCGGATTTGTTCTCAATCATGATTGCACCGACCTGGACAGGGTTCGGTACTTCAACTTCTTCACCTGTTTCAGGATCGATTTTGGTGCTGGTTAGTTCTTGTCCGTACATTTCGTATGCATCTTTTGTCTTTTGCATACTGTCGTAAATTTCTTTGTTGACCGTCGAGTGGATATGGTATCCGCGCTGTCTCATTTCACGGTCAGCGAGTGTTGTATATTTCTCATATAATTCATCGTTATTCGCAAGGTCATCTTCAGAGTATCCATCTTTTTCAGCGAGGATTTTAGAAATGATTTCCTTGGCACGGCTTTCAATTTCAGCAGTCAGCCAAGGGTAATTGTCATTGACTGAAGGCTTAGGCCCGATGAAATCTTTTGAAATATCATAATTGGAGGCAGTTTCATATTCTTTTTCAGTAATATAGCCTTCCTCAAACATGCGGTACAGCACAGTCTGCATTCTGGTAAGTCCCGGTTCAAGGTTTTCTTTGATTTCCCCTCCATTGGTAAAAGGAGTGTAGGCAAATGGTGCCTGTGGCAGACCTGCGATAAAGGCTGCCTGAGGCAATGTAAGGTCTTTCGGTTCCACACCGAAAATTCCTTTTGCTGCAGACTTGACTCCCGCAATATTTCTTCCTGAGGAATTACGGCCGAGTGTTGCTACATTTAAGTATGCTTCAAGGATTTCATCTTTTTCAAAGAAGCGTTCCAACCTCAAAGCCAAAAGGATTTCTTTTGCTTTCCGGTCAAAGGATACTTCGTTTGTAAGGATTTGGTTCTTGATCAGCTGCTGAGTAAGTGTGCTTCCCCCGGACTGGGTAGCCGAATTGGTGAATTCCTGGACGATTGCACGCAGGATTGCTTTCGGCACAACCCCATTGTGCTCTTTGAAATATTCATCCTCAGTTGCGATGATGGCATTGATCAAGTTTTCCGATACCTCATCAATGTTTACCTCTTCACGCTCCAAGTCGGTCCTCATTTTACCGAGATAGACATCATTGGCAAAATAGAGCTGGGAGGTCTCCTCATAATTATAAATATCCTGTTTCATGTTTTCATATGGGCGAATCGGTTCTTCTTTTACCAAGGAGGCAAAATAACCGGCCCCGACCCCGCCAGCGAATGCTGTGCCCAGAACAGCCACCACAATTAATATCAATAATAAATTCCATAGAACTCCATAGGTGATTCTGGCACGTTTTAACAATCTATTGTTAGTAAAGAACTTGATGACAGGCTGAGACCGCTGCAGTAGAGATTGAAATTTTTCCTTCATATATACACTCCTCCTAAAATCATCTATATTATAGCATAATTCGACCATGTGAAGACCACAATAAGGAATTTACAGAGAGACAGTCTTACAGCACGGGAAGAATAGGGGATGACAGGGAAAGGTATTTTTTACCTTCAGGGGAATAATACGGGGCTCAAATTGACAAAGGCCCTAAAACTATGATAAAAAAAGTATATCTGAAATAAATTTTTATAACGAAATGGCTTCGACAGGAACAAGTAGTCCCGTTATCCCTATTCCAGAGAGTCAGTGGGTGGTGCAAACTGACATACATAACGTGATGAATTACCTCCTTGAGCTTTTGCTGTGAAAGACACCGGTTCATTAGCAGCAAACGGGAAAACCGTTACATTATCAAGTGGAGGATACTTGTGTCCTTAAGTTGGGTGGTACCGCGTGTAAAACGTCCCTGCATTGGCAGGGACGTTTTTTTGTGGGGTTTTCTGCCTTATAAAAAACCAGGAGGAAGATAAAATGGAATTATTGAAAGATTTAGAGTGGCGCGGCATAACGTATCAACAAACAGATGAAGAGGGACTGAAGAACCTTTTAGACAAAGAAAAGATTTCGATCTACTGCGGGATCGATCCTACTGCAGACAGTATGCATATCGGTCATTTACTGCCATTTTTAACACTGAGACGCTTCCAAAATCATGGACATCGTCCATTGGTGCTGGTAGGAGGAGCCACGGGGCTGATTGGAGATCCGAGCGGTAAGAGTGAAGAACGCAAGCTGCAGACCGTTGAGTCGATTCAGTATAATGCAGAAAGCATCAAGAATCAGCTGAAAAGCATCTTTGATTTTGAAGGTGAAAATGGCGCTGTCATGGTCAACAACTTTGACTGGATCGGACCGATGGACATGGTGACATTCCTTCGTGACTTCGGTAAGCATATCGGTGTGAACTATATGCTTGCAAAAGATACCATTGCATCCCGCTTGGAAACAGGTATTTCCTACACTGAGTTTACATATACGATCTTACAGGCTATGGATTTCAACCATCTGTATGAAAACTATAACTGTAAGCTTCAAATCGGCGGAAGCGACCAGTGGGGCAATATTACGACAGGACTTGAACTGATCCGCCGCACAAGGGAAGAAGAATCTAAAGCATTTGGATTCACGATTCCGCTTGTCACTAAAGCGGACGGTACTAAATTCGGTAAAACAGAGAGCGGTGCAATCTGGCTTGATCCTGAAAAAACGTCTCCTTACGAGTTTTACCAATTCTGGATCAATACAGCGGATGCTGATGTGATTAAATACCTTAAATACTTTACATTCCTTTCACATGAAGAAATCGAAGCATTAGCTGAAACAGTAGAAACTGAACCTCATCTGCGCAAAGCTCAAAAGGCTTTGGCAGAGGAAATGACAAAGCTTATCCATGGGGAAGATGCTCTTGCGCAGGCAATCAAGATCACTGAAGCTCTTTTCAGCGGCAACATCAAGGAATTGTCTTCTGCAGAAATCAAGCAGGGCTTCAAGGATGTTCCATCTTTTACACAGTCTAAAGACGAGGAAATCAATTTAGTGGACCTTCTGGTGAACACTAAAATTGCCCCTTCTAAAAGACAGGCGAGAGAAGATATCGGAAATGGCGCCATCTACATTAACGGTGACCGTACAACGGACCTGCAGCATGTCATGTCCGATAGTGACAGGATCGATGACCAATTCACGATCATCAGAAGAGGGAAAAAGAAATATTTCATGATTCAATATTCATAAGAACATAGAAAAAAGGTGCTTATCGCTAAGCACCTTTTTTGTATTTGCAGCTTCAGGGGATGTCGATCTGCTGAAGCTGTTTGTGTTAGTCTTTCTTAATGAGCTTGTACACTATCATGCTGTTTCTTGTTTGTCAGGAAACCGGCACCCAGAACTACAACAGTAAGGGCGGCAATGATCAGGTAGGTGTAAGGGCTGTGTGAAAGATGAATCAAGTTCAAGAACTGTTTATCCGCCATCACCATTTCACCGGCTGTCCACGCCAGGATCCCAGAACCGATATAAGCAATCCAGCGATATTTCTCCAGTAGTCTAACAATTGCCTTTGATCCGAAAATCATGATTGGGATACTGATCAGAACACCAAGGGCAATCATTCCGATATGGCCATGGGCAGCACCCGCAACAGCCACGACATTATCAAGGCTCATCACGGCATCTGCGATGATTATGGTTGTGACTGCTTGTCTAAGTCCAGTGTGAGACTTAATGTTGGCATCCTCTTCTTCTTCTACAAGAACTTTATAAGCAATCCACAGAAGCAGAAGTCCTCCGAAAAGATGTACATAAGGAATCTGAAGCAAGTAAACAATAACGGCAGCGAACAGAATACGAAGGATTACAGCTCCTCCGGTTCCAAAGAAAATCGCTTTGTTCTGCAGTTCCTTTGGAAGATTCTTTGTTGCCATCGCAATGACGATCGCGTTGTCACCCGACAAAATGATATCGATGGCGATAATTTTTAACAGGGCAAGAATCGCACCTGAAGAAATGATAAATCCTGTGGAAAACAGAAAGTCCATAAACCTGTTCCTCCTTTTAAACTGAAAAACTATTAAATGGTTTTTTGTAAAAAATATCAACCTATCTATTATATCATATTTGGTTTAATAGAAGTGACTTTGGATTTGGACAGATAACGAAGAGGGGAAATTATAGATGGAAAAGCGGTGTATTTCATCTGGAAAAAGAGTTGAAAGAGAATTAGGGATGGAAAAGCGTGTGTATTCCATCAGAAAAGAGAGCAGCAAGAGAACTAGAGATGGAAAAGGCGGTGCATTCCATCTAAAAGAGAGCAGCAAGAGAACTTGGGATGGAAAAGGTGCTGTATTCCATCAGAAAAAAGAGCAAAAAGAGAGCCAGAGATGGAATAGTGTGTTCGTTCCATCAATCTAAACTTCGCATTTCCTCCCAACCAAACAAAAAAACCCCTTCCCAAACGGGAAAGGGTTCTGGAAGAATATTAACGAGAGTAGAACTCAACGATAAGTGCTTCGTTAATTTCAGCTGGAAGTTCAGAACGCTCTGGTAAGCGAGTGAAAGAACCTTCAAGCTTGTCAGCATCGAAAGTCAAGAAGTCAGGAACAAAGCTGTTCACTTCAAGAGCTTCTTTGATGATGTCAAGGTTGCGGGATTTTTCACGTACACCGATAGTTTGACCAGCTTGCAGACGGTAAGATGGGATATCTACGCGAGATCCATCAACAGTGATGTGTCCGTGGTTAACAAGTTGGCGTGCTTGACGGCGAGTACGAGCCAAACCAAGACGATAAACAACGTTATCAAGGCGTGCTTCAAGAAGTGCCATGAAGTTTTCACCGTGTTTACCTTGCATTTTGCCAGCTCTGTCGAATAGGTTACGGAATTGACGCTCAGTCACTCCATACATATGACGAAGCTTTTGCTTCTCTTGTAATTGTAAACCATATTCAGAGATTTTTTTGCGTTGGTTAGGACCGTGTTGTCCAGGAGCGTAAGGACGCTTTTCTAATTCTTTACCTGTACCGCTTAGAGAGATTCCAAGACGGCGGGATAATTTCCAGCTAGGGCCAGTATAACGAGCCATGAAAGACTCCTCCTTCGTGTTTTTATTTTGTTGTAAAATAAAAACCGTGTGTGAATTAACAATTATGGGTATTATGTTTTCATGTACCTTCGCTCCAGCAGCAGAGAGTTACAAGATACACCTCATTCGCGAGGAACAAAATACAGCATAAAGGACTTCACATAGGCTGCTTTTATTTTACACAAAGAACATTATATGTTTTTGATGGGACTAAGTCAAGGGCAATTTAGGTTTTTTGAAAAAACGACTGTTTGAGTGAACGTTAATGGGGCTTTGATAAAAGCAGAGGATTTAGAATAATACATAGGAATCAATTGGATTTTTATGCTATAATTTAATTTGATAGAATGACATGAAGAAGTTGCTTTTCATGATTATCCGTGCAGCCAATCAATTGGATTCATGGATAATCATGAAACGTTAAGAGACCACCGCCAAGGGAATATATCAGGAAAGCGAAGATAAGAGGGACATACTATGGTAAATGATGATCGGATGGATACGCAGGTGATCGGGTTGGAGACTAAAGACCAAATCTTCCTGAATGACTATAAAGCTCGCTTGTTCGACTTGGTCAATGAGGAGTTCAATGAAGATGAAAGTCATTGCAGGGATTGTCATTCCACCTGGATAAAGGCTGTACAACATTCATTGAAGGCGGATGCCGTTCTATATTATCAGTGGATGGAAAACAGCTATCAGCTTACTGACAGCCTGTCATTGGACAAATATCCGTTGACTCTTTTTCCTGATGTTTTTGACCGTATGTTCGAAGGGGCAGAGGGTGGAATTGCAAAAGGATTCAATGCCGATCCCATTTTTGGCAGATTCGAACTTGCTTTTCGGTTAGCCGGCCAAACAGGCAATCTCTTTGGGGTACTCCTGATTTCCGGCCTTCAGTCGCCATTGTCGCGCAGCAGTCTCCGGAGCTTTGCTGACCACAGCTGTGCATATTTAAGGAAAATGCATTATTTCAACCAAGTTGTTGAAGAGGAGCATCGTTACCGTGAACTCTTTAAAGTCAATGAAGCATTCCATTCTTCGATGGATATCAACATTCTACTTGGACAGATTGTCAGTACGTTGACAAGGGTTTTTCCAAATTATGATTTTCATCTGCTGCTTTCCAATGATAATGATAAAAACCATGGTAATCTTCCTATCTCGGATTTCGATTACGATAATGCCACTGCTGCAGCCATGCAGGCTTTTGTCAATGGAACCTTTGAGGCAGAATTTCAGCATGCCGCTCAAAAGCTGACACTATATGCTCCATTAAAAGGAAAGCAGGGAGTATATGGGGTACTCGAGATAATCACGGCAGGGCAATTCAGATTTCCGGACAACCACCGGGAGTTTATCCGCCTTCTTGCTTATACCGCAGGGAGCGCACTTGAAAATGCAAAACTTTATCAGCAGTCCAGAAGGTTGATATCAGATCTGCAGCTGATAAACGAGACATCACACAGGCTGAACTCAAATTTGCGAATGACCGAAACCCTTACATTTTTGAAAAAGCAAATTAAACGTTCTTTCCAGGCTTCTTCTATCGGCTTCATTTTTATTGATGAACGGGAAGAATCCAGGGTCCTTCCAGAAAGCTCTGCCTTCTTTCATGGTTTGGAAGGAGCATCTTATGTAAAGTATGTGAAGCGGAAAATCATCAAAGAAAAAGAAGCTATCTTTATAGGGGATCTCAGCGGTAAGTTTGGGAAAGAGTTATCCTATCTCTCCCTTATGGCGGTCCCTATGGTACAGAATGATTCGATTATCGGTTTTTGTATTGTCCTTCATAAAGATCCATATTCTTTTTCTTTTGACATGTACAAACTGCTGCAATCCTTCATCCATCATTCAACGCTTGCTTTAACTAATTCCATGCTGCGTGAAAAGTTGGAAAAGCTTGTTGTAACGGACCATTTAACACAGCTTTATTCACGGAATTTCCTTGATGGGGAAATGGCCAGGTCCATGAGGGATGACAAGCAGGGGGCCCTTTTGCTGATGGATATCGATGATTTCAAGAAAATCAATGATACTTATGGACATCAGACCGGGGATGACGTTCTTATTCAGGTTGCCAATACGATTATGCATGAATCGAAAGAAATTGGCTTTGCTGCCAGATGGGGAGGCGAAGAACTTGCTGTTTACCTTCCTCACAAAGACTTGAAGTCCGGCCTTGAGTTCGGAAGAAGGATTGTTGAAAAAATTCCTGCAATGACAAATCCATCAGTGACCGTATCCTGCGGAGTCTCATGTTGGACGAGCGGCCGTGAGGACCACGTAAAGGACTTGGTGAAAAGGGCAGATACCTCTATGTATTATGCTAAAAATAACGGAAAGAATCAGATGGCAATCATCCATTCATAATGAAAAAGACTTTGAAATGCCTCTGGCTTCAAGGTCTTTTTTTTGTTTCCTCCCAAAACAGGAAGCATAAATCAAAATGAATGTAAACGCTTTCTTTTTCAGAGGAAATGTCATATGCTATTAATGAATTCTAATGAGGAAAATAGGCCGGGCGAATAAAGTCGCATCGGAGAGACCTGTACTAATGGGATAGATAAGATAGAACAGCTTACGAGTTCGGATTAGATAACAGGAGGAGAAACAAATGAAGAAGGACTTTGAAAGGTTCGAAACGAAAGTAATTCATAACGGGTACAATTCTGTAGAATATAATGACAGTCTAGCGCCGCCACTCTATCAAACTTCCACCTTCACTTTTAAAGATGCCCAGCAGGGGGAAAGAAGGTTTGCCGGTGAAGAGGCGGGATACATTTATTCACGTCTTGGAAATCCTACCGTTTCCATGCTGGAAGAGCGGATGGCATCACTTGAAAATGGAGAAGCGGCCCTTGCTTTCGGTTCTGGGATGGCTGCCGTTTCTGCTGTCCTGCTGTCAATGACAAAAGCCAATGATCACATCCTCTGCTCGCAAGGGGTTTATGGCTGTACATTCGGTTTGTTGAGCCTCATGGAAGAAAAGTATGGCATCACTCATGACTTCTCAGCAATGGACAGTGAAGATGAGATAAGAAATAGCATTAAACCGGAGACTGTCTGTATCTATGTGGAAACGCCGATCAACCCTACAATGAAATTGATCGATCTTGAAATGGTCGCAAGTATTGCAAAGGAAAAAGGCATTCCTGTCGTAGTGGACAATACCTTTTCTTCACCATACCTGCAAAAACCACTTGATTTAGGTTGTGACGTCATCATTCACAGCGCCACTAAATATATCTGCGGACATGGGGATGTCATCGCCGGTATTGTTGTGGGTAAAAAAGAATTGATGGATGACATTAGGATGACGACTCAAAAGGATATCGGAGGTGTCATTTCCCCATTTGATGCCTGGCTGTTATTGAGAGGCGTAAAGACGCTGCCGGTCCGAATGGATCGCCATTGTGAAAACGCCGAGAAAATTGCCGCCTTCCTAAAAGAGCAGCCGCAAGTGGATAAAATGTTCTTCCCGGGCGATCCGGATAATCCTAACTATGAAACTATGAAAAAACAAATGAGCAAACCTGGCGGATTGATAGCTTTCACCATTAAAGGGACTAAAGAGACTGCCCAGCAGTTCATGAATGAGTTAAAACTGATAAAGATTGCGGTAAGTCTAGGAGATGCCGAAACACTAATCCAGCATCCGGCAACCATGACACATGCTGTTGTTCCCGAACAGTCCAGAGAGAAGATGGGGATAACGGATACTCTGCTAAGGCTTTCAATAGGCCTTGAAGCATGGGAAGATATCCGTGATGACTTAATGCAGGCGTTCAGCAGAATAAAATAAACAGAAAAGACAGAGCCCCAGCGGTTCTGTCTTTTCTTTGTCCAGCATACCGGGAGGATTCTAAACTCGGACAACCTAAGGGTCAAGAAAAGGTGTGGTGTGAAAAAACTAATATAATTTACAGGGGCATAATGTTTTAACTACTTTAAAAGAGTACAAACACAGAGAAAGGTTTTTCCAAAAGATTGTTAATTTGAGCCACGGTGCTGCCTTTTATAAACGCAAGTTGATTGGAGCGGAAGCTGTGCGATCTCCTGCGGGACTAGCGGGACAGGTGAGACCCCGCAGGCGCAGCCGAGGAGGCTCACCGCCCGCCCCGCGGAGTCGTGCAGCTGCAGCGGAGATCAACGACCCCTGTATAAATCCACAATATTTTCGTAAGAGCCAAGTTAAAAACAGAATCTCTCCTTAAGCACTCTTAAGCAAATCCTTCAAAGCATACCAAAAGGCATTTTCTGATGAATTTCGGGTAAGTAACCTGTATTAGAAGATGGGGAGGTAACGCCAAGATGAAGGAGCAAAAGATACCGAAAGAGTCCCATTCTTACTGGCGGAAAGCTGCTGAAGAGAATGGACTGGTTTTTAAGAAACTGGGAAATAAAACACACGAGACAGATGTGACCATTGTCGGAGCAGGGATTACAGGGATCATCGCTGCCTATTTACTTTCGCGTGAAGGGAAAAAGGTTGCACTTGTGGAAGCAAGCAGGGTCATCGATGGCACCACCGGTTATACAACCGCAAAAATCGCAGCACAGCATGGCCTGATATATGATGACTTAATGAAACACCATGGAGAGGAAAAAGCATCTCAATATTATCATGCGAATACCGAAGCATTAGACTTTATAGAAAAACTGACAGAAGAATTAAACATAGATTGTGAATTTACGAAACAGCCTTCTTATGTTTATGCTGAGACCGAGCAAGGAGCAGAAAAATTAAAGAAGGAAGCAGAAGCTTATCGGAAACTGGATATTCCGGGAGAACTTACAACGGAAACGGACTTGCCTTTCCAGGTAACATCCGCCTTGAAAATGCCGAATCAGGCACAATTTCATCCTGTGAAATTTTTGATGCCGCTATTAGATGAAATCCAGAAAAACGGCGGAAAGATTTATGAACAGACCAGAGTAACAAAAATTACCGAAGATAACCTTGCAGAAGTGGTGACGGAAGAGGGAGGTAAGCTGACATCCCCAAAAGTCATCGTGAGTACACATTTTCCAATCAATGATTTTAAGGGGTTGTATTTTTCGAGGCTTGATATTGAGAGGTCCTATATTCTTGCAGCAAAAACTGATGATCGAGTTCCAGACGGGATGTACCTGAGTGCCGACCAGCCTAAAAGATCCATCCGGTATGCTGCTGATTCAAACGGAAGCAAAATGATCCTGTTCGGCGGTGACAGCCATAAAACCGGGCAAGGCGGGAATACAGAAGAACACTATCAGAATCTCAAACACTTTGCCGAAAGATATTTTTCAGTAGAAGACTATCCATATCGCTGGTCTGCACAGGACTTGACCACACTGGATAAAGTGCCGTATATAGGCCCTGTAACAGAACACCAGCCTAACATCATGGTTGCGACAGGATACGCGAAATGGGGAATGACCAATGGTACAGCCGCCGCCCTGTTATTATCCGATTTAGTACTTCAAAAAGAGAACCGATTTCAGGAGTTGTTTTCTCCTTCAAGGTTTAACGCAAACCCAAGCATAAAGAACTTTGTCACGGAAAACGCCAATGCAGCCAAAGAATTTGTAAAAGGCAAACTGGATAAGCATGACAGAAAACTGGAAGAGCTGGAGAACGGTGAAGGTGGTGTCGTTACCGTTGATGGAAAAAGAGCGGGGGCATATCGAAATGAAAGTGGCGAGATCACCGTGGTGGATACGACATGTACCCATATGGGATGTGAGCTGGGGTGGAACAATGCTGAAAAATCCTGGGATTGTCCGTGTCACGGCAGCCGTTTTTCCTCATCTGGAGATGTCATTGAAGGTCCGGCGGTCAAACCGTTGAAAAAAATTTATGAATAATAACACACCCGAAAAGAAGATTCATTCTTTTCGGGTGTGTTTGTTACTGTTCCTTTTTCCATAGTGAAAGCAATGGACCGCTTTCTCCGTAGACGGGATCCTGGGAAGGGATTTCAACTTCCTTGATTTCGATTAGCAGCTGTGTCCTTTGATTGTCCTGGTCGGTTTTCAAGTTGTGATCCTTTCCATCAGGATAGGCGCCGGCAACTTTGAAGTTTTCACTTGCTGTCAACCTTTTATGTCCCGTGCCGGCTGGCAGAACAATTACATCCCCTGGATGAACTTCGACTTTCCTGCCGCTTTCCCCGCCGACAATAATCTCTGCTGAACCACTGATCACGCCAAGTACTTCATGGGTGTTGCTGTGGAAATGATGGTAATCAAACACCCCGCCCTGCCAGCTGTTTCTCCAGTTATGACTGTTGAAAACACTCTCTGCCTTTTCTGGGTCATCCTTAAAAGCACCCTTGTAAAAAAGGACTGGCAAATCAGGATTATTCGGGATTGATCCACTCTCTTCAAAATATAAAGTTTCGGGTTCTTTGCTTTGCATGTTCATCCTCCTTTACAGTCTTATATCCATAGGAATTCCCTTGGTGCTACCCGGGTAAACTTGTGGCGCAGAAAGGCTGGGGAAGGATGAAAAAGAGAAAAAGCCGGAAATCTTTTCCGGCTTCAACGATTAAATATATTGCATCAAAGCCTGAACAAACCCTTCAAGCTTTTCTTTATCCATGTCATCAAATCTGCTTTTCTCAGGGCTGTCGATATCAAGTACGCCGATTACTTCTCCGTCCTTCATCATCGGCACAACAATTTCGGATTGAGATGCTGCATCACAGGCGATGTGGCCGGGGAATGCATGAACATCTTCAACAAGATAGGTTTTTTTGTCTTTTACAGCGGAACCGCATACTCCTCTTCCAACTTTGATGCGTACACATGCCGGCAGACCCTGGAATGGTCCGAGGACAAGTTCCCCATCTTCCATAAGATAAAACCCAACCCAGTTAATGCGGTCCAGAAATTGATTCAACAATGCAGAAGCATTACTTAAGTTGGCAATACGATTACTTTCTCCCTCTAAAAGAGCATGTAGCTGCTTGATGACCAAGTCATAATTTTCTTCGCGTGTACCTTGGTACATAGATGTTTGGAACATGGAACTCCCCCATTTCTACAGAATGTGATTTCAAATTCATAAATTCATCGATTTCCTGCAAGTTTGGCAGGAAAGTGTCGAGAAATACATAAAGGAATATCAGGTGCGGCACCGAATGTTTATGTATTAATCGGGTAGCGCTTTACAGAGATCTATTCAAAAAATAAGAGCTGCCTGAAAGCGGACCCTTAGATTAGCGGCAATCCTGATGAACCATTTTTAGCACATTTTCAAAAGTGATTCAACTAATAAATTCAAAGGTAGTGAGAACATGGCAAAATCAGCTGCACAGGGCTTGACTAAAGAAAATATTCTCTTATCTGCTGTTTCGCTGTTTAATACGAAAGGATACAACGGTACTTCTGTCAGGGATATCGCCAAAAAAGCATCCGTTAACGCTGCCAATATTTCATACCACTTTCACGGCAAACAGGGGCTGCTGGAATCCTGTTTCACACGCTTTTTTGAATCTTATTTGGAGTGCCTTGAGACGGAGGCTGATAAATTGGACTTTACTCCTGCTGATGAATGCCTGAAAAGGGCTGTCTATAATATCCTTCAGTATCAAAGTGAAAACCACCTTCTCTCCCGCTTTGTCTGGAGAGAAGTTTCCATCGATTCACAAATTGTGCGTGAAATCATTTCCTCTTACCTTATGAAAGAGCGTTACTTGCTGAAGCGGTTTTTTGAGGTGGGAAAAGAACAAAACCGCTTTACATCCATGCCTGTGAGTATATTTATCATCCAGTTGAAATCCATGCTCTCCATGCCGTTCCTGAACAGCCAATACTTGAGGGAAGTATGGCATGTGTTCCCGCAGGAGCAATACTTTGTCGACCGTTACTTCACTTCCCTGGAACAGTGGATTGATCAATGCCTGCTAAATGGCAGCCTGAACCGGCTCAGTAATTCATTTTAAAATCATGCGGTCCCTGCCTTGATTCAAGTCCTTTGCTTGATGAGCATCAGATCCATAAACAAGAGGGATTCCCATTTCAATAGCTTGCTGGGCGATCCCCGGCGGCGGATAGGAAACACCGCATCCTTTCTTGAAAAAGCCTGCCCCGTTATAATCAAGTTCCATTTTGCGGTTCGCCACTTCGTCAAGGATGGATTGTATCTCAATCCCAAATGAGCCGGCTGGAGGAAAATCTTTCTTGAACTTATCGGCAAGTGTGATATGGCCGATTCGGTTGGGTTTGAATTTTCCCAGGTCTGCTTCTATGGACTTCAGGACCGTTTTGTAATAAGTTCGGTGGATTTCGTCCACGCCCCCGTAGAACTCAATCATTCTCCCAAAGTTGTCCCTGCTGAAATCCAGGCAGTCATAAGTTCCCTCTTTTAGTAAAAAGTGAACGGAAAGCAGACTGTCATCAAGGTGCGGTCCGATCTTGTCCAAAAACTGAGTTGTCTGCTTTTCGTATCCTTCAATATAATCAATTTCCAGTCCCGTTTTGATGGTGATTTTGTCAGTGAACTCCCTCTTGAGATCTGTGAGCTCTGCGATATACCCCTCCAAATATTCCAGCTTCATTCCGCTGTCTTTATCCGGTACAGGGTCTTCAAACCCCTCTGGAAGGGGTGCATGTTCTGTAAACGTTATTTCTTCATACCCGAGCTCGATGGCTCTGTTTATATATTCATAAAATGAATCCTTAGTCCCGTGCGGGCAGTAAGGGCTGTGAATATGGCCGTCAATCTTCATCCAATCCCTCATTTCCTTTTACTGTCATTTCCATATATAATAGTAAAATATCAATATTTTTATTAAATAGGTAGACTTTTATAATAAATATTCCATTTGAAGAGGAAAAATTGCAAATAAATCGTCAAAAAATGTCGTTATCATGGTATCATAATAAAAGCTATAATGTGAGATTTTACAGTTTTTACATAGAGCAGATCAAGTTATAGAAGCAGGGGGCTTACGATGGAATTTATCATCGGAGGAATTATACTTTTAATTATTCTATTTATTATCGGTTATTTTATAAGAAGAAAATATTATCATCATGTTGACCGGCTCGAATCGTGGAAGGTCGATATTATGAACAGGCCAATTCTGGATGAACTATCGAAAGTAAAACAGCTGAACATGACCGGCCAGACAGAAGAGCTTTTTGAAAAGTGGCGTAAAGGCTGGGATGACATTGTTACGGCTGATCTTCCAGAAGTAGAAGAGCTGCTGTTCACAGCGGAAGAAAAGATTGACAAGTTTCGCTTTGGGGCCGCTAAAGAGGTTCTCGCAAAGATTGAAGGAATTCTGAATCTGACTGAAGACAAGATGGAGAGGATCCATTCCGAAGTCGAGGAACTGGTTGGAAGTGAAGAGAAGAACAGGCTTGAAATAGAAGAACTGATGGAAGACTTCCGAAAAAGTAAGAAGACTTTGCTTGCTCACCGTCATGCATATGGAAAGTCAGCATATGGGCTTGAAGCAAAACTGGATGAAATGGCAGAGAAAATCGAAGCCTTCAATACTCTTACAGAAGAAGGAAATTATCTTGATGCCAGGGAGATTGTCCTGGGGCTGACAGCAGACACCGAGGATATCGTAAAGAAAATGGATACGATACCGGATTTGCTGACAGAATGCCAAACAGCTCTTCCGAACTCACTTAATGAAGTAGAAGCGGGATTCAAGGAGATGGAGTCTCAAGGATACGTGTTGAAACACCTTGGCATCAGTACGGAAGTCTCCAGATTGAGAGAAGAGCTTGCGGCATGCCTTGACTCCCTGGAAAAACTTCAAACCGAAAAGGCTTCAGAAGAAGTGGACAGCCTCAAACAAAGCGTTGAAAATTTATATGACATGCTTGAAAAGGAAGTTTTGGCCAAACATTTCGTCCTGCAGAATGAGGGGAAATCTTCGGAGCTTCTTGAAACTCTCAAGACTGTCAATAAAGAAATCAAGCAGGAAACTGAATTTGTGCAGCAGGGTTATCATTTAAAGGATGAGGACCTGCAGGTTCCAGTCCAGTTGGAAAAGAAAATCAATACACTGTTGAAACGTTTCCAGCAGCTCAAGGAAAAAGTGGAAGAGAATGAATCCGCTTATACATTCCTTAGTGAGGAACTTCAGGATATCAATCAGCAGCTTGAATTGATCCAGAGTGAGCAAAACACGTTTTCGGAGCAGCTTCAGACCCTTCGAAAGGAAGAAATTGAAGCAAAGGAAAAGGTTTCGGAACTTAAGAAAAAAATCGGTGAAGCAAGCCGGATGATCTCCAAAAGCAATATTCCGGGCCTGCCTACCGACTATAACGCTCTTCTCGAGGAAGCCTATAAGAATATCAGTGATGTGGTAAGGGCACTTGAAGAAAAACCGCTTAACATGCCAGTCGTTCAAAAGTACTTGGAAAAAGCGGTGGACACAGTCGACCACTTCCATAAAAAGACGACAGACTTAATTGAAACAGTCATGCTGGCAGAAAGAGTCATCCAATACGGTAATCGTTACAGAAGCCGAAGTGGCGATGTGTCGCAGAAATTGCAAAAGGCAGAATCTGCATTTAGAAGCTTTGATTATAGAGAGGCTCTGGAGCAGGCAGCTACAGCCATTGAGGAAGTAGAGCCTGGCGCCATTAAGAGAATTGAAGAGATCGTCAATGAAGAATTGAATGATTAAAGTAAAAGATCCCGGCTGGATTTTCCAGACCGGGATCTTTTTATGCTGATTTTTTTTCTGCTCCTAAAGCAGCTGAGAGGATGAAACCGATGACGGCCCCTGTAATTGCCGGCAGCAGCCAGCCGATGCCCTGGTTGAATAAAGGCAGAAAACTAAATGTATCATTTATACCTGAAAGATCCATTCCTGCCGTCTTTAATCCGTCAATGAAGCTGATAAGGAACGTTGGAATCAATGCCCCGATATAGACACCGGAGTATCCATTGAACCAGTTATGCATGAAAGAAAGCAGAATCAGTACAATCGCCAGAGGATATATGACAATCAGGACCGGAAGCGATACGGAGATCAGCTGTGTCAATCCTATATTCGCAATGACCATACTGAAAATACTGATAACGATCACTAACACGCGGTAAGAAACAGGTAAAAGCTTGGAAAAATATTGAGCGCATGCTGATACCAGACCGATTGAAGTGGTCAGACAAGCAAACGTGATGGCCAGTCCCAGGATTATCGTTCCAATTTGGCCATACAGATAATTTGCTGATCCTGCCAGGATTGCCCCGCCATTATCTTTAAGTCCAATGGCGTCCGTACTTGTCGCTCCTATATACCCAAGTGAAAGGTAAACAAGTGCCAAGCCAGTTGCTGCTATCACACCAGCTAGAATACAGGCTTTGGTAATGGCAGCAGTGGAAGCAATGCCTTTTTCTCTAACGGCATTGATCACGACGATTCCAAAGACCAGTGCGGCAATGGTGTCCATTGTCAGGTACCCTTCAAGGAACCCTTTGAAAAACGGACCATCTACATAGTCACCCGATGGAGCCTGAAATTCGCCCATTGGAGAGATGATGCTTTTAATCACTAATACTGTGAGGATGACAAGCAGTGCAGGAGTCAACACCTTGCCGATTCTGTCCACAAGTTTGGCAGGGTTCATCGCCAGCCAGATAGTCAATCCAAAAAAAATGATTGTATAAATAAACAACGGAAGTCCGTATTTACTGATATCTTCTCCAAGGAAGGGAGTGACCCCTATTTCATAAGCAACCGTTCCAGTTCGGGGGATCCCGAAGAAAGGCCCGATGGCAAGGTACATAATAACAGTAAAAATGACCCCGTAAACCGGGTTTACCCGGTTTGCAAGAGTTTGCAGGTCGCCTCCTGTTTTTGCAATGGCGATAATTCCGAGTAAAGGAAGGCCGACACCGGTTATCAAAAATCCGGTGATCCCGGTCCAAATATTTTCTCCAGCCTGCTGTCCCAAAAAAGGCGGGAATATCATGTTGCCCGCCCCTAGAAACAATGCAAACAGCATGAGGCCGACAGTGAAAATCAAATTAAATGATAGCGCTTTCTCCTTCATTGAGAATACCCCCTATAATTCAAAGGTGAATCGAGCTGTTATATAGTAACACAGAAATCGCGAAAATTGTCGAAATAATTAAAAGTTAAAAAATTCAGTATATTAAAACGAAAAGTGAAATTACTTTGTATTAATACACTTTACCAAAATAATAAAACCATACTAGTAAGTCAAGGTGTTTAAAGGAATCGTAAAAGCGAATTTTTTTAATGAAGGATTTGTGATAGTATAATCATTTGTAAACAGTAGAAAGAATGTATTCTTAATTTGAAACATCAGAAGGTGTAAATATCATGATTTATTTTGATAACAGCGCAACGACGAAACCATATAAAGAAGTGTTGGATACATTTTTAAAAGTGAATGAAGATTATTTTGCGAATCCATCATCGATCCATGCACTTGGAGGCAGAGTCGAGACATTGGTCGGCAAAGCAAGAAAGCAGGTTGCCAGTCTGCTTAATACCAAAGAAACAGAAGTCTTCTTCACTTCAGGAGGAACGGAATCGAATAACCTTGCCATAAAAGGCACAGCCCTCCAATACAGAAATCGGGGAAGGCATATTATTACCTCTGCTGTTGAGCATCCGTCCATTATTGAAACATGTGAACAACTGAGGGAGCTAGGGTTTGATATCACATACCTCCCTGTCGACTCGAATGGCCGGGTCAGCGTGCAGGATGTATTGAATGCCATCACCGATGAAACGATTCTGGTGTCCATCATGCATGTAAATAATGAAGTGGGAACCGTTCAGCCAATCGAACAAATCGGAAAAGCGTTGAAATCCTATCCGAAAATCATTTTTCATGTCGATCATATTCAGGGAATTGGCAAGGTGCCGCTTGATTTCCAGCAAGCGGGGATTGATCTTTGCTCCATCTCCGGGCACAAAATACATGGATTGAAGGGTACAGGCATGTTATATATTAAGGAAGGATTGGAAATATCACCTTTACTTTCAGGCGGTGAACAGGAAAGGAAAATCAGAAGCGGCACTGAGAATACTGGCGGCATAGTTTCTTTTGCAAAAGCTTTAAGACTGCATTTTGAAAAAAGCAGTAAAGAGCTTGGGAATATGCGGAAGCTTAACGCTTACTTCCGGGATAAGCTGAGAAACATAGAGGGCATTACAGTTCATTCACCTGAAGAAGGGACAGCACCGCATATAGTGAATTTTTCAGTGCATGAAATCAGGGGCGAAATTTTCGTCCATGCATTGGAAGGCTTCGAAATATATGTCTCAACTACAAGCGCATGTTCGTCCAAAAAAAATGTCCCATCCAGGACACTGCTGGGAATGGGTTTGAGTGAAGATCTCCTTGATACATCTGTCAGGGTCAGTTTTTCATTTGAGAATACAATGGAGGAAGTGGATCAATTGTGTAAGGCGATCCTGCAAGTAAAGAAAAATCTAGAAGAAACGACAAGGAGAAGAAGATGATTTATGATCAAATATTAGTCCGGTATGGAGAAATTTCCACTAAAGGACGCAACCGCAAGGCATTTACGAAAAAACTGAGAGAAAACATCCTCATGGTACTCAAAGACATGCCTGAAATTAAAATCAGCGCTACCCGGGACAGACTCCATATCTATCTTAATGGAGAAAACGGGGAAGAGGCACTGAAGAGGTTATCCAGTGTTTTTGGGATTCAGTCCTACAGCCCCGTTATGAAAACGGAAAAGGATATGGAAAAAATTAAAGATGCAGCTCTTCATCTTGTTCAGAAATCGCATAAAGAAGGACAAACCTTTAAAGTCTCAGCAAGAAGGGCAGACAAAACGTTTGCTTTGGACACCAATGAAATCAATTATGCAGTGGGATCTCATGTATTGAAAAATACGGAAGGCTTAACCGTGGATGTCAAAAAACCCGACATCAAACTGAACGTTGAAATCAGAAAAGAAGGCGCATATCTTTCAAGTGAAATTCATCCTGGAGCAGGAGGTATGCCTGCAGGTGCCAGCGGGAAAGCCATGCTCATGCTATCCGGCGGCCTTGACAGTCCGGTTGCGGGTTATTTGATCATGAAGCGCGGAGTTGAGGTCGAAGCTGTCCATTTCCACAGCCCTCCTTTTACAAGTGAGAGGGCCAAGCAGAAAGTCATTGACCTTGCAAAGACATTATCTGTCTTCAGCGGAAGAATTAAACTTCATATTGTTCCATTCACTGAAATCCAGCAGACTGTCCATAATCAAGTCCCTGAGAACTACACAATGACATCCACAAGAAGAATGATGCTGAGGATTACAGAGAAATTGAGGGAAAGACATAATGGTCTGGGCATTGTCACGGGAGAGAGCCTTGGGCAGGTAGCGAGCCAGACATTGGAAAGCATGCTGGCAATCAATGAAGTGACCAGCACTCCAGTCCTGAGGCCATTGATTTCCATGGACAAGCTTGAAATCATTGATATTGCAAAACAAATCGGGACGCATGATATTTCCATTCTTCCATATGAAGACTGCTGTACGATTTTTACCCCTCCAGCGCCAAAAACGAAGCCGAAAAGCGATAAGATCCAATACTATGAAAGCTTTGTTGATTTTGAAACGCTTATTGAACAAGCGGCGGCCGATACCGAATTGCTTGTCATTGAAGGCGGAATGCTGCAAACAGAAAACGATGACCTTGATGAGCTGCTGTAATATCATTAGGAAGAATTACCAATAAGAAAACCGAATGAAGCCATGTGTTTTCGCACAATCTATACTCACAAGGAGGTGAAAGACACATGGCAAACAACAACAGCTCAAACCAACTAGTAGCTCCAGGAGCTCAACAAGCAATCGACCAAATGAAGTATGAAATCGCTTCTGAATTTGGTGTACAACTTGGTGCAGATACAACTGCACGTGCTAACGGTTCTGTCGGTGGTGAAATCACTAAACGTTTAGTTCAAATGGCTGAACAACAAATCGGCGGAAGCTACCAACAGTAATTAACTGAATACAATGGCTACAAGGAGCGGGTTATCCCGCTCCTTTTTGTATGGTTTGAAAGCCTCTTTCTGCAGTCTTTTACAGAATAAGTCAAAATACCCGTTGGTAAATAATTTAAAATATTATAAAAATTTTGTATAATGGAGAAGAATACATCAAAGGGGGAGAATTTATGAGAAGAGAAGATTTACTTGCACCAGAAAGGTACAACTTGATCAGCGAAGTTGAAAAATTTTCAGGCGATCCAGGCAAGAAGGCCATCCTCTGGAAGAGTGAACAAGGGGAAGAGAAAGAAATTACATATGAAAATTTAATGAAAAATGCGAACAAAATTGGAAACGCATTCATAAACAATGGATTGGAAAAAGGCGATGTCATCCTGGTCATGATTCCAAGGTTGATTGAGGCGTATGAGACCTATGTAGCCGCTTTAAAATCAGGAATGGTCGTCATCCCGAGTTCTGAAATGCTTCGATCCAAGGATTTGAAATACCGCATAGAACATGGTGACGTCAAAGCGATCGTTTCCTACGCTCCATATACAGAACAATTCGATGACGTGGAAGAAAGTTCAGGATTGAAAAAGTTCGTGATTGGTGCAGAAAAAGAAGGATGGCTGTCTTTGGACCACCTGAAGAACGAAACATCCGACCAGTTGGAGCTTGCCGACACCGGCAGGGAAGATATGGCATTTTTGTCTTACACCTCAGGGACAACAGGCAATCCTAAGGGTGTTGTCCATACGCATGGATGGGCTTATGCACATCTGCGCACAGCAGCCAAAAAGTGGCTGAGCATTGAAGAGGGTGACACCGTTTGGGCAACGGCGGGCCCTGGCTGGCAGAAATGGATATGGAGCCCGTTTCTTTCCGTATTGGGATCTGGAGCAACCGGGCTGGTTTACCAAGGGAAATTCGAACCGGATACTTACCTTCAGATGCTTGAAGATTACCAGGTGAATGTGCTCTGCTGTACTCCGACTGAGTACCGTTTAATGGCGAAAGTCGATAATCTTGGCCAGTATAATCTTGAACACTTGCACAGCGCTGTTTCAGCTGGCGAACCATTGAACAGGGAAGTGATTGATGCGTTCCAAAAACATTTTAAAGTCGACGTGAGGGACGGGTATGGCCAGACGGAGAATACACTGCTTGTCGGTATCATGAAGGGTATGGAATTGAAACCTGGTTCCATGGGGAAACCAACTCCTGGAAACCGTGTGGAAATCATTGATGAGGACGGCAAGCCTTGCGCTCCTGGCGAGGTCGGTGATATCGCCGTTCATACAGATACGCCGGCGCTGTTTAAAAACTATTATAAAGATCCTGAAAGAACGGCAATGCAGTTCCGTGGAGACTATTATATCACCGGCGATAAAGCAAAGAAGGATGAGGAAGGCTATTTCTGGTTTGAAGGCAGAGGTGATGACATCATCATCAGTTCAGGATACACGATTGGACCTTTCGAAGTTGAGGATGCGCTGGTGAAACATCCGTCAGTGAAAGAGTGTGCCGTCGTGGCAAGTCCTGATGAAGTAAGAGGGAATATTGTCAAAGCTTTTGTTGTCCTAAGAGATGGAGTCGATGCAGAAGATCCTGACTTGATAAAAAATCTTCAGAATCATGTAAAAGAATTAACTGCTCCATATAAATATCCGAGGAAGATTGAATTCCTTGAAGAGCTTCCGAAAACAACTTCAGGTAAAATCAGAAGGATTGAACTTAGACAAAACGAAAGCAAAGCATTACAAAAGTAATAACACTGCAGCACATTTTGTTGGCTGATATTTCTGAAAACGAAATCCTTTAAAGTATTAAAGCGGTATAGTAAAATAATATAGACAAAAGAAGACGGGAGTGGCTCCCGGCCTTGATGGATATGCGGCAAGTCGATGCCTTTGCATGAAAAAACCTCTATCAGGACGGTGAGCCAGTCCTTTTTTGTGCAGATAACGACCAGGACAAGGAGTTTTAAATATGGGTACATTATGGTATAACGGCACGTTTTATACAATGACAGCTCAGGGTGATGCCGTTGAGGCTGTCTTCACAGAAAATGGATTGATTAGTGGTGCCGGTTCGCTAAAGGAAATGGAAACACGCTTTGCCGATTCCATTTCAGAAAAGGTGAACCTGGAGGGGAACACGATTTTTCCAGGATTTGTTGACAGCCACATGCATTTAATCGGACATGGAGAGACATTGATTCGCCTGGACCTTTCCCAAATGAATACAAAAGAGCAGGTGATACAGGCGGTAAAGGAAAAAGCCGAAAATACATCTGAAGGCAGCTGGGTAATCGGCGAAGGGTTCAATGAAAACCTTTGGGAAAACAGTGAAGTCGTAACAAGGCAGGAGATTGATGAAGTTGTAGCGGATAAGCCTGTCCTGTTGAAACGGATCTGCCGCCATGCTATGGTTGCCAATTCGCGTGCATTGGAACTCGCGGATATTGACCTGGACACTGAAAACCCTGCAGGCGGAGTGATTGAAAGAAATGAAAATGGCGAGTTGAATGGTGTTTTAAAAGATACAGCTCAGGACTTACTGGTGGAGGCCCTGCCTTCTCCAACAGGGGAGTATTTGGAAGAAGCTTTGACAAAAGCGGTTGAAAACTGCTGGAGACTTGGACTTGTTGGCGGACATACAGAAGATTTGAGTTATTACGGGAATTTCCATAAAACGTATCAAACCTTCCTGAATGTCATAGAGGAAGGCGGCAAAAAGTTCAGATCTCACCTGCTTGTTCATCAGGCAGTCATCGACGATTGGAAGGAAGCTGGATTTACCTTTATGGGAGGAACACCTTTTGTGGAGTTCGGAGCAATGAAGATCTTTGCTGATGGAGCACTTGGAGGTAGAACTGCCTTATTAAGCCATCCGTATAATGATGATCCATCGACCAATGGTGTGGCCATTCATTCACAGGAAAATCTGACTGAGCTCGTGAAGAAAGCCAGGGAATACCAGCTCCCTATCGCTGTTCATACAATCGGCGACCAAGCGTTCGAAAATGTGCTGGATGTTGTGGAAGCTTATCCAACATACAATGGCCGAAGGGATCGATTCATCCATGCCCAGCTTCTCCGCAGAGAGCTGATCGACAGAATCAAAGGCCTGCCGTTGATCCTCGATATTCAGCCAAGATTTGTCCCTTCTGATTTCCCTTGGGTAATCGACCGTGTAGGGGAAGAAAATATGGAATACAATTATGCGTGGAAAACACTGCTGGATGAGGGGATCCCTTGTGCGGGCGGCTCCGACGCGCCGATAGAGCCGGTCGATCCATTACTGGGAATCCATGCTGCTGTGACAAGGACCAATCCTTTGGATCCGGAACGGACGGTCTATATGGAAGAACAAAGACTATCCATGTATGAAGCCGTTTCCTTGTTCACGAAAGGAAGCGCGTATGCATGCCACCATGAGCATGACCATGGCTTGATCAAAGAGGGATACAAAGCAGATTTTACTGTTCTTCCGAAAGACTTGTTCAAGGTGGAGCCGGATGAGCTGCTTGATATGAAAGTGGAAATGACAATCGTAGATGAAACGGTTGTTTATAAGAGAGAAAACTAAGATTTAAGGGTGTCTGATTATTACAGGCACCTTTTTTTGATGAAGTTCTAAAAACGTAAAATACCATTTTTGAATTACCATTAATGTAATGGGGCACCCAAACTTTGAGATTGCCCTTTAAGGGGAACCGATATATAATGAAATTATTTCGAGAATGGAAATAATTTTGAGAGGTGGTGGCCGTTATAAAAACAGAAGAACAAGCCGGCATTTTGTATACGGCATTTTCTTATTTTCTATGGGGAATTCTGCCGATTTATTGGAAGTGGCTTAACCATGTACCGGCAGATGAAATATTAGCGAACAGGATATTCTGGTCATTCTGGTTTATGATCGTCTTTTTAATTATCATCAAAAAGTTCCGGGTCTTCTGGGATATGATAAAGGGAATGATGAATACAAAGAAGAAGCTGGCTGCCTTGGCAACCGCATCGCTGCTTGTCAGCACAAACTGGTTCATTTATATCTGGGCGGTCAATACTGACCAAATGGTTGAAGCAAGTCTCGGTTATTATATAAATCCGCTTGTCAGTGTATTGCTGGGGGTATTTATCTTAAGAGAGAAAATGACAAAAGCCCAAGTGGTCTCGTTTATCCTGGCAGCTGTCGGTGTCATCGTACTGACTGCTTCGTATGGAAGGTTCCCTTGGATAGCCATTGGCTTGGCTGTTTCCTTTGGTTTGTATGGATTGGCGAAAAAATTGATCAAAGTGGATTCTGACGTCGGGCTTACGCTGGAAACCATGACTACAGCGCCGTTTGCCCTTATATACCTTATTTATTTGTCTGCCCAGGGAGATCTGTCTTTATTTCATTTTTCAGCTGGGACTGACTTGTTATTGATTGCGGCAGGAGCTGTAACAGCTGTACCGCTGCTCTATTTTGCAAAAGGGGCCCAAAGGATTCCGCTGTATATGGTAGGGTTCCTGCAATATATCGCTCCTACGCTGACATTGATTTTGGGTGTATTCCTTTACGGAGAACCGTTCACTCAAACGCATTTAATTGCATTTACATTCATCTGGTCAGCATTGACGATTTTCTCTGTTTCAAGAATGAAGAGAGTAAAACGGAAAACGAAAGCACAGGAAAAGTGTGCTTAGAACTTCATCCCAAAAAGAGAGAAGCCTGTCCGTCAGGCTTCTCTCTTTTTCCTTATAAAAACGTCCTTTTCACTTTTTCCCAGAAGGAGTTGTCTTTCAGTTTGACCGTCTTGATTTTCTCTTCGCTTAATTCAATGACCACTTGTTTCACATGCTGGATTCCAAGTGCCTCGTTATCCATCCCCATTGATGGATAATCATTTCCGTCCTGAACAACTTCAAGCTTCAGTTTGCGCTCACCGCTCAGGATGAAGGAGGACCCAAGGGTTCGGTAACGGTTGTTGTTCAGTGAGGCAAGTTCGCTGACCTGAAGGCATGGAAGCATTGGATCGACGACTGCCCCGTTTACTGATTTGTTGTAGGCTGTGCTACCTGTCGGTGTCGCGATGACCATGCCGTCTCCACGGAAAGTCTCGAAATGCAGGTCATCAATATGTACTTCAATTACAAAGGTTTTAATGATTCCAGATCGTATGCTGAACTCATTAAGGCATTTGAAGGTTGTCTGATCGTCGATGGTCACGTCAATTGTCGGATAGCGGCGGACTTCAATCTGCTCTTCTGTCATGGCTTTGATCATTTTTTCAGTATCATCAATATGGAAATCGCAGTACATGCTCAAGCTGCCGGTTGTTGAGATACCTGCATAGAGACAGTCCTGGCGGAAACCTGTATTCCGGACGGCCTGAAGGAATGCACCATCCCCTCCGATGCTGACGATAATATTTGCTTCTTTTGCATTTTTTACAACGTTGAATCCATACTGAACCGCAAGTTGGGTCAACTCTGCAGCCTGTTGAAGAGTTTCATTATCTTTAAGTGTGTAAAAATATAGATTTCGTCTTTCGTTCATGATGATGCCTCCTCAAAAATAGTCAATCATTGGACAAAATTTTTCCAATCACGTTAGATTTTGCTAGAATAATGATTATATGCAATCTGCTGCTTCTCTTGGTGATTTTCATGAGGTACATTCTGAGAGACGGGATACAATTTGCATGCATCATTATTTTATCATGATAGTGAAACTTTATGATAGGGAAGTACGTATTCATCATGAAGAGAAAAAGAGGAGGAATATATAAATGAGTGGAAAACGTTGGACAGCACTCGCGATTGCTGCCGGTCTATTCATCTTTTCAGTGGTGGCCAATCTTGCGAGTTCAGCGATGACAGGTGATTTTAATCAGGCGTTTGAAGACATGTTTGCAGCAACTGATAATCCTTTCACGGAAGAAATCATTGAAGACGGCAGTGCTGCACAGAGGATTGCTGTTCTGGAAGTGGATGGCGTCATTCAGGATGTGGATACAGCCGCATCTATTTTTGAAAGTCCAGGGTACAATCATGAATTGTTCATGGAGCAGTTGAAGGCTGTTCAGGAAGATGACAGTATCCGTGCAGTTATCTTGAAGGTGAACTCCCCGGGCGGCGGTGTAGTGGAAAGTGCCCAGATACATGAAAAGCTTGTAGAAATTCAGGAAGAGTCCAACAAGCCGATTTATGTTTCGATGGGCTCCATGGCTGCATCAGGCGGTTATTATATCTCAGCACCGGCTGAGAAGATCTTTGCCAGCAAGGAAACACTGACAGGGTCTTTAGGTGTCATCATGCAGAGCATCAATTACTCTGAACTGGCTGATAAATACGGAGTTGACTTCGTCACAATCAAAAGCGGACCGCATAAGGACATCATGAGCCCGACAAGGGAGATGACAGAAGAAGAGAGACAAATCCTTCAGTCCATGGTCAATAACTCTTATGAAGGTTTTGTCGATGTCATCGCTCAAGGCCGGGGCATGTCGGAAGATCAGGTGAAGAAAATTGCAGACGGCCGTGTGTATGATGGAATCCAGGCTAAGGAAATCAATTTGATTGATGATTTTGGCTATATTGAAGATGTTATTGCCCAAATGAAGAAAGACCTCAAACTTGAAGATGCACAGGTCATTGAGTATACAAATGACGGCGGATTTGCATCATTATTGAACATGGGGGCAAAAAGGCTTTCTGGTGGAGACATCGAAGCAGCGGCATTGATGAAAATATTATCTCAGCCTAATTCGCCGCGCCTGATGTATCTCTATGCGGAATAAACGAGGAGGTGCCATTCATGAATGAAGTGAATAATCAGGAAGAACTCACAGCAGTGGAACATGAAAAGGAAGAGAGAATTTTTGAGCTCGGAGGCTTCTGGATGAGATTCTGGGCCTATCTCCTGGATCTGATTGTGATTTCAAGCATAGGCAGGCTGGTTGTCTACCCAATATTCAGGGCTCTGGACCTTTCTTTAGTAAAAGATGATATGTTTGCGCCGATTTCCATTCTAAGTGCAATCATTTTTTACGGCTATTTTGTTTTAATGACAAAGTATTTGGGACAGACACTCGGGAAGATGGCATTTGGATTAAAAGTCATAGAATTGGATGGGAAGCCTTTAAAGTGGAGCACTGTCCTTTTTAGAGAATTGATAGGCAGGTTCATTTCTGCGAGTATTATAATTTTATATATCGTTGTGGCATTTACAAATAAGAAGCAGGGGATTCATGACTTGTTTGCGGATACAACTGTGGTCAGGGAGAAGCGAGCTGCAGTGTATAAACCTGCAAGTGCCTAAAGTAATCATAAAGAAGCAGCCATCATGAGGGCTGCTTTTTTTATATTTTCAAGGTCTGTTACTCTCTAAAATCGCTCTGATTTTCGCCAGATCTTTCTTGTTTTCTTTCTTCATCATTGGACCCATGAATGGAGAGAATAGTTTGGAAAATCCTGCGGGCTCCCCTTTATTTTGCAGGACCATCCTAGTGTGATGGTCATCGATCGCGCTCCAAGTATAAGTCGTTTCCATCGGAAAAGGTCCCTGTGCTGTTCTCATGACTAGTTTTTTCTCGGGAATCAATTCTACTATTTCATATGTGTAGGAAAGGCTGCGTCCAAGAAATTCAGCCTTGAAGGCAATTTGTGAACCAATCTGAAGAGGTTTAGGTGTTTTCCATTCAGCACTTGAAATGTTACTGTACCACTGTGGTGCATTGTCAGGATTGGCTGCATAGGCAGCCACTTGGGAAATTGGTGCTTCAATCACTGTTTCAGTCACTACTTTTACCATTCTCGTTCCTCCTAATATTTGAATTTCTAAATCCGCTATTTATTTTCTTCAACATACTTTTTCAACAAAGTTCCCAGCAGATATTCCCAGCCTTTCCGGTGGCTGTTTTCCCATTCCTCTTCAATCAAACCGGATGCGGTATGGGAAAGCTGAAGAGTGGTTACGCCGCCTTCTTCACTTAAACGATAGGTATAGGCGCTGTTGACCGCACCATGCATACCGAGATGTCCCTGAATTCTTATTTCCTTGGGTGCGTTTACATAGTAAACAGTCCCCCAGACAGCACCGGCCTTTTCTTCCCATTTCTCAAGGAATTGTCCTCCTGGAACTGGGTCCAATTTCAATGATGAGGTTTTTCCTTCAGGGGCAAGGCGGAATTCCCACCAGCTTTCTACTTTTTCTGTTAATGCTTTAAAGACTTCCGTTCTGGAAGCATTGATGATTGTCTCTTGTTCAATCTGAAATTCTTTACTTTGTACGGATGGTTTCATTTTAGTATCTCCTCCTGTGATTTCGGCCAGTGCCTTTAAGTTGAGGATTGATTTGGCGGCCGGTTCCATATATTTTCCTACCCAGCGATTATGCATCTCCTGAAGGGGAACGGCATTCAAAAAATTGACTCTGTATTTCCCTTTTTTCCTTGAAAGGACTAAGCCTCCCTCCTCTAATGCCGTTAAGTGTTTCATGATGGCATATCGTGATACTTCAGGAAAATGGTCATTGAGTTCACCAGTTGTTGAAGGAGAATCTTTAAGGATATCAAGAATCCTTCTTCTTATTGGATGCGATAATGCTTTGAATAATGGTGATAGATCGTCTTCCATAGAAAGATCCTCTCTGGTTAATTTATAAATAACATGTGACTAAATAGTAACATGTTATTTTTGAAGAGGCAATTCTATTCAGCCTGCACTCCTAAGGTTTATTTTGGCAAGAAATAGCCAATACTTTCTAATTGAAGGGTTGTGAAAAAAAGTGAATGGGTGGATCTTAACGCTGATCATAGTTTTAGGTCTGATATTATTCTTATTTATACTAATCTTCATCACAAAGCTGACGATTACAATTTCACTTTACCATGGAAATGATAATGACCATTTTACGATTAAGTTCCGGGCTTGGTTCGGCCTGATTAAATACAAAATAGAAATTCCGATGGTCAAGGTGGATGATGACGGACCTAATTTGGTTTTTGAGGAAAAAACGCAGAAAGGCCCGGAAGGAAAAAGTAAGGAAAAAGATAAGTTGAAAAAGGAAACACCTGAAGAAATCCTGACTTCTATAAAAGACTTTAGGGAACTGCTTCAGCATGTGGCAGGGCTTCATCGTATAATTCGCCATTTCTTCAGCAAGGTTAAGGTATACGATGTTGAATGGCAAACTGTTTTTGGAACAGGTGATGCGGCTTCAACGGGAACGATGACCGGTATGATCTGGGGGGCCAAAGGAAGTATGATCGGTGTCATAAGCGGCTATATGAATCTGCAATCCATGCCCCAAATAGCGGTGGTTCCTTCTTTTCAAAAAGCAATCATTCAAACGGATTTTTCATGTATCATAACTTTTCGAGTCGGGCATGCTATATTAGCAGGAATCAAATTAATCAGATTTTGGAAAGGCGGCAAACCAAACTTTCAATCCAAGCCTCTTTCCATGGTGTCAGAAAAGAATCAATCAGTCTAACAAGACAACACTTTACCGCACTACCGCACTGGGGGACTGTCCCCCGCTGCTTTAGAGTGATAAAGGGTCTGTACATAACAACTTAGGAGGTAATCTTATGTCTGATCATCCAATTGAAGGACTTATGACAACAGCAATGGAAAATTTAAAAGAAATGATCGATGTCAATACGATTATCGGAGATCCTGTTGAAACGCCTGATGGAAGTGTGATATTAACAGTTTCAAAGGTCGGTTTTGGATTTGCGGCCGGGGGAAGCGAATTTGTTATCAAGGGCAAGGGAAGTAAAGATGGACAGGATGACAAGCAAGGGGAGAAAAAGCAGCCCTTTGGCGGAGGTAGCGGGGGCGGCGTCTCCATTACTCCAATTGCGTTTTTAATCGTAGGCTCGAAGGGGATCAAAATGCTTCACCTTGATGAAAATACTCATTTATTAGAAAAGCTGGTGGATTTAGCTCCGGGTGTAATGGAGAAAATTCAGGGAATGATGAAAAAGAACAATCAGAACAATGGGCAAGGACAGCAGCAGAACCAGCAGCAAAATCAAAATCAAGGACAGAATCAATCGTTTGATTTCTAATAGGATGAAATGGCGGACTGATCAGAAATTCACCCAGTGAGTGAACTTGATCAGTCCTCATTATTTGTGTACTAAATAATCATATTAGTTGATTTCTGTTCAATCCGTTATGTACGATGAAAGAGGTTCATACTTAATAGAGGAGGTATTTCGAAATGGCTAATATCACATTTAAAAATAATCCTGTAACACTTGTTGGGAATGAAGTGAAACCTGGGGACACAGCTCCTGATTTTACTGTTTTAGCTAATGATTTATCAGAAGTATCTCTTGCAGACACAAAAGGCAAGGTTCGTTTGATCAGTGTCGTACCATCTCTTGATACAGGAGTTTGTGACGCTCAGACACGCAAGTTCAACGAAGAAGCAGGAAATCTTGACAATGTAGAAGTCCTTACCATTTCGGTTGACTTGCCATTTGCTCAAAAACGCTGGTGCGGAGCGAACGGAATTGAAAACGTCCAAACATTGTCCGACCACCGCGACCTTTCTTTCGGAGAAGCATATGGCGTGTACATCAAAGAATTGCGCTTATTGGCACGTGCTGTATTCGTGGTCGACAGCAATGATAAAGTGACATATGCCGAATATGTCAGCGAAGCGACGAATCATCCTGATTATGATTCAGCAATCGAAGCGGCTAAAAACGCACAGTAACTTCATTTTTAACATCATGACGAGACTGACCCGGGAGCAATCCGACAGGGTCAGTTTTTAGTTGGAAGACAGCATGATTCAACAAATAAGCGGCAACTTCTTTGACACCTGCTCTGTCAGAGGTAAAATAGAGAAAGAATTATTAGTAAAGGAGACAGAGAACTTATGACGGTTTCTCCAACAGAAATGTTATTCAATGTGTTAGACGAAACAGCATTGATCCTGCAAGAAGAATTATCTTGTACATATTTAGAAGCCATTGCGGAAACTGGGGAAAATCTTTTCCACCAGGATATCCTGCAAGATGAATTAACTGAATTGACCAAGAAGCGGCTTCAAAAGAAATATGATGAAGCCGGTTTGGGCCAAATCGGCAAAGAACAAATCCGGAAAGCCTTGCAGCTTGCCATTCTAAAAGGAATGAAACAAAGCTCCCAGCCTAATCATCAGATGACACCAGATGCGATCGGCATGTTCATCAGTTATCTGGTCGGGAAATTTACAAAGGGCAGCCAGGAGCTTCGGGTGCTGGACCCTGCAGTCGGAACAGGAAATTTGCTGACAACGGTCCTGAATGGATTGGCAGATAAAAAAGTTGAATCGGTTGGTGTGGATATCGATGACCTGTTAGTTAAGCTTTCCTATGTTGGAGCTAATCTTCAAAAACATCCATTGCAATTGTTCAACCAGGATTCACTTGAACCGCTCTTTATTGATCCGGTCGATGCCGTCATCAGTGATTTGCCTGTCGGTTATTATCCAAACGACTTGAGAGCGGCCGATTATGAATTGAAAAGTGATGAAGGACATTCTTATTCCCATCATCTTTTCATTGAACAGAGCATCAAGCATACAAAGCCGGGAGGATATCTGTTCTTTCTCGTACCAAATCATTTATTTGAGTCCGAAGAGGCGAAAAAGCTTCATGCCTACTTTAAGGAGCAAGTGTATATTCAAGGACTACTTCAGCTGCCGATGTCCCTGTTCAAGAATGAGCATTCAGCCAAAAGTATCCTGATCCTGCAAAAGAAAAAAGCGGACGTAAAACCGCCAAAAGAAGTTCTGATGGCCAACATGCCGTCACTGTCCAACCAAAAAGCAATGGAAAACATGCTTGCCAAGATGGACCAATGGTTTAAGCAAAATAAATAAGGGAATGCAATGATAAGGGTAAAGTCACAATGTCTATGGGGCTTTACCCTTTTTAAATTTAGGATGTATTGTGTATGAATGCCATTTAACAAGAAAACCTACTTTGCCCATAAATCGCCCTTTTTTTATTTTGATGTGAGAAAGAGGTTGTATCGAATCATTTTTATAAAAGGATTTTCGTCTTCTGTACAGAATTGATTGGAGTGGAAGGTGAGTGACCTCCTGCGGGAGCAGCGGGACAGGTGAGACCCCGCAGGCGCAGCCGAGGAGGCCAATCCAGCTCCAGCAGCCAGCACCTAGCAGATTTCGGTCTCTTTCCTTCCGATAAGTCATCATCGAATCGCTATCGCTCTTCGTGATTCCTTTATCCCATGCAAGAGTCCTCCAATCTGTACGGTGCTAATCGGCTGCTTTCGCTTTTTAGTTCACCGCCCGCCCCGCGGAGTCACCCACCTGGAACGCAAATCAATGGACCCCATATTAATCACCACTATTTTTCTGAAAATATTTATTTTAACATGAAAACGATTACCTAAGAATCTTATCCTTGAAATGGCAAAGAAGCAGTGATTAAATGAAAAATTGAGAGATATAAAGTCCTGAAATGAACACACTATGATAGAACGCTACAAGCCAGATTTAACAGAAAAAGGAGCGGTATAAGAAATGGCTAAAATGATCGCGATCAACGCTGGAAGCTCATCACTAAAGTTCCAGCTTTTCGAAATGCCTCAGGAAGAGGTCATTACAAAAGGGTTAATCGAACGAATCGGGTTAAATGATTCAGTTTTCAGTATTTCAGTAAACGGTGAAAAGCAGGAAGAAGTAACAGATATTCCTAACCATGAAGTAGCCGTAAAGATGCTTTTGGACAAATTGACTTCTGCAGGCATCATTGAATCCCTGGACGAAATTGAAGGAATCGGACACCGCGTTGTCCATGGCGGTGAAGTCTTCAATGACTCCGTCGTAATCACAGATGAAGTCCTTCAAAAAATTGAGGAGCTTTCTGAACTTGCCCCTCTTCATAATCCTGCCAATGTGACAGGCATTAAATCTTTCCAAAGTGTTCTGCCAAATATACCGGCAGTAGCTGTTTTCGATACAGCTTTCCACCAAACAATGCCGGAAAGTTCATTCCTTTACAGCCTGCCTTATGAATATTATGAGAAATACGGCATCCGTAAATATGGTTTCCACGGAACTTCCCATAAATATGTATCTGAAAGGGCCGCTGAAATGCTTGGACGTCCAAAGGAGCAGCTGCGATTGATTTCTTGCCACCTTGGTAATGGTGCAAGTATTGCAGCAATCGAAGGCGGAAAATCAATTGATACATCAATGGGATTCACACCGCTTGCAGGTGTAGCCATGGGAACAAGATCTGGTAATATCGACCCTGCGCTCATTCCTTTCATCATGGAAAAAACAGGCCAGACAGCGGATGAAGTACTTAATGTATTGAACAAGAAATCCGGTATGCTTGGTGTCTCCGGTCTCTCCAGCGACCTGCGCGATATCGAAAGCCAGGCGGCAGAAGGCAACGAGCGTGCCGAGCTGGCATTGGAAGTATTCGCAAACCGTATCCATAAATACATCGGATCTTATGCATCCCGCATGTATGGGGTAGATGCAATCATCTTCACTGCAGGTATTGGTGAAAACAGCCAGATCGTCCGTGAAAAAGTCTTGAAAGGCCTTGAGTTCATGGGTATCTACTGGGATCCGGCAAGAAACAAAGTAAGAGGAGAAGAAACATTCCTCAACTATCCTCATTCGCCTGTTAAAGTCATGATCATCCCGACAAACGAAGAAGTCATGATCGCCCGTGACGTTCAGCGTTTGACTGTCTAAAATCATGCATCAAAACAAGACTCCGCTTCGGCGGGGTCTTGTTTTGCGATAGGGGAATAATTCCATGTCCGAGTAGGATGAACACCGGTGTTATGGTATATTAAAAGTAATCATGTCTCTACAAAAGGAGTTGAAACCGATGGAATGGTCAGTAAGAGAGGAACAGGTTCTTGAGGAAATCAGGCAATGGCAGGATTCACTTTATAATTACGAAGCGAATGACCTTGAAAATACATATGTGAAGTGGCTGGATAGTGCTTTTTCCAACCTTCCTCCAGAAGTACAAGAACAGTTTTTTCAAAGACTCGACGGCTGGTTGTTTCACCTGCATTCTTTACTGCAGGGCTCACAGCTTCAGAACGATGCACGAGAACGTATTTTAAAAACTGCCCGTGCATTTAATCAGGAGATTCAAACAATCCAAGACCTTCATTTATTAACAGTCGACCAGCTTCATTACATTGCAATGCAGCACACAGGAAGACACCAGCTTTACTCCTTCATCCAAGGTGGAATGACGGGTACTGGTGGAGCGGCTGTCCTAAGTGCCGACTTACCGGCTATGGCAGTCATCAATCTGCGTTCGGTGCAGCTCGTGGCAATTTCGTATGGTTTTGATGTCCAGACACCTTTTGAAATGATGACTTCGTTAAAGGTTTTTCATGCCGCCACACTGCCTGCAAGGCTAAGAGCAGAAGCGTGGGAAGAGTTGATGGAGGACCTCGATAGAAAAGAGAACGACTATTTTTATGATGGTACGGAAAAGCTGACGGATTATACGTGGCTGGAAGGGCCTTTAAAGCATTTACTCAAAGGGATGGTCATTACCACGTTCAGAAAAAAACGCCTGTCCGGTATGCCTTTGATCAGCATGGCGGTTGGGGCAGGGGTCAATTATCAATTCACGAAAAAAATCAATGACTTTGCAGAAAAATATTATCAGTACCGCTACTTAATGAGTAAGCGAAGTGAGGACTAGTAATTAAGAGGCTGCCGGGAGTTTTCCCGGTAGCCTTTGATGTTGGCAGAAGTTGTACTCCTTTACCTAACCATCTAACAGGAAAGAAGAATAGGATCCGATTATTTTCACTTTGCATTGAAGTGCTTCCATTTCACTGATTGCCCCCGGAAGCAGGATGTCATCCATCTCCTGCTCAACATCTATAAGGAAAAAATAATCGCCAAGACCTGTTTTCAAGGGCCTTGATTCGATTTTGCTGAGGTTAAGCTTTCTCCATGCAAAAGTCGAAAGAACCTGATGCAGTGCACCGGAGCGGTCTTTCGGCAGTGTTACCATCAAGGTTGTCTTGTCGGTGCCTTCCTTATTGAGAAGATTCAGTTTGACAGGCTCTTTATGAAGAACGATGAACTTTGTCTGGTTGTATGCAAAATCATGAATGTTTTCATGAATGATGTGCAATCCATAAACCTTGGCAGCTAACTCATTTCCTACAGCCCCCACCTTTTCCTCGGGATGGTCACTCAAGTATTTAGCAGCAGCGGCAGTTGAAGTCGTTTGCTCCAGGGGGGTGCCCCGGTACTTTGTATTAAGGAATTTATGGCACTGTGCCAATGCATGAGAATGAGACAGGATTTTCTTCAATTCACTGGTGTTATTCTCAGGATGAACCATCAAGTGCTGCTGAATCGGTGAGGTAAGCTCTGCCGCAATGGATAAGTTCGCTTCATGAAACAGATAATCGACTGTAATATGTACTGATCCCTCCAGTGAGTTTTCCAAAGGAACCACGGCATATTCTGCTTCCTCTTCGATGACGGCTTCTATACAATCAGGGATTGTTACGCATGGTACTGCTTCACTTTGCGGAAAAGCCTTTTTCACAGCCAAATCTGTAAAAGAGGCTTGAGGTCCTAAATAAGCAATTTTCAAGTGCACTCTTCCTCCCAAGAAAAATTTATTGAATATTCTAGCATGTTATGGGTTGGATTGTATATAAATCATTCTGAAAAAATAACTTTGTATTATTTCGAAAGGTGCACAAAAAAGCTTGCAGAGAATACTCTGCAAGCTGATATAAACATTTGACTAATCCTGATCGTCTGTTCTGACGACAAGGACATCGCATTTAGCTGAGCGGGTGATGTGTTCTGAAACACTACCAATCAGAAATCTCTCCATGGCACTCAAGCCGGTTGCGCCGCAGACGATAAGGTCTGCATTTACTTTTTCCGCTCCATCTTTTGGAATGACGACTTTAGGGGATCCGTATTCAATCAGGGTATGGACATCGGTAACGCCTGCCCGTTGAGCCTGCTCTTTATAAGAGGTCATGATTTCATCCGCATACTTGCTGGCTCTTTCACCGACGGATTGATCATATGCTTCAACTGTTGCAAAAGATCTTGAATCAATAACATGGATAATCGAGAGTGCTGCATCGTTACGTAAAGCAATATCTATTGATTTCTTAAATGCCCATTCTGCTTCTTTAGATCCATCAACTGCTACGAGTAAGTTCTTATACTTTAAAGTCATTGCTCATCCCTCCTTACCTTTAGTTTACTATATATTTCCTATAATAACTGTTACAGATTTTCAAAAACTAAACTATTACTAATTATTTTTCCGGAAAAGGAGGGCATTAAACCATGGCAAAAAAGAACCGGTTGAAGCAGGAGAGCTTTTATGATGAAAGGGCAGCCTCGGAAACATCTGCTCAAATCATGGATTCCTATGAGTCGGGACTGCATGATGGAGAAGCGGGGCCTTTAAGTTCGAATATTGTTCAAGTTGAGGAGAAGATGTAATAGGTAAAGGGCTGTCCGAAAGATTATTTCGGACAGCTTTTTTCATTAAATAAAAGAACGCTCGCTAAAATAACAATAAACTTATTTATATATACAAGATACAATCCCATTTTCCTGTCAATACAATGCAGTATGTGTGAATGAAAAGGAAGAGGGGAGAAAAATAGTGAATCAGGAACTTCAAAGATTATTTAACAATTTAATCAGCATTGAGCATGTATCGACAACTCTTTACCTTGCCATGTCTGCTTATTTGGGGAAAGAAAATTTTACAGGGATAGCAACTTGGCTTCGGATGCAGTCTGAAGAAGAAAGGGGTCATATGCTGACATTGATTAACTATGTCGTTGATAAAGATGGCACTGTCAAATTAGAAAGTATTCCTGCGCAGCCAAGTGATTTTGGGACACCTCTGGAAACGTTCCAAAAGGTACTCGCTCATGAGCAGTTTGTTACCAATTCATACCGCCAGGCTTACGATTACGTAAACCAGGTAGATCCTCAGGGTGCTGTCATCATACAAGATTTCTTAAGGGAACAAATCGATGAGGAAGCACAGAGTAAAACGATAGTCGACCGATTAAGACTTGCCGGAGACAATCCATCAGCACTATTGGTGATTGACCAGGAACTCGGACAGAGGCAGCCTGCAGGAGGCGCTCCTGCTGCCGGATAATAAGAAAGCCGCCATGCTCAAAGGGCATGGCGGCTTTTCTTCTGACTATCGGCTTCTTTTTTTGCGGGAACATGGGATACCAAACTATACATCATAAAGGTCAGCAAGAAACTAATAAATCCCGGTGACCAGCTTTCTGGTATTAGGAAGTAAATAACCAGGGCGGCAGTGAGAATATAGATGGCTTTCAAATTATATTGAAATTTGCCTGAAGCGAGAGATGCCAAATCCTCTTCAGATATTCTCGCTTTTTTAATATATAAATAGTCTGCCACAATTACAGCTGAAAGCGGGATGACAAAGGCACCTAACAGCGAGATGTAATCCTTGGCATTTTCAACCAGTGCAGGAAAGCAGCTTAAGACAATACCGGCAGCTCCGAAAACAAGGGCGCTTCTGACTCTTCCAAGTGAAGGGATGGCATTAAGCAAACTGAACCCTCCCGTATAGGCATTGCTTAGATTGATGGATATCATGGAAACCATGGCGCAAATTCCGATCAATATGGTCAGCAGGACAGATCCTGTCTGTTCCGTAGCAGCTACAAATGGATTTAAGTTATTAAAGAGAGCGGCACTGAAAGTCCCAAGAAGGGCGGTCATGAAGAACCCGAAAACATTTCCGGCGAACAGCCCCCAAAAACCTTGTTTCCCTGATTTTGCGTATCGTGTGATATCAGACGATGCGCTTACCCCGGAAACATATTGAACGAATGCAAGGCTGGCGAAAAATATAAAAGCGCCTAAGGAGAACTCTTCTCCAGAAAATAAGATTCGGCTTCCTGCTCCTTCTTCTGCTTTTGTGATGAAAATAATAAGAATGGCAGCCTGCCCGATCAAGAGGAAAGGCATAAACAGCTTTGTCGCTTTTTTTACAGCCTCAAATCCAATTAAAGCCAGGATGGTCATGATTAATGCGAGGGATACAGCAATCGGTATCAAAGACAGCTCAATCCCTAACGCTTTCTTCATTAGAGACAGCACTACCAGCGTACCGCCGATTGTCTGGACACTGAACCAATAAAGCGAAGTGAGAGATCTGACCGGCGAGGCTATAAGTCTCGAAAGCTTAGTTCCAATCATGGACCTGATGACGTACTGGGCAGGCAATCCATACCTTGCTCCCGGCAAAGAGAGCACGGAAACGAAAAAGAATGCCAGACTCCCCCCGAGCAAGGTGCTGAGTATGGCCCATATCATGGGAAGTCCGCCTTCCATTACAGCTAAAGCAGGGACGAGGAAATTCCCTGAATTGACCGAAAAGGCGAGCTGGATAATGAAGTATTCAAACCAGGTAGTGGTCTTTAGATTTTCCGGAACGGATTCCAATCCCAGTCTTTCTATTGCTGGATTTTTCATTTCAAAAACTCCTTATTTCGTTCTGCGAAGTAATTCTATACCTATTGTAAAGGAAGTTTGCCAAAAGGAAAGGATAGATTTTTCATAGAGAACATTCAGGAAAACAGATACTATTTCTCAACACCGTTTTGAACAGGAAAAAAGGACATTTGATGATCGAATTGGAAAGGGAAAATTCAGGCTTTTCTGTCTAAATGTAAATGCTTACATTTTATTTAAAATTGTTTAGCATTTTAAGAATGATAGTGTTATATTAATTAAGAAGTTTTACATATGGATTTGAAATAAGGAGGTTTTTCTAATGCGTATCGGAGTACCGACAGAAATTAAAAACAATGAAAACCGAGTGGCAATGACACCGGCAGGAGTGGTGAATCTTACCCAGTTCGGTCATGAAGTGTATATAGAATCCGGGGCGGGCCTCGGCTCTGGTTTTACAGACGAAGATTATACAGCCGCTGGAGGTCACATTGTTGGAAGCGCATCTGAAGCATGGTCCATGGATATGGTCATGAAAGTAAAAGAACCGCTGCCAAGCGAATACCAATATTTCCGTGAAGGATTAATCC
Source organism: Bacillus salacetis (assembly GCF_049177075.1). Lineage (GTDB taxonomy): Bacteria > Bacillota > Bacilli > Bacillales > Bacillaceae_B > Rossellomorea > Rossellomorea salacetis_A. Next base: position 3,417,774 of record NZ_CP185377.1, on the reverse strand, counting down.
TGTTTACATATTTACATTTGGCTCCAGAGCCGGAACTGACGAAGGCTCTTATTGAGAATAAAGTAGTCGGAATTGCTTATGAGACTGTTGAAGTGAACCGTACGCTTCCGCTTTTGACTCCAATGAGTGAAGTAGCAGGAAGAATGTCCACTCAAATTGGAGCTCAATTCCTTGAGAAAATCCATGGCGGAAAAGGCATCCTTCTTTCCGGAGTGCCCGGCGTAATGCGCAGCCGTGTAACAATCATCGGCGGCGGTGTAGCTGGAACCAACGCAGCTAAGGTTGCAGTCGGAATGGGAGCTCAGGTAACAATCCTTGACTTAAGCCCTGAACGCCTTCGCCAGCTTGATGACATCTTTGGAAGCGATGTTCAAACATTGATGTCCAACCCGCTGAACATTGAAAAAGCAGTTGCCGATTCTGACCTTGTAATTGGGGCAGTATTGATTCCAGGAGCGAAAGCACCGAAGCTTGTAACCGAAGATATGATCAAATCCATGATGCCTGGTTCAGTAGTTGTGGATATCGCCATCGACCAGGGCGGAATCTTTGAAACAACAGACCGCATCACTACTCACGATGACCCAACTTATGTAAAACACGGAGTTGTTCACTATGCGGTAGCGAATATGCCTGGTGCTGTTCCTCGTACATCTACTATTGCACTTACAAACGTAACGGTACCTTACGCAATCCAGATTGCAAACAAAGGCTACAAAGCTGCATGTCTTGAAAATGAGGCTCTGTTAAAAGGTATCAACACATTGAATGGATATGTGACGTATAAAGCAGTAGCTGAATCACATGAACTGGATTACTCTGATACAAAAACACTGCTTGATCAAATTTAATGATACACAAGGCTGTCCCTATAATGCGGGACAGCCTTTTTCGATGGAAGCTTTTAAAAAAGGAATAATCAGGGTAAAAAAGAAGGGGATGCTTGACTGAAGAAGGATATGTCCCATCAATCAAGAAGTAAGTAGTATAGTAATGTATTTTAAGGAGGGCTTTTAAATGAAAGTTTCTTATCATGGACATTCAGTTGTCAAAGTCGTTACAGAAAAACACACCATCCTGATCGACCCTTTCATCAACGGAAATGAACTTACCGACCTGAAGGCTGAAGAAGAAAAACCTGATGTGATCCTGCTGACACACGGGCATAATGATCATGTGGGCGATACAGTAGAGCTGGCAAAAAGAAATGATGCCCTTGTAGTAGCTCCATTTGAATTGGCTACATATTTAAGCTGGCAGGGAGTGAATACACATCCGCTTCATATTGGCGGCGGCTATGACTTCGACTTCGGAAGAGTGAAACTGACCCAGGCTTTCCATGGTTCTTCCTATGAGACAGAAGACAAACAAATCATTTATACAGGAATGCCAGCTGGAATCCTGCTCACAGTAGAAGGAAAAACAATCTATCATGCAGGGGATACAGCTCTTTTCTCAGATATGAAGCTAATCGGAATGCGCAATTCAATTGACTTGGCATTCCTGCCTATCGGAGATAATTTTACAATGGGACCGGACGATGCAGCTCTCGCAGCAGAGTATGTAAACGCTAAAACAGTGGTGCCTATACACTACAATACCTTCCCGCCAATCAAACAGGATCCTGAAAAATTTGTATCCATGTTGAAAGGGCAGGAAGGGAAAGTCATGAATGCAGGAGATGTCATTGAGCTTTGATAGAATATCAGAAGCACCGATCCGTTTTGGGTCGGTGTTTTTTAATCTTTGGCGGTGGCAAATGAGCCAGCCACAAAAAACTGTAATGGGTAACCCTCATAAAAGAAAAAGATTAATGAGAAGGGTTTGTCCGGCATACATATGAAACAAGCGTGAAAAAGGAGGAAGGATATGAAAAAGCAGCGATATTTGATTTGTTTGTTGCTTGCCGGGATGATGCTTTATTACGCTGTTCCCCGCTTGAATGTTTTAGCTGAAGGACTGCCGGGTTTATTCGCACTGAGCTGGCTTGCGTTTGCGGCCATAGTCATAGCAGGCAATTTGTCGGGATTGCTTTTTGCCCCCCGTACTTTCAAAGCTAAAGGTAATCAGCTGAGACCAAGGAAAGATAGAAGCAGAATGCGCTCTCTTGGCTGAGCATTAAGGAGAAAAATTGAAACGCCAGGCTTTTCACTTTATAATGAAAGGTATATTCAGGCAGTATAAAAAGGGTGAAAAGCTTGGCAACCAAACACGAACAAATCATAGAATATATCGACACACTCCCGATCGGAGAAAAAATATCCGTCAGGCAAATTGCCAAGGCATTGAATGTCAGTGAGGGAACAGCATACAGAGCCATTAAAGATGCCGAGACTAAAGGATATGTCAGCACTATTGAACGAGTCGGAACCATCAGGATTGAACGAAAGAAAAAAGACAACATTGAAAAGCTGACTTTTGCAGAAGTAGTCAATATCATTGATGGACAAGTTCTCGGTGGAAGAACAGGATTACATAAAATGCTGAATAAATTTGTCATCGGCGCAATGAAATTGGAAGCGATGATGCGTTATACAGAAGCGGGGAACCTCCTGATTGTCGGTAACCGGACACAGGCTCATGAACTTGCCTTGAAAGCAGGAGCGGCTGTTTTGATAACAGGCGGATTTGATACCGATGAAAGTGTAAAGAGGATCGCTGATGAACTGGAACTGCCGATCATTTCAACGAGTTATGATACTTTTACTGTAGCAGCGATGATCAACCGTGCTATCTATGATCAGTTGATTAAAAAAGATATTGTCCTGGTTGAGGATATTTTGACAGCTGAAGATAAGACGGTGTATTTACATGTTGGTGACACGCTGGAAGATTGGTATGAGAAAAATCAATCCACCTTTCACAGCCGCTTCCCTGTCATTGACAAGAATAGAAAAGTTCAGGGCATGGTGACGTCCAAGGACGTGATGGGGCAGGAAAAGGATGTGGCGATTGATAAGGTCATGACCAAGAAGCCGATCACGGTAAGGGCGAATACAAGTGTGGCGTCCGCTGCACACATGATGATATGGGAAGGGATCGAAGTCCTGCCGGTAGTCGATGACCACAACAGGCTTCAGGGGATCATCAGCCGCCAGGATGTATTGAAAGCGATGCAGATGATCCAGCGCCAGCCTCAGGTTGGAGAAACCATCGATGATAACATAACCAGCAACATGTCCTCATCCGATACGAAAGATTCAGATGAAGTAAGTTATCAATTCCCGGTTACCCCGCAAATGACGAATGGTCTCGGAACCATGTCATATGGAGTCTTTACGACCCTTGTCACTGAAGCCGCCAACAGGGCTTTGAAATACTATAAAAAAGGCGACCTGGTAGTCGAAAATATGACCGTGTATTTTATCAGGCCGGTCCAGATGGAAAGTATTATAGACATTCGTCCAAAGGTACTGGATGTTGGCCGTAAGTTCGGTAAAGTCGACGTGGAAGTCTATCATGAAACCGTGCTGGTTGGAAAAGCGATGATGATCTGCCAGCTGATTGATAAACATTAAGAAAAAACCTGCATTCCATTAGGATGCAGGTTTTGAGAATCTTATTGGTTATCCAGCTGCTCTGCTTCTTTCTGGGCCTGTGGAAGGAAATGTTTATACACCTTCCAGCCCATCCATGCACTGCCGAGGCCGATTATGATAAACACAGCAGCGATGATGTAAGTGAAAGTACTTTGAAATAGGAACAGCTGATTGATTCCAAACAGGGCGACAAATAATCCGAGGGCTATGCTGGATTTACCTGAAAGCCATTTTTTCTCGATGAATCTGCTGCTTCTTACCGATTTCACTTTATAGTAAATATAAAAAGAAAATGCAAGAATGATTAAAAATACAAATACAGGCATATCTTAAATCCTCCAAAAATATCGTTATAAATCTCCTTCTACTATTTTAACGGTATTCCTGCAGGATTCCAAATGAACGTTTTATGTCTAAAAAGGAGTTTGGCATGAAAGATAAAATTATTGAGACGATTAAAGAATATCAAACCATCATCGTTCACAGGCATGTAAGGCCTGACCCGGATGCTTATGGTTCACAGGGCGGGCTCGTGGAAATCTTGAAAGCTTCTTTCCCGGAAAAGGAAATTTACGCTGTCGGGGAAGAAGAACCGACGCTCCATTACTTAAGAAGGCTGGACAAGATTGAAGATGATGTATTCAAAGGAGCCTTGATCATCGTTTGTGATACAGCGAACTCGGCCAGGATTTGTGACGGCCGATATGAGATGGGAGACAAGCTGATCAAAATAGACCATCATCCAAACGAGGATCCTTATGGCGATTTGCTTTGGGTTGATACAGAAGCGAGCTCAGTCAGTGAAATGATATATTTACTCTATCAGCACGGCAAGGACCAGGGCCTTAAGATGACAACGGAAGCGGCAAGGCTCTTATATGGCGGCATTGTCGGCGATACCGGGAGATTCCTGTACCCAAGCACAACCCAGCGCACATTTGATGTGGCAGGAGAACTCATTCGTTATGATTTTGACCGGAATGACCTTTATAACAAAATGTATGAATCAGATCCTCAGGTATTGAAGCTGCAAGGCTACGTTCTCCAAAACTTCGAGATGCTGGAAAACAAGGTAGGCTGCATGATCATCACTAAAGAAATCCTGGAGCGTTTCAACCTTGTGCCGGCTGAAGCCTCATTGCTTGTAAGTTCCCTTGGGAATGTTAAAGGAATCAAAGCCTGGGTCTTTTTCATAGAAGAGAGCGACCAGATCAGGGTCCGTTTACGCTCTAAAGGACCAGTAATCAATACAGTTGCCAAAAAATATAACGGCGGCGGGCATCCACTTGCTGCAGGTGCATCCATCTTTGATTGGAAACAGAAGGATGAAGTGCTGAAAGACTTGATAGACGTTTGTAAAGAAAGTTAATAAGCATGGATGGGAGGGGATTCGCCTGGCGGCGATGAACCTCTTTTTTTCTGCCTATCCCCCAACAAAAAACACTCAGGGAAACAATCCCCTGAGTGTCATCTACCACTATCCATCGTACTCCAACTCCAGAATGATCTGGATGACTGTATAAAAGTAGATTTCCTTAATCTTGACTTTGTATCTTTTATCATTGATTTTAAGAGTCTTGTTCTCAATGGTCTTTTTAACAAGGTCCTTGTTCTTGTAAACAGAGTCCAGATCTTTTGCGAGAAGTGGGCTGAGATCGCCTTTGATTTCCTCTTCAGCTTCAAAGATACTGAGCGAGTCATCGATACGGTATTCCTTGGCGTTGACGATTTTCAGTTTGATGTCCTGGATGGTCAACAATTTGCTGTTCTCTTTATTGAGCTGCTTAAAATCCTCCTGCCAATGAGATATATCAACCTTCAAGTCACTGATTGTTTTCTGCTGTTTTTCAATCAAAGAAGTTTGTTCCTCCTGAAGCACTCCAAACATGAACAAGAAAATCATCCAGCTGATTATGCCGCCGATAAGGGCCCCTGCAAAGAATCTCTGCCATGCAGGCTGCCGGTAATAAGGAGGGATTCTCATGGTGAAATATGCTCCTGTGTAAGCCAATAGATGAAGAGCGCGGCTGTCTGGGCTCCTCCCATCGCAGCTAGAATAAGAAGAAACTGTTTGAACACTTCTTTTGTCTCACCGTTCAGAAAACCCTTCTCGAAACTGTAGAGCGTATCAAAAGTCCCGCCGATGGCCGCGATGATTGCCCAAATCCTTAATATGCTGGACAGACGGGAAATTTCAGTGAGCAGCGGCTGTCCTGTCATGAACGCCGCCAGGCCGCCGAGGAGGCAGCCTCCCAACAATACACCCATTGCAATAAAATAACTTTTGAAAAGCTCTGGAAAGAAAGCTTCCGCCATACTAATCAACTCCGAAAATAATAATCTTCTTCCATAACCGATACCTGAATCAGAGCTTCATTGTCCAAAAAATTCACTAGTAGTAAATATATATGGGACTGGCTGCTGACATATGAAGAATCCGGGAATGAAAAAAAGCGAACATATTTTCTTTTTCACTTATTGTTTTTTATAATGTAAGAAGGAGAATGAGAAAAGGAGTGTGAGTGCTCATGTCGTTTGTCCACTTGCAGGTGTCAAGCGCTTTTAGTTTATTATCGAGCACAGCTTCGATCAAAACGCTTGTACATAAAGCTGTACAGCATAACTACCGTGCGTTGGCCATAACGGATCGAAATGTGATGTATGGGGTGATTCCGTTTTATCAGGAATGCCTGAAAAATGGCATAAAGCCGATCATCGGAATGACGGCGGATATAATGAGCGAAAGTGAAGAAAAAAGCTTTCCGCTTGTCCTGCTGGCGAAAAATAATGCAGGCTATCGGAACCTGCTTAAAATATCAAGTGTGATTGGAACAAGAACCCCGGAAGGTATTCCATATAAATGGCTGAAAGGATACGGAGAAGGCCTTATTGGCATTACCCCTGGGATTGCGGGAGAAATAGAACAGCATTTGCTTGCGGGTGACTATGACAAGGCGGAGTCCGTTCTTCGCAGGATGCAGCAGGTTTTTGGTGAGGATTCCTTTTTTCTCTCGCTTCAGAATCATGGTCTGCCGGATGAGAATACACTAGCGGCAGCCTTCGAAAAGCTGGGGCAAAGAGCTGCAGTCAGACAGGTCGTGACAAATGATGTCCAATTTGTTGAGAAAGAGGATGCATTCGCCCACGAATGTCTTCTGGCCATCAGGGACGGCGTTAAGCTGGCAGATGATGAACGGGAAACACTGCCGAACGATCAGTATTATTTCAAAAGCAGGGATGAGATGCTCGATTTGTTCGGCGGTTATGTCGATGCATTAGAAAATACAATGAATGCAGCCAATCAATGCAACGTAGAGATTGCGTTTAACCAAAACCTCCTCCCAAAATACCCGCTGCCCACAGGTGAGTCAGCCGGCAATTACCTTCAGGGCATTTGCTTGCAAGGATTGAAAGAGAGAGGTTTGGAGAATGATCAAAGATACCTGGAAAGACTGAATTATGAATTGTCAGTGATTCAGAAGATGGGTTTCAATGATTACTTCCTGATTGTTTGGGATTTTATGAAGTTTGCCAGAGAACAGCACATCTTGACTGGACCGGGAAGGGGATCTGCAGCAGGTTCTCTTGTGTCATACGTGTTGAGGATAACGGATGTTGATCCGATTCGCCATGACCTGTTATTTGAGAGGTTCCTTAACCCAGAAAGAGTCTCCATGCCGGATATTGATATCGATTTCCCTGATTACCGCCGGGAAGAAGTGATTGAATATGTACACAAAAAGTACGGAGAATTGCATGTGGCCCAAATCATCACATTTGGAACCCTTGCAGCCAAAGCGGCTCTCAGGGATACGGCCAGGGTTTTTGGTTTTAACTCTAAGGAACTGGAGACGCTTTCGAGGTTTATATCATCAAGGCATGGAAGGTCTCTGAAAGCGGCCTATGACGAGTCTGCTGATTTTAGAAACTTCATCAATGAATCACAGCATAAACAGAGGTTATTCGAAACTGCTCTTAAATTGGAAGGGCTGCCGCGGCATGCTTCCACGCACGCGGCCGGTGTCATCATCAGTGAGAGGCCGCTGGTTGATTTAATCCCGATACAAGCTGGACAGGGAAGTGTCCATCTGACTCAATATCCAATGGAGATCCTTGAAGAGATAGGACTTTTAAAGATGGATTTTCTGGGGCTCAGAAACTTAACGATCCTCGACCGGATTGTGGCTTCTGTCAAGAAAGGGACAGGAAAGAGGGTGTCCCTGGATGACCTGCCTCAGAATGACCAAAAGACTTTCGAGCTTTTGAGCCAGGGGAGAACGGACGGTGTGTTCCAGCTGGAGTCAGAGGGCATGAAGAATGTCCTTGTGAAATTAAGGCCGAATTCTTTTGAGGATATCGTTGCGGTCAATGCTTTATTCAGACCGGGGCCAATGGAAAACATCCCATTATTTATTTCGAGGAAACATGGGGAGGAAAAGGTTGATTATCCCCATCCGGATTTGCAAGAGATCCTTGGGGTCACCTATGGGGTTATTGTTTATCAGGAACAAATCATGCAAATTGCCTCTAAGTTGGCCGGTTTTACTTTGGGAGAAGCCGATTTGCTCAGAAGGGCGGTCAGCAAAAAGAAACGGGATGTCTTGGACAGTGAACGAAAACACTTTATAGACGGTGCTCTTAACAAGGGGTATTCTCTTGAAACGGCAGAGGAAATTTATGACTTGATCGTGCGTTTCGCCAATTACGGGTTTAACCGTTCACATGCTGTTGCCTATAGTATGATTGCTTATCAGCTTGCCTATCTAAAAGCTAATTACCCTTCTTATTTTTTGGCCGCTCTGCTTACCTCTGTCATAGGGAATGATACCAAGGTGTCTCAATATATCCGTGAGGCGAAACAAAGTGATATCGATATTCTTCCACCATCCATAAATCTGAGCCAGTTTCCTTTTAAAGTGGAAAAAGGCGGGATTCGTTATAGTCTTGGCGCCATCAGAGGTGTGGGGGCTGCAGCGTTAAAAGAAATTTACCAGGAGAGGCAGGAAAAGCCTTTTGCCGACCTGTTTGATTTCTGCTTAAGGGTTTCACTTAAAGCGGTGAATAGAAAGACCTTGGAGTCTCTTGTGTTCTCAGGGGCCCTTGATGATTTCGGGGAAGATCGGGCGACTCTGCTTGCGAGTTTGGATGTGGCACTTGAGCACTCTGAACTGGTCAGGCCGCAGGATCAGGATTATGATCTTTTTCAAGAGGAAGAAGCTTTCTTTCTAAAACCGAAGTATAACGAAGTGGAAGAAATGCCCCTTGAGAAGAAACTCGAATACGAAAAACAAGTGCTCGGCCTTTATCTTTCCGACCATCCGGTTTCACCTTACGAAAAGCTGTTTAAAGACATTTCTGCCATCGACCTTTTTGACTTGGAGCCGGGCAACAAAAATATCAGGGCTGGTGTCTATATCACAGCAGTGAAGACCATACGGACCAAAAAAGGAGAAGTAATGGCCTTCATTACCATAAGCGATTCAAGCGGTGAAATGGAGGGTGTCGTTTTTCCAAATGCATTCCGTCAGTATTCAGCCGCCCTTAAAGAGGGGAATATTGTAATGATGGAAGGTTCTGTTGAGGAGCGGAATGAAAAACAGCAGCTTCTGGTCAATAAAGTGTACACCATCGATGAAGTGAAGAACCTTTCAGATGAAATCAATAAAAGGCTCTATTTGAAAGTAGATCATGCTGCAGGGGAAAAATTCGCTGCGGTGAAAGGGATTTTAAGAAAGTTCAAAGGCAAGACCCCGGTCATCGTTCATTTCGAGGAAGAGGGACGTACTGTTCAGCTTCCGAATAACCAGTGGGTCAATCCGACAGCCGAGTGCCTTCATGAATTGCGAGAGACTTTAGGCGGGAAAAATACGGTGTTGAAGTAGTATGTACCGAACATCCACAATTTCAATTTGATAATAATTCCTTTACTTACTACGGCATTTATTATATTGTTTAAAGGGAAAAGGGTGGTCTGACCACCTCTGCTATTATAAATTACTTAAAATAAATTAGCGCAAAAGCAGATACTTAAGGAGTGAACCAGCTTGTCATTACGTGAAGAAGCGTTGCACATGCACCGGGTAAACCAGGGGAAATTGGAATCGAAATCAAAAGTTGAAGTCAAGAATGCAAAGGATTTAAGTCTGGCTTATTCTCCAGGTGTAGCGGAACCATGTAAAGTGATTTACGACAAACCTGAAACTGTTTATGAATATACTATGAAAGGCAATATGGTAGCAGTTGTTTCCGATGGGACAGCTGTTCTTGGGCTGGGCAATATCGGCCCGTCAGCCGCACTTCCGGTTATGGAAGGAAAAGCCGTATTATTTAAGAGTTTCGCGGGAGTAGATGCATTTCCAATCTGTCTGGATACAAATGATGTGGACAAGATTGTCGAGACGGTCAAGTTGATGGAACCGACATTCGGCGGTGTGAACCTGGAGGATATCGCAGCACCGAACTGCTTTGTCATAGAAGAGCGATTAAAGAAAGAAACCAATATCCCGATTTTCCACGATGATCAGCATGGAACAGCCATTGTGACGGTGGCAGGACTTGTGAACGCCCTGAAGATTACAGGGAAAAAAATGTCTGAAATCAAGGTAGTGGCAAATGGAGCCGGCGCAGCCGGGATTGCGATCATCAAGCTTCTTCACAACTATGGAGTCCGCGATATCGTCATGTGTGATTCAAGAGGAGCCATTTATGAGGGACGCCCGGCTGGCATGAACGATATCAAAAATGAAGTAGCCAAGTTCACTAACCGCAGCCGTGTGGAAGGCGGCCTGGAAGATGTCATCAAGGAGGCGGATGTTTTCATCGGGGTTTCTGTTGCCGGTGCCTTGACGGAAGAAATGGTCCGCTCCATGAATGAAGACCCGGTTATCTTTGCTATGGCTAATCCAGTACCTGAAATCATGCCTGATAAGGCGAAAGCTGCAGGAGCAAAAGTTGTGGGAACAGGACGCTCCGACTTTCCTAACCAGGTAAATAACGTTTTGGCGTTTCCCGGTATTTTCAGGGGCGCTCTTGATGTGCGGGCAACCCATATCAATGAAAAAATGAAACAGGCTGCAGTAGAAGCAATAGCCTCACTTGTTGATGAGAAGGATTTGAATGAAGATTATGTCATACCAGCGCCATTCGATGCCCGTGTAGCACCGGCTGTAGCGGCAGCAGTAGCTCAGGCAGCGATGGAGACAGGTGTTGCAAGGCAGAAAGTCGATCCAGAAGAGGTGCGGAGAAAGACTGAACAGCTTGCAGTCATCGGAAAGGGTGAATGATCCAACCAATGGATTCACCGAAACCAAATTCCAAGATATTCATTGAAATCGTTAATAGAATCAGGGATATGATCTCGAAAGATGGTTTACAGCCTGGAGATAAAATCCCATCAGAGAGAGAGTTATCAGAACGCCTGAAAGCCGGGCGTTCTTCTATTAGAGAAGCTTTAAGGGCCCTGGAGCTGTTAGGGCTCATCGAAACTCGCCGCGGAGAAGGCACGTTCCTGAAAGACTTCAGGAACCATCAATTAGTTGAACTGCTGGGAACCTTTATCTTAAGGGAGGGCCAGGCAAGGGATGATGTAATCCTTACAAAGGAATGGCTGGAAAAAGAGAGTTTGAGGACAATTTTTCATTCCGGCCTGAGTCTGGAAACTCTGCAGCACTGCCTGGAGTCCGATGACCTCAAGACGGTAGACAGTTTTTTGAGGGAGATCATACATCAATCCAACAATCTGCTTGCGGAGAAGATTTGGTATATACTTTCCCAATATGGAGCAATGGTGGTAGAAGCAGTACCGATGGACCAAGATTATAAAGAGGCTTGCAGGGGTCTCATTCAATCTCTTCATGCAAAACAAGAAGATGAGATGTGGAAGTATTATTATCTGTTAAAAAAATAGGTCGATCCATCCTTATGACAGGGTGAAAGTTGTCGAGAAAATACCGACATGTTCCTACATCTTTTTTGCGGGAAGTAAGGTAGAGTGAATGAAAGCATGTCCCCATTCAAAATCATCAGCAGAATATATACTTTGTCCTTTAAGGGCAGTTACAGACACTAGTGTAAATAAGGAGGTTTCACTCTTGCTTAAGGATCTTTTTGTTAAAACGAAAAAGAAGAAGTATGCAACCATCCCCTCCGATGCGGCTAAACAAGACGTACCGGAAGGAATCATGACGAAATGTCCAAACTGTAAAAAAATCATGTATACAAAAGAGCTCCAAAAAAACCTGAAAGTCTGCCTGCATTGCGATTATCATCATAAGATGAATGCATTCGAACGAATGGACAGCTTTTTTGATGAAGGCACTTTCGAAGAATTGGATGCTGGTCTCGTCTCAGAGAATCCATTGAATTTCCCTGATTACATAGAAAAACTGGAAAAAGACCGTGAAAAAGCCAATATTAACGAGGCCGTTATTACCGGTGCGGGTAAGGTAAACGGATATGACGCAGTAGCGGCAATCATGGATTCCCGTTTCCGCATGGGGAGCATGGGTTCTGTTGTGGGCGAGAAAATTACGAGGGCGATTGAAGAGGCAGACAAAAGAAACTGCCCATTTATCATTTTCACCGCTTCAGGCGGGGCTAGAATGCAGGAAGGTGTCTTATCGTTGATGCAAATGGCCAAGACTTCTGTTGCTTTGAAGAGATTCAGTGATAATGGGGGATTGTTCATCTCGATAATGACCCATCCGACGACAGGGGGAGTATCAGCAAGTTTTGCATCCCTTGGCGATTATAACTTCGCGGAACCTGGCGCGCTGATTGGATTTGCAGGAAGAAGGATCATCGAGCAGACGATCCGGGAAGACCTTCCTGAAGATTTCCAGACGGCAGAATTCCTCTTGAAGCATGGGCAGCTGGATGATGTTATTTCACGATTGGACTTAAAGGAGAAGATCTCCAACATCCTGGAGATCCATCAATGGGACGGTGAACTGACATGGTAAATGAAATGGAATTTGAAAAACCGGTAACACAGTTGAGGAACAAGATTTCTGAGCTGAAGGAATTTACGAAGAAATCGGATGTGGATCTTTCATCTGAAATCGAAAAATTGGAGAACCGTTTGCAAAAGCTTGAAAATGATCTTTATGAAAATATGAAACCGTGGGACAGAGTCCAAGTTGCAAGGCATCCTAACAGACCGACAACACTCGACTATATCAGCCACCTGTTTACTGATTTTCATGAAATGCATGGTGACCGCCTTTATGGTGAGGATGAAGCGATTGTTGCCGGGATTGCGAAATTCAACGGACTTCCTGTGACAGTCATTGGCCATCAGCGCGGCAAGGACACGAAAGAGAATATCCGCCGCAACTTCGGGATGCCGCATCCGGAAGGGTACCGAAAAGCTTTGAGGCTGATGAAACAGGCGGATAAATTTGGCAGACCAATTATCTGCTTCATTGATACGAAGGGTGCTTATCCTGGGAAAGCTGCCGAAGAACGGGGACAGAGTGAAGCCATTGCGCGCAACCTGTTTGAAATGGCGGGCTTGAGTGTACCGGTCATCTGTATCGTCATCGGTGAAGGGGGAAGCGGCGGAGCTCTTGCACTGGGTGTGGGTAACCATATTCATATGCTGGAGAACTCCACCTATTCTGTTATTTCGCCAGAAGGTGCAGCAGCATTGCTTTGGAAAGATTCGACACAGGCTAAAAGAGCTGCTGAAACAATGAAAATCACTGCTCCCGACTTGAAAGAGCTGGGTGTGATCGATGAAATCATTCCAGAAGTAAAAGGCGGGGCTCACAGGGACGTAAAGGAACAGGCGGGCAGCATCGGCGAAGTGATCAAAACTTCATTAGAGCAGCTGGTACCGCAGTCTTCTGAACAGCTGGTCCAGAATCGTTATGAAAAATACAAATTAATGGGTGAATATTCAGTTTTAGATGAATATACAAGGGTAAATTCTTAAGCGTGGGTACTTTTCCACGCTTTTGCTTTTTTTAAAAGTAAGGATGCATGATTGGTCAAGCGATGATATGAAAACGCATTATTTTACAATGAAACGCTTTCAGTATTTTGATAATTTCGTCTTTTGTCTATTGCGTCCTATATTCGTTGTTCACTATCAATCTTCATGTTATTTTAGAAATAATCCATAGGTATTTTGCCTATAATAGTGAGTGTTGAACCTGTATCCCCGAAACTCTTCTTTGCAGCTCCCCAAAAAGCACAATAACAAATTTACTATACATAAGACATATTAAGAGGTGGTTATTTATGAAAAGAATAGGTGTATTGACAAGCGGCGGAGATTCACCGGGCATGAATGCGGCCGTAAGGGCAGTCGTCAGGCAGGCTATTTATCAAAACATGGAAGTATACGGTGTCTACCAGGGATATCAAGGCTTGATCACAGGCAATATCAAAAAGCTGGAATTGGGATCTGTCGGTGATATTATCCATCGCGGAGGTACAATGCTTTACACAGCCCGCTGTGAAGAATTCAAGACAAAAGAAGGTCAGCAAAAAGGCATTGAACAGCTTAAAAAGCATGGAATCGAAGGCTTGGTCGTTATAGGTGGAGACGGTTCTTACCGCGGAGCAAAAGCATTGACTGAATTGGGATACCCTTGTGTAGGTGTTCCGGGTACGATTGACAATGATATTCCGGGAACTGAATATACAATCGGCTTTGATACAGCATTGAATACCGTTATTGATGCTATCGATAAAATTCGTGATACTGCCACTTCCCATGAAAGAACCTTCATTGTTGAAGTAATGGGACGCAATGCCGGGGACCTGGCCCTTTGGTCCGGGCTTGCAGGCGGAGCAGAAACCATTCTTATTCCTGAAGACAATCATGACATGGACGATATTGCCAGCCGCCTTAGAAAAGGCCAGGAGCGCGGCAAGAAGCACAGTATCATCATAGTAGCAGAGGGTGTAATGAGCGGTAACGAATTTGCCGCAAAATTAAAAGAAGCAACCAATCTTGAGACTCGTGTGTCTGTACTTGGCCATATCCAGCGCGGGGGCTCCCCGACAGCTTCCGACCGTGTACTTGCGAGCCGTCTTGGTTCACATGCGGTTGACCTGCTTGCGGATGGCAAAGGCGGAAGAGCAGTTGGAATTGAGAAGAATCAACTTGTCGATTATGACATAATTGAAGCATTGGCTAAGGAACATGTGATAGATTTAAATATGTATAAACTTTCAAAAGAATTGTCTATCTAAAAGAGATGGGACGGCTTGAAAATGACAGGAAATATCCAGGAGGGCATGTAGTAATGAGAAAAACTAAAATTGTATGTACCATTGGACCGGCAAGTGAAACGGTTGAAAAATTAACAGAGCTGATTGAGGCAGGAATGAATGTAGCCCGTTTGAATTTTTCTCACGGAGACCATGAAGAGCATGGGGCGAGAATCAAAAACATCAGGACAGCTGCTGAGAAGACTGGAAAGACGATTGGAATCCTATTAGATACAAAGGGTCCTGAAATTCGTACGAACAACATGGAAAACGGAGCGATCGAACTTGAAAAAGGTTCAGAAGTGATTGTTTCCATGAAAGAGGTGCTGGGTACACCTGATAAGTTCTCCATCACATATGAAAGTTTAATTGATGATGTAGAAGCTGGATCTAAAATCCTTTTGGATGACGGATTGATCGGCCTTGAGGTCATCTCCCTTGATAAAAATGCAGGAGAGATCAAGACGAAAGTACTTAACTCAGGTACATTGAAGAATAAAAAAGGTGTCAACGTTCCGGGAGTTTCCGTCAATCTTCCTGGAATCACTGACAAGGATGCTAAAGATATCATTTTCGGTATCGAGCAAGGCGTTGATTTCATCGCAGCTTCCTTCGTGCGCCGTGCTTCAGATGTCTTGGAAATCCATCAGCTTTTGGAAGACCATAATGCAGGAAACATCCAAATCATCCCTAAGATCGAGAACCAGGAAGGCGTCGACAATATTGATGAAGTCCTTGAAGTTTCTGATGGTTTAATGGTAGCTCGTGGTGACCTTGGGGTAGAAATACCGGCAGAAGAGGTTCCGCTTGTACAAAAGGCATTAATTAAAAAATGTAATGCGCTGGGCAAGCCGGTCATCACAGCGACACAAATGCTTGATTCCATGCAGCGCAACCCGCGTCCAACAAGAGCGGAAGCTAGTGACGTGGCAAATGCTATCTTCGACGGAACGGACGCTATCATGCTTTCAGGTGAAACAGCAGCGGGTGCTTATCCTGTTGAAGCTGTTCAAACGATGCATAACATTGCTTCACGTGCAGAAACAGCACTTGATTATAAAGAAATCCTGTCCAATACCAGTAAAGATGCTGGACATAATATGACGGATGCCATTGGACAATCCGTTGCTCATACAGCCATCAATCTTTCTGTAAATGCCATTGTAGCTCCGACAGAAAGCGGGCATACAGCCAAAATGATCTCTAAATACCGTCCAAAGGCGCCAATCATTGCCGTTACAGCAAATGACTCTGTTTCCCGCAAGCTTGCTTTGGCATGGGGCGTTTACCCGCAAATGGGCCGGAAAGTTGAAACGACAGATGAAATGCTGGAAATGGCTGTCGAAGAGAGCGTTAACTCCGGATTGATCACCCATGGTGACCGAATCATCATTACAGCTGGTGTTCCAATCGGCGAATCTGGTACGACAAATCTTATGAAGATTCATGTTGTCGGTGATATCCTTGCAAAAGGCCAGGGGATTGGCCGCAAAACTGCATTTGGTAAAGCAGTAGTTGCAAGGAATGCAGCGGAAGCCAATGAAAAAGTACAGCCTGGCTCTGTATTAGTCACAGTTGGCAGTGACAAAGATATGGTTCCTGCTCTTGAGAAATGTGCTGCACTAATCACAGAAGAAGGCGGATTGACAAGCCATGCCGCTGTTGTTGGAATCAATATCGGCATCCCTGTCATCGTCGGAGTGGAAAATGCAACGTCCATTTTGAAAGACGGCCAGGAAATCACAGTTGATTCTTCCAGAGGTGTCATCTACGACGGACATGCAAGTGTATTATAATCGTTACTTCTAAAAAGTGATGTCTCCCATGAGGAGGCATCACTTTTTTTCAATGGTTGTTCAAATTGTTGCAAAATTGTCGCAGTCTGGCATCAGCTCATTCTGCCCGCATATGATATAATAGACACAGGTTGTCCAAAAAAATGGGGGAATCCAAAATAATGAGATATATGATGTTCTTTTTAATAGTAGTGCCTGCACTGGAAATTGGGCTCTTGATCCTTTCTGGACAGACATTCGGGGTGCCCGCGACAATTCTTATGATTATTGCCACAGGTGTCCTTGGTGCTTACCTGGCAAAAAAACAAGGCCTTCAAGCTATAAGAAGCGTTCAGGAACAAATCAGATTCGGCCAGCTTCCCGGCGATGCCATCGTTGATGGACTCTGCATCCTGGTAGGCGGAGTAGTCCTTCTTACTCCCGGATTTATAACAGACGCAATAGGGTTCTTTCTGTTATTTCCGCAAACCAGAAAGATCATTAAACCTTTCCTTTATAAACTGTTTAGAAAATGGATTGATAACGGCAACGTTATAATATATCGATAGCAGAAAGATCCGTTCGGTTTGAACGGATCTTTTTTTATGCCTCCAGCTGAACGTAAGAGTTTATCCAGAACATCCTTAAGAGGGGTGCTTAAGGACATCAACGACGAGAAACCTGAGTGAAAGTGTCTTGAGAGGAGTTCTAAAGGACATCGACAACTAGAAAACTGAGTGAAAGTGTCTTGAGGGAAGTTCTAAAGGACATCAATTACGAGAAACCCGGAGTGAAAGTGTCTTGAGAAGAGTTCTAAAGGGCATCAACGACGAGAAAAAAGAATGAAATTGCCTTGAGAGGGGTTCTAAAGGACATCAATGACGAGAAACCCAAGTAAAAGTGTCTTGAGAGGAGTTCTAAAGGACATCGACAATGAGAAAACCGTACTTGAAGCTGCTGCCCGATTGCATCTTAGAGGGGTACTTAAATAGTTTGCCGACCTATAAAAATACTCCCCAGAAAAGCTTTTGATAGTTGAACTGAAACTACCAAAAAATCTTCCAGGAGAGCTGTAAAAGGTTTATTCTTTTATGTCCGGCCGCCCTTTTATGAACGCCCATAAATCATGAAACACACCGGCATTTCTCAGTGTGGATAAGATGACCAAGGTGACAGGACCGAGTATGAGGCCGAGGAATCCGACAAGTTTGAATCCGACAAAAAGGGCGATTAATGTTGCCAATGGGTCCAGTCCAATGCTCGATGACAGCACTTTTGGTTCCATTATTTGTCTTTGGACCACCACAACCAGATAAAGGACACCGAGCCCGATTCCCAATCCGATATTCCCCGTGATCAACTCATAAATGATCCATGGGACAAAGACTGCTCCTGTCCCGAGATAGGGAAGGATATCCACCAGCCCTGTGACCAAGGCAATGGTGATGGCATAGTCCACACGAAGGATCAGAAGGCCGATCAGGACGATAACCGCTGTTATGGAAATCAGGGTGAACTGCGCACGGATAAATCCAAGCAGTGCTTTCTTTAAGTCGTCAAAAACCCTTCTTCCGCTGTCAGCCGCTTTTACAGGTACGTATTTAGAAAATCTATCAGAAAGATGATACCAATCTTTGCTGATGAAAAAGGTTGCCAAGGCAGAAAAAATTAAAACAGTAGCTGCATTTGGAATCCAGGAAACCAGATTAGGCAGTTTTTGAAAGAAGTTTTGCAGGAAGTCTCCTGCGGATGAAGCAATTCTTTCACCGGCAGCCTGGATATTTTCGAGGATGGCCCCTTGCTGTCCAGCTTCCAAATTCTTAAATAGGCCGCTGATCTGATGATAGAAAGGAATAACCTGTCCGGCAATAAAGTTTTCGAAGTATTCCACTAGGGTATTTACATGCTGGGGTACCACATTCCCAAGGTAGTTGGCTCCTGAAACGATTTCCGTGATCAGCAAGGTAATGAGGCCGATAAATATGGCTATGATCAGTATCAATGCTACAGCGACAGCGAGCCCCCGAGGCATTTTGGCTTTCGTTTCCAGGAAATTAACGATTGGATTAATTAGAAGGGCGATAACTAAAGCGATGATGAATGGATATGTTACTTTCGATATGTAAAAGATGGCTACCCCCGTTAAAACGACTACCGCTACGACAAATAAAAAGCGCAAGCAGCGGTAAAGAAATTCTAAATTCATTCATGTCCCCCCTGCCGGAATTTTCTATATATTACTATTATATTTTAGCTGAGGAAGGAAATGAAAGAAAGATAACTTTTTCCCTTCTACCAAATATACTTGGGGGTGAATTGCATATTCTTTCAATTCCTTGTAGGATGCTTGGTGTAATTTTTTGAGAAAGTATGGAAAAATATTAGTTTCCCTATATACTATCATTTATGTAAACCAGCCTGGAATAAAGCATGGATTATGGGAAAATATATTTTTAAGAATACGAACCAGACCTTGATATTTCAGTGTTTATTGGTCTTTTATATCAAATATCAATCCAAATTAGAGGAAAACGCAATACTATGTTACGATAAAGATGGAACTACTGTGGTTTATTTTTCTGATAAAATAATTATTATAGAAATTAATCCGTTTTCATTCACAAAAGTCAGATAATTGTTTATAATAGAAAATGAAAGCGCATCCCGTAATTTGAATCTGTATTATATTCAGAATTCACCATTGGTGTATGTGTGGTACTGTGTTGAGCGAGCGCTCGATAGCGTTAGTTATAAACAATTATAGGTATCTTTTGAAACAAGCCTATTTAAGAGATGAATGTTCTCTTGAAAGATGTTCATTTTATAAATGGACGACTGGCAATAATTCAAATAAAGGAGAGGTTTTTTATGACAGCAACTCGCGGATTAGAAGGTGTTGTAGCTACTACATCTTCAATCAGTTCAATCATTGATGATACCCTTACATATGTTGGATATAACATCGATGATCTGACAAACAATGCTAGCTTCGAAGAAATAATCTATTTATTATGGAATCTTAAATTGCCGACGGCTTCAGAGCTTGATCAGCTTAAAAAGGACCTGGCAGAAAATGCTGCCCTTCCTAAAGAAGTAATCGAGCACTTTAAAATGTATCCAATCAAAGATGTTCATCCGATGGCTGCATTAAGATCGGCTGTTTCATTGCTTGGTTTATACGATGAGGAAGCGGACGTTATGGAAGAAGGAGCAAACTTCCGCAAAGCGATCCGACTTCAAGCTAAAATCCCGACAATCGTTACATCATTCGCCCGTATCAGAAGCGGAAAAGAACCAATCGCTCCAAGAACTGATCTTGGTTTTGCTGCAAACTTCTTATACATGCTTACAGGCAATGAGCCTGCAGACATTGAAGTTGAAGCGTTCAACAAAGCTCTTGTTCTTCATGCGGACCATGAATTGAATGCATCCACTTTCACTGCGCGTGTATGTGTGGCGACACTGTCTGACGTATATTCCGGTGTGACTGCTGCTATCGGTGCATTGAAAGGACCTCTTCATGGCGGTGCCAACGAACAGGTTATGAAAATGCTTACTGAAATTGATTCAGTAGACAATGTAGAATCTGTCATCCGCCAAAAGCTGGATAACAAGGAAAAGATCATGGGCTTCGGCCACCGTGTTTACCAGCAGGGTGACCCAAGAGCGAAACATTTGAAAGAGATGTCCAAGAAGCTGACTGAGCTTAGGGGCGAAAGCAAATACTATGAAATGTCCACAAAGATAGAAGAGATCGTGACATCTGAAAAAGGACTGCCGCCAAATGTTGATTTCTATTCAGCTTCTGTGTATCACAGCCTTGGTATCGACCATGATCTGTTCACGCCGATCTTTGCGGTGAGCCGGGTGTCAGGATGGCTTGCACATATCCTTGAACAATATTCCAACAACCGTCTGATCCGTCCTCGTGCGGATTACATCGGGCCTGGGAAACAGGAATATGTTCCTGTAGATCAGCGCGGTTAATATTTTACAAAAAGCTTAATATCTGGTGTAATGACTATGGAAAAGGCTTTGCTTTTAAAAAGTCCGGCCTTTTCCGTCAACAATAAGCGGGTCTGATTCCAAAGGTTTTCACGCCTTTTGTCAGTCCCTTTAATCATGAATATGGAGGTAATATTATGTCTGAAGGTCAAAAAATTACTGTTGAAAATGGCAGCTTGAATGTGCCAAACAACCCAATCGTTCCTTTCATCGAAGGTGACGGAACTGGTCCTGATATCTGGGCTGCAGCTTCCCGTGTGCTGGATGCAGCAGTTGAAAAAGCATACAATGGTGAGCGCAAGCTTGTCTGGAAAGAAGTATTGGCTGGAGAAAAAGCCTACAATCAAACTGGCGAGTGGCTTCCAAGTGAGACACTTGATGCAGTGCGCGAATATTTCATCGCGATCAAAGGACCTCTTACAACACCAATCGGCGGCGGAATCCGTTCATTGAACGTTGCTCTTCGCCAAGAGTTGGACTTGTTCACATGTCTTCGCCCTGTACGTTATTTTGAAGGTGTTCCTTCACCTGTAAAACGTCCTGAAGATACAGACATGGTTATCTTCCGTGAAAACACAGAAGACATCTATGCAGGTATTGAATATGCAAAAGGTTCTGATGAAGTGAAGAAGGTTATCTCTTTCCTTCAAAATGAAATGGGCGTAAACAAAATCCGTTTCCCTGAAACTTCCGGTATCGGTATCAAGCCAGTATCTGAAGAAGGTACAAAACGTCTTGTACGCGCGGCTATCAACTATGCTATCACTGAAGGCCGTAAGTCTGTAACGCTTGTACATAAAGGTAACATCATGAAATTCACTGAGGGTGCCTTCAAGAACTGGGGTTACGAGCTTGCTGAACAAGAATTCGGCGAGAAAGTATTCACATGGGCTGAATATGACCGCATCAAGGATGAAAAAGGTACAGACGCTGCTAACCAGGCTCAATCTGAAGCAGAAGCAGCTGGCAAAATCATCGTGAAAGATGCAATCGCGGATATCTTCCTTCAGCAGATCCTTACTCGTCCTGCTGAGTTCGATGTAGTAGCTACGATGAACCTGAATGGTGACTATATCTCTGATGCACTTGCTGCACAAGTTGGAGGTATTGGAATCGCTCCTGGAGCAAATATTAATTACGATACAGGACATGCGATCTTCGAAGCAACTCATGGTACAGCACCTAAATATGCTGGACAGGATAAAGTTAACCCATCTTCAGTAATCCTTTCTGGTGTACTTATGCTTGAACACCTTGGCTGGAACGAAGCTGCTACAATGATTACAAAATCTATGG
Organism: Bacillus salacetis; assembly: GCF_049177075.1. Taxonomy (GTDB): domain Bacteria; phylum Bacillota; class Bacilli; order Bacillales; family Bacillaceae_B; genus Rossellomorea; species Rossellomorea salacetis_A. Next base: position 3,395,939 of record NZ_CP185377.1, on the reverse strand, counting down.
AAAAAACAATTGCTTCTAAAGTTGTAACATATGACTTCGCTCGTCTAATGGACGGCGCTACAGAAGTTAAATGTTCTGAGTTCGGTACAGCATTAATCGAAAACATGTAATTTCATAATCCATTCATTTGAGTGAAAACGAGCCGGCTTGCATTTATGCAAGCCTTCTCTTTTAAAAAACTAATAATGGGGGCGATTCTTATGGCAATCAGACGTAAGAAAATTTCAGTTATCGGCGGCGGATTCACAGGGGCTACAACAGCTTTGATGCTAGCTCAGAAAGAATTGGGCGATGTAGTGCTGGTCGACATTCCACAAATGGAAGATCCCACTAAGGGAAAAGCGTTGGATATGGCAGAAGCCAGCCCGGTCCAAGGGTTCGATGCGAAAATCACCGGAACCTCAAACTATGAAGATACAAAGGAATCTGATATCGTCGTCATTACGGCTGGAATTGCACGCAAGCCAGGCATGAGCCGTGATGACCTTGTGCAGACGAACCAGAAGATCATGAAGTCCGTTACTCAGGAAATCGTGAAGTATTCTCCTGAGAGTATCATCATCGTTCTGACAAACCCGGTAGATGCAATGACTTACACTGTATTCAAAGAATCAGGATTCCCTAAAAACCGTGTCATCGGGCAATCGGGTGTATTGGATACAGCCCGCTTCCGTACATTTGTTGCCCAGGAATTGAACCTGTCTGTAAAAGACATAACCGGGTTCGTTCTGGGCGGACATGGCGATGATATGGTTCCGCTGGTACGCTATTCCTACGCTGGCGGAATTCCATTGGAAAAGTTAATTCCTAAAGACCGCCTGGATGCCATCGTTGAACGCACGCGTAAAGGCGGCGGTGAAATTGTCGGCCTGTTAGGAAACGGAAGTGCCTATTATGCTCCTGCCGCTTCACTTGTTCAAATGGCAGAAGCGATTCTCAAGGACCAGCGCAGGGTCATCCCGGCTATCGCATATCTTGAAGGCGAGTATGGTTTCGAAGGAATCTATCTCGGTGTACCGACTATCCTGGGCGGCAATGGTCTTGAACAGATCATCGAACTAGACTTGGAAGAAGAAGAAAAAGCAGCACTCTCGAAGTCTGCAGACTCTGTTAAAAATGTAATGGATGTTTTAAAATAATAGAAAGGGGAACCGAATTCGATTGTCTGAATTCGGTTTCTTTTTTTGTTTATACCGACATCAAAAGAGGTGCTGGAGGAAAATGATGTCCCCAAAGAGGGTCTATGCCATCATAAAAAGAGGAGCTGGTGAAAATGACGTCCTCAAAGAGGGCCTATCTGGATTTTGTGCCCAAAAGAACTAATTTCAGTTTCCCTGAAAAATTCCCCTTTGTAAGGTTATACTATTAATGGTAATATATAAATAGACAGACAATAAAGAGTATTTATTCTATTCTTAATTGTAAACGGTTACAACGGAGGTGCACCAGCATGTTATTAGGTAAAAAACGCAAGCCGGGCAGAAAGATTGATGACATTTCAGTAGGTGAAAAGTTGACATTGACAGAAAAGATCGAAGACAAAGATCTGCTTCTGTATCTGGGATTGACCAATGATGCAAATCCTTTATACATACAGCATGATTATGCTTCACAGACTCCATTCAAGAAGCCATTAGTACCAGGGATTATGCTGACTGGGATCATCAGTTCTGCTGTTTCAAAATATTTGCCGGGACCGGGTTCTCACATCATGAAACAGGAACTCGAGTTTCCTAAGCCTGTTTATCATTATGATACGGTACAATTTCTTTTTGAGGTAAAGAATATAGACAGCAGCAGTCACCTTGTTACGATTGATGTGATTGCCACAAATGAACAGGAGGAGACTGTCATCAGGGGAACGATCGATGTCTGCCCTCCGCATAAACTTGAAAAAATGAATGGAAGTGCCCTGGAAAACTTCTGATTTTTATTATAAGAGACCAATCAGCACAGCTGGTTGGTCTTTTTTTTGTTAATGGAAGGATTCTCAAGAGGAAATCAATTAAAGGAATGGGAATGTGATCTTTGTTTATATTATAATAAAATCATAATTGAATATTTTTTGGATGATGGGGTTTTTAATACAGGTATACGGAGGAACACTTTAATGAGTAAAAAGATTCTTGTAGTCGACGATGAACAATCAATTGTCACACTGCTGAAGTACAACCTTGAACAAGCCGGTTACACAGTCATAACCGCCCACGATGGTGAGGAAGGAAGGGATCTGGCGTTGGAACATCAGCCTGATTTGATGATCCTCGATCTGATGCTTCCTAAAATTGATGGGATTGAAGTGTGTAAACAAATCCGCCAGCAAAAGGTGATGGTTCCGATTCTGATGCTTACAGCAAAGGATGATGAATTTGATAAGGTGCTGGGGCTTGAACTAGGGGCAGATGATTATATGACCAAGCCGTTCAGCCCTCGTGAAGTGATGGCAAGGGTGAAAGCAATTTTGCGCAGAAGCCAGGCAGTAATTGATGCTACAGAACATCTGCGTGCAGAACAAAAAGAGTTCCTGCAAGTAGGTGAATTAAAAGTTTATCCTGAACAATACGAGGCTTATTTTACCGGTGAATTGTTAGAATTGACTCCAAAGGAATTCGAGCTTCTTCTGTATCTGGCAGAAAACCGGGGCAGGGTTTTGACACGCGACCAGCTGCTAAGTGCTGTCTGGAATTATGACTTTGCAGGCGATACAAGAATCGTTGATGTACATATCAGCCACTTAAGGGAAAAGATCGAAACCAATACGAAAAAGCCGGACTATATAAAAACAATCAGAGGTTTGGGCTATAAGCTGGAAGAGCAGAAAGGTTCATGATCAGATTCAGGTCAAGGCTCTTGTTTGCTCTGATCATGCTGATCATTGTCGTGCTTATCGGCCTTGGTTTGCTGCTGGGGCAGATTTTCAAGAGCTATTATCTTCAATCTTTTAATAACAGAATCGAGAAAGAGGCGAAACTGGTTGTAAATGAGGTCATCACGTCGCAGCAGCCGGAATCGATTTCAGGGGAACAGATAGAGGAAATCAGCCGTTTGCTTGATATCCGTGTAACAATCACGGGCCCCGGGGGGAATATCTTGAAGGACAGCGGTCCGTTTGCGGACATTGATACAGAAAAGCAAAATGAGGCTATTGCTGAGATAGCAGAAGATTGGAACAGCGGCCTTGAGCAGACCGAATTAATGAGAAATGGGAGTGAGGTTGTTTATTATTGGCAGCCGATTGGCGATGGTGAGGAATCATCTCTGCTCATTCTAAGTTCCCGGATAGATATTCTGGTTGCGGGCTATAAACAAATATGGGCGGTCCTTTCCATTTCGCTCGGTCTTTCTTTGGTTATTATCATAATGCTGGGCACAAGAATAACTGCCCGTTACACGAAACCGATCGACTCTGCAACACAAGTGGCTATGGAACTGGCCAAAGGAAATTATCGAGCCAGAACCTATGAGGACCGGATGGATGAGACCAGTATGCTGAGTACTTCCATTAATATATTGGCCCGAAATCTGCAGGAAATGACATCTGCACAGGAAATCCAGCAGAACCGCTTGACTACATTGATAGAGAACATGGGCAGCGGGCTGCTGCTGATTGACCATAGGGGTTTCGCCGTATTGACCAACAAGGCATTCAAGGAGTTCTTCTCCGTTGATTCAGAACGTATCACCAATAAACGATACTACGAGCTCATTCAATTTCCTGAGGTAAATAAATTAGTCGAAGAAATTTTCATGACTGAGCAAAATCTTAGAAAGCAACTGTTCCTTCCACTCAAGATTGAAAGACGGCACTTTGAGGTATACGGAGCGCCCATTATAGGAACCAAAGAAGAATGGAAAGGCATTGTCCTTGTTTTCCATGATATCACCGAGCTGAAGAAACTGGAGCAGATGAGGAAAGATTTTGTCGCCAACGTCTCCCACGAGCTCAGAACTCCGATCACATCTATTAAAGGCTTTAGTGAAACATTGTTAGACGGTGCGATGAATGATAAAGACACGCTCGAAATGTTCCTTAATATTATCCTGCGTGAAAGCGATCGGCTTCAATCCTTGATCACTGACTTACTGGACCTATCTAAAATGGAGAAACAGGGTTTTCAACTCAATGTTCATGAGGCAGATATCCGTGGGATCCTGGAAGATGTTGTAACGATACTCGAAAAAAAACCGGAGAAAAAGGATATTGAGCTTGTTCTGCATGCAGATGAGCCTGTGGTGGCAGAGGTTGATGGATTCAGAATCAAACAGGTTTTTATCAACTTGATCGGAAATGCCATCATCTATACTCCTGCCGGCGGAGAGGTGTCGGTTTCCTTAAGTCAGACGGATTCGACTGTGATCATCGAAGTCCGGGATAACGGAATTGGGATCGAGGAGGAAGAAATCCCCCGTATTTTTGAGAGGTTTTACAGGGTGGATAAAGCCAGGAGCCGTGACTCGGGGGGAACTGGGCTTGGTTTGGCTATTGTAAAACATTTAATCGAGGCTCACGGCGGAAATATCCAGGTGGAAAGTAAAGTGAATGAAGGCACGGCCTTCACGGTCACATTGAAAAAAAGTTTTCCTGAGGACCGCTCTGAAAATATTTATTCAGTAAAAATGTAACTTTACACAGGCTTTACAATATTTTCAATTCAGCTTAATAAAAGGGTGTTACTATACTAAGTGAAAACCCCTTCATCCAAGGAGCCATGAAAAGGTGAGAACCTACCCCGTTCTCACCTTTTCTATTTTTTGCCCTAATCTAGTAGATTTCCGTTTGAATCCGTACGGCGCTGAACGGCCGCTTCCGCTTTATAATCAATCCAGCTCCAGCGGCCAGCGCCTAGCGGATTTCGGTCTGCCTCCTTGCGATAAGTCAACATCAGCTCACTACGTTCACTGTGTTTCCTTTATCTCATGCAGCAGCCCTCCAATCCGTACGGCGCTGAACGGCCGCTTCCGCTTTATATCAATCCAGCTCCAGCGCCTAGCCCCTCGGGGTCATAAGCCAATCCGTCAAGAAGGTTAAAGGGCAACCTTCCCGCCGGCTCGTCTTATGCCTGTCGGGGCTGATCAAGGCGCTTCCGCTTTATAATGGATAATTTTTTGTAATGTTTTTGAAACCATTCTGTTATTTAATCGTATAGTAGGTATCGAGATTGAAAGGGGAATGGGTATGAGCCTGAAGCAGATTTATAAGGTTGCGGGAATGATAGCGGGAGCTATTATTCTGGTGGTTGTTTTGTTCACATCCTGGTTTACTGTGGATGAATCCGACCAGGCTGTCGTCCTGACATTTGGAGAAGCTGGTCAGACGATCACAGAATCCGGTTTGAAATTCAAAATGCCATGGCCGATTCAGACGGTAGAAAAATTATCAAAAGAAACATACAGTCTTCAGTTCGGCTATGAAGAAAAGGACGGGGAAATCACTGAATTTCCAAAAGAAACGAAAATGATCACAGGTGATGAGTATATCGTTCTGGCTGATATGGTCGTTCAATGGAAGATTACGAATCCTGAAAAATACCTGTTTAATGCCGAAGATCCTAAAGAGATATTGTATGATGCGACTTCATCTTCCTTAAGAAGTATCATCGGAAGCACTGAAATTGATGAAGCCTTGACATCCGGTAAAGCGGAGATCGAGGCGCAGGTAAGGGATTTGCTTGTCACATTAGTGGATAAATATGATATTGGCGTTTCCGTGATTGGTGTGAAGCTCCAGGATGTAGAGCTGCCGAATGATGATGTTCGAAAAGCGTTTACAGACGTAACAGATGCGCGGGAAACGATGAATACGAAAATAAACGAAGCAGAGAAATACCAAAATCAACGATTGAATGAATCACAGGGTGAAAAGGATGCTATCATTTCCCGGGCGACTGGGGAGAAAGCCGCAAGGATCGAGCAGGCGCGTGGTGATGTAGCCGTTTTCGATAAACTGTATGCGGAATACAAAGGTAATCCGGAAATCACCAAGCAGCGTCTGATTTTAGAAACTCTTGAGCAAGTTTTACCGGACGCAGAGGTCTATATCATGAATGATGACGGAAACACAATGAAGTATTTTCCGATTCGTCCATTAGAAAAAGAAAAGCCTGTTCAAGGTCAAGAAGGGAATGCTGACAATGAGTGATTCCAACATTACCAATTTAAACGATAAGAAGAAACCGGATATTGAATGGAGGAAGTACACGAAGCTTGGCATCTTTTTGGTGGTCGTTATAGCTGTCCTGCTGCTGGTCATTCTCAACGTCTTTATTACGAAAGAAGGGGAGTACAGGGTTGTACGTCAATTTGGTGAAGTCGTGCGGATTGAAGAGGAACCGGGACTGAGTTTTAAAATTCCGTTCATTCAAACGGTCTCCACTCTTCCAAAATATCAAATGACCTATGATGTATCAGAAGCCGAGATCAATACAAAAGATAAAAAAAGAATGATGATTGATAACTATGCGGTATGGAGAATTGAAGATCCGATTAAGATGATTTCCAATGCCCGGAATGTCATCAATGCAGAAACCAGAATGGAAGAGTTCATTTATTCGGTTGTCCGGGCCGAGCTGGGTAAGCTTAACTATGCAGAAGTCATCAATGATGAAAAATCTGCACGGGGAAGCCTGAATGACAGGGTGACTGAAAGGGTGAATGAACTTCTGGAAAAAGGGAATTACGGGATTACGGTAACGGATATCAGGATGAAGCGGACGGATTTACCGGAAGCCAATGAAAATTCTGTTTATACCCGGATGATTTCAGAGAGGGAAAAGACTGCTCAGGAATATTTGTCTAAGGGTGATGCAGAGAAGCAAAGAATCATGGCAGATACAGACCGCGAAGTTACGGAACTGCTTGCCAAGGCTAAGGCAGATGCCAATGTCATCCGGGCTGAGGGAGAATCCGCAGCTGCTAAAATATATAACCAGTCTTTTTCGAAGGATCCTGGATTCTACCAATTATTCAGAACGCTTGAATCTTATAAGAAGACAGTCGATGGAGAAACTGTGCTCGTCCTTCCATCTGATTCCCCTTATGCTAAGTTACTGATGGGGTACACTGAATGATAAAATTCACAATTTAATACGCAAGCCGGAAGCCTCCGGCAGTGGTGCCGTTATTTTTCCTTTCTTTTCTGAACATGATAGAATGAAGGAAAGATAGCGGTTTTTTTGTCGTAGTTTGAATTAGACAAAAACCTTTACCAGGGAGGTTCATTATGAAAAAAAAGTTAGTCCTGATTGACGGAAACAGTATAGCTTACCGTGCCTTTTTCGCGCTTCCTTTATTAAACAATGATAAAGGAGTACATACAAATGCCGTGTATGGCTTCACTACCATGCTGCAAAAAATTATATCAGATGAAAAGCCGACACATATTCTGGTGGCGTTCGATGCCGGAAAAACGACATTCAGACATAAAACATTTGGTGATTATAAAGGCGGAAGGCAGAAGACACCGCCGGAACTATCCGAGCAATTTCCCTATATAAGAGAACTGCTGGATGCTTATCAAATCCCGAGATATGAGCTTGAGAACTACGAGGCGGATGATATAATCGGAACCCTTTCACTGCAGGCAGAGAAAGACGGTTACGAAGTGAAGATCATATCAGGGGATAAAGATTTGACGCAGCTCAGCTCCGAGACAACAACAGTGGGCATCACCCGCAAAGGAATAACGGATATTGAAATGTATACACCTGAACATATCATGGAGAAATGGGAAATCACTCCGGACCGCATAATTGATATGAAAGGCTTGATGGGCGACAGCTCCGATAACATTCCAGGAGTGCCGGGGGTTGGCGAAAAAACAGCCATAAAGCTGTTGAAGCAGTTTGGCACCATTGAAAAGCTGTTGGAATCGATCGAAGAAGTAAGCGGGAAAAAACTGAAGGAAAAGCTTGAAGAACATAAGGATCAGGCAGTAATGAGTAAAGAGCTTGCGACCATTCTTCGCGAAGCCCCGATTGAGGTTTCACTTGAGGATCTGAATTATGAAGGAAGCGACGATCCAAAATTGAAAGCTTTCTTTAAAGAGCTGGGTTTCAACTCCCTTCTGGAAAAGATGGGGGAAACGGTCGAAGAGGCAGAAGATTTACAAGATGTTTCTTATGAAATTTTAACTGAAGTAAAAGATGAGCACCTTAAGGATGATTCTTCTCTCTACATTGAAGTGATGGAAGATAATTATTTCAACGGAGAAATTGTCGGGATAAGTATGAGGAATAAAAGTGGAAACTACTTCTTCACACTTGATACGGCCCTTGAGTCTAATGCTTTTAAAGAGTGGACGGCTGATGAAAGCATTAAGAAATCCGTTTATGATGCAAAAAGATCAATCGTGTCACTAAGAAGACAGGGCGTTGAACTGAACGGTGTTGATTTTGACTTGCTGATTGCTTCTTATATACTCAACCCGGCAGAATCGGCAGATGATTTTGCATCAGTTGCCAAGAGGCACGGAGCTTCTGCGATTGAATCGGATGAAGCTGTATACGGCAAAGGGGCAAAGCGGAAGGTACCGGAAGAAGAGAAACTTGCTGAGCACCTGGCCAGAAAAGCAAACGTGGTTTATGAGCTTAAGAGCACTTGCGAGGAAGCCTTGAAGGAGAACGACCAGTATCAATTGTTTACAGACCTCGAACTTCCGCTGGCCATCATTCTTGCCGATATGGAGTACACTGGGGTTGCTGTAGATGTGGAGCGTCTGAAGGAAATGAAGAAGGAACTCGCCGACCGGCTTGATGAAATGGAAAAGAAAATCTATGAACTCGCTGGCGAGAAATTCAATATCAATTCACCTAAACAGCTTGGTGTCATTTTATTTGAAAAGCTGGAACTCCCTGTCATCAAGAAGACAAAGACAGGATACTCAACGTCTGCAGATGTTCTTGAGAAGCTGCAGTCCAAGCATGAGATTGTCGTCCATATCCTGCATTACCGTCAACTTGGGAAACTGCAGTCAACTTATATCGAAGGTTTGCTTAAAGTCATTCATGAAGACAACAACAAAGTCCACACCCGTTTTAATCAGGCTTTGACTCAAACAGGAAGACTGAGCTCAACAGATCCAAACCTGCAGAATATTCCTATCCGATTAGAAGAAGGCCGGAAAATCAGGCAGGCATTTGTGCCTTCTGAGAAAGAATGGCTGATGTTTGCAGCCGACTATTCTCAGATTGAACTTCGGGTGCTTGCTCATATTGCAGGCGATGAAAAACTGATAGAGGCATTCAATGAAGGAATGGATATTCATACCAAAACAGCCATGGATGTATTCCATGTTGAGGCTGACGATGTTACTTCCAATATGAGAAGGCATGCAAAAGCGGTCAATTTCGGGATTGTATACGGAATCAGTGACTTTGGGCTTTCCCAAAGCTTAGGGATAACAAGGAAAGAAGCCGGGGAATTCATTCAAAGATATCTGGACAGCTATCCGGGAGTCAAGGAATATATGGATGATATTATCGGTGAAGCGAAACAAAAAGGATTCGTAAAAACACTGCTCCACAGACGCAGATATATCCCTGAGATCACAAGCCGCAACTTCAATGTCCGCAGTTTTGCCGAGAGGACAGCGATGAACACTCCTATCCAGGGAAGTGCTGCGGATATCATCAAAAAAGCGATGATTGATATGGCAGAGAGACTGGAGAAAGAAAATCTTCAGGCGCGCCTCTTGCTCCAAGTACACGATGAGTTGATTTTTGAAGCACCTGAGGATGAAATTGAACGTCTTAAAGAAATTGTTCCGGAAGTAATGGAGAATGCTGTTGAGCTTGCGGTTCCGTTAAAAGTCGATTACTCATACGGACCGACTTGGTACGACGCAAAATAGAAACTTAAGTGGGTGAACAGATTTGCCAGAACTGCCAGAAGTAGAAACCGTCAGAAGAACATTGGCTGAGTTGGTTTCAGGAAAAAGAATACAATCGGTATCTGTTTTTTGGCCGAAGATGGTCAAGCTTCCAGATGAAGTGGAAGAATTCAAATTATCTCTGCAGGGGGAAACCATTCAGGGAGTCGACCGCAGAGGGAAATTTCTGATCATACAAACAGATCATTATTCTCTTGTCTCGCACCTGAGGATGGAAGGACGATACGGGGTGTTTCCAGGCGGAGAAGAGGTCGATAAACATACCCATGTCATCTTCCATTTTGAAGATGGTTCAGAATTAAGATATAAGGATGTCCGGAAATTCGGTACGATGCATCTGTTTCCAAAAGGTGAAGAGAATCTGAGCCTTCCGTTATCACAGCTTGGACCCGAACCTTTTTCTCCAGATTTTACTGTGGATCATCTAACAGAAAAACTCGCGAAAACAGAGCGTGCTGTCAAAGCTGTATTGCTGGATCAGACTGTTCTCGTCGGTCTGGGAAATATCTATGTTGATGAGGCCCTTTTCCGAAGCGGGATCCATCCTGCCAGGAAGGCTAAATCAATTAAAAAATCCGAAATGAAGAAACTTCATAAAGAAATCATAGATACTTTAAGTGAGGCTGTGGAACAGGGAGGCAGCACGATTCGATCCTACGTGAACTCACAAGGCCAAATCGGGATGTTCCAGCAGAAATTATTTGTCTATGGCCGGAAAAATGAAGAATGCAGAAACTGCGGCAAGCCAATCGAAAAAAATGTCACAGCTGGCAGAGGAACTCATTTCTGTCCGAATTGCCAGAAGTAATAATGGAGCATCAAGCAGCTAAGCCCTCGCACTAAAGCATAATAAAATGGTTCTTAACAATTGATAAGCTCTCTCCATATACTATCGTAGTTTTTAAACGTATGGAGGATAGCCGGATACTCACTATGAACTTCTGGTTTTCAACCCTCCTGATTCATAGACGGAGGAGGAGCTTTTCAACATGAGTGGAACACTTTTATTATTCATGCTTGCGTTTGCCGTAAGTCTAGACAGCTTTAGTACGGGGTTGACTTATGGCCTGAGGCAGATGGGGATGCCGCTGAAATCCATTGTGGTGATTTCTTTCTGCTCTGCAGGCTCGCTTCTGGCTGCCATGTCTTTAGGAGGAGCAGCGGAAAATGTCCTGTCAGAAGGATTGGCGGACAAAATCGGTGGACTGATTTTGATCGCGCTGGGTGCATTTGTCCTTTTGCAATTTTTTCGGACAGGAAAAGATTCCGCTGTTGATGAAGAAAAGATTTTATTTAACTTTGAAATTGAATCGATCGGGCTCGTCATAAATATTTTAAAAAGGCCGATGGCTGCCGATTTTGATAAATCAGGCACGATAACCGGGGTGGAGGCGATCATGCTTGGACTCGCGCTTTCTCTCGATGCATTTGGTGCCGGTTTCGGTGCTGCACTGTTAGGGTATTCTCCCCTGTTATTGGCTTTTACGGTCATGGTAATGAGTATGGGGTTTTTATCTGCAGGTTTAAAGATTGGAAAAAGCTGCGCCCATATGCACTGGGTGCAAAAGGTTTCATTTTTACCGGGGGTCCTCTTGATCCTGATCGGCGTGCTCCGGTTCTGATGTAAAGAAAGGATGACTGATAATGAAGTCAATTATCGGCCTGACTGGCGGGATTGCCAGTGGAAAGAGTACTGTGTCAAAGCTTCTTATAGAAAAAGGCTTCTCGGTGGTGGATGCTGATGCGGCCGCGAGAAAGGCGGTTGAACCGGGAGAGCCTGCACTTGATAAAATAGTTGAGGTCTTCGGTCAGGTAATCCTGAATCCTGATGGAACTTTAAACCGGACAGCACTCGGCGATATCATCTTTAATGATGAGGCACGCAGGAAAGAGTTGAATGGCATCGTCCATCCCGCTGTAAGGTCCCGGATGCTGGCTGAGAAAGATCAAGCATTCGAACAAGGAAAGCATACAGTGTTTATGGATATTCCGCTGCTGTATGAAAGTAACTTAACCTGGATGGTTGATAAGACCATCGTTGTGTATGTAGACCGGGAGACTCAGTTAATCCGGCTGATGAAGCGGAATGAATTGACTGAAGAAGAGGCAGCTGCCCGAATAGAATCCCAAATGCCGCTGGACAAGAAAAAGGAGCTTGCCCAGGCGGTATTGGATAACAGGGGTACAATCGAAGAGACATTGGCACAGCTGGACGAACTTATTGTCCAATGGAACCTGATGCCATAAAAGGAGCTGAAAGGCTTCTTTTTTTATATTTCCATTTAGAGAAGGACGGATTGTGGTATAGGTAAGGAAGGATTTAAAGCAGCGGCCGTTTTGTATTAGTTTTCAGAATAATTAATCATTGAAAATATGCGAATTTATCATTCAACTTTTTCATAATTATGTTATACTAATGCTAATTGAAATACACAAAAAGTATAACGTTTATATAGAGGGGAGCCAGATTAATGAAGGCGAAAATTGCAATCAATGGTTTTGGGCGTATCGGAAGAATGGTGTTCAGGAAAGCGATAATGGATGAGAATATTGATATTGTGGCGATTAATGCGAGTTATCCCGCAGAAACTCTTGCTCATCTGATTAAGTATGACACAAATCACGGTACATTCAATGCTGAGGTATCAACAGAAGAAAATGCCATCATTGTGAACGATAAACGTGTGAAATTAATCAGCAACCGTGACCCAAGGGAACTTCCTTGGAAAGAGCTTGGGATCGATATTGTGATAGAGGCTACAGGGAAATTCAACTCCAAAGACAAAGCAAGCATGCATCTTGAAGCCGGTGCGAAAAAAGTCATCCTTACGGCACCTGGTAAAAATGAAGATGTGACCATTGTTATGGGTGTAAATGAAAGCGCTCTAAAAATTGAAGAGCATGACGTTATTTCCAATGCCTCTTGTACAACAAACTGCCTTGCACCTGTAGCCAAAGTGCTGGATGAACAGTTTGGCATTGAAAATGGTCTGATGACAACCGTTCATGCTTATACTAATGATCAGAAAAACATCGATAATCCACATAAAGATCTGAGAAGAGCAAGAGCTTGCGGACAGTCCATCATCCCGACAACTACAGGTGCTGCCAAAGCATTATCTTTGGTCCTGCCTCAGTTGAAAGGAAAGCTTCATGGAATGGCGCTGCGTGTGCCTACACCGAATGTCTCGCTTGTTGATCTAGTTGTTGATGTGAAGAGAGATGTAACAGCGGAAGAAATCAACGAAGCGTTAATCACGGCGTCTCAAGGGTCGCTTGAAGGGATCCTGCAGTTCACGACAGAACCGCTTGTATCCATCGACTTCAATACAAATCCACATTCTGCCATCATTGACGGACTTTCTACAATGGTCATCGGTGACCGTAAGGTAAAAGTGCTTGCTTGGTATGACAATGAGTGGGGCTACTCTTGCCGGGTTGTGGATTTGACGAAATATGTAGCACAGCAAATGAAAACAAGTGTGAATGTATAATACTATTTGAAGAACCGGGGAGCTCCCCCGGTTTTTTTATTTTTAGATTCATAGAAAGATAGATGCGTATAATTCCTTTTTTATGGGAAAAAACAATTTAAGGGTTTGTAAATCAAACGGGGAAAAGTCTATGAAGGCCAATGGTTAAATTCTTGAAAACCCTTTAGGAATGCATATTCGCAGGATCTGCTTTCTGAAAAAACTTTTGCATAAAAATAATTAATATTTTTTATTGCAAATCTGAAATAAACAAAGTATACTATTTTTCGTGAACTTCTTGAACGCAAATGTAAATATTGTTAACTACTTAAAGGGTTAGGACCTCTTCGGACTAACTTTCCCCCGTGGTAGTTATTATGTTGCCGAAGGATAGGTTCATTTTGACGAAAAAAAATATGTCAAAGGGGGAAACAACAAATGGAAACAATGGGTAGACATGTAATCTCAGAATTATGGGGTTGCGATTTTGACAAGTTAAATGATGTACACGAGATTGAAAGAACATTTGTAGATGCTGCATTGAAATCAGGTGCTGAAGTTCGTGAGGTGGCCTTCCATAAATTTGCACCTCAAGGTGTAAGCGGAGTGGTGATCATTTCCGAATCTCACTTGACTATCCACAGCTTCCCGGAGCATGGTTATGCCAGCATTGATGTATATACATGTGGTGATCTTGATCCTAATATCGCTGCTGATTATATAGCTGAAGCCCTAAATGCACAAACGCGTGAGAATATTGAGCTGCCGCGCGGCATGGGTCCTGTACAAGTGAAACAATCAAAAGTGAATGCACTATAAAAAACACGGAGCCTTCTGGTTAATAGAAGGCTCTTTTTTATTGTTAAGGAAATTATGAAAGTCTTAAGTTATGGATAACAAAGATTGATACCTGTATCCCGCTCCAGCACGCAGCCTCGCGGGGGATAATCAGGGGAGCGGGGTACATCAAAAGCTGAAATAGAAGAAGATGGTGTCCTCAAAGAGGGTCTATACCGTCATCAAAAGAGGAGCCGGTCGAAAATGATGCCCCCAAAGAACGTCTATACCGTCATCAAAAGAGGAGTCAGTCGAAAATGATGCCCTCAAAGAGGGTCTATGCAGTCACCAAAAGAGAAGCCGGTCGAAAATGATGCCCTCAAAGAGGGTATATGCAGTCACCAAAAGAGAAGCGAGTAAAAAATGATGCCCCTAAAGAGGGTCTCTTCCTGCATCATAAGAAGTAAACCTAGACTTTGTTCTTTATATTTTTATAGATAAAGAGAACATCAAGGATATTAAACCGACAGCATTCCCGCTTTATGAAGGGGAATGCTTTTTTTAACTAAAGAATTTCGGTACAATAGAAATAGGAATGTTTTTTCGGAATATATCTAAAACAAACATGTGAACTTAAATAAGGATCGTGAGGGAAAGAACTTGGGAGTATTTTCATCCATAATGTCCATTTTTAAATCTGATATAGAAACATCTGATTCTAATGCGGATAAAGAATTACAGACACGTTATTATAAATCTGCACAAGACAAGGTTTTTCAGGCTGTCCTGGATTTGTTCTCTTCCAAAGAATATAAAGTGACTGGAGAGTCCAGGGAACGAGGGGAAATCACTGTGGAGAAAAGCGGGTTTCCAGGTTATTTTATTGTCGCTACCGCTATTAACGTCGCTCCTTTTGAATCGGCAGTCGACTTTAAAGTCAGTGCTGAGAAGAAGGTACCGGGCTCTTATCCTAAAATGAAGCAGGAAATTGCCTCTTTTTATCAAGTATTGGACAGCCGGCTGAAAAGGATATAAATTCCACCTTGTGAATATAGGCTCAGTTTTATATTATTTAAGTAGATAAACAAAGCAAAATCCGACTGTTACAAAGATTATCGGAGCTGATATTATGAAATGTCCATCTTGCAAATATAATGGAACCAGAGTAGTGGATTCCCGTCCGGTTGATGAAGGACGCTCCATTAGACGCAGACGGGAATGTGAAATGTGTTCATACAGGTTCACCACTTTCGAAAAAGTAGAGGAATTTCCTCTTATCGTGGTGAAAAAGGAAGGGACTCGTGAGGAGTTCAGCCGCGAGAAGATGCTGAGGGGTCTTATTAAAGCGTGCGAAAAGCGGCCCGTTTCCCTCGATACACTGGACAGCATTACTGGGGATATTGAAAAAGAATTGAGGAATGAAGGTTCATCAGAAGTGCCATCCGAAAAAATCGGCGAACTTGTGATGGACAGGCTGGCAAAGGTAGACGAAGTGGCATATGTCCGTTTTGCATCGGTTTACCGTCAATTTAAAGACATTAATGTATTTATAGATGAATTAAAAGATTTGATAAAAAAAGACTGAATGTGTTTGAGCTGAGGGACAACTTGGCTCTTTTTCTCTTTGTTTCAATGCATCACTGCGAGTCACCGTTTTCGGAAAAGTAAGGGAGATTAGAATGATGAACCACTGGAATAAAATTCAGCCTGTTGACAGATATACTGTTTGTTTAAATGGTGTCATCCAGGAATATGAACAGAAAGCAGTTACCTTCTTATATCAGCCGTTGATAGGGCCGGTATGCTACAGTCTGTATATGACGCTTTTAAATGAAGTAGAAGAATACAGGTTGAATTCGGAACAATCAACACATTACCACTTAATGAATTTTCTTTCTTCCAACCTGCCTGATATTTACGAAGCCAGACTGAAGTTAGAAGGAATCGGCCTGTTGAAGACTTTTGTGAAACAGGAGGGGGATCCCAGGGAGTTCATCTATGAGATTCAGCCTCCATTATCACCAGAACAGTTCTTCTCGGATGGGATGTTGAATGTCTATCTGTTCCGAAAGATTGGTAAAACGCATTTTAACCGATTGAAAAAGTTCTTCTGTGATGAAGAGGTGGATTTTTCGTCTTATCAGGAGGTCACAAGGTCATTTCAGGATGTCTATACTTCCAGCCAATCGATCAACCTGCTTGATGAGGAAGCGGAACAGGCGAGTTCACTGGCTGAAAAAGAAAAGTTTACAACTCCCAGGAATCCTTCTGGGGTGCCTGTTGATACCCTCGATTTTGATTTTGATTTGCTGCTTGCCGGCCTTTCACAGAATATGGTCCCGAGGCGTTCCTTTACACCTCATGTAAAAGAAACAGTAGCAAAGTTGAGCTGTTTGTACAGTATCGACCCGCTGCAAATGAAAAATGTCGTGTTGAGCGCTTTGACTGAGGATGATGAGATCAATATTGAAGAATTACGTAAAGCAGCAAGGGATTGGTATCAGCTTCAGCATGCAGGGGACCCGCTCCCCGACCTGCAGCCCAAGGTGCGGAAGGCTGAATCTTCTCCAAGAAAACAGCCTGCATCGAAGGAAGAAGAGTTGATTGAATATCTGGAAACCACTTCACCCAAAGATGTGCTTAAAGATATTTCTGGCGGAATTGAGCCTGCAAATAGTGATCTTAAGGCCATTGAGGAAGTGATGTTCTCAAAGAAACTTTCCACTGGTGTCACTAATGTCCTTTTGCAGTATGTATTACTGAAGACCGACATGAAGCTGACAAAAGGATATATGGAAAAGATTGCTTCCCACTGGGTAAGGAAAAAAGTTTCCACGGCCCAAGAGGCAATGGACCTTGCCAAAAAAGAGCATAGGCAATACCTTGAGTGGGCTGACGGGAAAAAAGAGAATACTAAAAAGAATTATAAGAAGCCTGTACGTACTGAAAAGCTGCCGGATTGGTTTGATGAAAAACCTGCAGCGAAAGAGGGCAGTGAATCTTCACAGAGCAGTACTGATTTTGAAGAACAGAAACGGAAACTTGAAGAAAAGTTGAAGAAATACCGAAAGTAGGTGGAGAAGTTTGGAATCGATCAATAACACCCTGAAAAAGCTTGGGGGCTCTCAAGCCTTTAAAGCAAGATACGAAAAGATGAGGCAGGAGATCATGCAAGACGATTATGTTAAACATTTTATAGAAAAGAATCAAGGAAGAATCACCAAGACGATGGTGGACAACAGCTTGATGAAACTGTATGAATACATTTCCCAAAGCAAGCAATGTGTTGATTGTCCAAGTCTTGCTCAATGTAAAAATATGATGCAGGGATATGATCCCCACTTGGTCATAAGAGGGAATCTGATTGATATTGAATACCATGTCTGCCCTCGGAAAGAGATGGAGGATGAGAAAAGAAAATCAGAAAAACTCATTAAAAGCCTCTATGTACCAAAGGATATACTGCAGGCATCATTTTCTAAGATCGATCTTGATTCACCAGGAAGGCTTGAAGCAGTCGATCTCGCCAACGAATTTGTTGAGAATTATGAGCCTGGCAGAAATCTGAAAGGCCTTTATCTTCACGGGAAATTCGGGGTGGGGAAATCTTATCTTCTAGGGGCAATAGCCAATCAGCTGGCAGATAAAAAGGTAGCATCTCTCCTGGTATATATGCCGGAGTTTGTCCGGGAGATGAAGCAGTCGCTAAATGATCATTCAATGGATGAAAAGTTGGATGCTGTCAAAAAAGCTCCTGTCCTGATGCTTGACGATATTGGGGCTGAAACGATGTCCAGCTGGGTAAGGGATGAGATCCTTGGAACGATCCTTCAGTTCAGGATGCTTGAGAACCTTCCAACCTTCTTCACCTCAAATTTCGATTATGAGGGGCTTAAACACCACCTTACTTATTCCCAGCGCGGAGAAGAAGAGAAGATGAAAGCAGCAAGGATCATGGAAAGAATTAAGTACCTGACAAGACCGGTCCTTCTTGATGGAATTAATAGGAGAGAATAGAAGCAGGAGACAATTTCCTGCTTTTTTTTATGGATTGACTATTAGCTGAAGGAAAGAGTTCACTTTTTTCTTCTAATATATTATTTGGATATGATACCTACACGCTAAAATAGATTTTTTTGTATCTCTGTTGTTTCCGGGTGATTGGAGCGGAAGCTCTGCGACCTCCTGCGGGACTAGCGGGACAGGTGAGACCCCGCAGGCGAAGCCAGCTCCAGCGGCCAGCGACTAGCAGATTTCGGTCTCCTTCCTTGCGATAAGTCATCATCAACTCACTTTGTTCGTTGTGATTCCTTTATCTCATGCAGAAGCCCTCCAATCTGTACGTCACTGAACGGCCGCTTACGCTTTTTATGCAGCCGAGGAGGCTCACCGCCCGCCCCGCGGAGTCGTACAGCTAGAGCGGAGATCACTACTCTTCCTTAAACACAAAATGTTCCGAGGCTTTTTAAATGAAAATCGGACCAGCTACTTCTAATTTGTCCCAGCTCCCCATATATATAAAGCAGGGATTTGGCTTTAAAGGGGGGAGCGGATTTGTTTGAAATGATTTTCAAACAATATGGAGACGCTAGGAATCTCCAAAAGTTTTTAGAAAAAGAATCGTGCGGCACATTGGTCCACGAAACACTTTTTCAAAATCAGAAGCATTATATCGTTTCAATAAAGAAACAGGAAAATAAACAAGGCATCTTAGATGGGCTATACAGGTTCATTATGAATATCAAGCGATTGGAATGGGCCGCCTATATCTTATCCGAATACTACCTCTACAAAGATGCACACGAACAGGAACAGATATTGACAATTGTGGGCGAGATGCTGAGTGGGGAAAGAGATGAATTGACCAGCTTGCTGAATGAATGGAATGAAGGAGAATTCCTTCATGGCAATCTGGAATCATTACTGGAGAGCGAGGAGCCTGTTCACTTCGACTCCTTTGTGAAATTCAGGCTGAAAGCCCTTTATGAGAGAACGGTTTTGTATGTTGAAAAGGCTATAGATGAATATAAGCTGGAGCAGGACTATCAGATGTTTGTGCAAATGCTGAGGGATTATCTCGCGAGCAAGAGCGATCAGCAGGAAACCATCCACCTATATTTCTCAAACTGTGATTTATTGTTTTTTAACGCTGAGTTAAAAGAAATGAAACGAACCGAATTATTGAGTGTGGTTGATAAGCGGCTTTTGACCAATCACCCTGTTTATGTTGATTCATATACAATCGCACCATTATTGTCCATGGCACCAAAACTGATCAACGTGTATTGTACAGAACCTGAATTAAAGCTCATTCGAACGATACAAAACATTTTCGAGGAGCGTGTCAGGATACTTCCGTTATCATCCTTTCCTGAGACCGTTCAGCCAGACATCCCGGATGCTGTGAATGAATAATAATTTTTACAGCGCTGCGCTTGATTTTCCTCATCTAACCGACTATAATAACCTACATATTAACTTCATATATCAAGGTTTTGATGAGGGCAACAGTATTCAAAGACGGTTCACAGAGAGGGAAGCATAAGGCTGGAACTTCCTAACACGATTGAAATACTTACCGCCTCTGAACTTCAACTATGAACACGAACGAGCGTATCTGACATACGCGAGGATCCGAACAAGCGAAATCGACGCAGAAATTCGCCGCTTATCGTTCGTCAGTATTGGTTGACGGCAGCAGCCGTTATATGATCCGGAGTCATTTGCACTTATTCTTTTTTTATAGCAAATGAGAAGTTGGGTGGAACCACGAGATAATAATATAACAAACCTCGTCCCTTCATTTTTGAAGGGATGGGGTTTTTTTATTTTGTAAAAAAAGAACACCCTAACTGAACAGAAAAGTAATTAAGGAGGAAATAACATGTCAGAAGCATTGAAAATCACTTTCCCTGATGGAAACGTAAAGGAGTTTCCTCAAGGAACAACAACTGAAGATATTGCTTCTTCCATCAGCCCAGGTCTGAAGAAAAAAGCATTAGCCGGAAAAATCAATGGCCATCTTATAGATCTAAAAACACCAATCAAAGAGGATGGCGCCATTGAAATCGTGACACCTGACCATAAGGATGCTTTAGAAATCCTTCGTCACAGTACTGCCCACCTAATGGCCCAGGCGGTTAAGAGATTATTTCCTGATGCAAAATTGGGAATCGGCCCGGTAATCGAAGGCGGGTTCTACTATGATATTGATACAGAGCATTCGATTACTCCTGAAGATCTGCCGAGAATCGAAAAAGAAATGAAGAAGATTTCCGAGTCGAACCTTGAGGTTATCAGAAAAGATGTCAGCCGTGATGAAGCGCAAAAAATGTACGAAGAAGTTGGCGATGAATATAAAATCGAACTTCTTGAGGCAATTCCTGAAGATGAGCAGGTTTCCATCTATGAGCAGGGTGATTTCTTCGATCTTTGCCGTGGAATCCATGTTCCATCCACAGGGAAAATCAAAGAGTTCAAGCTTCTTAGCATAGCTGGTGCATACTGGCGCGGTAACAGCGACAACAAAATGCTTCAGCGTATTTACGGAACAGCCTTTTTCAAGAAAGAAGACTTGAAAGAGCATTTGCGTCTGCTTGAAGAAGCGAAAGAACGCGACCACCGTAAAATCGGAAAAGAGCTTAACCTGTTCATGAACTCGCAAAAAGTGGGACAAGGTCTCCCGATGTGGCTTCCTAAAGGTGCGACAATCCGCCGCATCATCGAGCGTTATATCGTCGATAAGGAAGAAAAACTTGGTTATGACCATGTCTACACTCCAATCATGGGAAGTGTCGATCTTTATAAAACAAGCGGGCACTGGGATCACTATCAAGAAAACATGTTCCCTGTCATGGACATGGACAATGAGCAATTGGTCCTTCGCCCGATGAACTGCCCGCACCATATGATGATTTACAAAAACAGCATACACAGTTACCGTGAACTGCCGATACGAATTGCCGAACTTGGTACAATGCATCGTTACGAAATGTCCGGAGCGCTTTCAGGTCTGCAGCGTGTAAGGGGCATGACTCTGAATGATGCACATTTATTCGTACGTCCGGATCAAATCAAAGAAGAATTCAAACGTGTTGTCCGTTTGGTTCTTGAGGTTTATAAGGATTTTGATCTCAACGACTATTCCTTCAGGCTTTCGTACCGCGATCCTCAAGATACAGAGAAGTATTTTGATGATGATGAGATGTGGGAAAGAGCACAGGCGATGCTGAAAGAAGCCATGGATGAAATGGAGATCGACTACTTCGAAGCAGAAGGCGAAGCAGCATTCTACGGTCCTAAATTGGATGTCCAGGTGAAAACAGCATTAGGCAAGGAAGAAACACTATCAACTGTTCAATTGGACTTCCTGCTTCCTGAACGCTTTGATTTAACGTATATCGGGGAAGACGGAAAGCATCATCGTCCGGTCGTTATCCACCGAGGAGTCGTGTCAACGATGGAACGTTTCGTTGCATTCCTGATTGAAGAATACAAAGGAGCATTCCCTACTTGGCTCGCCCCAGTTCAGGTTCAGGTTATCCCTGTTTCCCCTGATGTGCATTTTGATTATGCAAAGAGAGTTCAAGAAGAGCTTCAAGCACAAGGGCTCCGTGTGGAACTTGACAGCCGTGACGAAAAAATCGGATACAAAATCCGCGAAGCACAAATGAGCAAGATTCCGTATATGCTTGTTGTCGGTGATAATGAAATCCAGGAAGAAGCCGTGAATGTAAGGAAATACGGTGAGCAAAAGTCCGAAACAGTCTCACTTTCAGAATTCATTCAGAAAGTAACTGATGAAGTCAATAGATAAAATGATTTGCCGGTTTCTTTAAGGAGGAGCCGGCTTTTTTATGGCCAGAACCAAAAAAAGCAGCCACTATTGGCTGCTCTAATTGTAAAAATCAGCTGGTCTCAGCTTCAAATTCAATTGTTTCTCCATTGCTTAGATCAATATCAACTTCCATCCATTCAAAGTCTTCCCGTAGATTAAATTGGGAGACGATCTGCGAAACCAAATCCTCTTGTGAGGTGTTTTCATCAAAATCGAGCTCAGAGAAAATCGGATAAAGGGTCTCAAAAGCTTGTGCCCCGTCTTTTTCCTGCCCGTTAAGGTTATCATCAATGCTGGCTTCAAGGCCGTCATTTTCTTTCTCATATTCAACTTGATAGGCAGTTTCAATCATGTCCGGGTATTCCACATTCATTTCAAAATAATCGAACTTGATTCCTTCAGACCGATCGTCTGTGAATACCTCTTCACCTTCTTCAAGTGTATTTGTTTCCTCATCTTCAACTACGACTTCCTGATTTCCTGATGTATTATCCGCAGCGTTTTCGTCCTCTGCACATGCGCCGAGAAGTACGGACATTGATAGAACAGTCAACACGGAAAGTGTTTTTTTCATGAAATTTCGTCCTCCTTTTGAAAAAAAACTTGTACTATACTATTTCACGTGGGACTCCATTTGAAACATTTTTGAAAAAAACAGTTGCAGTCAGAATGATTCTTTGATAAGATAATTCTTGTTGCAAAGGAAAGCGATCATTTGACAGTGAATACTGGTTATGATATAGTACTAAGGTAATTGAATACAGTTTGCGGTAAAGAAGGAGCTACCCGCTTCTCACCTGATTGACGCACTAGGCAGTTGGCAGGTTTTACGAAATGTACTTTATGACGTTTAGCGTCTTATTCTATGCGGGTGAGCTTTGCCACCGGCATTTTTTTATTGACTAAATCATTGACATTAGTTCCTGCAGAAAATTTGCTCTATGCTGATCTTGCCCAAACGTAGTATTCTCAAAAAACCTTGGAGGTGTCTGACTATTAGCAAAGACATGTTCGTTAACGAAGGCATACGTGCTCGTGAAATCCGTCTGATTGATCAAAACGGTGAGCAGCTTGGAATCAAAACCAAAAATGAAGCGTTGGAAATCGCTGGTCGTGTGAATCTTGATCTTGTATTGGTTGCGCCGAATGCAAAACCACCGGTGGGCCGTATCATGGACCATGGTAAGTATAAGTTCGAGCAGCAAAAGAAAGAGAAAGAAGCTCGCAAAAACCAGAAAATCATCAATTTGAAAGAGGTTCGTCTGAGCCCTGGTATCGAAGAACATGATTTTAACACGAAGCTTCGCAATGCTCGCAAGTTCCTTGAAAAAGGAGATAAAGTCAAAGCTTCCATCCGCTTTAAAGGCCGTGCCATTACGCATAAAGAAATCGGCCAACGTGTGTTGGATCGTTTCTCTGAAGCATGCAAAGACATTGCTACAGTAGAATCGAAGCCAAAGATGGAAGGACGCAGTATGTTCTTAGTATTAGCACCAACTAATGAAAAGTAATGGATCGAGGAGGAATTTCAAATGCCAAAAATGAAAACTCACCGCGGCTCAGCTAAGCGTTTTAAAAAGACAGGTTCTGGAAAATTAAAACGTTCTCATGCTTACACAAGCCACTTATTCGCTAACAAATCTCAGAAGCAGAAGCGTAAGCTACGCAAAGGCGCAGTTGTTTCTGCAGGTGATTTCAAACGCATTCGTCACATGCTTGACAACCTATAAATCGAAATGGATCTACCACACTAGGAGGGAAATAATATGCCACGTGTAAAAGGCGGTACAGTAACACGCAGACGTCGCAAAAGAGTTCTTAAATTAGCAAAAGGATTTTTCGGATCAAAACATACATTATACAAAGTAGCTAACCAGCAGGTTATGAAATCTTACATGTATGCTTACCGTGATCGTCGCCAGAAAAAGCGCGACTTCCGTAAGCTTTGGATCACTCGTATCAATGCAGCTGCTCGTATGAACGGTCTTTCTTACAGCCGTATGATGCATGGTCTTAAACTTGCAGGTATCGAAGTAAACCGTAAGATGCTTGCTGAGCTTGCTGTAAACGATGAAAAAGCATTTGCTCAATTAGCAGAAGCTGCAAAAGCTCAAAACAACAAGTAATATTGTTGATGAAAAGCCATTCTCTTTGGAGGATGGCTTTTTTGTTTTTAATAGGAATAGGTTGATTTCCGCTGCAGCTGTGCGACTCCGCGGGGCGGGCGGTGAATTAAAAAGCGGAAGCGGCCGTTCAGCGCCGTACAGATTGGAGGGCTCTCGCATGAGATAAAGGAAACACAACGAACACAGTGAGTTGCTGTTGACTTATCGCAAGGAGAGAGCCTGAAATCTGCTAGGCGCTGGCCGCTGGAGCTGGATGAGCCTCCTCGGCTGCGCCTGCGGGGTCTCACCTGTCCCGCTAATCCCGCAGGAGATCGCACAGCTTCCGCTCCAATCTACATAGAATCTCTGTTGCCACTTCAATATAAGTTCAGTCTTATTCAGGGAATATTAATTTTATTCGAAACCAGTCCCCTGACTTGGTCTTCATCCTTTATACTTATAGAAAATACAAATCCTATGAAAAGAGGTGTTCATTTGTGAGCACACCATTAATACTCCTTCTGGCTTACTTCGTCATTGTGAATCTGATGGGATTTATCATCATGGCTAATGACAAGAACAGGGCAAGACAGAATAAATACAGAATCAGAGAAAGTTCCATCTGGAAGGTTGCATTCCTTGGAGGAGCAATCGGTTGTTACGCTGGAATGAAAAGGTACCGGCATAAAACGAAGCATGCTGCATTCAAGTACGGTCTTCCGGCTTTATCTGTGATTGAACTGGTTACGTATGCCGGTCTGGCTTTCATCATTTTCCAGGAGAATGCCTTGTTCTAACAGCTCGTACCCTTGTATATGCTGTAGTAAACAATAGAAATGAGGTGGGAGCATGGACGAGAGGTATGCCTTTGTTTTTGCCTTCATTGAATCAAGCGGCTGGCTGGCTCCCCTGGCATTCATTTTATTTCATATTCTCAGGCAGTTTGTCTTCATCCCGGTTGTTCTGGTGTGTATTGTCGGCGGCATCTTATTTGGAAGTGTTTTTGGCACGATTTATTCCCTTATTGGATTGACGCTTTTATCGGGTGGATCCTATTTTATTTTAAAAATGCTTCCAGCCTTGAATCAAAAACTATTAATCCTAAAGCAAAAATGGTTTGGACAGGGAGCAGTCCTGACTGTAGGTCAGATAGCGGTTTTAAGACTGGTTCCATTCGTACATTATCAATTGTTGAATGTTTGTTTGATGGAAAGAAAACCTGCTTTGGGAGATTACTTGAAAAGCTCTTTCCTGGCGAATCTGCCGCTTGCCTTTTTTTACACTGTGTTTGGGGAGTTCATTTCCGCTTTCACCCCGGGAATCATCATGGTCATCCTTCTGGGGCTCTCCATCCTGTTCTATACTTTGAGGGAAAAGGTGAGGGTGATCAAGTGGCGGGAATTTTTCCAACAACCATCTTGAAAAAACAAAAAAGAAGCCGGAAAAGCTTATTCCATTTCCGGCTTCTTTTTTTTGTATATGAATTCTTTCAATGGACTTTTCCAATCGATTGAGGCATTGGGGTATCTTTCCAATATTTCTGTCTCAACATATTTCAGGTCTTCATAGCTGATGCCTTTTAATGAACTGGCGTTTTCGACCCATACAAAAATGGAAACAACGTCGAATGCCCGGTCGGTGGTTCCAAGGTACTTCTCTCCTTGAAATAAAACTCCCTTATAAGTGACAAGAAAATTTTTTCGGACGTTTTCTTGATCATCCAAGAAATAAAACTTCTTTTGTTCCATTGCCAATTCCAACTTGCGCTTGGGATTCACAATGTATTTAAAAGCACGGTATAATAAGTAAATAATAAGGAAAAAGATCAAAATTCTAATAAATATCAGCACAAAAAACCCCCCAGACAATCATACAGCATAGTCCAACTATCTCTCTCTACGATTGAGTCGCAAAAAAGTTTCATTTTTTTATAAAAAAATATATTTTTTTTATAATGACTATTCAGTATGGTATAGTGTTCGATGCGATAGACAGATTTTACGAGGGTAAATAAAGAAAGGAAGCCGTTATAGTGAATATCAACCAATTATTCGAAATGCAAAGAGAGCTCGATTCGTACATAGAAAAAGAACATGGACTTGAAGATGCCGACCTTTTTCATAAAAAAATTATGGCGCTTCTTGTTGAAGTTGGAGAACTTGCAAATGAAACGAGATGTTTCAAGTTCTGGAGTACAAAACCTTCATCTGAAAAAAGTATCATATTGGAAGAGTTTGTAGACGGAGTGCATTTCATTTTATCTTTAGGGATTAATATAGGAATCCAGCACTTTGAGTTAAGAGGTGCCAACTACGCTGAAAAAGATGTGACGAAGCAGTTCCTGGAGATTTATACTGCGATCAATGACTTTGGATCAAGAAGGTCTGTTACAGAGTATGATCAGCTTGTACACCAATACTTTTATTTGGGTGAGCTGCTTGGTTTCTCTCATGAGGAAGTTGTAAAGGCTTATAAGCAGAAAAATGAAGTGAATTACCAGAGGCAGCAGGAAGGATACTGAGGATATAAAAAGAAAAAGAGAGGAATCCTAACGTTGCCTGCATGATTTGAAGTTTATCTTTTGAATAAATTCTGATAATTTGTTATGATTGTTTGTGGTACATAAAATCATTAGGGGGTCGAAATAATGGCGAAACTTGACGAAACACTAAGCATGCTGAAAGATCTTACAGATGCTAAAGGTGTGCCAGGGAATGAGCGCGAAGCAAGAGATGTAATGAAGAAATACATAGAGCCTTTCGCTGACGAAATCACAACAGATAACTTAGGGAGTTTGATTGCTAAGAAAGTCGGCGATGAAAACGGTCCGAAAATCATGGTAGCAGGCCATCTTGATGAAGTAGGCTTCATGATTACCCAAATCGACGATAAAGGATTCCTTCGTTTCCAAACAGTCGGCGGCTGGTGGTCCCAGGTAATGCTGGCACAGCGCGTGACAATTGTAACGAAAAAAGGTGACATCACAGGTGTAATCGGTTCTAAGCCGCCGCACATCCTTCCTGCAGAAGCACGCAAGAAGCCGGTTGATATCAAAGATATGTTCATTGATATCGGTGCATCAAGCCGTGAAGAAGCACAAGAGTGGGGCGTTAAACCAGGAGACATGGTTGTACCTTACTTTGAATTTACTGTCATGAACAATGAGAAAATGCTTTTAGCGAAAGCTTGGGATAACCGTATCGGCTGTGCAATTGCCATCGATGTCCTTAAAGGATTGAAAGGCGAAAACCATCCAAACGTCGTATACGGCGTTGGTACAGTTCAAGAAGAAGTTGGTCTCCGCGGAGCGAGAACTTCTGCTTCAAAAATCAAGCCGGATATCGCATTCGGTGTCGATGTTGGTATCGCGGGAGATACTCCTGGAATTTCTGAAAAAGAAGCACAAAGCAAAATGGGTGAAGGCCCTCAAATCATTCTTTATGATGCTTCCATGGTATCTCACAAAGGGCTGCGTGACTTCGTAACAGATATTGCTGACGAAAACAACATCCCTTACCAATTCGATGCAATCGCAGGCGGCGGAACAGATTCAGGTGCGATCCACTTGACGGCTAACGGTGTCCCTGCATTGTCCATCACAATCGCGACTCGCTACATCCACTCTCATGCGGCGATGCTTCACCGTGATGACTATGAAAATGCTGTAAAACTCATCACTGAAGTCATCAAGCGTCTTGACAAAGACACAGTAGCTAAAATTACATTCGATTGATAAGTTTGAAGAGACTCCTTTATGGGGTCTCTTTTTAAAATTCAAACAAATTCAAGTCTCTTAGCGTGATACATTGACCTTCTGGGTACATGTCTCGAGGAAAGGGAAGAAACCTATGTCCTTACTCCTTAAAAATCAAAAAACGGATGCCCTAAGCATCCGCATTCCTTATTTGTTCAAACCTTCTTCGATTGTTTCAAGCAGCATTTTCTGCTCCTGAGGATCGGCATTATTCCAGAATACTTCCATCAAAACGCCAAGTCCAGGCAATGTTTTCTCTTCTCCGCCCTGGATCGCATCCACAATCGTATCCTTTAATTGATCCTGATTGTTTCCTGATACATTATGGATAATCGCATTACGTAAGTTCAAGCCCATTTTAAACGCTCCTTTACCCTGATATTAATGTTTTCTTGGATATCTTCTCCTGTCTTGACGTTTATTATGTATAGAATGTAAGGTATAATATAATTTCAAAAGCGGCAGGTGCCGCCAAACTGTTCACAAGGAGATACTGACTGTGAAATACGTCCAATCTGCAAAAAATCCGCAAGTCAAGCAATGGAAGAAACTGCAAACGAAAAAAGAGCGTGAAAACTCAGGTACATATATAGTCGAAGGCTTTCATCTAGTTGAGGAAGCCCTGAGATATAAAGAGGTTATCAAAGAGGTTCTTGTAAAAGAAGGAGTCGATTTGCCTTCAACGTGGAACATAGATGAGGTCTCTGTGATCACCCTCTCTGAAGATGCCGCCAAAGCGGTGTCTGCCACTGAGACAAGCCAGGGAGTATTTGCTGTCTGCTACTATACTGAAGAAAGGACTTTCGGGCTGAAGGGTAAGACCTTCTTGATGCTGGATGAGGTGCAGGATCCCGGAAACCTTGGGACAATCATCAGAACCGCCGATGCTGCAGGGATTGATATCATCATCCTTGGAGAGGGTACAGCGGACCTTTACAATCAGAAAGTACTCCGATCCGCACAGGGAAGCCATTTTCACCTCCCTATTATCAAAGGCGACCTTCAAGAATGGATTCCTCAGTTAAAAAATGAAGGAATTCCTGTATACGGTACAGCATTGGAAAATGGAGTAGAGTATCATACAGTATCCGGCTCAGATTCATTTGCGCTGATTCTTGGAAATGAAGGAAATGGGGTTTCACCAGCCATTTTGGAATCGACGGATCAAAACCTATATGTTCCGATTTATGGGAAGAGTGAATCCCTGAACGTAGCCATTGCGGCCGGCATTTTAATGTATCATTTAAAAAAGGCGCAATAATTTCACGAAAAGGTTTGAAAACATCTTCAATGTTTTCTATAATAGATTGCACATATGTTAAAAACAATGATAGAGAAAAGTAGCATGTTGTAACCATTCCAGGGAAAGGGTGCCCGGACTGAAAGTGCCCTTATGGACAGCATTGTGAACGTTCACCTCTTGAGTTGGCATCGGGACCGTTTCCATTAAGGAAGCCGAAAGATGCACCGGCGAAAAGCCGTTATCCCAATGAAGAGAACACAGGACTCGTCCTTGTGTTTTAATAAGGGTGGTACCGCGACGATAACCTCGTCCCTTGATTGGGAGGAGGTTTTTTTGTTGTTAAAAATAAATTGCCAAAATTATCTAAGGAGGCCATTTGCATGGAAGACAAATTAAAGCAGTTGCAAGAGGAAGCTCTTCAAAAAATTGAAGCAGCAGAAGGGCTTAAAGAACTCAACGATATCCGTGTTGCCTATCTCGGGAAAAAGGGACCAATTACCGAAGTATTAAAAGGTATGGGCAAGCTTTCTGCAGAGGAGCGGCCGAAAATGGGAGCTCTTGCAAACGAAGTACGTGCGGCAGTCACAGCACGTCTTGAAGAAAAGAATGAAAAGCTTGAAAAGGAAGCGGTCAACAAGAAGCTTGCAGCAGAAACAATTGATGTCACTCTTCCTGGAAGGCCAGTCAAAAAGGGAAGCAGACATCCATTGACGAAAATTGTGGAAGAGATTGAAGACCTCTTCATTGGAATGGGCTACAGCATCGCTGAAGGACCGGAAGTGGAAACAGACTTCTATAACTTTGAAGCATTGAATCTTCCTAAAGGCCATCCGGCAAGGGATATGCAAGATTCTTTTTACATCACGGAGGAAACGCTGCTTAGAACCCATACCTCGCCGGTTCAAGCCAGAACAATGGAGAAGCATCAAGGGAAAGGGCCGATCAAGGTCATCTGCCCAGGAAAGGTGTACCGCCGCGATAATGATGACGCGACGCATTCCCATCAGTTCATGCAGATAGAAGGATTGGTCATCGGTGAGAATATTCGAATGAGTGATTTAAAAGGGACGCTTCAGATATTCGCGAAGAAAATGTTCGGTGAGGACAGGGAAATCCGCCTGCGCCCAAGCTTCTTCCCTTTTACAGAGCCTTCTGTTGAAATGGATATTACATGTAAAATTTGCGGCGGAGAAGGTTGCAGCGTATGTAAAGGAACAGGCTGGATTGAAATTCTCGGCGCCGGGATGATCCATCCAAATGTATTGGAAATGTCGGGATTCGATTCTAAGAAATATACTGGTTTCGCATTCGGTATGGGACCAGAACGGATTGCCATGCTGAAATATGGAATCGACGATATCCGCCACTTCTATACAGACGATGTTCGTTTCCTAAAACAATTTCAAACGCAGGAATAAAAAAGCTTAAGGAGGCAGGAAAATGTTTGTTTCATATAAATGGCTGCAGGATTATGTAGATCTCTCCGGTATCAATCCTGAAGAGCTGGCTGAAAAAATCACCCGGAGCGGAATTGAAGTCGAGGGTGTCGAAGTTATCGGAGAAGGTATCAAAAATGTGGTAGTAGGACACGTTTTGGAATGCGAGCCTCATCCAGATGCAGATAAGCTGAACAGATGCCAGGTGGACGTAGGTGAAGGTGAGCCTGTTCAAATCATCTGCGGCGCCCCGAACGTGGCTGCCGGCCAGAAGGTGCCTGTGGCGAAAGTAGGCGCGGTCCTTCCAGGCAATTTTAAAATCAAAAAAGCGAAACTGCGCGGTCAGGCATCAAACGGGATGATCTGTTCACTTCAGGAGCTTGGAGTAGAAGGAAAGCTGGTTCCAAAAGAACATGCAGAAGGTATTTATGTCTTTGCCAATGATGCAGAAGTTGGTTCTGATGCTGTTGCAGAACTAAACTTGGATGATGCGGTTCTAGAGTTGGGACTGACACCAAACAGATCAGACGCCTTGAGCATGCTTGGTGTTGCTTATGAAGTAGCTGCCATCCTTGGACGTGAGGTTAAAAAACCTGAAATCAAAGTCGAAGAGGTTTCTGAGAAAGCTTCCGACTATATCACAGTAAATGTAGAAGCGACAGAAGATAACCCTCTTTATGTGGCTAAGGTGATCAAAAATATCAAAATCGGACCGTCACCGATGTGGATGCAGAACCGCCTGATTGCATCGGGAATCAGACCGCATAACAATGTAGTTGATATTACGAACTATATCCTTCTTGAATACGGTCAGCCGCTTCATGCATTTGACTATGACCGCCTGGGCTCCAAGGAAATCCTTGTGAGAAGAGCGAAGCAGGACGAAGTGATTGTCACATTGGACGATGAAGAAAGAACATTGAATGAAAATCATTTAGTCATCACAAACGGAACAGAGCCGGTTGCGTTAGCGGGTGTAATGGGCGGCGCGAACTCTGAAGTAGGCCAGGATACAACAACTGTTCTTTTAGAGTCAGCTTACTTTGCGGGTGGAACGGTCCGCGCAGCATCCAAAGACCATGGACTGCGAAGCGAAGCGAGTACACGATATGAAAAAGGTGTGGATCCAAATCGTGTAAGAGAAGCGGCTGAAAGAGCGGTTTCCCTGATGTCACAGTTTGCTGGCGGCGAGGTATTGGAAGGTTCCGTCACTGTTGATAACCTGAAAGTAGAACCTGCTGTTGTGACAATCACTTTGGAAAAAATCAATTCTGTCCTGGGTACGGATATCAGTGCTGACGAAGTGGAATCAATCTTTAACCGCCTTCAGTTTGAAGTAAAGGTTGGAGAAAATGAATTCCAAGTGACAGTTCCAACACGAAGAGGAGATATCACGATCGAAGAAGATCTTCTTGAAGAAGTGGCAAGACTTTATGGTTACGACAATTTACCGTTGACCCTTCCAGAAGGTGATGCAACTGCAGGCAGCCTGACTCCATTTCAGGCCAAGCGCCGTTCAGCCCGCCGCAATCTTGAAGGTTCAGGTTTAATGCAGGCGATCACTTACTCATTGACAAATGATACAAAAGCCGGCCAGTTCGCGCTTCATAAACGTGAGCCGATCCGACTGATCATGCCGATGAGTGAAGAGCGGAGCAATCTGCGTTTAAGCATCATTCCCCAATTGCTAGAAGCGCTGTCATATAACATTGCCCGTCAAAATGATTCTCTTGCTTTCTATGAAATCGGATCTGTCTTCTTGAAAGAAGAGAATCAGGAGCTTCCATCCGAGCATGAGCATATTGCAGGTGCGGTAACTGGACTATGGAACAGCCATCCGTGGCAAGGAGAAAAGAAGCCAGTTGATTTCTTCGTAGTAAAAGGAATCCTGGAAGGTCTGTTTGAGGAAATGGGTGTAACGGAATACATCAGCTTCCGCCAGGCGGAAAGGGATGGCATGCATCCAGGCCGTACAGCAGAAGTCCTGCTGGATGATACAGTAATCGGATTTGCAGGCCAGGTACATCCTGAGGTTCAAAAAGAGATGGATCTGAATGAAACATATGTATTTGAAATCGAGGCTGCACCAGTATTCAATTTCAATCTGCCGGCACTTCAGTACACTGCCATTCCGAGATATCCATCCATTACAAGGGATATTGCTCTTGTAGTCAACCAGGAAGTCAAAGCAGGCGAGCTGAAGTCCATCATTAAAGAAGCGGGCGGAAAGCTGCTGAAAGAGGTATCCATCTTTGACCTTTACCAAGGTGAGCATATGGAGCCTGGCAAGAAGTCCCTTGCGTATTCACTGAAATACTTTGATCCTTCACGTACATTAACAGACGATGAAGTCGTCAAAGCACATAACAAAGTCCTTGATGCGGTGAAAGACAAAGCTGGAGCTGAACTAAGAGGATAACCATTTTTGAAAAAACCACCCTTGCAGTATGAATGCAGGGGTGGTTTTTTTGTTTCAGTCGATTTTGGGCTATTACTGCTTTTAAAAAATTTGTGCTTATCCGAGCGCAAGCTTCTGCGCTTTTTCGCTATTCGCAAAATGCCACTTTGTTATTTTTTTCAATTCTGCAGTACCGGACCTGCGAATGATTTTTGCACCAGCGATATCAACCTGCTTACCGGCCCCCTTTGGAAGAGTGAATCCTGCAGCGGCACTGAGTTTATCCATCTCTTTTACAAACGCATAACGTGCCAGGATCGAAGCAGCGGCGACAGATAAATGAATGCTCTCACCCTTTGTGCTGAAGAGTACTTTTTCCCTCTGGATCTCCTTTTGGCCGGCAAGATACTTGTAGTAAGTATTCTCCTCCGCAAATTGATCAATCAATACGGCCTCCGGTTTTTCCGGTGCAATTTTTTGATGGAGGTTCAAGAGTGCCCGGTTGTGGAGCAATGCTTTGATTTTTCCTTGAGACATGCCTTTTTCCTGCAGGTCATTATATTTGTCGTTATGACAGATAAGCAGGCTGTATGGAATGACAGACACAAGGTCCTTTGCGATGGCGACTATTTTTTCGTCAGTGAGGTTTTTGGAATCCCTGACTCCAAGTTCCTTCAAGAGCGGAATCTGTTCCTTTTTCACATAAGCTGCAACAACAGTGATAGGGCCGAAGAAGTCTCCTGTCCCTACTTCATCTGAACCAATGACTGACATTTCCGCAAAGTTGGCCGGCAGTTTAGGGTTCGTTTTTGGTTTGGTGCTTTTTGAAGAAGCAGTGCTGTCAGCAGTTCCCCATCTCCCTGCCTCCGTCTGTCCGCTTCCACCCTGGAATAGGACTTTTCCGGAACGATAAGCGGTGATGGTGCAGCCGGGTACTTTGGCGGTGAAGACTGAACCAGGGGGCATTTTTTCCTGCAGATTTTTCTTATAATAAGATTTCATTTCGTTGATTTTTCCTGTAGTGCATTGTAAAACAGTATTTGCCACAAAGCCCATTCCCTTCTGAAAAAGTGTTCATATGTATATCGAACTTAAATCATACCAAACTTTGATTGCTTTTAGAATTGTTAACAAAATTAGACTTAAAATGACATTTTCTTTCCCATAATAAATCTATTCGTGTTATGATAATGTTTAGGATTCTTATGATAGGGGGCTTTCATGTTGTCTCAAGAACAAAAAAATCGTACTACTGTGGATATATATGGGACGCAATATGTTATTGTCGGAACCGAATCTACCAGTCATATCCGCCTTGTGGCTTCCCTGGTAGATGAGAAGATGAGAGAAATCAGCTCCATGAATCCTTCCCTTGATAAAAGCAAGCTTGCAGTACTGACAGCGGTGAACACCCTTCACGACAACCTGAAGCTGAAAGAGTACTGTGAAAGTCTGGAAGAAGAATTAAAAAAATTAAAGGATTGAAAATACTATGCTTGATTTAGCACTATTGATTATCCTCATTTTCGGATTCTTTGTCGGATTGAGGAGAGGGTTTATCCTTCAGCTTGTACATATGACAGGTTTTATCATTTCTTTCATCATTGCCTATATTTATTATGATCAGCTCGCACCAAAATTAACTTTATGGATTCCTTTCCCTGTACTTGACGAAGAATCCACATTGAACATGCTATTTGAAGCAACGAATCTGGATCAATCTTATTATCGGGTTATCGCGTTTGCCATCATCTTTTTTGCTGTCCGGATCCTGTTTCAAATCATTGGTTCGATGCTTGATTTCCTCGCACACCTGCCAATCCTCAAGCAGTTGAATGTTATTGGAGGCGGGATTCTCGGATTCATTGAAACCTATATTATTATCTTCATTCTATTATATATTGCGGCATTGCTGCCAATAGCGATGGTTCAGACACTCCTGAACGATTCCGTGCTTGCTGAATTCATGATAACGCATACGCCTTTTTTATCCGGCCAGGTCCAAGACTGGTGGATCAATTACGTATCAGAATAAACTTCACAAAAGGACTGGCCCATTCATCTGCGGCCAGTCCCTCTTTGTGTATAAGAATGATATCTGCTCCAGGCTGCCTTCTCCCCTAGTTATCTTTTTCCTTTTAGGCATGTATTCTGATAGTATTAATATTGGAGGCTGCAACCAGCCTATTGATAGAACATTACTCTGTAAATTCATTTAAGAGGGTGATCAAATGAGTGTAAATAAGAAAAATATTATAAAATTACTCGAAACAATTGCTATATATATGGAACTTAAAGGTGAGAACACATTCAAAGTCTCGGCTTTCCGGAAAGCGGCCAATGCTCTGGAAACAGATGACAGAAGCCTGAATGAAATAGATTCTTTTACAGCAATCAACGGCATTGGTAAAGGAACGGCGGCTGTCATTGAAGAATACATTTCTGATGGAAAATCCAGTGTTCTTGAAGAACTTCAAAAAGAGGTTCCAGAAGGGCTGGTGCCTCTCTTGAAGCTCCCAGGCCTTGGCGGTAAAAAGATTGCCAAGCTGTATCAGGAATTGAATGTTACCAATATTGAAGACTTAAAAGAAGTCTGTGAAGCAGGCAAGGTTTCCTCTCTTTCCGGTTTCGGTAAAAAGACGGAAGAAAAAATCCTTGCGGCAATCGAAAGTGCAGGTTCACAGCCGGATAGGCTCCCGATCGCGTATATGCTTCCGGTCGCTGAGAAAATTGAAGAAGCCCTGAAAGGAATGAAAGGGATCAAAGAGTTTTCCCGTGCCGGAAGCTTGAGAAGGATGAGGGAAACCGTGAAGGACTTGGACTTTATCATTGCAGTGGATGATGTTCAAGGTGTTAAAGAACAAATCCTGAACCTGCCGGATATAAAAGATTCAGTGGCTGCCGGAGACACAAAAATTTCGCTTACCTTCCGCTATGAATGGGAAGTTTCAGTTGATTTCAGACTGGTGAATCCAGAAGAGTTTGCCACTGCCCTTCATCATTTTACTGGTTCAAAAGATCATAATGTCCGAATGAGGCAGATTGCCAAGGAACGAGGAGAAAAGATCAGTGAATATGGAGTGGAAAACGCAGAAACCGGCGAAGTGGTGACCTTCCGTTCTGAAGAAGAATTCTTTGAACATTTCGGGATTCCTTGGATTCCGCCGGAACTGAGAGAAGATGGCAGGGAAATCGACCGCTATTCCAAAGATTACGGGTTAGTGGAGTTAAAGGATATCAAGGGCGACCTGCATATGCACTCCACCTGGACGGATGGAGCCTATTCATTGGAAGAGATGATTGAGGCATGCAGGGCAAAAGGTTATAAATACATGGCATTCACCGATCACTCCCAGTATCTTAAAGTGGCGAATGGGTTAACTGCTGAAAGGCTTTTAAAACAGCGGGATGAAATCCGGAAATTGAATGAAAAATATGACGATATTACCATTCTGTCAGGAATAGAGATGGACATCCTTCCTGATGGAACTCTTGATTATGAAGATGAAGTCCTTGAACAGATGGATCTGGTCATTGCATCCATCCATTCGAGTTTTACACAATCGAGGGACAAGATTATGGACCGTATGAAAACAGCATTGAAAAATGCCCATGTCGACATCATTGCGCATCCGACAGGAAGGATCATCGGCAGAAGAGAAGGCTACGCTGTCGATGTTGATATGCTTATTGAACTGGCAAAAGAGACGGGGACTGCCCTTGAATTGAATGCCAATCCAAACAGGCTGGACCTATCCTCAGAAAACATTAAAAAGGCGGAGGAAGCAGGGGTCAAGATTGTCATTAATACTGATGCCCACAGCATCGACCACTTGGAATTCATGGAAGTCGGAGTCGGCGCTGCCAGAAAAGGATGGGTAAAAGCAAGTTCTGTCATTAACACCTATGACAGTGATGACTTGTTGAAATTCTTAAAAAGAAACGATTGAGGATTAGGGGGAATATACTCCATGAATGATAAGGTACTAAGGACTCTGGAATTCAATAAAGTAAAAGAGCTTCTTGCAGGCTTTGCAGCTTCTGCACTGGGCAGGGCGAAAGTGGAAGGTCTTCAGCCATCCACTTCACTGGAAGAAGTAAGCAGAATACAGGAAGAGACAGATGAAGCGGCCAATATATTAAGAATAAAAGGACACGCACCACTGGGAGGGATATTCGATATCCGTCCGGCAGTGAAACGTGCAACCATCGGCGGGATGCTGAGTCCCCAGGAATTTGTACAGACAGCCAGCACCATCCGCGCAAGCAGGCAGTTCAGGTTGTTTATGGAAGACCTGGAAGAGGAGGACGAAATCGAACTGCCGATCCTGGCCGAGAAAGTCAGCCAGATGGCTGTTCTTACTCCTCTTGAACATAAAATTAAAGCAGTTGTGGATGAAAATGGAGCTATTCTCGATTCGGCTAGTGATACTTTAAGGCAGATCCGTTCCCAAATCAGGGCAAATGAAGGGCGTATCAGAGAAAAACTGGAGAGGATGATCCGCTCCAGCAATGCACAGAAGATGCTTTCTGATGCGATTATCACCATCAGAAATGACCGGTATGTTATCCCTGTAAAACAGGAATACCGCGGGAATTACGGCGGAATCATTCATGATCAGTCTTCTTCAGGCCAGACACTATTCATTGAACCGGAAGTGATTGTGTCGCTGAATAATGCTTTACGCGAATTGAAACTGAAAGAAGGCCAGGAAATTGAAAAGATCCTTACTGAGCTGACAGTTGAGGTCAGTGCATATTCAGAAGACCTTTTGACGATAGTATCGATTCTTGCCGATATTGATTTCATGTTCACCAAAGCAAAGTACGGGAAGTCCATAAAAGGAACAAAGCCGGAAATCAACGGCGACCAAGTGTTAAGGCTGAACAGGGCGCGACACCCAATGCTCCCTATTGATGAAGCGGTCGCCAATGATATTGAACTCGGCAAAGACTTCAGTTCCATCGTTATTACAGGTCCCAATACCGGCGGTAAAACGGTGACGTTGAAAACCATCGGCCTTTTGACATTGATGGCACAATCTGGACTTCAAATCCCGGCCCTGGATGGCTCTGAAATGGGTGTATTCCAAAATGTCTATGCTGATATCGGTGACGAACAGTCCATTGAGCAGAGCTTGAGTACATTCTCTTCTCACATGGTGAATATAGTGGATATCCTCGGCAAAGTAGACCATGAAAGCCTGGTGTTGTTCGATGAACTTGGAGCGGGCACGGATCCTCAGGAAGGAGCGGCGCTTGCCATCTCCATCCTGGATGAAGTCCATCAGCGCGGGGCGAAAGTTGTGGCTACAACCCACTATCCTGAACTTAAGGCTTATGGTTATAATCGTGATGGTGTCATCAACGCCAGCGTAGAGTTTGATGTAGAAACACTTAGTCCAACTTATAAATTGCTGATCGGTGTACCTGGACGAAGCAATGCGTTTGAGATTTCTAAGCGTTTAGGACTGGCTGACAGGGTGATCCAGCGTGCGAAGTCGCATATCGGCACAGACAGCAAGGAAATTGAAAACATGATAGCTTCCCTGGAAAAGAGCAGGAAAGACGCTGAAGCTGATTACGATGAAGCGCATGAACTACTGAAGCAGGCCGAAAAAATGCATAAAGATATGCAAAAGCAGATGATGGAGTTTTACGACAAGCGGGACAGCCTTTATGAAAAAGCAGAACAGAAAGCCGCCCAAGTTGTTGAAAAAGCGAAGGATGAAGCAGAAGGCGTTATCCGTGATTTAAGAAAAATGAGGCTGGAAAAAAGTGCTGAAGTCAAAGAGCATGAACTTATTGAAGCAAGGAAGCGGATTGAAGGGGCAGCACCGGAACTGGACAGAAGCAAGCCGAAGAAAGCAGCTGCCAACCAGAAGCGTGAACTGAAGCCTGGTGATGAGGTCAAAGTGCTTTCATTTGATCAGAAGGGTCATCTTGTTGAGAAGGTTTCGAACAAGGAATGGCAAGTGCAGATGGGAATCATGAAGATGAAGGTGAAAGAATCCGACCTTCAGTTCATTCAAGCAGAGAAAAAAGTGGAAACAAAACCGCTTGCGACTGTGAAAGGAAAAGATTTTCATGTGGGATTGGAACTGGATCTCCGCGGCGAGCGCTTTGAAAATGCACTTTCAAGAGTTGAAAAGTATATTGATGATGCATTACTGGCCGGTTATCCTAGGGTGAATATCATACATGGAAAAGGCACTGGTGCCCTTAGGCAGGGAGTGCAGGAATATTTGAAAAATCACCGTTCTGTAAAACGTGTCCGCCTTGGTGAAGCGGGTGAAGGCGGAACAGGGGTCAGTGTAGTAGAATTCAAATAGCGGTTAATAAATATATTTAAGGGAGTTTCGGGATGGAGAACTTTTGGGAAAATCAATTTATTCAGACAGCCGGTTATTATAGTGTCGTCGTACTGTTCCTTGTTCTGTTTCTTGCCATTTTTGAGCTTGTCACCAAATATAAGAATTGGGAAGAAATCAAAAATGGGAATCTGGCTGTGGCGATGGCAACCGGAGGGAAAATCTTTGGTATAGCGAATATCTTCAGGCACTCGATTGCTGAAAATGATACACTGATGACCACAATCGGCTGGGGAGTTTTCGGATTCCTTCTGTTGCTGTCCGGATATTTTATTTATGAATTCTTAACACCAAAGTTTAAAATCGATGAAGAAATAGAAAAAGACAACCGGGCAGTGGGCTTTATTTCCCTTGTCATATCAGTCGGCCTTTCCTATGTCATAGGGGCAGGCATATCATAAGGAGAGAGAAATGGAAACGTTAGCTAAAGTATTATTGGGACTTTGCGCCTTATTTATCATAGTAGGTATTCTTTACCTGGTGTTTTTTGTATAGGGTATTCATGAAAGGGAGAGCGGTCAATCCGCTCTCTTTTTTTATTAGCGTAATTAAAACATGCTGGTGGAAACTAATTCGAATTGTATCAGTAGTAAAGATATACTATAATAGTATAAAGAATTAAAATTTTCTAATAATTATTGAAGGGGGGAAGTTTTATGGAAAGGCCATGGCTTGAACTGTATCCAGAAGAAATCAAGAAGGAGCTGGATTATACTCCTGCCCCGCTGCATGATTACCTCACCAAAGCAGCAGAGCTTTATCCTGAAAAGTGTGCCATTCACTTTATGGGCAAGGAAATCAAGTATCGGGATCTGTATGATTCTGCATTGAAGTTTGCGAATTACCTGAAGGGGCTGGGGGTGGAAAAAGGGGACCGCGTTGCAATCATGCTGCCGAATACTCCACAATCAGTCATTGGTTATTACGGAATTCTCTATGCCGGCGGGGTTGTTGTCCAAACAAATCCTCTTTACATGGAAAGGGAAATTGAATATCAGATGAATGATTCCGGGGCCAAAGTGATTCTTACTATGGACATTCTGTTTCCAAGAGTGACAAAGGTTATGAAGGAGACATCCCTTAAACATGTAATTGTAACCGCTATCAAAGATTACCTTCCTTTTCCAAAGAACCTTGTTTATCCTTTCATCCAGAAGAAGCAATACGGAATTGTAGTAAAGGTTGAGCCATCAGACCAATTTCATTTATTCACGGATATTATGAAAACGGCTGATAATAAGCCGATTGATATACCATTTGATTTTGAGGAAGATTTGGCGCTGCTTCAATATACAGGAGGAACAACAGGTTTCCCTAAAGGGGTAATGCTCACCCATAAGAATCTTGTTTCCAATGCAGTGATGTGTGATGCATGGCTGTATAAGTGCAAAAAGGGAGAAGAGGTTGTATTAGGCATCTTGCCGTTCTTCCATGTATATGGAATGACTGCGGTGATGATCCTTTCTGTCATGCAGGGATATAAAATGATCCTGCTGCCAAAGTTTGATGCTGAAACCACATTAAAAACAATACAAAAACAAAGACCGACATTATTTCCGGGAGCTCCAACCATCTATATCGGATTATTGAACCATCCGGATTTGAAAAAATACGATCTGTCTTCCATTGATTCATGTATAAGCGGATCTGCACCGCTTCCTGTAGAAGTCCAGCAGAAGTTTGAAGAAGTTACCGGAGGGAAGCTTGTAGAGGGGTATGGCCTGACTGAATCCTCGCCAGTCACTCACTCCAATTTCCTGTGGGACCGGGAAAGGATCAGAGGAAGTATCGGAATCCCTTGGCCTGATACAGATGCTGCTGTATTTTCGATGGAAACAGGGGAAAAGCGGCCTCCTAATGAAATCGGGGAGATATGTGTGAAAGGTCCCCAGGTCATGAAAGGGTATTGGAACAGGCCTGAAGAAACTGAAATGACACTGAAAGACGGCTGGCTGTTGACAGGTGATCTGGGCTACATGGATGAAAAGGGATATTTTTATGTAGTAGACCGCAAGAAAGATATGATCATTGCGGGCGGATTCAATATCTACCCTAGAGAAATTGAAGAGGTTCTCTATGAACATCCTGATATCCAGGAAGTAGTGGCTGCAGGGGTACCTGACCCATACCGGGGAGAAACTGTGAAGGCGTATATCGTCCTGAGAGAAAATTCAAACGTTACAGAAGAAGACTTGGATGCATTTGCAAGGAAGCATCTTGCGGCATATAAAGTCCCTAGGTTGTATGAGTTCAGGGATGAACTGCCAAAAACGGCAGTAGGGAAGATCCTGAGACGCGCTCTTGTCGACGAAGAAAAAAATAAACTGAAAGACAAAGATGAAAAGCTTGGATGATTATAGTTGGAAAACAGAGAATTTCATACTAGAATAGTAGTTGGAGTTTTTAGGCTGAAACATGGCCTTTCTTTTTGATGAAGGATGGGACAAGGATATTCTTCTTGACTTTTATTCTCAAGCATTTTATTATGAAAATATGAATGAATAGTCATTCATTATTTATAAGAGGCAGGGCATTATATGAAAAGAGACAAACCGAAATATAAACAGATTATTGATGCCGCTGTAGTGGTTATTGCTGAAAATGGATATCATCAAGCCCAGGTTTCAAGGATAGCAAAACAGGCCGGAGTGGCAGATGGAACCATTTATCTTTACTTCAAAAACAAAGAAGATATACTGATCTCCTTATTCCGTGAGAAGATGGGTATGTTTGTTGAAAAAATTGAAGAATCTATAGCAGGAAAACGAACTGCGGCGGAGAAGTTATTAGTGATGATTGAAAATCATTGTAAGATCTTGTCGGAAGATCACCATCTGGCAATCGTTACCCAATTGGAGCTGAGACAGTCCAATAAGGATATCCGCTTAAAGATCAATGAAGTGTTAAAGGGCTATCTTTCAGTCATCGACAGAATATTGACTGAAGGAATGGACTCTGGAGAATTCTCTTTCGATCTTGATATCCGCCTGGCACGCCAGATGATTTTCGGTACGATCGATGAGATGCTCACCAATTGGGTCATGAATGAACAAAAATTTGACCTGTCGTCACAAGTTCCTGCCATACATAAACTGCTGCTTAACGGCTGCGGTTCCAGGGACTGAAGTATTGCGTAAGGAGGAAGTCTAGATGCAGTATTTGAGTTGCAAGTTTGAAAATCAAACAGCACTCGTTACGATTCAGCGTCCGCCTGCAAACGCCCTTGCCAGTGACTTGATCATTGAATTGGACGGCTTGATGGATGAACTGGAGAATAACGATGAAGTAAGGGTTATTTTGCTGCACGGCGAAGGCAGATTCTTCTCTGCCGGTGCGGATATTAAAGAGTTCACAAAAGTAGAAAGCGGATCAGATTTTACAAAGCTTTCAAAAAGAGGCCAGGACCTCTTTGAACGAATGGAAAACTTCCCTAAACCGATTATTGCGTCCATTCATGGTGCTGCATTAGGCGGCGGCCTCGAGCTTGCGATGGGTTGCCACATCCGCATTGTCGGTGAAAATGCAAAACTTGGCCTTCCGGAATTGCAGCTGGGTCTTGTGCCTGGTTTTGCAGGCTCACAAAGGCTGGCCAAATTTGTCGGTTCGGCAAAAGCTGCGGAAATGCTGCTTACAAGTGAACCGATTACCGGTAAGGAAGCGGTTCAGTGGGGATTGGCAAATAGAGCATACGCTGATGAAGAAGTTCTGGACCATGCGAAAAAGCTTGCGTTCACTATAGCCAAGAAGAGTCCAGTGGCAATGAAAGCTGCTTTGGAACTCCTTAGTTATACAAAACACGAGCGCTTCTATGAAGGTGTCAAGCGGGAAGCAGAATTATTCGGGGATGTATTCATGTCCGAAGATGGCCAGGAAGGAATCAAAGCTTTCATTGAAAAGCGCACGCCGGAATTCAAGGGTAAGTGATAACGGATTTCCGGCTTATCCTTGAGCCCAAGGGGTAAATTTTTTTACGTTAAATTTTCTCAATCTTTTTAAACAATTGAAAGTTTGAAATTTTAGGAGGGAACTAGGAATGAACATCTATGTACTTATGAAAAGAACTTTCGATACTGAAGAAAAAATCAGTATTTCAAACGGACAAATCAGTGAAGACGGTGCAGAATTCATCATCAACCCGTACGATGAGTATGCGATTGAAGAAGCCATTCAGGTTCGTGACGAGCATGGCGGTGAAATCACTGTTGTGACAGTCGGCGGCGAAGAGGGAGAGAAACA
The DNA here is from genome assembly GCF_049177075.1 of Bacillus salacetis. GTDB lineage: Bacteria > Bacillota > Bacilli > Bacillales > Bacillaceae_B > Rossellomorea > Rossellomorea salacetis_A. The sequence continues at coordinate 3,352,423 of NZ_CP185377.1, read as the reverse complement.
ACTTCGAACTGCATTAGCAATGGGTGCAGATAAAGCTGTATTGATCAATACAGAAGACGATGTTGAAAATGGCGACCAGTTTACAACTGCAAAAATTCTTGCTGAATATCTAAAGGATAAGGATGCAGATTTAATTCTTGCAGGTAACGTAGCGATTGACGGCGGATCCGGCCAGGTTGGACCACGTGTAGCGGAACAGTTGAATATCCCTTACGTAACGACTATTACAAGCCTTGAAATTGACGGCAGCACAGTTACTGTTGTTCGTGATGTTGAAGGTGATTCAGAAACGATTGAAACATCTCTTCCTTTATTAGTGACAGCTCAGCAAGGATTGAATGAGCCACGATATCCTTCTTTGCCTGGAATTATGAAAGCGAAGAAAAAACCATTGGATGAGATCGAAATTGATGATTTAGACCTTGAAGAAGAAGATGTTGAGGCAAAAACGAAAACGATTGAAATCTTCCTGCCGCCTGAGAAGGAAGCGGGCAAAATTCTTGAAGGTGAGCTTGATGATCAAGTAAAAGAACTTGTCGAGCTTCTTCACACACAAGCCAAAGTCGTTTAATAAATAGACCAATCAACAGATCATTCACTCAGGAGGTAATCTAACATGGCAAGAAAAGTATTGGTACTTGGTGAAGTACGTGATAATGCATTAAGAAACGTTTCTTTTGAAGCTGTTGCGGCTGGTAAGACAGTTGCAGAGGGCGGAGAAGTTGTTGGGGTTTTATTGGGCAGTTCTGTAAGCGCTTTAGGGAATGAACTGATCCAGTATGGAGCTGACCGTGTAGTAGTTGTTGAAGATGAAAAATTGGACCAATATACATCAGACGGTTACTCTCAAGCATTGATGGCTGTCATTGATCAGGAAAGTCCTGAAGGGATCATTTTCGGACACACAGCGCTAGGGAAAGATCTTTCTCCTAAGGTTGCAAGCAAGTTAGGATCAGGATTGATTTCTGATGCTACAGCTCTTGAAGAGGCTGGCGGAAATCTTGTATTTACCCGCCCGATCTACTCTGGTAAAGCGTTTGAAAAGAAAATCGTAACAGACGGGCTGATTTTGGCTACAATCCGTCCGAACAATATCGATCCTCTTGAGAAGGATGAGTCCCGCAGCGGAGATGTAAGTTCTGTATCCGTGGATATTAAAGATCTTCGTACCATCATCAAAGATGTCGTCCGTAAAGCAAGCGAGGGTGTAGACCTTTCTGAAGCGAAAGTCGTCATTGCAGGTGGACGCGGAGTGAAAAGTGAAGATGGTTTCGAACCATTAAAAGAATTGGCTGATGTACTTGGTGGAGCAGTTGGAGCTTCCCGTGGAGCGTGTGATGCAGACTACTGCGATTACTCACTTCAAATCGGGCAGACAGGTAAAGTTGTAACGCCTGATCTATATATTGCATGCGGAATTTCCGGTGCGATTCAGCACTTGGCAGGTATGTCCAACTCAAAGGTCATCGTTGCCATCAACAAAGATCCTGAAGCGAACATTTTCAATGTAGCTGACTATGGAATTGTAGGAGACTTGTTTGAAGTTGTTCCAATGTTGACAGAAGAATTCAAGAAATTAAAAGTATCTTCTTCATAAGGAAGAAAAAAGCAGCTGTTCAAAAGAGCAGCTGCTAAATTTTTTACATATGATTGCACCAAACCTTCAGCGGGTAATACTATATTATACCGCCTGAATTGCAGAGTTTATGTTTTGTTGTCTCTTTGTTTAATTTGAAAGTGACTTTCTGAAAGTTCTTATCCAGCTACTTGTTTATAGGTTGATTGGAACGGAAGATGTGCGATCTCCTGCGCGGGATTAGCGGGACAGGTGAGACCCCGCAGGCGCAGCCGAGGAGGCTCACCGCCCGCCCCGCGGAGTCGTGCATCTGGAGTGGAAATCTTTACGAATAATCAAGGGGAAACAGGGTAAATTACCTGCGAGGCATATTTATAGCATCATCAAATGAACGATGATATACTGACGGTAACTTTTAAAGATAATTGGAGGCGAATATATATGGCTATCACACATGCTACAGATCAAACATTCACAAACGAAGTAAGTTCAGGTTTAGTACTTGCAGATTTCTGGGCGCCTTGGTGCGGACCTTGTAAAATGATTGCGCCAGTACTTGAAGAACTTGACGCTGATATGGGCGATAAAGTTAAAATCGTCAAAGTTGATGTTGACGAAAACCAAGAAACAGCAGGTAACTACGGTGTAATGAGTATCCCGACACTAGTAGTTCTTAAAGATGGAGAAGTGGTTGACAAAGTCATCGGCTTCCAACCAAAAGAAGCTCTTGCTGAACTATTGAACAAACATGCATAATGAGTGAGAAACTAAGAAACGGGCCGTATGGCTCGTTTCTTTTTTATGGTTTTTAAAGCATCAACTGTATTCTTTTGCCAGTGGTTCCCCAGTTGACCTAATTCGACTAATTGCCTATGATTAGTAAAGACGTTTTACCGTATTCCGTTCATTTTTTTAAAGGTGAGCCGCAGGGAGTGAGTATGAATGAACGAGACCATTTCAAATAAACTGGCACTGCTGCCGGACCAGCCGGGATGCTATCTGATGAAAGACCGGCAGGGGACTATCATTTATGTAGGTAAGGCAAAAGTGCTGAAAAATCGAGTGAGATCATATTTTACAGGTTCTCATGATGGAAAGACACAAAGACTCGTCGGCGAGATTGAGGATTTTGAATATATCGTAACCTCTTCCAATTTGGAAGCATTGATTCTGGAATTAAACTTGATTAAAAAGCATGACCCAAAATATAATGTCATGCTGAAAGATGATAAGAGCTATCCCTTCATAAAACTTACAGCTGAGAGACATCCAAGGCTTATCATTACCCGCAATGTAAAGAAAGATAAAGGAAAGTACTTCGGACCTTATCCGAATGCGGGAGCGGCCAATGAAACCAAAAAACTGCTCGACAGGATTTATCCGCTGAGAAAATGTGATAATCTCCCTGACAGAGTCTGTCTCTACTATCACCTGGGTCAGTGCCTGGCACCATGTGTAAATGAAGTTGAGCCGGAAACATATAAAAAGCTGACTGATGAAATTGCACGTTTTTTGAATGGCGGTTATAAAGATATAAAAAAAGAACTGAACGAAAAGATGGCTGATGCCGCAGAAAACCTGGAGTTCGAAAGAGCAAAAGAGTTCAGGGATCAGATCGCACATATTGAAGCGACGATGGAAAAGCAGACAATGACCATGACTGATTTCACTGATAGAGATATCTTTGGATATGCCGTGGATAAGGGCTGGATGTGTGTCCAGGTATTTTTCGTCCGTCAAGGAAAGCTGATCGAGCGGGATGTATCCATGTTCCCGATTTACGATGAACCTGCTGAGGAGTTTCTGACGTTCATCGGGCAATTTTATTCAAAAACCAATCATTTCAAGCCAAAAGAAATCAATATTCCGGAAGGAACTGATGAAACCATCGTATCAGAACTTTTGGATGTGAGGACAACAAGGCCGCAAAGAGGGCAGAAGAGACATTTGGTACAATTAGCAGGAAAAAATGCTGAGATTGCACTAAAGGAAAAGTTTTCTTTGATTGAAAGAGATGAAGAAAGAACAATCCTTGCCATTGATAAATTGGGCGAGGCAATGGGCATTTACACCCCTCATCGCATTGAAGCATTTGACAACTCTAACATTCAGGGGACCGACCCGGTTTCGGCCATGATTGTATTTATTGACGGAAAACCGGAAAAGAAGGAGTACCGCAAGTATAAGATTAAGTCTGTAAAAGGACCGGATGATTACGACTCCATGCGGGAAGTGGTCAGACGCAGATATACAAGGGTCTTGAAAGATGGGCTTCCACTTCCTGATCTAATAGTTATCGATGGTGGTAAAGGCCAGATCCATGCTGCCAAGGAAGTACTTGAATTGGAATTGAATCTTGATATTCCTGTTGCCGGACTTGCGAAGGATGACAAGCACCAGACGTCTGAATTGCTCTATGGGGATCCTCTTGAGATCGTTCCTCTCGAGAAAAGAAGCCAGGAATTCTATCTTTTGCAGAGAATCCAGGATGAAGTTCACCGATTTGCCATTACGTTCCACAGGCAGCTTCGGGGGAAGACAGCGTTCTCTTCCATGCTTGATGAAGTGAGTGGAATCGGCCCTAAGAGAAAGAAACAGCTTCTGAAGACATTCGGATCGATGAAAAAAATGAAAGAAGCTTCTTTGGATGAATTGATAGAAGCCGGGCTGCCGAAACCAGCTGCTGAAGAACTAATGAAGAAGCTGAAAGAATAGATCCCCTTTCCTTTTAAGGAGGGGTGTTTTTTTGTGCAAGAAATTTTTGATTGTCACTATTTTCAGAGTGTGTTAAAATGAATAAAAATTTTATAAATTATCACTTTATATACGAGTGGTGATAGAGGTGCGGACTTTCATCAGTAGATGCTTCGAGGAGTATGGGCTCTTAGGACGGGCATTGAAAGGGGAATTCGCCGAAGTAAAAGCAGGCTCATGGCTGTTTTTGCTGGTTCTGTGTTTAATAGATGCAGGATTGTCAAGATTAACAGTCTTGGAGAGCTATCTCACGTGGAACCTGCATAATTTTGCGATTTCACTGGCAATGAGATACTGTCTCATTGCCTTTTTTAATGAGGTTTGTTTTCATGGTGACCGTTATTCTTGACCTTATACTTAGAGTACCAAAACTTAAAAGGAAATGAGGACGAGAATGTGGGACTGATTGTTCAGAAATTTGGAGGCACTTCTGTTGGTGACATTGAAAGAATTAAGAATGTTGCCGGTCGTGTCATTGATGAAAAAAAGCAAGGGAACAATGTTGTTGTAGTTGTCTCGGCTATGGGGAAAACAACCGATGGGCTTGTCGACTTGGCGTTTCAAGCTTCGGCTAAGCCAAGCAAGAGAGAAATGGATATGATCCTCACAACAGGGGAACAGATTACTATTTCCCTGCTGACAATGGCCTTGCAGGATTCAGGATACGATGCCGTTTCCATGACAGGCTGGCAGGCAGGAATTGAAACCGAAAGCATTCATGGAAATGCCCGCATCACGAACATCAATACCGATAGAATCAATAACAATCTCTCTGAAAACCGAATTGTCGTGGTAGCTGGATTCCAAGGATTGGCTGAAAAAGGAGAAATCACAACGTTAGGAAGAGGCGGTTCTGATACAACAGCCGTTGCTCTTGCGGCTGCCCTGAAAGCTGAACGCTGCGATATTTATACGGATGTTGATGGAGTTTATACTTCCGATCCGAGGTATGTAAAGAATGCCAGAAAGCTTGCTTCTGTAGCTTATGATGAAATGCTGGAGCTCGCTAATCTTGGGGCTGGTGTCCTGCACCCGCGTGCCGTTGAGTTTGCCAAGAATTACGGTGTCCCGCTAGTAGTAAGGTCCAGCATGGAAAAATTGGAAGGTACAATTATTGAGGAGGAAGTATCGATGGAAACAGGTTTGATTGTTCGAGGAGTTGCATTTGAAGAAGAGATAATCAGGATGACAGTGTTTGGGCTGCAAAATGAAATTACAAGCCTTTCTTCAATTTTTACTACTCTGGCCAAACATCACATCAACGTGGATATTATCATTCAAAGTAAAACTGAAACAGACAGCATCAACCTTTCTTTCTCCATTAAGAAGGGAGATTTGGAAGAAGCCATCGAGGTCTTGCAGGATAACCGTGAAGAGCTTGGTTTCAGTGCGATTGAGCACGAGAGCGGACTTTCTAAAGTGTCCATTGTCGGTTCAGGTATGATTTCAAATCCTGGTGTCGCGGCTCAAATGTTTGAGGTCTTGGCTAAAAATGAAATTCCAATCAAAATGGTAAGCACTTCCGAAATCAAAGTTTCTGCAGTGGTAGATGAATCACACATGCTGAAGGCGGCAGAAGTGCTTCATACTGAATTCAATCTTGATAAAACAGAAAAACCGCAGAAGGTTTCTGTAAAATAATGAACAAAAAAGCTTCCCTTCAGCCCAGGGAAGCTTTTTTATCTTGCCTATCTACTCTATCTTATCCTTCAAATCACTGCGGACGATGATTTTGACGGTCTTTGACCGCTTGTGGATCTCGTCTGCGGCTTCGGTTACCGCCTTTTTTTGTGACTGGACTTGTTGAGCTAAGAAACCTGCTTCCATCTTGAAAGAAACATCCGTTTTAAGGGTAAGCCTTCTTTCAATGAAAGGCCCTGATAAGGTGAAGATCTGTTCGTCTTTTTTATCGTCAGTAAGGCTCAATTTACCCCAGCCTGCTTCAAGGAAAAATGCTTCCATTTCCTCTAAAGAAACTAGCGGAAACTTCCTTGCTAGGCTTTTGCCTCCCCAATATAGAATATCTGTTGTATGCTTGCCCAGTATTTCCGGCAGCATTATATCCCTCATCAATTCATACCCGAACAGGGGAACGGCTTCCATTTCCCCTTTTTTTTGATCCTTGCTGCTTTCCAAAAGTAATCCCCTCTTTCTATATAGCTCTCCCTGCTCCCTTTGGAGAGTCATTATGTGATTATTTTCCACTTAATAGTGAAGATAATCATTTTAACCACTGTTGTTTTAAAATTCTTCCAGTGCATCAACAATCTTCTATTAATCTATTATAAACAAGGTAAGGGTAAAATATAAATCGGTAAAACAAAAATAGTATAGATGGAATGTTTTACCGACATAATGAATCTCTGCCCTGTTAAAATTTCATTTGCCTGAGAAGAGTGAGGAAGAGCCTTATCAGTACTACTTTTTTCGATGATAAATATTATCGATATATTAAAAATATTTTTGCGATATCATTGAATTTTATGTATCCGTTTTCTTGACGCACCACCTACATGGGAGTAAAATGAACATGTCACATTTTTGTTATAATATGAAAATTTGCAGAAGGTTTGTACCTTAAATAGTATTGTCGAAATCTTATATTATGCATTTTTTCATCACTAAGGGGGGTATATCATTGGCTGGAAATCGAGAGTTTAATTATCGCAGGCTTCATTCATTACTAGGTGTTATTCCAGTAGGGATATTCTTAATTCAACACTTGGTAGTCAATCACTTTGCCACACGGGGCGAGGAAGCATTTAATGATGCGGCACATTTTATGGAGATGCTGCCTTTCCGCTACGTACTTGAAACATTCGTCATTTTTCTTCCATTGTTGTTTCATGCTATTTATGGTCTTTATATAGCCTTTACAGCAAAGAACAATGTAAGCAAGTATGGGTATTTCCGTAACTGGATGTTCATGCTTCAGCGTGTTTCCGGTGTCATCACTTTGATTTTCATTACATGGCATGTATGGGAAACAAGGGTAGCAGCCGCATTTGGAGCAGAAGTCAACTTTCAAATGATGGAGAACATACTTTCAAATCCGTTTATGATGGGCTTCTACATCGTCGGAATTATCTCTACTATCTTCCATTTTGCTAACGGTTTGTGGTCTTTCCTTGTGAGCTGGGGATTCACAGTATCTCCTCGTTCCCAAGTGATCGCTACTTATGTTACAATCGGAATCTTCGTTGCTCTTTCCATTGTTGGAATCAGAGCACTATATGCTTTTGTTTAATTCATATTTCTAAATAGCTAGATATTTTACTAGACTCGATAAGGTATTTTTTGTAGGAAAAGGAGTGAGTCTCGATGAGTAAAGGGAAAATCATCGTTGTCGGCGGCGGTTTGGCCGGCTTGATGGCTACAATAAAAGCAGCAGAAGCAGGAGCGCCAGTAGACTTATTTTCATTAGTGCCTGTAAAGCGTTCTCACTCTGTTTGTGCGCAAGGTGGAATTAACGGTGCGGTTAATACCAAGGGTGAAGGAGATTCTCCTTGGGAGCATTTTGATGACACTGTATACGGAGGGGATTTCCTTGCCAACCAGCCTCCTGTCAAAGCAATGACAGAAGCTGCGCCAGGAATCATTCACTTGCTTGACCGTATGGGTGTAATGTTCAACCGTACGCCTGAAGGACTATTGGATTTCCGCCGTTTCGGCGGTACACAGCATCACCGTACAGCATTTGCCGGTGCGACAACTGGCCAGCAGCTGTTATATGCTCTTGATGAGCAGGTCCGCCGCCATGAAGTGGCAGGGCTTGTTAATAAATATGAGGGCTGGGAATTCCTTGGAGTGGTTATCGACGACGAGGGAGCTGCCCGCGGTATCGTAGCGCAGGATCTTAAAACAATGGAAATCAAATCTTTCCCTGCAGATGCAGTCATCATGGCGACAGGAGGCCCTGGGATTATCTTCGGTAAGTCCACGAACTCCGTCATCAATACAGGTTCTGCTGCATCTATCGTTTATCAGCAGGGTGCATACTATGCAAACGGAGAATTCATTCAAATTCACCCTACCGCAATCCCAGGAGACGACAAGCTTCGCCTCATGAGTGAATCTGCACGTGGTGAAGGCGGACGTGTGTGGACATATAAAGACGGTAAGCCATGGTACTTCCTTGAGGAAAAATATCCTGCTTACGGAAACCTTGTACCCCGTGATATCGCGACTCGTGAAATCTTTGATGTCTGCGTTAACCAAAAGCTTGGTATCAATGGTGAAAACATGGTATACCTTGATCTTTCACATAAGGATCCCAAAGAGCTTGACGTTAAGCTTGGCGGAATCATTGAAATCTATGAAAAATTCATGGGAGATGACCCTCGCAAGGTCCCTATGAAGATCTTCCCGGCGGTTCACTATTCAATGGGCGGCCTGTGGGTAGATTATGATCAAATGACAAACATTCCAGGACTATTTGCTGCTGGTGAATGTGATTATTCACAGCACGGCGGAAACCGTCTTGGAGCAAACTCCCTTCTATCTGCCATTTATGGCGGTATGGTTGCAGGCCCTAATGCAATCAAGTATATGAACGGACTTGAAAAGAGTGTTGATGATCTTCCTTCTACTCTGTTTGACCGTTTCGTTCAGCAAGAGGAAGAAAAGTGGAACGACATCATGTCTATGGATGGAACAGAAAACGCGTATGTCATTCACAAAGAGCTAGGTGAATGGATGACAGATAACGTTACAGTTGTTCGTTACAATGACAAGCTTAAAGAAACGGATGAAAAGATTCTTGAGCTGATGGAACGCTACAAAAAGGTTAATATCAATGATACTCAAAAATGGAGCAACCAGGGTGCTATGTTCACTCGCCAATTGGGTAATATGCTTCAACTTGCCCGCGTCATCACAATCGGTGCCTTGAACCGTGATGAAAGCCGCGGCGCCCATTATAAACCGGACTTCCCAGACCGTAATGATGAGGAATTCCTGAAGACAACAATGGCGAAGTACAATGCTGAAAAGAACACACCTGAATTCCATTATGAAGAGGTAGATACATCGTTGATCCCGCCGCGTAAGCGCGACTACACTAAGAAAAAAGGGGGTAAATAAAGATGAGTGAAAATAAAACAGTCCGCTTTATCATTACTCGTCAAGACAGCCCTGACACTGAATCCTATACGGAAGAATTCGAACTGGCATACCGCCCCAACATGAATGTTATTTCTGCTTTGATGGAAATCCGCAGAAATCCTGTAAATGTTAAAGGTGAAACGACAACTCCGGTCAACTGGGAAATGAACTGTCTGGAAGAGGTTTGCGGTGCATGTTCCATGATCATCAATGGAAAGCCCCGCCAGTCTTGTACTGCTCTAGTCGATAAATTGGAACAGCCGATCCGCTTGGCGCCAATGAAGACATTCCCAGTCGTACGTGACTTGATCGTTGACCGCAGCAGAATGTTCGATTCTCTTAAAAAGGTTAAAGCTTGGGTGCCGATTGATGGAACATATGACCTTGGACCAGGACCCCGCATGCCTGAGAAAAAACGTCAATGGGCATATGAGCTTTCCAAGTGCATGACTTGCGGTGTTTGCCTTGAAGCTTGTCCGAATGTGAACTCTAAATCAGACTTCATCGGACCTGCTCCACTTTCACAAGTCCGCTTGTTCAATGCGCATCCAACAGGAGCAATGAATAAAGATGAGCGTCTGGAAACCATCATGGGTGATGGAGGGCTTGCCAACTGCGGTAACTCTCAAAACTGTGTACAGTCTTGCCCTAAAGGCATTCCGTTGACTACATCAATCGCTGCATTAAACCGCGATACATCATTCCAAATGTTCAAGAACTTCTTCGGAAGCGACAACATGGTGTGATAAATATACCCAAACCCGCAAGCTATAAGCTTGCGGGTTTTTTCATACGAAAAAGAACATCAAAATCCTTTCTTCTTCCATTAGAAAAATATATAATAATAAGAAAAGAATGAACATTCATTCATTTCTAAATGAACTTTAAGTGGGGTTGTCACAGCTTTCGGATTTTACTTTGTTGTTTTTTATTCATAGGTTGATTGAAACGGAAGGCGCCGACTCCTGGGGGATTAGCGGGACAGGTGAGACCCCGCAGGCGCAGCCAGCTCCAGCGGCCAGCGACTAGCAGATTTCGGTCTCTCTTCTTGCGATAAGTCAACATCGACTCACTTTGTTCGTCGTGTTTCCTTTATCTCATACGAGAGCCCTCCAATCTGTACGTCTCTGAACGGCCGCTTTCGCTTTTTATGCAGCCGAGGAGGCTCACCGACCGCCCCCCAGGAAAGCGTGTGCCTGAAGTGGAAATCAACAATCTCATTAACAGAGTGAACCTTAAATTGAAGCCAATGTATAGGAGGGGCAAAATCATGAGAATTACATATATTGATGATATGGAACAGTGGAAAGGCCGATTCGATTTTTTTATCGAAATCAAAGTCAGGTTTTCCGAAACCGATATGTTTGGCCATCTGAACAATACGGTTCCATTCACATATTTTGAAGAAGCAAGGATAGAGTTTTTTAAAAGCAAAGGGTTTATGCAGGATTGGGTGAAGCCGGAAAATGAAACCATTCCAGTAGTTGCTGACCTGCAATGCGATTTTTTAAGACAGGTATACTTTGACCAAACGATACGGGTATATGTGAATGCAAATAAAATTGGATCATCCTCCGTGGATCTTCATTACATGGGGATGGATGAAAGTGATAGAGTTTGCTTTACTGGCAGAGGGACTATGGTGCAGATTTCCAAGAAGACAGGAAAGGGAGTACCCTGGACGGAAGAGATGAAGTCTAAGTTGACACATAACGTGAATTTGTCCAAAAGCTGTTGAATAGAGGCAGCCGGCAAAATACGAGACGGATAGTGGAAACCAAATGTCTGTGAATTAAAATTAACCTTGCCTATTTTGCTATTTAAAGCCTTCTCTATGTCACTCTACACCAAAGGTTCACATATGATATCGTGACGACTGACAATACCCATCCCCGCGGTTTAAAGCTGGCGAAGGCAAGGAGGGTTACCATAATTGAAGGACAATGAATTTACACACAAACCGTTGCTTACCAAAAGAGAAAAAGAAGTGTTCGAACTGTTAGTCCAGGACAAAACGACTAAGGAAATTGCTGGTGAACTTTTTATCAGTGAGAAAACAGTTCGGAACCACATTTCCAACGCCATGCAAAAGCTTGGAGTGAAGGGGCGTTCTCAAGCTGTTGTAGAGCTTCTTCGCATGGGGGAACTCAAGCTTTAAAATTTAACCGGCTTCCTGAAGAGGACAGCCGGTTTTAATTTATCTTATTTGTTTCATATCAATCTCTTAAATATGTCGAAAACAGTAACAAAACCATAAGAAGGACTTTACCTGTAAAAGTTACTTGAAAAATGACGAAAAAAAAGCGACAATGCTAAGTATATAACTCGAACGAAATGGTACTGATAGGAGTGGCATAAATGAACAACAAACTGCAGGATATGGAAATCTTTGCTGACATAGAGAAAGATTTGCGTTACATATCGTCTATTATTAAGCAAAAAGGAAGAGAAATTCTAAGCCAGTACTCCATAACCCCCCCGCAATTCGTTGCGCTGCAATGGTTATTTGAAGGCGGGGACATGACAATTGGGGAACTTTCGAATAAAATGTATCTGGCCTGCAGCACCACAACAGACCTTGTAGACAGAATGGAAAAGACAGAATTAGTAGAAAGAGTGAAAGATAATAAAGATCGGCGGGTAGTGAGGATTCATCTCCTTCAGGAAGGGGAAAGGATCATTGAGGAGGTTATTGAGAAAAGACAGCAATATCTGCAGGAAATTCTCAAAAACTTCTCTGCTGATGAGATCAGGACACTAAATGCAAATCTGTCTAAACTACATCAAGAAATGAAATGAAAATGAGGGAAATACGTGAATCAGCCTATAGGAATTATTGACTCGGGTGTTGGAGGATTGACTGTAGCAAAAGAAGTCATGCGCCAGCTGCCTAATGAGACGATTTTTTATTTAGGGGATACCGCCCGCTGCCCATATGGACCAAGGACAGCAGAAGAAGTAAAGAAGTTCACTTGGGAGATGGCGGCCTTCTTAATGAATTACAATATCAAAATGCTGGTCATTGCTTGCAATACGGCTACCGCAGTCGTACTGGAAGAACTTCAGGACATGCTGCCCATTCCAGTTGTAGGAGTCATTCAACCGGGGGCAAGAGCGGCTCTGAAGCACAGCCAAAATGGCCGGATCGGTGTTCTTGGTACTGCTGGAACAGTGAATAGTAAAGCTTACGACAAAGCGATACATTCAATCAATGATACGATTGAAGTAACTTCACTTGCCTGCCCCAAGTTTGTACCGCTGGTTGAGAGCGGTGAGTATGAAAGCAAGTGGGCGTTGGAGATTGTTAATGAAACGTTAGTGGACATAAGGAGAGAACCGATTGATACCTTAATCCTAGGGTGTACTCATTATCCGCTTCTCCAGACCATCATCCAGGATGTGATGGGAAAAAAGGTGAAGGTCATTAACTCCGGCGATGAAACTGCAAGAGAAGTAAGTGCCATCCTTGATTATCAGGGGATGCTCAACCGAAAGAAGACCAAGCCTCAGCATATTTTTTTCACCACAGGCTCCGCGGGCATCTTTTCAAAGATTGCGCTGGATTGGCTGCAGTTAGAACAAATCGAAACCAAAACCATCCTTCTCGGGAAGTAAACCCTGGGGAGGATGGTTTTTTTATTTGAAAATAGATAAGGGCTTGTAAAATTTTTCGGTCTAATTTTGAAAAAGGGCTCGTATACATATAGTACAAACTGTCTGAGGAGGGTTCCCATGTCAAAGAAAACAAAAGCAGCCATTGTACTTACCGTACTTACCTCATCCGTTTACCTTTCAGGGTGCGGATTACTGGGAGGCGGAGAAAAAGCAAAAATCGATCCGCCAGCTGATGTGTCGTATTTAGAAGAAGGTGAAAAGGTGGATGCAGCCAAAGAAAACAGCGAAGGTGAAGTGACTTCATCCACTTCAACAGAAGAAGCTGAGGCAGCAGAAAGTGTAATGACAGAACTATACTTAATAGATTCAAACGGGTATGTAGTGTCACAAACGTTGGCCCTGCCAAAAACCGAGAGCATTGCCAAGCAAGCATTGGAATATCTTGTTGCAGATGGGCCGATTCAAAACATGCTTCCTAACGGTTTCAGGGCAGTTCTTCCAGCAGGTACTCAAGTCAGCGTGAACATTAAAGACGGAACAGCCGTCGCCGACTTCTCCAGTGAGTTCCAAAATTATCAGCCGGAAGATGAACAGAAAATCCTGGAGTCCGTTACATGGACATTGACTCAATTTGATTCAGTGGAAAAAGTCGAACTTCGGGTGAATGGATATGAATTGACAGAAATGCCGGTAAACGGCACACCGGTCAGTCAAAAAGGTCTCTCCAGGAAAGTGGGGATCAATCTTGATACATCAGGTATCACTGACCTGACGGACACCCATCCAGTAACAGTTTATTTCGTCTCTCAAAAAGGTGAAAACACTTACTACGTGCCAGTGACTAAGCGCGTAAGCAATAAGGTTGATAACAAGATTGAAGCAGTTGTTCAGCAGCTGATTGACGGTCCGGGTTCTCAGACAAACCTTCTCAGCGATTTCACAGGAGTAGCCTTGCTGGATGAACCTTCAGTGAAAGACGGCCAGGTCACCCTTAACTTCAATGAAGGGGTATACGGAAGCTTCGAGGAGAAAATAGTGTCAGAACACTTTATGAATTCCCTTGTTTTATCACTTACTGAACAAGATGGGGTTGAAAGTGTGGCTGTCATGGTCAATGGTGAAGGTGAATTGGTGAACGATAAGGGAGAAACATTGAGTGAGCCGGTAACGCGTCCGGAGAATGTGAATACAATCAGTTTTTAAAAAGTGAAATTTTGATATACTATAGTTAATTAAGATAAGAGGCAGCCGAGACTGCCTCTTTCTTTTTGACAGAAAAACAGGCAGATGAATAGAGAGGTGGATAAAGGTGAAGAAGAAAGTTATAATAGCAACGAAGAATAAGGGGAAAGCAATGGAATTCGACCGTATGTTGTCTCCAAAAGGATATAAGGTTTTAACACTGCTTGATTTCCCTGATTTCAAGGATATTGAGGAGACCGGTGAAACGTTTGAAGAAAATGCCGTCTTAAAGGCAGAAGAAGCCTCGGCTGTCCTGAATGAAATGGTTATTGCGGATGACTCAGGTTTGATCATTGATGCCCTTGATGGAAGACCTGGTGTATACTCTGCGCGCTATGCGGGTGAAGTGAAGGATGATAATGCCAATATAGATAAAGTTCTCTCTGAGTTGGAAGGAATACCTTTCAATGAGAGAACTGCACGCTTCTACTGTGTACTCGCCATTGCAGGTCCAAACAGGGAAACTCACACCTATTCAGGTGCTTGTGAAGGGAAGATTCTCGATGAGCTCCGCGGAAACAATGGATTTGGCTATGACCCGATTTTTTATGTGGAAGACAAAGATAGAACGATGGCTGAATTAAGTGCAGAAGAAAAAGCAGCTATCAGCCATAGAGGAAAAGCCTTAAAGCAATTTGAAGAAAATCTGGATGAACTGCTGGGTGATCATGAATGAAACTTATCGTTGTAAGTGACAGCCATGGATCTGCTGGTGAAATCAGGGATATCTACGACACGTATAAAGGTAGAGTGGACGGCTTCGTTCATTGTGGTGATTCTGAATTGAGAGCCAGTGATCCAGCCATGGAAGGTTACCTTGCCGTCCGGGGCAACTGCGATATGGATCCATCTTACCCTGAAGTTCAGACTGAGGAATTTGACGGAGCCAAGATACTCGTTACCCATGGGCATCTCTATAATGTGAAAATGACGTTGATGAATCTGAATTACTTAGCCAAAGAAAACAATGCCGATATGGTGTTTTTCGGCCATTCCCATCAGCTTGGGGCTGAGCAGATCGAGAATGTCCTCTTTGTTAATCCTGGCAGTATCCTTCTGCCGAGAGGAAGAAAGGAAAGGACGTATTCACTCATTGAGACAGAAGGAAAATCCATCTCCGTGAAATTTTATGATCATAATCATAAAGAGATTATTGATTTATCCCGTACCTTCTTTGTATAATAGGAAGGCGGCAGAACACCGCCTTCTTTCTTTTCAAAGTCAGCCGGGAAAGTTTTTAAAAAAAGTTATAAAAAGTGTTGACTTTTGATTGTTATCCAAATATAATAAATATTGTCGCTGAAACAACATAATCAAGTCCCAGTAGCTCAGCAGGATAGAGCAACGGCCTTCTAAGCCGTCGGTCGGGAGTTCGAATCTCTCCTGGGACGCCATTACATTACATATCACGGTTATAAGCCGATCTTTAAACCTCTTGTTCCATTTGGATCAAGAGGTTTTTTATCTATATGTAAACTGTCAATTACCCCGTTATAGCTAATAAGTTGCTGATTGGAGCGAAAGGTGTACGATCTCCTGCGGGATAAGCGGGACAGGTGAGACCCCGCAGGCGAAGCCGAGGAGGCTCACCGCCCGCCCCGCGGAGTCATGCACCTGTAGCGGAAATCAACTTTGTTTATTCCGGTAAGGTTTGCTAAACTGAAGACAATTAATGATATAGGGCGGTTACATTATGAATAAAGGAAGTAAAGACAATAAGATAGTTTATTTCCCGCAGTTGAAGGAGAGGCTTTTTGAGAAGGGGATAGACTTGCTTCAAAGCAGTCACCTCGACCAGGCTGTCCATTTATTTGAGCAGGCTTATGAAATGGAGCCTTCCGATGGAGAAGTAGGATCTGCCCTGGTTCTGGCCTTATATGAAAATAAGCAGTACGGGCGCGCGAAAGAAATCTGTAAAGAACTCCTGCTGGAAGGACAAGGAGATTACTTTAAGGTTGTCGAATTATATTTGATGATCCTGATCCAGTTAAACGAACATAAAGAGGTCGTCAACACTATAAGTGCCTTGTTTGACGAGAAAGAAGTGCCTTTTGAGAAGGAGGAGCACTTTGGCAAGCTTTTGTCATTCAGTAAAAGGGTGCTTGAAGGGAAAGAAGCGCCGGCCCCTGAACAAACACCCGGTCCTATTGAAGGAGATAAAGTTCTGGAAGGGAAAGACCTCCAAGAGCAAACATTCATATTGGCCGACCTGGTAAACCGGAATGTTCGCCCGTATCTTCCGGAATTACTGGCAGTATTAAGAGATGGAGAAGCTCATCCATTTATACAAACAATGATTGTGAATGTGTTGAGGGAGCATGGATTTAATGAAGAAGTGCAGGTGAAGAAGTTCGGGAAGGATTTGACGTGTACACCGGCAAGCCTTGAAGAGGTATTCCAGACTGCGTTCTATTTTGACGTAGTCAAAAGAATTGAAGACCTGATTGCCCAGCGTAACCCGACTTTGCTTGAGCAGGTGACAGAAACATTCACCCGCCATAGTTTTCTGCTTTATCCGATAGAGCCTGGATGGAAGGCTGAGCAGATGGCACTGGCCTATCTTATCTATGTTCTTGAATTGTATGGGGAAAATCCGGCAGCCATGGGCCTGGAAGGGGAAATACAGGATCATGAGGGTGTGCTGAAATCTATTGAAACTTTTATCCATGATCTGGAAAGAGTGACATCCCCGGTTCTGTAAGCAAATATAGGAAACTTGTTTTTATGGCTATGAGTTGAAAGAAGGATTCCATATGTTATAATATAATGGTTGCAATGTGAAGTTTTTCATATTCGAAGAGATAGCGCTTTTGTTACATAAGCAAACCTATCTAAATATTTATTTTGTATTAACTATAATCAATTATAGATTGTTGGAGGGAAAAGTATGTCTGCTAAATGGGAAAAGAAAGAAGGGAACCAAGGGGTTCTTACAATTGAAGTAGATGCAGATACAGTAAACAATGGTTTAGACGCTGCATTCAAAAAAGTAGTTAAGCAAGTGAACGTGCCTGGATTCCGTAAAGGTAAAATGCCTCGCGGTATGTTCGAAAAACGTTTCGGTGTAGAATCTCTATACCAGGATGCACTAGACGTCATTCTTCCGGAAGCTTATGCAAAAGCTGTCGAAGAAACTGGCATCGAGCCTGTTGATCGTCCGGATATCGACATCGAGCAAATGGAAAAAGGCAAAGAGCTTATCTTCACTGCTACAGTGACTGTTAAGCCGGAAGTTAAACTTGGCGAATACAAAGGTCTTGAAGTAGAGAAAATGGACACAGAAGTGACTTCTGAAGACGTAGAGAACGAATTGAAATCTCTACAGGAAAAGCAAGCTGAACTTGCTGTTAAAGAAGGCGCAGCTGAAAACGGCGATACTGTCGTAATCGATTTCGAAGGATTCGTTGATGGTGAAGCTTTCGAAGGCGGAAAAGCTGAAAACTACTCTCTTGAATTAGGCTCAGGTTCTTTCATCCCTGGTTTCGAAGAGCAGCTGGTTGGTCTTGAAGCTGGAGCTGAGAAAGATGTAGAAGTATCATTCCCTGAGGAATACCATGCAGCTGAACTTGCTGGTAAACCTGCAGTATTCAAAACAAAAGTCCATGAAATCAAAGCAAAAGAACTTCCTGAACTTGATGATGAATTCGCGAAAGATGCAGATGAAGAAGTTGAATCTCTTGATCAACTAAGAGAAAAAATCCAAAAGCGTCTAGAAGAATCCAAGAAAAACGAAGCAGATCAAACACTTCGTGACACGCTAGTGGAAAAAGCTTCTGAAAACGCTGAAATGGAAGTTCCTGATGCAATGGTTGACACTGAAGTTGACCGCATGATGCAGGAATTCGAACAACGTCTTCAAATGCAGGGAATGAACTTGGATCTTTACTTCCAATTCTCCGGCCAAAAAGAAGAAGACCTTCGCGGCCAAATGAAGGAGGACGCTGCAAAGCGCGTTCGTACTAACCTGACGCTTGAAGCAATTGCAAATGCAGAGAATCTTGAAGTTTCTGATGAAGAAGCTGAAGAAGAAGTTAATAAACTTGCAGAGCAATACAACATGGCTGCAGATAACATCAAGCAAGCTCTAGGCGGTCTTGATAACCTGAAAGCAGATCTTAAAATCCGTAAAGCTGTAGAAGTTCTTGTGGATAACAGCAAGACTGTTGCATAATAATAACTATAGAGACAAGGCGCGAGTTGAATCGTGCCTTGTTTTATAAAATAAAAGTTTTTTGGTCTTGCCGGCTTACCGCTATGGTGTTTAACCTTTACAATCTAATTACATAATCACTTATTTTGGAATAGGATGGACGTTTTTTGGATAAAGCTTAATAAGCGGGCAGAATATCAGCAGAATCGTTTAATTTCCTTTCCGGACATATAGTATGATAAAATGCAATACATAACTTGAAAATTTTGAAACGACATAGCTTTTATAAGGGGTGAATTTCATTGTTTAAATTTAACGATGAAAAAGGACAGTTAAAATGTTCTTTTTGTGGTAAGACACAAGATCAGGTCCGTAAGCTGGTAGCAGGACCAGGTGTATATATATGTGATGAGTGTATCGAGCTTTGTACCGAGATCGTTGAAGAGGAGCTTGGAACAGAGGAAGAAGTTGAGTTTAAGGATGTTCCAAAGCCAAAAGAAATAAGGGAAATCCTTGATGAGTACGTTATCGGCCAGGACCAGGCGAAAAAATCGCTGGCTGTAGCGGTCTACAATCATTACAAACGGATCAATTCAAACAGCAAAGTGGATGATGTCGAGTTATCAAAGAGTAATATCGCCATGATCGGACCTACAGGAAGCGGTAAAACACTTCTTGCCCAGACATTGGCCCGTATCCTGAATGTACCATTTGCGATTGCGGACGCGACTTCACTTACAGAAGCGGGATATGTCGGGGAAGATGTTGAAAACATCCTCTTGAAACTGATCCAGGCTGCCGACTATGATGTGGAAAAAGCAGAGCGCGGAATTATCTACATTGATGAAATTGATAAGGTAGCCAGAAAATCCGAGAACCCTTCCATCACGCGAGATGTATCTGGTGAAGGTGTTCAGCAGGCATTGCTGAAGATTCTTGAAGGCACGGTTGCAAGTGTCCCTCCACAAGGCGGCAGAAAGCACCCTCATCAGGAATTCATTCAGATTGATACGTCCAACATCCTGTTCATTTGCGGCGGGGCATTTGACGGCATCGAGCAGATTGTCAAACGCCGCCTGGGCCAGAAAGTCATCGGGTTCGGTTCTGATCCGAAGACAGTCAATGTGGATAATGATAAATCATTATTAGCAAAAGTTGTGCCTGAGGATTTATTGAAATTCGGTTTAATCCCGGAATTCATCGGCCGTCTGCCGGTTATCTCAAGCCTTACGCCTCTTGATGAAGATGCGCTTGTGGAAATCCTGACTAAACCGAAGAATGCTTTGGTTAAGCAGTATCAAAAAATGCTTGAACTTGATCAGGTTGAATTGGAATTTGAAGAAGATGCACTAAGGGAGATTGCAAATAAAGCGATCGAACGTAAAACAGGTGCCCGCGGTCTTCGTTCCATTATTGAAAGCATCATGCTTGAAGTCATGTTCGACCTGCCTTCAAGAGAAGATATCAAAAAATGTATCATCACTCCAGGCACTGTCACAGACAACGAAGCGCCTAAGCTTCAACTGGAAGACGGTACAGTAATAGAAGGAAACGACGAAGAAAAAACCTCTGCATAAGCAGGTGAAAAGGTCCTCCCGGTAATAAGCAGGGGAGGGCCTTTTTTCTTAATTAGAAAATAGTGATTGTGAACCTAACATCTTTTTTTCTCTGAAAATAAACTAGATTTAATATTCGTTCTAATATAAGAGTTGTAATATGGAAATTATTTCTTAATGGAAATAAAAAATGTTAGTGATTGCAGCGAAGGGTGTACGACCTCCTGCGGGAATAGCTCGACAGGTGAGACCCCGCAGGCGAAGCCGAGGAGGCTCACCGCGAGCCCCGCGGAGTCGTGCGCCCGAAGCGAAAATCACCTCGCTCACTATTTGTATTTTTACATATTAAGTAATTACCTCTATTTCCCCCACCCTAGAAAAACTTGTTTATTCCTCCAGACTCGAGGAGATACTAAACGTTAACAACAAGTTATTACTGGAGGGAAAGGCATGAGTTGGACAGGAATTGCACTGATCATCCAACTGTTTTTCGGGGTGATTATCGGCTTATATTTTTGGAACTTATTAAAGAGTCAAAGGACCCAGAAGGTTTCGATTGACCGAGAGTCAAAAAAAGAAATGGAACAACTGAGAAAAATGCGCTCGATTTCTCTATCAGAACCTCTATCAGAAAAGGTAAGACCTCAAAGCTTTGCTGATATTGTCGGCCAGGAGGACGGTATCAAGTCACTAAAGGCCGCACTGTGCGGTCCGAATCCGCAGCATGTCATCATTTATGGACCGCCTGGTGTTGGAAAAACCGCTGCTGCAAGACTCGTTCTTCAAGAAGCAAAACAACAGATGCAGTCACCTTTTCAACGTTCATCTGTATTTGTGGAATTGGATGCAACAACAGCCAGGTTTGACGAGAGAGGGATTGCAGACCCCCTGATTGGATCTGTTCATGACCCGATATACCAGGGAGCTGGAGCAATGGGCCAGGCGGGGATTCCTCAGCCAAAGCAGGGAGCAGTAACCAATGCCCATGGCGGGGTATTATTCATCGATGAAATAGGAGAACTGCATCCTATTCAAATGAACAAACTGCTTAAAGTACTTGAGGACCGTAAAGTATTTTTGGAAAGTGCCTATTATAGTGAAGAGAATACTCAGATTCCCACCCATATCCACGATATATTCAAGAACGGCCTGCCTGCTGATTTTCGCCTGATTGGGGCTACAACGAGGACACCAAGTGAAATTCCTCCAGCCATCCGCTCAAGGTGTATGGAAGTGTTTTTCAGGGAACTGAACAAAGAAGAGGTTATTGAAGTTGCCAAAAAGGCTTCTGAGAAAGTGGGAATATCCATCAGCAAGGAAGGTGTAGAACTTCTAGCCTCCTATGCCCGAAATGGCCGGGAAGCGGTAAATATGGTGCAAATTGTGGCAGGTCTCGCCATTACGGAGAACAGGGAGTTCATTGATGATAAGGATATCGAATGGATGATTCAGTCCAGCCAGCTATCTCCTCGAATGGACCGGAAAATAGATGGTAAACCAGCCATTGGCCTTGTGAACGGCCTGGCTGTTACAGGACCAAACACTGGATCATTATTGGAAATTGAAGTAACAGTCATTCCTGCAAATGAAAAAGGCTCCATTAATATTACCGGAATCGTTGAAGAAGAGAGTATCGGTGATAAGGGGAAATCCATTAGAAGAAAGAGTATGGCAAAGGGATCTATTGAAAATGTCCTGACTGTTTTGCGCTCCATGGGTGTTCCAGCAGATCAATTTGATATCCATGTTAACTTCCCTGGTGGTATTCCCGTTGATGGACCTTCAGCAGGCATTGCCATGGCTACAGGCATCTACTCTGCAATTTACCGGATCCCCGTAAAATCCGACATTGCATTAACCGGAGAAATAAGCATTCATGGATTTGTCAAACCGGTTGGCGGGGTTTATCCGAAAGTGAAGGCGGCAAAACTAGCGGGAGCTTCCACTGCTATCATCCCACATGAAAATATGGGGGCCCTCTTGCAGGAAATTGAGGGAATTGAAGTGAAGCCGGTTAAGAATCTTGAGGAAGTGTTCAATATCGCCCTCGATAAAGACAAGTCCGCAGAAGAACTGACATACAATGATAAAGTGGATAAGAAAAGCGTATAAACACATGGGAGATTTATTGTTTAACTGGTTGTATATAGAGGAAAACGATAAATAAATCCTAAGCATAATAAATGAAGGCAAGGATGTTTATAGGTAAAATGAAAGAGAGGGAGGAGGTTCAAACGTCCTCCCTCTTATAGTGAAAAACCGCAGAACGGTTAAGAGCTCCATTCCTATAAAATGGACACCTATTTATAAATAAGATAGAATTGTACAAAGACTTATGAGAGGCAAAAGGGCAAGAATATTTGGAGGTGTATTTATGGCAAAGCAAAAAGAAATTACTCTTCCCCTCCTTCCATTAAGAGGTTTGCTTGTTTATCCAACTATGGTCCTTCATTTAGATGTAGGGCGTGACCGGTCTGTCCAAGCGTTGGAAAAAGCGATGGTGGATGACCAATATATTTTTCTAACGACACAAAAGGACATGAATATAGATGAACCGGGAGTAGACGATTTCTATAAGATGGGAACGCTTACGAAGGTTAAACAAATGCTGAAGCTTCCTAATGGAACAATCAGGGTGCTTGTGGAAGGGATTCAGAGAGCTGAAATCAGGGAGTTCACAAATGAGGAAAAGTTTTATGAAGTAACTGTCATCACACATGAAGACAGTGAAGAAAAAGAATCGGAGACGGAAGCGCTGATGAGGACGCTT
This sequence comes from Bacillus salacetis, assembly GCF_049177075.1. Lineage (GTDB taxonomy): Bacteria > Bacillota > Bacilli > Bacillales > Bacillaceae_B > Rossellomorea > Rossellomorea salacetis_A. The sequence goes on along the minus strand of NZ_CP185377.1, from coordinate 3,329,657 downwards.
CTAAATTACTTCGAACAATACATAAAGCTTTCCAAGAAAGTTTCAGCTGAAACGTATTCCACCGTTTCGGATATCGATGAACCTGGAAGGCTGGCTGATATTGTCGCATCCCATCTTCCATTGAAAATGAAGGAAAAACAAAAGGTCCTTGAAACCTTGGATATTAAAGAGCGTCTTCAGCTTGTCATTCAAACGATTAATAATGAAAAAGAAGTATTGAATCTGGAAAAGAAAATCGGGCAGCGTGTAAAGCGCTCAATGGAACGCACCCAGAAAGAGTACTACCTGAGAGAGCAGATGAAGGCAATCCAGAAGGAACTTGGCGATAAAGAAGGAAAAACGGGTGAAATTGAAGAGCTGACACAGCGCATTGCTGAAGCAGAGATGCCTGATTCAATTGAAAAAACGGTATTGAAAGAGCTTGGGAGATATGAAAAAGTCCCAACAAGCTCAGCTGAAAGCTCCGTAATCAGAAATTATATTGAATGGCTGATTTCCCTGCCATGGACAAAACAGACTGAAGATGACCTGGATATCAAAAAGGCAGAAGAAATTCTTAACAGGGAACATTTTGGCCTTGAAAAGGTAAAAGAAAGGGTTCTGGAATACCTGGCTGTACAAAAGCTGACCCAATCACTTAAAGGCCCCATCCTTTGTCTGGCGGGACCTCCAGGAGTAGGTAAAACCAGTCTTGCCAAGTCTGTTGCGGAATCCCTTGGCAGGAATTTTGTCCGGGTTTCCCTCGGCGGTGTACGTGATGAATCTGAAATACGGGGACATAGACGTACGTATGTAGGTGCGATGCCGGGCAGGATCATTCAGGGGATGAAAAAAGCGGGAACCATCAATCCTGTCTTCCTTCTGGATGAAATTGATAAGATGTCCAGTGACTTCAGGGGAGACCCTTCTTCAGCTATGCTTGAAGTCTTGGACCCTGAGCAAAATTCGAACTTCAGTGATCATTACATTGAAGAAACATACGATTTGTCGAAGGTTATGTTCCTTGCAACAGCAAACGACCTTTCAACCATACCCGGCCCATTGCGTGACCGTATGGAAATCATCACAATAGCCGGTTACACGGAACTTGAAAAGATCAACATCGCGAAAGACCATCTCCTTCCGAAACAAATTAAAGAAAATGGCTTAACGAAATCACAGCTTCAAGTCAGGGAAGATGCCCTTCAAGCGGTAGTGCGGTATTACACAAGAGAAGCCGGCGTCCGTGGATTGGAACGGCAGCTGGCCACGTTATGCCGTAAGACAGCTAAGGTGATTGTTTCAGGAGAGAAAAAGAAAGTCGTCATTACAGAAAAGAATATTGAAGATTTCCTTGGTAAAAAGAAATTCCGTTACGGTCAGGCTGAAACAGAGAATCAGGTAGGGGTTGCCACCGGTCTGGCTTATACCTCAGTGGGAGGAGATACACTGCAAATAGAAGTATCTCTATCTCCAGGAAAAGGAAAGCTGGTATTGACCGGTAAACTCGGTGATGTGATGAAGGAATCTGCTCAAGCGGCCTTCAGTTATGTAAGATCAAAAGCCCTTGAATTGAATCTAGAAGAAGATTTCCATGAGAAATATGATATTCATATCCATGTTCCGGAAGGTGCTGTACCAAAGGATGGTCCATCAGCCGGGATTACCATTGCCACAGCCCTTGTATCCGCATTGACTGGACGGGAAATCAAGCGGGAAATAGGCATGACAGGGGAAATTACACTAAGAGGACGTGTACTTCCGATTGGCGGGTTAAAGGAAAAAACACTTAGTGCACATCGTGCCGGCCTGACAACCATCATCCTTCCTGTAGACAACGAAAAGGATATTGACGATATCCCGGAAAGTGTCAGAAAGGATCTTAAGTTTATTCCCGTATCCCATATAGAAGAAGTATTAGAAACAGCTTTAGTAGGTGAGAGTAGTGAAAGTAAATAATGTTGAGCTTGTAATAAGCGCTGTAAGACCGGAGCAGTATCCGGAAGATTTTATGCCGGAATTTGCTCTGGCGGGCCGCTCTAACGTCGGAAAATCCTCGTTCATCAACAGGATGATCGGACGCAAAAGCATGGCAAGGATTTCATCCAAGCCAGGAAAGACACAAACCCTTAACTTCTATAAGATAGAAGAAAGCTTGTACTTCGTCGATGTACCGGGTTATGGGTTTGCCAAAGTTTCCAAAACAGAACGCGAAGCATGGGGAAGAATGATCGAGACTTATATCACGATGAGAGAACAGCTCCGAGCTGTCATTCAAATCGTGGATTTACGCCATCCCCCGACCGAGGATGACATCATGATGTATGACTTTCTAAAACATCATGAAATTCCATGTGTCATTATCGCTACAAAGGCAGATAAGATTCCAAAAGGAAAATGGCAGAAACACCTGAAGGTCACAAAGGAAGCATTGGATATAGAAGAGGGAGACGAAGTAATCCTCTTTTCGTCTGAAACAGGCTTAGGAAAAGATCAGGTATGGGCAGCCCTTAATGCGAGAAGATAATACGTAATGAAGAGAGGATATCCATCGTGGATGTCCTCTCTTTTTTTTGTTTTTTTCATCAAAAATTTCAAATTTCTCAATTAAATTACTTTTCAGATGTTTAGGAAATATAGAGGAGGGTAAAGGAAAACCAAGGTATTATGGGCAAATTTATGGATTTAAAAGGAAATAGAGGCTTATTTTCCGAGAACCCCAAATTCGTTTGAAAATACTGATTTATTAGTATTTATGAATTTTGAGAATAATCCATTAGTTTGTTAACATAATATTTAAAGGTTATAAAAAAGAATTGAGGGGGCAACTACAGAAAAATGAAAAAATTATTCAGTTTTGCAGCATTATCATTATCAGCCATGTTAATTACAGGGTGCGGTACCAATGAGGAAAGCTCTGGGAGTTCTTCTGAAGGCTCATCGGAAAGCGGCTTTAATTTAGTTGATGAAGGCAAATTTACATATGCCGCATCCGGTGAATTCAAACCGTTCAGTGTGACCAGTGGAGATGGGACAATGACAGGTTTTGATATCGAGGTAGCGGAGGCAGTTGCAGAAGAACTTGGACTTGATCCGGAACAGAAGAAGTTCAAATTTGCAGGTATTGTCGAAGGTGTCCAGGCAGGGCGTTTTGATGCTGCAGTAGCCAGCCATACAATTACGGATGAGCGCGCTGAGAAAGTTGATTTCTCAACTCCATACTATTATTCAGGTCCACAGATATTTGTTCGTCCTGATAGTGATGTAGAAACACTGGAAGACTTAGAAGGTATGGAAATTGCTGTATCAAAAGGATCTACCTATGCAGACACTGCAAGTGAAGTGACAGATCAAATCAAGACATACGATAGTGATGTTGTAGCGCTTGAAGCATTGAGCAAAGGTAAGCACGACGCAGTCATCACTGACTTTGTTACCGGTAAAGAAGCAATTGGAGCCGGCTTGGAAATCGATGCGAGAAAATTGCTTGGACGCAGTGAACAGGCGATTGCTGTAGCCCAAGATAATGATGAGCTGCTGGAAGCCATCAATGAAGCCTTGGAAACACTAAGGGAAGATGGAACATTGGCAGAAATAAGTCAAGAATACTTTGGAGAAGACATTACAACTGACCCTGAGGGAGAAGAATAAACATCATCAATTTTAGGGCGGATGTGCACATTTAGCGCATTCGCTTTTTCTATCCGTAAATTCTTATTTCATAAGGGTGTGTATTGAGGGAAATCCAGAAGCCCTGGTTTAACAGAGCAAAAAATAAAAAGAAACAGGAGGGAATAGGGTGAACTTTTTAGAAACATTTGCTGGTACCATTGATGTGTTCCTGAAAGGAATGCTTTTAACATTTGAACTGACTGTGGTATCCGTATTCATTGCTATATTCATAGGTTTATTTTTCGCCTTTTTGAAAATATCAAAAGTAAAAGTTCTGGAAATCATTGCTGATATTTATATATTTGTAGTGCGTGGAACACCTTTGATCGTCCAGATCTTCATCTTCTACTTTGGATTGACGGCACTTCAGATTTCCGGCTTCTGGTCGGTGGTGCTTGGTTTGGCTTTCCATAATGGTGCCTATATAGCTGAAATTTTCAGAGGGACAATCCAATCCATTGATAAAGGACAAATGGAAGCAGGACGTTCATTGGGGATGTCCAGCGGTTTGACCATGAGAAGGATAATCCTTCCACAAGCTTTCCGAAGGGCGCTTCCGCCGCTTGGAAATCAATTTATCATTGCGCTGAAAGACTCCTCGCTTGCATCCTTCATCGGCATGTACGAGCTCTTCAGTGTTGCAACCACACTAGGATCTAATAATTTCGATTACATGACATACTTGTTGATTGTTGCAGTGTACTATTTAGTATTGGTACTATTCTTCTCTGTGATTGTCAATTTCGTGGAAAAACGTATGTCTTTGAGTGACTAATAAAAATAACTTCCCAAACAGATGGAGGGATATAATTTGACTCAGGAAATGATTAAAGTTGAAAAGCTGAATAAGTCCTTTGGCGATCTTCATGTGTTGAAGGATATAGATATCAACGTAAAAGAGAGTGATGTTGTTTGTCTTATCGGAGCCAGTGGTTCAGGAAAAAGTACCCTGCTAAGATGTTTGAACTTCCTCGAAATAAAAGACAGCGGCAAGATCATCATTGAAGGTGAAGAGGTAAACAGAGGCACTCATGATTTAAATGAAGTCAGGGCAAAAGTGGGAATGGTGTTTCAGCACTTCTATTTATTCCCTCATAAAACTGTTCTGGAAAATGTCATGGAAGCCCCTGTTCAAGTGAAGAAGATTTCAAAGTCCCAGGCAAAAGCGGATGCGATGGAACTGCTGAGCAAAGTAGGTTTGAAGGATAAAGCAGATGTATATCCATCGAAACTCTCAGGTGGTCAGAAGCAGCGTGTCGCAATAGCAAGGGCATTGGCTATGAAACCGGATATCATGCTGTTCGATGAACCGACTTCCGCCCTTGACCCGGAATTGGTGGGGGAAGTCCTGTCTACAATGAAAGAGCTTGCCCTTGAAGGAATGACGATGGTTGTCGTCACCCACGAAATGGGATTTGCCCGCGAGGTTGCTGACTGGGTAGTCTATATGCACGATGGACGGATTGTTGAAGTGGGTCCTCCTGAGGAATTATTCGGTAATCCGAAAGAACAGAGGACCAAAGAATTTCTCGATTCAATTTTATAATAGTAAGAAACCAGGAACCGCAATCGCGGTTCCTGGTTTTTATTTTTTCTTGATGAATAGCAGATACACGCCTATCAGAACAATGATCAAAGGCCAGAAGTCACGAATGACATCCACTCCCCCTTGAAGAAGGCCAAGCCCCATCAAAACTTTATCATAAAACAAAAGAATAATAGCTAAAATAAGGAAGAGTACTCCTTGGAACAAGCCATTGTTTGTTTTTTGATATCTGAGCAGAAAACCCAGGGAAATAATAAGAATAAAAATACCGATATGGTCAGGCCAGATAGAAACCTTATTGGTGATGTGAAAATGCAGCCCGAACCCGGTGAGGATGGTCCCGGGCAAAATGGATTCATAATCTCTCCCTTTATACCCTTGGGCCAGGAAAGCTGCGCCAACAATGATTAATAAAGTAGGCCAAGTGAAAAATTCTCTGAAAATGGTGATGTTGGATTGCTGAAGATAAAAGTAGATTCCGAAACCTATCAGGATCATTCCTGGAAACAGCCGTTGTCCTTTCATATTTGCCTCCAATTTGTAAACTTGAATATTAATGTCTGATTTGTTAATCTAACATAGGAAACTCTGTCGAAAAGAATAAGTTTATGTAAAGTTTCAAATAAATGTCTGAAAACAGGGTATAAAACGTATAGGAAATCTGGATTATATTCAATGCCTGTCGGACCTGGGCGAGCCGCTTGCACACATGTTTCGCTATCCAGTTCCGTCGGCTAGCCCCTCGGGTCGTTATTCTTTCACCAGCCGAGGACAAAGAGCGTCCTCATCTGGTGAAAGAATCAACGCCTGTCGGGCCTGAACGAGCCGACTCCACTTTTAATGGTATCCGGTGCAGACGGCTAGGTCCTCGGGTCGTTATTCTTTCCTCAGCCGAGGACAAAGAGCGTCCTCATCTGTGGAAAGAATCAACGCCTGTCGGACCTGGGCGAGCCGTCTTTACACTTAATGGTACCACAGGTTTCATGGTATGTTCACATTTAATTGAATGGGATATTTGTCGTACATGTTATACTAGAGTTAATGATTAATTTGGGGGTGTCATTTCTGTCATGCACATAATTACAGTCGGTTTAAATTACAAAACGGCCCCTGTCGAGATTCGTGAACGTTTATCTTTTAATGAAGCAGACCTGCAAACAGCGATGGAAACACTTAAGGGTAAAAAGAGTATCCTTGAGAATGTGATCGTTTCTACATGTAACAGGACGGAAGTATATGCGGTCGTAGATCAGCTTCATACAGGTCGTTATTATATTAAAGAATTTTTATCCCAATGGTTTGACATCGATAAAGAGGAGTTCTCTCCTTATTTGTTCATATATGAGCAGGATGGTGCTGTTGAGCACTTATTTAATGTAACGTGCGGTTTGAATTCCATGGTTGTCGGAGAAACACAAATCCTTGGCCAAATCAGGTCGAGCTTTTTGTCTGCCCAGGAATCAGGTACAACAGGTACTGTGTTCAATCATTTGTTCAAGCAGGCCATTACTTTGGCAAAGAAAGCCCATTCAGAAACAGAAATTGGTTCCAATGCTGTTTCTGTCAGCTATGCTGCCGTTGAACTTGCCAAAAAGATCTTTGGTGACTTAAGCGGAAAGCATGTTCTTATTCTTGGTGCCGGTAAAATGGGTGAATTGGCGATCAAGAACCTGCATGGCAGCGGAGCTACAAAGGTGACTGTCATCAACCGTACGTTTGAAAAAGCGGTTTCTTTGGCAGATAAGTTCCATGGGAATGCCAAATCGCTGCAGGAACTTCAGTGTGCCCTTGTCGAAGCCGATATCCTTATCAGCTCTACAGGTGCCAAGGACTATGTAATCACTAAAGATCAAATGGTGGAAGTCGAGCGCATGAGAAAAGGGCGTCCTTTATTTATGGTGGATATTGCTGTACCTAGAGATATCGATCCTGCCATCGAGAATCTGGACAGTGCGTTTTTATATGACATTGATGACTTGGAAGGTATCGTCCAGGCAAATATGGCTGAAAGACAAAAAGCAGCAGAATCTATCGGCATCATGATTGAAGCTGAGATTGTTGCCTTTAAGGAATGGCTCAATATGCTTGGAGTCGTACCAGTCATTTCAGCGCTAAGAGAGAAAGCTTTATTGATTCAGGGACAGACAATGGAAAGCATTGAACGCAAAATGCCTGACTTGACTGACCGTGAACGCAAGGTTTTGAACAAACATACAAAAAGCATCATCAATCAGTTACTGAAAGATCCAATCCTCCAGGTGAAGGAGCTGGCAGCATTGCCTGACGGCCAGGAGAAACTGGACTTATTCATTAAAATTTTCAACATTGAGGAACAATTGCAGCCACAGACAGATGCACTTGAGAGCAAGGGGAAAGAAAAGACGGGAGTTGCAGTCAAACTCCAGCCTTCTTTTCAATCATAAGCGAGGTTAGTGCCGATGTTTGAACAAACAATGACCAGGCTGCATGAACTGATGATTGTTCTGTATGCTATCAGCATTCTTTTTTACTTCATAGATTTCTTAAACAAAAACCGGAAGGCAAACACGTTTGCCTTCTGGCTTCTTGCGATTGTTTGGGTTCTTCAAACAATCTTTTTGTTTCTTTACATGATGCGCACAGGAAGATTCCCGGTCCTCACCATATTTGAGGGGCTTTATTTTTATGCATGGGTTTTAATCACCCTATCCCTTGCCATTAACAGGGTTCTCCGTGTGGACTTTACGGTATTCTTTACGAATATCCTGGGGTTCATCATTATGGCCATACATACATTTGCGCCTGTACAGGTTGAATCCAATGCGATGGCAGAACAACTGGTTTCAGAACTACTGCTGATTCATATCACGATGGCCATCCTTTCATATGGAGCCTTTTCCCTGTCTTTTGTGTTTTCTCTTCTTTATCTATTGCAATACAAGCTTCTTAAGGAGAAAAAGTGGGGACCGAGGTTATGGAGAATCAGTGATTTGTCGAAACTGGAAAAGGGTGCATATATATTGAATGCCATAGGAGTGGCCATGCTTCTCCTTGGTCTGATCCTGGGTCTGCAGTGGGCGATTATCAAACTGCCTGATTTTATCTGGTATGATCCTAAAATCATTGGTTCATTCATTTTATTGATTATCTATAGTGTATTTTTATATTTACGTGTACGGAAAGAGGTATATGGCAAGAATTTGGCATTATTAAATGTTGGTGCTTTTCTGGTAATCTTGATTAATTTCCTTCTTGCCAGCCGCCTGTCATCATTCCATTTCTGGTATTCATAAGCTTAGGAGGTTTGAAATGCGAAAAATTATAGTAGGTTCACGTCGAAGCAAGCTTGCATTAACACAAACGAATTGGGTCATTAATAAGTTGAAAGAATTGGATTCTTCTTTTGAGTTTGAGATTAAAGAAATTGTCACTAAAGGAGATCAAATCCTTGATGTGACGCTGTCAAAAGTAGGCGGAAAAGGTTTGTTCGTAAAAGAAATTGAACAAGCAATGCTCGATAAGGAAATCGATATGGCAGTACACAGCATGAAAGACATGCCGGCAGTACTGCCTGAAGGTTTGTGCATTGGCTGTATCCCTGAGCGGGAGGATCACCGCGATGCATTTATCTCGAAGAATCATGTAAAATTGAGTGACCTTCCTGCAGGCTCGATTATCGGTACGAGCAGCTTGAGAAGGGGAGCGCAGATTCTTGCACAGCGTCCGGATCTGGAAATCAAGTGGATCAGAGGGAACATCGATACACGCTTATCCAAACTGGAAAATGAAGATTATGATGCTATTATCTTAGCAGCAGCAGGCTTGTCCCGAATGGGCTGGACATCCAATGTAGTAACGGAATTCCTGGAACCGGAAATTTGCGTGCCCGCTGTCGGACAGGGTGCTCTCTCTATCGAATGCCGTGAAGATGATGAGGAAGTTTTAGGCTTGTTAAGCAAGTTTGCATCAGCTCAAGTAACAAAAACAGTTACAGCAGAACGCACCTTCCTTCACAAAATGGAAGGAGGCTGTCAAGTGCCGATTGCCGGTTATGCTGAACTGAATCAAAATGAAGATGTAACGCTTACGGTATTAGTCGCTTCTCCGGATGGTAAAGATATCTACAAAGAGACCGTTTCTGGTTCTGATCCAATCCAAGTAGGTGAAGAAGCCGCAGCGATGCTCACTGAAAGAGGTGCCAAGGCTCTGATTGATAAAGTAAAAGAGGAGCTTGACCAGTAATGAATCCCTCTTTACCGCTTGCAGGTAGAGAAATTCTTGTGACAAGAGAAAAAAAGGCAGCGAAAGGGATGGCGGATATCATCAGGCAGTATGGCGGTATCCCCCGTATTGTCCCGCTGATCTCTTTCAAGCCTTTCCAAGATAAAAATGAACGTACATATTTAGATAAACTGAAATCCTATGAGTGGATTTTTTTTACTAGTAAAAATGGAGTCCATTTCTTCTTTCAGAAGCTGGCGGAACTGAACATCTCGCTTGATGGCAGCGGTATCAAATTTGCTGCTGTAGGAGAGAAAACACAGAGGGCGTTGGAAGTACGTGGAATCCAGGTGGATTTTGTTCCACTTTATTATACTGGATTGGATTTTGCGAAGGAATTTCTGGATCAATTTCCTGACGCTGGCCATGTCCTCCTGTCTAAAGGCAATCTTGCAAGGGACACCATTTCTTCGTATTTCTTGGAGAGAAACAAACTCATCGATGAATGGATAACATATGAAACCACTTTTCCCGCAGATAGTGCAGATAGATTGATTGCTTCGCTTAAAGAAAGAGCACTTTCAGCCCTTACCTTCACCAGCCCTTCGACAATTAGGAGATTTATGAAGGTCGTGAATGACCATCATTTACATGATTTTTTGTCCGGCCTTGCCATTGTATGTATCGGCCCTGTTACGAAGGAAGCTGCAGAAAGCTGCGGTTTGGCTGTACAAGTCGCCCCTGAAAGATATACAGTTGAAGAGATGATACAAGGATTAGCCCAATATTATAACTCGTTTGAAAGAGAGTAGGAGGAATAAGCATGAAAGATTTGAAATTCAACCGTCACCGCCGTCTCCGCCAATCAGAAAATTTAAGAGCGATGGTGCGAGAAAATTTCTTGAGAACAGAAGACTTGATCTATCCGCTTTTTGTAGTTGAAGGAGATAATGTAAAGAACCCTGTTGCTTCCATGCCGGGTGTTTATCAGATTTCTTTAGATTATCTAAAAGCTGAATTGGATGAGCTGAACAGTCTCGGTATCTATTCCATCATTCTTTTTGGAGTACCTGCAGAAAAAGATGAGCTGGGGAAAAGCGCTTATGACGCCAATGGAATTGTCCAGCAGGCGACCCGCCTTGTCAAAGAGCATTATCCTGAGATGGTTGTAGTTGCTGACACGTGCCTGTGCCAGTATACAAGCCATGGACATTGCGGCATTGTGGAAGGCGGTAAGATCCTGAATGACCCAACACTTGACCTTCTTGCAAAGACGGCTGTCAGCCAGGCGGAAGCAGGAGCCGACATCATCGCTCCGTCCAACATGATGGATGGGTTCGTTGCAGCTATCAGAAAAGGATTGGATGAAGCGGGATTCATGGATGTTCCAATCATGTCTTATGCCGTTAAATATTCTTCCAGCTTCTATGGTCCATTCAGAGATGCAGCTCACAGCTCGCCCCAGTTTGGTGACCGCAGAACCTATCAGATGGATCCTGCCAACAGAAGGGAAGCTCTTCGTGAAGCTCAATCCGATATGGAAGAGGGAGCGGATTTCTTAATTGTAAAACCAGCCCTGTCCTACCTGGATATCATCCGGGATGTTAAAAATGAATTCAATGCTCCGGTAGTTGCTTATAATGTCAGCGGAGAATACTCCATGATCAAAGCAGCGGCAGCGAATGGATGGGTTGATGAAAAGGCAATGGTAATGGAAAAACTGACAAGCATGAAGAGAGCAGGAGCAGACCTGATCATCACATATGCAGCAAAAGATGCGGCAGCCTGGATCAAAGGTGAGTAAGCTCTTGAAGAAGACACAGACTCAGTAAGACTTAAAAAAGTTACTTCTCTTTTTTACAAGGAAGTGACGAATTTTAAAGAAAACGGAGGAACTTATCATGCGCAAATATGACCATTCACAACAGGCATTCAAAGAAGCAGTGAAGTTAATGCCTGGCGGGGTTAACAGTCCTGTCCGTGCATTTAAATCAGTCGATATGGATCCCATTTTCATGGAAAAAGGTAAGGGTTCGAAAATTTATGATATCGACGGGAATGAATATATCGATTATGTCCTTTCCTGGGGACCATTAATTCTTGGCCACACAAATGAAAGAGTGGTCCAATCCATAAAAGAAGTTGCCGAACTGGGTACAAGCTTCGGTGCCCCAACATTGGTTGAAAACAAGCTTGCAGAGCTTGTTATTGAACGTGTACCGTCCATTGAAATTGTAAGGATGGTTTCTTCGGGGACAGAAGCAACGATGAGTGCACTTCGTCTTGCACGTGGTTACACAGGCCGGAATAAAATTCTTAAATTTGAAGGCTGTTACCATGGCCACGGTGATTCCCTGCTGATCAAAGCAGGATCCGGAGTAGCCACTCTGGGATTGCCGGACAGCCCTGGAGTTCCTGCAGGTGTTGCAGAGAACACCATCACAGTTCCTTATAATGATTTAGAAAGCTTTAATTATGCTTTCGAACAATTCGGAGACGACATTGCCGGAGTCATCGTAGAACCCGTTGCAGGAAATATGGGAGTTGTTCCTCCGCAGGCTGGTTTCCTTGAATCACTGCGTGAGATCACTGAGAAACATGGATCACTTCTGATTTTTGATGAAGTCATGACAGGCTTCCGTGTTGGATACAACTGTGCCCAGGGATATTACGGCGTGACGCCTGATCTGACCTGCCTTGGTAAGGTGATAGGCGGCGGCCTTCCTGTTGGTGCATACGGCGGTAAAGCGGAAATCATGGAAAGAATCGCTCCAAGCGGTCCTATCTACCAGGCAGGTACCTTGTCTGGGAATCCTCTTGCCATGACTGCAGGCTACGAAACATTGAGCCAGTTGACACCTGAAAGCTATAAAGAATTCGAAAGAAAAGCGGACCGCCTTGAAGAAGGCCTTCATGCAGCTGCTGAAAAATATGATATTCCTCATACCATCAACCGTGCAGGGTCCATGATCGGCATCTTCTTCACAAACAATGAAGTGAAGAATTATGAGGGTGCTAAAAGCTCTGACCTTGGGCTGTTCTCAAGCTACTACCGTGAAATGGCAAACGAAGGTGTTTTCCTTCCGCCATCACAGTTTGAAGGGTTATTCCTGTCTACAGCCCATACAGATGAAGACATTGAGAAAACCATTCAAGCAGCAGAAAAAGCGTTCCAGCGAATTAAAGGATAATGACATTACAAGACAAAGCCAGACTGCTGGCTTTGTCTTTTTTTATGCATGATTCCTAAGATAGATATGAAGATTTATCAGCTTTTACCACGAAGCTTTTTTAGTGAACGTGAGGGGAGTGAAGTTTTTTAAAGATAATTTCCAGTTATAACCCTCCCCCTCTTGACGTAGGGGATTGGAGCGGAAGGCGTGCGACCTCCTGCGGGACTAGCGGGACAGGTGAGACCCCGCAGGCGCAGCCGAGGAGGCTCACCGCCCGCCCCGCGGAGTCGTGCGCCTGGAGCGGAAATCCATTACTTTTTCAACAGCCCCTTTTAGCGAAAAGAATGTTATTAAAAGATCATTTTAAAATTCAATTCATATTCTTACACTCCTCCTCATAAGTTGATAATGACATTGATATACCTTGTTACGGAATTGAAAGGAGGAGTTTTCTTTGTCACAAGAACAATCGTGCTTGCGATTTTCATTGGAAGAAGCTGTTTGGTTTAAAAAAGGACAGGAAGTAGAAGAATTGCTTTCCATCTCTTTAGATCCCCATATAACGATCCAAGAGCAGGAACAATATGTGTTAATCCGGGGAACTCTGGATTTAACAGGTGAATATTTACCGACAAGTTCCAATGAAGAAGAGGAGCCGGATAACTGGTATGATCTTCAGCATAATGGAAAGTATGTACATCGAGTGGATTACAGAGAAAAGGGAGAATGCGAGTTTACACACAGTTTCCCTGTCGATGTCACAATCCCCAAAAACCGGATTGCAAACCTGGATGAAATCGATGTCTATGTGGACTCTTTTGATTATGTAGTTCCGGAAAATGCCTGCCTGAAACTGAATGCCGACCTGACCATTTCGGGAATTTATGGTGAACAGCAAGTTCATGCTCCAATTGAACTCGCGGAGGACCAGGTCATAGAACCGGTCTATCGTTCTGCCCCAGCCGCTGAAATTTTCCAGGAGGCAGAGGAAGAGGAATCATTCGGTGAATTGGAAGAAGCAGATTATGAAGTTGGTAGAGATGAGGAAGAAGCCGAAGTTGAAACAGAAGTTTATTATGAAGAAGAGCCTGCAGGTGAGGAAGAAGATACTTATGAGCCTTTTACCGTAGAAGGAAGAAAGGCGCCGGAAGAAGAGGAAGAAGTTGTCATACCTATTTCTTATGAAGCCAAACAGGAGGCTGCACCTGTTTTCTCCTATGATGAAGAAGAGTTCGAATATGCAAGAGGAGAACAAATCCAATTCGAGGAAGAAGAAGCAGTAGAACCAGTGCAGGAAGTTGAACAAGAGGAAGACTTGGAGTACGAAGAGGAAAGCAGTTCTTCCCCGGAAGCGGAAACCAAGAAAAAATCCCTATTCAAAAAGAAATCTGAAACCATATCTCTAACAGACTTCTTCGCCAGAAAAGATGAAGAAAGAGCGGCGAAAATGAAGGTCTGTATCGTTCAGCAAGGGGAAACTCTTGAATTGATTGCAGATAAATATGAGTTATCGATCCCTCAGTTATTGCGTGTGAACCATTTGGAAGCCCACCAGGATGTTTCTGAAGGTCAGGTCTTGTATATCCCTCAAGAAGAAGCAGTCTATAAAAATTAACTTGTGGTGAGCAAGGTCTGATCCTTGCTCTTCTTTTTTAACGTTTAAATAATAAAGCAGGTGAAGGGAATGGCTAATGACCAAAATTTAACTGCTGTTTTGAAGCCTTACGGTGTTCAGCCTCATTTTGTAGAGGATTTTGGCAGAGTCAAGAAGGTATATACAGAAAAGGGAACACTCGCAGTTAAAAAAATCCCTGCCGGAACAGGGGTTGACTTTGTCAGGAATGTGCAGCATCTTTTTCAGTCAGGGTATCACCGGATTGTGCCAATCTATCCTACCCAGGATGGCCGGTATGCTGTATGGCATGAGAATGATTTGTATTATGTAATGCCATGGCTCGCTAATGAAGTAAAAGAAGATCATTTTGAAAGGCATCAGACACTTTTCCGTGAACTCGCCAGGCTTCATACCCTTTCTTCCAAAGAACAAAAAATCGGCAAAGAGGAACGTGAAGAACATTACGAAACTGTGAATTCGAGATGGGAGAAAGAACAAAATTTCCTTGAAGAGTATATAGAGATTTGTGAGAAGGAATGGTATATGTCACCGTTCCAGTTATCTTACTGTATGTATTATGGGGATGCTTCGCAGGCTTTGCGGTTTGCGAGAAAGAAATTTGACAGCTGGTATGAGGAATCGAAAGATCTTGAAAAGGTGAGGAGTGTGGTGGTCCACGGAAAAATCTCTCCGGAACATTTTTTATATGATGAACGGGGATCAGGATATTTTTCTAACTTTGAAAATACCAGAATCGCCTCTCCCATCCATGATCTGCTTCCATTCCTGTCCAGAACATTGAAGACGTACCCAAAAGCTTATGATGAATGCTTTGACTGGGTCATGACCTATTGCAGTCATTTTTCATTTCGGAATGAGGAGAAGCTGTTATTCCTAAGCTATCTGGCATATCCAAGCGGCCTGATTTCGATAGTGAAGAAATATCACGAAACACCCCGTGAAAAAAGGAATGAAATCAAGTTTCTAAGAAAGCTGCAGCATCACTACTGGCTGTTAAAAAACACTGAGTATATTGTTATGAAATGGGAAGAGTGGGAACAGAAGAAAAAAGAAGCGAAACAGAACGCACAAGAAGGAGCTTCATCCTCATAGCGGGGGAGAAGCTCCTTTCTATAGCCATTCAAAATAAAGTGCAAGGGCAAGACCGATGAAAATCGCCAAAAGCAATACATCAAAGGTAGTAGGGATGAGTATGGTCCGGATTCCCTGGAAAATACAGAAGGGAACACTGAACTGCTTACATACATTCCGGCATGTACGAAGCCAAGGAGGCAGTGTATAGGGATTATATTTTCTCCGCATTTTATCTCCTCCAAAAAAGGTTTATACTATTCTATGTGCCGTTTATTTATTTGTTCCACAATTGTCCGGAAACTTTTTTGAATTATTTTTTAAAAAATGGGCGATAATGATTGACGAACAGAATTAAAATCTTATACTATATTGAATAATAGTAAATACATTTGAAATGCAGAGAAAGGGAAGAGTACTTTGAAACTCGCCTCCAGAGAGGGAAATCACATGCTGAAAGATTTCCCAGGCTAAGACGAAGGAATGTCGCCCTCGAGCAGTTTCCGTGAACCATCAGTAGCGGAAGCCGGTTTAAAGCCGTTATCTCAATGAAGTGCCAGGCGTGAATTTTGCCTGTGTAAAAAGGTGGTACCGCGAATCAGCTCCCTCGTCCTTTTAGACGAGTGGAGTTTTTTTATTTTTCTGGGAAAAACCACATAGCAGCATCAACTCTAAGGAGGAAACGATTATGGAAAACAAGGAAATCAGCATGCCGACCAAATACGATCCGCAAGCGATTGAAAACGGACGGTACCAGTGGTGGCTGGACGGTAAATATTTTGAAGCGGCAAGTGATAATGAAAAAGAACCGTACACGATTGTAATCCCGCCGCCGAACGTAACGGGTAAGCTTCATTTGGGTCACGCATGGGATACGACACTTCAAGATATCCTGACAAGAATGAAGAGGATGCAGGGCTATGATGTCTTGTGGCTTCCGGGGATGGACCATGCAGGAATTGCTACTCAAGCCAAAGTTGAAGAGAAACTTCGTAATGAAGGAAAGACCAGATATGACCTTGGCCGTGAAAAGTTCCTTGAAGAAACTTGGAAATGGAAAGAGGAATACGCCAAGCATATCCGTGCACAATGGGCAAAGCTTGGACTGGGTCTTGATTACAGCAGGGAACGTTTTACATTGGATGAGGGGCTTTCGGATGCGGTTAAAGAAGTTTTCGTTAATTTATACGAAAAAGGCCTGATCTACCGTGGTGAGTACATCATCAACTGGGATCCGGCCACGAAGACTGCATTATCTGATATCGAGGTTATCCATCAGGATGTTCAAGGTGCATTCTATCATATGAGATATCCTCTGGCCGATGGGTCGGGACATATAGAAATTGCGACAACCCGCCCGGAAACCATGCTCGGTGATACGGCTGTTGCTGTTCATCCTGAAGACGACCGTTACAAGCATCTGATTGGCAAGAAAGTGACATTGCCAATTGTCGGACGTGAAATCCCCATCGTCGGTGATGACTATGTAGATATGGAATTTGGTTCTGGTGCCGTTAAAATCACACCAGCGCATGACCCTAATGATTTCGAAATCGGAAACCGCCACAACCTGGAGCGCATCCTGGTGATGAATGAAGACGGCACAATGAATGACAAAGCTGAAAAATATAAAGGAATGGACCGCTTCGCATGCCGTAAGCAAATTGTAAAAGATTTGCAAGAATCCGGCGTACTTTTCAAGATTGAAGAGCATATGCACTCTGTTGGCCATTCTGAACGAAGCGGAGCAGTAGTTGAACCATATCTTTCTACTCAGTGGTTTGTAAAAATGCAGCCTCTTGCGGACAAAGCGATTGAGCTTCAGAACGATGAGGAAAAGGTAAACTTTGTTCCAGACCGTTTCGAAACATCTTACCTTCGCTGGATGGAAAACACACGTGACTGGTGTATCTCCCGCCAGCTGTGGTGGGGACACCGCATCCCGGCCTGGTATCATAAAGAAACAGGTGAAATCTTTGTTGGCAAAGAAGAGCCATCTGACATTGAGAACTGGAGACAGGAAGAAGATGTCCTTGATACATGGTTCAGTTCAGCATTATGGCCTTTTTCCACAATGGGCTGGCCGGACACTGAAGCAGAGGATTTCAAGCGTTACTATCCGACAGATGCTCTTGTAACAGGTTATGACATCATCGGTTTCTGGGTTTCCCGAATGATTTTCCAAGGACTGGAGTTTACAGGAACACGTCCATTCAAGGATGTACTGATTCATGGTCTTGTAAGAGCTGAAGACGGCCGCAAGATGAGTAAGTCCCTTGGTAATGGTGTCGATCCAATGGAAGTCATCGACCAATATGGCGCCGACGCTCTAAGATATATGCTTTCAACAGGAAGCTCACCTGGCCAGGACCTTCGTTATTCAACGGAAAAAGTTGAATCCGTTTGGAACTTTGCCAATAAAATCTGGAACGCTTCAAGATTTGCCCTGATGAATATGGACGGACTGAAATACGAAGAGATCGATTTGACAGGCGAAAAATCTGTAGCTGATAAGTGGATCCTGACACGCTTGAATGAAACGATTGAAACCGTGACAAAACTGGCTGACCGCTATGAATTCGGCGAAGTTGGCCGTGTCCTTTATAACTTCATCTGGGATGATTTCTGTGACTGGTATATTGAAATGGCGAAACTTCCGCTGTATGGGGAAGATGAAGCGGCTAAGAAAACGACAAGGTCGATTCTCGCATATGTACTTGATAACACAATGAGACTTCTTCATCCATTCATGCCGTTTATTACCGAGGAAATATGGCAGAATTTGCCGCATGAAGGCGAATCCATCACTACTGCAGCCTGGCCGGTTGCAAAAGATGAGTTCACTGACAAAGCTGCTGCTGAAGAAATGAAGCTGCTGGTTGAAATCATCCGATCAGTACGTAATATCCGTGCTGAAGTGAATACACCGTTAAGCAAGCAGATCAAGCTTCTTCTTAAAGCAAAAGATGAGCAAACTGAAAAGACCCTTGAAAAGAACAAAGGCTATATTGAACGCTTCTGTAACCCTGAAGAACTGACGATATCTACTGAAATTGAAGCGCCAGACAAAGCAATGACCGCTGTTGCGACTGGAGTTGAACTATTCCTTCCTTTAGAAGGGCTCATCAATATTGATGAAGAAATCGCCCGTCTGGAAAAAGAACTTGAAAAATGGAATAAAGAAGTTTCAAGGGTACAAGGCAAGTTGAACAACGAGAAATTTATCAGCAAAGCCCCTCAAAAAGTTGTTGACGAGGAGCGTGCAAAAGAAGCGGATTATCTTGAAAAACGCAGCACAGTCGAAGCGCGTATCAAAGAATTGAAAGGTCAGTAAAACTGGCAAAATAACGGGACTGGTCCAAGGTGCTTACGCCTATGGGGCCGGTCCCGATTTTAGATAGGAGGCCGGAAATGATACATACATATGAGGAAGCCGTTGCCTGGATTCATTCCAGATTAAGGCTTGGCATCAAGCCGGGTTTAAACAGAATGGAATGGATGATGGAAAAGCTGGACCATCCGGAAAAAGACCTGAAAGCCGTTCATATCGCTGGTACGAATGGAAAAGGTTCCACCCTTACCTTCCTGCGTAATATATTGGAGTCAGCAGGCTATGATACCGGCACATTCACTTCTCCTTACTTTGAAGTATTCAACGAAAGGATCAGCGTTAATGGAAAACCGGTTTCTGATGAAGAAATTGTTAGACTGGTCAATATGATCATCCCCCTTGCAGATGAACTGGAAGAAACCGACTGGGGAGGCCCTTCTGAATTCGAAGTGATTACCTGCATGGCCTTATATTATTTTGCCAGAATGAATCCTGTTTCCATTGTTTTATTCGAAGTAGGACTCGGAGGCCGGCTTGACTCCACCAATGTCATTGATCCCATGATTTCAATCATCACGAATATTGGTATGGACCATACTCAATTCCTGGGGGATACGATTGGAGAAATCGCTTTTGAGAAAGCGGGGATCATCAAGGAAGGTAAACCTGTTGTGTCTGCAGCTTCACAGCCAGACGCCCAAAAAGTGATTCTATCTAAAGCAGAAGAGCTGAAAGCTGATTTATATTTGATGAATCGTGACTTTGAAGTCAGGTATACAGGACCTTCACAGCGTGGGGAAAGATTTGATTTCTTCAGCAGTCAAATGAGTAGAAGTTATGAAATTAAAATGTTAGGCAGACACCAAACCGAAAATGCGTCTCTCGCTGTTCAAGCTGCCGATATTTTGAAAGAGAGATATTCTTATCGAATTGAAGAAAGGGCCATTGAGAAAGGCTTGGCCGCAGCCTATTGGCCGGGAAGAATGGATAAAGTATATCAAATGCCGGCTGTTTATCTTGATGGTGCCCACAACCCTGAAGGAATGCAGGCGTTGATCCATACCATCAAGACAAGGTTCAACGAGAACAAGGTACATATCCTGTTAGCGGCATTAAAAGACAAAGACCTAAAATCCATGATAAGGGAACTTGAAAACGTATCAGATGATATAGCATTGACTACATTTGACTTTCCAAGAGCTGCTTCGCCGCAAGAGCTGAAAGAGTATTTTACATTTGATAAACACCATATCGTAAAAGATTGGGAAAAGTATCTGGAAACCTTTATAACAGAGGCTGTTGAAGATGATATAATGATTGTTACCGGGTCACTTTACTTCTTGTCTGCTGTCAGACCGAAGATTGTCAACACCTGATAATATTTGTGAATTTATCATGACTTTTTTAGAAGTATTTGATAAAATATTCTTAAACTTGTGACTTTTTAACTAATTTTTAGAGATTTTCGTTTTAAAGGTAATAGAATGGAGGGGATATTGATGAGAATCAGCAGAACGCAGGAAACAATAATCTGGGCAGTTTGGGCTTTGTTAGTACCTGCAGGCATTTATTTTATGTATCAATACTTCCCTCCAGTAAACGCTGATGCATACAGTATGCTGGCGTTTATTATTTTTACTATAATAATTTCTGTGATGCCAATCGTTATTAACGGCCTTCCCATCTTGCTCATACAGTGGGTTTCACTGGCTGCCTTTTTAAAATTCGGGCTGTTTTTCGAAGTGATACTTCTGCAAATCGCCATATTTACATATATGATCCGCCTTAGAGTCGGAAGAAGTGACTTGTACCGCGTACCTTGGAACTCTATCATGTTCTTTCTGATGTCTGTGTTCAGCGGCCTGGTGTATTTTTCTATCGGGGGAACGATTGGGTATTCTCCTGTTGAATCAATATTTTTCCCGGCCCTCATCTATCAGGTCTCATCCATATTATTCAATCAAGTCTTATTAATAGGCTTCCATGCATTCTTAAATCGGAAGTTCAAGCTGTTCGGCGAGGACCTGAAATGGGACTTTTCAGCAATGCTCATTATGTTTCCTATGGGTCTTGGCTTATTTTATCTTCAATATCAAATCGGTCCGATCGCGCTGTTCCTGATTGGCCTTCCGTTTATCTCGGGGGCGATGATTTTAAGGCTTTATAATTCATCTGAACAGATTAATCAATACCTGCAGAAGGCCGTGGAAATAGGCCATCAGCTGACTGAAAGCCTCCAGGTGAATGAAGTGCTTCAATTATTCCTTGATAAAATACTTCAGACCCTGCCGGTTGAATTTGCTTACATATTGGACGTCAAAGGGGATGAACTGGTCCTTTTGAGACGAGTCGAAAACAATGAAAACAAACATATAGACCTTCCACCGCTGAAAAGAAATGAAGGAATCAGCGGGCTGGTGTGGGCAACGGGTAAGTCGGCGCTTTTCCATACAAAATCCGATTGGACTGAAGTTGTCAAAGGATATATGCCTGATAATGTGGAAAGCGTTTTGTGCGTTCCGATTGTCAGGAACCAAAAGGTGAGAGGAGTCCTGCTTCTGGCATCTTCTAAAAAGAGGGCATACAAAAGGTATCAGTTGATGATCGTGGATATCTTGTGTTCATACCTTGGTGTCGCCATCGCAAATGCACGGCACTATGAAACAACTAAAAGGAACAGTGAACGCTGTGCCCTGACCAAGCTTTATAACTACAGGTATTTCGAAAACCTGCTGTCCAGTGAGTTTAATTCGATGCAAGCGGGAGAACGAGTTTGTATGTCTTTAATCATGCTGGATATTGACCACTTTAAATCCGTCAATGATAATTATGGACATCAAAGTGGAAACGAGATTCTTTATGAGCTGGCCAGGAGACTGGAAACACTTATAGGAGATGAGGGAACGGTCGCCCGTTACGGCGGTGAGGAGTTTGTCATATTACTGCCTGATACCACAAAAGAAGACGCCTTCCTTATTGCGGAGATTGTGCGACGGACAATTGCAGACCGTCCATTCATTTTACATAGTAATCTTGAAGCCGAGAGAAAGACCCTTGAACTCAATGTGACGGCCAGTATCGGAGTGGCAACCGCTCCTCTTGATGCCGACGACAGTATGTCCCTCATCAGGCATGCGGACCGGGCCCTGTATACAGGTGCAAAGCAGGCAGGCAGGAACCGTGTTGCGGAATATGTTAAGTCTTCTTGAAACCCCGTTTTTTCGACGGGGTTTTTATTTTGTAAAATTTTCTTTGAATGAGTACTTTGGTCTATATAAAGATAGGATAGCTTGCTATAATAGTAGATAAGTAGGGAATTTTAGTGAAGTATTGACAATAACTGACAATAAGGAGGGGAGAATTTGAAAAAGAGGTTTTCATTAGGAATAATTTTTACAATCATATTCTGTTTTATTTTACATACCTCCTTTGCCAGCGCAGCAGAAAAACCTTCCATAGAATTTTCCGTACAACCCAGTGCCAATGAATATGTAAAGCCTCAGAGCGGGGATGCACAGGGCCGGCTGGATATAGAATTGACTCCAAAGGGACAAGCGACCAATGAAGCGAGAAAGCCAATAGATGTTGTGTTTGTGCATGATACTTCTGGATCGATGGCGGATACTTTCGGAGGAGTCAAAAAAGCAACAAGTGCTAAAAATGCTTTGAAAGAGTCTTTGAAATTCTTTGACCAGAATAAACAAAGTAATGACAAATATTATTTTGTTCCTTTTGATAGTGATGTAAGTTATAAGTCATATGGGAATAGAAAGGTTCAACCGACAGAAGGTATAAGCAGCATCCAAGGAATCGCAGAGAACCTTGATTTTGGTGAAAAATATTGGGTGAGAAAATTCAGTTGGCTTATTGGTTACTATTGGGAACAAGATGGATTTGATTTCAGTGTAGGAGGAACTAATTATACCCAATCGCTTGAGTATGCACTCACAAAATTTTCAGGCATGAGAGATGCGAAGAGATACATTATATTTTTGACTGATGGAGAGCCCACTTCTCTTCAATATAATAACCGACAGTACACTCTTTTTACTGACGGATCAACCAGTGGTGGCAGTTATAATGAAGTGAAGAAAATTATTCATGAAAAAGCGGTAGCATCAGCAGAGAAACTTGGAATGAATGAAGTGAAGATGTACAGTATCGCCTTTGCGGAACCTGGGCAGGTAAACTACCAACTGTTAGAATCGATGTCTAATAAAACGGGTGGAAGAGCCATCCAGGCAAATCCTGATAGTCTTTCAAATGTCTTTACGGATATTTCGAAGGAATTCAACTCTCCTTCTGTAAGTGGCGAGGTCCAGATTGACTTAAAAAAATTTAACGGGAAAGTGAAATTAGCTCCGGAGTCTGATGCTTATATTGACAATAACAATGTTGTTCACATGAAGTATAATTTTACCTATCCGATTGGAAAACAGCCTTCACCGGGCAATTTACAGATGAATCTGCCGCTGTTGTTCACAGAGAAGGGCGAATATGTATTTGACAATATTAAACTGATCTATAAGGATTTTGACGGTAGCAGCCAGCCTGCCGTTACCCATCCGGCTGTCAGTATAAAGATTGTCGATGAAGCTGCGCCGAAATTTACAAGCAGCGTGAAATTGGTTGGAAACAAATATCACAACCCGGAAAATCTTGTGAAGATGGGAATGCAAAGCAACGAACATAATGAATTTTCGATTGCGTATGAACTGACTCCATCTGCTGTATTAGCCAATAAGTCAGGAACGCTGAAAGATATAAGGATCATCCAGCCGCTGCCTGATGGCGTCAGCTTAAAGAGCCAGAATTTACAATCCGCCATTTCAACTATTCTTACAGGCTCATCAGTCACAGAAATTACCCATAATGGCCAAAGAGCGTTAGAGATCAGATTAGGAAGCTCTATAGCGTATAACCGTTACGGATTTACTCCTGCAAGTATGAATTTCACTGTCTTGTTACAGGCTGACTGGGCAATGAATCTTGTTAAGATGCCAAGATCGACGATTTATTATGAGGACTCAAACTTCAATGCACAGAGCCACAGTCTTACTTCACACAGCGGTTATATCGGACTGCAGGTATTGCTTGGAGGAATGAACGATAATACCAGCTATATCGGGGATCATTCCGGAAAGCTGACGAAGAAAAATGACTCCGAGGGAAGGATTATTTCAGAGATTAGTCCGTACTCTAAGCCAGTAAGAGGACTTGAATTGAAAAATGGTGATACGATCGTTATTCATTACAGTGACGGACATATTCATGAGATCTATCTGAAAACAGCTATTGAACTCATTGAGACTCAAACGGATAGGACATTGACAAACAATCAACAAACTGAAGGGCCTGTCTCGTTTAAAGTTGTAAAGCTTGTCAGTGGAGAAGGTGTCACCTATGAGTATCAGGTTGTTTCGGATGAGGGCACAACCCAATGGAATAGCT
The DNA here is from genome assembly GCF_049177075.1 of Bacillus salacetis. Classification (GTDB taxonomy): domain Bacteria; phylum Bacillota; class Bacilli; order Bacillales; family Bacillaceae_B; genus Rossellomorea; species Rossellomorea salacetis_A. The sequence goes on along the minus strand of NZ_CP185377.1, from coordinate 3,305,598 downwards.
TTGATCCAGCAGCCACTATTAATCTGCCAGAGTCATTAACAGGAACAGTTGAAGTAAGGGTGAAAACCACTGGCGGATTTACGTTGAATGAAGAGCCGGTTTCACAAGTGGTCGAAATTATGAAAAAAGTAAAAGCCATCAAGGTGTCACCGAATCCGATAGAGTTGAAGGTCGGGGAATCTATTGAGATTCAAATTGACCTGGAACCATTTGATGCACCGAACAGAAATTTTGATGTCACACTGGAAAAAGGCAATGGTACGATTGCCAGTTATACTGAAGGTTCACATCGAGTACTGGGGGTGGCTGCTGGACAAGATTATTTGATTGTCACTGCAAAAGGCTCTCAGGCCAGTATTTCTGTCCCTGTAACCGTGATTGATCCCTATGTGAAATTGGAAGAGGTAAGATTTAAACAAGATTTGTTCACGCTGCCGCTGACTGACCAACAAATCCCTTTAGAAGCGCTTCTGATTTTCAACCCATCAGATGCCACCAATAAAGAATTGGCGGAAGTCGTTTCAGGATCGAAGGAGATTAAAGTGGTCAGGGAAGGCGGAGAATGGTACCTCGAGACTGAAAAATTGGGTACCACTTCCGTTACAGTGGTTGCCGAAGAAGATAGTTCCATTAGTGATACTGCTGTATTTAAGGTGGTTTCCCCGGATGAAGATGAAAATGAAGATGGGGAAGATGGAAGTGATTCGTATATAGACGGAAGATGGTAAAGTAAAAACTGACTCGCCAAATGAGAACTCCATTAGGCGGAGTCAGTTTTTTTATAAAAAAAAGCATTCCCGCTTAAAGGGAATGCTTTCTCATTAATCTACCCTGATTTCATCACTGAAGAGGGAGAGATGATCTGTTTTTGGAAGTGCATCAATTTTCTGAAGCAGTATGTCTCGATTGTAATTGATATTAAAGCGTGAAAAGTGATTATCCTGCTGAATTCGGGTTGAAAAGAGGTCCGCTTCCTGGATACTGTCGATGTCACCCCTTATGGCGTTGATTTCCAGGGTGTCGTTCGCAAAAACGCCTCCGTCAATCTGGAAAAGCGACCCTACTCCGTAAAGTTCAGCGCTGTCATCTGTATAAAAGAATGCTTTTAATGGCTTAATGCTCGTATCAGGAATAGTGCCTTGGAAGTTTTCCGGTTCAGAACTGTCATCAAAGTTTTTGAATTCGTTCATCCTTGTGACAGTGAGTTTATCACCAGATAAAAGGACAAGTTGCTTTTGATTGCTTTCACTGCCTGATATATTAAGATTGGAAATCAAGGATTCTCCTCTGGCGTAAATCACGGAGTCAAATTCAATTTCGTCATTTTCTTCGTTGTTTCCCTCATTGCTGTCCCCTTGTATAACAAGGTTTTCACCGGCGAATAAATTGCCCGTTATGAAGGATTTAGTATCAAGTGATTCAATAGTCAGCGTTTTACCTGCCAAAATATAACCAGGATCTGAGCTTTCATAGTTAAACAAAAACCCCTCATCCTTTCCTTGAATGGTGATGTTCCCTGCAGATATTATATCGCCATCCACCTGGATGGTGTCATTCAAGTTCACCAAATGTATATCCCCAGTTGCAATAATATCATTCAGTTTGATTGATTTATTGCCGATTACATAGATATCACCATCAGCTACAATTTTCCCGGTAAAGTTTAAGGCGGATTCAACACTTGAAATGACAAGGTCTCCTGGAACCTCCAGAGTCGAAGACAACATTTCATCAATCAATTTATAGCTGTTGTCCCTTTCTCCCGCTGATATTCCCAAATCTTGAAGGGATGGCAGGCCAGTCAGGAGACCGCCTCCTCCTAAAAGATTATCCAATGGTTTTTTCAGTACATCCGGCAGGTTTGTAATACTAAAAGTATACTGTTCTTTTATTGAATTCCTCAGATGCTGTGAAAGATTGTTTACGGTTGGTGTTTGCCTGAATCCTTGGTCTAGCTGGATCTCATTAATTCTTTCAGTAAAGGTATCTTCAAAGTCCACTGCAATGAACTGGCTGTCATTTTTCAGGTCAGGCAGCTCGCCATGATAAAATTTTTCTGCAGTTAAGGTATCCATAACCGTTTTATAGTCTGCTCGGGAAGAGTTAATATATATGTCTCCAAAAATTGAAGAATAGGGTGTTTCAATTTCCTCTTCTGTTCCCCCGGTCAATTGATAGTGAGCATTTTTATCAAGAATGATCTCATTACCAAATACATTCCCGACAATATTTGGCGATCCATTCAAAATGGTTTTATTTCCCGCACCTGCAGCATATTTCAGGAAGCCTGGCAGCGGTGACAGGATGACACGTTTACGGATGGTCCTGTTCACTTTTCCCTCCTGATTTTCAGGTGTATGGACAGTGACAACAAATTCGAGAACCCTGGTCAGTTGGAGGGAAGAATCGATATTAAACGTTTTAAGGCTGGATAGTCCGTCTCCCAAACACTGATTTTCTTCCCCGGATATAAGATATTGAGGCCTGTTTGCAGTCACGTCCACGATATTCACACATGAAATGCTGTCATTCATGGAAGTGCTGCCAATCCGGGAGGTGAAGTAGGATGACAGTTTTGAAGTGAGATTCAAAGGTGAAAGCTGTTCTATTTTGAAATTATTCTGGACCAGCTTTGTTGAAAGATCCGCTGTCAATTCATCAATTAATTTCAACCCTTCATATGTAATATCAATATCTGTCTCCCTGACTTCAGTTCTTTTTGCTCCGCCGATGGAAGCAGAGAGCACTCCCATACCAATCGTAATAACAACCAGGGATGTAATCATCACGGTTATGAGAGTATTTCCTTTTTCATTCAACTTCAATTCACTCCCCCCTTTATTTAAAATCCAAATTGGCTCTGAAGGTTCAATTGTTTATTATGCTTTGCATGTTTGACCTTGAAGTTAAGAGAAATGATGGCGTTTGTACATTTGCCTTCTCTATTTGTTTCAGAACAGGTGTAGCTGATTTCTGAGTCCTTGAAGTCAGAAGGAGTTTCAATGATCGTGCTTCCACTTGCCCAGACTTGCCGGCCATTGACTTCCGTTAAATGCAATTTGAAGGATTCTTCGTCTGCTTTTTGTTTATCTTGATCCAGGACAGCCGGGTTATATTGATTTTGGGACGTTTCCACATTATCTACAAACTTCAGGCAGTTATCCTCTTCACATTCGGTTACATAGTCAAAGGGCTTTGAATACAAACTTTTCATCATCATGGCAGAAGCATAGTCTGCATCCTCCCTCAATTGGGCTTCAATGCTGACTTTTTCATAGATTTTATAACCTGTTATGAATGTTCCCCAGATAACTGGAAAAAGGATGGCTGAGATGGCAAGTGTGAGAAGGAGTTCTATCAAGGTGAAGCCCCCCTCAGCGGATGTCTTCGCTTTTAACCGTTCCATCCACTGTCGTACTGAACTCCTTTTCATTTGCGGTCCACCTCACTTCTGCAATTATGGGTATATAGTAATCTAGTTCTTCTTCATTTCTGGAAGATACTTCTTCTGATCTGATATCCACTTCATAAGCAGTTTCGTTGATAGTAATATCTCTACAGTTTGAAGGTATGGCTTCTCCGGAGGGGAATGTTTTATATGCATCATTGCAAATTTTTAATAGTAAAAAATGATCATCCTGACCTGTACTGCCTTCATTTACACCGGCGAATTCCCGTTTTGTTTCCAAGAAGCTTTGGCCTTCCATATACATTAAAGCGTTTCGTGCCACATTGACGGCAACGGTTTTCTTTTGATTCATATTGGTATATGTACCTGCCTGAAAGAAAAAATTCAAAAAGACCAGCAGTACCGTACTTAGTATGGTAACTGAGACTAATACCTCAATAAGTGTCAAACCTTGGTTATTTCTTAAGATATTTGACAGTTTCATTCTGTCACCTTCTTTCAAAATGCCTGACTTTATTATACAATATCTAAGAGTCGAAAAATGTAGATGTAGGACAAAATTCATAGAAAAATTATATATTTTGAAGGGAGTGAAAGGATGGAGGTATATATTTTTGCACTTATAGCCTTTGTGGTCCTTTTGCCTGTGCTATTTTTCCTGCCCGGCGGGATAACGAAGAAAGGGAAGATCGGGATAGCCGCGGGAGCACTGTTTATTTCTTTATTGGGCCTGCTGGCATTGAACCAATATTCGCTTTGGATGGTCGCTATTATTTTATTTATCTTAGTTATGGTTTCCTCTCTGGTCATTGGAAACCGCTTCGGTCCGCAGCTGCTTGCAGAAGATGGAGTCCAGGAAACAAACAGTCCCGCATCTACTGAAGACATAGAGAAAGAAGAAAGAGTTCTTTTCAGTACAGTGGGTGAAGTGCTTGAGCCGGCAGAAAACACTTCTGAAGAGACAGGAGATCCCATTGAACAAGGAATCATCATGGAATCAGAAAATGATTCCCAAGTGGAAACGGATGAAGAAGGGCTTGAGGAAATACCGCTTCTTGCTGAAACAGACATCCCAGAAGAGGAAGTAACAAGACAAATCGACTTCGAAGAAAATGATGACCTTCTGGAAGGTGAAGAGGAAATCCTTGAAGAAATGCCAAATGACATAACAAGTGAAGAAGATTTAAGTGAGATTGAGTGGCTGATTCAACAGGAGGACCAAGATATTGAGCCAGTACATAATTTTGAAAATGATGAACAGGTTACTGATAACGACGATTCAATTGAAGAAAGGCCAATTATAGGCGCGTCAGAAGAATCTCAATCGGAGATGCCGGATGAAAATGATGAGATTCTTAGTGAGATTGAATTAATGATTGATCAAGTGGAAGAAGACCCTGAGGCTGCTATATCGGATGTCCCTAAAGTTGAAGACGAACTTGAAACCATCGAATTGCCGAATAAAGAGATAGAATCTTTTGAACATGAGGTAAGTGAAGATCTTCTACATTTAGAAGAGGTAACAGAGGAAACCGAACATAATGAAGAAGCAGAAGAGCTTCTTATAGAAGTAGATTCATCCCAAATCGCTGAATTTGAAATTCCTGAAGAAGAGAAGCTCAATTCTAATGAAGATCTGCTGGAAGAAAAGTTTGAATCGCTTGAAACAGAAGAAGAAAAACCTGAACAGGAAGAAGTTATTTCAGATGAGCTGGTAGAGGAAGAGATCCGCCAGGAAAATGCGCAGGATGATCAAGAATCAGAAACCCATTCACCGCTGCAAACGCGGGTCATCCAAACAATCGCAGAAGAATTGATCTACTATAAAAATAAACTGTCCCTGAAAGAATTTGAAGAGTTAGTCGGACAGTATCTTCACCCTAAATTGCACGACAGGGATTATTTTGTTCTCTCTCAGCAATTGATCCAGCGATACCATGAATCAAAAGAATTTACTAAACTTAAAATCTTTATAGATGAGATCGAGGAGAGATTCATCTCTTATCCGATTTTGAAAAGTGAATTGAATGATTATAAAGAAATTGCATGGAAGAATATTGTAAAACAACAAATGATGAGAAACGGAAGGGAATAGGTGTAACGGTATGAAAAAGAGTGCTGAAATTGTAGGATTACCGATCATTAGTATCAACGATGGAGTGGAGATTGGGAGTGTCAAATCATTGGTTGTCAATCCAGAAAAAGGGTCAGTCGACTTTCTGACGATTGAACATGAAGACTGGCAAGTGAGCGTCAAGGCGATCCCTTTTAAAAAGGTGATTGGGATCGGGGAGTATGCTGTAACGGTTGAAAATATCAATGCAGTAATTGATTTGAATGAAATTCCGATTGCAAATGCACTGGTAAATAAAAAAATCAGAATCAATGATACAAGGATCATGTCCCGAAAAGGGCAGTTGATAGGTGAAGCCAAAGAATACTTTGTCGATGATGAAACGGGTAATATTATTGGAATTCTTGTTGCAATGAAAGATAGCGAGAAAATCTTGGAGTCTGAACAAATCTTGACTTACGGAAAGGACATTCTGATTGTACAGGAAGGTTCTGCCGGCCACTTTAAAGATTCCGTAGAAGACCTCCTGCCTGAAAACAAGAAGGAAGAAAACCTTGAATTCGAAGAAACAGGGTCAAGTGATGATTTGGAGAATATCAAGAATAAGCAGGCGGACCTTTTAAAAGGCAAGAGGGTAACCAAAGATATTTTAGGTGTTTCGGGTGAGACCCTGATACCAAGCGGCACCATCCTTACTGCAGGGGATATTTCCAAAGCACAAAACGAGGGACCGTCCGTTTTTGTTGAATTGACAATGAATACACAAGAATAATGGGAAAGGAGCAATTGACATGGAGAACAGACCATTTAAGAAAGTATTTTTTCCATTACTCTCTGCCACAGTATTTATTTTCGGTTTTTCCCATGCTGGCTCTTTTGCATTAGATAAATTTACCGAAGGATCTGTGATTAAACCATCTACAAAAGTGGCTTCCATTGATATAGGAGGACAGCCGGAGCAGCAGGCAAAGGAAGCCTTGGCCCAGGCTGTAGCAGATTGGAAAGCAACGGCAGTCCTGAAAGTTGAACTTTCAGGCGAGGAAACACTTATAGATCTGTCAGTCTTTCACATTGATATCAATAAAAGTTTCCAGAGTGTAAATGAGGGAGGAGTCAATCCGTTAGCTGTCTCTTTAGATAGTGATATGCTCATGCAGCAGCTGACAGCTGCTTTCCCCGATATGAAGGCCGAAGAAATGGAAACGGAGGCTTTTCAGCAGGATTTGATCAGCCAGGCCTCTATGCTTCCGAGCGATTCTGTCATTTCTTTAAGTAACTACTTTCCTAAAGGAAGTGTTGAAGAGGTAACAGCAGAGGCCCTTTCTGAAAAGATAACAATCACTCCTGAAATTAAGAGATTTATAGACACTTTTCCGGAAATTGCAATTAAACAAGGGTCAGACTTTTCATTTCTGCAGAACTTGGAAGATAAAGGGTTCTCTACAGATCAGGACCTTAGTTTGATCACTTCACTGTTGTATAAGCTCATCCTGAAAACCAATTTTACGATCATTGAAAGAAATACAAGCCAGGAACTGCCTAAAGAAGTTGAGCTTGGATATGAGGCGAAAGTAGATGCATCAAGCCATCAGGATTTTGTTTTCGCCAATCCAAACAAAACCGATTATGTTATTCAACTGGAGCTGCTGAATAATCAGATCTACGCCCAATTGATCGGGTTCCCATTGGCAACCGACTATAAGGTTTCATTAAAGGATAAAGAGGAATTCCCGCCAAAGAAGATCGTGCAGTACAATCCGTTTCTGGAGAAGAATGTAGTAAGGGTGCAGGAGGAAGGCTCTAAAGGTGTGTTGATTAAAGTATTCCGCCAGAGTATCGGTGAAAACGGGGAAGTATTGGCGGAAGAACAGATTGCTGAAGATTTCTATCCCCCTGTTCACCGGATTGAGATTCGTAGTTTAGAAGAGGCGCCGGAAGATGTCGAAGAAACCGATATTATCGATACACCGTTAGCTGAAACTGAAGATTCTGATTCAGAAGGCACCAATGGACCTCCGCCTAATTCAGGGAGCAGTGAAGAGGATGCTAAAGAAGAAACTGGAAAGTCTTCTGACAACAGCGATAGTACCAGTGCCGCTTCTACTTCAGGTCCTGGAACGGCATCTAAGTCTGATTCGAATGAAAAACGTGAGAATAAATGAAATAAATCTAATAAGCTGGTGATTGCATGGTTCAGACCAGAAAAAGGCTTGGAGATCTTCTAGTGGAAGCGGGCCTTATTTCAGAAGAAAAACTTAATATGGCCCTTCGGGAAAAAGAACAGGGGCAGAGGCTTGGAGATGCCATCCTCCAAAAAGGGTACATAACCGAGCAGCAGTTGATCGAAGTACTTGAATTTCAACTTGGGATACCGCATGTGAGTTTATACCGCTATCCTTTTGATACAACTCTGTTTCACCTGATTCCAAAGGAAGAGGCAAAACGCAACTTGATGATTCCTTTGAAAAAAGAGGGAGAAAAACTGTACGTTGCCATGTCGGATCCTATGGACTTCTACACAATAGAAGATTTAAGGCTCTCCACGGGCTTTCAGATTGAAACCGCCATCGCTACAAAAGATGATATTCTCAGAGCCATTACTAAATATTACGACACAGAAGAAGGCTTTGAAGAGCTTGTCAATGAAAAGCAGGATAAAAACACCATTGAAGAACAAACGATTGTCGACCAGGATTCGCCGATTGTTAAGCTCGTAAACCAGATCCTTTCGAATGCCGTCACCCAAAAGGCAAGTGATATCCATATTGATCCTCAGGAAACAAAGGTATCCATCCGTTACCGTATTGATGGTGTGTTAAGAACTGAACGTAATCTTCCGAAACATATGCAAAGTATGCTGATTGCCAGGATCAAAATCATGTCCAATCTGGATATTACAGAATTCAGGATCCCTCAGGACGGCAGAATCAAGACGAATGTTGATTACAGGCCTGTCGATCTCCGTGTTTCGACTCTTCCAACCGTATTTGGGGAAAAGGTCGTCATGCGTATACTCGACCTCAGCTCTGCACTGAATGATATCAAACAGCTCGGTTTCAACAAACTCAACTTTAAACGGTTCATGGATATGATCCAGCAGCCTACAGGCATTGTACTGATTACCGGTCCGACGGGCTCTGGTAAATCATCCACCCTTTATGCCGCGTTGAATCATTTAAACAGTGAAGAAGTCAACATCATAACGGTTGAAGACCCGGTAGAGTATCAGCTTGAAGGTATCAATCAGATTGGTGTCAATCCTAATGTCGGTCTTACTTTTGCCAAAGGCTTAAGGGCCATCCTCCGTCAGGACCCCAATGTCATCATGGTCGGGGAGATACGTGATAAGGAGACGGTAGAGGTTGCCATTCGTGCTTCACTGACAGGGCATTTAGTCCTCAGTACCATCCATACCAATGACTCTCTTGGCACGGTTACCAGACTTCTGGATATGGGAGTGGAACCTTTTCTCGTTGCATCGTCTTTAAGCGGCATCGTGGCTCAGCGTCTGGTGAGAAAGGTATGCAGGGACTGCGGGCGTGAACAGGTGCCAAGCAAACGTGAGATTGAAATCTTCGCCAAAAGGGGCATGAAGATCGATAAAATCATGCGCGGTGAAGGCTGTTCTTCCTGTAACATGACGGGCTATAAAGGGCGATTGGCTATCCATGAAGTCCTTGTTATGAATGATGATATGAAGAAAGTGATTTTAAACGGAGAGCCGTTTTCAAAATTGCGTGAGCACGCAGTGAAAAACAAGACCATTTTCCTTGTGGATGATGGGCTTTTGAAAGTGAAGCAGGGATTGACAACCACCGAAGAAATTCTTCGGGTAGCAATTTCGGAATAGGTGATGGCAGTGAAAGAAAAAATTGACTACTTATTGCGTTCAGCATATGAACTTAAGGCATCGGATATACACTTGACAGTTGGATCCCCTCCGGTATTCCGTCTTCATGGGGATTTGAAAAGATACGGAAAAGAAATCCTAAAACCAGCGGATACCGAAGGAATGGCGAAATCGATCATCCCGGAAGATCTGTGGCAAATGTTCCTTGAACAGGGTGAGCTAGATTTCTCCTATGGAATACCCGGCATTTCCCGCTTCAGGATCAATGCCTATCAGCAGCGCTCCTGTATTTCGCTTGCCATCCGCATTGTCCCGACAAGTATTCCAAGTATCGATGACTTGGGCCTGCCTCAGGTTTTGAAAAAAATCACGGAAAAACCTCAAGGGCTCGTACTGGTGACCGGTCCCACGGGAAGCGGGAAATCAACCACGCTGGCATCCATGATTGATCACATCAATAGAACGATGAGGAAGCATGTCATCACGCTTGAGGATCCTATCGAATATCTTCACAAGCATGGGAGCAGCATCATCGACCAGCGTGAAGTAGGGTTTGATACAAAGAACTTTTCCAGGGGGCTGCGCAGTGCCCTCCGCCAAGACCCGGATATTATCCTTGTCGGAGAGATGCGGGACCTTGAAACGATACATACAGCGATTACAGCTGCTGAAACAGGACATCTTGTCTTTGCAACGCTGCATACATCAAGTGCCGCAGCCACGATTGAGCGTATTGTGGATGTATTCCCTCCAGAGCAGCAAGCCCAGATCCGCATCCAGCTGGCCTCTGTTCTTGTAGCGATCCTTTCGCAACGATTATTTCCTGTGATTGATAAAAAAGGAAGAAGAGCTGCAACTGAACTGCTTGTCAATAACCCGGCCATTGCCAATCTGATCCGCTCTGAAAAAGTCCATCAGATTGATAATATTCTGCAGACATCAAAAGGAATGGGGATGCATCTCATGTCTTCAAGCATTAAGAACTTATATGAATCCGGCGTTATATCCCGTGAGTCAGCCTTTCCTTACATCGAAATGGAGCAGACAACCTAATGGCACGCTTCAAATATACAGGGCGCGGACGGACAGGAAAGAAGTCAGGGGTATTGACGGCAGGATCGACGAGAGAAGCGATGCTGAAACTGAAAAATCAAGGCATCAGGGTCATTGAAATGAATGAGGTACCGGAAACCCTTCTGACAAAGGATATTGCAATCGGGAATCCGGTAAAACTTCAGCATATGGTCATCTTTCTAAGGCAGTTTGCCACCCTTCTGCAGGCAGGTGTGACAGTGGTCGATGCAACGGATATCCTTTCCTCCCAGACCGAGAGCAAAGCCCTCAGCAGGGTGCTATCTGAAGTCCAGATGGAATTGAAAGATGGGAATCCACTCTCGGATTCTATGGCGAAGCACCGCCGGGTTTTTGAACCGATGCTGATCAACATGGTCAGGGCAGGAGAAGCATCCGGAAGCATAGACGAAACACTTGAAAGTCTGGCTACTCACTACGAAAAGCAGCACATGACAAAACAGAAGATAGTCTCGGCACTTGCTTATCCAGCAGTGGTTGGAGTGATTGCGATAGCAGTTGTCATATTCCTGCTCGTGGCAGTGGTGCCTACTTTTGTGACCATGCTCGCGGATTTTGGAGGCGAACTGCCTGCGATCACGAAGTTTGTTCTTGGATCCAGTGAATTCATGCAAAAATACTGGTATCTGGTGACTGCGGGAATGGCTGCTATTGCAGCGGGGATCATGGCAGTGAAAAAGAATAGCAGGACGAAATATTATTTCGACTATACGATGCTTCGAATGCCGATATTCGGCCCTATGATTCAAAAGGCCGCACTGGCCAGAATGACTAGAACGCTTAGCTCCTTGTTCTCAAGCTCAGTGCCGATTCTACAAGCGTTGGCCATCGTTGAAAAGGTCGTGGAAAATGAAGTGGTTGCCCGGGTGCTGCGTGATTCCAGGGACTCATTGGAAAAAGGGACCTCCTTGACTGAACCGATGAAGAAACACTGGGCTTTCCCGCCGCTGGTCACACAGATGATTGCCATCGGGGAAACCACAGGTTCACTAGATTCCATGCTGGGGAAAGTCGCAGACTTCTATGAAAAAGAAGTAGAGAACAGTACAGATAGATTGAAATCTCTCATAGAACCGTTAATGATTGTGGTACTTGCGGCACTGGTAGGAACCATTGTAACGTCAATCATGGTACCGATGTTTGAGATCTTCAACAACGTTCAAGGTTATTAAACAATTTCTTTAAAAATTTTACAATTACCCGCTTTATTTGACAAAATTGTCATGTATAATTAAAAGAGGAATACTATTTACCTAATCTAAAAGACTTATAGGAGGAACGGAAAATGTTGAAAAAACTCGGTCAAAAATTAAAAGACCAACGAGGGCTTACCCTCATCGAATTACTTGCTGTTGTCGTTATCTTGGGAATTATTGCTGCAATTGCGATTCCTAGTATTGGTGGATTGATTAATAACTCTAAGAAGGATGCTCATATCGCTACTGCACAACAAATGGCTAATGCTGCTAGAATGGCTGTTACTGCTGATGGTTTGGTTTCTCTAGGCACTAATGAAGTAGACGGAGAGAGTGTTACTTCAGGTCAAATTAAACTTGGTGAATTGGTAACCAACGGATACTTAGAAGAGGTTGAAAACCCTTCCGACAAAGAAAATGGATACAGTGATACAGGAAGCTATGTAGAAGTTGAAAAAAACGGTAATAATTACATTTATAAAGTTAAACTAGTAGGTGGAGCAGAGAATGGTCAAACTTATATTACTACAGCCACCGAAGCAAAGGATTTAAAACGATCTAACGTAACACTTAAATAATATGCAATTTATAGTTATGATCTACGGCCTACTCCTAGGCTCCTTCTACAACGTAGTAGGCCTGCGGGTGCCGCTTAATCAATCAATCGTCAAGCCGCGTTCTGCATGTCCGGGCTGCGGCCATACATTGACGGCCATGAATTTGATTCCCGTTTTATCATACTTAAATCAAGGAGGAAGGTGCTCCCGCTGCCGGGAGCGCATTTCTCCTCTTTATCCTTTAGTGGAAGCTGCAACAGGGGCTTTGTTTTTTTTCTCGTATTCTATCATCGGATGGGAGTGGGAACTATTAGTCGCTCTCACACTTGTTTCTCTTTTTATCATCATCTTTGTTTCTGATATAAAATACATGATCATCCCTGATAAAGTTCTGCTGTTTTTCTCGGGGCTTTTTTTAATAGAGCGGATTTTTATTCCTCTATCACCGTGGTGGGATTCTTTGGCAGGAGCGGTAATAGGATTCAGCCTTTTGCTGCTGATTGCTGTCATCAGTAAAGGCGGTATGGGCGGCGGCGACATTAAGCTGTACGCGCTCATTGGATTAGTCCTTGGCCTCAAACCAATGCTTCTTTCTTTTTTCCTGGCAACCCTGCTGGGAGCGGTCATCGGGATCATTGGACTGTCAGCAGGCTTTTTTGAAAGGAAGAAACCGATTCCATTCGGGCCCTTTATCGCTGCGGGTGCATTGATTTCTTATTTTTATTATGAAAATATTATTAACTGGTATTTGTCACTTTTACTAGGTTTCTAGGTAAGGGGTTATATTCAATGAACTTTGGATTGTTTGGAAATAACAAAAGAATAGCGAATCTGGTCATCACCGATACAGCAATCCGTTATGCAGACCTGAAGACGGAGTCACCGCTGATACTACATAACTATGGTGAGAAGCTTCTTCCTCAAGGCATCATTACAGATGGAAAGATCATTGAATATGATACCCTTGCCATGATTCTGGAAGAGTGTATTGCAGATTGGGGAATCAAAAAACAGCCGGTCCGTTTCATTGTTCCGAGTACCTCCATCATTGTCAAGAGAGTGCTAGTGCCTTCAGACATCGAAGAAGATGAACTGAAAGGATATCTCTTCATGGAAATCGGCACGAGTATCCATCTTCCGTTTGAGGACCCGCTTTTTGATGTGGTTCTTCTTGGAGAGAAAGAAGATAAGCAGGAAATTTTACTTGTGGCATCTCCCGAGGAGGTCATCCATTCCTACAGGGATCTTCTTGATGAAGTGAAACTGAAGCCGGTCGTTGCAGATATCTCACCGTTGGCCCTTTATAGATATTTTTACCACCAGGATATGGCTAGAAGCACTGACCATGAAATGCTTCTTCAGTTTGATGAAAAACTTTTGACAATATCCATCTTCCACAGTAATCAGCCTATATTCCTCAGACCTATTTCCCTTCAAGGAGATCCGGAGCTGCCAGAAACATCAGAGATCGAGGCAAATGGATGGATGTTTTTCCTGGAAGATACCTTTAAAGAAATAGAAAAAGTGTTCAGCTTCTATAAATATTCTCTGAATAAAGGTGAGGTAAATGTCAACAAAGTCATCCTGACCGGTGACCATCCTCATCTTGATGAAATTTACCGAAATCTGACTGGAAGACTGGATGTGGCCGTCCATAAGTCCCCGAAGGATTCTGTGTTTGATACAAGCGGTCAGCCTGTCCCAAGTCATTATGACCTTGCGATCGGCTTGGCACTGAAAGAGGTGCTGTGATGCTGATTGATATCAACTTACTGCCAAAGAAAGAGAGAAAGAGGAGGCTCCCGGTTTATATTGCCATTGGAACGCTCTGCATCACTCTGCTTGGGACTGCCTTTCTTTTAATTAATACACAAATCTCTCAACAGAAATTAGATAATCTAACGAAAGATCTTGATATGAAAAAGGAATTCCGCCTTCAACAGGAAACGGCTGTAAGCAATGTTGAATCATCGGATGGTGCGCAGCAGCTGCAGACAGCAGTTCAATGGGCCGAGCAGTACCCGATCGACACAGTCCCTGTCCTTGAACATCTCACTTCGCTATTGCCGGAGAGAGGGTTTTTCAGGCAGTTCACCTACACGGAAGATGGGATGATCAATCTAGGGGTCCAGTTTGACACAAGCAGGCAGGCTGCCTATTTCCTCAATGACTTGAAAAATTCTGATTGGATTGCAGAGGCAAAACTGAGTTCCCTTGAAACTTCTCAAGGGGAGAGTGTTGAAGACACGTCGGTACTTTCGGAAGACAAAATCATGCCGAGATATTTAGGCCAATATGAAATCTCTTTAAATCAAGCCTTTATCAAGAATGAACTGCAGGAAAAGAATGAAGGAGGGGCTGAATGATGAACCTCCAATTTGAGAAAAGGGAATGGCTTCTGATTGCAGGTTCCATTATCCTCGGGATATGTATCTTAGCGGGAGTCTATTTCCTTCTATACAATCCTGTGCAAAAGGAAATCAGTCTTCGTGAGCAGGAATTGGAAACTGAAGAAAAGCTGATTTCGATATTGGAAGAGAAGACCAATGATATTGAGCAGGAAACGTTTGAAAACTCCATCTCCCTTCAACAGAAGGTCCCTGTTAAGCCTATGACTGAAAAACTGCTTCTGGATCTGGAAAAGGCGGAGACCATTTCTAACAGTTTCATTTCAAGCATTCAATTTTCTGAAGGAGATGTGACCCTCCCGCTGGCTTCTGAAAATGCCGAAGAAGAAATTGAAAATCTATCCACTGATGAGAATGAAGGATCTGAAGAAACAGAAGCTAAGCCTCAGCAGATCCTCCCTCAAGGCTTGAAGAAGCTTAGTGCAACTCTGTCGGTTGAATCACCAAGCTACTTTGAAATGGAGCGATTCCTGGAGGTCCTGGAAGAGCTTGACCGTATAACTGAAATTGAGCAGATCGCCTTTGAGGGGCCTAAAGAATCGACAACACAGAGTGACAGTTATGAAAAAGTCAGCTATAAGCTCGTTGTTGCTGCATTTTACCTTCCGGGCTTGATTCAGCTCATAGAAGAAATGCCAGGAATGAAAACACCTCCTCCAGCAAATAAGGTGAACCCTTTCAGCAGCTTCAGCGATCTGGAAGAGGATGATGAATAAACAAAGCCAGCAAAGGGGCTGGGTAAATTGAAACTTAATCAAAAAGGATTGACGCTGGTCGAGCTGCTTGCTGTGGTTGTCATCATGGGCATCATAGGCATGATCGCAGTGCTTGCAATCGGTCAGATCATTGAGAAATCCAAACACCAGGCTTTCGTCGCGAATGCGCATACCTTGAAGGATGCGGCCACCCTGTATGTGAAGGAATCTCTTCTACATGATAAAGAACCAACACTGGTTACCTATAAAACTCTTTATGAAAACAATATGATTGAAAAGATTCAGGACCCCTTTACAAAAAAACTCCTGGATCCTGAAAGTAACGAATCCTATGTAGTAGTTAATAAAGAGAGTATCGAATCGATTTGTTTCATTGGTGAAACCAAAAAATTATGCGGTAAAGATGGAGATGCATATATTCCTGTGTTAATTAAAGATCTTAAAGAATCAGCCGTTTCTTCCAATTAATACAATAATCTTTCTTAATTTAAACGTTGATGGTTGTAGTGGAAGGTGTACGACCTCCTGCGGGATAAGCGGGACAGGTGAGACCCCGCAGGCGAAGCCGAGGAGGCTCACCGCCCGCCCCGCGGAGTCGTGCACCTGGAACGGAAACTTTCCATACCTTATTTTAAAAAAATTGGCGAAAACCTCTGGGGACAAGACGACAAAAGTCTTGTTCTTTTTTTTATGCACTGTGTTAGCATAAAAAAAACGACATAGAGGAGGGGGACATACGTGGACAAGCAGGGCAAAAAAAACGGCAGGATCACTATCAAAATCAACGGCGACAAAAAGAATTATAATGAAGAACTGCTTGTACATAATTGGAATTTAGGAGAAGAAGAATCTGCCGCTGCAGAGGAGAGTGCAGAAGAAGATTCATTTGATTGGGTTCTTCCAGATGAAGAACCGGCTCCTAAAGAATTCAAGAAAATTAATTATGTACAGAACAAAAAGGGAAAAAAACATTTTGGCGGAAGACAAATCACACCTGCTATAGCAAGAGTTATCTATACGCTCGTCGGTGCAGTTGCTGTCTCGTTGATATTCGGCTTCATTATTCTTAATGTCATTACCGACGGTGAGCAATCGATACCTGCTGTGCAGCTTCAGGAGGCAGGAGACACAAACACTGATAAGGCTGATACACCATCTGCTTCAGGCGGTACTATAGCGCTGGAGGGGATGAATGCTTCTGTGCTCCAAGGAGGGGTGTTTTCGACGGCGGATTCAGCCAATGCCATGAAAGCAACCTTGGAGACAAAGGGGATTCCAACCATGATGATTGAAATGGAGGGCAGCCAGTATCTTTTTGTCGGAACCGCCGGTGACCTTGAAGGGGCGAAAGCCATGGGAAAAAAGCTTTCTGCTGAAAATGTTGAAGTTTATGCAAAGGACATTGTCATTCCTGAAAAGAAATATGAGGGAACGAAGGCTGATGCTGATTTCATCAAAAAATCAAAAGCCGTTTATGCAGCAGTCGCCTATGAGAGTTCAAACGCATATGTAAATGGAACCATTAACGATGAAAAAATGAACGAGATCAGTACACTTCTGAAAGACCTTTCAGCATTGAAGGTGAGTGAGAAAATGACCGGACTGAAAGAGAATCTCGAAGCAGCTTCACGAAACCTGCAGGAATACCAAAAATCTTCGGAGCTTACGAAACTGGTTGCTGCACAGCAATCACTGCTTAGCTATCTGGAGTCTTATCACAAATTGTAATTTATTCTGGTATATTGGATATTTTCCGGGAAATATATATAAAAGAGGCAGAGCAGGGGACAACGTTCACTCTGCTTTTTTTATTGCCTGATAAATTGGCCGGGCCTTTGGTTATTTGTTGTGAATAGGACAAGTATTTGGTACGATGAACTTGTATCTCCCAATCTTACGGAAGAAGGGAAAGGTGTATGAATTGTCTAACCTCATTTTAGCTTCAGGCTCCCCCCGCAGAAAAGAACTTCTACAACAAATCCAACTATCTTTTTCTATTGAAGTCAGCAATGCAGATGAATCATTTTCACAAGATCTCCAGCCCGATGAAGTCGTAATGGAACTGGCGAAGCGAAAGGCTGTTTCCATTGCAAAAGAGAACCCAGGCTCCTTTGTCATTGGTTCGGATACGGTTGTTGTGCACAACAATGAGATCCTTGGGAAACCATCAAATTCAGAACATGCCAAAGAAATGCTGCGCATCCTTTCCGGCGAAACTCATGCCGTCTATACCGGTGTAGCCATTGTGCAAGACAAAAATGAAAAAATGTTTTACAAAAAAACGGAAGTAACGTTTTGGGAGCTGACAGAAGAGGAAATAGATATGTATGCGGCTTCCGGTGAGCCACTCGATAAAGCAGGCGGTTATGGAATACAGGGACTGGGTGCTTTCCTTGTAAAAGAAATCCATGGCGATTATTTTTCTGTAGTGGGACTGCCCATATCCGAAGTCTACCGCAGCTTGAAAGAGATGGGCTATCACCCATAAGCATATTCAATCTCTTTTTCCTCCCAAGCGTTATAATTGGGAGGTAAGCATATTTGACAGAAACAAAATTGATGATCAGAGATTATCCTACAGATGAAAGACCCCGGGAACGGATGGTTCAGAGCGGTGCAGCCAGCCTTTCAAACCAGGAACTGCTGGCGATCATATTAAGGACGGGCACGAAGTCGGAATCCGTTTTGCAATTGTCGAACCGGGTCCTCACAACCTTTGAAGGTTTCAGGTTGTTAAAGGAAGCATCGCTGGAGGAGATAACCAATATCAATGGTATCGGCCAGGCGAAAGCGGTCCAGATCATGGCTGCTGTAGAAATAGGCAGGAGGATCAGCAATCTTGCTTATGATGACCGCTATTCGATCCGTTCACCCGAAGATGGTGCCAATTATGTGATGAATGATATGAGATTCCTTTCACAGGAACATTTCGTTTGTCTCTACCTTAATACAAAGAACCAGGTGCTCCACAAACAGACCATTTTTATCGGCAGCTTGAATGCCTCCATCGTACATCCTCGAGAGGTTTTTAAGGAAGCTTTCCGAAGGTCTGCTGCATCCATTATCTGTATCCATAATCACCCTTCAGGGGATCCGACCCCAAGCCGGGAGGATATTGAAGTGACAAAGAGGCTCGTCGAGTGCGGGAAGATTATTGGAATAGAAGTGCTGGACCATTTGATCATCGGTGAGAAAAAATATGTGAGCTTAAAGGAAAAAGGATACCTATGATGCTTTGTTTTTTGTAATGGTTAGGCTATAATATTGTTTATGATTTTTGGAAGCTTAAATATATAGGGAAAGAACTTATATAGATTGGAATGGACCCATTCCGTATTAGAAAGGGAGATACAATAATGTTTGGTACAAAGGATCTTGGTATAGATTTAGGAACGGCTAACACACTTGTATATGTAAAAGGAAAAGGGATCGTCGTTCGTGAACCTTCAGTGGTTGCTCTGCAGACAGATTCGAAACAAATCGTGGCTGTAGGGAACGACGCTAAAAATATGATCGGAAGAACACCGGGAAATGTAGTTGCACTCCGTCCGATGAAAGACGGTGTGATTGCTGATTACGAAACGACTGCTACTATGATGAAGTATTACATAAAACAGGCCACAAAAGGAAAAGGTTCTTTTTCCCGCAAGCCGTATGTAATGATCTGCGTTCCATCCGGCATCACAGCGGTTGAAGAGCGTGCCGTCATCGATGCGACTCGCCAGGCGGGAGCAAGAGATGCCTATACGATTGAAGAACCGTTTGCAGCGGCAATCGGCGCCAATCTTCCTGTATGGGAGCCGACTGGAAGCATGGTCGTAGATATCGGAGGCGGAACGACAGAAGTCGCGATCATTTCTCTTGGAGGAATCGTTACAAGCCAGTCCATCCGCGTTGCAGGGGATGAAATGGATGAAGCCATCATCAATTATATCCGTAAAACATACAACCTTATGATCGGGGACCGCACAGCTGAAACGATCAAGGTTGAAATCGGTTCTGCAGGAGATTCCGATGGTGTCGATACACTTGATATCCGCGGGCGTGACCTATTGACTGGACTGCCAAAAACCATTGAAATTACAGCAGATGAAATTGCTGCAGCCCTAAGGGATACAGTGTATGCCATTGTTGACGCAGTGAAGAGCACACTTGAAAAAACCCCGCCGGAACTTGCGGCAGACATTATGGACAGGGGAATCGTCCTTACAGGAGGCGGTGCCTTGCTCCGCAATCTGGATAAAATCATCAGTGATGAAACCAAGATGCCGGTCCTGATTGCAGAGAACCCGCTGGATTGTGTGGCTATCGGCACTGGAAAAGCTCTTGACCATATCGATTTATTTAAAAACAAAAAATAAATTCCTTGATGTAAAGATGGGGCTGCACTCATTGAAAGGTATTGTGGGCAGTCCCTTCTTGTTTGTGTGAAATGGTAAAAGTATCCGTTTTGTCGAAACATCGTTTTTTGACGGGCTTTTTGATGAAAGCCTCTTTTTCCTTTTTAAGAAAAATGGTAGATTAAGAAGGGAACTTGTTGATTTACTATTATATTGCAGCAGGAGAGAAAATAAGTGTAAAAGATAGAGGTGTCTTACATGCCCCGCTTTTTTTTGAATAAAAGATTGATCATCCTACTTGTCAGCATCATCGTGCTGGTTGCATTGATAGGATATTCTGTCCGTGAAAGGGATAATATTTCCTGGCCGGAACAGTTTGTTGGAGATATTGTCGGATTTGGGCAATCCCTTGTATCCAAACCGGTCGGTTCCATTGCCGGATTCTTTGAAAATGTGAAAGACCTGCAAAATACTTATACAGAAAACCAGAAATTGAAATCACGTTTGGAAGAGCTTGTGAAATTAGAAACAATGGTGAAAGATCTTGAGACGGATAACAAAGAACTTCGAAATATCCTAGATAAGCAAGAGAATTTAAGAGATTTCGACCCAATCCAGGCAACCGTGATCGCCAGAAATCCAAGCCAATGGGAAGATTTACTCGTTATCGATAAAGGAAAAGTCCAGGGTGTACAAGCTAATATGGCTGTTATTACCTCTCAAGGACTGATAGGGAAAGTAAAAAGCGTTAAGCAGTTTTCATCGACCATTGAGTTGCTCAGTAATAAAAATCCGAACAACAGGATTTCTGCCCTTATTCAAGGTGATGAAAATGTCATCGGTTCCATCGAAGGGTATGACACAGACAAAGATCAGCTTTTAGTCAAACGTATACCTAACGATATGAAGGTGGAAGAAGGGTCAAAAGTAATCACTTCAGGTCTTGGCGGAGTATTTCCGAAGGGACTTCCGATCGGGGAAGTAAAGGAAGTCGTCCCAGATCAATATGGCCTTACGCAGACGGCCTATGTTGAACCGACTGCTGATCTGTATCATCTTGAACATGTGATTGTTGTAGACAGAAGCAAGGTGAGCATTAACCTGGAGGAGCCGGCAGAAGCGGAGGGTGAGGAATGAAAAAATTTCTCCTTCCGATGATTGCTTTAATCTTGTTTTACGGATCAAGTTTGTTTGTAACGTACCTCCCTATGGGCGTTTTTGACAGCGACAGAGTACTGGTCCCTCATTTCCTGATCATCTTCATTTTGCTGATGAGTGTCTATTATCATAATACGACGGCTATTCTTTACGCTTTTATTTTTGGTTTCTTATATGATTCCTTCTTCACAGAAGTTCTTGGGGTGTACTTATTCCTCTTCCCGTTTGTCACATTTTTGACTTCCCGGATCATGAAAGTCCTCCACAGCAATTTGATTGTCACAAGTATCATCATTTTGCTGAATGTGTCGATTCTGGAATTTCTCGTCTATCAGATCAACCTGCTGATCGGGAAAACCGATTGGGCCATTTCCCAGTTTGCCGACCTGCGCCTTTGGCCGACACTCGTTCTGAACGCAGCCTTTTTGATCATTGTTTCTTATCCTCTGAAATCTTTGCTGGTGAAGATTGAAAAAGAAAGACTGGAAGACTGAAAAAGCCTGGCCCTGCCGATGATCCCTTGGCAGGCCTGCTTTTTCAGGAAGATAAGGAGTCAGGCAGAAATGTAAAAGAATCATTTTCTAACACCTCACATCCTATCCTTAATAAAATTGAAAAAGCGTGTTTGAAAAAAAGGAAAAAGGCATGCATTTGTCGAATTAAATGACGACTGAGGTGAATAATTCCGACATGAAAAATAGGCAAAACGTAATGATTAAAGGCACAAAAGATGGACTTACCCTTCACCTGAATGATCAGTGTTCTTTTGAAGAACTAAAAAAGGAACTGAAGGATAAGCTGTCAGCTCAATACCGCCAACAAGAAGGCACTCCTCTTATCACTGTCAAAATCCAGGCAGGAAACAGATATTTGACATCACAGCAGAAAGAGGAACTTAAAGAGATTGTAACTGAAAAACGCAATTTGTCAGTTAACGAGATTGAGAGCAATGTCGTGACCAATGAAGAAGCGTTAAAAATGAAAGAAGAAAGCGAAATCCATACCATCACTGGTGTCATCCGTTCGGGACAAGTGGTTGAAGTTCCGGGAGATCTGCTGATTATCGGGGATGTCAATCCTGGCGGGACGGTCAAAGCCGCAGGCAATCTCTATGTGCTTGGGTCCCTTAAAGGAATAGCGCATGCAGGATATACCGGCAGCCAGGAAGCAGTCATCGTTGCCTCGCTGATGACACCTTCACAGCTTCGGATTGCAGACTGCCTGAACAGGGCTCCCGATCATTTCGACAAAGAAGAAGGTCATGAAATGGAGTGCGCTTACATAGATGAATCAAATCAAATCGTAGTTGACAGATTACAAGTTTTAAAACATCTTAGACCAAATATTACTAGTTTTAAAGGGGGACGCTAATGTGGGTGAAGCGATAGTAATTACTTCAGGTAAAGGCGGTGTAGGGAAAACGACTACATCGGCAAATGTTGGTACGGCATTAGCTCTGCAAGGAAAGAAAGTCTGTTTAGTCGATACTGATATCGGTCTCCGGAACCTTGATGTTGTAATGGGTCTGGAAAACAGGATCATTTATGACTTGGTGGATGTTGTGGAAGAGCGCTGCAAGATCCATCAGGCGCTTGTAAAAGACAAACGCTTTGATGATAAGCTGTTCCTGCTTCCCGCAGCACAGACCAGTGACAAGTCGGCAGTTTCTCCTGCACAGATGAAAAAACTGATAGAAACATTAAAACAAGATTATGATTATATTATCATTGACTGTCCTGCAGGAATTGAGCAGGGATATAAAAATGCGGTTGCCGGTGCTGACAGAGCCATCGTCGTGACAACCCCTGAGATTTCCGCTGTCAGGGATGCCGACCGGATCATCGGCCTGCTTGAAAAAGAAGATATCGAACCTCCAAAACTGATTATCAACCGAATCAGGACCCATATGATGAAAAGCGGGGAAATGCTTGATGTCGATGAGATTACTACTCATCTATCCATCGACCTGATCGGCATCGTGGCTGATGATGATAATGTCATTAAGTCATCCAATAAGGGAGAGCCGATCGCAATGGATCCAAGCAGCAAAGCATCCATCGCCTACCGCAATATCGCCCGCCGAATCCTTGGTGAATCGGTTCCGCTTCAAAATTTGGAAGAGGATAAACAAGGTGTCTTCACGAAATTGAAAAAGTTTTTTGGAGTAAAAGCATAATCGTTCATTCTAGCCGGACTGCCTTCGCAGCCCGGCTTTTTATTTTGTCAGTTATGAGAGCTAGGGGAAAATCAAAACCAAGAGGGCGAGACATATTTCCAAAGGACAAGTCATACATTGATACCAAAAGGGACTTGTACTGCAGGCAGGGAGAAGGGGATGCACAAAGAGAAAACTGCCTCAGACTCTTGCGGGTGCGCGTTCCGGCATACAAAAAGGGGAATGGTATTATGGGGAATCGAGCGGATGAAATTAGAAAACGTATAGCCAAAAGAAAACGAATGAACAGTTATAATTCTTCATCATCGCTGTCTCGGAGCATGCTGCTTCCAACAGATGAAGAACGGTATGGAGGGGAACGATTTTCTTCTTATGAAGGTGGACCTTCTGAAGGGGGCCATCCTTTATTCAGCAAAGAGCTGTTTATTCTTAAAATTCTTGGCACAAGCGTCCTGGTTCTATGTATGGCTATCCTGTTCCAGAACCAGGTGCCCGGCTTTGATAAGGCCCGTATGTATGTGCAAAAGACCATGACCAACGAGTTCCAGTTTGCCGCGATTTCCACTTGGTATGAAGACCAATTTGGAAAGCCACTTGCCTTGCTGCCTAAAGGGAAAGAGGACAGTCAGGCAGAAACGACTGAAACCGCTGAGTATGCTTTACCCGCTTCCGGGAAGGTGATTGAGAACTTCAAAAGCAATGGGCAGGGAATAATGGTGGAGACGGGCAAAGGGTCCAAGGTAGAAGCAATGAAAGGCGGACTGGTCATCTTTGCCGGAAAAAAGGACGAACTCGGGCAAACGGTCATTATCCAGCATGATGATAAATCAGAGTCATGGTATGGACACTTGAATACCATTGAAGTCACTCAATATGAGACGGTCAAAGCGGGAAATCCTGTAGGAACAGTTACAGATGAAGAAAACTCAGCCACTGGGGAATTTTATTTTGCTATCAAAAAAGAGGATGCTTTTATAGATCCGATCCAGGTGATATCATTTGAATGAATTCATTAAGCTGCTGAAGAAAATTCACATTCACCCGCTGCTTTGGGCGGCAGCTGGACTGGCGATTCTAACCGCCCATTTTATTGAATTGATTATGCTTTTTTTCATTATCTTGATACATGAGTTGGGACATGGGGGCACGGCTCATGTTTTTTCATGGCGAATTAAGCGGATTTCGCTTCTCCCTTTTGGCGGAGTAGCGGAAATGGATGAGCATGGAAACAGATCGTTGAAGGAAGAACTCATGGTCGTGGCGGGCGGTCCTCTTCAGCATCTCTGGCTGATGGGAGGAGCGAAACTCCTGTATGAGGCCGGCTTATTTTCCTTCTATCATTTTGACCTTTTCATTCAGTTGAATCTGATGGTCTTATTGTTCAACTTACTCCCGATTTGGCCGCTGGACGGCGGGAAGCTGCTTTCCATATGTCTCGGATACAAGCTTACGTTCATCACCGCTTATCAGTGGACACTGATCCTCTCCTTTGCGGTCCTGCTCATGTTCCATGCCGTCGTGCTCCTTACAGTTCCGTTCCATCTTAATCTCTGGATCATCCTTACTTTTCTTTACTTTTCATTATGGACGGAATGGAAACAAAGGAAATTTACTTTCATGAGATTTTTATTGGAGAGGTATTATGGGAAAAGCGGCAATGTAGCAGATTTAAAACCGTTAAAGATCAACGGGGAAGAGACAATTTATTCTGTCCTGGAAAGGTTCCATAGAGGCTTCAAGCATCCGCTCATAATTTATATTGACGGAAAGGAAGCAGGAAAACTGGATGAAAATGAAATTCTGCATGCTTATTTCTCTGAAAAGATGACAACAGCAAAATCACGGGATCTTCTATACTTATTTTGAATCGTTTGCGTATTGGATCTCCTCATATTATGATGAAAAGGCTGACTAATATGGTTAGCCTTCTTTTATTTGTACGGTAGAAAGAGGCGGTTTAATGGACAAGATTATTGTGAATGCGATGGGAAGGGAAAAAAGATGGGCCCGTCTGCGTGATGGAATAATGGAAAGTTTTCATGTGTATCAACCTGAAAAAGAATCAATTGTAGGAAATATATATTTGGGAAGAGTTGACAAAGTTGAAAAAGGGCTCAATGCGGCTTTCATCAATATTGGAGTGGAGAAAAATGGGTTCCTTCATATCGATGATCTCCCGGACTACTTGGCGTTAGATGAAAAAGAAAGAAAGAATGCAGAGATAAGCAGGCTCATCCATCAGGGACAGAAACTGCTGGTCCAGGTGAAAAAAGATCCTGCCGGTACCAAAGGCCCCAGGCTGACAGGGATGGTTGAACTTAAAGGTAATTCAATCGTATACCTGCCTCAAGGGCGGTATACGGCTGTTTCCAAAAAAGCCTCCAACGAAGAGCAAAAGAAAAAGTGGCGGCGCTTTGGTTCAAGACTGAAAGAGGAACAGGAAGGCATTGTCTTCCGGACAGCTGCCCTCAAGGAAACAGAAGCTGCCATTAAAAGTGAATTCTTGGAACTGAGAAAGCAATTCCAGGAAATTCGCACCTCTTCTCATGGTAAAAAAGCTCCGTCTCTCCTTCGCTCCCAAGATATCATGAAAGATGATATTTTAGAGGAAATAAAAAAAATCAAAGAGGCCGAACTAATCGTGGATGATTTTTCTTGGAAAAGTGAAGTTCAGGAGTATCTGTATCATAATGGTGTAAGCTTAAAAGAAGAAATCATTCACTTTCAGGGCCATGAGAACATTTTCAGCCATTACCGGGTGGAAACCCAGATTGAAAAGGCAATGAAAAAAGTTGTCTGGCTGGATAATGGAGCGACGATTGTAGTTGAACCAACAGAAGCACTGACGGTCATCGATGTGAATACAGGAAAATTCACAGGGAAAAGCGATTTGTCGCAAACCGTGCTGAAGACCAATCAACTGGCAGCAAAGGAAATTGCCCGACAGCTGAAAATCAGGAACTTATCCGGCATCATCCTTATTGACTTTATTGAGATGAAGAGTGAAGAGCATCAAGCAGAAGTGGTCAATGCCTTGAAAGAAGGCCTTAAAGAAGATGGTAAGCGCACGACCATCGTCGGTTTCACCGAATTGGGCATTCTTCAGTTGACCAGAAAAAAAACCAAACAGCCTTTGCTTGAATACATTAGCTGTGCCTGCCCGGCCTGCAGCGGCTGCGGAATGGTCCAAAGCCCCCAATCAATGGCCTACAAGCTTGAAAGGGAACTTTACGAACTCTACCCGGCAGACGAAGACAAAGTCATCATAGAAGCCACAGAAGACGTCCAGAAAGCCTTCAAGGGAGAAAGCTCGAATTTCCTAAAAGAGATCGAAAAGGCGATCAACAAGAAGATTGAGTTTCAGAAAGTTGAAGAAAGTCATCCTTATTATAAAATCAAAAGGCTGGAAAATAGGTAGAAGTGACGTGCTAAACAGCTGCAGCGGAGGAAAAAAACCTTTACCGTATAGTTTAAAGCTTCCACTTCTAAAAACAAATCAATTCCCACAAAAGCTATTGACACCATTCTTCGATTTATGATAAGATTTTTATGTTATAGTTTTTGTAGCACCCGTGCTACAACCGCTCAAATCAGGCCATAAGCTTTTGTTGAATAACAAAACGCCTGTACTTGGCGAGTCTGAGTTTATAAGGAGGTGCCATTCATGTACGCAATTATCGAAACTGGCGGAAAGCAAATCAAGGTAGAAGAAGGACAAACTATCTACATTGAAAAGCTTGCAGGAAACGAAGGCGAAACAGTTACTTTTGACAAAGTACTTTTCGTAGGTGGCGACAATGTAAAAGTAGGAAGCCCATTGGTTGATGGAGCTACTGTTACAGCTAAAGTTGAAAAACAAGGCCGCGCTAAGAAATTAGTCGTTTTCAAATACAAGCCAAAGAAAAACTATCGTCGTAAACAAGGTCATCGTCAACCGTACACTAAAGTAACGATTGACAAAATCAACGCGTAAGGCGTTTGAAAGATGATTAACGTTTATATCACAAAATCTCCTGGTGGAAGAGTTTCCTCTTTTTCCATGGATGGTCATGCAAATTTTGCGCAGAATGGTCAAGATATCGTTTGTGCCGGAGCATCTGCTGTATCCTTCGGTGCGCTGAACGCGATCATGTCACTGACCGGGGTCGAACCCGAGATTGACCAGTCGCCGGACGGCGGTTACCTTCACTGCGAATTTCCGGCAGACCTGCCGGAAGAAACAGATGAAAAGGTACAGCTTCTCATACAAGGGATGATTGTCTCTTTACAAACGATAGAACGTGATTATAGCAAGTTTATAAAAATTACCTTCAAAGCGTAGGAGGTGGAACACATGTTAAGATTAGATCTTCAATTTTTCGCATCTAAGAAAGGGGTAGGTTCGACTAAGAACGGTCGTGACTCTATCGCAAAACGTCTTGGTGCAAAACGTGCTGATGGTCAAATGGTTACTGGCGGATCTATTTTATACCGTCAACGCGGTACTAAAATTTACCCGGGAGTTAACGTTGGACGCGGCGGTGACGATACTTTATTCGCTAAAGTTGACGGAATCGTACGTTTCGAGCGTATGGGCCGTGACAAGAAAAAAGTCAGCGTATACCCTGCAGTTAAAGAAGCTTAATGCTTTTTAAAGAAAACTCTAACCGTGTATTCGGTTAGAGTTTTCTTATTTTAAAAGATATGAAAAGTATAAAGTTTTGAAAGGCACTAGTGTCTAGCTCCAGCGCCCTAGCGGCTAGCAGATTTCGGTCTCTCTCCTTGCGATAAGTCATCATCGAATCGCTAATGCTCTTCGTGATTCCTTTATCTCATGCGAGAGCCCTCCAATCTGTACGCCGCTGAACAGGGCGCTTGCGCTTTTAAAGTCGGAAATTGTCTTTTTAACAGGAAAATTTTTCGTTACCCTATTCTTTTCTGATATACTACAAGTAAGAAAAGTCCGAATATTATAGGGAGTTTTATGATGAATAGTGAATGGAACCTGGTAGAGGCATTACGACATGCCCGCCATGACTGGATGAATAGATTACAATTGATTAAAGGCAATATGGATTTAGGGAGAATGGACAGGGCAGGACAGATCATCGAGGAGATTGTCGCAGAGGCCCAGAATGAATCCAAGCTCTCCAACCTGAGGGTGCCGAAGTTTGCTGAATTAATGCTTACTTACAATTGGCAGACCCATTTTATCAAGATTGAGTTTGAGGTGCTTCAAGCAGAAGAACCGGAAATAGATGATGATCGTGTCTATCAATGGTTTACCGAATTCTTCTCCATAATGGAAAACTCAGTTAAGCCCTATGAAGAGAACAATTTGGTAGTTACCATCAAGATTTGCCAGAATGATGCACGGTTTGAATTGGATTTTAATGGGATAATAATAGATAGAGAAAACCTGCAGAACTGGTTGGAACTTCAGGATTCGACTATTACACTGCATACACTGGATAATGAAGGATTTTTGATATCCTTAAGTTTAAATACATAATCTGAAGGGGCAATATCTTGGGTGATGTACCCGGGGCCTCTTTTTTAAGGAGTGAAAATAAAT
Source organism: Bacillus salacetis (assembly GCF_049177075.1). Taxonomy (GTDB): domain Bacteria; phylum Bacillota; class Bacilli; order Bacillales; family Bacillaceae_B; genus Rossellomorea; species Rossellomorea salacetis_A. The sequence goes on along the minus strand of NZ_CP185377.1, from coordinate 3,277,068 downwards.
GTTTGTCGATCAGGTCAAGATTTATACAAAGGGCGGAGATGGAGGCAATGGAATGGTTGCTTACCGCCGTGAAAAGTATGTACCGAACGGCGGCCCTGCCGGCGGTGACGGAGGCAATGGGGCTGACGTTGTATTTGAAGTAGATGAAGGGCTGCGTACGCTCATGGATTTCCGCTATCAGCGCCACTTCAAGGCACCTCGTGGAGAACATGGAATGAGCAAGAATATGCACGGAAGAAATGCAGAGGACATGATTGTCAAAGTCCCGCCCGGCACCATCGTCAAAGATGATGATACCGGGGAATTGATTGCGGATTTGACGGAGCATGGCCAAAGGGCTGTCATTGCCAAAGCCGGAAGAGGCGGAAGGGGAAACACCCGTTTTGCTACTCCTGCCAACCCTGCTCCAGAGCTGTCTGAAAAAGGGGAACCAGGACAGGAACGCTATGTCGTGCTTGAATTGAAGCTGCTCGCTGATGTCGGCCTGGTAGGCTTTCCAAGCGTTGGGAAATCAACCTTGCTGTCCATCGTTTCTGCGGCAAAGCCGAAAATCGGTGATTACCACTTTACAACGATAGCACCTAACCTTGGGATGGTTGAAACGGAAGATGGCCGAAGCTTCGTCATGGCTGACCTTCCTGGATTGATTGAAGGAGCCCATGAAGGTGTAGGGCTGGGGCATCAATTCCTCCGCCACATCGAACGTACCCGCGTTATCGTCCATGTCATTGATATGAGCGGACTTGAGGGACGGGATCCGTACGAGGATTACCTCACAATCAATGCAGAATTAAAAGCCTACAATCTGCGTTTGACGGAGCGTCCTCAAATCATTGTGGCGAATAAGATGGACATGCCGGATTCAGAAGAGAACCTTAAGAACTTCAAAGAAAAACTGGAAGAGGACTATCCTGTATTCGGAATCTCTGCCGTGACCCGCCAAGGGCTTCGTGATCTTCTGTTTGCCATTGCAGATAAACTCGAGGAAACTCCTGAGTTTGCAATGTTTGAAGAGGAAGATGAAGAAACCAAATCAGAACGTGTCCTTTATAAACATGAGAAGGCAGAACAGGAATTCATCATTACGAGGGAGCCGGATGGCACATTTGTGGTCAGCGGAGCCAAGATAGAAAGATTATTCAAGATGACCGATTTCAGCCGCGAAGAATCTCAAAAGAGATTTGCCCGTCAATTGCGCACCATGGGAGTCGATGATGCTTTGAGAGAAAGAGGAGCAAAAGACGGAGACACTGTTAGGATGCTTGAGTTCGAATTCGATTTCGTCGACTGATTAGGCATTGTTATTGGGGGAACCAGTCTTGCGAAAAAAAGCACAGGACGAGAAGTTTTATCTTGTCAGGGAAGATGTACTGCCTGACGCCATGAGAAAAACCTTGCAGGCCAAAGAGCTCATTGAGAGAGGGAAAGCCGACTCTGTATGGGAGGCTGTTCGCAGCATCGATTTGAGCCGGAGTGCCTTTTACAAATATCGGGACACTGTTTTCCCGTTTCATACGATTGTGAAGGAGCGGATCATCACTTTGTTCTTTCACTTGGAAGACCGTTCCGGTACACTCTCCTACCTGCTTGGAGAAGTGGCCAGGACAGGCTGTAACATCCTCACAATCCATCAGACGATTCCGCTGCAGGGAAGGGCGAATGTCACTCTTTCCCTGAACATTGCGGATATTACCGTCGATATTGAAGAGATGCTGAACAGCTTGAGAAAATTGGAGTTTGTAGAGAAAGTAGAAATGCTGGGCTCAGGAGCCTAGCATTTTTTTGTGGGTTTAAATAAAACAAAAAGGACACCCGCTGCGGGGCATCCTAGGTTTCAATCAGAAATCCGGCATCTTTCAATGCTCTCTCTGCATCTGCCATCACTTTTTCATTTGGTGCCGAGATGGTATGGAGATGGATGCCGTCCGTCAGTTCAGAAAGGTAAGAAGCATTGGTTTCCTTGATTTTGTTCATGAACTGCTTCACTTCCAGGCGGTTGGAAACCATGATGGAAGCGGTAAGGTCTCCGTAGACTTTATGTTCGATGCGCACATCTTTCACCAATATTCCATGGTCGACAAGCAGATTCAGTTCTTCCTCGGTTCTATCCGGTGTGTGTCTGCAGGCGATGGTTTTTTCAACCAAACCCTCTGATTGTTTCGGCTGGAGGTACAGATACCCCTGGCTTGTTGCGATGATCGGCTCTTCCCTGGCCTTCAAAAGGGTGATGTCGCTAACGATGACCTGGCGGCTGACATTTGTGAATTTAGCGAGGTCCCCTCCTGTAATCGGGATTCCTTCATCCCGTAGCTTGGCCAGTATTAGATTTCTTCGTTCTTCCCCAAGAATTTTTCTGCCTTTTGACATAGAATTTCCCCTCTCAAATTGTAACCGAAAGCTATTGTCCGTAATGTGATTTCGTAATATCAGCAAGAGCTTGCAGAAGCTCTGTTACATCCTCTTCCGTTGTATGTTTTCCCAATGAAATTCGAATAAACTCTTTTCCGTCCTCTTCAGAAAGACCCAGAGCTTTTACTGTTTTGGATATGGTTTGATGACCGGTTTGGCAGGCGCTTCCTGTAGAGATGCCAAACCCTCTTCTATTACATTCTAACATGACCCACTGGCCCTGCAGCCCTTTTATGCATAAGCCGATGACATGAGGCATCTGCTGCTCTGCAGGGGCCTCCAATATCCTTACTGAGTCTCCCAGCTTTGTTTTCAGGCCATTAACAAACAATTCCCTGAGTTCCTGGTATTTTGTTTGCTGATAGTCGTTGCAGGCAAGCTGGGCAGCAGTGGCGAACGCTGCTATACCCGGTGTGTTCACGGTACCGCCTCTCAACCCGCTTTCATGGGATTGATGGGGAAAGATGGATTTTGGCGCGTGCTTGGGATGGATATACACCGCGCCGACTCCTTTGGGCCCATATATTTTATGGGATGAGACAGATAGGCTGTCAACAAGTTTGGCAGCGCTTGTTACATTCATTTTACCAAATGACTGGACCATATCCGTATGAAGGAGAATCTGTTTCTCCCTGATCAATGTCGAGATTTCCTCAACCCTTTGGATGGAGCCGATTTCTCCATTAACATGGGCAATGGAAATAAGAATCGTATCATTTCTGATGGCTTTTTCCAAGTGATCTAACGAAATCAATCCCTCTTCATTGAATGGCAGGTTCGTTATCTCAAAACCCTGTTTTTCTAAATACCCCATGGCTGAATGGATTGATGAATGTTCTGCAGCACCTGTGATAATATGCTTTCCCCGGTGTTTGTTTTCCAACGCCAGGGAAAGTATGCCAAGGTGGTTGGCTTCGGTTCCTCCGGAGGTAAAGTAAATCCCATCAGAAGGGACCCCGAGGATGTCAGCAAGTGTCATTCTGCATTCTTGGAGAAGGTATCCTGCTTTTGTCCCGATATCGTGAAGACTGGAGGTATTTCCGTAAAAGTTAGTTGCTGCTTCCACATAGACTTGCAGCACATCTTTATCTATAGGTGCAGTAGCCGCGTAATCAAAGTATTTCATATATTAGTTCCCCTTTTTGAATTTTCAAAATAAAAGCAGAGAAGAAAAAACTCTTGTCATTAGTTTAAATATGTGTAAATATATGTGTCAAGACACCTGTAAAATATGTGGAGGGGTCATAGGTGAAAAAAGCAGACGTAATCATTGTCGGAAGCGGGCTTGCAGCTCTGCAGACCGCACGGGAGTTAAGTCCGGATTTGAATGTGATGATTATCACAAAGGGACAAAGAAGAGGAAGCAACTCATATATGGCACAAGGCGGCATTGCAGCCGCTGTTGCCAAAGATGACAATATAGTGAAGCATTTTCAGGATACGATAGAAGCAGGAAGAGGGCACCATCTGGAAGATGAAGTGATGGACCTCGTAAAAGAGGGCAGGGAGATCGTCCTTAAACTTGTAACGGAAGGGGCCCCTTTTGACCGGAACAGGGACGGTTCGTTGTGCTTGGGAATGGAAGGAGCCCACAGTGCCAGCCGGATCCTTCACTGCGGCGGGGATGAGACTGGCCGGTTTTTAATTGAGCATTTATTGAAAACCCTTACAGACGCTGTCACCTGGATTGAGGGTGAGATGGTGTTTGAATTGATCCAGGACAGCAATGGAAGATGCTCAGGCGTTAACACGATGGACCGTTCAGGAACGGTACATTCATATATGGCCCCCTGCGTTGTCCTGGCAGCAGGCGGGGCAGGCGGATTATATTCCTCCACTTCCAATCATCCTACCGTCACCGGTGATGGGATGGCTTTGGCGTTCAGGGCAGGGGCGTATATAGCCGATGCAGAATTCATACAGTTTCACCCTACTCTTCTTTATGTGGATGGTAAGACAAAAGGGCTGGTATCAGAAGCGGTCAGGGGAGAAGGAGCCCAGTTAGTGAATGACACTGGTGAGCGAATCATGGAAGGTATTCACCCGTTGAAAGAACTGGCTCCAAGACATGTGGTGGCACAGGAGATTTTCAAGCAGAGGCAGATGGGAAAGGAAGTCTATTTATCAATTAATCTAATAAACAACTTTGAGGAAAAATTTCCATCAATTTCAGCGATGTGCAGAGAAAACGGTATTGATTTATCCCGCGGAAAAATTCCAGTATCGCCGGGCTGCCATTTTATGATGGGCGGAGTTGTCATTGATTCTGTGGGCAAGACCAATATTGAAGGCCTTTTTGCGGTAGGTGAAGTGGCCTGCAGCGGTGTCCATGGTGCTAACAGGCTTGCAAGCAATTCACTGCTGGAAGGGCTCGTTTATGGCAAAAGGCTGGCTCAATGGATAAACAGTCAAAAGAACCTTCTTATCCAATACAGATCAGTAGAATCAGAGATTAACAAGGATATCAAAGTAAAAAGGTCCATCAACACTTTTGAAGTGAAAGAATTTCAAGCGCGAATGATGGATTCAGCAGGAATCATAAGAGACGAAGTCAAGCTTCAAGCCCATTTGAACTGGCTGCAATCGATTGACTTTCAGCATGATGAAAGATTGGACACTCTTCAACCAAACGAAATTCAAAAGTATTTCATGTGGATCAACAGCTTGATTGTGACAAAGGCGGCACTTTTAAGAACTGAGAGCAGAGGAGGCCATATCAGGGACGATTTCCCGGAAGAGAATGATTCTTTTTGGATGAAAAGGCGGATCGTGCATGCATTTAAAGATGGAGAAATGAGGACGTGGTTGGATGAACAAGTTAAAACTAAAATCTATGCTTGAGCAGTTTTTCCTTGAGGACCTTGGAGATGGGGACCTTAGCTCTCAAGCCTTATTCACTGAAAAAGATCAAAGTCGATTTCATTTTATTGCAAAAGAAGCGGGAGTGTTTTGCGGCGGGGAAATCATCCTCACTGGGTTCCACACTATGAACCCAAATATCGATGTGAAAGTTCACGTTGAAGATGGCAATAGAATTGGTCCTGGCACGCTGATAGCGGAAATTGCCGGGCCTTCAGCCGATCTCCTTCAGGCAGAGCGGGTGATACTGAACCTGGTACAGAGAATGAGCGGGATTGCGACACAGACTGCGGCGGTCGTCGATCTGGTAAAAGATTATCCAGTACGGATCTGTGATACACGTAAAACAACACCAGGGCTCCGGATGCTTGAAAAATATGCTGTGAGATGCGGCGGAGGGTTCAACCATCGCAATGGCTTGTATGATGCGGTCATGTTAAAAGACAATCACATATCATTTAAAGGCTCAATTTCAACAGCTATAGAAGAGGTTAAGGCCAAGCTCGGGCACACAGTCAAGGTGGAGGTAGAGATCGAAACCCGTGAAGGATTGGCTGAAGCCGTTGAAAGCGGGGCAGATATCATCATGTTTGATAACCGGACACCAAAAGAAATTGAAGAATGGATCCAGGAGGTACCGGCCCATATCACTACGGAAGCATCAGGCGGTATCCAGATGGAAAATGTAGCTGAGTATGCAAGATCGGGTGTCCAGTATATATCGCTGGGATTCTTGACACACAGCGCTAAAGGACTTGATATAAGTGCCAAAGTGTTGAAATAACAACGGGCATAATGAAAGGGGAAATCAATGGTGAGTATTTTACAGACGTTAACGAAAAACAGGTATGAACTTCCTGAAAAATACAAGAACATGTCCGTTGAGGAGATGGAGGAGAGGGTAAGGGAAATCAAAGCACAACTGGGGACAAAACTGTTTATTCCCGGGCATCATTATCAAAAAGATGAAGTCATCCAGTTTGCTGACACCACAGGGGATTCACTTCAGCTTGCCCAAGTTTCGGCGGCTAACAGTGAAGCGGAGTTCATCGTCTTTTGCGGTGTCCATTTCATGGCGGAAACAGCTGACATTCTTACAACAGAAAATCAAAAAGTCATCCTTCCGGATATGAGAGCAGGCTGTTCAATGGCTGACATGGCGGATATCCATCAAACGGAAAGGGCATGGGAACTGCTTCAAAGCCAATTCGGGGATACAATCCTTCCGCTCACATACGTGAATTCCACCGCAGCCATCAAATCATTCGTAGGCAAGAATGGGGGAGCGACCGTGACTTCCTCTAATGCTCATAAAATGGTGGAATGGGCTCTTCAACAGAAGGAAAGGATCCTTTTCCTTCCTGACCAGCATCTTGGAAGAAATACAGCAGCAGATCTGGGGATCAGCCTGAATGACATGGCTGTCTGGGATCCAATAAAAAATGAGCTGATATACGATGGAGATGCAGACCGGATTAAAGTCATCCTTTGGAAGGGACATTGTTCCGTACATGAGAATTTCACGCTTAAAAATATTGCTGAAGTAAGGGAACAGTATCCGGAAATGAATATCATCGTCCATCCGGAATGCCGCAGAGAGGTAGTGGAAGCCTCTGACGATAATGGCTCAACTAAATATATCATTGAAACCATCAAAAATGCGGCACCGGGAACATCTTGGGCAATCGGAACGGAAATGAACCTGGTTAAAAGGCTGATCAACGAGCATAAAGATAAACATATCATTTCCTTGAACCCGCATATGTGCCCTTGCTTAACGATGAATCGCATTGATCTTCCTCATTTGCTTTGGTCTTTGGAAAACATCGTAGATAATACTCCTGAAAATATCATCAAAGTAGACGAAGACGTTGCACATAATGCCGTTCTTGCTCTGGACCGAATGCTGGCAAGAGCATAATGTTTAGAGGATCAGTCCGGAAGCTCAGCCGAGTCCTGGACTGATCGTGTTTTATGGAAGCGAGACAGCTTCCCTTTAATGAAAGCCGCTACTTCCAAACCTCATCAATATCCTCACTATAAAATGCCAGGGCTCTTTCATATTTTTTGATCCAATCATTGGAAGAATCCGGGACAAGAGTCTTAAGCATAAGTGTAAAAGATTCTTTGTGCTCCCCCATGTTGTAGAGAGTCAAGGCATAAAAGACCTTCAAAGCCGGATTATGGGGAAATTCATCCAATCCTTCAGCCAAAGCATCCCGGGCAAATTGATATTCACCAATGCACCTGTAGCTGCTCCCTAATTGTATATAGGCTGCTTCACGCAACTCACCTGAAATGCCATTCTCCAAGGCGCGGCGGTAGTAAGGGATGGCAAGCTTTTCAAAGCCCAATGAATCATTTGCCGCCCCGCAGTAAAAATTGATTTCCGGATCTTCCGGGGACTCATTCACAAGAGTCTCTAATAACACTTTCGCTTCTTCATATTGTTTATTCTCCAGTTTAGATACAGCTTTCGAAAGCATGTCATTCACTCCATTTCATCTGCATAAATGAATCCTACCACCGATATAAAAAAACTGGAAGCGGCCTGCTGTAAAAAAACATAGTGTGAAAGGCTGAGGCACTCTCACCTGCAAAGGTATATTTATTTTTAAAAATTCATAAGTATTTGTGTAGATTATTATCACTTTGCCTATTTATTGACATAGGATATATAGACTTATGCCTGAGGAGGGAATAAATAGTGAAGATCCATATCGTACAAAAAGGAGATACTCTTTGGAATATCAGCAAGAAATATGGCGTGAATTTCGAAGAGTTAAAAAAGATGAATGCCCAGCTGTCAAATCCGGATATGATCATGCCTGGTATGAAAATAAAAGTTCCGACATCAGGCGGGATGGTTAAAAAGGAAATGGCAGCGAAGAAAGAAATGCCGATGAAGGAGATGCCGAAAGCAGAGCATCCTTTCGCACAGCAAAAGCCGGCTGCCATGCCGGTGCAGCAGCCTAAGAAGGAAGCCATCAAGCCAAAGAAGGAAATGCCTGTCAAGGAAATGCCGAAGAAGCCATATACGCCTAAGATGCCGCAGCCGGTCATCCCGGAAATCGATATAAACAACTATTACATGATGAATATGGCGAATATGCAAATGCAAACGCAGCCGCAAGCAATGCCAAAAGCGCCGAAGGCACCTGTTATGCCGAAGACGCCTAAGGCTCCTCAAGTGCTTCCGGAAGCAGAAAAGGCACCTCAAAAGATGCCGAAAGTACCAAAAGCCCCGACATTGCCTAAACCACAGGAAATGCCGGACGCAGTTGCTGGTATCCAGGATGAAGAAAGTCCGGAGAGCCCGCAGATGCAAATGCCTTATCCGCAGCAGCCAATGCAGGATTATTGCTATCCAGTATCACCAGTAATGCCTGGAAGCGGTTTAGGGCCGATGCAAGGCGGCTATCCAATGCAAGGCGGTTACCCGATGCAAGGGGGTTATCCGATGCAGGGCGGTTATCCAATGGGACCTGCGGGGCAGGTACAGGGTGCCTCAATGATGCCGCAAGGTCTGCCTGGCATGCAGCAGATGCCGATGGGATACGAAGAAGAGTCCTCTTCATTCATGCCTTATATGCCTCAGCAGCAAATGGCTCCAATGGGTAATCCAATGATGGGACCAATGGGTTCACCTTCTGCTGTAGCAGGAGTACAGGATGAGGATGATTACCCGACTGCTCAGATGCCGATGGGAGGCATGCAGCCGCAAATGGCTCCATATCCAGGAATGGGACCAGGAATGGGCCCAGGAATGATGGGACCGGATAATTGTTATCCAGTATCACCGGTAATGCCGGGATCAGGATTCGGCAATCCGGGCTATGGAAATCCTGGAATGACTTCTCCAGCCGGGTACGGCAATCCAGGGCCGGGTTATGGCAATCCCTATGGACAGATGCCGCAGGTTCAGGGAGCTATGATGGAAGAGTCACCAGGTATGTACGGTGCACCGATGCAGCAAGGAGGCTGCGGCTGTGGCGGTCCTGCACCGATAGGCCATTATGGACCGGGAATGGGAGCTGCCGGAATGCCTGGAACTCCATATGGTCCAGGTCCGATGTCTCCTTACGGCCAGGGCATGATGCAGCCTGGAGCAGGATATCCAGGAATGTACGGCCCGGGACCATTCGGCATGCCTCGTTTTGATGATGATTTCGAAGATTAATGACAGCGGTGGAGACGGTTTTCAGTATCGTCTCCTTTTATTTTTACAAAATAAATTGGGAGACAAGGACATCAGGCTTGAGGAAATAAAGAAAGACAAGTGGCTTCTCCATACAGATCAGGAATTTTGGTTTCTAAAACTATATCCGAATAAACATAAATTTCAGCTTCAGAAAAATGTGACAGAAGCCCTGCGTTTGGAGGGCTTTAAAAAGGTGCCTGGATACCACCCCATCCATGAGACTGACAAATTAGAATGTGATGGAAAGACTGCCGGTTTGACAGAATGGATCAAGACTAATGGGATTTTCTCTTATCTTTCACCAAATGAAAGACAAAATGCACTTTCCGTTTTGAATGAATTTCACCAATATTCCAGAAAAGTACTGTCAAAGGGGAAATTCCCGGCCCTTCCGAAACAGAAATTGACCGATAAATGGGGTTTGAGACTGGAAGAGTTTATCAGGAATAAGCAGAAATTGAGTGTATATGTACCGCCGGCGGTCATTGACACTTATATTCAATATGGTGAAAAAGCACTTCAGCAGCTCATCCGACAAGGCTTTTCCAATGATTATTGCATCCTCCATGGAGATGTTGCCCATCACAACTTTTTACGTGATCAAAACAATCAACTGTTCATAATCGACTTGGACTTGATTACTGAGGGACCTCCAGAAATTGATTATATCCAATTTGCAAACCGGATCTTTCCATATATCAACTGGTCATTAGCAGAACTTTGGAAACATGATCCCTTCCCGGATTATAAGGGGAACAGAACCTTTTTATATGCCCTCCTTTTTCCTTCTGATGTTTTCAGGGAATGGAACCGATTCTTCCGGGAGGGACCTGGTTATCAAAAAAATGTATGGAGTTACCTGATGGCTCTGACGGTTCATCAGTTTCATGCAAGAATGGTGTGCTGCAGGGATATTCAAAAAAGCTTGAATTGATAAGAATCCAAAATCAGGAGCGGCCGCCAGCTTTTTGCGGCGATAAATCAGAATCATCCTTCAGAGTTTTCCGCAACCTAACAAAGAGCAATAATGCTCAAAGTATGCGGAAGAGGGTGACTTCATTGCATAAGAAGCTTTTGCTTATTCCAATATCTGCAATGTTCCTGGGGGCCTGTAACGGTGCTGAAAATGCTGCCGGCGGGCAAAATGACAACCAATATGAACCAATGGGATTCTACTCCAACGAGGGACATGGAAATGACAAAAACGATGACAGGGACGGCCCTCTTACAGAATGGTATGATCATTCGATCGGCCAGGAAGGGCAGGCCATCAGAGAAGGCAAGAGACAATACCTTCAAGTAAAAGACGAGTATGGAAACCCGCAAAATCCTTCCAAGCCATTGGCGGAGAATGATCGCAATTTCTTCCTGCAGGATGGAAGGGCCAGTCATGGAGATGCAAATTATCATGGGCATCTTGACGATAACACCAGAAAGGCAAGGCAGTCCTATTACACGGCTTATGAAGGAGACCTTGCTGAAAAAATCGGAGATGTAACAGCAGCAGTCGAGAATGTGAATGATGTCAGGTCCGTGACGTATGGGACGGATGTATTGATTGCTGTTGACCTTGATGACCACAGCAGATTCGAACAGACAAAGAAGGAAATCGAGCGTGCTGTCAAGCCTTATTTAAAGGGAAGGACAGTTACGGTTGCAGCAGATGAAGGGACGTTCAGCCGCCTGAGGAATATTGACAACGACTTGCGTGACGGCGGACCTCGTGAAGCGATCCAAATGGATATTCACGATATCATCAGATCAATAAGAGGTGACGGATAAAGCGGGGAAGCAAATTCCTCGCTTTTTTTGCTTTCATTACCGAGTGCGTGTAGAAAATTATCCCTTTTTAGGGGGATAGGATTGTTAAAAAATGGTCAGGCTATTGGTAGTGATGGAAGAAATGTCTTTGCATATCGGCCAAGGTAAAGAGTTTAAACTATTAGAGTTCGAGGTGATCACGATGACGGTTAAGATTCGAATCGTGTTTATGGTATTGCTTCTTATTGGTGCGTTCTATTTTACGTTTTTCCATGATGATGGAAGTATTCAAAAAGAAGCAGCAGAAAATCCGGCGGCGGAACAGGCAGATGCTGCTCCTGAACCTGCAGCCCATACAGTGGATGTTATTTTGGAACGGGTTTATCTGGATGGAGAGATAAGCGAGGAAATCAGATCCGAAACCATCTGGTCAATGGAGGACTTCTGGGCAGCCTATGCTGCGTGGGAACTTGTGGACATGTCGGATGAACAAGTGGTCTTCCGGCAGTCGGTAGATGATATTTCCCCACTATTGAAGTCAAATGGGTACTTCGGGATTTCAGAGGACGGTGTACTTTCCATTTTCAATGGGAAGCCGGGCCAGGCTGAGATCATTCAATCTTTTTTCCAGATTGATATTAAAAGGCTTGAAAGCAAACAGCATGAAGACCTTGTCAGAGGCATCCCTGTAAAATCAAAACAGGGATATCAGCAGGTAATCCAAAGCTTTCAGCCATATTCACTTGATAATGATGACAATGCTTCTTTTGAGTAAACCGGCTAAACATGGCCGGTTATTTTTTTAATCTCTTTTCGTAAAAAATGTTGTTTTATAATATATTGTTGATTTCCGCTACAGGCGCACGACTCCGCGGGGCGGGCGGTGAGCCTCCTCGGCTGCGCCTGCGGGGTCTCACCTGTCCCGCTAGTCCCGCAGGAGGTCGGCACCTTCCGCTCCAATCACTTTTCGTGACAACACCTAAAAAAAAAACAATCTATATTTTTGAATGAGCCGTTTAATTATCCTAAAGAAGATTGAAGCAAGGAACATGTTTGGAATGAATTAACAAAGAATCAAGGTTTAATTCAACCAACCGGTGTCTTTCTCCTGTTTTTTTGGTAAAATAAGAACAGGTGTTTCGGGTGCGGGTGCTTCGGTGAACATCCCCCGATAATCTTATTCTTATGGTACAATGTAGTGATTAAGGGAGAGAAGACAATCAATGTATGAATATATAAATGGAATAGTAAAAAGAGTAGGGCCGGAATATGTTGTGCTTGAAAACGGAGGTATAGGTTATCAGATTTTCACAAGCAACCCATTCCTGTTTTCAAAGTATGAAAATCAAAATACGACCATCTATACATATCAACATGTAAGAGAAGATATTTTGGCTTTGTATGGATTTTTATCAATGGAAGAAAAATTGTTATTCATAAAGTTATTGAATGTTTCAGGGATCGGTCCCAAAGGTGCTCTTGCAATCCTTGCTTCGGGTGCCCCGGAACAGGTGATTTCAGCAATTGAAGGGGAAGACGAAAAATTTCTTACCAAGTTTCCTGGTGTAGGAAAAAAGACGGCTAGACAGATGATCCTCGATTTGAAAGGCAAACTGCAGGATGTCGTTCCGGACTATTTTCCAAACCTGTTTAATGAAGGTAAGCTGGAACCGGTATCATCAAATGATGAATTGGTTGAAGAGGCTGCTCTTGCATTGAAGGCGCTTGGATACTCTGAGAGGGAAATCAAAAAAGTAACGCCGAAGCTTTCGTCGCAAGGTAAAACGACTGATGAATTAATAAAGGATGCTTTGAAGTTGTTATTAAAATAATGAACAAGAAAGGGGGCGGAGCATTTGGAAGAGAGAGTTGTATCTTCTGAAGCCGAGACTAGTGATCATTCCTTTGAGCTTTCTTTAAGACCACAAACATTAAGCCAATATATTGGACAAGATAAAGTCAAGGATAATTTAAGTATCTTCATCGAGGCAGCAAGGATGAGGCAGGAAACGCTGGACCATGTCCTTTTATATGGGCCTCCGGGACTTGGGAAGACAACGCTGGCAGCTGTCATTGCCAATGAGATGGGAGTCAATCTAAGGACCACCTCGGGACCGGCAATTGAACGGCCTGGGGATCTTGCAGCCATTTTGACTTCTTTGGAGCCGGGAGATGTCCTTTTTATTGATGAAATCCACCGTCTCCCTCGTTCAATAGAGGAAGTGCTGTATCCGGCAATGGAGGATTTCTGTCTTGATATCGTCATTGGCAATGGACCCAGTGCCAGGTCTGTCCGGCTTGACCTGCCTCCTTTTACTTTGGTCGGCGCTACGACAAGGGCAGGGGCCCTTTCAGCTCCATTGAGGGACCGATTTGGAGTATTGAGCAGGCTGGAGTATTATAATGAGGAACAGCTTCGTGAAATAGTGATTCGAACTTCGGATATTTTAGGGACGGTAATCGACGGGCTTGCATCAGTTGAACTGGCAAGAAGGTCCAGGGGGACTCCGCGAATTGCCAACCGCCTGCTGCGGAGGGTCAGGGATTTTGCGCAGGTGAGAGGGAACGGAGAAATCACGACTGATTTGGCAAGCCATGCCCTTGAACTCCTTCAGGTTGATAAATTGGGACTTGATCACATTGATCATAAGTTATTAAAGGGAATCATTGAAAGATTTAAAGGAGGGCCGGTCGGCCTGGACACCATAGCTGCAAGCATTGGCGAGGAGTCCCACACGATAGAAGACGTATATGAGCCGTATCTGCTCCAAATTGGATTCTTACAGCGTACACCAAGGGGACGGGTTGTAACCACTATGGTATACGAACATTTCGGGCTGGAGGTTCCTAACGCATGACAGGGCTTCCAAAATTGATGATGGCTGCAGGGGCTGTTCTGCTGATTATCGGTTTTCTGATGGCCTTTACAAAGCTTGGCAGGCTTCCTGGTGATATCATCATAAAAAAAGAGAATTCAACATTTTATTTTCCATTGATGACCTCAATTATCGTCAGTGTTGTGTTATCATTGATTTTTTACGTTATTGGAAGATTTAAATAGCCACAAATAAATAAAAGTAAGGTGAGAGCTTTGAAGGTTGAAGATTTTGATTTCCACTTGCCAGAGGAATTAATTGCACAGACTCCTCTTGAAAAACGTTCCGAGAGCAGGCTGATGGCAATTGACCGGGAGACTGGAAGTTTACAGCATAAGAAATTTAAGGATATCACGGGCTTCCTTAAAGAAGGAGATTGTCTGGTATTGAACGACACACGTGTCCTTCCTGCCCGTTTGTTTGGTGTAAAAGAAGAAACAGGTGCCAAAATTGAAGTACTGCTTTTGAAGCAGGAAGAAGGAGATAAGTGGGAGACCCTTGTCAAACCTGCTAAACGAGTAAAGGTCGGAACCAAAGTCTCTTTTGGTGAAGGAAAACTGACTGCTGTATGCACGGAGGAAAAGGAACAGGGCGGCAGAACCATGGAGTTCCACTATGAAGGTATTTTCTACGAAGTACTGGATGAACTCGGGGAAATGCCTCTTCCACCGTATATCAGTGAAAAGCTGGAAGACCAGGACCGTTATCAAACGGTGTTTGCACGTGAAAGGGGATCAGCAGCTGCACCGACAGCAGGACTCCATTTTACGGAGGAACTTCTGGATGAAATCCGGGCTAAGGGTGTCCATGTTGCTTTCATTACTTTGCATGTTGGTCTCGGGACATTCCGTCCTGTATCTGTGGACAGTATTGAGGAGCATGATATGCATTCGGAATTTTACCAGATTACCGAAGGGACTGCCCGCCTTCTGAATGAAGTGAAAGAAAGCGGCGGCCGCATCATCACTGTGGGTACAACGTCTACCAGGACTTTGGAGACGATTGCCTCCAGGCATGACGGCAGATTCGTTGAGGAAAACGGCTGGACAGACATCTTCATCTATCCAGGTTATGAATTTAAAGCAATTGACGGGCTTGTTACCAACTTTCATCTGCCGAAGTCGACCCTGATCATGCTTGTCAGTGCTTTTACAAGCAGGGAGATTATCCTGAATGCATACAATACTGCTGTAGAGGAAAAGTACAGGTTTTTCAGCTTTGGCGACAGCATGCTGATCCTGTAAATATTGGAAGGAGATAGACGATTTGACTGCAATTCGTTATGAACATATCAAAACTTGTAAACAAACAGGAGCGCGTTTGGGAAGGGTCCATACTCCCCACGGCTCTTTTGACACCCCGGTATTCATGCCAGTCGGTACCTTGGCTACTGTTAAGACGATGTCACCGGAAGACCTGAAAGCCATGGAAGCGGGTATTATCCTGAGCAATACCTATCATCTCTGGCTCAGGCCCGGCCATGAAATTATAAGGGAAGCGGGCGGACTTCATAAATTCATGAACTGGGACCGCGCAATCCTGACTGATTCAGGCGGCTTCCAGGTATTCAGTCTTAGTGAGTTCCGCAAGATTGAAGAAGAAGGAGTACATTTCCGTAACCATCTCAATGGGGATAAATTGTTCTTGAGCCCTGAAAAGGCGATGGAAATCCAGAATGCTTTGGGTTCTGATATCATGATGGCATTTGATGAATGCCCTCCTTACCCAGCAGAGCGGGATTATATGAAACGCTCCGTGGAAAGAACTTCAAGATGGGCAGAACGCTGTCTTGAGGCGCATCAGCGCCCTCAGGACCAAGGATTGTTCGGCATTGTCCAAGGCGGGGAATATGAAGACCTTCGCCGTCAAAGTGCAAAAGATCTTGTGTCACTTGACTTCCCAGGGTACGCCGTTGGAGGACTCTCTGTTGGAGAGCCGAAGGATGTCATGAATAAGGTGCTTGAGTTTACGACTCCGTTGCTTCCTGATAACAAGCCTAGATACTTAATGGGTGTAGGCTCGCCTGATGCTTTGATCGATGGGGCTATCAGAGGGATAGACATGTTTGACTGTGTCCTCCCTACACGTATTGCAAGGAACGGCACATTGATGACGAGCAAAGGCCGCCTGGTCGTGAAGAATGCAAAATATGCAAGGGATTTCCGCCCGATCGACGAAAATTGTGACTGCTACACATGCCGTAATTATTCAAGAGCTTACATCCGCCATTTGATTAAATGTGACGAATCCTTTGGAATCAGGCTTACGACTTATCATAACCTTCATTTTCTGTTAAAATTAATGGAGCAAGTCAGACAAGCGATTCGAGAAGATCGTCTGGGGGACTTTAGAGAAGAATTTTTTGAAGCATACGGATATAACCGTCCGGACGCCAAAAACTTCTGATTTAGGGATGTTCTTCTTTTCTAAGAATACACATCCTAAACCGGAAAGGAGGTCAGAGAATGGATACTTTTGCTACATTAATACCTTTATTGCTGATGTTCGTACTTTTCTATTTCTTGCTGATCCGCCCTCAGCAAAAACGCCAGAAAGCGGTCCAGAATATGCAAAACGAACTGCAAAAAGGTGACAAAATCGTTACAATCGGCGGGCTGCATGGTTTCATCGACGCAATCGAAGAAGGTACAATCGTCGTGAAATGCGGAGATGGAAGCCGTCTTACATACGACAGAAACGCTGTCCGTGAAGTAATCAAAGCATAATTGTAAAAGCCCCGCATCGATGAATGCGGGGCTTTTCATTATTTATGAAGACTTTCCACCGCTGACATTAACACCGAGGATGCCGCCCATCATGCAGGTGACGATGAAGCAGGCATGATAAACAACCTGTTTCATTGAAAATAGGGAGTCGTACCCTAAATACTGAAATAAAAATACCCCAATTGAAAATAGTAATCCGGTAAGTCCCCCGAGAACCAGTCCTTTTTCTTTCCCCTTTCCACCCGACATGAAACCGCCGATAAATAGTGCCAAGAACGAAATGACTGTCACCGCCAGGCTGATTGAGCTTTCTTCAAGACTTGTGAAACGCAGCATAAGAGCAAATATTAAACTTGCTGCAATCGCAATGACCAAAATGGTCCCTGTACCATACAAAATCGCACTTCCCATTTTTTTTGCTTCTATGGTCTCCCTCTCCTTTCTGTTCACACATGAAAATAGCAAGCTTTTCCTAGTACAAGCATATTCACGAAAGAAAAAAATAGACTATAATTTTTACCGGCCAAGCCTCATACAATGATAGAAGCAGACAAGCTGGACAATCTTTCGTTAAATATACATAGGACATTAAAGGAGAGGGATGTATGTCACCCTTTATCATATTGGCGGTATTCACAGCCGTTTATCTTTTATTGATTACAGAGAAGTGGAACAGGGTCCTGGCCAGCATGGGCGGTGGAGTCGCCATGCTGTTAATCGGAGCCTTCTCAATCGAAAAGGCCTTATTTACTTATATAGACTGGAAAACCATCACACTCCTGTTTTCAATGATGCTGATTGTCACTGTCACCAGCAAGACAGGATTCTTTGAATTCCTCGCCATCAGGCTTGCCCAGGCAGTCAATGGAAATGGATTGGCACTTCTTGTTGTCTTTTCACTTCTTTCCGCAGTGGGGTCTGCTTTTTTAGCCAATGTGACCATTGCGATGCTTCTGGTACCGATCCTTTTCACTTTGACAAAGGTGCTGGACCTGCCGCCGCTGCCTTTTTTAGTCATGATGATTCTGGCCTGCAACATCGGCGGAACTGCTACATTGATTGGAGATCCACCGAATATGATGATCGGACAGGCGGTAAAGCATTTTACTTTTAATGCCTTCCTGCAAAATCTCCTTCCGGTATCAGCCCTCATCCTGCTGGTTACAATCATCATCATCAGCCTTCTGTATAAAGAGATATTGATTGTAAAGGAAGATAAGAAACTATTGTTGAAGGGAATCGATGCTAAAAGATATCTGAAGAAAAATAATGGGCTCGCTGCTTCCATAAGTGTGCTTGGGCTTGTGCTCTTGGGATTCTCTTTACATCCGGTTCTTCATCTTGATGTTACGTCCGTTGCATTGGCCGGGGCGGTACTGATCATGCTCCTGCTTGAGAAGGTATATGATCCTGAAGAAATATTAAGAGAAGTGGAATGGGGAACGTTATTCTTCTTCATCGGCCTCTTTTTACTCGTGGGCGGTATAGAAGAGGCCGGATTCATTGATGAAGCGGCAAGGGAGATCATCAAGCTGACAGAAGGAGATATGAAAACCACGGCCTTTGTCATCTTATGGGGAACCGGACTGCTGTCTGCGGTGGTTGATAATATTCCTTTTGTTGCAGCAATGATACCAGTCATCCAGGAGTTTCAGGAATTCGGTATGGTCAATATGGATCCTTTATGGTGGTCCTTGGCGCTGGGGGCTTGCCTTGGAGGCAACGGAACCCTGCTTGGTTCATCCTCAAACCTTGTCATTGTCGGTCTTGCAGCAAAGGAAAATGTACAGATTAAATTTTATCAGTATCTGCTGGTGGGTGTGCCCATCACCTTGATTTCACTTGCGGTATGCACGGTCTATGTCTACTTCAAATATATTGTGCCTTTCTTAGGCTCTTGAACATGTTGCAGAATTGGAAAAAGCCATCCTAATGTAAGTAGTTCAGTTTTGGGGTGCAAAACTAGAAAAAGCAGTGCCAAACGGACTGCTTTTTTACTATGAATTCGTAGTAAAAGTCACATAATAAATCCATTAATTGAGAAAGTCACAAAGGGAAAAGGAAGGGTACTTAAAATAAGGGAAAATTATTCCGTTAAACTGCATAATTCAGCGAAGGAGAGGTAAATTAGGGAAGGATTTTCCCTTAAGCATGCTCAGAAACCAAATTTTCATGGTTTTTAAGTAAATAGCGGAAAATTATTCCCTTATTTGACCTATTTTCCCCGACATTTCTTCTATAAGGGAAAATTGTTCCCTTATGGTACGAGCTAATGATGCTGGTTATTTTTTGGTCCCGTCGGTCCTCGCTATTTAGGAACAGGATGCCTGTCGTGAAGTACTCATGCGGGTTATAGTAAAACTTTCCTCTTATCTTTCCATTTTCCAAGAGCATAATAAATTGTGCAAACGTACCTGACAGGAGGAGAGGGACGTGGAGTATCTCATAATAGTTATTCGTACTATTTTTTTATATGCCGTTATATTATTTATTTTTCGGGTGATGGGGAAACGGGAAATCGGTGAATTAAGCCTGTTGGACCTCGTTGTATTTATCATGATTGCAGAAATGGCTGTGCTTGCGATTGAAGAACCGAATAGTCAATTGGTCAATACCCTGCTGCCCATGGGAGTACTTATGCTGATACAGATAGGAACAGCTTTTCTATCCTTGAAAAGTAAAAAATTCAGGGAGATTGTAGATGGAAAACCAATTGTTCTGATCAGTCATGGGAAAATAGATGAAAAGGCAATGAAGCGGCAGAGATATAACTTTGATGATTTGCTGCTGCAGCTCAGAGAGAAAGATGTCAGCAATGTTGCGGATGTTGAATTTGCAATTCTTGAGCCTTCAGGGACATTATCTGTAGTTAAAAAAGAAGACAATAAGGGAGAGGGGTCTTTGACTCTTCCGTTGATTCTCGACGGAATCATTCAACAGCAGCACCTTGAAATGATCGGAAAAAATGAGTTCTGGCTGAGGAAAAGGCTGCGGGAGAAAAATTTTCAGAACCTGGAGAAAATCTCATTTTGCAGTTTTCAGAATGGTCAATTCTATGTTGATTTGCGAGATGAATAAAAAAGCCATTTCCTGCGGTACACAGGAGATGGCTTTTCTAGTTAAGTACCAGCTTTCCAAAAAAGGGGATCCTTTTAAAATCGTCCTTACGGATTAATTTGAGGATTATGGACAGGACTACATAAAGAATGGATGTCACTAAAATACCGGCCAAAAGCCGCATGCCCATCGGCAGGTGATCCAGCACACTCATATACATATAATGACCGCTCAATCCTGAAATTGCCATGACAATCGCAAATTTTAAATAATCTCTTATATAGATTGTCATTGGCACGGTTTTTAGGATGGTGGCAAAATGAAGCATCGTGACAAGCATCATGCCAGTGACGATTCCAAGTGCAGCCCCATTGATTCCGAAGGCAGGCTGTGAAGCTAGTATAAAGATGATGGCCGTTTTCACAATGGCGCCAATAAGGCTGTTGATCATAGCGGCCCTTGCAAGGTCCAGTGCTTGAAGTACTGCCTGGAGAGGACCTTGATAGTAATAGAAAAGGAAGAATGGGGCCATGATCATCACAAATCCGGCGCCGCTGTTACTGCCGTACATCACGGTCATTAATGGCTCTGCAAACACAAACAGCAGGACTACGGCAATCCCGCCGGTGATAAGGCAGAATCTCAGGGCTTGTGTCAGCCGGTGTTCAATCAACAGAAAATTCTTTTGTTTATTGGCCTCACTTACTGCCGGCACCAGGGAAGTGGAAAGGGAGACCGTAATAAAGGACGGCAGGAATAATAAAGGAAGAGCAAAGCCTGTCAGGGAACCATATTGTTTAGTGGCAAGGGAAGTTGCCACACCTGCCAAAGCAAGGCTGTGGGCGACGACAATTGGCTCGAAGAACCAGGAAATGGAACCTATCAATCGGCTTCCTGTCGTCGGCAGAGCAACACTCATTAACTCGTTTAAAGTGGAGCGGCCAGACTTGACGGCATGGAAGAAATTTCGTCTTACCTTGAATTTTTTCTTTAGTTTAAAGGATGTAAACATATAAAGAAGAGAAGCTAATTCTCCTAACACTGATGCAACCATGGCTGCTGCTGCAGCGTATTCAATTCCATACGGGAGAAACGTTTTCGTCATGACCGCTATCAGAGAAATGCGCACAACCTGTTCGATGACTTGGGAAATGGCAGCAGGTTTCATATTCTGCCGTCCCTGGAAATAGCCCCTGATCACCGATGAGACAGCAACAATTGGGATGATTGGTGCAATGGCGACTAATGGGTAGTACGTCCGGCTGTCGGTGAAAAGGGTTTCTGATAAATATGGAGCAAGCAAAATCAATGCTGGTGTAAAGATTAAGGAAAGAGAGACAGTAATGGCCAATGAAACAGCCAGGATTTTCTTTACTTTCTTTATATCTCCCTGTACTTCCGCCTCCGCCACGCTTTTAGAAATCGCTACAGGAAGCCCCATTTGAGTAATGGTGATGACAAGGACCAGGGTAGGGTAAGCCATCATGAAAAGGCCAACACCCTCTTCACCGATGAACCGCGCTACGACAATCCTGTTGATGAATCCGAGAATCCTGGTAATCAAGGCAGCTCCCATCAAAATCATAGTGCCTTTCAAAAATTTAGACATCGTATTCCCTGCCTTCTCAAAAATCGTAATATCGTATACAATTATCTATATGCACCAGGATGGACAAAGCATGACAAGTTGTTGGCAATTAGAAATGGAGCGGGGGACAAATATGAACGTTTTGAAACATCCGTACACTAATTTTTTTGAAGATGTAGAGCCTGCACTAATTAGCAAAGTGGAAGAGTTTGAAGTACTTGGATATGGAAAAGCAACTGTTGAAAGCTTATGGACATACCTGTTGAAGAAGAAATGGAAGAAACCGAAGGAGGGCATCCGGGTATTTGAATTGGTAAGTGACATCTTAAGTGTCAAACCGGGGGAATATATGAGTTTTGAAACGGTAGAGGCATACCGGTCTCCAAATTGGTTCACGGATTTGAATGAAGACGAGTTAAAAGAACTGTTGAAATCCGGTAAAAACCCCAAATAGAATTGGTAATATATTGAATTGACAGTCAATTACATCTAATTCATAATAGGAATATTGGTACAATTCAGGTGCAGTTTACGGCCTAAAAACTAAATATTGAGGGGCACTGCCCTGGACATATGCAAGGAGGACTCATACATAATGGTAAAACGTAGTCGGATTGTTGCCTTCTTCTTAATCGTACTTCTATTGGGAGGCTTAATTGGAGGCACAACGAGCAATATTCTGAAAGACATCAAGCTAGGTTTGGACTTGCAGGGGGGATTTGAAGTTCTGTATCAGGTCGAACCTTTAAAAGATGGAGAAGAAATCACCAGTGAAACGGTCGCAAACACGGCAGATGCGTTGGATAAAAGGATCAACGTACTGGGTGTAAGCGAACCGAATATCCAGATTGAAGACGGCAATCGTATCCGTGTTCAGCTCGCGGGAGTTGAAGATCAGAACGAAGCCAGGGAAATCTTGTCCACGCAGGCCAATTTGTCGTTCAGGGATATCAATGATGAAGTGAGGCTGGATGGTGCTGACCTCGTTTCAGGTGGAGCCAAGCAAGCGTTCGGTCAAAATAACAACCCGATTGTATCTCTGGAACTGAAAGACCGTGAAAAGTTCTATGAATTGACAAAAGAGCTTTCACAAAAACCTTTTCCTGAAAACAAGTTAGTCATCTGGCTTGATTTCGAAGAAGGTGTAGATTCTTATGAGGCAGAAGCAGCTAAAGAAAATCCGAAATTTTTATCAGACCCAAAAGTTGATGATCCCATCAACTCCAATGAAGTACAGATCTTTGGGGATTTTACAGTAGAGGAAGCCCAGAACCTGGCTTCATTACTGAATGCAGGTGCGCTCCCTGTAAAATTGGATGAAGTCTACTCCACATCAGTCGGCGCCAAGTTCGGTGAACAGGCGATGGATAAAACCGTTACTGCGGGAATCATCGGAATTGCCATTGTATTCTTGTTCATGCTGATTTTCTATCGTTTCCCTGGCTTCATCGCCATAATAACCCTGTCTGTCTATATTTATTTGATCCTATGGATATTTGACATGATGAACGGAGTGCTGACACTTCCGGGAATAGCCGCCTTGATTCTTGGAGTCGGTATGGCCGTCGATGCCAATATCATCACCTATGAAAGGATCAAGGAGGAACTCAAAGTCGGTAAAAGTGTACGTGCCGCATTCCAGGCAGGAAATAAGTCTTCCTTCATGACGATTCTGGATGCCAACGTAACAACCATTCTTGCGGGTGCAGTCCTTTTCTACTTCGGGACAAGCTCTGTTAAAGGGTTTGCGACGATGTTGATTGTCAGCATCCTTGCCAGCTTCCTTACAGCTGTATGGGGCTCCCGACTGCTGCTGGGGCTATGGGTGAACAGCCGTGCATTCAATAAGAAGCCTTCCTGGCTTGGTGTGAATCCTAAAGATGTGAAAGACATTGCCGATAATTATGATACTCTAGACTTGCCAACAGCATATGACAAGTTCGATTTTGCAAAACAGCGCAATAAATTCTTTGCGATATCAGGCATTTTGATTGCAGCAGGTCTAATAATCCTTGCCATCTTCCGTTTGAACCTGGGTATCGATTTCGCGCAGGGTACAAGGATGGAGATACTATCAAACGATGGACTGACTGCGGAAAGTCTGACTGAAGAACTTGAGGAAGTTGGATATCCATCCGATGAGATAGTTATTTCCGGTGATAATAACGAAATTGGGGTTGTCCGATATACCGACGTCCTTAATATGGATGAGATAGCCGAATTAAAAAACCACTTTAGCGAAGTTTATGGTGCAGAGCCGAATATAAGTACAGTGTCACCTATCATAGGTAAAGAGCTGGCGAAGAATGCGATGATTGCGGTCGCAATTGCATCGATTGGTATCATCATCTATGTAACCCTTCGTTTTGAGATTTACATGGCGATAGGGGCCATTGCTGCCCTTATGCATGATGCATTCTTCATCATTGCGTTCTTCAGCTTGACGCGCCTGGAAGTAGATTTGACTTTCATTGCCGCAGTTCTTACTATTGTCGGCTATTCAATCAATGATACTATCGTAACCTTTGACAGGCTGCGGGAAAATCTCCAGAAGAAACGCCGACTGAAAACAGTTGAAGATATTGAAGAAGTCGTGAACAAAAGTTTGCGTCAGACACTTACACGTTCAGTCAGCACTGTTATTACGGTAGTGTTTACCGTTGTAGCATTGATGATTTTCGGAAGTGAAACAATTACGAACTTCTCCATCGCTTTGCTGGTTGGTCTTATTTCAGGTACTTACTCTTCTGTATTCATTGCATCCCAATTATGGCTTGTAATGAAGAAAAGAGAACTTAAGAAAAAAGGAACAATCATTACATTCAAAGAGAAAAAGAAATTTTCCGACGAACCACAAGTATAATCTCATTTCAAAAGGACGGGTTTACAGGCAGAATCTGCTTGTATCCTCGTCCTTTTAAGCGTTTTAGGAGATAGTTCAGGGGTGATTGGGTTACAATAAAATGGAATAAGGGAGGGACAACTTTGAGTACAGATGATCGTTTTAAAAAAGCAGAATTTGCTGCCATGGTCGGTGTGGTCGGGAACATTGTGCTGGCAGGCATTAAATGGTGGGCAGGTATTGCAGGAAACAGTAAAGCCCTGATTGCCGATGCGGTTCATTCAGCCTCAGATGTCGCAGGTTCTCTTGCTGTATACATAGGACTGCGCGCAGCCAAACAGCCGCCTGATGAAGATCATCCATACGGGCATGGAAAGGCAGAATCCATTGCGGCCATCATCGTAGCTGTTTTACTATTTCTGGTCGGTATTGAAATTGGTAAATCATCCATTGAATCCTTCTTTCATCCCATCAGTCCACCGACAGCCATCGCCATCTATGCAGTTATCTTTGGTATAGTAGTCAAAGAGGCCATGTTTCAGTATAAGTATAGATTGGGTAAAAAGTTGAAAAGTGATGCTCTCATTGTGAATGCCTATGAGCATCGTTCGGATGTCTATTCCTCGATAGCAGCGCTGATCGGCATCGGTGCAGCCATGCTGGGGGGAGTTCTGGATATCGGGTGGCTCGAATACGGAGACCCGGTTGCCGGGGTTTTTGTCTCGCTTCTAGTATTGAGAATGGCCTGGAAACTTGGATCAGAATCCATTCATAATACTCTTGATCACGTGCTTCACGATGAAGATACGGAAGAGTTGAGACAAGCTGTGAGAGAGGTTGACGGTGTACTGGCAATAAACGAGCTGCATGCAAGAGAACATGGACATTATCTTATTGTGGATTTAAAGATCAGTGTGGATCCTCATATAACAGTTGAAGAGGGCCATAGGGTAGGAAAGAAAGTAAAGAAGAAGCTGCTGCAAAACCCTGACGTACAAGATGTTTTCATCCACATCAATCCATTTAACGCAGATGAAGATGATGAAGGAGATAGAGTAGAATTAACGTGAGGGAGGGAAGGCAATGAAATTTCAATGGAATTTGATTTTAGGACTTATTTTTGCCCTGGTTGTGGCTATCTTTGCAGTTATCAACGTCGATCCTGTAAAGGTGAATTATTTATTTGGGGAATCTGAATGGCCGCTGATTCTGGTGATTATTGGTTCGGTCCTTATGGGCGGGCTGATTGTCGGCTCCGTCGGTTTGTTCCGTTTGTTCGTTGTACAGAGGAAGGTCAAATCCTTGCAGAAGGAAAATGAACGGCTGAAAAAAGAGGCAGAAGAGAGAGAAACAATCGCCGTTGACAACACTGAAAATGAATTTCCAGTAGATGAGCAAACACAAGGGGAAAAACAGACAGGTATTTAAATTTGATCCAATCATCGACGCTCCTTATCAGGGGCGTCTTTGTTTTGTTTGAATAAATGATCCGTTGCTTGTTTAAAGGGCTCTAGATTGGAACAGGGGAAATTAGAGTCTAATAAAGGAGGATTAAAGGACTCTAGATTGGAACAGGGGAAATTAGAGTCTTATAAAGGAGGATTAAAGGACTCTAGATTGGAACAGGGAAAATTAAAGTCTAATAAAGCGGGTTTAAAGGACTCTAGATTGGAACAGGGAAAATTAGAGTCTAATAAAGCGGGTTTAAAGGACTCTAGATTGGAACAGGGGAAATTAGAGTCTAATAAAGCAGGTTTAAAGGACTCTAGATTGGAACAGGGGAAATTAAAGTCTAATAAAGCCGGTTTAAAGGATAAGAGCATCCTTTCTCTTCAGGCTGTATCTTCCCCGACTTTCCATGTTTCTCTGATTGAAAGGCCTGACACCATTTTGTATAATAGGAAAGGCTGAGGGGTGAACGTATGTTAAAATCAAAATCACGCTGGTTAGTCAAAGACCATGGTGAAATGAATAGTACTAGATTGCAGGAAGAGTTGAAATTACCTCCCATTGTCGGCAAATTGCTGGCAAACAGGGGAATCCATGATATAGAACAAGCAAAGGCCTTTTTGTACGGAGAGGAACATCCTTTTCATGACCCATATTTGATGATGGATATGGACAAGGCAGTGCAGCGGGTGAAAAAGGCCATTGAGTATGGTGAAGCAATCTTGATTTTCGGAGATTATGATGCTGACGGTGTCAGCTCGACTTCTGTAATGATGCAGACACTGCTGGACCTTGGTGCAGAAGCGCACTTTTATATTCCAAACCGCTTCACGGAAGGATATGGACCGAACGAGAACGCTTTCCGTTGGGCAGCGGAAGAAGGATTTTCTCTGATCATTACAGTGGATACCGGGATCGCTGCCTTGAAAGAAGCGCAGCTGGCCAAGGAGCTGGGAGTTGATTTGATCATTACAGATCACCATGAACCAGGCCCGGAACTTCCTGAGGCGTTAGCGATTCTTCACCCGAAAAGGGAAGGCAGTACATACCCTTTTCCCGATCTTGCCGGTGTAGGCGTGGCGTTTAAATTTGCTCATGCTTTGTATGGAAGTTTTCCTGAACATCTGCTTGAATTGGCTGCTATTGGCACAATTGCCGATCTTGTCCCTTTAAAAGGTGAGAACAGGGCGATTGCCAAAAAGGGATTGGCAAAGCTGCGGACCAGCAAGCGGCCAGGCATCATAGCTCTTTGTAAAGCGGCTAATGCTCAAATGAATGAAATAAATGAAGAGACTGTTGGCTTTGCCATTGCACCGAGGATCAATGCCATCGGAAGGCTGGGGGATGCGGACCCGGCTGTCGATTTGATGTTATCCAGTGATATGGAAGAGTCAATGGCGATCGCGCAAGAAATTGATGGGATTAATAAAGAAAGACAAGCTATTGTAAATCAAATGACTTTAGAAGCGATAGAAATGGTGAATAATGAGTTCCCATTATCCAATAATTCCGTCTTGGTCATCGGGAAAGAAGGTTGGAACTCAGGGGTTGTCGGTATTGTTGCTTCCAGACTGGTTGAAAAGTTCTACAGGCCTGTCATTGTTTTGAGCTTTGACAGCGAAAAAGGGACTGCCAAGGGGTCTGCGCGAAGCATTGCTGGATTTGACCTGTTCAAAAACCTTTCGCAATGCCGTGAGCTTCTTCCTCATTTTGGAGGGCACCCGATGGCGGCCGGGATGACACTGGAGTTAGAAAATGTTTCAGAGCTTAGGAACCGTTTAAATGCACTTGCAGAGGAACAATTGACAGAAGAGGACTTCATTCCACTTACTGAGCTTGATGCAGCTATCAATCTAGAGGAAGTGGACTTGGATACAATTGAATCCCTTCAGATGCTGGCTCCTTTTGGGATGGGGAACCCTAAGCCGAAGCTTTTGATAGAAGGTGTTTCGATTTCTGGTATGAGGAAAATCGGCGGCAACCAGGATCATTTAAAGCTTTCCCTGCAAAAAGATGTGTATACATTGGATAGTGTCGGATTCGGCATGGGGGATTTTGCTGATCATATATCACCGCTTGCAGAGGTTTCAGTTATAGGAGAACTTTCGGTAAATGAATGGAACAATATCAGAAAACCTCAGTTGTTTCTTAAAGATCTTGCAGTAGATCATTGGCAGCTTTTTGATATGAGAGGAATCAAGCCTGTTAACAGGTGGTTCGATAAAGTTCCTTCCCAAAACCGGACAATCATTGCATTCAATCAGTCAACAATCGACCGCCTGCCTCTTGATGCTTATCATAATGAGTTAGTATTGATATCATCAAACGAAGAAGCAAGTGGACTGTTGGAGCCGGCGGCCAATATAGTCTTCCTTGACCTGCCTCCTCATGAAGAGTGGCTTGAGACTGTGGTGAAAATTACTGAACCTGAACGAATATATGCTCATTTTGACCACGAAGAGGACCACTTTTTCAGTACAGTCCCTAACCGTGATCACTTTAAATGGTATTATGCCTTCCTGTTAAAAAGGGATACTTTTGATCTCAGAAAACACGGCGGACAGCTTGCCCAGCATAAGGGCTGGTCGAAAGAAACAATTGAATTCATGTCAAAGGTGTTTTTTGAGCTGGATTTTGTTACAATAAAAAATGGATTAATTTCCGTAAATCCTGTAAAGGTTAAGAGAGATTTGGAAGAATCGATTACTTATCGACAAAAACAGGAACAATATAATCTAGAGAATGAATTGTTGTATTCATCTTATCAAGAACTGAAAAAATGGTTTGATAAGAAGACTGGAATGGTCTGCAACATATGAGGAGGATTTTTAAGCATGGACTTAAAACAATACGTGACAATCGTCGAAGACTGGCCTAAAGAAGGCATCAAATTCAAAGACATCACGACATTGATGGATAACGGCGATGCGTATAGATATGCTACTGATCAAATTGTTGAGTATGCAAAAGAAAAACAAATAGACTTGGTAGTAGGACCTGAGGCAAGGGGTTTCATCATCGGCTGCCCTGTCGCTTATGCACTTGGAGTCGGTTTCGCGCCTGTCCGCAAACCGGGCAAACTGCCTCGTGAAACAATCAAAATGGATTACGGCCTGGAGTACGGCAAAGATGCCCTGACCATTCACAAGGATGCCATCAAACCTGGTCAGCGTGTCCTGATCACGGATGATCTATTGGCTACAGGCGGAACAATCGAAGCAACCATCAAACTGGTTGAAGAACTGGGCGGAATCGTTGCTGGTACAGCATTTCTTATTGAACTGACTTACCTGGATGGCCGTGATAAACTTGATGGCTATGATATCATGACATTGATGCAGTTCTAATTCCCCATTTGAATAACCTAAAAGCAAAGGACTGAGAAGGAAGATGATCCCCTTATTACTCAGTCCTTTTTTATTAGGCTGTTTTCTGGACCGAGCACCCTGATAAGAAGCCCTTTCCTCAAAATGTAAGCGGAACCATTTCAAAATGGTAAATATTTTTCGACAAAAACGGCTATTTTTAAGATTGAAGGCTTTACATATCTTCTATTTTTTTTGATAATAGTATACAATACGCTTTTTTATTATGAATGAAGATTCAACGGCATGTTTAGCCTTCCAATACTGGGTGTATTAAACAGGCAGGATTGAATTTAATATATTGTAAAGGTGATTTTGCTGATGGCAAAAGATCAGGTAATGACCCCCGAAGAGGTCGTAAAAAGAACAAGTGAATATTTACCGGAAGAAGATGTCTCCCTGGTACAGAAGGCTTATGAATTTGCTAAGGAAGCACATAAGGAGCAATTCCGTAAATCAGGAGAGCCGTATATCATACATCCAATACAGGTAGCAGGAATCCTTGCAGATCTTGAAATGGATCCTTCTACAGTTGCTGGGGGATTCCTGCATGATGTAGTAGAGGATACAAACATTACACTGGAAGAGATTGAAGCTAACTTCGGGAAAGAAGTTGCAATGCTGGTGGATGGTGTGACCAAGCTGGGTAAAATCAAGTACAAATCCCAGGAAGAGCAGCAGGCTGAGAACCACAGGAAAATGTTTGTTGCCATGGCACAGGATATCCGTGTGATTTTAATCAAGCTTGCGGACCGGCTTCACAACATGAGGACCCTTAAGCATCTTCCGAGTGAAAAGCAGCGCAGGATCTCCAATGAAACCCTGGAGATATTTGCTCCTTTGGCTCACCGCCTCGGTATCTCGAAGATTAAATGGGAACTGGAAGATACAGCTCTCCGTTACTTGAATCCTCAGCAATACTACAGGATTGTCAATCTGATGAAAAAGAAACGGGCCGAACGGGAACAGTACCTTGACGAAGTAATAGATGAAGTAAAATCCAGCCTTGGTGAAGTAAAGATTGAAGCAGATATTTCGGGCAGGCCGAAACACATCTACAGCATCTACAGGAAGATGGCTCTTCAGAATAAACAGTTCAATGAAATCTATGATTTGCTTGCCGTCCGGATTGTCGTCGACAGTATCAAGGATTGTTACGCCGTGCTTGGTATCATCCATACATGCTGGAAGCCGATGCCGGGAAGGTTCAAGGATTATATTGCCATGCCTAAGCCGAATATGTATCAATCTCTGCACACCACGGTAATCGGTCCAAAAGGCGATCCGCTTGAAGTACAGATAAGGACAGCCGAAATGCACCAGATAGCTGAGTACGGGGTTGCTGCTCACTGGGCTTATAAAGAAGGCCAGAATGTTGATGAAAAATCTACATTGGAGAAGAAACTCACATGGTTCAGGGAGATCCTTGAGTTCCAAAACGAATCTGCAAATGCTGAGGAGTTTATGGAGTCCTTGAAAATCGACTTGTTCTCCGACATGGTTTTTATCTTCACCCCAAAAGGTGATGTTATTGAACTGCCGGCGGGATCAGTGCCGATTGACTTCGCTTACCGGATCCATTCGGAAATTGGAAACAAGACGATCGGTGCGAAAGTGAACGGAAAAATGGTGACGCTTGATTATAAGCTCCATACCGGGGATATCATTGAAATCCTCACATCCAAACACTCCTACGGCCCAAGCAAGGATTGGCTGAAGCTCGCGCAGACATCACAGGCAAAGAATAAAATCAAAACCTTCTTCAAAAAACAACAGCGTGAAGAAAACATTGAAAAAGGAAGAGAACTTGTTGAGAAAGAAATCAAGAATCTTGAGTTCGATCTTAAGGAAGTCCTCACTCCTGAAAATGTCTCACGTGTATCAGAGAAATTCAATTTCATGAATGAAGAGGATATGTATGCTGCCGTTGGCTACAGCGGTATCACAGCTGCCCAGATCGCCAACAGGCTGACAGAAAAGCTGAGAAAGAAACGCGATCAGGAAGAATCCATGCAGGAAACGATCACTGAACTCAAAGCAACCCAGCCGGTAAAACGGAAAAGGGATGCAGGTGTACAGGTGACGGGAATTGATAATCTTCTGATCAGGCTTTCCCGCTGCTGTAATCCGGTGCCGGGTGACGAGATCATCGGTTTCATCACCAAAGGGCGGGGAGTCTCCGTTCACCGTTCAGACTGTACGAATGTTTCCGCAGAGAATGCGGAGCAAAGGCTGATTCCGGTGGAATGGGAAAGTGACTTCACCAACCGTAAAGAGTACAATGTCGATATTGAAATTTCAGGCTTTGACCGCAGAGGTTTGCTTAATGAAGTTCTTCAGGCGGTCAACGAAACGAAAACCAATATTTCAGCTGTAAGTGGAAAATCTGATCGAAATAAGATGGCGACGATCAATATGTCGATTTCCATTCAGAATATCTCTCATTTACACAGGGTAGTGGAAAGAATCAAGCAGATTTCCGATATTTATGCTGTCAGAAGGATCATGAATTAAGGAGTTTATGAGGAAATGAAAGTAGTTTTGCAACGAAGCCGCGAAGCCTCTGTAACTGCAGACGGCAAACTTGCCGGAGAAATACAATTTGGATTCGTGCTGCTGGTCGGGGTTACTCATGAGGATACTGAAAAGGATGCTGACTGGCTTGCGGATAAGATTGTCAATCTCCGTGTGTTCGAGGATGAAGAAGGGAAAATGAACCGTTCTTTGCTCGATGAAGGAGGAGAGATCCTTTCTGTCTCGCAGTTTACCCTATATGGTGACTGCCGGAAAGGGAGGCGCCCTAATTTCATGGAAGCGGCCAAACCGCCGCATGCGGAAAAAATCTATGATTATTTCAATGAAGAACTTAGAAAAAAAGGAATTAATGTTGAAACAGGCGTCTTTGGGAGCATGATGGATGTGAAGCTGACCAATGACGGTCCCGTTACATTAATTGTTGAGAGCAAATAATATGGAACAAGGGCTGAAGATCATCGCATCTTCAGCCCTTGTTTTCATTACCTGAAATAATCATTCAATCCGTTATAAATACTTCTTGCGGCCATATCCTGAAAACTGTGGGTAGTGACAGAAGCTTCCTCAGAAGGGTTGCTGAGATATCCCAATTCAAGGAGGACCGCCGGCTGCCTGTTTTCCCGGATTACATAATAGTCACCTTTCTTGAGCCCTCTATTTCTGGAAGAGAGCGTCCCAGCAAGACTGTCAAGTATCGTTTGGGACAATTCTTTTTGGTATGCATGATAGTAATAAGACGTATATCCCTTAATGGAAGAATCATTAATGCTGTCATAATGGATGCTGATGAAGGCATCGCTGTCATGGTAATGAGCTAATGCGACCCTTGTATTCAAAGAATAGTATGTATCATCGCTGCGGGTCATCTTGACATCCGCTCCGGCATTCCTCAGGAGATCGTATAAAATTTGCGAAGTGGACAGGGTCAGCTCTTTCTCAAGGGTCCCTCTATAGCCGATTGTCCCGCTGTCATGGCCGCCATGCCCTGGATCAATGATAATGGTCTTTCCTTTAAGCCCTCCTGTTTTTGGCGCCTTTAAAGGTGCCTCTGCACTGGAGGCTGAATCAGATGCCGTGACAATCCAATCCGCTACATAAGCTGATTGACCTGAATTTAAAGAAATTTTATACCATTCCCCTTTTTTCTCCTGGATAGCGAATGACTCCCCGGCAGACGCCCTTGCCACAATTGAGGCCCCAGTAGAGGCATCGCTTCTAAGGTTTGTCCCGTTGTAGAGAATTTGTACAAATCCTGCCTTCTGTTTCTCAGTAGGTTTTTCAGCCTGTTCCCCAACTGTTTTCTCGATGTACCAGCCTGCGGCCCAGCCGGTTTTGCCGCCTTTCAAATCCAGCTTGTACCAATTATTCTTCTCTTCAAGGATTTCATATGCTTCCCCTTGCTTAACCGAACCGACTACCTTGCCATTCAGGCTGGCTTTATCCCGGACATTTAGAGAATGAATGGCCACTTTTCCATAGGCGGCTTGAATGCTGCTAGTTGAAGGAGTTGAACCCGATTTCTCGATATATTGGCTGCTTATCCATCCCTCACTGCTTCCGAAATTTATGCGGTACCATCCAGAAACACTGCCAGTTATGGCCACTTTGTTTCCTTTATTCAATTTGCCGAGGATGCTGCCATTCAAGCTGGCTGAACTCCGGACGTTTAATGAATTCACCGTGGATACACCAGTCCAGTCCTCATTACTGACTGGCCCAGCCCCTCCTGAATTCTCATGTGAATCACTTACTCCAGCAATATAGTCCTTATGTACCCAACCGGATTTACTGTTGGCGGAAACTTTATACCAGCTTCCCGCACTGTCGACAATCTTTACTTTCTGTCCCTTTGCCAGAGTATCAATGACGGGGTAATTGGTTCCGGCCCCTTCTCTCATTCTAAGTCCGTTATCGGTGACTGTCGCCAATTGGGAAGCGGATGCACCCTTGGTCGTCACGAGCCAGCTCGCCACCCATCCGGTTTCGGAAGAGTTCAACTGGACCTTATACCAGTCCTTCTCGTTTGCAATGGATTTGAACTCTTCCCCTTTATGGACTTGCTTTACTACTGGGAAACTAAGGCCGGGACCTTTTCGGACATTTAGTGTCTCTGTATTGATGATGACTGTCGTTTCCTCTGCTGATGCTTTATCATGATTGAATGCTGGCAGTGTGGCAAGCAATAAAAGTAAAATGATAAAACGGTAAAGAGTTTTTTTGATCATCTGCACCACCTTTTCAAGGGAATATTTATCCAGTATAGTCTATAAAATTATTCTCCGTAAATAAGAAAAATCCTTTTTGATGAAAGAATTTTATCCTTATTGGAAATGATATGTAACAACATAACAGGAGAGGGTGAATTCCTTGAGAGCGAGTGAAAAAGGCATGATCAGTTCAAACGGCGAAAATCAGCTGTTTGGTGTGAACTTTCATAGCTTTATGGAAAGAGAGAAGAATATTGACAGCTTTGAATTGGCTTCAGAGTTTGGATTGACCTTGGCCGGGGTCCGGCAATTAAAAAAGAAAATGGAACGTTCGTAATTTTTGCCAAACCCTCTTGACATCTTAGATAGCCATACGTATTATTATAGAAATAAAATAACTATTCAAAAATGACCTTTGATGGAGCATAGTAGCTGGAATATCAGATGTAAAGAGAGGGAATGCCGAGGCTGCAAGCATTTCTACATACTGGTTCAGTGAATGAACACTCCGGAGGCTTCCTGCTGAACGAATACATTTCCAAGGCAGGGACGTACCAGGCGTTAACTGGCTAAGTGGAAGCAGACAATGCTTCAATTAGGGTGGCACCACGGGAATCCAAAGCTCTCGTCCCTTGTTTCAATACAAGGGATTGAGAGCTTTTTTTGTTGACTTTTTTTAACTGTGGGCTGAAATTACAATGATTATCAGGGAAGGGGATTTATTATGTCTATTCAAATTCCTCGCGGTACGCAGGATATACTGCCGGCAGATTCCGTCAAATGGCAGTATGTTGAAAAAACAGCAGCTGATATCTGCAGAAACTATCAATATGAAGAAATCCGCACACCGATTTTTGAATCAAGTGAGCTGTTTTTACGAGGTGTTGGAGATACAACGGATATTGTTCAGAAAGAGATGTATGTATTTGAGGACCAGGGCGGGAGAAGTCTTGCGCTGAGGCCTGAAGGAACGGCTTCGGTCGTCCGCTCTTTTGTTGAAAATAAATTGTTCGGTGCTGCAAATCAGCCGGTCAAGTTGTACTATACGGGACCGATGTTCCGATATGAGAGACCTCAGGCAGGACGTTACCGCCAATTCGTACAGTTCGGTCTCGAAGCCCTGGGAAGTGAAGATCCTTCGATTGATGCTGAAGTTATTTCAATCGCCATGGAAATCTACAGGAGACTTGGGTTAAAAGAGTTGAAGCTTGTCATTAACACACTCGGGGACAACGAAAGCCGCAAAACTCATCGTGAAGCATTAATCAATCACTTCCAGCCCAGAATCGGTGAATTCTGCAGCGACTGCCAGAACCGCCTGGAAAAGAATCCTTTAAGGATACTGGATTGTAAGAAAGACCGAGAACACGAATTAATGAAAACAGCTCCATCTATTTTGGACTTCCTGAATGAAGAATCCAAACAGTATTTTGAGAAAGTCCAACAGTACCTGGGAGACATGGAGATTTCTTTCGAAGTGGATCCAACTTTGGTGAGAGGGCTGGATTATTATAACCACACTGCCTTTGAAATCATGAGCACCGCTGAAGGGTTCGGTGCAATTACCACTCTTTGCGGCGGAGGCCGTTATAATGGCCTTGTTGAAATGATCGGCGGACCGGCGACACCTGGAATCGGTTTTGCTTTCAGTATCGAACGGCTTCTCGCAGCGCTTGATGCAGAAGGTGTCGAACTTCCTGTACAGCCGGAGCTCGACTGCTATATTGTCACAATGGGGGAAGAAGCAAAAGATTATTCCGTAAAACTGCTTCATAAGCTTCGCCAAGAGGGGTTATCTGCAGAAAAAGATTACCTTGACCGCAAGATTAAGACTCAGTTCAAATCAGCAGACAGAATGAATGCAAAGCTTGTAGCTGTCCTTGGTGAAGATGAGTTGAAAGAAAACAAAATCAACTTAAAAGATATGAAGACCGGTGAACAGAAGCAAGTGGATCTTGAAGCATTTGTTGAAGAAGTTAAAAAGTATCGCGGTTAAGGAGGAGTTATATATGAGAAGGACTGTATATTGTGGAGAAGTTACCGAGAAATATATCGGTGAAAAAGTAACGCTGAAAGGCTGGGTGCAAAAACGAAGAGACCTCGGCGGATTGATTTTTATCGACTTGCGTGACAGAAAAGGGATCGTGCAGATTGTCTTTAATCCAGAGACATCCCCGGAAGCACTCGCGTTGGCTGAAAAAATCAGAAATGAGTTCGTTCTTTCTGTAACCGGAGTAGTTTCTGAAAGGGAAGAAGGAACGATTAACGAAAACTTGAAAACAGGCAGGATTGAAATCCATGCCGAAGAAGTGGAAATTATCAATGAAGCCAAGACACCTCCATTTGTCATTGGTGAGGGAAAAGAAGTTTCTGAAGAGCTTCGTTTGAAGTACCGTTACCTCGACTTAAGAAGAAAAGCGATGCTTGACACTTTCCAAATGAGAAGTGATGTTACCAAGTCATTCCGGGACTTCTTAACCGAGCATGACTTCCTTGATGTTGAAACACCGATTCTGACAAAGAGCACTCCGGAAGGCGCGAGAGATTATTTGGTGCCAAGCAGGGTCCATCCTGGTGAATTCTATGCGCTGCCGCAGTCGCCTCAGATTTTCAAACAGCTCCTGATGGTTTCCGGATTTGACCGTTATTATCAAATTGCCCGCTGCTTCCGCGATGAAGATCTGCGTGCTGACCGTCAGCCTGAATTTACTCAGATCGATATTGAAATGAGCTTCATGGATCAGGAAGAAATCATCGGCCTGGTTGAAAAAATGATGCAGCGCCTGATGAAGGATGTTAAAGGACTTGAGTTCACTGATGCTTTCCCACGCATGACGTACCAAGATGCGATGAGCCGATATGGTTCCGATAAGCCTGATACACGGTTTGCAATGGAATTAGTCGATGTTTCTGAAGCTGTAAAGGATTCCGGCTTCAAAGTATTTGCCAGCACAGTGGCAAATGGCGGAGAAGTTAAGTTAATCAATGTTACAGGCGGGGCAGAGAAATACTCGCGTAAGGATATTGATGGATTAACAGAATTCACAAGCCGCTACGGTGCAAAAGGCCTTGCCTGGATGAAGGTGGAGGAAGCAGAATTGAAAGGCCCGATCTCTAAATTCTTCTCAGCTGACGAACAATCTGTTCTTAGGGAGTACGCTGCTGCTGAGCAAGGTGACCTTCTGTTATTCGTAGCTGATAAAAAATCAGTTGTCGCAGATGCCCTTGGAGCTTTGAGACTAAAGCTTGGAAAAGAATTAGGCTTGATC
Organism: Bacillus salacetis; assembly: GCF_049177075.1. Classification (GTDB taxonomy): domain Bacteria; phylum Bacillota; class Bacilli; order Bacillales; family Bacillaceae_B; genus Rossellomorea; species Rossellomorea salacetis_A. Next base: position 3,239,924 of record NZ_CP185377.1, on the reverse strand, counting down.
GATGAGTCCAAATTCAATTTCCTTTGGGTAACAGATTGGCCGCTGCTTGAATATGACGAGGAAGACGGCCGATACTATGCTGCCCATCATCCGTTCACGATGCCTGTAAGAAGCGAAGTGGATATGCTGGACACAGAGCCTGAAAAAGTCCGTGCCCAGGCGTATGACCTTGTCTTGAATGGCTACGAACTAGGCGGTGGTTCCCTGCGTATTTATGAGCGCGATGTACAGGAGAAGATGTTCAAAGTGCTGGGCTTCTCTAAAGAAGAAGCACAGGAGCAATTCGGCTTCTTATTAGAAGCGTTTGAATACGGCACACCTCCTCATGGCGGCATCGCGCTTGGCCTTGACCGTCTGGTAATGCTGTTGGCGGGCCGCACCAACTTGAGGGATACCATTGCCTTCCCTAAAACAGCAAGTGCAAGCGATCTCTTGACAGCTGCTCCAAGTGACGTAAATACAGCGCAGCTGGATGAACTGGGCTTAAGCTTGAAAACTGGTGAATAATACCTAGCAGGTATAAATTGATATTGACGGATAATTGTGATATTATTTTTACAACAACTTAAAACAAAGTCCTGATGTGTTCGTTGTTTTACCTATTAGTTTTGACCGAACATTTCTATCTACGGGAGTCTAGGTTTTCGAGCGGCGTTAATGCCTCTGGCTAAGAGGACTAATAAAACTTGAAACAGGGCACCCACCTGCCGAGAGCGGGTTCAAAACGATAGATCCACAGCGACGGCACGATCGGGACTTTGTTAAACCACTATATTGAATATTATTCCTCTTGCTTCGGCAAGGGGTTTTTTTGTGTTTGTGAAGGGTAAAATGTACATATGCTAAGTGATGTGGCAGAGGCTTTCGAAAAAAGATAAAAAGTTGAGTAACAGCTGCAGAAGTATAAAAAGTTTAAATGCATGTCATATAATTCTATCTGTTCTGTTTGGAGTCATCAAAAATGAGAAGATTGAAGCATAAGGATGTACGACCTCCTGCGGGACTAGCGGGACAGGTGAGACCCCGCAGGCGCAGCCGAGGAGGCCAATCCAGCTCCAGCGACCAGCACCTAGCGGATTTCAGTCTTCCTCCTTGCGATAAGTCATCATCGAATCGCCCTGCTCTTCGTGATTCCTTTATCTCATGCGGAAGCCCTCCAATCCGTACGGTGCTGAACGGCCGCTTTCGCTTTTTAGTTCACCGCCCGCCCCGCGGAGTCGTACATCCTGGAGCGGAAATCAAGCAGAATCTATTTTCTAACATCATTATTCCTATAGGACAGGTTGCATTAAAACAACCCATCGTTTATTCTTAATCAGTACTCATACATTGAAATTGATATAACGGAGTTGATTGAATTGTTACACCAATTTTCGCGTAACGAATTGGCAATCGGGAAAGAAGGTCTCGATATCTTAAAGAACAGCACAGTGGCCGTTCTCGGCATAGGCGGCGTAGGCTCTTTTGCTGCTGAAGCTCTGGCGCGTTCAGGTGTCGGCAGACTTGTGCTTGTCGATAAAGATGATGTGGATATCACCAATATCAACCGGCAGCTTCATGCATTGCTCTCCACTGTCGGAAAACCTAAAGCGGACCTTATGAAGGAACGCATCAAAGATATCAATCCTGACTGCGAAGTCATCGCATTGAAAATGTTTTATACAGAAGAGACTTATGAGGAGTTCTTCAGTTATGGCCTTGATTTTATTGTAGATGCTTCCGATACGATTTCGTATAAGATCCACCTGATGAAAGAATGCCTGAAAAGGGATATTCCGTTAATCGCCTCAATGGGTGCTGCCAACAAGACAGATCCGACTCGCTTCATGATTGAGGATATCTCGAAAACACATACAGATCCAATTGCAAAAGTAATCCGTACCCGTTTGAGAAAAGAAGGAATCCGAAAAGGGATCAAAGTGATCTTTTCTGATGAGAGCCCGATTGTCATCCGGGAGGATATCAGGCAGGAAGTCGGCAAAGACGATGCCACGATCAGAAAAGCGAAGATTCCGCCTTCCTCAAATGCCTTTGTTCCATCCGTAGCTGGGTTGATTGCCGCCAGCTATGTAGTGAACGAACTTCTTTCTTCCATTGAGATCAAAAGGGTGAAAGATTGATCCATTGAGCTGAAAAAGCTGCCATTTATGGCAGCTTTTTTTAGGTTTTGATCTGCTGTGCAGACTGTAGTTCATTTTCATCAATCTGGTTTAATAGTTCTTTATATTTTGCTTTCAACTCATCGTAATTATTTTCCGCCGCTTGTAAAGTCTCCTTGAGCTCCTGCTGTGTTTCCTTTAACTTGCTATTTTCACTTACTAAATCCCCTTCAGAGTTTAATGTCTGCAAAAAAGTTATGCAGTCTGTTAGTGATTGGATAAAGGGGAGGGGATTCTCCTCTTCAATGGAGATCTCTTTCTTCAATTTATTATTCCATCTGAAACTGCATGCTCCCGGCGTTCGTCCAATTGAGAGTGCAGCCTCTTCGAAAGCTTCCTTTTGAGTCTTTCCCTCTTGCAGAAATTCGAGAACTGTATTCGTTACTATCTTTTCTTCTTCTTGAGACCATTTTTTCTTTCTTTCAACAGCCTTATCCATAGGAACACCTCCAAACGTAAGAACTGTTTGTCCATAGTATATGAAAAACGAAAGGGGATATCCGGCTATGAGATCAGCCGCCCAAAGCATCATTTTATTCAACAGAATACAAAGAAAACGAAAAATAAATGAAACAATCTTCCAAACAGTACGTATGTGAATTAAAAGGAAAATAGGCTGTTGAAAAGAAAAAGCCCCTTGACTCTTCTATGTGTCACAGTGTACTATCTAACTAGAACACTATAACAGGAGGTCAACATGAAGGCTTTTAAAGGATTGCTTTGGAAAGATTATTCGATTTCAAAATTAGGGTTCTTTGGCTGGCTGGCACTGCTTTTATTTTTCTATGTGATTGGTGTTGGTTTGGCCGGGTATTATGGATACCCTGAACTCTCAGTCGTGATTGTGTTCATGGAAGGACTCGCACATATGATTTTTATGCCGCTGATCCTTTTAAATATGCTCATGGTTGAAGGGAGGACGCAGCTGTGGCTGCATTCGATACAGCCAGGCTGGAAATTGCTGCTGTCTAAATTTTTGGTAGCCTTCAGCTACTCTATCGTCTCCTTTTTGTTCGTAGATCTTCTGGGTGTAATCAGCCTGACTTGGCAAGAAGCAGATATTTTATATTTACCTTGGAAAGAAAGCGTCTTTTTCAATATTGCCGTAACATCAAGTGCTGTTTACTTCTCATGCTGGGTTTTCTTCTATTGGACTGTTTACTATGGGCTGGCAAAATCCCCCCTCTTGAAGAAATTCCGTTGGTTCATCCTTGTGCTGATTCTTGTCCTGCATCAAGTTATTTCATCACTCTTAGTTGCCATTGATTGGTTTAGGGAATTCATGAACCTTTGGACCATTAAAGTCAGAGGATCATTCTTCATTGAAGCTGGTCCTGAGAACTTTTCAACCGGAAGTGAAATCATTCACCTGCCAGTCATTCCTTTCATTCTGTATGCCGTACTTACTGTGATTATCTTCCTGACAGCAAGCTGGATCTTAGAACGAAAGGTAGAGGTTTAAGATATGGCCGATGAATACAAGGCAGCAAAACCGATATATGCACAAATAGCCGACAAGATCATTCACAGCATTGTGAGAGGAGAGCTTTCTCCTGGTGAGAAACTTCCTTCTGTCAGGGAAATGGCGGTAAGGTCTGGAGTCAATCCAAATACAATTCAAAGAACATACAGTGAATTGGAGAGGATGGAAGTGGTGGAAACAAAACGTGGTCAAGGGACCTTTGTGACGGAAAAAGAGGAGTTGTTCCTGGAGATGAAAAATAAGGTTCAGCGCGAAATCATGAACAACTTTGTAGACAGCATGCGTGAACTGGGGATTTCAAGGGAAAAGATGCTCGCTGATCTTACCTCCTATCTAAAAGGTGAAGGAGGAAAGGAATAATGAGTGCAGCCCTTAATAATGTAACCAAAAAGTATGGAAATGCTTATGCATTGAAAGATGTAAACATGGCATTTGAAAAAGGAAAGATTTACGGTCTTCTGGGACCGAATGGAAGCGGAAAGTCTACGACGCTTAAACTCATTGCCGGCCTTGTAATGCCTACTTCAGGTGAGGTTACGATAGGAACGGAAAGAGTAACGAGGCAGGCAGCTTCAAAAACCGGATACCTGACAGAACTGGATATGTTTTATGATTCTTTTTCCGTAGAGGATATGATTCACTTTTATGAAACGCAATTCCCGGACTTTCTAAGAGAGAAAGCACTCGAACTCTTGGAATACATGGAACTCGAGCCGAAGATGAAAATCAAGCAGTTGTCCAAGGGGAAAAGAGGCAGGTTGAAACTGGTGCTGGCCCTCTCAAGACAGACGGAATTACTGCTGCTTGATGAACCATTCTCAGGACTGGACCCTATGGTCAGAGATTCAATCGTCAAGAGCCTGTTGTCCTTTATAGACTTTGAAGCCCAGACAGTCATTATCGCGACCCATGAAATCAATGATATTGAAGCACTTCTGGATGAGGCCTATATTTTACAGGATGGGATTGTTAAAAACCATTGCATAGTTGAGGAGTTAAGGGAAGAACACGGATTGTCGGTAATGGAGTGGCTGAAAGAAAGTACGAGCAAAGATAAGGGGGAAGAGTTTTGAAAACAATTCTGGAACTCAAAAATGTTTCTAAGGTAATCAAAGGCAGGAAAATCATTGATTCGCTTTCCTTTGGTGTACAGGAAGGTGAGGTCTTCGGTTTTCTGGGACCGAACGGAGCAGGTAAAACAACTACGATAAGAATGATTGTAGGACTGATGGGAATCACAGAAGGAGACATTGTTGTTAATGGTGTCAGTGTGAAGAGCAATTTTGAAGGGGCAATCAGGGACATAGGGGCTATCGTAGAAAACCCGGAGCTTTATAAGTTCCTGTCAGGGTACAAAAACCTGCAGCAATTCGCCAGGATGCATAAAGGAATTACAGACGAGAGAATCAAAGAAGTTGTGGAGTTGGTTGGTTTAACCGAAAGAATCCACGATAAAGTAAAGACCTATTCATTGGGAATGCGACAAAGGCTTGGGATTGCCCAATGTCTGCTGCATAACCCGAAATTGTTGATTCTGGATGAGCCGACAAATGGATTGGATCCGGCGGGAATCAGGGAAATCCGTGATTACATCCGCAGACTAGCAAGCGAAAATGGCATGGCCGTCATTGTTTCCAGCCACCTCCTTTCTGAAATGGAAATGATGTGTGACAGAATCGGGATCATACAAAAAGGAAAACTCGTTGATGTCCAGCAAGTAAAGGAATTTGTCCAGGGAAGCGAGCTTGTTTACCAGCTTGAATTGGGTGATGCAGAGAAGGCTTCAATAGTCATCCAAGAAGCATTTCCAGATTTCCAGCACAAATTGAATGAAGGAAAACTGCAAATTGCTTTAACAAAAGAGCAGGTCCCTGAATTGGTCAGCATTCTCGTACAGCATACCATTGATATTTATTCAGTGATGCCGGTGGCCAAAACACTTGAGGACCGCTTCCTTGAAATCACCAATGAAAAGGGGGAGCCGGCAAATGTTTAACTTGATCAAGAATGAATGGATAAAAATATTCAGCAGACCCGGTACGTATGTGATGATCGGCCTTCTGGTCGTGCTGGTCATAGGGGTAGGCTCTGTAATGAAGTTTACAGAGAATCCAGATACATCAAATGTTTCAGAAGGAGACTGGAAGCAGCAAACTCAGATGCAAATCGAGAGTGATAAGCAATATTTAAGTGAAAACCCTGGTGGAATGAATGAGCAATATATCGAGCAGCAGATTGCCATAAATGAATACAGACTGGAAAATGATATTAAGCCTGAAAGCGGGCAAAGTACATGGTCTTTTGTAAACTTTAATGCTAACTTTGTTGAGTTTGTGGGTCTGTTTACGATCATTATAGCTGCTGGGATTGTCGCCAGTGAATTTACATGGGGAACGATTAAGCTTTTACTGATCAGGCCAATTTCAAGAACGAAGATACTGCTTTCCAAATATATAACTGTATTGCTGTTTGGGATTTCACTACTGCTGATTTTATTTGCGCTTTCAAGCTTGGTCGGAGCTGTTCTGTTTGGCGCAGGAGACGGCCAGCCTCGCCTGGTTTATATTGATGGTGCAGTTGAAGAACAGAATATGGTGCTTTATCAGATTAAGACGTATCTATTAAAATCCATACTCATAACCATGATGGCAACTATGGCATTTATGATTTCCGCTGTATTCAGAAACAGCTCTCTGGCCATCGGAATCTCCTTGTTTCTCCTCTTTATGGGAGGAACAGCGACTCAATTTATCTCCATGAAGTATGACTGGGCTAAATACAGTCTTTTTGCGAACACAGATCTAACAATGTATACAGGTGAATTGCAGCCTCTTGTGGAAGGAATGACATTAGGTTTCTCTATTACGGTGTTGATCATTTACTTTGTAATATTCCACCTTCTGGCTTTTATCGTGTTTAAGAAGCGGGATGTCGCAGCGTAAAAGTTCCAGAGGAATCAATGCGCCAAGGAAAAATGACCCCTTGGCGCTTTTTTTTGCCCTCACCCTATTTCTGCCCCATGATCTTCTTATAAACCTGGGAAATGGCCATTTCAAATTTACCGGTATCCTTCGGTTCATAGTAGCGGGCATTCTTCAGAATGTCAGGGAGGTACTGCTGTTTGACCCACCCTGAAGGATAATCATGTGGAAATTTATATTCAATCCCTCTTCCCAGCTCTTTTGCACCGGCGTAGTGTGCATCTTTGAGGTGTGCCGGCACCTCTCCATTTCTGCCGCTCCTGATATCCCTTAAAGCGGCGTCGATCGCACTGATCGCCGAGTTGGATTTTGGAGAAAGGCATAATTCGATGACAGCGTTGGCCAATGGTATTCTTGCTTCAGGGAAACCAATTTTCTCGGCAGTTTCGACAGCCGCCAGTGTTCTCTGTCCTGCCTGCGGGCTTGCGAGTCCGATATCTTCATACGCGATGACAAGGAGTCTTCTTGTAATGCTCGGCATATCTCCGGCTTCAACCAGCCTGCCAAGGTAGTGCAGGGCCGCATTGACATCGCTCCCTCTGATGGATTTTTGAAAACCGCTCAGGACGTCATAGTGCGCATCCCCATCCTTGTCATGGGAGAAACTTTTCTTCTGGAGGCATTCTTCCGCGACTTCCACTGTAATTTCAATTACTCCATCCTCAGAAGGCTCAGTCGAGAGGACTGCAAGTTCAAGTGCGTTCAGTGAACTCCTTACATCCCCATTGCTTGCTTGGGAAAAGTGAAGCAGAGCCTCTTCACTGATGGAGATATGCTGTTTTCCAAGCCCGCGCTCTTTATCTTTGATTGCATATTCCAGTGCCGTCTTCATGTCTTCGACCGAAAGCGGCTTCAACTCAAAAATCTGGCATCGGGAGCGGATCGCCGGATTGATTGCATGATAGGGGTTGCTGGTTGTAGCCCCGATAAGGGTGATCATTCCATTCTCCAAGTAGGGAAGGAGAAAGTCCTGCTTAGCCTTGTCCAGTCGATGGACCTCATCCAGGAGAAGAATCACTTTTCCTGACATCTTGGCTTCTTCCGCCACTACTGCCATGTCTTTTTTATTATTTGTGACAGCATTAAGTGTCCTGAAGGCATAGTTCGTGCTGCCCGCAATCGCACTCGCTATCGATGTTTTTCCTATACCAGGCGGTCCATATAGAATCATGGAAGAAAGCTGCTTGGCTTTGACCATTCTATCAATGATTTTTCCTTCGCCAACCAAATGCTGCTGACCAATGACTTCACTTATGGTACGAGGCCTCATTCGATAGGCCAACGGTTTGATACTCATTTCCATCTCTCCAAACTGGCGTTCTCATTTATTCATCTAATTTATCATACTCTGCTTACTTTTTAAACGAAGGCCGCTTCTCGAGGACAACGTTTTTTAACAGCACCTTGCGATTATGCTATAATGACAAAAGTTACTAAGGAAATGATGGAATATATAGTTGCACATTTTTGTTATAAAGATAGATTGAGGGGCGAAAACTATGAAAATTTCTACAAAGGGACGTTATGGGTTAACCATCATGATTGAACTGGCGAAGCGTCATGGCGAGGGTCCGACATCTTTGAAGTCCATTGCCAAGGCACAGAATCTGTCTGAGCATTACCTTGAGCAGCTGGTGGCTCCATTGAGAAATGCAGGGCTTGTTAAAAGTATCAGGGGTGCTTATGGCGGTTACGTTCTCGGAAACGAGCCGTCTCAAATTACAGCAGGGGATATTATCAGGATTCTGGAGGGGCCGATTTCTCCTGTTGAAGGCATTGAAGATGAAGAACCGGCAAAGCGTGAACTTTGGATGAGGATCAGGGATGCCGTGAAAGAAGTCCTGGATAATACAACGATTGAAGATTTGGCAAGCTATACTGACGAAGGCGAGTCAGATGCCTATATGTTTTATATTTAATTGGAGGAATGACTATGAAGACGATTTATCTCGATAATGCGGCGACCTCCCCGATGGATCCCCGTGTTATTGATGTAATGACAGAAACAATGAGAGGGACATTCGGAAATCCATCCAGCATCCACTCTTCCGGAAGGGATGCAAGACAGAAACTTGACGGCGCCCGTATGACTGCTGCCAAGAGTATCGGTGCAGGATTTCATGAAATCATTTTTACAAGCGGCGGCACAGAGGCAGACAATCTGGCATTGACTGGTACTGCCCATGCGTTAAAAGATAAAGGCAGGCATATCATCACGTCTTCCATTGAGCACCATGCCGTTCTTCATACTTGTGAGCAGCTGGAGAAGGAAGGATTTGAAGTCACTTACCTGCCTGTGAATGAGCAAGGGATCGTTTCTGTCAAAGATGTCGAAGCAGCTTTAAGAGAAGACACCATTTTAGTCAGTGTCATGTACGGCAATAATGAAGTCGGTACTATACAGCCGATTTCTGAAATCGGGGAATTGGTAAGAAGCCGAGGGGTTTTATTGCATACAGATGCAGTACAGGCTTTCGGGATGACAAAGATAGATGTAGTATCAGAAAATATTGATCTTCTCTCCATCTCAGCCCATAAAATTAATGGACCAAAAGGAGTCGGCTTTCTGTACGCAAGAAAAGATGTTCCTCTTGAAGCGAAGATGTTCGGCGGCGAACAGGAAAGAAAAAGGCGGGCAGGAACGGAGAATCTCCCTTCATTGGTGGGAATGGCTGAAGCAATCAGGCTTTCTCAGGATGAGATGGAAAAAAAGGCAGAAGAGTATACTAAATTTAAAAAGATATTAATGGATATCTTGAAAGAAGAAGGCATTGAATTCTATTTGAATGGTACTTTGGATCAAGCATTGCCGCATGTTCTGAATCTTAGTTTTCCGGGTACAGATGTTGAATCCATGCTTGTCAATATGGATTTGGCTGGAATAGCCGTATCAAGCGGTTCTGCTTGTACAGCGGGTTCGATTGAACCTTCCCATGTCCTGCTTGCCATGTTTGGTAAAGAGTCAGAACGTCTTAGAAACTCAATCCGTTTCAGCTTCGGAATCGGCAATACAGAAGAAGATGTCATACACACCGGCAAGGAAGTGGCCAAGATCGTCAGCCGCTTGAGAAAATAAGGCAGAGTTCAATCTCTTGTCTTCCATGGAAGTTTATATTAAAATCTTTCTATTGTTTTACCCTGGTTTGTATAAAACCTAAGCTTGGAATCAAGACAAGAAACTATCAGACTTTTCGTCATTACTATATAAAGGAGGTGCCTTTCGTGAAGAAGGAACCTAAAGATACAAGAGTGGTTGTCGGCATGTCAGGAGGGGTGGATTCCTCCGTCGCGGCACTATTATTGAAAGAACAGGGATACGATGTCATCGGCATCTTCATGAAAAACTGGGATGATACCGATGAAAATGGCGTATGTACGGCAACTGAAGACTATGAGGATGTCATAAGGGTCTGCAACCAGATTGGAATCCCCTATTATGCCGTCAATTTTGAAAAACAATATTGGGATAAGGTGTTCACGTACTTCCTGGATGAATATAAAGCAGGGCGCACACCAAATCCTGATGTCATGTGCAACAAAGAAATCAAATTCAAGGCTTTCCTTGAGCATGCTGTGAAGCTTGGAGCCGACTATCTGGCGACTGGACACTATGCCCAAGTTGAATACCGCGACGGGGAATATAAAATGCTCCGCGGCAAGGACTCTAACAAAGACCAAACCTACTTCCTCAACCAGTTGGGACAGGATCAGCTGGAAAAAGTCATGTTCCCGATCGGCGGCATCGATAAGAAGAAGGTAAGGGAAATTGCTAAAGAAGCAGGGCTTGCAACTGCAACGAAAAAAGACAGTACCGGGATCTGCTTTATCGGAGAACGCAATTTCAAAGAGTTCTTGAGCAATTACCTGCCCGCGCAGCCGGGCAACATGGAAACTCTGAATGGTGAAGTGAAAGGGAAACATGACGGTTTGATGTATTATACAATCGGTCAAAGGCAGGGCCTTGGTATCGGTGGAGCCGGGGAACCTTGGTTTGTCATCGGTAAGGATCTTGACCGAAACGTCCTTTTTGTTGAGCAAGGTTTTGACCATGAAGCTCTATACTCAGATTCGATTCTCGCAACAGACGTGAGCTGGACATCGGAGAAAGAGAAACCGTCTGAATTTGATTGCACAGCAAAATTCCGTTACCGCCAGGAAGATCATGAAGTGAAGGTTCAGCTTCTTGAAGGGGATAAAGTAAAAGTGATTTTCAAAGAATCTGTTAGGGCAGTAACGCCTGGACAAGCAGTTGTTTTCTATAACGGAGATGAATGCCTGGGCGGCGGAACAATCGATGAAATTTTCAAGGCTGAGAAAAAACTTGATTTTGTAGGCTGATCATCACGAGGTTAATCAGATTGAATGTCTGATTAACCTTTTCTTTTTATATCCAGCTCCAGCGCCTAGCCCCTCGGGTCATAAGCCAATCCGTCAAGAAGGTTAAAGAGCAACCTTCCAGTCGGCTCGTCTTATGCCTGTCGGGGCTGATCAAGGCGCTTGCGCTTTTGTTCTTATACAGGTCTTTCTTATCACAAACAGTTGTTGTGATATACTAGGAAAATGAATGGAAAGACAAATCAATGAACCAGAGGTGTTTCAAATGGATAAAAATTCAAAAGGAATACAGCTTCTTCAAGAGGGAAAAGTGGAAGAGGCAGTTAAGTTTTTTACAGAGGCTATTGAAGAGAATCCGACAGATCCTGTCGCATACATAAACTTTGGAAATGTCCTCCTTTCAGTAGGAGAAAATGAAAAAGCGGAGAAGTTTCTTAAGAGAGCCATTTCCCTTGATGAAGGAGCGGCTTCGGCTTATTACTCCCTGGGTAACTTATATTTCAACGGGGAGAATTTCGATGCAGCAAAGGAAGCTTTTGAAACGGCTATCCAAAAAGGACTGGAAAGTGAAGATGTATTCTTCATGCTGGGCATCTCCCTCGTCAACCTGGAGCAGCCGAAACTTGCTCTTCCTTATTTAATGAGAAGCGTTGAGTTGAATGGTGATGATACTGAAGCGCGCTTTCAATATGGACTTTGCCTGGCGAAAACTGAAGCTTATAAAGAAGCGATCGAACAGCTGGAAACGGTTGTCCAGCAAGATCCTGAGCATGCAGATGCTTATTATAACCTGGGCGTTGCCTATGCGGGTTATGCGGATGATGCAGAAAAAGCGAGAAGCTGTTTCGAAAAAGCCCTGGAAGTCCAGCCTGATCACATGCTTGCTGGTTATGGTTTGAAAATGATCGATCAGTTAAAAGAAGAGAATTAACATAGAAACAAGGGGGTTTCTAAATGAGCAGGCAAGACTCCTTAGAACTTTTTGATGAAAACGAAATTTATATAAAGGGTAAACATCTTGTCACTATCTTTCATAATGAAAGTAATCTTTATTCTGTCATCAGGCTGAGGGTGGAATCCACCAATGCCCAATATGAGGACAAGGAAGCAGTCGTTACTGGTCATTTTCCAAAGATCCACGAACAGGAAACCTATGTTTTCCATGGTGCTTTCAAGGAACACCCCAAGTTTGGAATGCAATTTCATGCTCAGCGTTTCAAGAAAGAAATCCCCCAGACGAAACAAGGAATTGTCGACTACCTGTCAAGTGAACTGTTTAAAGGAATCGGTAAAAAAACGGCTGAAAACATCGTGGAACAGCTTGGTGAAAATGCAATCAGCAAAATACTTGAAACACCTTCCCTCCTCGATGATATTCCCAAACTTCCACCTGACAAAGCAAAATCGCTTTATGACTCCCTTGTAGAACATCAAGGCTTGGAAAGAGTCATGATCAGCCTGAATGAATTTGGTTTCGGTCCGCAGATTTCAATGAAAATTTATCAGGCTTATAAGGAGCAGGCGCTTGAAATTCTGCATAAAAATCCTTACAAGCTGGTCGAAGATATTGAAGGCATCGGATTTGGACGGGCAGATGAACTTGGAAGCAAGCTGGGGATAACCGGGAGTCATCCGGACCGGATCAAGGCCGGCTGCCTCTATACACTGGAACATAATTGTCTGCAGGAAGGACATGTTTATCTCGAGGCGGAAACTCTGCTGACCAATGTGAAGTCTCTTCTTGAAAAGAGTCAAAACGAGAGAATCAGTTACGACGATATATCACGGGAAGTCATAAAACTCGAAGAAGAAGGGAAAATCATCGGAGAGGAACGGAGGGTGTACCTGCCTTCGCTTTATTTCTCGGAAAAAGGATTGGTAACCAATATTGACAGGCTGCTTTCTCAAGATCAATATACAGACCAGTTCCCGCAATCAGAATTCCTGATGGCGCTTGGCGGTTTGGAAGAGAGGTTGGATGTTCAATATGCACCAACCCAGAAAGAAGCAATAGAGACAGCTCTCATGTCTCCGATGATGCTGTTAACAGGAGGTCCCGGTACAGGGAAAACGACGGTAATCAAAGGGATTGTAGAGCTCTATGCCGAACTTCACGGTTGTTCTCTTGATCCAAAGGATTATAAGGACGAGCCGTTCCCTATTCTTCTGGCTGCACCTACAGGCAGGGCTGCCAAAAGGATGACAGAATCAACAGGTCTTCCTGCAGGGACAATCCACAGACTGCTGGGCTGGAACGGTACGGACAGCTTTGACTATGACGAAGAACGTTCCATTCAGGGGAAGCTTTTGATTGTTGATGAAATGTCGATGGTGGACACCTGGCTGGCAAATCAGCTATTCAAAGCGCTTCCCGATGATATCCAGGTCATTCTTGTTGGAGATGAAGACCAGCTGCCTTCTGTGGGTCCAGGCCAAGTGCTGAAAGATCTACTGCGGTCTGAAGTCGTTCCAACTGTCCGGCTGACTGACATTTACCGCCAGGAAGAAGGGTCATCCATTATTGAAATGGCCCATGAGATGAAAGCGGGCCGGCTTCCTGCCAACCTCCTTCAGCCTCAGAAGGATCGTTCATTTATCAGATGCACAACCTCACAAATTGCTGAAGTCGTGGAAAAAGTTGTGGCCAATGCAAAATCAAAGGGGTACAGCGCCAAGGATATTCAAGTACTTGCCCCGATGTATAGGGGTCCTGCCGGTATTGACAAGTTGAATGTCATGCTGCAGGAGATCTTCAACAGCAATGATGGCACACGAAAAGAGATTTCCTTCGGTGATACGAAATACCGGATTGGCGATAAAGTCCTGCAACTGGTCAATCAGCCTGAAAGCAATGTGTTTAACGGCGATATCGGTGAGATTGTTTCCATCTTTTATGCAAAGGAAAATACAGAGAAACAGGACATGGTCATTGTTTCTTTTGAAGGTAATGAAGTGACGTATACACGTCAGGAGTTGAATCAGATCACGCTTGCTTATTGCTGTTCGATTCACAAGTCACAGGGAAGCGAGTTTCCGATTGTCATTCTGCCGGTCGTGAAAAGCTACTTCAGAATGCTGAGGCGCAACCTGCTTTACACTGCTATAACAAGAAGCCGTAATGCCCTGATCCTCTGCGGAGAGGAACAAGCCCTGAAGATGGGTGTGGAAAGGGAAGAGGATGTTCAAAGGCTGACGACTCTTTATGAAAAGCTGAGAGGAATGGAGTCTGAAGTGGAGACTGTATCAAATGATGAAGCAGTTGACTCGCAGCCGGCGAATAAGCTTGAAGAAATGCTTCAGGCAGACCCGATGATCGGAATGGAAAAGGTTACACCTTATGATTTTCTTTAATTAAGCGAACTATATTAGTATCCGGGGGCTTGATCCTCTGGGTACTTTTATCATTATGGCGCCGTTCTTCCTCGTATTGCTAGGAAATTGAATACGCTTTGGACAATTTGGACATAATGGCTACTGGAAAAGATGGCAGAGATCTACTTCAAAAGCAGGTTTTCAGTGACCTGTAAAGCAGTCAATGCCACGGATTTAAAGGGGTGGCTGATGTTATGAAATGTCCAAATTGTCAAAGTAAAGATATTGGCAAAATCGGCATTAACCAGTATTACTGCTGGAAGTGCTTTATTGAACTTTCGATTACCAAAGGTGTGATCCACACGCACCAGGTCGAGGAAGATGGAACACTAAGCTCTTTAGATGACTTGTTTGACGAGGAAGACCGCCAACTAAGTTAAGGAAGAGGTGGGCACCTTGAATAAAACAATGGCCTCAATGATCGGGTTCGGAGCAGGAATTGCTGCGACCATGTACTCTCGCCGTTCAAACATGATGAGTGGACGGAACATGAAGAAAATGCGTAAACAAATTAAAAAGATGTTTTAAGAACAGAGGGGGTTCTCCCTCTGTTTTTTTATTATGAATTCTGAATGAAATTCACATAAAAAATACATTAATTGAGAAAGTCACCAAGGGAAGAGGAAGGATATTTAAAAAAAGGGAAACTTTTTCCGTTAATCTGCAGAATTCAGCTGGGGAGAGGTAAATAAGGGAAGAATTTTCCGTTAAGCATGCTCAGGACCCGATTTGACATGTGTTTTTCAGTAAATAGCGGAAAATTTTACCCCTATTTGACCTATTTCTCCCGACATTTCTTCGATAAGGGAAATTTCTTCCCTTATTGTATAGGATTTTAACATCTTGCACCTCAAAATTAGACTACTTACCAACACTGAATGGTTTCCCTTTTTTTGCTCACATTAAGTAGTATCAACGGGAAGTGAAAGGAGGAGGAGATGTGAACAACAACCGCACTTATGTCAGATGGCTGTACCGGCTGGCGATAACCCTTTTGGCAGTGATCATTCTCTACATTTTCTATCTTCTGCACCCTGTTTGGCAGCCTGTTCTAAGGGTCATGGTCATCGGACTGATTCCTTTTTTGCTGGGCGGCTTCATCACATACCTTCTCCACCCGGTAGTCGAAAAGTTGTTCAGGGCCGGCATACATAGAGGGATTGCGATCCTGCTGATTTATATCCTTTTCTTTGGCGGTCTTGGGTATGCTGTATATAAAGGGATACCGGTCATCATTCACCAATTGAAAGACTTGGCGGAAAACGCACCGGTGTATACTGATCAATATCAGCGCTGGCTTGATTATATTCAGAGAAAGACATCCACTTGGCCGGACGGGATTCAGCAGGAGCTCGAGTCCAGGATCGAACGCTTTGAGGAATGGCTGAATGGGATTGTGGCTTTGATTCTTTCCGGGGTTTTAAAGGTAATGAACAGCCTCTTATTATTTGCGATTGTCCCATTTATCTCTTTTTACTTGCTGAAGGATTTTCCGAAAGTGAAACGGGCAGCGACAAGTTTAACGCCTAAAAAATGGAGACATAGTGCCGGAAGTTTTTTGAAAGATCTTGATGAGTCACTTGGGGGATACATAAGGGGGCAGTTATTGGTATGCCTGCTTATCGGATCGCTTGGAGCTCTGTCCTTTTGGATCTTTGACATGAAATATCCTTTGCTTCTCGGGATCATTGTCGGAGTTACGAATGTCATCCCCTATTTCGGCCCTGTGATTGGAGCAGTTCCGGCCGCCATAGTAGCGAGTACTATCTCTAATG
Organism: Bacillus salacetis; assembly: GCF_049177075.1. Lineage (GTDB taxonomy): Bacteria > Bacillota > Bacilli > Bacillales > Bacillaceae_B > Rossellomorea > Rossellomorea salacetis_A. Next base: position 3,223,819 of record NZ_CP185377.1, on the reverse strand, counting down.
AAATGATTATAAAAGTGGTTGTGATTGTTTTCGCGCTGCAATTCATTGAGGGGAATATCTTGTCTCCATTGATAGTGGGGAAAAGCCTGCATATGCATCCTTTGTTTATAATGGCCGCCTTGATTATCGGCGGCGAAGTAGGAGGGGTTCTGGGGTTAATCGTAGCTGTTCCGCTGCTGGCCATGCTGAAGGTTGCCGTGATTCACGCAAGGACACATTTTACAGCGAGGGAAAGCCCTTGAAAATAATTTCTCATTTTCTCCTCATTCAGATTGACAAATGACAATGATATTTCTATAATTCGACTTATACAATAAAACACTAACCAAATCGACGAAAGATCGAGTATGTTATAGTCCATCTGAGTGCCCTTGCACGCAAGAGAGGAATTTCCCAGGCTGAAAGAAATTCCAGATGAAGGATAACAGAACGCTAATCCAGAGTGCAGAAACCCTGCCGTTCGCCGCGTTAAGGCTCCAGAGTGATGAATCCTGTTCAACAGGGTCCATAACCAGGGTGGTACCGCGAGCAAGCTCTCGTCCCTGACCAGGGATGAGGGCTTTTTTGTATGCTTTTTTGGTTAAATTTTGTGAATGAAGGAGGAAAACGTAACATGAAAACCTTAACAGGTGCAGAAATCAGAAGAAAATTTTTAGAGTTCTTTAAAGAAAAAGGCCACAGGGTAGAACCAAGCGCATCACTTGTTCCGCATGAAGATCCTTCATTACTATGGATCAATAGTGGTGTTGCCACACTTAAGAAGTACTTCGACGGGCGTGTGATTCCTGAGAATCCCCGAATTGTCAATGCTCAAAAGTCCATTAGGACCAACGATATTGAAAATGTCGGGAAAACGGCCCGCCACCATACATTCTTCGAGATGCTGGGGAATTTCTCCATCGGTGACTATTTCAAAGTGGAATCAATCGAATGGGCATGGGAGTTCCTTACAGATGAAAAGTGGATTGGCTTTGATCCGGAGAAGCTTTCCGTAACAATCCATCCTGAAGATGAGGAAGCATTTGAAATCTGGAGAGACAAGATCGGTGTCCCTGCGGAAAGAATCATCCGTATCGAAGGTAACTTCTGGGATATCGGAGAAGGCCCGAGCGGACCGAACACGGAGATCTTCTATGACCGGGGACCTGAATATGGGGACAACCCTGAAGATCCTGAATTATACCCAGGCGGTGAAAATGACCGTTACCTGGAAGTCTGGAACCTTGTGTTCTCTGAATTTAATCATAATCCTGATAACACTTACACGCCGCTTCCTAAGAAGAATATTGATACCGGAATGGGCCTTGAACGAATGGCTTGTGTAGCTCAGGGAGTTCCAACGAACTTTGATACTGACCTTTTCATGCCGATCATTTCTGCCGTTGAAAAAATCTCCGGTGAAGAATACCGAAAGGATGATCAGAAGGACGTAGCCTTCAAAGTCATTGCTGACCATATCAGAACAGTATCGTTTGCTGTCGGTGACGGCGCGCTTCCATCCAATGAAGGAAGAGGCTATGTATTAAGAAGATTGCTTCGCCGTGCCGTGAGATTCGCCAAACAAATCAATATCAACCGCCCGTTCATGTATGAACTTGTTCCGGTTGTGGCAGAGATCATGGTGGACTTCTATCCTGAAGTGAAAGAAAAAATGGAATTCATCCAAAAGGTTGTCAAAAATGAAGAAGAACGTTTCCACGAAACACTGAACGAAGGTCTTTCCATCCTTTCTTCTGTTATCAAGAAAGAAAAGGAAGCCGGCAATACAGTGATTTCCGGTAAAGATGTTTTCCGTCTTTATGATACTTACGGCTTCCCGGTTGAACTAACGGAAGAGTATGCTGAAGAAGAAGGCATGACGCTGGACGAGGAAGGCTTTGAAAAAGAGATGGAGCTTCAGCGTGACCGTGCACGTTCAGCCCGCCAGGATACAGGCTCCATGCAGGTACAGGGAGGAGTTCTTGGGGATATCAAGGTTGCGAGTGAATTCGTCGGCTATGATGAACTTCAATCCGCTTCAAAAGTAGAAGTGATTGTGCTGAATAATGAGTTGTCCGACAAAGCTGAAAAGGGCGATGAAATTCAATTCATTTTGGATAAAACTCCATTTTACGCAGAGAGCGGCGGACAAATCGGGGATAAAGGTCTTCTTTTAGCTGAAGGTGTCAGGGTTGCTGTAAAAGATGTCAAAAAAGCTCCAAACGGCCAAAATCTTCATAGTGCTGTAGTTGAAGAGGGGACTCTGACACAAGGCCAGGAAGTCAAAGCATCAGTTAATGAAACGATGCGCAGTAAAGTCATTAAGAACCATACGGCAACACACTTGCTGCATCAAGCCCTTAAGGATGTACTCGGCGGGCATGTTAACCAGGCTGGGTCACTTGTTGAACCTGACCGCCTGCGCTTTGACTTCTCTCATTTCGGCAGCGTCAGCCCAGAAGAAATCGAAAAGATTGAAGCGATAGTCAACGAGCAAGTGTGGAATAGTACCACAGTGGGAACTGATTACAAATCGCTTAAAGAAGCAAAAGAAATGGGCGCGATGGCTTTATTTGGAGAGAAATATGGAGATACTGTCCGTGTAGTCTCTATCGGAGATTTCAGCCTTGAGCTTTGCGGCGGGTGCCATGTAAACAATACTTCTGCAATAGGCCTGTTCAAAATCGTTTCCGAAAGCGGGATCGGTGCCGGGACACGCAGAATTGAAGCAGTCACAGGTGAAGCGGCTTACAATATGCTGAAAGAACAAGTGAGCTTGTTGAAGCAGGCTGCTGAAAAGGTGAAATCCAAGCCAAAGGATATCGTTTCCAGAATCGACAGCCTTCTTGCCGAAATGAAGGACCTTCAGCGGGAAAATGAGTCTCTGACAAGCAAACTATCCAATATTGAAGCAGGAAGCCTGACGGATCAGGTGAAAACCATCGATGGTGTCAATGTCCTTTCAGCCAAGGTTGCAGGCGCTGACATGAATACTCTTCGTAACATGGTCGATGACCTTAAGCAGAAACTTGGATCGGCAGTCGTTGTTCTTGGATCTGCGCATGATGATAAAGTCAACATCACAGCCGGTGTGACGAAAGATCTTGTAGAAAAAGGCTACCATGCAGGAAAGCTAGTAAAAGAAGTTGCCGGCATTTGCGGCGGCGGCGGCGGCGGACGCCCGGATATGGCTCAAGCTGGAGGGAAAAATCCAGAAAAACTGGATGAAGCCTTGAAGTTTGTAGAAGATTGGATCAAATCCGTTTAAATCGATACTAAAGTGGTGTACAATGAATGTAATAAGACAGGTTTGCCAGAATACACCAAGCCTAAAGAGAGGTGCGAATTATGAGCTCTTTTGATAAAACAATGCGATTTAATTTTTCGGATGAACCATTTGAACAGGACGTCAACGAGGTCCTGCTCCAGGTCCACAATGCTTTGCAGGAAAAAGGATATAATCCAATCAATCAAATTGTAGGTTATCTGTTATCCGGCGATCCTGCGTACATCCCCAGACATCAGGATGCACGTAACATCATCCGTCGACTGGAACGTGATGAGATCATTGAAGTGCTGGTTAAATCTTATTTAAAACAGCATAAAGAGGGGTAAAACATGCGCGTTATGGGACTTGACGTCGGCTCGAAAACAGTCGGCGTAGCAGTAAGCGATGCAATGGGCTGGACGGCCCAGGGCGTTGAAACGATTTCCATCAATGAGGAACAGTCGCAATTCGGCCTTCAGCGAGTGGAAGAATTGATTAAAGAATACGAAGTCGACAAGGTGGTCATCGGATTCCCAAAAAATATGAACAATACAGTGGGTCCCCGTGGAGAAGCATCTCAAAAGTATGCTAAACTGCTTGAGGACAAGCTCGGTGTTTCAACGATTTTATGGGATGAACGTTTAACAACAATGGCTGCGGAAAGAATATTACTTGAAGCAGATGTAAGCAGGAAAAAACGTAAAAAAGTAATTGATAAAATGGCGGCTGCCTTTATCCTCCAAGGATATCTGGACAGCCAGAAATAAGAGGTGTATAAAATGGAACACGGCGAAAAGCAAATTACAATTATTGATGAAGAAGGAAATGAACAGCTTTGTGAGGTTCTTTTCACTTTTGAATCAGACCAATTCAACAAATCATATGTACTTTACTACCCGGTAGGTGCGGATGAAAATGGAGATGAAGAAATCGAAATCCATGCGTCTGCATTCGTTCCTGGAGACGAAGGTGAAGAAGGCGAACTGAAGCCTATCGAAACCGAAGAAGAATGGGATATGATCGAAGAAATGCTTGAAACCTTCCTTGATGAGGAAGAAGAATAAGAAACACATCAGAACACTTGTAAAGTAAGAGGGCATTCTGCAAATGGGAAGAAGATTCCTTTTTTGCAGAATGCCCTCTTTTTTTGGATGAAAAATATAGTATAATGTAAAAGATGCATGTCGAAATATAAGGGGGAACCCCGGTTTTGCTCGAGAGGGGGAAATTTATATGAGTGAAGAAAATAAATCAAAAAAAGAGATTCTCTTATCAAAATTAATAGAGCGAAAAGAAGAAGCCAAGGTTATTAGAAAGATAGTTGGTATCATAGTCCTTGCCCTGTTTATTATCATTGGGGGGACGGCAATCGGCGGCTATCTATATGTTAAGTCAGCATTGCAGCCTGTAGACGAGGATAACAATAAGTCAGTCAACGTAGAAATCCCGATTGGATCTGGTGTCACTTCCATCGGAAATATATTAGAAGAGAATGGCATTATCAAAAATGCCCATGTTTTCAAGTATTATGTGAAATTTAATAATGAATCAGGATTTCAAGCGGGAAGTTACGATTTGACTCCTGCCATGACCCTTGATGAAATCATCACCAGCTTAAAGACAGGGAAAGTGATGATGAAGGCAGAATTCAAGGTCACGGTTCCTGAAGGACTGCAATTGGATCAGATTGCAGAGAAAATTGCTGAAAAAACGCCTTATGAAGCAAAAGAAGTCCTGGAAAAATTAGATGATAAAGCTTTTATTGAAAAGATGATTGAGAAGTATCCAGAACTCTTGGTAAAAGAAGAAGTTTTGGCAGATGGTGTAAAGCACCCTCTGGAGGGTTATTTGTATCCTTCAACTTATCCTTTCTATGAAGAAGAGCCTTCATTGGAAACGATTATCGATAAGATGATCTCCCAGACTCAGGATGTGTTGACGCAATATGAGACATCCAGGGTGGACCAGAATTTAACCGTCCATGAACTGCTGACATTGTCTTCATTAGTAGAAGAAGAGGCAACAGAAAAGGCGGATCGCGGGAAGATTTCAAGTGTGTTCTATAACCGGTTGAAAAAAGAGATGCCTTTGCAGACTGACCCGACTGTCCTCTATGCCCTTGGTGAACATAAATCAAGGACTGTTTATGAAGATCTGGAAGTTGATTCACCCTATAACACTTATCAGAACAAGGGACTTCCGCCTGGCCCTATCGCTAATGCCGGTCTGTCATCCATCGAGGCGGCACTCAAACCGGATAATACAGAATACTTATACTTCCTTGCTTCCAAAGAAGGGACTGTATATTACTCTGAGACATTGGAAGAGCACAATGAGAAAAAGGCCGAACATATCACTTCACAGCAATAAAACTAAAGAGGGAAGTTTATAGCTTTCCTCTTTTTTATATGCTAAAATAGTACAAGTGTTTTTTAGAAATATGTTACAAACCTGATATATATCCACACGGTAGAAAGCTTGCGGGCTTTCTACTTTTATGTAGGTGTAGATAAGGCTGGAAGATGATTCAGCTAACAATAATTTTTGCCTTCGAGAAACGGGAAAGTGAGTGAATACCTTGGATAAAGCAGTAAATGCTTATATTGAATCATTAATAAATGACCGAAATGATCTTTTAAGTGAGATGGAGACTTTCGCTCAACAAGAAAATGTACCTATCATGGAGCTTGCAGGGATTGAAACCCTCCTCCAGCTGTTGAGAATACAAAGGCCCAAGAGAATCCTGGAGATTGGAACTGCGATAGGATATTCCGGCTTGAGGATGGCAGAAGCCCTTCCTGACACTGAAATAGTGACCCTTGAGAGAGATGAAGCACGTTATCAGCAGGCGTTAGGCTTCGTAGGTCGATCTCAGCAAAAAGATCAGGTTGATATAATATTTGGTGATGCTTTGGAAATGGTCCAAGTGGTCGAAGAAAAGGGTCCTTACGATGCGATTTTTATTGATGCAGCAAAAGGACAGTATCAAAAATTCTTTGCTCTTTACACTCCCTTTCTAACGGATGAAGGCGTAATCTACTCTGACAATGTTCTGTTTAAAGGGATGGTTGCAGAGGAAAATGTAGAAAATAAGCGTATACGCCAAATGGTGAAAAAGCTTAAGAGTTACAACGATTGGCTGATGAATCATCCAGAGTACAATACAGTGATCATCCCGGTTGGGGATGGGATTGCTGTCAGCAGAAGAAAATAACGACCTAAATAAGAGTCCCTTTTTGCAATAGTAGAGTCTGCAGCACGAAATAGGAAAGGAGATCCACTATTCAATGAATCATAAGCCAATTGTAATCGGTGTAGCCGGAGGATCGGGGTCAGGAAAAACAAGCGTGACCCGTTCCATCTACGAATCATTTCAAGAACATTCCATCCTGATGATCCAACAGGACTATTATTATAAAGATCAAAGCCATTTACCTTTTGAGGAAAGGCTTAAAACGAATTATGATCATCCGCTGGCATTTGATAATGATCTTCTAATTGATCATTTAATGAAGCTGTTGAAAAATGAACAAATTGAAAAACCGGTATATGATTATAAGATGCATACCCGTTCTGAAGAAACCATAGTGGTCGAACCAAAGGATGTCATAATTTTAGAGGGAATTTTGGTATTAGAAGATGAAAGATTGCGTAACTTAATGGATATTAAGCTATATGTGGATACTGACGCCGATTTGCGTATCATCCGCCGGATGCTTAGAGATATCAAAGAGCGCGGCCGTTCCATTGATTCAGTTATTGATCAATACATCAATGTCGTCCGTCCAATGCATAATCAATTCATTGAACCAACGAAACGATATGCTGATGTCATTATCCCTGAAGGCGGCCATAATCATGTCGCAATCGATCTAATGGTAACAAAAATTCAAACAATTCTTGAACAAAAATCATTTTTGTAATACGATAGCATAGATAAAAACATACAGTAATTTTCAGAAATCTTTATCATCCCAAGGAATGAACTACAAGCGAATATTCTTTTTAGGGAATGGACGATAAGGGCCTCAAAGCCTCTAGTGTCCATTCCCTGAATTACAATGGAAGAATAAGCTGAAAGAGGAATTCCGGAGCACAAGGTACACGCTTATGTACATAAAGAACCGGTGGGAGGTTCTTATACTTTTATAAGGAGTGAAGTATTTTGGCAACAGAAAAAGTATATCCAATGACTCAAGAAGGTAAAGAGAAATTAGAAAAAGAACTGGAGCAGTTAAAATCGGTTAAACGTAAAGAAGTCGTGGAAAGAATCAAGATTGCCCGCAGTTTCGGTGATCTGTCTGAGAACTCCGAGTACGATGCTGCTAAAGATGAGCAGGCATTCGTGGAAGGAAGGATTTCCACTCTTGAAAACATGATCCGCAATGCAAAAATCATTCAGGAAGATGAAATGAATTCTGATACCGTTACACTTGGAAAATCGGTAACATTCATTGAACTTCCAGATGGTGAAGAAGAAACTTATACAATTGTGGGAAGCGCGGAAGCTGATCCATTCGAAGGAAAGATCTCGAATGACTCTCCAATCGCAAAAAGCCTGCTTGGCCATAAGGTAGATGATGAAGTAACAGTTCAGACTCCAGGCGGGGAAATGAATGTTAAGATTACAGGAGTAAAATAATTAAGTATTTTCAGTGATGGAGGCGCCTGCTTTCATCACTTTTTTTGTTTTTCACTGGATTAGGCACAGCATCTATCCACCTTTAAATCAACCATGGTTTCCCTATATGAGTATGTTTCCCGCCAAAACGTCAACAATGGTTGAAGAGGTGTTCTAGATGAAAAAAAGGCGAATATACTTTTTCAGTGGAATGGTGCTGTTGATCATGCTCGGGCTTATGGGAAGACTGGTTCAGATACAATTACTGGGAGCAGAGTCATTTTCCAAACATAGAATCAATTTAATTGAAAATAGTGTAAATCAAAGAACTCAGCAGCTGGTCATTGACGAAGGCAGGGGGTCATTCCTGGACAGGAATGGAGAATCACTTAACTATGAAACAAGAAACGTTTTAGTGCTGTTTCCTTTTCTTTCCAGAATAGACTGGGATGCCAAACAAATAGCTGATATCCTGGGGATAAATGAAAGTGAGCTTCAAAAGGATATAGAGGAAGCAAAAGAGCCATTTGTTTTTGGAAAGCCAGCTCCTTACATATTGAGTGAAATGCAGATGAATGAAATTAACAACTTAAAGCTGAATGGTGTATTTGCATTAAAGCGAAAATATCCTAAAGAAGAAATCATTGCCGAACAATTGATAGGATTGACTGGCGAGAACGAAGAACGATTTCATGCCAGGTATCCTGAAAGAGTAAAAGGAGCTACCCAAAAGATAGGGATTACAGGGCTGGAAAAATCGTTCGATGAATGGCTGATAGCAGAACAGGAATCTAAGCTTATTTATCATGTGGATGCGAGAGGAGGCCCGCTGTTCGGTGTCGATGTAAAATATCTCGCTCCGGCCAATCCATTTTATCCTTTGGATATCCAAACAACGATAGATTCCGAACTGCAAGAGAAAATGGAAGAGTTGGTTGATCAACACTCTATCAAAAGGGGCGGAGCTGTACTGCTGGATATTGAGAGCGGTGATCTATTGGCGAGTGTATCCAGGCCGGCTGTCCAAGAAGGGACCCCTTTCTCCGATGATGGAGCGAAGAACTTAATGACAACACAGATTGTTCCTGGCTCTGTTTTTAAAACAGTTGTGGCCTCTGCAGCCATTGACCTTAATCTAGTGGATGAGAATGCACTATTCAATTGTGATGAAACCATATATGGAAAGCCTGCCCCCAAACCCCACGGCACAATTAATATTAATGAAAGTTTTGCTGTCAGCTGTAATCGAACGTTTGCCGACATTGCCAAAAGCTTGGTAGAAAAAGATGAGACCACCCTCGACCGGTATGCTGAAAGACTTGGATTGATAGGGGAAATAGGCTGGAAAGGCAATATCTTTCATTATGAAGACTTTGAACAGCTGCCGATTGATAGAGGAAGAATCTTTATTAATGCGGATGAGAGGAAAGAAGCTAATTATGTAGCCCAGACCGGAATAGGTCAAAGAGAAGTGAGGGTGACGCCGATCGGGGTTGCCAACATGATGGCGACAATTGCCAGGGGAGGCAAGAGACAGAGTGTTAGGACAGTGAGCGGAATTCAATACAAAAATGGAACTGAATTGGCAGGCTTCCCGGTACAAAAAGAAGATGAGCAGGCAATTTCGCCTTATACAGCCATGAAAATGCAGCAGTATCTCCGGAATGTTGTAGCCGTAGAGTCAGGGACAGCAAGGTTTCTGCAAACAGCAGCCTATGAGATTGCAGGAAAAACCGGAACTGCCCAGACAGGAAAGTACAGTGGTGAACAGGAGTTGTATAATAAATGGTTTGCAGGCTATTTTCCTTTTGATAAGCCAAAGTATGCCCTGGCTGTCGTAAACATGGACGTGTTGGAATATGAGGGCGGAATTTATCCGATTTTTAAAGAAATTGCCGACATGATCTATGAGAGCAGCCAAGTGGAAGAAGAATCCTAGTAGGAAAACATTCTTATTTTTAATGAAATTTCTTTTGATGAATTTATTTGCGTGATAGAATGGGTAAAAGAGAAAAAGAGCCTTGCAGTTAAGGCATAATGTTGCAGAGGAGTGTACAATGAATGCCGAAATATAATTCACGTTTAGATAAAAGGGCTAAGAAGAAATCGAATGTTATTCTGAACAGCCTGATTGGAATCGTCTTACTGCTGATTGTGGTTGTTGGGGCAACGATATTCCTTGGAAATGATACAGAACCGGCAGCAGGGGATGACACAGAATCCACTGCCAATGAAGTCGCGGACAGCAGTTCTGCTGACGAGGAAGAGGAAACAGAGGATTCATCAACTGACGCAGCTGCAGATGAGAATGAAGATGCTTCAATTGATGAAGATTCTACGGAAGAAAGTGATGAAGACACAGCAGCGGACACCGCTTCCGAGGATTCTGGCGATGATAAGCCTGTTGCAGATGGTGAAGATTTAGCTGATGAGGAAGAAAAAGAAGATAAAGAGAAGAAAGATAAAAAAGATACAAAAGAAAAAGAATCTTCTAAAGAAGATGATAAGAAGATTGTAAAAGACAGTGATGAACCAAATGTCAAAAAAGAGATTGTGAATCCTAACTGGAAGCCAATAGGTACAAAGCAAACAGGAGAGCACGTTGCTAAATATGAGGCAGATTCTGCAGATTGGCAGGAAAAAGTTCAAGCCCTCTCATACGCAACTGGAATTCCTGAAGACAATATGACAGTCTGGTGGTTGGAGCGTAACGGTGGTCCAGATAAAGCGATCGGTACCGTTGCACCAAAAGACCAGTCGACTACTTACCGGGTTTACTTGCAGTGGGTAGACGGAAAAGGCTGGAAACCAGTCAAAATGCAAGAACTCATCGAAAATGATAAAGATTAATGAAAAAATCCCACGCTGTATTAATCAGCATGGGATTTTTTATTTCATTTCTTCGCCTTGAAGTGAACAACCGCAGTATAGAAAGGACGTCCTTTGTCATCCAGCGTTACATTGTGTGAAACGGAATGGACCGACAGGAGAATGCCTTTGTTATGCCCGATTTGTTCATTGATTTTTTTCTCGAGCGTCTGCAGATCCCTTGCCTCGAAAAACTCGATCTTGTCTTGAATTAAATCAAATTCAATATTCACGGGAATTCCTCCTTGTGGAAAACAGGTTGCCTTTAGGGTAAAATAGCTACATACATAAAGAGTATACAATATGGTGAATGAAATGAGGTATTCAAGATGAAAATTGCTATTATCGGAGCTATGGAAGAAGAAGTAAGGCTTCTTAGGGAAAACATAGAAAATGCCAAAGAAGAGGTAATCGGAGGAAGCCAATATACTTCTGGCACCATGCATGGTGTCGAGGTTGTTCTCTTACGTTCCGGAATCGGAAAAGTAAATGCTGCCATGAGTACAGCTGTTCTGCTTGAAAGATTCAAACCTGACTGTGTGATCAATACAGGTTCTGCAGGCGGTTTTGATGCTGAGCTGAATGTAGGGGATGTCGTTATTTCCACTGAAGTAAGGCATCATGATGTCGACGTGACGGCTTTTGGGTATGAATATGGCCAAGTCCCTCAGCTTCCGGCCGCATTCACGGCAGATGAAAAATTAAAACAAATTGCCACCGAAAGTGCCAAAGAAACATCAGATGTGAAAGTGGTGTCCGGTCTGATTGCTACTGGTGATTCCTTCATGAATGATCCTGCCAGGGTTGAAGCTATTCGCGATAAGTTTGATAATCTTCAGGCTGTGGAGATGGAAGCCGCCGCAATCGCTCAGGTTGCTCATCAATTCCAGATGCCTTTTGTCATCATCCGTTCTCTTTCTGACATTGCAGGAAAGGAATCCCATGTTTCCTTTGATCAATACTTGGAAACAGCGGCAGTTAATTCCGCAAATCTGGTCATGAAAATGGTGTCTAAACTAAATTAGTTATATCATTTGCAATCCCTTCTTCCACATTTGGTGTGATTTACATGGATAAATAGCCCGCTTTCTATGTTAGAGTGGAAATAGAGCTTTTCCGTAAATCAAACAGTTGAAACCCAAATGAAAGAAGGGATTTCCTTTGAAAAATATAAAAAAGAATTTAAATGATAAACTTATAGATTATAAACGATTTGCTTTTGTATTAGTTTCGTTAAGTGTATTTCTGTATCTGGGAGCTGTTCTTCCGGTAGAAGAAAAAACCCTCTTTAAAACATATATGCTGATGAGCGGAACAATTGTCATGCTTGGATTCTCAGGATTGTTTTTCTATCGGGCTGCCAAGTTGAAGAAGCAGCTTGCAGACATGGATGATGAACAGCTGAATATGTAGCAAAAAGCCTGGATTGGGACACCTCTTTCCAGGCTTTTTTATGTTATAAAAAATTTGTCTTAAAAAAAGGGCAAAAAAATGGTTTACTTTTCCTGTTCAATTGGATATACTTACCTCTGTAAGGAAATAACAATGAGTAAAGGAGGTCGAATGACATGATGATGAAAGCTAAAGCAGTGAATAAGGTTGCATCAACTGAATATATGTATACACATTCGATCGCCGATGGATTGATTATTTCGTAATGTAAACTAATCATACCAAGCCGCGGGAGTGTGTGCATTCCTGCGGCTTTTTTGTGCCTGCTGCGGGGAGCTGTCTCTTCGCGGCTTTTTTTAATGGTATGAATTAATTTTACAAGGAGGTGTTAGTATGACGCTGAATATTTTATTCATGAGTGTAACAATCAAAAAAAGGAATCGTTCTGTGGATGATTACAATCATGACAGGATGGTCTCGAGGCAATATGAAGAAAACAAATTAAAGCAAGACACAGTCCGAATGTTCTAATCATCGGTCAGATATGCATAAGCAATTTTGTGGAAAGGGAGGTGTTAATATGACGCTGAATATTTTATTCATGAGTGTAACAATCAAAAAAAGAAATCGTTCTGTGAATGAATACAATCATGACGTGATGGTCTCCAGACAGTATGAAGAAAACAAATTAAAGCAAGACACAGTCCGATTGGTTTAATCCATCAGATATGTATAAGAAGCTTTGTGAAAGGGAGGTGTTAGTATGACGCTGAATATATTATTCATGAGCATTACCATCAAAAGACGAAACCGATCGTTTGAAGAATATGACCACGACCTCAGGGTTTCAAAACGATTTGAAGAGTCAAAAATGAAACAAGAATCAGTAAAGTTGTTCTAATAATGACACTAAAAATGGAGAGGAGAAAAACATATGGTTTTTTATCAGGTGAAACGTCTAAATGCACTCTGGGTGGAGAAGGACTCTGCATAACAAAGCTGCAGGCTGTTCTTCCTTCACCATCATGCAGGATGTTATGTTCATTTGAACATTAATAACAGAATGAATACGGGAAGGTGAAAGATATGTTTTTGAATGTATCCCTTTTGACTTTGGTAATAAAAAGAAAAAAACGAAAATAAACGATAAAGACCGGGTCAGCGTCGCGAGACAGCTGCCCGGTCTTTTTATATGAGTAGTGAACCTTTTCACAAAGTTGTCACTGCTTAGTAAATATCTGTTCACTTTCTCTCCGTTGAAAGGCAATTTCTTGTAATACAATAGAAGTAAGAAATAGCACAAATCATTTGTGAAGGAGAGTGGAGAACATGTTCTCTATGATCATGGGATTATTGCTGACAACTGCAATCGGTGTCATCATTGCTGCTGAAGTAAGCGTAGACTAAAGTAAAATAGAATAAACTTCTGATAAGAGATGATCCCTGTGATGATCTCTTTTTTCTTTAATATTTTGTTAAAGGAGAGCAGACAGTTTCTGGTGTCTGCTCATAGACTGAATTCATGATGACTGCCTTTTTTCTTTCTCTTCACGGTAAAATTCATGGAACATCTTCATAAGGGCTCTCTTTTCAATCCTGGATACATAACTTCTTGAAATACCAAGTTCTTTTGCGATTTCCCTTTGTGTCTTTTCTTCTTTCATATCAAGACCGAATCGGCCGATGATTACTTCTTTTTCCCGATCATCCAAAACACATATATATTTTCTCACTTTTTCGAGTTCCATGCTTAATTGGATCGTTTCAATTACATCGTCAGCATCTGATTTGAGGATATCAATCAAGCTGATTTCATTGCCTTCTTTATCCTGGCCAATGGGGTCATGGAGTGAAACGTCTTTTTTTGTTTTTTTAAGGGCTCTGAGATGCATGAGGATTTCATTCTCGATACATCTGGCGGCATAGGTGGCGAGCTTTGTTCCTTTACCTTCTGAATAGCTTTCAATGGCCTTGATCAGACCAATCGTGCCGATCGAGATGAGGTCTTCCGGATCTTCTCCGGTGTTCTCAAATTTTTTCACAATATGGGCAACAAGACGAAGATTGTGTTCAATTAAGATGTTCCTGGCATCCTCATCCCCATCTGCCATCTTCCGTAAGTATTTTTTTTCTTCTTGTGATGAAAGCGGTTGTGGAAATGCGTTGTTTTTCACATAGGACACGAGAAAAATCAACTCTTTCAGAAAATAACCAATAGCAGTAGCGATCGCGGACATACTTTCACCTCCAGTGAAGGACTTTTGCCTATACTGAATCATATGATAAAAATGTTCTGTCCTTGCACGTCCCTTCAATTTAGTTTGTTCACCAATGTGTTTCTAGGTGACACGCATAATTCTGAAGTACCGGCATATAAAATGCTGGAGCCTATACACGAATGCCCTCGTCTGCATAAGATATCTATAACAACAATATAGGAGGGATCCAATGATGGTATACGGTTATCCGTACTACTATGCTCCTGTCTATCCGCCGCGTGGAAGTTATGGAGGCTTTTACTTGGCGCTGGCTGTTGTCCTGCTCATCCTGTTGTTCCTGTTTGGCTGCTGGCGTTATTATCATTATGCAAGATAAATGTCCGGGTGAAAGGCACCCGGACATTTATGTTTTTCGAGAACAGTAGAAATCACTTTTGCCCTTCATATTCTCCTTTCAAAAAAAGGTGGACGTTTCAGGACAAGTGTATAATAATAAGTACTACTAAACATTTAAGGAGCTGAAAAGTTGAGAAAACTTTTTTATCGCCTTTGTATTGAATTAACCAATAAAAAATGGACATCCTTTTTGCTGCACAGATTTGTGCAATCAGGTCTGAGTGCCAGGTTTATCCCTTCCTATATAAAAGCTTACAATATTAATATTCAAGAAATTGAAAAGGAAGCAGCTGCCTACCCTAACCTTCACTCCTTCTTTATTCGCAACCTGAAAGAGGGAGTGAGACAAGCGGAAGGGGAAGCTGATGTAGTGATCAGTCCAGTGGATGGAATGATGGCTGAAACGGGAATGGTATCGGAATCCCTGAATATGCGCGTAAAGGGAAAGGATTATTCTATAGAAGAAATGCTCGGCAGCAAGGAGAAGGCAAAGGAGTATGAAGGGGGCCAGTACATGATCTTGTATTTGAGCCCGGCTGATTACCACCGCATTCACAGTCCGCTGAGCGCAACTGTTCTAGATAGATGGGAGTTGGGAAGGCATTCGTATCCGGTAAACGAAGCTGGCCTGAAACTTGGGGTGCGGACGTTATCAAAGAACTTTCGATCGATAACGGAAGTTTCACATACTTCTGGAAAAATGTGTCTTGTAAAGGTCGGAGCGATGTTTGTAAACTCCATTGAGTACACAAAGAAGGGAATTGATTGGAAGAAAGGTGAAGAAATTGGATATTTCACTTTTGGATCAACCGTCATCCTTTTGTTTGAAAAAGGTCAATTCCATATAGATGAAACGATTATAGTTCCTGGTAAAGTAAGGATGGGTCAGCGGATAGGAAAGATAGCGAGGAAATGATTTCTCCCTTGTTCTTGTAAGGGAGTTTTTTCTTTTATCAATAAGCGGTAAAAAGCAGGCGCTATGAACGCCTGCTTTTCGTGAAAAATTATGAGGAGATCTTTATTCGGTAGGACAAGGAGCGACGGTGAATTTCGGTTTCAATGAGGCGGATAAATTCTGGATTGAGTTTTAGATTTTTCGCTTTGTAGTACGATTCAATCAACAAGTCATCAGAAAGTTTACGCACAAGGCTCACCTCCAAAAAGTGGTCATTTCTTCTTTTTTTATCTCATATAGTAGTAAGTTTTAACTTTGTACCATTACTCTACCAAAATTAAACAAACAGAACAAGCGTTCCTTTATCCACAGGTTTGAGTGGATAACTTGTGGTTAAGTTGTTTATAAAGGGAATATATTACAGTGGTTCTAGGGGGATAATGTGTATAAAGTTATCCACAATTTTCAGGGGCTTATTTTGTCGAAAAATATTTTAATTTTTTTTGGAATATTTTCATTGAACGGCCCTCACTACCAACTTTTCTAAAGTTGATGTCTTACAGCTTAATTGATGATAGAATAGTTCGTCGGCAGTTATATAAAAATGGTTAATTTTGAATCTAAAGGGAAAATTGGTTATGATTATAGCGGTAGAATAGGAAAGTTTGAGGTGTTAAAACGTGTTAAAAGCATTTTTGCCTAATGAACAAGTTAAAGACGTTTTTCAAATAAAACCAGAAACACTAAAGGAACAGGGTATCAAAGCCATTATTACTGACCTGGATAATACCCTTGTTGAATGGGACAGGGCGCAGGCCACACCCAAGCTGATTAAATGGTTTGAACTGATGCAGGATCATGGAATTAAGGTGACTGTGGTTTCCAATAATAATGAAGACCGGGTGAGGCGTTTTGCCGAGCCATTAAATATCCCATTTATTCACCAGGCCAGAAAGCCGATGGGACGTGCCTTTAGAAGGGCAGTGAAAGAGATGGGTGTCAGAAGGGAAGAAACAGTGGTTGTCGGTGATCAGCTGCTGACAGATGTCCTTGGCGGCAACAGAAGCGGGTTCTATACAATCCTCGTCGTCCCTGTTGCGCAGACTGATGGATTTATAACGAAGTTTAACAGGAAAGTTGAAAGAAGAATCATGAACTTTTTCAAACGTAAAGGCATGATTCAATGGGAGGAAGAAAAGTGACCAAAATTGTATGTACTGGATGCGGAGTCGGCATTCAAACAGAAGACAAGGAGAAGCTGGGCTATGCCCCTCCGTCTTCATTGGATAAGGAAGAAATTGTTTGTCAAAGATGTTTCCGTCTGAAACATTACAATGAAGTGCAGGATGTATCCCTTACCGACGATGACTTTTTGAAAATCTTGAATGAGATCGGCAAGGGTGAAGGTCTAATCGTGAAGGTAGTAGATATTTTCGACTTTAATGGGAGCTGGCTTCCGGGCCTTCACCGTTTTGTAGGAAACAATCCCGTGCTTCTCATCGGAAATAAAGTTGATCTCCTGCCAAAATCCGTGAAGCCTGCCAAGCTGATCAACTGGATGAAATTCCAGGCCAAGCAGCTTGGGCTCAAGCCTGTGGATGTGAAATTGATGAGCGCTGCAAAAGGACAATATATCGAGGAAGCAGTAGAAGCGATTGAACACTATCGAAAAGGAAAGAGTGTTTATGTTGTGGGATGTACGAATGTGGGGAAATCCACCTTCATCAACCAAGTGATTCATCATGTCACAGGCGAAAAGGATATCATCACGACTTCTCATTTCCCCGGCACCACTCTAGATATGATTGAAATTCCTTTGGATGATGGAGAAGCGCTGATTGATACACCGGGTATCATCAACCATCATCAAATGGCTCATTATGTTGATAAACGAGATTTGAAATATATCACACCGAAGAAAGAAATCAAGCCAAAGGTCTTTCAGTTGAATGAAGGGCAGACATTGTTCTTTGGGGGCTTATCGCGATTTGATTATTTAAGCGGTGGAAGACGTTCCTTTACTTGCTATCTTTCCAATGAGTTGAACATCCACCGTACAAAAGTGGAAAATGCGGATGAGCTATACAAAAATCATGCAGGAGATATGCTGCAGCCGCCGCGTAAAGATGACATGGGAGATTTCCCTGAACTAGTCCGCCATGAGTTTAGAATCAAAGAAGGTAAAACGGACATCGTGTTCTCAGGCCTTGGATGGGTTACGATCAACGATCCAGGTGCGACTATAGCGGCGCATGTTCCAAAAGGCGTAAGTGTTTTCTTGAGAAAATCACTGATTTAAGGGAGGGTTCCTGATGGAATCATTATACGGGGTGATTGGAAATCCTATTGCCCATTCCATGTCCCCCTTAATGCATAATGATGCCTTTAAGGCGAATGGAATTGCCGGTCATTACCGTCCCTTCCTTGTCAAAAGTGAGGAACTGGAAAAAGCGGTGGAAGGGTTGAAAGCATTAGGCGTCCAAGGGTTCAACGTTACCATTCCGCATAAGCGTGCAGTCATGCCGCTTCTGGATGAAGTGGATTCGCTTGCAGAAGCAATCGGTGCTGTCAATACAGTTATCCGGAAAGAAGACCGGTTTATCGGGTATAACACGGATGGAATGGGATTTCTAAGATCTCTCAGGGAAAGCTGCCCCTTTCCTTTGGATGATAAGAAAGTATTAATCATTGGAGCCGGCGGAGCCGCAAGAGCGATTTTTTACTCATTGGCGGCTTCCGGCATTCAAAATATAGATATTTGTAATCGTACACCCGAAAGAGGGGAAAATATCATAAAAGACTGCCCATTTACCTGTACATCTGCTTCCCTTTCATTGCAGCAGGCTGAACAAGGAATGGAGAAATATGATATCATTGTCCAAACCACATCTGTCGGTATGTATCCTGATACCAATGCCATGCCAGTCAATGTCAACAGGATCAAAGAAGGTGCATTTATTTCTGATATTATTTATAATCCGCTCGACACCAAGATCATCAAAACGTTTCGCAGACTCGGCGGGCAAGGTGATAATGGGATTGGCATGTTCGTTCATCAAGGAGCACTGGCGTTTGAATTATGGACTGGAATCAAACCGGATACGGACCGGATGAGAACAATAGTCCAACAACAACTGGGAGGTTAATATGTTAACTGGAAAACAAAAAAGATATTTACGTTCTGAGGCTCACCATTTAAATCCAATATTTCAAGTTGGAAAAGGCGGAGTCAATGAGAATATGATCAAACAAATCAGCGAGGCATTGGAGGCCAGAGAATTAATTAAAGTAAGTATTCTCCAAAACTGTGAAGAAGATAAGGATACTGTTGCAGAAGAGCTGGCTTCAGGAACAGCCGCAAATATCGTCCAAATCATCGGTCACACCATTATTTTATATAAAGAATCCAAAGAAAATAAAAAAATCGAACTTCCTAGATAAAGGAGGTCCAAAATGGGAAAGCGTGTCGGTATTTTAGGAGGGACATTCAACCCTCCTCATTTAGGTCACCTAATCATTGCAAATGAAGTCCTATTCCAATTGGGCCTGGATGAAGTCAGGTTTATGCCTGCTGGAACCCCGCCCCACAAACAATTAAAAGGGGATACAACGAGTGAGCAGAGAAAAGAGATGGTCCTAAAAGCAATAGAAGGCCATACCGGTTTTGTATTGGAGCCGATCGAACTTCAGAAAGAAGGTCCTTCCTACACCTATGAAACGGTACAACTCCTGGTTGAAAGAGAACCGGATGAGGAATTTCATTTTATCATCGGCGGGGATATGATTGAATACCTGCCCAAATGGCATAAAATCGAAGAGCTTTCACAGTTGATCCAATTCGTTGGTGTAAATAGGCCGGGGTATAAGGCGGAATCACCTTATAAGGTGAAAATGGTCGAGATTCCCCAAATAGAAATCTCTTCGACTTTGATAAGGGACCGGATCGCTTCAGGCGGGACTGTGACTTACCTCGTCCCTGAAAGGGTTTCAGATTATATCAGAGAGGAGAAATTATATGGAAAGGGATAAGGCCCTCGCTCTTGTAAAAGAACAGATTACAGAGCACCGCTATCAACATACGCTTGGAGTAGTCGGAACGGCTATCGAGCTTGCGGAAAGATTTGGTGTGGATAAACATAAGGCTGAGATGGCAGCGATCTTCCATGATTATGCCAAGTTCCGCCCGAAAGAAGAAATGAAAAAAATCATTGAAACACAAGGGATGGATGAACGGCTTTTATCCTACAATTCTGAATTGTGGCATGCCCCGGTCGGAGCTTACCTTGTAAAAAAGGAAGCGGGTGTTGAGGATGAGGATATCCTCGACGCCATTCGCTTTCACACCTCGGGCAGGCCTGGAATGACTGGATTGGAAAAAGTCATTTACCTTGCAGACTATATTGAACCTGGCAGGCATTTTCCCGGTGTGGATGAAGTCAGGGAATTAGCAAAACATAATCTTGAACAGGCATTGATCAGTTCCATCAGAAACACGATCATGTTTCTCGTGAAGAAGAATCAGGCTGTTTTCCCGGATACATTCCATACTTTCAATGATTTAGTTCTTAATAATAGGAGTTGATATGATGAACAGTAAAGACTTACTTCAAACAGCATATAAAGCAGCTGATGACAAAAGAGCAGAAGATATTATTGCTCTTGATATGAAAGGCATCTCATTGATTGCTGACTACTTTATCATTTGCCATGGTAATTCAGATAAACAGGTACAGGCGATCGCCCGTGAACTGAAAGAAAAAGCGGAAGAAAACGGACATGATGTAAAACGCATGGAAGGTTTTGACGAAGCACGCTGGGTCCTTGTGGATATGGGAGATGTAGTCGCTCATGTATTCCATAGGGAAGAAAGAGGATATTATAAATTGGAAAGGCTTTGGGGGGATGCCCCGATTGTTGAACTCAGCAGCGAGATCGAGCAATGAGTTATCACCAGTTCGCCTATATTTATGATTACCTGATGAAGGATGTCCCGTATGATTCCTGGGTGGAGTTCGTCGGGAATCAGGCTGACCGCTACTCTGTAAAAGGAAAAGATCTTCTTGATATAGGATGCGGGACAGGAGAGCTTTCCCTGCGGCTTGTTAAGGGAGGGTATTCTGTAACGGGCGTTGATTTGTCTGAGGATATGTTATTCATGGCCCTGGAAAAAGCTGAAAAAGAAGGCCTGGACCTGCCGTTGTTCCAACAAGATATGAGTGAACTTGAGGGCCTGGGCCGATTTGATATTATTACGATCTTTTGTGACTCATTAAACTATCTGGGTACGGAAGAAAAAGTAATCAATACCTTTAAGAAAGTAAGGGAACACCTTAGTGAACAAGGGTTATTTTTATTCGACGTGCACTCCATTTATAAGATGTCACAAATCTTCCTGAATGAAACGTTTACTTATAATGATGATGAGGTGGCCTATATTTGGGATTGCTTTCCTGGAGAATCACCGAACAGTGTTGAACATGGCTTAACCTTTTTTGTGAGGGACGATGAAACAGGACAGTATGAACGGATTGATGAAATTCATCATCAACGGACTTTTCCTGTCCTCACTCTAAAGAACTGGCTGAATGAAGCAGGCTTTGAAGTGCTGGAAGTGACGGCTGACTTTACTGAGGGAAAACCTGCAGATAATAGTGAACGAATCTTTTTCTCTTGTAAAAGGAAATGAGTTCCTGAAAGCTGCTTTTAATAAGCGGCTTTTTTGGTGTAAACTTTCTAATACATCAAATAAAAAAGTTTGAGGATCAAAACCCTCAAACTTTTTTTGTTTTTTGAAAGGAAATACCGGATAGGTGTAGAAGTAATAGATTAGTCCAGACCAAACTGGTGTCTTGTTTCCGCAAGGTCTTTTTCAAATTTCTTATGAGTTGCCCTGAACAACTCAGGGAAAAGTTCCCCGATTTGTGCTTCCATTGCAGAGATTCCTTCACCTGTTATTCCGCCTTTTACACATACCTTTTCCTGAAGTGCCGCCAAAGTGTATATTTCTTTCTTCAAAAGTTCCCCCAAGCCAATTAACATTTCTGAAGCCAGGACGGTTGCAGTGCTTTCATCGATTTCTGTCTCGCTGACAGCGCCTTGTATGAATTTTCTCGTCAAATAAGTAAAGAAAGCAGGTCCACAGCTGACAATATCCGAAGAGACCCTGGTAATACTTTCATCGATGATGACAGGCGTGGAAATGGTGCTCATAAGCTTCCAGATGATATCCTGCCATTCTTTTGTACATTTTGAACCAAAAGAAAATAAGGAGACACCGCTTAGAGCCCGGTTGGTGATACTTGGGATGATTCTCATGCAGGAACAGTCTGCAAGAGATTCAACCTGCTCAACACTGATGGGGCTTGTAATGGACACAACGCACTTTTCTTTAGTGAAACTGCGTTGGTTGCTTTTTAAAAGGTCATAGATGTCCAAAGGTTTGACACAAATGAAAATCACATCAGAATCCTTGATCAGGTCTGCCTGCTCGTTATATATCGAAATATCATGATATCTCTCCTGGAACTTTTCAGCTTTTTCCCTTGTGCGATTCACGATATTGAGGTCAGAAGGAGAAATTGCCCCTGACTCAATAAGTGCTTCCATTAGAATTCCGCCCATATTACCTGTTCCAACTATTCCTACCTTCATATGCTGCCCTCCTTCTCACACGTCTTTTTATCAAAGGAATCTTACCGTCAATTGCTCGACATTCTCTTATCATTTCTATGATTCGTTAAATTTGAATATGCCAAGAAAAGGAGATATCCAAATGCTGCAGACTCTCATGGAAAAATATAAAATAGTGTTCATTACAGCCATTATTCTATTGGTGTCGGCATGCGCATTATTGTATCAGTACAGCAGCGGGTCTGATTCCAAATCAGAATCGTTTCTGCCTTCTGTTCCGCAGGAGAGTTCTTCTGTCGATGAAAAGGAAGAAGAAACCCCAGATAAAGACATTTTTGTCGATGTGAAAGGAGCGGTGAGAAAGCCAGGTATCTATAAATCTGTCCAAAATGAGAGAGTGAATGACCTTATCATCAGGGCTGGGGGCTTTACAACAGAGGCACAAGAAGAAAGTGTGAACCTTGCCCAAAAAGTAACGGATGAAATGGTCATCTATGTTCCATTAGAAGGAGAAGAGAGTGCGGCCGCTCCTTTAGAGCTGGCTGAGGAAAAGCTGCTGAATATCAATCAGGCAGTTGAGGAGGATCTTGATGGCCTGCCGGGAATCGGACCAGCCAAAGCCAAGGCGATTATAGATTACCGTACTGAAAATGGTCCGTTTAAATCGGTGGAAGAACTGAAGGAAGTTTCTGGCATTGGGGAGGCGACTTTCGAAAGGCTCAAAGAAAATATTACGGTGGACTAAAGAAGAATGATCAATTTTCCTTTTGCTCAATGTTTCATTTTCATTTAAAATTATTTCAAGAAGAATGCCAATGAACAAAGGAGTTTAATTTATGACACGTATATCATGGGATCACTATTTTATGGCCCAGTCCCAATTGCTTGCTCTACGGAGTACCTGTACACGCTTGACGGTGGGGGCTACCATTGTAAGGGATAAACGAATCATTGCCGGGGGATATAATGGCTCGATAGCCGGTGGAGTTCACTGCATAGATGAAGGTTGTTACGTAATTGATAATCATTGTGTAAGAACCATCCACGCTGAAATGAATGCAATCATCCAATGTGGCAAGTTTGGAGTGCCAACAGATGGTGCAGAGATATATGTAACCCACTTCCCCTGCCTGCAATGCTGTAAAGCCATTATCCAGGCTGGCATAAAAAAAGTATACTTTGCTGAAAATTATAAAAATCACCCGTATGCAATCGAACTTTTTGAACAGGCTGGTGTACACACTGAACAGGTAGTGATTGAGGAAACAGCAGTAAAAGAAGAAAAAAACTTGAGTCGGGAGATGCTTGTAAAACTTAAGGAACTTGGACTGGCTGAAGAAGAACTCGACGAATTGAAAAAACAGTATGAGACGATCTTTAATGAAGGTGTTCATACTTGAAGAAAAACCAATTTGTTTATTTTGCCCTCTCATATCTTACCGGGACTTCACTTGCACTTCACATCAAATGGGGTGCATTTTTTCTTTCTGTTTTTATTCTCATCCTCTTGGTGCGTCAACTCCCCGGCACAACCCTCCTTATTGCGCTTCTCCTCCTGCCCGCATCTTTCTGTCTGTCTCTTTTTCAAATGGATAAGCAAGCAACAGTACTGACTCCCTTTCAAACCGATTTTTCAGTTGTATTCAAGGAACGCCCTCAGATCGATGGAGACCTTTTAATGGGAACAGCGGAAACCATTCAGGGTGAAGCAGTCATCTTCAGATATAAAATTCCTGATGAAAATGAAAAAAAGAAGTTGGTAAAATGGCACTATACCGGGCTTACATGCAACGTATCAGGAGAACTGCTCGAACCGGGACAGGCAAGGAACATGTATAGCTTTGATTATCGCCAATACCTTCTGGATAAAAATATCTTTTGGCTCTTAGAAGTGGACAGCCTGGAAGAAAGGCAGTGTTCCTACAAAGACAAATCTATATTTGAAAAGCTTGCGGGGTGGCGTGAGGAAGGAATTCAATCCATCCAAGCCCATTTCCCTGAACAATCCGCAGGAATCGCTGCTGCATTGGTTTTCGGACATAGGGATTTAATCAAGGGAGAGACCCTTGAAGCCTATCAAAGGCTTGGGGTGATTCATCTCCTGGCCATTTCTGGTCTTCATGTCGGGATGCTCTTTGCCGTTTTGTACTACCTCTTATTAAGGATCGGACTGGCGAGGGAACATGTGCAGATCTTGCTGCTGATCATTTTGCCGTTATATGTCCTTTTGACGGGAGCGGCACCGCCGGTCATAAGAGCCGCGGGGATAATGGCGGCGGTTATTGCGGCAGGCTTTGTACGGCTGAGATTATCGGCGGCTGATGCTGTATCGCTGGTCTTCCTCCTATACTTGTTCCTCGACCCCTTTGCTCTGAAGAATATCGGCTTTCAATTATCCTTCCTTGTTAGTTTTTCCCTCATTCTTTCTTCTCATCGCATCCTTACTGCTGTTCAGCAGAAATGGAAGCTTATTTTTATGGTGACAGGGGTGTGCCAGATATGTTCGATTCCGGCCCTCCTTTGGCATTTTTATGAATTCTCCTTGATAGGCTTTGTAGTCAACTCAATGTATGTGCCTTTTTTTACCGTCATTCTTTTGCCCCTTTCTCTATTGTCCTTCTTTGCCATGTTGTTTTTTCCTCCTGCCGCTGACCTGTTATTTCCTTTGATTCAATTGGCAGTAACCTTTGCTGATTATTTGTCTGGCCGATTAAACAGCCTCCCCTTCATAACGTTTACAGCAGGTAAGCCTCCGCTGCTGCTGGCATTCCTCTATATCCTTTCGGTGGGTTTCTTTTTTACCAAGGCAGAGAAAGCCAAGTGGCCGACTGCCCTGGCCCCTTTATTCATAATTCTGAGTCTGCACAAGATTTCTTTTATTTTTAATCCCTTTGGTGAGTTGATCGTAGCTGATGTAGGTCAGGGGGACTGCATCATAATTGATCTTCCTTTCCATGAAGGAGTGTATATGATCGATACTGGCGGGGTTATCCGTTTTCCTCAAGAGAAATGGCAAGAGAGAAGTGAGGAGTTCTCTCTTAGCAGCGATGTGCTTTCACCCTTACTAAAAAGTAAAGGAATAAGGAGAATCGATAAATTGATATTGACCCATAGTGATTTCGATCATGCAGGTGCCGCCCTTGAATTAATTGACGAAATCAAGATTGGTGAAATCCTGATATCACCGGGATCACAAGAAAGCGATATCTTTCAAGGCTTATTAGAAAAAGCAGAAAAGAGGAAGGTGGATGTAAGGGAAACTGGTGCCGGCGAAAAGTGGAGCACTAATAACGCAGACTTCCTTTTTCTATATCCTTTTGATGACCATTATGAAGGGAACAATGATTCGCTTGTCTTATTTGGAGAATTTGGAGGGAAAAGATGGTTGTTCACCGGGGATTTAGAAGAGGGAGGGGAGAAGGAATTGATGGAAAGATGGAAGGTGAAAGCTGATGTGCTGAAGGTAGGACATCATGGGAGCATAACCTCAACGAGTGACTTGTTCTTAACTGAACTGGATCCTGATACAGCCCTGATATCTGCCGGGAAAAATAACAGGTACGGACATCCGGACCCTGAAATTGTTAACAGGCTCAAGCAAAAGGGCATCAAAATTTACAATACAGCTGAGATGGGGGCGGTCCATTACAAATTTTTGGGCAGCAGAGGAACGTTTAGAACTGTTATTCCATAAGATATATTACGAATGACAGAACGAAAAAAAAGAGTCCGCGATTTGCGAACTCATGTTATCATTAAGCGCCTATGTACTTAATGACTACAGCCATGATGAACATTATGGCAAAGAAACCGAAAGATACGATGAAACCAACGCCAGAATCCACTGCATCATTTCTTTTCGATTGGACATTTTTTTCGAATTCGTTCATTAGTACCCCTCCTATTTCTATCTTAGTATAGATGATTCCCATAAAAAAATCTATACTTGCACTTTACATTTTCCTTTACTGACAAGAGTTGTCACATATATGTTCACATTCTTGGGTGACACTAATATCTACAAGGGAGATACCGCCGGTCAAAAAGGGTCCTAGGTCTTTTTCATCGGCGTTAAATATAGATTTAGGGGGTGTCCTCCATCCTTGGGCGTCCCCTTTCCACTTGTCAAAACCGCCAAGCTTTTTTACCATAGTGTTATCTGAAAAAAATGGAGAGTGCAATCTTGGTTATTGATATATGGAAAAAAATCGAAAGCAAACAATTTGCCAGCATATATTTATTATATGGAAAAGAATCCTTTTTGATAAATGAAACGCAGCAAAAAATTGTCGGACAAGCTGTATCGGAAGAAGAAATGGATTTTAATTTTTCTTCATACGACTTGGAAGAAACGCCTGTTGAGACAGCAATAGAGGATGCTGAAACTTTTCCTTTTATGGGAGAAAGGCGTGTCGTCGTTCTACATAATCCCGTATTTTTGACCGCGGAAAAAACAAAAGAGAAGGTCGAACATAATATCAAGAAGTTTGAACAGTATTTATCATCCCCTTCTCCTTATACGATTCTTGTCATTTCTGCTCCCTATGAAAAGCTTGATGAACGGAAGAAAATCACAAAAGCTTTAAAAAAGCAGGCAGAGGTCCTTGAAGCGAAAAAATTGAATGAAAAAGAATTAAGGACATGGGTAAGAGAAAGAACGGCAGCCAACATGGTCCAGATTGATGAAGGGGCCATTGATTTGCTGCTGGCTCTTGCCGGAACGAATTTGATGATGCTGACAAAGGAAATCGATAAATTGTCCTTATATGTGAGTGACACAAGCAGAATCGATGAATCAGTAGTAGAATCCCTTACAGCACGGTCACTTGAACAAAATATCTTCGCTCTTGTGGAAAAAGTCGTCCAGCGTAAAACGGAAGAGGCATTGAGGATTTATTATGATTTACTGAAGCAAAATGAAGAGCCAATCAAGATACTTGCGGTTCTGTCAGGTCAGTTCAGACTGATCTACCAAGTAAAAGAATTAGCGAGAAGAGGATATGGCCAGCAAAAGATAGCCGGCTTTTTGCGCGTTCATCCTTTCAGGGTGAAATTGGCAGCAGGACAGGCAAAGCATTTTACAGATGAACAGTTAGCAACGATTATTGAACTGCTCTCCCAAGGGGACTACGAAATGAAGACGGGAAGACAGAAGAAAGAAATGATCATTGAACTGTTCCTGTTTAAACTGCATGAGCAATCTCTAAGTAACTCAAGATAAAGAAATAAAAAACGATCTCTCGGTTGAGAGATCGTTTTTTAAAAGAAACAATTAGTTTACTTTTTTCATTAAGCGTGATTTTGAACGATCAGCAGCGTTCTTTTGGATAAGACCTTTTTGTGCTGCTTTATCTAAATGCTTAACTGCTTCAGAAACTAATGCTTTAGCGTTGTCATCGTTGTTTTCAGCAGCTGCTTCAGCTTTTTTCACTGCAGTACGCATAGCTGATTTTACAGTAGCGTTCTGTGCATTTCTTGCTTCGCTCGTTTTTACGCGTTTGATAGCAGATTTGATATTTGGCATTCCTGTCACCTCCTACAAAGCGATCGAGAATTATATTTAACTCGATTTTTACAATTCCTAAAATTAATCAGAACAAATGATATTTTATCAAATCAAGTTTTATATTGCAATACTCTGTAGCTGAAAAAGATATAGAGTGCATGAAAGTTTTTGTAAAGGCAAAGCTAAGGACAATGAAGTAAATCTAAAGGGGCTGTCTAAAATGGAAGAAAAAGAAACAGTCGATCTAAGCAAATATTCGATCAGGACCGACCTTGCTGTGGAGGCAAGGGAGATGGTCCTGGCTGAAAAAAGTAAAGACGCCAAGAAAGCTGAAGAAGTATCGGAGCTCAAAGGCGTAATTGTCAATGAAAGGGAAGTGGACGGTATCACCATTTCCCATGTAAAAATCACTGAAGAGGGCGAAGAACTGCTTGGAAAAAAAGCCGGAAACTATCTGACTCTTGAAGCACATGGCATCAGGCAGAGCCAGGCAGACCTTCAGCAAAAAGTAGAAGAAGTATTCGCTCAGGAATTCAGTAGTTTTTTGAAGGAAAAAGGAATAAGTCCAGATGCGAGCTGCCTGATTGTCGGTCTCGGAAACTGGAATGTAACACCGGATGCACTCGGGCCGTTGGTTTGTGAAAATCTGATTGTCACACGCCATCTGTTTGAACTGCAGCCTGAATCCGTTGAAGAGGGCTATCGTCCAGTATCAGCTCTTGCGCCAGGAGTCATGGGGATAACTGGTATTGAAACAAGTGATATCATCTTCGGAGTTGTTGAAAAATCCAAGCCGGATTTCATCATTGCCGTTGATGCACTGGCTTCCCGCTCTATCGAAAGGGTCAACTCTACCATTCAAATTTCAGATACGGGCATCCATCCGGGATCGGGTGTAGGCAACAAACGAAAAGGGTTGGACGAAGAGACATTGGGAGTTCCGGTCATTGCGATAGGAATCCCGACTGTCGTCGATGCGGTAACCATTGCAAGCGACACAGTTGACTTTCTTCTTAAACATTTCGGTAAAGAGCTAAGAGAAGGAGACAAGCCTTCCCGTTCTCTTGCTCCAGCCGGCATGACATTCGGTGAGAGGAGAAAGCTCACTGAAGAGGATCTCCCGGAGGAGCATCACCGGAAAACGTTCCTCGGAATCGTCGGCACGCTTGAGGACCAGGAGAAAAGAAAACTGATACATGAGGTGCTTGCCCCAATCGGACACAACCTGATGGTCACCCCTAAAGAAGTGGATGTTTTTATAGATGATATGGCCAACCTCATTTCTAACGGATTGAATGCCGCGCTTCATAGTGCAGTCGACCAGGGAGATGCAGGATTCAAGACACATTAATTCTTTTAGAAAGTGCAAGCCTACATGGCTTGTGCTTTTTTGTTTGAGTTTAATCCTCCTGAAGGCTGGTCTCTCCTATTGAAAGAATCCCGGTCTATTTTCCTGTTCTACTTTCTCTATCTCTATCATATTTTGTACTAGAGTTGAGAAGGAAGGGTGGAAAAATGAAGTCGTATAAGTCGTCCAATTATGTAGTAGCAGTCAATCTATCCACAATTGTTAAGGGAATCCTGGCGTTTGTTTTTGGCCTTCTCTCGATTTTTTCTTTGTCTGGCATACTCACATCACTTAAACCTGAATACCGGATTACTTCAAGTTCAGTAAATCACGCAACGGAACATGTTTCAGGGGCGATGCTATATAACCTTTTTACAATGGAAAACCGGGCCTTCAAGGCAGCCAGTCCAGAGGAAGAAGAATTGCCTTCTGTGTCCAATCTCGTCTTCAGGATGGCGACCAATATCAGTTTTAAAGATCCGCGAAGCTTTTTAGGCAGGGAACTTCCGGGATTTTCCATATTTGACGGAGAGATTCTGGTAGCTGGCGAAGGAACTGACTTCACCAACATGCCTTACGAGTCAGTCCCGCCTTCAGATGCCCTTAATCCGGATAATGAAGCCCAGACTCAGAATACAGATAAGATTGATGATTCGTCATCCAAAGACAATCCTAATACTTCCGGGTTGACGACAGGGGATAAGAAAACCGTTTACTTATACTTTACGCATACAAGGGAATCTTACTTACCCTATCTAAAAGATGAAAATAATCCGGATCGTGCCCATCATTCGCAAATAAATGTCACAAAAGTTGGAGATAAATTAAAAGAAGAGCTTGAAAGCCGCGGCATCGGAACAATGATCGATAAAACGGATATCGTAGCCAACCTAAACAAAAAGGGCCTTGATTATTGGTATGCGTACCAGGAATCCCGCCCGGTCGCACAAGCAGCTATGGCAGGAAATAAAGACTTAATCTATCTCATCGATATTCATAGGGACTCACAGAGAAAAGATGTCACTACTGCCACTATCAATGGTAATCCGTATGCAAAACTCGCATTCGTTGTTGGCGCTGAGCACCCTAACTACGAGAAAAATCTGAAAATCGCAACAGAGCTCCACAATCAGCTGGAGAAAAAATATAAAGGAATCTCCCGTGGGGTATTCGTTAAAAAGGGCAGCGGCACCAACGGGAAATTCAATCAAGACCTAACAGGGAATTCGCTTTTGGTGGAGTTCGGCGGAGTGGACAATACGTTTGAAGAACTAAACAGGTCTTCAGCAGCTTTGGCCGACGTGTTTGCTGAGTATTATTGGCAGGCCGACAAAGTAGGCCATGTCATCTCGGCACCTGCATCGAGTCAGTAATCAGGGGAATAAACATCACTTATGTAGAGGATGGGTAAGATGAAACGATTCATGTTGAAGAGCATATTGTTAGTTTCAATATTATTCGTCGGTGTTCTCATCGGTATGCAAAAAGCTAACGATGGAATCAAGGATATGAAGGGGTATGATGACGAAGGGTTCGGGACTCCTTTGACAATATCCGAAGATGAGACGGGGAATATTGAAGCATCCCTGCTGGGACAGGAAGTAGGGAGTGCCTCCATATCCGAGAAGAAAAAAAAGCTTGAGGAAATGAAAAGCTTTAATTTCTTTTCAGAAATAGGGAAGTCAGTTGCCGGGATTATGAAAGGGCTGGCTGAAAAAACAGTTGAATTCGTTTCTTCTTTACTTTGAGGAAAAGGACGCTTACGGGCGTTCTTTTTGTTGTTATAATCAGGTATTCGATATTCTTCTGCATGAGAAAACCCAGGGAGGAATCAAGCTGAGAGCATATACTATAATAACATCAGCGAGGGAACCCAATATTAAGCAAACCGCCGCGCTATGGTTATGATTGAATATTGCTATTTGTACTGATATAATTCAAAATAGTGTACATGCGTCGATTAACAGGAGTTGAAAGTAATGAACCGTGAAGAAAAATTAAAACGACAAGAGAAAATACGTAACTTTTCTATCATTGCTCACATAGATCATGGAAAATCTACTTTGGCAGATAGAATTCTTGAAAAGACAAAAGCATTGACTGCCAGAGAAATGAAAGAGCAGCTGCTTGATTCAATGGACCTCGAAAGGGAACGCGGAATCACCATCAAGCTGAACTCTGTGCAATTAAAATATCAAGCAAAAGATGGAGAAACGTATATCTTCCATTTGATTGATACACCTGGCCACGTCGACTTCACTTATGAGGTGTCCAGAAGTCTGGCTGCCTGCGAAGGGGCTGTCCTGGTTGTGGATGCAGCTCAAGGAATTGAAGCGCAAACATTGGCTAATGTTTATTTGGCATTGGACAATGACCTTGAAATCCTTCCAGTAATCAACAAAATCGATTTGCCTGCAGCAGATCCTGAAAGAGTGCGTCAGGAAGTGGAAGATGTCATCGGCCTTGATGCTTCTGATGCTGTTCTGGCATCTGCAAAAGCGGGAATCGGTATTGAAGATATCCTTGAACAAATCGTGGAAAAAGTCCCTGCACCACAGGGAGATCCTGAAGCTCCTCTGAAAGCTCTGATCTTTGACTCATTGTATGATGCCTACCGTGGTGTTGTAGCTTATATCAGAGTCGTTGAAGGCACCGTTAAAGTCGGGGATAAAATAAAAATGATGGCTACAGGGAAAGAGTTCGAGGTGAATGACGTTGGTGTCTTCACACCGAAAGCCACTTCTTGTGATGAGCTGACTGTTGGTGACGTAGGCTATCTCACAGCTGCCATTAAAAATGTCGGAGATACACGCGTTGGTGACACAATCACCAGTGCGAAGAAACCGGCTGAAACCCCTCTGCCTGGTTACAGAAGGCTAAACCCGATGGTATATTGCGGACTGTATCCAATCGATTCGGCAAAATACAATGATTTGCGTGAGGCGCTGGAGAGACTTGAACTGAATGACTCTGCATTACAATATGAGCCGGAAACATCACAGGCTCTTGGTTTCGGCTTCAGATGCGGATTCCTTGGACTCCTTCACATGGAAATCATCCAGGAACGTATCGAGCGCGAATTCAAAATCGACTTAATTACGACAGCACCAAGTGTTATCTACAACGTTCATTTGACTGATGGTGAGGAAGTGAAGGTAGATAATCCTTCCATGATGCCGGATCCGCAGAAAGTGGACAGAGTAGAGGAACCATACGTAAAAGCAACGATGATGGTGCCGAACGATTACGTGGGCGCTGTTATGGAACTTTGCCAAGGGAAACGGGGCAACTTCATCGATATGCAATACATGGATGAAACACGTGTGAACATCGTATACGAAATTCCTTTGGCTGAAATTGTCTATGATTTCTTCGACCAATTGAAGTCCAGCACAAAAGGCTATGCTTCATTTGATTACGAACTGATCGGATACAAAGAATCGAAACTTGTAAAGATGGATATCCTCTTGAACGCTGAACAGGTAGATGCCTTGAGCTTCATCGTTCACAGGGACTTTGCTTATGACAGAGGAAAAGTCATCGTCGAAAAGCTGAAGGAACTAATTCCTAGACAGCAATTCGAAGTGCCAGTCCAGGCTGCCATCGGCCAAAAAATCGTTGCCCGTTCAACAATCAAAGCCATTAGAAAGAACGTACTTGCCAAATGTTACGGTGGAGATATTTCCCGTAAGCGTAAACTTCTTGAGAAACAGAAAGAAGGTAAAAAGCGCATGAAGCAGGTCGGTTCGGTGGAAGTGCCGCAGGAAGCGTTCATGGCTGTGTTGAAAATGGATGACAACAGCAGCTCGAAGTAATTAAAATTATGATCTCGATATAAGGAGGGGGGATTTGCTTTTTGGAGCAGGCCCCCCTTTCTCTGTCGTGATTGATTGAAGGTAGTGAAGGAAATGATACGTTCAGCATATATACACATCCCGTTTTGCCATCATATCTGCCATTATTGTGATTTTAACAAGGTATTTATGAAGGGGCAGCCAGTAGATGAATATCTGGCAAGCTTGAGAAAAGAAATGCAGCTTCAGCTTGAAAAATATCCGACTGACAAATTGAATACCATCTTTGTCGGAGGGGGTACCCCGACAGCTCTGGATGCATCGCAGCTTGAAGTGCTCTGTCAGAATATCAATGACATTCTTCCGTTTTCAAGGGATGAGGTCGAATTTACATTTGAAGCGAATCCAGGTGATCTAACCAGTGACAAGCTGGAAGTGCTCTATCAATACGGTGTTAACCGTTTGAGTTTCGGTGTGCAATCATTCAATGATGAACTGCTTAAAAGAATCGGCCGCAACCACAGAAGCAAGGATGTATACACATCCATTGAAGCTGCTAAAAAAGCTGGTTTTGAAAATATCAGTATTGACTTGATTTATGCTCTTCCTGGACAAACGGTTGAGGATTTTAAGCATACTCTGAAAACCGCACTAGAGTTTGACCTTCCTCATTACTCCAGTTATTCGCTCATCATCGAACCCAAAACCGTATTTTATAATTTGATGAGAAAAGGGAAACTATCGTTGCCGGCGCAAGAAGCAGAAGCTGATATGTACAGCGTGCTGATGGGAGAAATGGAAGCGGCAGGGATTCATCAATATGAAATCAGCAACTTTGCAAAAAAGGGCTATGAAAGCAAACATAATCTCGTTTATTGGAATAATGAGGAGTACTATGGATTCGGTGCAGGTGCTCATGGATATGCCCGGGGAAACAGATATGCTAATTTCGGACCGCTTAAGAAATACATGCAGCCGCTGGAAGAAGGAAATCTGCCGGTCATCGAAAATCATGAGCAGACAACCGCTGAAAAAATGGAAGAAGAAATGTTCCTCGGGCTCCGAAAGACTGAGGGAGTTTCTATCAATCGCTTCACTGAGAAATTCGGTGAAAGCCCATTGACAGTCTTCAAAGAAGCCATAGAAGAAATGACCCAAAAAGAACTCCTGGCAGTCGAGGATTCAAACATCCGTTTGACCCAAAAAGGAAAGTTCCTGGGCAACGAAGTATTCCAAGCCTTCCTGGGTGTTGTATAAGATGAGTCCCTGAATGGTAAATTTTACACAATAAATTGCCCTAGAAACGGTTTGTTCTAATTGACATCTCGAAAATGATTTGATAATTTATTATTAGATTTAGCACTCAGTAAACGAGAGTGCTAACAGAGGTGATGAAAAGTTGTTAACAGATCGACAGTTGCTTATACTTCAAGTAATCATTGATGATTTCATCCGGTCTGCGCAACCTGTAGGTTCAAGAAGCCTATCAAAAAAAGAAGAAATATCTTTCAGTTCCGCAACGATCAGGAATGAAATGGCAGACTTGGAGGAGTTCGGTTTTATCGAAAAACCCCATACTTCTTCCGGACGGATTCCTTCCGAAAAAGGCTACAGGTATTATGTGGACCATCTGCTTTCTCCTGTACAGCTTGAAAAGAAGGATGTCAAAACAATCCGGTCCATTTTTGCCGAGCGGATTTATGAAATGGAAAAAGTTGTGGAAAGATCGGCTAAGATCCTTTCCGAACTTACCAATTATACAGCGATTGTTCTTGGTCCAGAGGTGAAAGAAAACAAGCTCAAGAAAATACAGATCATCCCTATCAACCAGGAAACAGCTGTAGCTATAATCGTTACGGACACCGGACATGTGCAAAATCGCATGTTCACGATTCCGAAGGCTATTAACTCCGGCGATTTGGAGAAGCTTGTCAATATCCTGAATGAACGATTGGCAGGTGTACCGATGACCGATTTGAATGACAAGATATTCAAAGAGGTTGCGCAGCTGCTTAAGCAGCACATTGAGAATTATGATTTAATGCTGCATTCCCTGGTGAATACCATGGATTTGCCGGTGAACGAAAAACTGTTCTTTGGCGGAAAAACTAATATGCTTAACCAGCCGGAATTCAACGACATCCAAAAGGTCCGCCTTCTGCTGAACATGATTGAGCAGGAGGAAGGTATTTACGACATGATTAAACACCTTCCTAATGGTGTCAATGTCAAGATCGGCAAAGAAAATAATGTGACAGCGATGGAGAATTGCAGCCTGATTACGGCTTCCTATTCGGTTGCTGATGAAAAGGTAGGTTCCATTGCCATATTAGGGCCGACAAGGATGGAATATTCCAGGGTCATTAGCTTATTGAACTTTTTAAGTGAAGATATGTCCAAAGCCTTGACCAAGCTGTATCAAAGCTGAGGCGTGTGGATATATTGAATAAAGGGTATCAGGGCGGCAGGGCATTGGTGGCCAGGACAGCCTGGTCACAGAACTCTTACAGTGAATGCGGTGCTGCTGATGAGGGATAGCCCCCTCTACTTTTAAGGAGGTGAAAGGAATGGCAGAAGAAATGAACAACAAAGTTGATCATGAAGAAGAAGTAAATGATCAGCAAGAAGAACAGACCTCTGAAGGGAATGAAGAAGAAATCTTCGCTGAAAGCCTGGAAGATCAGGAGGGTGAAGAAAGCGGGCAGTCTCCGGAGGAAACACAAATCTTGGATTTGCAGTCGAAGTTGGATGAATCCGAAAGCCGTTACTTACGATTGCGTGCTGATTTTGATAATTTCCGCCGCCGTGCGAACTTGGATCGCGAGGCGAGTGAAAAATATAAAGCTCAAAGCCTGGTAACTGAATTGCTTCCTGCAATCGACAACTTTGAGCGTGCGTTGAATATCGAGCCCGATAACGAACAGACAAAATCCTTGCTTCAAGGAATGGAAATGGTTTATCGTAGCTTAGTGGAAGCACTGAAAAAAGAGGGCATTGAGCCTATTGAAACAGTCGGGCACGAATTCGACCCTCACTTGCATCAAGCAGTAATGCAGGGTGAAGATGAAAACTTCGGTTCGAATATTGTAACTGAAGAGTTCCAAAAAGGATATAAATTGAAGGACCGCGTAATCCGGCCTTCAATGGTAAAAGTAAATCAATAATACTACATACAAATTACAAGGAGGTTTTTCTCATGAGCAAAATTATCGGTATTGACTTAGGGACTACAAACTCATGTGTGGCAGTCCTTGAAGGCGGAGAGCCTAAAGTTATCCCAAATCCGGAAGGTAACCGTACAACTCCTTCTGTGGTTGCATTCAAAAATGGTGAACTGCAGGTAGGGGAAGTGGCAAAACGCCAGGCTATCACAAACCCAAACACAGTTATTTCAATTAAGCGCCATATGGGAACAGACTACAAAGAGAAGATTGAAGACAAAGAATACACACCACAGGAAATATCTGCAATGATCCTTCAACACTTGAAATCTTATGCAGAAGATTATCTTGGGGAAAAAGTTGAAAAAGCGGTCATCACAGTACCAGCTTATTTCAATGATGCAGAACGCCAGGCTACTAAAGATGCTGGTAAAATTGCCGGCCTTGAAGTAGAGCGTATCATCAACGAACCTACTGCTGCTGCACTTTCTTACGGTCTTGATAAGATGGAAGAAGATCAGACAATCCTTGTTTATGACCTTGGCGGCGGTACTTTTGACGTATCCATCCTTGAACTTGGCGATGGCGTATTCGAAGTGCGTTCTACTGCCGGTGACAACAGACTTGGCGGAGATGACTTTGACCAAGTAATCATCGACTATCTTGTAGAGCAGTTCAAGAAAGAAAACGGCATCGACTTGTCTAAAGACAAAATGGCTCTTCAACGCCTTAAAGATGCTGCTGAAAAAGCGAAAAAAGATCTTTCTGGTGTAACTTCTACACAAATTTCACTTCCATTCATCACGGCTGGTGAAAACGGACCGCTGCACTTGGAAGTAAACATGACCCGTGCTAAATTCGACGAGCTTTCTGCAGACCTTGTAGAGCGCACTATGGGACCTACCCGCCAGGCGCTTAAAGATGCAGGCCTGTCTGCAAGCGAAATTGATAAAGTCATCCTTGTTGGTGGATCTACTCGTATCCCTGCTGTTCAGGATGCAATCAAGAAAGAAGTAGGAAAAGATCCTCACAAAGGCGTTAACCCTGATGAAGTTGTAGCAATGGGTGCTGCAATCCAAGGTGGAGTATTGACAGGGGATGTTAAAGACGTTGTACTACTTGACGTAACTCCATTATCACTTGGTATCGAAACAATGGGAGGCGTATCTACGAAGTTAATCGAGCGTAATACGACAATCCCTACATCGAAATCACAAGTATTCTCTACTGCTGCAGATAACCAGAATGCTGTTGATATCCATATCCTTCAAGGTGAAAGACCAATGGCAGCGGACAACAAGACACTTGGACGTTTCCAATTGTCCGATATTCCGCCGGCACCACGCGGTGTTCCGCAAATTGAAGTTAAATTTGATATCGATAAAAACGGTATCGTGAATGTTTCTGCTAAAGACCTTGGAACTGGAAAAGAGCAAAACATCACAATCAAGTCTTCAACAGGCCTTTCTGACGACGAGATCGACCGTATGGTTAAAGAAGCAGAAGAGAATGCAGAAGCAGATAAACAACGTAAAGAAGAAGTTGAACTTCGCAATGAAGCTGACCAGCTGATCTTTACGACTGAAAAAACAATCAAAGATCTTGGAGACAAAGTAGAAGAAGCTGAAGTGAAAAAAGCTGAAGAAGCTAAAGATGAACTGAAAGCGGCTATCGAAAAGAATGATTTAGAAGAGATCCGTACAAAGAAAGATGCTCTTCAAGAAATCGTTCAAGGTCTTTCAATGAAGCTGTATGAACAAGCTGCACAAGCTCAGCAGCAGGCTCAGGGAGCTGAAGGCCAAGCAGGCGGAGATGACGATGTTGTTGATGCTGAGTATGAAGAAGTAAAAGACGACAAGTAATTTTCAACTTCATAGAAACGGCCAATGGAAAGTCAAAGTCAGGTCTATCTTGACTTTGGCTTTTTCTTTGGTAAGGCATTTTAATTTTAAATAAAAGACAGAGTTGATTGAAGCGAAAGGGGTGTGACCTCCTGCGGGACTAGCGGGACAGGTGAGACCCCGCAGGCGCAGCCGAGGAGGCTCACCGCCCGCCCCGCGGAGTCACACACCTGTAGCGGAAATCAACCTTCCTTTGTTCAGAACACAAAGGGGGAACATCTCTAATTTTTAAATAATATTGTGAGAGCCCCCCTTTTAATGTTAAAATAACCTTTATGCATAAGGAATCGGGAGTGTTGTATTGATGAGTAAACGGGACTATTATGAAGTTCTCGGCGTTGAGAAAGGCGCCTCAAAAGACGAAATCAAAAAGGCATACCGCAAACTCTCAAAAAAATATCATCCTGATATTAATAAAGAAGCGGACGCCAACGAAAAATTTACAGAGATCAGTGAAGCCTATGAAGTGTTGAGCGATGAACAGAAACGTGCGCAATATGATCGTTTCGGACACACGGATCCGAATCAGGGATTTGGCGGCGGAGCTGACTTCGGCGGCGGTTTCGGCGGTTTTGAAGATATTTTCAATACCTTCTTCGGAGGCGGCGGAGGCCGCAGACGTGATCCGAACGCACCGAGAGCCGGTGCTGACCTGCAATATACAATGAGCGTCACTTTTGAAGAAGCTGTCTTTGGTAAAGAAACGGATATTGAAATTCCGAAAGAGGAAGAATGTGATACATGCGACGGTACCGGTGCAAAGCCTGGAACAAAACCGGAAACATGTAAACACTGTCAGGGAACCGGCCAGCTGAATGTAGAGCAGAACACGCCGTTTGGCCGTATTGTCAACCGCAGAGTCTGTCATCACTGTCATGGAACTGGTAAATTCATCAAAGAAAAATGTAATACTTGCGGAGGCAATGGAAAAGTACAGAAGCGCCGCAAAATCCATGTGAAGATCCCGGCAGGAATTGATGAAGGCCAGCAGCTTAGAGTCTCAGGACAGGGAGAACCGGGTGTGAACGGAGGACCTCCGGGAGACCTATACGTTGTATTCCATGTGAGACCTCATGAATTCTTTGAACGTGACGGCGATGATATTTATTGTGAAATGCCGATTACTTTCGTTCAGTCAGCATTGGGTGATGAAATTGAGGTACCTACACTGCACGGAAAAGTGAAACTGAAAGTTCCTGCAGGCACGCAAACAGGGACAAAGTTCAGGCTGCGTGGTAAAGGTGTACCAAACGTAAGAGGGTATGGTACTGGTGACCAGCACATCCGCGTGAAAGTGGTAACACCGACCAAACTTACGGATAAGCAGAAAGAACTGCTTCGTGAATTTGCCGATATTACAGGCCAGGTACCAGATGAACAGCATGAAAGCTTTTTTGATAAAGTAAAACGCGCCTTTAAGGGTGAATAAACGGGAACGGAGTTGGTAGATCGATGAAATGGTCAGAAATCAGCATACACACAACGAATGAAGCAATTGAGCCAATTTCAAATATTCTTCATGAAGCAGGAGCAAGCGGAGTAGTGATTGAAGATCCATTTGAATTGGAGAAAGAGCGTGAAGACATATTTGGAGAGATCTACCAACTCAATCCTGATGACTTTCCTGAAGAGGGAGTCATTGTTAAGGCGTATCTGCCGGTCAACAGTTTTCTTGGCGAAACGGTAGATGAAATCAAACAAGCAATTGAAAATCTAGTGAAATACAATATCGATATCGGAAGAAATAAAGTTGAGATTTCAGAAGTGAATGAAGAAGAGTGGGCAACTGCCTGGAAGAAATATTATAACCCTGTCAAAATCTCAGAAAAGTTCACCATTGTCCCTACGTGGGAACAGTATGAGCCTGTAAACAGCGATGAACTGATTATAGAGCTGGACCCAGGAATGGCTTTTGGGACAGGCACCCATCCAACAACGGTGATGTGCATCCAGGCATTGGAAAGAACCGTCAAGCCAGGCGATCATGTAATTGATGTCGGTACAGGATCCGGTGTCCTTAGTATTGCTTCAGCCATGCTTCAGGCTGAGAAAGTCGAAGCTTACGATCTTGATGAGGTGGCTGTCAATTCTGCAAGATTGAATACGAAGCTGAATAAAGTCCACAATCGAGTCGCTGTCAGTCAAAACAATCTTTTGGATGGTGTATCGGAAGGGGCAGATGTCGTTGTCGCCAACATATTGGCTGAAGTCATCTTAAGATTTACAGATGATGCGGCAAGAATTGTGAAACCTGGAGGCTATTTCATCACTTCCGGGATTATCGGGCAGAAAAAAGACTTAGTTAAGTCAGCTGTCATGGAAGCAGGTTTTGAAGTGGAAGAAGTTATCTTGATGGAAGACTGGGTTGCCATCATAGCAAAGAAACCTGAATAACTGTCTTATGAAGGGTGATCACCGATGCAAAGATATTTTGTAGACCAGCAGTATCAAGAAGGAAGTCCTTTAATCATAGGTGGAGAAAACTTTCATCATATTGTCCGTGTTATGAGAATGACAAAGGACAGCTCATTCTATGTTGTTTTTCCAGACGGGAAATCAGCAAAAGCGAAAATTGAAACGATTTCCAGTGACTACCTGGAAGCAGGGGTAGTACAATGGGAAACAGATGAAAAGGAAATGCCTGTGAAAATCACAATCGTGAGCGGACTGCCAAAAGGGGATAAATTGGAGTTGATCATCCAGAAAGGGACCGAGCTAGGTGCAGAAGAATTTGTCCCTTTTACCGCA
Source organism: Bacillus salacetis (assembly GCF_049177075.1). Classification (GTDB taxonomy): domain Bacteria; phylum Bacillota; class Bacilli; order Bacillales; family Bacillaceae_B; genus Rossellomorea; species Rossellomorea salacetis_A. Next base: position 3,183,093 of record NZ_CP185377.1, on the reverse strand, counting down.
GATCGCTCAATTGTTAAATGGGACGAAAAGAAAGCGAAGAAGAAGGTTGAGCGATGGGAGAAAATAGCCAAGGAGGCCGCTGAGCAGTCCCACCGCCAGCATGTCCCTAAAGTCCATTCACCTATTTCGCTTAAAGCACTGCTGAACCTTTCCGGTGACTACGATTATAAGATTGTTGCTTTTGAAGAGGATGCCAAAACAGGGGAACAAAGCAACCTGGCCGGCATTTTAAAAGCAGCAAAGCCAGGTGACCGTATTCTTGCCGTTTTCGGACCGGAAGGCGGCTTGACTGAAAAAGAAGTAGTTACACTCAGAGACCATGGATTTGTCTCATGTGGCTTAGGGCCCAGAATCATGCGTGCAGAAACAGCTCCATTTTACTTGCTGTCTGCAGCATCCTATCAATTTGAACTAATGAGGTGAAAAATATGCCAACAGTAGCTTTTCATACCCTCGGTTGTAAAGTGAATCACTATGAAACAGAGGCTATTTGGCAATTATTTAAAGAACAGGGCTATGAACGCCTTGAATATGAGAATACAGCGGATGTCTATGTCATCAACACATGTACAGTTACAAACACAGGTGATAAAAAAAGCCGCCAGGTTATCAGACGTGCTATCAGGAAAAACCCTGATGCAGTCATTTGTGTAACGGGATGTTATGCCCAGACTTCTCCTGCTGAAATCATGGCGATTCCTGGAGTGGATATCGTTGTGGGTACTCAGGACCGCAGGAAGATGCTTGAGTATATTGAACAGTTTAAAGAAGAAAGACAGCCGATCAACGGCGTAGGAAACATCATGAAGAATCGTGTATATGAAGAACTTCAAGTTCCTGCATTTACCGACCGTACACGTGCATCTTTGAAAATTCAGGAAGGCTGTAACAACTTCTGTACTTTCTGTATCATCCCTTGGGCAAGAGGGCTGATGCGGTCACGAGATCCAGAGGAAGTAGTCCGCCAGGCTCAGCAGCTTGTAGATGCGGGCTACAAAGAGATCGTCCTGACTGGAATCCATACAGGCGGCTATGGTGAGGATATGAAAGATTATAATCTTGCTATGCTTCTCCGCGACCTTGAAGAGAAGGTCCAGGGGCTGAAACGCATTAGAATATCTTCCATCGAAGCAAGCCAATTGACGGATGAAGTCATTGAAGTCATCGATAATTCCAAATTAGTTGTAAGGCACTTGCACATTCCGCTCCAGTCTGGTTCAAACACTGTACTGAAGAGAATGAGAAGGAAATACACAATGGAATTCTTTGCTGAAAGACTTGAGAAGCTTAAAAAAGCTCTTCCAGGTCTTGCGGTGACATCAGATGTCATCGTAGGTTTCCCTGGGGAGACAGAAGAAGAATTCATGGAAACGTATAATTTTATCAAGGATCACAAGTTTTCTGAACTCCATGTCTTCCCTTATTCAAAACGTACGGGTACACCGGCAGCAAGAATGACCGACCAAATCGATGAAGAAATCAAAAATGAACGTGTGCATCGCTTAATTGAGCTGTCCAACCAGCTTGCAAAAGAATATGCATCACAGTTTGAAGATGAAGTGCTGGAAGTCATTCCTGAAGAAATCTATAAAGAAGAGCCTGACAGCGGCCTGTATGTAGGATATACGGATAACTATCTGAAAGTGATTTTCCCTGCAACAGAAGATATGGTAGGAAAGCTTGTGAAAGTGAAAATTTCCAAAGCGGGCTATCCATATAATGAAGGACAATTTGTCAGGGTTTTAGAAGAAGAAAAAACAACAGCAGCCAGCTAAAAGCTGGAAGCCGGTTCATTTATGAGCCGGCTTTATTATTTTTCTAAAAAACCTTATTGATTAGTTTCCCATTTAGCTGTAAACTAAGTAGGTATAAGAAAGCGCAAACAATTCTTCTTTTTTTTATCTATTAGTGCAAACGATTGCGCATTAAATTATTCCTTGAATTGAAAAAAATTTTACGAGGTGTTTTACAATGAAAAAAGTATGGTGGAAGGAAGCCGTTGGCTATCAAATATACCCCCGCAGCTTTCAGGATTCAAATGGAGACGGTATCGGTGATCTGCAAGGAATCATTCAAAGGCTGGATTATGTAAAAGATCTTGGCGTCGATGTCATTTGGATTTGTCCCATGTACAAATCCCCTAATGATGATAATGGATATGACATCTCGGATTATCAGGATATCATGGAAGATTTCGGAACGATGGAAGACTTTGATAATCTTTTGAAGGAAGTCCATTCAAGAGGCATGAAATTAATCATTGATTTAGTTCTTAATCATACCAGTGATGAACACCGCTGGTTCATTGAATCACGATCTTCAATTAATAATGAGAAACGTGACTGGTACATTTGGCGTGACGGCAAGAACGGAAAAGAGCCGAATAACTGGGAGAGTATCTTCGGAGGATCTGCCTGGGAATATGATGAACAAACTGAACAGTATTATTTACATGTTTTCTCAACGAAGCAGCCTGATCTGAACTGGGAGAACGAAGAAGTGCGGGAAGCTCTTTATGATACAGTAAATTGGTGGCTGGACAAAGGGATTGACGGCTTCAGGATCGATGCCATCAGCCACATCAAAAAACGTCCGGGCCTGCCAGATATGCCAAATCCGAAAAACAAAAAATATGTATCTTCTTTCGATATGCATATGAACCAAAAAGGAATTCATACATTTCTTCAGGAATTCAAAGACAAAACCTATGCAAATTATGATGTCATGTCTGTAGGTGAAGCAAATGGAGTAACAGCAGATGAGGCAGATCTTTGGGTAGGAGAGGAAAAAGGGAAAATGGATATGATATTCCAGTTTGAGCACCTTGGACTATGGGATGCTGAAACGAATCCTGACCTTGATATAGTGGAATTGAAGAAAGTGTTGAGCCGCTGGCAAAAAGGTCTGGAAGGCAATGGCTGGAATGCGCTGTTCATTGAAAACCATGATAAGCCGCGTGTCGTTTCAACTTGGGGCAATGATGAAGAATATTGGAAAGAAAGTGCCACTGCAATGGCAGCGATGTATTTCTTGATGCAGGGGACACCATTTATTTATCAAGGCCAGGAAATCGGGATGACAAATGTCCAATTCCCTTCAATTGAAGACTATGATGATGTTGCCGTAAAGAATCTGTATAAGTTGAAACGTGAAGAAGGCGTATCCCATGAGGACATCATGGAAATCATCTGGGCTTCAGCTAGAGATAACAGCCGTACACCAATGCAATGGTCTGATGATAAGAATGGTGGATTCTCAGAAGGAACCCCGTGGATGAAAGTGAACCCTAACTATAAGAGCATCAATGTCGATGCTCAGCTTAAAGATGAAGACTCCATCTTGTCATTCTATAAAAAGATGATTGCCATCAAGAAAGAAAATCAGATCTTCACATACGGAGTCTATGACTTGATTCTTCCGAAGCACAAGCAAATCTATGCTTATACAAGAACACTTGAAAATGAAAAAGTCCTGGTTGTGGCAAACCTTTCGACAAAGAAAGCCGAAGCAGAACTCGAAGAAATCAAAGTTGGATCAGAAGGACTCCTCCTGAACAATTACACGGTAGAAGAGCACAGCAACGTAAACAAGGTTGAACTGATGCCTTATGAAACTAGAGTATATAGAGTAAACTAATCTTCGGTTGAAAAGACGAATGCCTCGATTTGATTCATAATTTTGTGGCTGAGATTACTGCTCTTGACTAAAAGAATCATATTTAAAAAAGCTCTTTTCTAAAAAATTGTTGTTTTTCACTCATTCTATATCCAGCGTTGATTGTAGCGGAAGGTGTACGACCTCCTGCGGGATTAGCGGGCAGGTGAGACCCCGCAGGCGAAGCCGAGGAGGCTCACCGCACGCCCCGCGGAGTCGTGCGCCTGTAGCGAAAATCAACTCTTTTTGCAAAAACTGCCAAGAAAAAGATCAGGATTAATCTTGATCTTTTTTTATTTTGGATACACTAAGAAAATGATGTCCGGAATTTTATTTCCTTAAAAAATTCGTATATTCATCTAACCTTTGTTAAAATAAAGAGGTACGGACAACTTGTTGGAGGAGTGTTACTTATGGAAAACAATATTGCAAAAATGATCGACCATACATTATTGAAAGCGGACTCAACAAAAGATCAAGTAACAAAAATCTGTGAAGAAGCGAAAGAATATAAATTTGCTTCTGTATGTGTCAATCCTACATGGGTGAAATATTCAGCAGAGCTTTTGAAAGGGACTGATGTAAAAGTTTGTACTGTAATCGGTTTCCCATTAGGAGCGACTACATCAGAAACTAAAGCATTCGAAACCAAGGATGCAATTGAAAAAGGTGCTACTGAAGTTGACATGGTTATCAATATCGGTGCTCTGAAAGATGGAAATGATGACTTGGTGAAGCAGGATATCCAGGCAGTAACAGCTGCCGCAAAAGGGAAGGCATTGACAAAAGTAATCATTGAGACAAGCCTCCTTACTGATGAAGAAAAAGAGAGAGCGTGCAGACTTGCTGTTGAAGCAGGCACAGACTTCGTCAAAACATCTACAGGTTTCTCTACAGGTGGAGCGACTATAGAAGATATTAAGCTAATGAGAAAAACAGTTGGACCGGATATCGGTGTGAAAGCATCAGGCGGTGTAAGAAGTGTAGAAGATGCAAAGAACATGATTGAAGCTGGAGCAACAAGAATCGGTGCAAGCTCCGGAGTTCAAATCGTTCAAGGATTAACTGGTGATTCGGATTACTAAGATGAAAAGACAGCCCGCAGGCTGTCTTTTTATATTATCCTTAGTTTTAATTTATCAAGCAATGAAGCCCTCATTCTTTTCCATGAAGCCGTTCAATCATTTTTGCGAATAAACCGGAAAACGGCAGGACAAAAACAGAACAAATGACATTAAAGGCGAGGCTGGCATGTGCCAGCTGCAATTCGGGATTTTGAGACGCTGCTCTGACAAGTTCACCCAAGTCATCAATAAAAGGGAAAAACAATAAAACCCCAATGACGTTGAGCCAGATATGGGCATAAACTGTCATTTTAGTTGTCCTTCCGCTGCCGATTCCGGCGATATAGGAAGTGACACATGTACCAATATTGGCGCCAAGCATAATGGCAATCCCCGCAAAGATAGTAATAATATCTGCATCAACAAAACTCATGGCAATGCCGGTAATCACTGTGCTTGATTGAACGAGTCCCGTTAAAACCGTGCCCAGGATTACAGAGAATATTGGAGATGCATTGGAATTTTCCATTAACGTATGAATGAAGTCCTGATCAGCCAGAGGTCCGGCCAATTCCTCGAAGCCCCGCATGCTGACAAAAATCAAGGCCAGCCCCAGCATGGCCAATCCCAGAGGGTTGATATTGCGATTCGGGAGGATTAATAAAAGAATTGCACCAGCCACTAACGGAAGACTTAAGAAGCCAATATCCAATGAAATGATTTCTAAAGTCAGGGTAGTTCCGATATTGGTCCCAAGAATAATGCCGATTGACTGCCTGAAAGTAAGGATGCCTGCAGAGACAAATCCAATTGTCAAAACCATGACAGCTGAACTGCTCTGCAGGATTGCTGTAACAATAATCCCAATAATAAATCCCTTCCAGGGTGCATCGGTCCATTTGAAAATCAATCCCCTCATTCTTGCTCCAGCCATGTTGTAGAGTCCGCTTTTCAGCCAAAACATTCCCAGTAAAAAACTGAAAATCAATAATAAGAAAAAAAATAAATGAAGCATGTCCTCTCCCTCCTTCTACACTTTATTAGCAACGAGCCAAATACATGTCTATTTATACGAGCAATTACTCGGAAATTGTTGACCTTATGGAATGCTTATATTATAATTGCAAAGTGAATGGATTTAATTATCCATACAGAAAGATAACTTTCTGTAAAAGGCTGTACTTATTAGCAGCAAAGTGAAGGGCAGCTAGGTATTGTCAGATGCCCTTAGTGGATGGCAAATTGCCAAGGTCTTTACTTGAACATGTAAGTGCAGTGTTTCGGAGGGAGGGAAAGAGAGATGTCAAAAACAGTTGTTCGTAAAAACGAATCGCTTGAAGATGCTCTTCGTCGCTTCAAACGTTCAGTTTCTAAAACAGGAACTTTGCAAGAGTACAGAAAGCGCGAATTCTATGAAAAGCCAAGCGTGAAGCGTAAGAAGAAATCTGAAGCAGCCAGAAAACGTAAGTTCTAAGAGAGGGTGTATATATGAGTCTTCTCGATCGTTTAAATAATGATATGAAACAAGCTATGAGGAATAAAGAGAAAGATAAACTCTCTGTTATCCGCATGCTGAAAGCGGCATTGCAAAATGAAGCGATTAAGCATGGAAAACAGGAGCTTTCTCAAGATGAAGAGTTGACTGTCCTTTCTCGAGAAGTTAAGCAACGCAAAGACTCCCTCCAGGAATTTCAAAACGCAGGTCGCGAAGATCTCGTTGAAAAAATTCAAAAGGAACTGACTTATGTCGAAATATATATGCCTGAACAGCTGTCTGAAGATGAAGTATCTGAGATCATCAAGCAAGCAATTGCTGATACCGGTGCAGAATCCAAGGCAGATATGGGTAAGGTGATGGGGGCTATCATGCCTAAAGTTAAAGGGAAAGCTGATGGAGCTCTCGTCAATAAACTTGTTCAAAATCATTTATCTTAACAATGAAAATGAGAAGCGGTATTCCGCTTCTCATTTTTTATTAGGTAAATACAAAAAAGTGAATTAAAAAAATGAAACCTTTTTTTATCCCAATCGTACATAATATAAACAACTTGTCATATTTTCTTGATAAACCGAAAGGGGTGAGGTTTTGAAGTTATTAAGAAAAATTTATATAGGTGGTTTACTGCTCTTGCTTGCTGCTTCACTTATTGGGACCTTTCCATTCAATACTAAAGCGCAAGATGAACTGGTTTATGTCATACCAATAGAAAAAGAAGTTGAAAAAGGTCTATACGCTTTTTTGAACAGGGGTATTAATGACGCTCGGGAGGCAGGAGCCGATACGATCATTTTTCATATCGATACTCCTGGCGGACTGGTCGATGCTGCGGGGAACATAGGAAAGCTGCTGGATAATACTGAGATAAAGACAGTTGCCTTTGTTGATAACCGTGCCCTTTCAGCAGGAGCGTTCATTTCACTGCACGCAGATGAAATTTACATGGTTCCCAATGCGACAATGGGAGCTGCTGCCATCATTGACCAAGCTGGTAATTCAGCAGATGAAAAAGCACAAAGCTACTGGCTGGCAGCAATGAAAAGTGCTGCAGAAACAAGTGACAGGGATCCGAAGTATGCGTTAGCCATGGCTGACAAATCAGTCGACCTTCCCGAAGCAGGTGCAGCTGAAGGGGAACTTTTAACCTTGGATTCCAAAACAGCAGCGTCAGTGGGATACTCCGAAGGTACAGTCAGTAACATGGATGAACTTTTACAGCAGCTTGGCCTGGAAAATGCTGAAGTGGTAAATGTAGAGGAAAGCTTTGCAGAAACACTTGCACGATTTATTACCAATCCGGTTGTCGTGCCTATACTTCTTTCGCTTGCAAGTTTAGGTTTGGTTGTTGAATTATATTCTCCGGGATTTGGTGTAGCCGGTTCCATTGGTCTGGCATCACTGCTGCTGTTTTTCTATGGCCACTTGGTTGCGGGCTTGGCAGGTTACGAAACATTGATTCTCTTTGTTATTGGTATAGGGTTGATTATAGCCGAGTTTTTCCTTCCTGGGGGTATTGCCGGGATCTTAGGGATAGGAGCCGTCATTGGGAGTATCCTGATGGCTGGAGGCAATGTTGTTACGATGGGGATTTCATTATTGATAGCGCTGACGGTCGCAATCATTGCAATGGTGGTGTTTGTCAAAGTGTTTGGTAAAAAGATGAATTTCTTTAATAAAATCATTCTAAAAGATTCCACTAATACCGAAAGTGGATATGTTTCAAATGTAAATCGTTTGGAGTTGATTGGAGCAACTGGTGTTACAAAAACACCATTACGCCCTTCCGGTACCATTGTAATCGATGATGAAAGAATCGATGCTGTTACTGAAGGCGGCTTCATCGCTAAAGATAAACCAGTAAGAGTTGTCAAAGTTGAAGGATCCAGAACAGTAGTAAGAGAAATAGAATAACACGTGAATTGAAGGAGGAAATGAAATGGTTCTAGATGCAAGCACAATATTAGTAATCGTAGCCGTGGTAGTCGGCCTCATATTCTTGGGAGTGCTGTTCACATTTGTACCCGTCATGCTGTGGATTTCAGCGATTGCTGCGGGAGTAAGGATAAGTATTTTCACACTGGTTGGGATGAGATTAAGAAGGGTTATCCCAAGCCGTATCATCAACCCGCTGATCAAAGCTCACAAAGCAGGCTTGACCGTTACCATCAATCAGCTTGAGAGCCATTACCTTGCAGGAGGTAATGTTGACCGCGTGGTGAATGCGTTGATTGCTGCACACCGTGCAAATATTGAGTTGACATTTGAAAGATGTGCGGCGATCGACCTTGCGGGCCGTGACGTTCTGGAAGCCGTACAAATGAGCGTTAACCCTAAAGTTATCGAAACTCCTTTCATTGCCGGTGTTGCGATGGATGGAATAGAAGTGAAAGCAAAAGCACGTATCACAGTAAGAGCCAATATCGACCGATTAGTCGGAGGTGCTGGTGAAGATACAATTGTTGCCCGTGTCGGGGAAGGGATTGTCTCCACAATCGGTTCCTCCAGCAATCATAAAAAGGTTCTGGAAAATCCTGATATGATTTCCCAAACGGTCCTTACCAAGGGTCTGGATGCCGGAACGGCGTTTGAAATTCTGTCGATTGATATCGCGGATGTTGATATCGGGAAAAATATTGGAGCCGAGCTTCAGACAGAGCAGGCGGAAGCAGATAAAAATATTGCCCAGGCCAAAGCTGAAGAACGAAGAGCTATGGCTGTGGCGAATGAGCAGGAAATGGTAGCCCGTGTTCAGGAAATGAGAGCGAAGGTAGTGGAAGCCGAAGCTGAAGTGCCGCTGGCTATGGCGGAAGCTTTGAGATCCGGTAATATCGGTGTTATGGATTATATGAATTACAAGAACATAGATGCCGATACAGAAATGAGAGGCTCCATCGGCAAGTTGACTGGAGATAAGAATGAAGAGGGCCAAGATGAATAGATCTTCTCTTTATAGAAAGGGGATCTCTTTATGGAAAATCTGATATTCCTTGTCATCGCGGGATTGATCAGTATGCTTTTCAACAGGATGAAGCGCGATCCTTCTGAACAGGAGCCCCGCTCGCCGAGACCCCAGCGTACTGAGCCTGAACAGGCTCCTGCCTGGGAAGAAAAGCCTGATCCGCAGGAATACTTTGATAAGGGAATTGAAGTAATTGAGACTCAAGGGAAAAATAAGTTCCTTGAAAAACAAGAAGAGGCTAAAAAACGTATTGCCGACCTAAAATCCCGGGAAAAAATGTATCACGAGCGAGCTCAAAGTGTGAAAATGAAGACTGCATCAACAGTTGAAGAACGCAGAGACAGAGTGGATCTGAGAAAATTGGGAAGCGACGATATTGTTAAAGGAATCGTTTTATCTGAAATTTTAGGACCCCCAAGGGCGAAGAAACGCAACTGGCGGGGCTGAAAATAAAATAACAGTGATGAAACCCCCTTTTATTTCATAAATATGAGATGAAAGGGGGTTCTTTTTGTATGGCAAAAAAATGGGTTCAAAAAGCGCGCCAGTGGATGACCAAAACAATGGACCTTCCGGAAGATGTCATGATGGACCTTCCCCGCATCACCATGATTGGACAGATTCATATTTATATAGAAAATCACAGAGGGCTTTTGACCTTCACTGATAATGAAGTACGCCTGCTCCTTAAACAAGGGCAGCTTCTGATAAAAGGTCAGTCTTTTGTTATAAAGATGATTCTCCCAGAAGAAATTCTGCTTGAAGGGAAAATAGTGGAAGTCGCTTATCTCGATCAGTAAAGAAACAGGAGGGGTTGGTTTGAAGAACCAGTGGATGACGTTTTTTACAGGAAAAGTACTTGTTAAGGTTGAAGGAAAGGGAATCGAGCGGTTCATTAATGAAATTACCAGATCTCAAATTGCTGTCTGGCAAGTAAAAAGGGCAGGGGAACAGATCTTTACCTTTTATCTATCCCTCAATGATCTACATAATTTCAGGCGTGCAGTCAGAAGATTTGACTGCCGTGTCACTTTTTTGAGGGGACAAGGCTCCCCTTTTCTTTGGAAGAGGACTCTGAAAAACAGCGGTTTCTTAATTGGGGCAGTCTCTTTCCTGTTTTTGATTCTTCTATTGTCCAATATGGTCTGGGGAATCAGTATAAAAGGAGCAAGCCCGCAAACACAATACGAGATTGAGAAGCAGCTGCAGGAGATGGGTATTAAGAAAGGGAAATTTCAATTTTCGATTCCTGATGTAGAAAGCATTCAGCGTGAACTCAGTAACAGGATGAATAACATCACTTGGGTCGGTGTCGAATTAAAGGGGACAACCTACCACTTTCAAGTAGTCGAGAAGAATGAACCGGAAGAAGAGGAACAACTCGGGGCAAGGAATCTCATTGCAAAGAAGAAGGCGGTCATTAAAGAGGTGTTTGTGGAAGAAGGGATGCCGATAGTTGAAGTGAATGACTATGTTCAGAAAGGACAGCTTTTGGTTTCAGGATTGATCGGAAAGGAAGAACAGGAAGAAAAGAAAGCAGTGCCGGCAAAGGGTGTTATTTTTGGGGAAGTGTGGTATAAAACAAATGTAGAATTACCATTGACTACTGATTTTGAGGTATTCAGCGGCAATGAGGAAATAAAGCATTATATTTCCTTCGGCCAATTCCGGTTACCGATCTGGGGTTGGGGAAAGATAGAATATAAAAACAGTGTAGAAGAAATCAGCGAAAACAAGATAAAGTTCCTTAAGTGGGAATTGCCGGTTACTTATGTTGAGAAAACGGTTAAGGAAAAGGAAGACGTTACGAGGAAATACACCAGGAAAGAGGCAATAGCAACAGCTAAAGAGCTTGCAAGGGATAACTTGAAAGCAAGTCTTCCGGAAGATGCAAAGGTAATCGGGGAAAAAGTTTTACACGAACAGATTGAAAATGGTAAAGTAAGGTTAAACGTACACTTTAAGGTAATTGAAGACATAGCTGTCGGACAACCAATCATTCAAGGAGACTGAGTAATGCCAGATGAATTAAATACTACAAACATACAACTTGATAATCCGAACGAAGCGATTGCACTTTTCGGGGTTTCAGATTCACATTTGAAGTCATTGGAAAATGAATTATCGGTTTCAATTGTTACCCGTGGAGAATCTGTATATATCTCAGGTGAAGAGCAAGATGTCGCAACGGCACAGGAAATTCTTAACCGGCTTCTCTTTGTCATCCGCAAAGGAATCAATATCAGCCAGCGCGATGTCACCTACGCTCTGCAAATGGCCAAGCAGGGAACCTTGGAATACTTTGAGGATTTATACAATGAAGAAATAACAAAGAATGCCAAAGGCAAGCCGATAAGGGTGAAGACACTTGGACAGCGCCAGTACATCCATGCCATCCGGAATAATGACCTTGTGTTCGGGATCGGTCCCGCTGGAACGGGGAAAACCTATTTGGCTGTAGTCATGGCTGTACACGCCCTGAAAAATGGGATGGTGAAAAGGATCATCCTGACCAGGCCTGCTGTCGAAGCAGGGGAAAGCCTCGGCTTCCTGCCGGGTGATCTGAAGGAAAAGGTGGATCCATATCTAAGGCCCCTGTATGATGCACTCAATGATGTCCTGGGGGCTGACCATACCCAAAGGCTGATTGAAAGAGGGACCATCGAAATCGCTCCCCTTGCCTATATGAGAGGAAGAACGCTGGATGACGCCTTTGTCATACTGGACGAAGCACAAAATACTACACAAGCCCAAATGAAGATGTTCCTGACAAGACTTGGCTTTGAGTCAAAGATGATCATCAATGGTGACAGGTCACAGGTCGATTTGCCTAAAGGGGCACAATCAGGGCTGGTCACCGCGGAAAAAATCCTAAAGGATATAAAAGGTCTCGCTTTTGTTTATCTTGAGCAATCTGATGTTGTCCGCCACCCGCTTGTCGGAAAAATCATCAATGCTTATGAAAAAAATACAATGTGAAAAACGGCTTGCGGATCATTTCCGCAGGCCGTTTTCTTATGTTTCCGAAAAACTGGAAAATACATACAAAGCTGAAAATAGAGGGTGCAATCCCCTCCAAAAACTGTTATCATTTTACATAATTAATAGAAAATTCACCCTCTATACATATCTACAAACCAGCCGGGAGGATTCTGATGAAGTTTCAGCCTTATATCAATAAAATTCGTTCGATATTGAGTTATAAAGTTTTTACGCTTCTCATTTTTGTTTTATTGGGTTTACTGCTTTACGGAGTTCTTTACGGCAACGTCAAACCGGAAAAGTATGACGTGAATGTATTTGAAACCGCCGATGTAACAATCAGGTCGCCTAAGACGATTACGGATGATGTATTGACACAGAAGAAGCGGGATGAAGCAGCTGAAGAAGTGCCCAACCAATACACCCGGCAGCCGGATGTTGTTGAAAACCGGGTCTCTCTCATCAATTCAATTTTCGAAGTTATAAAAGAGATCGGGAAAGAACAAACTCCAGCAGCAGAAGGGCAGCCGGGGGATGAAGAGGGAGAGGGAATTGAACCTGAGGCCGAGCTGACAACCGATGAAAAGCTGGCATTGCTGAAAACGCAGCTTACGAAAAATGTCAATGTCAGAGACAGTATAACCCAAAGCATCCCGGACAGCGTATTTAGAACTCTGCTTACCTTAAATGATGATGAGCTCAATCGGGTCAACACGGTGGTTGTTTCCCAGATTGAATCCACAATGAGTGATAAAATATATGAAGAGGACCTTTATTCGGTAAACGAAAAGCTGGATACAAGGTTAAGAGCATTGAACCTTCCATCACCAATGATTGAAGCGGCATTATCTTTAAGCAGGTTTGCCATTATTCCTACTGAAATATTTGATAAGAATTTAACTGAGCAGAAAAAGCAGGAAGCAATGGAAGAAGTGAATCGTGAAGAAATCATTGAAGGGGAAGTCATTGTTCAGCAAGGACAAATGATTACCCATGAGGACTATAGGCAGCTGGAATTATTAGGGCTTCTTTCCAGCGAAACACCTAAAAAACCTTTTATCGGCCTGGGGATATTTGTTGTTCTCGCGATTGGAGCGATCTACTATCACTTTCATAACTGGGATCTTCCTGAAGAAAGAAAACAAAACCGTCTCATTCTGTTAAGCCTAATATTCGTTATCAGTCTCATCTTGATGAAGATCACTGCCTTAATGAAAGAACTTGATTTAGACAGAGTAGGGTTCTTGTTCCCTGCCGCCATGGCAGGAATGCTGATCAGAATCATGCTGAATGAAAGAATTGCCATGCTTATGGTCATGATCCTTGCAGCCTGCGGGAGCATTGTGTTCCATTATGAAATAACAGGTGCAATTGATATAGAAATGGCCATTTATATTATGTTCAGCGGGCTTGCGGGTGTCCTATTCTTATCGAGCCGGAAAAACAGGGCAAATATCCTTCAGGCCGGATTATTTGTTTCGCTGGTGAATGTATTGATCATCCTATTCCTGCTATTCCTGCGTGGAGTAAGCTATTCAAATATGGAATACACTTATTTTATCGTTTACGGGTTTGTGTCAGGAATAGGTGCGGCAGTATTGACTATAGGATTCCTGCCGTTTTTTGAAGCAGGATTTGGGATTTTGACAGCGATGAAGCTCGTCGAACTCTCCAATCCCAATCACCCGCTTTTAAAGAAACTGCTTACGGAGGCTCCGGGGACCTATCATCATAGTGTGATGGTGGCTAACCTGGCGGAAACAGCCTGTGAATCCATCGGTGCAAATGGATTGCTTGCCAGAGTGGGCTGCTATTATCATGATGTTGGGAAAACAGTCCGTCCCCGTTATTTTATTGAGAATCAGATGAATGCCGGTAACCCGCACGATCATTTATCGCCTGAACGAAGCAGGGATATTATTATCAGCCATGCAACTGACGGAGCAGAGATGTTGAGGAAGTATAAGCTTCCTAAGGAGTTCATTGATATTGCCGAACAGCATCATGGGACGACTCTTCTCAAATATTTTTATTATAAGGCTTTGAAAGAAAATGAAGATTTGGATGAGGACTCATTCAGATATCCCGGACCAAAACCTCAGACCAAGGAGGCAGCTGTCATTAACATCGCAGATAGTGTAGAGGCGGCAGTAAGGTCCATGAAAAATCCGACCACGGAAGAAATTAAAAAGCTTGTGGATAATATTGTAAAAGACAGGCTCCAGGATGGACAGTTCAACGAATGTGATATAACACTTAAAGAATTGGATATAGTAAAGAAAACGTTTTGTGAATCATTAAATGGAATATTTCACTCCCGGATCGAATATCCGGAAGCGAAGGGAAAGGAGCTAGCACATGAATCTTGAAATTGATTTTTTGGATGAAACGAAAAAGCTCTCTGAATCAGACAGAGAGCTGGTTCAAAGCCTCCTCGATTACGCAGCGGGGCAGGAAAAGGTTGAGCCGGCAAGCGAATTGACCCTTTCATTTGTTACGAATGAGCGGATACAGGAAATCAATAAAGAATACCGAGACAAGGACCAGCCGACGGATGTGATTTCTTTTGCGCTTGAAGAACTTGGTGAAGATGAAACCAAAGTTGTCGGAGAGGGAATCCCGCGTATCTTGGGGGACATCATCATCTCTGTCGAGAAAGCGAAAGAGCAGGCTGATGAATATGGTCATTCTTTTTCACGGGAGCTTGGTTTCCTTGCCTTGCACGGCTTCTTGCATCTCCTCGGGTATGACCACATGAATGAGGAAGATGAAAAGCGGATGTTTGGCAGACAAAAGGAAATCCTTGATGGATATGGACTACAAAGATAATCTCTCCACGGGGAAGAAATTTCTTCGTTCCTTTAAATTCGCCATTAAGGGCATTAAGCTTGTTTTTCTAAAAGAATTTAACTTCCTGGTACACTTTATCACTGCCCTTGCTGCAGTAGCGGCAGGATTTATTTTTTCCATTTCAAAAGTGGAATGGCTTGTCATCATCCTTCTCATTGCGGGAATGTTCGCCTTGGAAATGATGAATACAGCGGTCGAGAGAGCGGTGGACCTGGTGACCGAAGACTATCACCCCCTTGCAGGACAGGCAAAAGATATAGCGGCAGGAGCGGTATTATGCTATGCTGTTGGAGCCGTTATCATCGGCCTTATTATTTTCCTGCCGAAATTGTGGATCGTTTTTACATGAGAATGACTTGTTGTAAAGATTGCAGGGATTCCCTGCAATCTTTTTTATGTGTCGTTTGTTTCAGGTGATTTTTTGGTGGAAATTTGAATTCTAAACGAATGTTGGATAAAATGGTTTCACACCCATGGTATCGGTTGTCCATTTGTGAGAATTATCTAACTATTTTTTAACAATACGGTAACAGCCCATTTTTTTTCACGTAAGATGTAGTAAAATAGAAAGTGGGTAATCAAAGGAGATCTAATATGAAAAATGAACAATTAATCGCAGAAGCTAAAATAGCAAGAGATAGAGCATATGTACCTTACTCTAAATTCGGGGTTGGCGCAGCGCTGCTGACAGAAGACGGAAAAGTCTATCATGGCTGCAACATTGAAAACGCAGCATACAGTATGTGCAATTGTGCTGAAAGAACTGCATTGTTTAAAGCTTATTCTGAAGGAGACAAAAAGTACAAAAAACTGGCAGTGGTTGCGGATACCGATCGTCCCGTTCCTCCTTGCGGTGCATGCAGACAAGTGATCTCAGAACTTTGTCCCCCTGATATGAAAGTGGTTTTGAGTAATTTAAAAGGGGATATACAAGAGTTAACAGTTGCAGAAATTTTGCCAGGAGCATTTTCACCGGAGGATTTAAATGAGTAATAACGAACAACAAGTGTACAAATCAGGATTTATATCAATCATCGGAAGACCTAATGTAGGGAAATCCACTTTTCTGAATCGCGTCATCGGGCAAAAGATTGCGATCATGAGTGATAAGCCTCAGACGACCCGTAATAAAGTCCAGGGGGTTTATACAACAAATGATTCTCAAATGATCTTCATCGACACACCGGGGATCCATAAGCCTAAGCACAAGCTTGGGGATTTCATGATGAAGATTGCGCAGAACACACTCAGGGAAGTAGACATTATTTTGTTTATGATCAACGCGGAAGAAGGATACGGCCGAGGGGACGAATTCATCATTGAAAAGCTTAAAGGCGTCAAGACACCTGTATTCTTGGTTCTCAACAAAATTGACCAGCTTCATCCCGATGAAATACTGCCGCTGATAGAACAATATAACGCTCTATATGATTTTGCAGCAGTTGTGCCAATATCCGCGCTGGAAGGAAATAATGTTGAGAATTTGATTTCAGAGATCAGGAAAGAGCTGCCGGAAGGTCCGCAATATTACCCGGCGGACCAGATCACCGATCATCCTGAGAGGTTTATTGTTTCCGAACTGATTCGTGAAAAGGCATTGCATTTGACCAGGGAAGAAATTCCTCATTCACTTGCTGTTGTCATTGAGAAAATTTCAACAAGAGGAAATGGTAATGTCATTGATGTCATGGCTACGATTGTTGTTGAAAGGGATTCCCAGAAAGGGATCATTATCGGCAAGCAAGGTGGAATGCTTAAAGAAATCGGGAAGCGTGCAAGGGTAGATATCGAAAATCTTCTGGGTTCCAAAGTATACCTGGAGCTGTGGGTGAAGGTTCAGAAGGATTGGCGGAATAAGTTATCCAACCTGCGTGATTTTGGATTCAATGATGATTATTGATTGTAAAATACTGTAACTTTTACAATATTTACGTCTCATGTTTTTTTATTAAAAGGTCAATCTAATAACACAAAGGAAACAGCTAGTTTAAAACATGAAAGGCGGGGTTTTTATGTTGGACTTTACCTGGAAGGTGTTTTCACAAACAGGTAGTATAGACACATATTTACTTTTCAAAGAACTTGAGTCATCTGATGACGAAGGAATCCTGGATTATGATGAAGAACTAGCGGAGTTAGACCATCCTATCTCTTAAGTCCGTAGTGCATAGCTAGGCACTCAGGCACTTTTTGTCCTATATTGAGTTAATATATGATTGATCACCTGGGCTATCACCCGATCTATCTTAATCCCTCGGGAGGTGGCTGTATGCTGCAAAAATGTGAAGGAATTGTCATCAGGACAAATAACTATGGTGAATCGAATAAAATTGTAACTATTTATTCAAGAGAGAATGGGAAAGTGGGGGTAATGGCAAGAGGAGCTAAAAAAACCAACAGCCGTTTGTCTTCGGTTTCCCAACTCTTTACATACGGATACTTTCTTTTCCAAAAGAGCAGCGGGTTGGGAACACTGCAGCAGGCAGAGACCATTCAATCCATGAGAAGCATAAGGGAGGATCTGTTCAAAACAGCCTACGCTACTTATGTCGTGGATCTCATTGATAAAGGGACCGAGGACCGGAAACCGAACCCTTTCTTGTTCGAGATGCTCTTTCAAACACTGAATTATATTAATGAAGAATATGATCCTGATATCATTACACATATTTTTGAGATGAAAATGCTCCCTGTTTTAGGGTTGCACCCTTCATTGGATAAGTGCGCTGTTTGTGGTGAAACCGAAGGGGAATTTTCCTTTTCCTTTAAGGAAAACGGCATCATATGTCATCGCTGCCTTCAAAATGACCCTTACCATTATAAGGTTTCGCCTCAGGCGATCAAGCTTTTAAGATTGTTTTATCATTTCGATATGAACCGCTTAGGGAAAATATCCGTGAAAGATTCTACAAAAGAAGAATTGAAAAAAATCATCAGGACTTATTATGATGAATATTCCGGTCTTTATTTAAAATCCAGAAAGTTTTTGGACCAGATCGATAGAATGAAGGATTTAATGTAGGAAAGCTGACAGGTATTTTAACTGTCAGCTTTTTTGCTCTTTTCATAAAGTTTGCTGCTATGTGGATGAGTTCGTTGATTTCCGCTCCAGGTGCGCGACTCCGCGGGGCGGGCGTTGAGCCTCCTCGACTCCGCCTGCGGGGTCTCATCTGTCCCGCTAGTCCCGCAGGAGATCGCACACCTTCCGCTCCAATCAACCTTGCGTAAAAGCTTCGAATAAATACTGTCAAAGTAACCAACTTTTTGAATGCAAACTCAACGGGCCAGTATCATTAAGGAAATAGGGTCTCAACGGCCCGGTAACTCCCTAAACAGGCCAGTATCTCCTGGAAATTCGGTTCTCAATGGCCCGATAACTCCCTAAATGGGCCAACATCACTGGGAAATTCGGATCTCAACGGCCCGGTAACTCCCTAAACGGGCCAGTATCTCCTGGAAATTCGGATCTCAATGGCCCGATAACTCCCTCAACGGGCCAGTATCATTAAGGAAATAGGGTCTCAACGGCCCGATAACTCCCTAAATGGGCCAGCATCACTGGGAAATTCGGATCTCGATGGTCCGATAATTCTCTAAACGGGCCAACATCCTCCGGAAATCCGAATCTCACCGGCCCGAAAACGCTCGATATCATTTCCTTCCCCGGGAAAGTATGACAAATAAAAAAGCTTGCTGGCGCACACCAGCAAGCTTCAATTTGAATTTTAACGATTGTTAGAAATTGATCTTTTCCTCAAGGAATCCTTTTACTTCGCTGATCGGCATGCGGACCTGGTCCATGGAGTCACGGTCACGTACCGTTACCTGACCATCTTCCACAGAATCAAAATCAAATGTGATACAGAATGGTGTACCGATTTCATCCTGGCGTCTGTAGCGCTTACCGATGGATGCTGTTTCATCGAAATCAACCATCAAGTCCTTAGACAGTTCTTCATATACTTTGAAGGCATCATCTGATAGCTTCTTGGAAAGAGGAAGAACTGCAGCTTTGAATGGCGCAATAGCAGGATGGAAACGAAGAACAGTCCTTGTTTCTTTCTCAAGTTCTTCTTCCTCATATGCATCACAAAGGTAAGCAAGTGTTACACGGTCTGCTCCAAGTGATGGCTCGATACAGTAAGGCACATATTTCTCATTTGTTTGGGGATCCATGTAATGGAAGTCTTCATTGGAATGTTCCATATGGCGTTTAAGGTCAAAATCAGTACGGTCAGAGATACCCCATAGCTCGCCCCAGCCGAATGGGAATTTGTATTCAATATCCGTTGTCGCATTACTGTAATGAGATAACTCATCATCATCGTGGTCGCGAAGCCTCATGTTGTCTTCTTTCATGCCCAAGGATAACAGCCAGTTTTTACAGAATTCTCTCCAATAGGAATGCCATTCAAGGTCTTCGCCGGGCTTGCAGAAGAATTCAAGCTCCATCTGTTCAAATTCCCTGGTGCGGAAAGTGAAGTTACCAGGAGTGATTTCATTACGGAAACTCTTTCCGATTTGTCCGATTCCGAACGGAACTTTTTTACGCATGGAACGCTGGACATTTTTAAAGTTAACGAAAATTCCTTGTGCTGTTTCAGGACGAAGGAAAATTTCATTTGTGGATGACTCGGTTACTCCTTGATGTGTTTTGAACATCAGGTTGAACTGGCGGATTTCCGTGAAGTCACGGCTGCCGCAGTCCGGGCAGGCAATTTCATATTCATTGATGATTTCAGCCATTCTTTCAAACGGGAGGCCATCGACGATCATTTCAACGCCTTTCTCTTCAAGAGCATTTTCAATGATTTTATCTGCTCGATGACGGGTCTTGCAATTTTTACAGTCGATCATCGGATCATTGAAATTTCCTACGTGTCCTGATGCTACCCATGTCTGGGGGTTCATCAGGATGGAAGCATCAAGCCCCACATTATAAGGGGATTCCTGTATGAATTTTTTCCACCATGCCTTTTTGATGTTATTTTTCAGTTCGACACCAAGGGGACCGTAATCCCATGTGTTTGCAAGGCCTCCATATATTTCAGACCCAGGGAACACGAATCCTCTGTGTTTTGCTAAGTTAACGATTTCTTCCATGGACATTGTCAACAACTCCTTAAATTTTTGAAAAAGTGAAATAAAAAAAGCTCGTCGCTAGGCATTATGCCTAGGGACGAGCTTTGCCCGCGGTTCCACCCTAGTTGATATACGTTTGGGTATATCCACTTTCGTTTCAGATGCTCAGGAATGCCGTTTCCTTGTCTTCCGGGCTTTCACCACCCCCGGATCGCTAATTATACAAGTACTTATCTTTCCATCAACGCATATAACATTATTGATTTTTGATTTTCAAAGAAGAGCTCTTTGAAAGATGGAATAATTTTATCACTTTCTATAAGAATATACAACATATGATCCACAATACAAAATAATTGCAGTCTTCCAGTTAAAAAGCTAACCTAATGAAAGAGGGCTGTATCCTCCTTAGTGATGATAAAATAGGCTTTTTCAAAAAGTCTTTCTTTTCTTTTTTCTTTAATAGTATATAATATTTAGTATAAAGTATAACACTTATTTTATACATTGTCCGTTAGGTGGTGAGCGAGATGGAACTAAATAACCGGCAGGAGCATATTCTGCAAATTGTAAAAGATAATGGACCGATAACAGGAGAGCAGATTGCTGAGAGGCTGAACCTGACCCGAGCCACATTGCGGCCCGATTTGGCCATATTGACGATGGCGGGCTATTTGGATGCAAGGCCGCGTGTAGGATATTTTTATTCAGGGAAGACCGGTACACAACTTTTAACAGAAAACCTTAAAAAAATACTTGTAAGAAATTATCAATCCATTCCTGTAGTTGTGAATGAGAATGTTTCAGTATATGATGCAATAGTGACAATGTTTCTTGAAGATGTAGGCACCTTATTCGTAATAGATGAAAACACCCATCTGGTGGGTGTTCTCTCAAGGAAGGACCTGCTCCGTGCAAGCATAGGCAAACAAGAGTTATCTTCCATACCGGTGAATATCATTATGACCAGGATGCCTAACATCACAACTTGTGAAAAAGATGATTTGTTGATTGATGTAGCTAAGAGCCTGATCGAAAAACAGATTGACGCTGTCCCGGTGGTGAATGTTACGGAAAACGGAGACCTCGAAGTAACCGGGAGGATCACAAAGACAAACATAACTAAAGCATTTGTTGCTTTAGCGGAAGACATTTAACTTGTAATTTTGACTGGGTGGTGATGATTTTGAAAGAACCATACATTTATGTTGTATCCGATTCAGTAGGGGAGACAGCTGAACTTGTTACAAAGGCAGCGATCAGCCAGTTTGACGGTTCCAATACCGTAATCAAGCGGTTCCCATACGTAGAAGATTTTTCTCATCTTGATGAAGTTCTTTCATTGGCAAAATTGAATAATGGATTAATTGTCTATACTCTGGTTAAGCCTGAGATGAGACAATACCTCAAGGAGCATGCTGAAAAGGATCAGTTATATGCTTTTGACATCATGGGGCCAATAATGGATACCTATCAGGAAAAGTATGATAAAACACCTTTAAATGAGCCTGGGGTTGTCCACAAGCTGGATGCCGATTATTTCAAAAAGGTTGAGGCCATTGAATTTGCTGTAAAGTATGACGATGGAAGAGATCCAAGGGGTCTTTTAAGAGCGGACATTGTTCTGATCGGTGTTTCCCGGACATCCAAAACACCGTTGTCTCAATATTTGGCACTGAAAAGATTGAAAGTGGCCAATGTGCCGTTGGTACCGGAAGTAGACCCTCCCGAAGAACTTTTCAAAGTTTCTCCTTCAAAGTGCTTTGGATTAAAAGCTGCACCGGAAAAACTGAACAGTATCAGAAGGGAAAGGCTTAAATCCCTTGGATTGAACGACCAGGCAAGCTATGCAAATCTGGATCGTATACAGCAGGAAATTGAATACTTTGAAAAAATTGTTGATAAAATCGGCTGCAGTGTAGTGGATGTTACCAATAAAGCGGTTGAAGAAACAGCAAATATTATCATGCACGAAATTCATAAATCAAACTAAGGATGGCATTCAAGGATGTCATCTTTTTTTCGCTTCTTCTAAAAATATAAGATGTCATTTGAAATGTACGTCAATAAAATATCAACGCGAAAATAATGTGTTTCAATCAGGAATACGCAAGGCTTAGAAAAAATATATTGTAAACGGGGTTTTTAGTGGTCAAACAGAAGAAGATATACTATAATAAAAAATTGTGATAAAAATATATTCAAAAATAGGTTTAGACTGATGTATAAACGAATAAACTAATTATTGGGTTATGTCAAGTCACTGGCGAAGAAAAAAATCGACAAAATGTTATCTTTAAGATGGACAATGTGAAAGTTGTCATATGAAGAAGGATATTTTGGGGTGATGTAGAATAGATAACAGTAACAACAAAGACGCTGTAGTCTTTGTGGATGCGGACGCATGTCCTGTAAAAGAAGAAATCACGGACATTTCAAGTGCGTTTGGAATAAAAGTCATCTTCATTGCATCAAATGCCCACAGAAAGAGCAATCCTGATGGGGGTGAATGGGTGTATGTGGATTCATCCAAAGAGGCAGCGGACCTTTATATCATGAACCATATAAAAAAAGGGGATTTGGTCGTCACTCAGGATATTGGGCTGGCGAGCGTCGTATTGCCGAAAGGCGTTTATGCGATTTCTCCGAGGGGAAAAGAGTTTAGAGAAGAAACCATCTCTACGGCTTTGGATTTCCGGTATCTGTCCGCTAAAGAAAGACGGAAAGGAAAATTTGGAAAGGGACCAAAGCCATACTCATCAGAGGATAGAGAGAGGTTTATATCTACATTTAATAAAATATTGTCGAATTTTGCAGGAGATCATTAGGATTTATCGAATGCATTATTGAGAGTAAATAAATGATTCAGGTGATGTATTTGTGACAGGGAGAATTCCTGAAGAAAAGGTTAATGAAATTCGTCAGTCAATTGATATAGTGGACGTCATTAGTGAGTATGTACAACTGAAGAAACAGGGAAGGAACTACTTTGGTCTTTGTCCATTCCATGGAGAAAGCACCCCATCTTTTTCTGTTTCACCTGATAAACAGATTTTTCACTGTTTTGGCTGCGGTGCTGGCGGAAATGCCTATACCTTCCTTATGGATATAGATGGTATATCGTTTCAGGAAGCCGTTGTGAAGCTTGCCGAGAAAACCGGCCAGGAACTTTCGGTTGATGTAAGCCCGGCTGAAACAACAGCCAGCAGAGATGAAGAAAAAATGATAGAAGCTCATGAGCTGTTAAGTAAATTCTATCATCATTTGCTCGTAAATACAAAAGAGGGTCAGGAAGCATTGGAATACCTTCTCCAAAGAGGCTTTACCCGTGAGAGTATCGATAAATTCCGAATCGGCTGGAGCCTTCCAAGCTGGGAATTCACCGTTAACTTCTTAACAAAACGGGGATTTGAACCCAATTTGATGGAGCAAGCAGGACTTCTTGTAAAGAAAGAAAGCGAAGAACAATATTTCGATCGGTTCAGGGGAAGGGTTATGTTTCCGATCCATGATCATCGCGGAAAAACCATCGCATTTTCCGGAAGGGCCATGGGCGGGGAAGAGCCTAAATATTTGAACAGCCCTGAAACCATTATTTTCAACAAGAGTTCCGTCCTCTATAATTTTCAAAATGCCCGTCCGGTAATCAGAAGGAAGAGCCAGGCAGTTCTGTTTGAAGGCTTCGCGGATGTCATCTCAGCTGACAGGGCAGGGGTTGAAAACGGAATTGCTTCAATGGGAACATCCCTGACTCCGAAGCACATGCAAATGCTGAAACGGGTGGCAGAATCCATTGTCATTTGCTATGACGGTGATAAAGCAGGGTTGGAAGCAGCTTTCCGGGCTGCCAAAATGCTCAATGAAGAACAATTTAATATAAGAGTTGCAATGATACCTGAAAAACTTGATCCTGATGACTACATCAAAAAGTATAGCGCTGAAAAATTCCAAAATGATGTAATAGGGGCAAGCTTGACCTTTATGGCATTCAAACTAATTTATTTTCGTCAAGGAAAAAATTTGAATGATGAAGGAGATAGGCTTCAGTATATAGAAGAAGTATTAAGGGAAATCAGTTCGCTGCAGAACCACATCGAACGTGACTACTATCTGCGCCAGCTGGCTGATGAATTCTCATTGTCGCTGCAGGCCCTTCAGCAGCAGCAGAAACAAATATATTTCTCGAAAAAGAAATCGGATAAAAGGGAACAAAGAAAGCCCGATTTTATTCAACCTGTACAGCCAAAAGCTGAAAATAAACTGTTTCCTGCATATCATACGGCTGAAAGAAGACTCATTGCCCATATGATGAAAAATCCTGATATCTGTTTTAAGGTGCAGGACCTGCTGGGCGGAAACTCGTTTAACCTTGATGAACACCAGGCAATCATTACGTATTTATTTGGTTATTATGAAGAGGGGAATGAGGCTGACTCCAGCGGATTTATTCAATTCCTGCCAGACAGCAGGCTCAGGAGGGTTGTATCTGAAATAGGAATGATGTCGGTTTCAGATGAATGCAGTGAACAGGAATTAATTGATTACGTAAATCAGGTGTTAAAACATCAAAAGATGTTGACAATAAAAGAAAAACAATCAGCCCAAAAAGAAGCGGAAAGACAAAAAGATTATAACAAAGCTGCTTTGATTGCTATGGAAATCGTGCAGCTGAGAAAATCGTTATAAAGCGGAATCAATTGCAAGGAAGTTGGAAGGAGGGGAACAAATGGCTGAAAAGTCAGCACGTTCCAAAGAGGTAGAGTCAGAAGTTACAGTAGACCAGGTGAAAGAACAGTTAATGGAGCTCGGAAAAAAACGAGGAGTATTAACATATGAAGACATTGCGGAAAAATTAGCAAATTTCGAATTAGAATCAGACACGATGGATGAATTTTATGAACAGCTTGGTGAACAAGGTGTGGAGATCATCAACGAAAATGAAGAGGACGATGATCCGAATATCCAGCAGTTGAATAAAGCTGATGATGAAGAATTTGATTTGAACGACCTGAGTGTTCCTCCGGGAGTTAAAATCAATGATCCGGTTCGTATGTACTTGAAGGAAATTGGAAGAGTGGATCTTCTGTCTGCCCAAGAGGAAATTTCTCTCGCTAACCGTATTGAAGAAGGGGATGAAGAGGCGAAGCGCCGTCTTGCTGAAGCCAACCTTCGACTTGTTGTAAGTATTGCCAAGAGATATGTTGGACGTGGAATGCTGTTCCTTGATCTTATACAAGAAGGTAATATGGGTCTCATCAAAGCAGTTGAAAAATTTGATTACCGCAAAGGATTCAAGTTCAGTACCTATGCCACTTGGTGGATCCGACAAGCGATTACGCGTGCCATCGCTGACCAGGCAAGAACCATTCGTATTCCTGTTCATATGGTGGAAACGATTAACAAACTCATCAGAGTTCAGCGTCAGCTCCTTCAAGATTTAGGCCGTGAACCTTCACCTGAAGAAATTGCCGAAGAAATGGATCTTACACCTGAAAAAGTAAGGGAAATCCTTAAAATTGCTCAAGAGCCTGTATCCTTGGAAACACCGATTGGTGAAGAGGATGATTCTCATCTTGGAGACTTCATTGAAGATGCAGAAGCTCAATCTCCTTCTGAACATGCTGCATATGAACTGCTTAAAGAACAGCTGGAGGACGTTCTGGACACATTAACAGACAGAGAAGAGAATGTGCTTAGACTCCGTTTCGGACTTGATGATGGACGTACAAGAACGCTTGAAGAAGTTGGAAAAGTTTTCGGTGTAACAAGAGAACGTATCCGTCAGATCGAAGCGAAAGCGTTGAGAAAACTGCGTCACCCAAGCCGAAGCAAACGCTTGAAGGATTTCTTGGAATAGAATATGCCGGCAGATAGTTTACTTTCCTACTAGGAGAGTAAACTATTTTTTTTATTTATTAAAAAAGGGTTCCGGAGTATCTGCGGCGAAAAATAGAGTACAGGATGTGGTTCTATGGATACTAAATCTCAAAAAACAAACATAATCATTAATGAAATTCATTTCTGGAAACAAAACAAGATGCTTCCTGAACAGTATTGTGATTATCTGCTCGCCCTTTATAACCAAGGTGAGGATCTGGAAGATACAGATGGGAAACCGTCAAGTCTTTGGGGAGCCTATTTTTCATCTGCTCTTTTAATAGCTTTGATTCCGTTTTCATTATTTGTCATTTATTTTACTGAATTGTCATTCGTTTTGCAAACAGCGATTTTGGCGGGTTTTGTCGTCTTATTGATTTTTGCAGGAATTTATTATTCTAAAAAAGAGATGGTTTTGCCGGTTGTTTATATTGCAACAGCCCTTATTCTCCTCATTTATTCGGTGCATCTTTCGGATGCTGTATTGCACGGAGGTAAGCTCACTACATATATAGTCTTGTTTTGTAATTGTTTTCTATGGACGTTGGCAGGTCTCTATCTGAGGTTGATATATTTCACCATTGCAGGGGCAGCTGGATTTTTAATATTGATTGTCTCTATTGTAATATAATATCTTAATTTTAAAAAGTTTTTAAAAGTTGAGAAAATTATGCCAATCCTTTTATAATAAAAGTGTAAGCGCGTACAAAAGGTCTTTAGCTTAAAATGATTTCAAAGACAGCTGTCTGGTTGTGCGTCAATTTAAAATCTGTAAAGGTTACAGATGTTTGCATACTAAGGGGGATGGACATGAATTTTGATTTAACTTCTGAACAAAAGATGATTCAAAAAACAATTCGGGACTTTGCCAGGGAAGAAGTGGCTCCCGGAGCAATTGAAAGAGATCGGACGAAAGAATTCCCGAAAGAAATTTTCAAGAAATTAGCAGACCTTGGAATGATGGGACTGCCTTTTCCTGAAGAATATGGCGGGGCAGGCGGGGATACCGTCAGTTTTGCCATTGTTACAAAGGAGTTGAGCAAAGCCTGTGCCTCAACTGGGATTACCTATTCAGCTCACATTTCTTTGGGTGGAGCTCCTATAAATATGTTTGGTACCGAGGACCAAAAGCATAAATATCTTACACCTATTTGTACTGGTGAATCTTTTGGTGCGTTCGGGCTTACCGAACCTAATGCAGGATCTGATGCAGGGGGGACTCAGACAGCAGCGGTCACTGAAGGAAATGAATATGTTATCAACGGCAATAAGAGCTTTATTACAAACGCCAGCTACGCCAAACATCTCGCGCTGACTGCCATAACTAATAGAAGAGAAGACGGAAGTAAAGAAATCAGTGCAATCATTGTACCGACTGATGCTGAAGGATTTACGGTTGTCGATAACTATGAAAAAATGGGGCTTAATGCATCCAATACAACGGAACTTGTCCTTGAGAATGTAAGGGTACCTGAAGAAAATCTCCTCGGGAAAAAAGGGGAAGGGTTCAAGCAATTCCTCGCCACCCTTGATGGAGGACGTATTGGTATCGGAGCGATGGCACTTGGAATTGCAGAAGCTGCGTTTGAAAGGGCTCTGCAGTATTCCAAGGAAAGAAAACAATTTGGCAAAACATTATCTCAGTTCCAGGTTACCCAATTCAAACTCGCTGATATGGCGATGAAAATTGAATTGGCACAAAACATGATCTATAAAGCGGCTTGGCTTAAGGATCAGGGAAGGCCGTTTGCAAAAGAAGCTTCCATGTGTAAACTGTACGCATCTGAAATCGCGATGGAGGTCGCTGATGAAGCCATCCAGATACATGGTGGCTATGGCTATATGAAGGAGTATGAAGTGGAGCGCTACATGCGTGATGCGAAACTCCTTGAAATCGGGGAAGGAACATCTGAAGTTCAAAGAATGGTCATTTCTCGTTTGATTGGATGTTAATCATCGTTTTGGATTGAAGCCCGGATAGCTGTCCGGGCTTTTTATGTTGGAGATTACCGAGAGATAAAATTCTTCGACTCACCTATAATCGCTTTTGTTTTTGTCTAATTTGCGACAAACGTCGAAAAAGTGGTGGTTAGGACTTTTACTTTCCAGCTTTTTAAAGTAAAATATATATTGTTTATAATAAACACAACCTATACTAACAAACGTTACATAAGGGAGGTTAATCTATGAATCGCAATCCGATCATTCCATTCATTCTAATTATGGTATTTGGAATCGGCCTTGTTTTCTTTATGTCTTTGGAAGGATTGAACAACTCTGAGGAGATGGCAGAAGAACATGGTGAGCAAGGAGCCGAGGGTGAAGCTGAAGGCGGCGGTACTGCTGAAGGCGGAGAATTCGATCCTGAGGCACACTATGAGCAAGCATGTATTTCTTGTCATGGCCAGAACTATGAAGGCGGTGTAGGTCCTGCGCTTACTGGTGTTGGTGACCGCTATTCTAAAGAAGAAATCGTAGATATTCTTCAAAACGGTAAAGGCGGCGCAATGCCAGCTGGCCTGGTTCCACCGGAAAACCAAGATGCTATGGCTGAATGGTTAATGTCATTATAATTCCTTAAAAAAGTTCTTTGCATGTGCAAAGAACTTTTTTTTGTTATGAAACTTGGTTAGAATGAGAAACGTATACCATAAGCTGAAAGAATAAATTGTACATCCCATAACAAATACATATAAAAGGTGAAAATATGAATGCTGAAAAATTATCTAAAAGACTAGAAACAGTTGTATCGTTCATACCAGAGGGCTCCAGAATCGCCGATATCGGCTCCGATCATGCCTATCTTCCATGTTATGCGGTAGATAAAGGAATCGCTGTCTCGGGCATAGCGGGGGAAGTGGCAGAGGGACCATATCAATCCGCTTTAAAACAAGTGAAATATTCACAGCTTGAAGATGTCATTGCTGTCAGGAAAGGGGACGGGCTTGAAGTCATTTCCCCTAACGAAACGGATTGCATCACAATTGCCGGCATGGGAGGCGCCCTTATTGCCAGCATCCTTGAGGAAGGAAAGGGCAAACTGGAAGGTGTCAGCAGACTGATTCTCCAGCCGAATGTAAGTGCTGTTTCGATTAGAAGCTGGCTGCTTGAGAATGGCTGGGAGTTAAAAGCTGAAAAAATCCTGGAAGAAGACAATAAAATTTATGAAATATTGGTGGCGGATAAAGGAGAGCCTGAGGCACCGTATGACAATATGGAAAGTGAATTGCTCCTCGGGCCTTTTCTTCTGAAAGAAAACAGTTCGGTGTTTAAACAGAAATGGGAACAGGAATTAAAGCAATGGAAAAACATAATTGAAAAAATGAAAAAAGCTGAAGACTCTCCGGAATTAAAGCAGAGGAAAGCTCAGATTCAAAAGAAAATCGGCATCGTTGAGGAGGTATTGGATGAAAAGCGTTAACGGACATGAAATCATCTCTTTATTCGAAACCCTGGCTCCTAAAGAACTGGCTGAGGAAGGAGATCCCATTGGGCTGCAGATTGGCCGCTTGAATCAAAAGATTGATAAAGTTATGATCACTCTGGATGTGTTGGAAGAGGTAGTGGATGAAGCTGTAGAAAAAGGTGTAAAACTGATTATTGCCCATCATCCGCCGCTGTTTCGCCCTTTAAAGGCAATCCGGACGGATACAGCTCAAGGCAGGATGATTGAGAAACTCATTAAAAACGATATTTCCGTTTATGCAGCCCACACTAATCTGGATGTTGCTGAAGGCGGAGTGAATGACTTGCTGGCTGAAGCACTTGAACTGAAGGAAACTAAGCTTTTGCTGCCAACCTATAAGGAGAAATTAAAGAAACTTGCCGTGTTTGTTCCTGAAGAAGATGCAGAGCAGGTCAGGACTGCATTAGGAGAAGCAGGTGCCGGCCATATTGGGAACTACAGCCATTGTTCTTTCTCAAGCGAGGGGACGGGAAGATTTTTGCCTGGAGAAGGGACGGATCCCCATATTGGGGAAAAAGGAAAAATGGAATCAGTAGGAGAAGTAAAGGTTGAAACCATTTATCCGGATAAGCTGGAAAGGAAAGTACTTAGAGCTCTCTTTAAGAGCCATCCTTATGAAGAAGTGGCTTATGATATCATCCCTTTGGAAAATGAAGGAGAAACCCTCGGGCTTGGCAGGGTAGGAAAGCTTGATTCCCCTATGTCTCTGAAAGAATTTGCTGCCTATGCAAAAGAGAAGTTGAATGTTGAGAATGTCAGGGTCACAGGCACTTTAACAGACTCCATACAAAAAGTGGCAGTCCTTGGCGGTGATGGAAACAAATTTATCCATAGTGCCAAGTTCAGCGGAGCGGATGTTTTTGTAACGGGAGATTTATATTATCACACTGCCCATGATGCAATGATGCTTGGGTTGAATGTACTGGATGCCGGACATCATATCGAGAAAGTGATGAAAGAAGGGGTATCCCGGTGGATGACTGAAAAGAGCCGGGAAAAGGGAATGGAAGTAGAATTTCTGGTTTCAAACGTGAACACAGATCCTTTTACTTTCTTATAAGAAACAAAAGAAAGAAGGCATTCATGACGAATGCCTTCTTTTTATTCTACAGTTGTCTTTGGTTTTTTCACCTTAGGCAGTATTTTATTTAACGGTACTTTTTTCTCGCGAGTCCATGTCTCTTCGTTTTCTGGATCGAACTGGCTGATAAAGTTCATTACTTCCTTCACAATTGGTGTTGGTGTTGAAGCGCCCGCCGTGACGGCAACCAATTCAGCATCCTTGATCCAGTCGATTTCCAGCTCGGAAATATCCCCGATGCGGTATGCCTTTGTTCCGGCAACTTCTTCTGAAACCTGAGCAAGACGGTTGGAGTTATTACTTTTTGGGTCTCCGACTACTATCAGAACATCCGCTTCACCAGCTTGCTCAGCGACTGCTTCCTGTCTGACTTGAGTCGCCAGGCAGATCTCTTTATGCGCTTCTGAATGAGGATATTTTTCTTTCACTTTTTCCATGACGTCTGCAACGTCCCATTGGCTCATCGTCGTCTGGTTCGTCACAATGATTTTCTCATTTTTGATATCGAGCTTATCAACATCATCCATTGTTTCAACCAAGTGGACGATTCCTGGCGCTACCCCGACAGCCCCTTCAGGTTCAGGGTGGCCTTTTTTACCGATGTAGATGACGTCAAATCCTTCTGCTTCTTTTTCCCTGATCAGGTCATGGGTTCTTGTAACATCGGGGCAAGTAGCATCAAGAGTGACAAGCCCTTTTTCTTTTGCCAGTTTTTTCACTTCAGGAGAAACACCGTGTGCAGTGAAAATAACCGTTCCTTCTTTTACCTGGTCTAAGATATCTTTACGGTTCTTGCCATCCAAGGTGATGATTCCCTCTTCTTCAAATGCATCCGTAACATGTTTGTTATGGACGATCATTCCAAGGATATAAATCGGCCTTGGCAGGGATTTATCTAAGGCGGCGTTGCGGGCAATCACCATTGCATCAACGACACCGTAACAGTAGCCTCTCGGCGTAATTTTTTTAACCTTCATATTTGGAAATCCTCCTGTATATATAGTCGGATGTTTACTTGTACCTACAGGTTCATTATAAAGTAGATTCTTACTGATGACAAAGAATCTTTTCTGCAGACGAATAAAATGATACCAAAGTTCCTTGTGATTTTGCAGTAAAATGTTTGTGATGCGCAAAATAAAAAATGCCCTCGATTGAGAGCGTTGATTAAATATATAATTTCGGCTGTGAACTCCGTTTAGTCTCTGTTTTCTTTGGCTTTACAGCAGCAGAAGATTTACTTTGTTTTTTCTTCGGATTTTTCTTAGCAGACTTGGCTTCAGATTTAACCTCATCATTCACTTCTTCGTCAATCTCATCTTTAGATTCTTCGTCTTGAGATTCAGCAGCACTTAAGCCTCTATACAGCTTCCACATGGCAGGAAGATTCTTCACAAGCGGACCATACTGTTGAACTTGTTGAATCATGGGTCCAACCTGCTGGGCGGTCTTTAACATTTGCTGGGTATTGTTGAGAAAGCCGTTAAGTGATCCAGGGTTCATTATATTCTTTAAAAAAGAGCCTCCGCCGGCTTGTGCGGTCCGTTGGAAACCTGCAGCACCCTGAAGCGGGTTGAATTGACTGGCGGCAGTTTGGGCAGCGTTTCCTCTGTTCAGGAGTTTTGATAAAATCCCTCCGGACCTTTGTTGGCCGGCTCCCCCTGGAAAGTTTCCTTGCATTCCTCTTGGCCTCATCATCCCGAATCCTGAAGGACCGGGCCCTCTCATGCCTCTCATAGGTTGAAAAGGCTGCTGCCCGAAAGAATTTGGATTAAAAGGCATTTGCTGTCTTGGCGGCATAATAGGCCTCCTTTCTGGTTACGCTCATAAGGTCTCTTAATACAATATGCAAATTGGGTAAAAACGTCTAAGAAAAGTGCCTAAATTAATAAATATGTATATCTGCTAGAACTTTTAAAAATTGTTTATTATAATGAAGAGATGGAATTTTGTCTTGGAATAGATTGATTTGTAAAATTATGCAGCTATATTTTGAATTTGCGGGGAAAAACGGTATTGTTATATATGAAAGTCTTATTCTCCAAAGCGGAAAGATTACGAAAAACTGTATGAATAACAAAGCGTGAAGTCAAAGATAATCTCTTCAAATAAATTATGCAATAGTAAGGAGTGATAAAATGGGAAATCAATTTGGACAATATGAATTTCAACCATTTATCAATGATGCGATTGAAAGGCTGGGCTTTTATGAGCCTACCGAGATACAAAAGAAAATGATCCCTTTGATCAACAGAGGGGAAAGTGCAATCGGGCAATCACAAACAGGAACAGGAAAGACACATTCCTATCTGCTGCCTATCCTGAACAAGATAGACAGGAATTCTCAAGAGGTGCAAGCGGTCATCACTGCGCCGACAAGGGAACTTGCTCAACAGATTTATCAGGAGATATTGAAAATTACTGACGACGAGGAAATCACCTCCCGCTGTTATATTGGCGGAACAGACAAGCAGCGTATGATTGATAAGCTGAAGACACAACCTCAAATTGTCGTAGGGACACCTGGCAGAATTAATGATCTTGTAAAAGAAGGGGCGCTGCTTGTCCATAAAGCAGATATACTTGTAGTGGATGAAGCTGACCTGATGCTGGATATGGGCTTCATTTATGATGTGGATCAAATTGCAGGAAGAATGCCTGAGAAACTTCAGATTCTGGTTTTCTCAGCAACCATTCCTGAAAAGCTGAAACCTTTCTTGAAAAAATACATGGAGAATCCTCAATATGCCCATGTAGAACCTGAACATATTTCGGCAAAGAATATAAAACATATCTTGCTGCCAAGGAAAAGCAGGAATAAGGAGGATCTGCTTCATGATGTTTTATCCTCTCTTAATCCATATCTGGCCATAGTCTTCACAAATACTAAAGTTAAGGCTGATGAAGTGGCAGATTACTTGCTCAGCAAGGGGATGAAAGTCGGAAGAATCCACGGGGACCTGTCTCCCCGGGAAAGAAAGAAAATGATGAAGCAAATCCGCGCGTTGGAGTATCAGTATATTGTTGCTACCGATTTGGCGGCGCGGGGAATTGATATTGAGGGAGTCAGCCACGTTATCAATTATGAGATTCCTGGTGAACTCGATTTCTATATTCACAGAACAGGAAGAACGGCCAGAGCAGGCCATTCAGGCATAGCTGTCACGATTTATGAGCCTTCCGATGAAGATGCACTGAATCACTTGGAAAAGATGGGCATTACATTTGAGAACCAGGATCTTATCCATGGAGAATGGAAAGAACTGGCTGACCGTAACAAACGAAAAAAACGCCAGAAGACGGAAGATGACATCGACCAAAAGGCTAAATCACTTGTCCGTAAGCCAAAAAAGGTCAAGCCTGGATATAAAAAGAAAATGAAATACAAAATGGATCAGATCAAGAAACGTGAAAGAAGAGTAAAAAGACGTAATAATTCTTGATTGAACGAATGCAAGGGAGTTGGATGCACATGGTAAAGTTAGGTTCACATGTTTCAATGAGCGGAAAGAAAATGCTGCTTGGTTCAAGTGAAGAGGCAGCTGCATACGGAGCAAACACCTTTATGATTTATACTGGTGCTCCTCAGAATACAAGAAGAAAGAAAATTGAAGACCTGAACATTGAAAATGGTCTCCTTCATATGAAAGAAAACGGTATTGATGAGATTGTGGTCCATGCACCGTACATCATCAATATCGGTAACACAACGAACCCTTCGACTTTTGAGCTGGGGGTAAACTTCCTGCAGTCTGAAATCGAGAGAACGGCTGCGCTGGGAGCCAAACAGATCGTGCTCCATCCCGGTGCTCATGTGGGAGCCGGGGCAGAAGCAGGTATCAAAAAAATCATTGAAGGGTTAAATGAAGTATTGGTTAAAGACCAGGAGGTTCAGATAGCTCTTGAAACAATGGCTGGGAAAGGTTCTGAATGCGGAAGGTCCTTCGAAGAACTTGCCATGATCATTGAAGGCGTGGAGCACAATGACAGGCTGTCCGTATGTTTTGACACTTGCCATACTCATGATGCAGGCTACGATATTGTCAATGATTTTGATGGAGTTCTTGATGAATTTGACCGCATAGTCGGTATTGACCGTCTGAAGGTCCTTCATATCAATGACAGTAAAAATGAACGCGGGGCTGCGAAAGACAGGCATGCAAACATTGGGTTTGGCCATATCGGCTTTGATGCATTATCCAAGATTGTTCATCACCCTCAACTGGAAGATGTTCCAAAGATACTTGAAACACCATTTGTAGGTGAAGATAAAAAGAATAAGAAAGCACCATATAAATTTGAAATCGCTATGTTAAGGAACAAATCCTGGGACGAAGACCTATTGCCAAAAATCCAGGAAGCAGAATAACAAAACAATGAGGGCTTCTCTTTAAAAGAGAAGCCCCGCTGATTTTAACTTACAAACTTTGTGAATATTTTATTAACCTCTTTGGCTGTGGCCGGGCCTGCAATTTTGGCTATTTCCTTGACCACTTTGCTTCGTTCTGCATCATTAAAGATGTTAATGTTTTTTCCTCGTAAGTAGGCGGCAATTTTTTTGGCTTGCTCTGGACTGATTTTAACACCAAACTGCTTTCCGTAACTCAATAGATCGTCACCGGTTATGTTATTGATTTTATGGTTTACTACATTTTGCAATAGCTTCATCGATCATCACTCCTCATAGGATACATATGAGCAGGACGGGATGAGTGTGACAATAAAATACTTTTGGAGCTTGGTCTTTTTAATGCTCTAGCATAGGGAGGAGAGAAAAATGGCACAACGTATACATAAAAAAGAGAGTGTCTTCCATTTGATCTACCGGTTCTTCTTTATCATTGTAGGGGCAGGGCTGGCGGCAATATCCATTGAGCTCTTTTTGATCCCCAATAATATCATAGATGGGGGAATCATCGGTGTCTCCTTGATACTGGATTATTTGCTGTCAGGCATCCCATTTGTGAATTTTGCCACCCTGCTGGTGGTTCTGAATCTTCCGTTCATGTACTCCGGCTATAAACAGATCGGTAAAACGTTCGTGATATCCTCGTTATTTGGTGTTGTCGCTCTTGCAGTAATAGAGAGCTTCCTGCATCATGTCCAGCCTTTTGTGACAGAGGAGATCCTCGCGACTGTCTTTGGCGGTTTGACCCTTGGCGTGGGGGTAGGACTGGTCATTAGACACGGAGGTTCTTTAGATGGAACAGAAATCCTTGGTATCCTGCTTACAAAGAAACTTCCATTTTCCGTTGGAGAATTTGTCATGTTCATCAATATCTTCATATTTGGCTGGGCGGCATTTGTATTCGGGATCGAAGAAGCAATGTATTCAGTCATGACCTATTATATTGCATTTAAAACGATTGATACGGTCATTCAGGGGATGGATGAAACGAAAGCAGTCATTATAGTCTCCGATTACTACAGCGAAGTCTCTGAAGCCATCCTTGACCGGCTTGGAAGAGGCACCACGATGCTGAAAGGCCGCGGCGGATATACAGATAACGATAAAGAAGTAATCTATGTCGTCGTCACAAGGCTGGAAGTAATGAAGCTGAAGGGAATAGTCGGCGATGTCGACCCCAATGCCTTCATCACCATCATGAGCACACAAGAAACCAAAGGCGCAAGATTCAAATCTGCCATACATTAAAATATTTAAATGGAGGATGAAATCACCAGGATTTCATCCTCCTCTTATTTGGCCTGGCTAAAAGCAATATTTCTCGGTTTACATTAAATTATCCATCCTGTATACTTCTTATAGTAAATCGGAATGATTCTTAAAGAAGGGATTTTTCTCATGGAGAATAACAAATCAGTCATTGACATAAATCATGTAAGCTTTCGTTATGATAAAGAAACAGTCTTAGAGGACATTAACTTGTCGATTCCCAAAGGCGCTTTTCTTGGGATAGTCGGTCCAAACGGCTCAGGTAAATCAACATTGCTCAAATTGATCCTCGGATTATTAAAGGCAAAAGACGGTGAGATTTATCTGTTTGGCCAATCTCAGCCAAAATTTAAGGATTGGGACAGAATCGGATACGTTTCTCAAAAAGCCAACTCATTCAATACCGGGTTTCCAGCAACAGTAAGGGAAGTTGTATCAAGCGGCCTGACGAAAAAGATCGGTCTGTTCAAGATGATTGGGAAGAAACATGCCGATCAAATCAATAAAGCCATCGAGTCGGTCGGTATGTCAGCTTTTTCCAGCCGGAACATCGGTGAACTTTCAGGGGGACAGCAGCAGAGGGTCTTTATTGCAAGGGCGCTTGTAAGTAAACCTGAAGTCCTGATTCTTGATGAACCAACTGTAGGTGTCGACAGCAAAAACGTGCAGGCCTTCTATGAAATGCTTGAGCATCTGAACAAGGATCTGGGCATTACCCTGCTTCTTGTAACGCATGATATTGGGACCATTTCAAACAAGGTTACACATGTAGCCTGCTTAAATAAGCAGCTTCATTTCCATGGAAATACCCAGGAATTTGAGAATCTGAGAGAGAGTGAACTATCGGGTATTTACGGTCATGAGGTCCACTTGCTTCATCATGATCACAGCCATGAGGAGGCGGAAAGATGATTGATGCATTGTTGAATTATGAATTTTTACAGAATGCTTTTCTGACAGGCCTCCTGATTGGCATAATAGCTCCGTTAATTGGTGCTTTTATTGTTGTAAGACGATTATCTCTTATTGCTGATGCCCTGAGCCATGTAACGCTCTCAGGCATTGCAGCGAGTTTGTTCTTAAGTAAAAACATCAGTGCATTGGCAGGATTGAATCCTTTATATTTGGGAATGGCCTTTTCCGTGACGGGTTCTTTATTTATTGAACGGCTGAGAAGCCTTTATAAGCATTATCAAGAGCTTGCCATTCCCATCATTCTATCAGGCGGGATTGGAATCGGTGTGATATTCATCTCTTTGGCTGATGGTTTCAATACAGATCTTTTCAGTTATCTTTTCGGGAGCGTCAGTGCTGTCAGCCGAACGGATTTGTATTTGATACTGGCTGTGGCAGTGGTTGTGATTGCCATCATTATCTTTCTTTATAAAGAATTATTTTTATTATCATTTGATGAAGAGTTTGCCAAGGCATCGGGGATTTCTGCAAAGACAATCCATTTTCTATTCATGGTCATGGTCGCTTTAGTCATAGCAGCATCCATGCGGATTGTCGGCATTCTTTTGGTATCTTCCTTAATGACACTGCCTGTAGCAGCCAGTATCAGGGTAGCCAG
Organism: Bacillus salacetis; assembly: GCF_049177075.1. GTDB lineage: Bacteria > Bacillota > Bacilli > Bacillales > Bacillaceae_B > Rossellomorea > Rossellomorea salacetis_A. Next base: position 3,145,330 of record NZ_CP185377.1, on the reverse strand, counting down.
GGGATTCAAGCAGACGATTGGATTTTCTCTATTATTCGGTGAATTGGCAGTTATTACCGGATTGATATCCGCATATTATCTTGATTTGGCACCGGGGGGTACAATCGTGCTTTCAGCCATTTTGATTCTGTTATTGACGATTTTATATAAAAAAATCACTTCCTATAAAGCAGTGAAAAAGGACGGGGTGAATTTATGAAATTGAATGAAGCCTTGACGTTGATGAAGGAAAAGGGTTACAAGCATACAGGGAAGCGCGAGCAGATGCTGGAGTTGTTTTCACATTCCGACAGGTATTTAACAGCAAAAGATGTTCTGGAAAACATGAAGGACGATTATCCAGGTTTGAGTTTTGATACAATTTACCGGAATCTTTCCATGTTTGTGGATCTTGAAATCCTGGAAGAAACGGAACTATCCGGGGAAAAACACTTCAGGTTCACATGTTCAAATGACCACCATCATCATCATTTTATTTGTATGGATTGCGGAAAGACAAAAGCCATCCACACTTGTCCCATGGAAGTCCTTCAGGAAAGTTTAAATGGTTACGATATCTCCGGACATAAATTTGAGATTTATGGGAAATGTCCTGAATGCAATTAAATAACGAAAAGCCGGTGACTTAAGTCTGCCGGCTTTTTTCTGTATTATTAAGAAAGCTTTAACCAGTTATCGACCCATTTGCGGGCTTCCTGCCAGTCATTGACCCGGATGACTCCTTCAGGGATGTTGTCCTGATTGTAGGGAGTGTTGAAGAGAATGACAGGGATGTTCAATTCTTCATGAATTGATACTGCATTATCATGTTTATCTTCGAAGAATATATCTACATCATATTTCTCAGCTGTTGACACTTTATCATGGGAGCCGATCAATTCAATGTGATGATAAAGAAGGTCCTGGTAATTGAACCATTCCTTTGTAAGCTCCAATAAATGTGATGGACGTGCGCTGATAAAATAAAGTTCATGGATATCTTTCCAATTGTCCAGTACGGTTTTTGCACCTTGTGCTAAAGGAGATTCCTTGTATATGGTACCTTCCGTTTTCTTGAACCATTTCCCAAATACTTCCGGTGTTATATTTAAAACTTCTGTTAATTCATACTGTGTGATGTCATTTAAAGTCAAATTTAAGTTGAACTCCTTATTGATGAAGGGAAGGAGAGAGGTTGGACATGTCACAGTACCATCAATATCTATACCAAATCTTTTCTTCATTTGTACATCTCCTTAAGTTTCTACTACAAAACAAAGTGTACCATATTCCTGCTGGTAATAGGGTATACGTCTTTTTTGTGCTTCATGATTGACAATCATTAGCATAGGTAAAAATACGGACTTTGACAAACACTAATAGTGCTCCTGAACACGGAAAGCGAGGGATTGTGTAATGGATAATGAGAGACGCAAAAATGACAGCGTTAATCAAGATCTTCAGAATATAGACATCTATAATGACTATATCAATGTGAATGACAATCCGGAAGTTGAAGTGGTTCAAAACAAGTATAATGAAGAAACTGCAGCAGAACTTACAACTCCGATGGCGCTTGGAAGCGACTTTGAAAAGGATTCAGCTGAAGAAACCACTGCCTCAGGCAGGATTCTGGGATATTCAGCATTGGCTCTTTCCATTTTGTCGCTATTCATAGTCCCTGTCCTTTTTGGGGCAGCAGGGATCGTTCTTGGATTTGTGGCCAGACGAAGAGGTTCAGATGCTCTTGGGGCATGGGCTATCGGAATCGGTGCCGTCTCCATCATTGTTGGAATCTTTGTCCTGCCGTTCTTCTAGACAAATGTTATCCGGAATTGGGAGCATCCGGAAACAAAAAAAGCATGGCTGATATTCAGCCATGCTTTTTATTATACTTCCTGCTTTTCTTCTTCTTCTCTTTGTTTTCTGTAGTGTTCTTCAGCTAGAATATCGATTTCCTTCTTAAGTTCTTCCACCATTGTTTCTTCAGGAACTTTTCTGACCGTTTTACCATGGCGGAAGAGCAATCCTTCTCCGCGTGCACCGGCAATGCCGATATCAGCCTCTCTTGCTTCACCCGGTCCGTTTACCGCACAGCCGAGAACAGCAACCTTGATTGGCGCTTTAATTTTGGAGATGTATTCTTCTACTTCATTGGCAATGCTGATTAGATCGATTTCAATCCTTCCGCAAGTAGGGCAGGAAATCAATGTAGCGGCATTTGAGGCTAAGCCGAATGACTTCAAAAGCTCTCTTGCTACTTTTACCTCTTCAACAGGATCCGCACTCAACGAGATGCGAAGAGTGTTACCGATACCTTTGCTTAACAAAGCTCCAAGACCCGCGGCACTTTTGACTGTACCGGCAAAAAGTGTACCTGACTCAGTGATTCCCAGGTGCAATGGATAATCAAATGTCTGTGCTGCCTTGGTATACGCTTCGATGGCAAGATTAACATCTGATGCTTTCATTGAGACAATGATGTCATGGAAATCAAGGTCCTCAAGAATCTTGATATGATGAAGCGCACTCTCTACCATGCCGTCTGCTGTCGGGTATCCATATTTTTGAATGATCTTTCTTTCAAGGCTTCCTGCGTTTACTCCGATACGGATTGGAATGCCTTTTTCTTTGGCCGCTTTGACTACTGCTTCAACCTTTTCCCTGCGTCCGATATTACCAGGGTTGATTCTGATTTTATCTGCTCCGCCTTCTATTGCTTTTAATGCCAGCTTGTAATCAAAATGAATATCTACCACAAGCGGAATATTGATTTGTTTCTTTATATCGGCGATCGCATTAGCTGCCCTTTCATCGGGACAAGCGACACGGACTACCTGGCATCCCGCTTCTTCCAGGCGGTGGATTTCTTTGACTGTTGCTTCGACATCATGAGTCTTTGTCGTTGTCATACTTTGTATTATAAGCTCGTCATTGCCGCCGATTGTCAGGTTTCCGACTTTGACGGGACGAGTTTTAGAACGATGGATTATTTCACTCAAGGGTTATTCGCTCCTTTTGGAAAATTCATTTTTAGTGAAACAAAATAATAAGCGTACGAAAGTATTGTAACAATGTTTGCTTGGAGTTGACAAGAAATAGATGCCGTCAGAGAAGAAAACTCATTGTTGGTTCCCAGGGGTTTTTTAATCCCCAGGTTTAAACTGCTAATAAACTGGGAGTTTATAGGATTTCCCTACCTGGATATCTTGTGGAGACTGGCCTTCATTCAGAAATTCGAAATCCTCAATTAATTGATCGATTGATACAGGGAGCGGTCCATCGAGTTTTTCCTCCATTAGGGACAGAACGGTATCCCCTGATTTAATTGTTACTGAAATATACTCGATTTTAATTTCTTCTTCTGTTTCTTCAGGAGGAGACTCCTTGGATTCATTTGCAGTGACTTGGATTGCGGATTCTTCAGCTTTAGGAAGTGTACCCGCTTTTAAATCATAATATATGCTATAAGAAACAATCATAATCAATAGAAAAATACACAGCCTCTTCAAGCAGCCCGCCTCCACTTTATTAAGGGTTTAATTCAGGAAAGTGTTTCTATATAATACATTCGGTATTCATGGGCCTGTTTCCTACTATATGAAGGTTCTATATTTGTCGAAGCGGGAAAGGGACTAAAGCGGAGTATAGGATAAGGTTTCAAATTCATACGCTGCATCGGAAAGAAACTGGAGTCTTTATCAGATTCCCTTGCAGCTTTATGCAAAAAGTTTGTCGTAAAATAAAAAGGTGTCCCAAAAACTGATTTTGGGACACCTTTTCTTGTGGGACACTTAATTCATCTTCCTTTGGGGCATTTCTTTAATACTCAGATAAAGGACAATTGATGTGACAAGCCAGTCAAGGAAGAAACTTGCCGGAATAAAAGTGTTTAGCATCTCCATAATAGTGAAAAAGATGGTTGAAAGCGTTATACTGTATGCGGTGATTCTCCATGCTTGTCTGTATGGGAGTTTCCTTTTTAAAGCGTTTGCAAGCAGCATGCCGAATATAGCAAACAGGCTGACTTTGATGAAGGCCATCGCTGTTGAAAAAAGATACAGAATGATTATCAACACAGAAAGGATAATGCCCTTCAAAGAGTCAAGCGAAGACAGGAAATCTGCTATATCGGCATTATCGGCATTCAATCCTTCAAAGAGAGAATATGGATAAGTTTGTACCTCGCCTGCCGCTGCAATCGCAAACTCATCTTTTAGAAGCCCGACAGCATTCATCTCTTCACTTAATTCTGTAGATTCAACTTTGCCGCTGCTGTCCAGGACGATAGTCAACTCATCTTTTTCAACCCTCACGGGATCTTCAGATTGGGAAGTAAGGGTCCCGTTTTCAATGGTGAAAGAAGGAAGCTCTTGTTCTACTGTTTCAATGCTTTCTTCAATTGCTTCGTTAGCAAAAATTGTTAGACTATAAGCGGCAGGCAGGATAGACACTAGTACCAGGAGAAAAATATACAGAATGGTTTTTCCGATACCTTGAAAACGGAAAGCAGCTATATCCCTGGGAGAATATAGGCTCTTATACAACTGTTTGAATATGTTCATTTACTTATTACACTCCCTGAATTCTTAGTTCCTATCTCATTTTATGCTGGTATAGTGCTTTACTTCAAGCAGTTAATGAAGATTGAATCTGGAGGTTTAATGTTTTGTTAAAAAGGGTAGTGAAAAAATTTTAAAAAAGTCTTTACATTATAATGATTATGCCTTAATAATTGAAAGGGGTTTTTGTTGTTAATTGTCGAAATCTTTAATTTAGGGGTTGAAATCTTTGGAACTAAATTGGCAAGAGATGTTATTTCAATTTTTTGGCGGTCTTGGGATTTTCCTATTCGGGATCAAATACCTTGGAGATGGATTGCAGAAATCTGCGGGTGACCGTCTAAGAGATATTCTTGATAGATTCACCACAAATCCTTTCATGGGTGTTCTTGCTGGTGTCATTGTTACGGTTCTTATCCAGTCGAGCAGTGGTACTACTGTTATTACAGTCGGACTTGTAAGTGCCGGATTCATGACACTCAGGCAGGCAATTGGTGTCATCATGGGTGCCAATATCGGTACGACTGTGACAGCTTTCATCATCGGTATCGACCTTGGGGAATATGCACTTCCGATCATAGCGGTAGGTGCGGTGATGTTATTCTTCTTTAAAAATAAAAAGGTTCAATATCTCGGACAAATTGTGTTTGGCTTTGGCGGTTTATTCTATGGTTTGGAATTAATGAGCGGCGGGATGAAACCTCTGCGTTCTTTAGAAGCCTTCCATGATTTGACTGTCAGCATGAGTTCAAACCCTATTCTGGGTGTTGTAATCGGTACAGTTTTCACTGTCATCGTTCAAAGTTCTTCAGCTACAATCGGGATCCTTCAGGGATTATATGCTGAAGGATTGGTCGATATCAATGCGGCATTGCCGATTCTATTTGGTGATAATATCGGTACGACCATTACAGCGGTCTTGGCTGCAATCGGTGCTTCCGTCGCTGCCCGAAGAGCTGCTGCAACACATGTTCTATTTAACTTAATTGGAACGACCATATTCTTGATTATATTGCCGTTGTACCATAGGCTGGTTCTATTCCTTCAGGACATCTTTGGTCTCAATCCAGAAATGACGATTGCATTTGCACATGGTACCTTTAACTTGACGAATACGATTATCCAGTTTCCTTTCATCGGATTACTGGCATTGATTGTAACCAAGTTAATCCCGGGAGAAGACGCTTTGGTGGATTACAAAGCGAAACATCTCGATCCAATGTTCATCGAGCAGTCACCATCCATTGCTTTGGGACAAGCGAAAGAGGAAGTTCTTCGCATGGGTGAATTTGCAGTGAAGGGCCTTGAGGAATCAAACTGTTTCCTGAAAACAAAGCAGAATAAACATTCTGATGTTGCTTACCAAATCGAAGATGCTATTAATAATCTTGATAAAAAAATCACTAACTATTTGGTGGATATCTCAGCTGTCTCACTAACAGAAGCTGAGTCAGAGAAGCATTCAATCTTGATGGATACGGTCAGGGATATCGAACGGATCGGTGACCACTTCGAAAATATCCTTGAGCTTGTCGAGTATCAGCAAGCCAATAAAGTAAAAATCACTGAGGATGCAATGGCCGATCTGGATGGCATGTTTGAATTGACGATTGAAACTGTCAGAAAAGCTGTATCTTCATTGGACAACAATGATCACCAGATGGCACGTGAAGTCGCTGAGAAAGAAGATATGATTGACAAGATGGAACGTAAACTGCGCAAAAAGCATATCCTGCGACTTAATGAAGGATTGTGCTCCGGCCAGGCAGGAATTGTATTTGTAGACATCATCAGTAACTTGGAGCGTATCGGTGACCATGCAGTAAACATTGCGGAAGCAGTGCTTGGGGAAAATAACGAATAATTAAGTTATAATAGGACTGGCCAAGAGGTGTAATGCCTTCTGGTCAGTCTTTTTTTGTTAACTGGAGGTAAGTGAAAATGACGGTTATTTACTGGGGCATTATCATTATTTTGATTGCGGCTTCTTTTATTGGGCTGGTCTACCCGATTATCCCAAGTGTGCTTGTACTGGTTGGAGCGTTTCTTCTTTTTGGAGTATTTTTCAGTTTTGAACCGTTCAGCTGGCTGTTTTGGAGCATTCAAGGGTTATTTGTTCTCTTATTATTCGGGGCAGATTATGCTGCAAATCTAATTGGAATCAAAAAATATGGCGGCACAAAAGCCGGCATTTGGGGCAGTACGATCGGACTGATCATCGGACCCTTTATCATTCCGATAGTCGGAATCATCGCCGGACCATTCCTGGGAGCTGTAATTGGAGAAATGGTTGTCAATCGTACACGATTCAAGCAGGCCCTAAAGGTTGGAGCAGGCTCCTTAGTAGGTTTCATTTCAAGTGTTTTAACTAAGGGGATCATACAGGCCATAATGGTTATTTATTTTATTATAGTAATTTGATTCGAGGGTCTCTCTCAAAAAGGGTTAAAGGTTTAACATTAAGTATTTCAGTTTTGGTGCGGGGGTTAAAATAAGAGAAAATTTTTCCGTTAAACTTTAGAATTTAGCTGGGGAGAGGTAAATAAGGGAAGAATTTTCCGTTAAGCATGCTCAATATCCCATTTTTCATGTTTTTTAAATAAATAGCGGAAAATTGTTCCTCTATTTGACCTGTTTTTCCCGATATTTCTTAGATAAGGGAAATTTCTTCCCTTATATTAGTTCACCGCCCGCCCTGTGGAGTCGTGCCTCTGGAGCGGAAATCAATAGAAGGAATATTACCTCCTTTTTTGGTGATGATAATGATGTCATCAAACTTTTAGCTATCCGAGAGCATTTCGTTTGAAGGAATAAGCTAAATTTGGTAATCTAAAAATGAAAAGACCGGAATCGTTCAACGATTCTAAATATTACATAGGGAGGAATTTATCATGGCATTTGAATTACCGCAATTACCTTATGCTTACGATGCATTAGAACCTCATATTGACAAGGAAACAATGAATATCCACCATACTAAGCACCATAACGCTTACGTAACAAAATTGAATGATGCTCTTCAAGGAAACGACGAACTTCTCAGCAAGTCTGTAGAAGAAGTTGTTGCTAACCTTGATGCCGTTCTTGAAGGTGCCCGCACTGCAGTCCGCAATAACGGCGGCGGCCATGCGAACCACTCTTTATTCTGGACAATCCTGTCTCCAAATGGCGGCGGAAACCCTGATGGTGAACTTGCAAGCGCAATCGAAAGCAAGTTCGGCAGCTTTGAAAAGTTCAAAGAAGAATTTGCAGCTGCAGGAGCAGGCCGCTTTGGTTCCGGCTGGGCTTGGCTTGTTGTAAATAATGGTGAGCTTGAAGTAACAAGCACTCTTAACCAAGACTCTCCGCTTATGGATGGAAAAACACCTATCCTTGGATTGGATGTTTGGGAGCATGCTTACTACCTTAACTATCAAAACCGCCGTCCTGACTACATCAACGCTTTCTGGAACGTAGTAAACTGGGATGAAGTTTCTAAGCGTTTCAGCGCTGCGAAATAATTTAACTTTAATGAAGAAGGTCCTTTTTGGGACCTTCTTTTTTTAATGGGTATAACTTAACCTCCTTTTTCAAAAAATAAGCGTACGAAAAAGGGGAGTAATAAAAATGACCAGGTTTAACAGGCTTTTAGGTGATATTGAGTTAAAAAAAGATATTGTGTTCCTTCTGTTAATCGGCGGGTTATATTCAATGAGTGTCGCTTTATCGAATACATTTGTGAATATTTACTTATGGAAACAGTCAGGGGAGTTCCTGGATCTCGCCATATATAACTTAACAGTCGTCATTTTTCAGCCTTTGACATTTATATTGGCAGGGAGATGGGCAAAGAAAATAGACCGGGTAATCGTTTTAAGGATAGGAGTCATTTTTCTGGCTTCTTTCTATTTATCTGTGCTGTTTTTTGGTGAAAATGCGGGAGATAATCTGGTGATTTTAGGGGCCCTGCTTGGAATAGGCTATGGGTTTTACTGGCTTGCATTCAATGTTCTTACTTTCGAAATTACAGAACCGGAGACAAGGGATTTTTTTAATGGATTTTTAGGTACTCTCACTTCAGCAGGAGGGATGGTAGGCCCAATCCTTGCAGGGTATATCATTTCAAGGTTTACATCTTTCCAGGGGTATACCATCGTATTCGGGCTGTCTCTGGGCTTGTTTTCCCTGGCTGTTGTTTTAAGTTTCTTCCTGAAAAGGCGGCCTGCACACGGGAAATACTTCTTCAGGCGGATTCTTAAAGAGAGGCGTAATAATGAAAACTGGCGGTTGATTACAAACGCCCACTTCTTCCAGGGGTTAAGGGAAGGTACGTTTATCTTTATCATTTCGGTTTTTGTTTTCATCAGTACCGGAAGCGAGTTTGCCATTGGAACTTTTGGATTGATTAACTCGGGGATAGCATTTATCGGTTATTTTCTGACATCGCGGCTGATTAAAAAGAAGTACCGAAAAAAGTCGATTTTAGTTGGTGGCTTATTATTGTATCTGGCCATCTTTCTGATTGTTTTCGATCTGACGTACGCAAAGCTGCTAATTTATGCGGGTACAATTGCCGTTGCTTACCCTCTCTTACTCGTTCCTTATATTTCCATGACCTATGATGTGATCGGCAAAGGCTGGAAGGCTGCTGAAATGAGAATCGAATATATAGTCGTACGGGAAATCTTCATTAACCTCGGCAGAATCGTTTCCATACTGGCTTTCATGTTTGCAATCACATTTTTCAACGAGGAGAAGAGTATCCCGATACTGCTCCTGATCCTTGGTTCCGGCCACTCCATTATCTATCTGTTTGTCAGAAAGGTTAACCTTTCAACGACGTAATCACTCTAAAAAGAGAAGAGATTCCTCTTCTCTTTTTATTTAAGGAATTGGAAAATATTAATTTTAATCCCATGAGATGTTATGGGTGGAAAATGGCCTTTTTTTTCTATAATATAAAGAGTATGAGAATGATTTTACTTAGAATTACGATAGAGGAAGGACTGGAAGAGCTTGAAAAAAAATAAGAAAAAGAAAAAGACGCATGTGCCTGTTCGGATGAACATCTTGTTTTTTGCTGTCTTTTTATTATTTTCTTTACTGATCCTGCGGCTTGGAGTTGTACAGATCGTTTCAGGAGAAGAATATAAGCGTGAAGTCGAAAGAACGGAAGACGTGCTGGTCAATAACAGTGTGCCAAGAGGGAAAATTTATGATCGTGTAGGAAATGTCATTGTCGATAACACTCCGATGAATGCCATCACTTATACCCGCACACAGTCCACTAAGACAGAAGAAATCATTGATGTTGCGCGCAAACTTGCACAGTTAATCGACATGGATACGGAAGCTGTAAGGGACCGTGATAAAAAAGACTATTGGATGTTGATTAATAAAGAAGAGGCAGAGGAGAAAGTCCCTAAGAAAGAAATTGAACAAATCAGCAGTAACAAAGATTTATCTCAGGATGAAATCAATTCAAAAATTTATCAGCTGACCCTGGACAGAATAACGGAAAAAGACCTGGCTTCATTATCGAAACAAGATTTGGAAGACTTGGCTATTTTCCGGGAGATGAACAGCGGATATGCACTGTCACCGCAGATGGTGAAAAACAAAGGTGTCACACAAGAGGAATTTGCTCGTGTCAGTGAACATCTTTCTGAACTTCCAGGGGTCAATACAACGACAGACTGGGAAAGAACCTATGTGTTTGATAAAACATTGCGCTCGATACTTGGGAATGTATCTTCCTCGCGAGAAGGTCTTCCAAGGGAAATGGTAGATTACTATTTAGCAAGAGATTATACACGTAATGACCGGGTTGGGCAGACATATCTGGAATTACAATATGAAGATGTCTTAAAAGGGCAGAAAGAAAAAATTAAGAACATTACCAAAAACGGAAGTGTCCTGGAATCTGTTTTGATTCAGGAAGGGCAACGTGGGAAAGATGTTGTATTGACGATCGATATGGAACTTCAGCAGGAAGTGGAGAAGATTGTAACAGAAGAGCTGCTGAAGAATGTTCATAATCCGCAATCATCTCATCTGGACAGGGCTTTTGTTGTCATGATGGATCCCAATACTGGTGAGGTTCTGGCGATGGTTGGCAAGAAGTACGCCAAAAGTTCGGAAACGGGAAAATATGAAATCCAGGACTATGCGCTGGGAACATATACCAGCTTCTATGAGGTGGGTTCAGTAGTTAAGGGAGCTACCGTGTTAACAGGATATATGACCGGTGTTTTGACTCCAGGTGAAGTAATACGAGATGAGCCAATTAAAATTAAGGATACACCTATTAAGAAATCTTGGTATGGCGGATCTAGAACCTTGACTGACCAACAGGCTCTTGAGGTATCTTCCAACGGTTACATGTGGAAAGTAGCCATGAGAATAGCCGGTAATCCCTACTATGTCAGAGATGCTCCGATCAGCGGTTCAGCAAAAGACCTTGATAACATGAGAAATCATTTTGCTCAATTTGGTCTCGGCGTCAAAACAGGTATTGATTTGCCAGGGGAAGTTGACGGTTATAAGGGCACCTTTGATACTCCAGGTAACATGATGGATTTTGCCATTGGACAGTTCGATACCTATACACCGTTACAGCTCGCCCAATACGTTTCTACAATCGCAAACGATGGCTACCGTGTGAAGCCTCATATCCTTAAAGAAATACGCAAGCCAAGTGATGATAAGGAAAGCATGGGACCGATTGAGACAGTGGAACAGCCGCAGGTCCTGAATAGGGTGAATGTGACACAATCTCAAATGGAACATGTGCAGGGCGGTTTCTACAGGGTTTATCATAATAGTCAAGGTACCGCTTATAGTCACTTCAGAGATGCGCCGTATGTAGCAGCAGGTAAATCAGGAACCGCTGAAGCCCGTTACAGGGATCCGGTAACTGGAAAATATTATGACACATATAACACTACATTGATTGGCTATGCCCCGTATGATCAGCCGGAGGTTGCATTCTCGACGGTTGTTCCATGGTCGCATAATGGACGTCAGGATCCTTATATAAACAAGGAAATATCAAGAAAAATCATGGATGCTTACTATGAACTGAAGAAAAAACGTGAAGATGAAGGCTTGAACTCTTCCGAGGTTGAACGCAAAGTTGAAAATGTAGATGATGCGGAACAACTTCAGGAAGAAACCAGACAAGAAAATGCCGAGGGCGAAAGTACAGAAGAAAATACTACTGAAGATTAACACTTATTTTTAGGGACCTTCCAGAATGGGAAGGTTCCTTTTTTTATTCTCAAGAATGAATTTGATGGGTGTGGCCTATAAAGTATGAAAATAAACATGAAAAAAGTCGAATTTACAAAACCTTTACATTCGATTAAAACCGGATTAACACTTCTCTATTATTCTAGTACTCGTAGGAAAGATAAAAACAAAATTTCTTTAGGGGGAATTTAGGAATGAAGAACTTCAAAGGACTACTTCTATTAGTAGTAATGGCAGTTGTAGTGATGTTCACTGCTGCTTGTGGATCTAACAACGGAAACAACGCTGCCAGCAATGGCGGAAATGGTGAAGGCGGAGAATCAATCGAAGGAAGCGTAGTAATCGATGGTTCTGGAACAGTTTATCCGTTCATGGCTCAAATGGCAGAAAACTATATGACTGAAAATGAAGATGTTTCTGTAGAAGTAAGCCGTGCAGGTACATCTGCAGGATTCAAGAAGTTCTTAGTTGAAGAAGGCGGAACAGACTTCAACGATGCATCCCGTCAAATCAAGGACGAAGAGAAAGCTCAAGCTGAAGAACTTGGCATTGATCCAATGGAATTCCAAGTAGCTCTGGATGGTTTGACTTTCGTCATCAACCCTGAAAATGACTGGGCAACTGAAATGACTCAAGAAGAAGTGGTTAACATCTTCCTTGCTGAAGGCGGAGTAACAAAATGGTCTGATATTAACCCTGAATGGCCGGATGAAGAAATCAAGCCGATGGGTCCGAACGAAAACCATGGTACGAATGAATTTATGTACGAAACAATCATGGAAGAAAAAGATTTTGTAGACAGCATCAACTTGCAGCAAGAGTACTCTACGCTGGTTGACCTTGTTTCAAAAGATGAGAACGCAATTGCATTCTTCGGTTACGGTTATTATGAAAACAACAAAGACAAGCTTAAAGCAGTTTCAGTTGACTTTGGTAATGGTCCTGTTGAACCAAGCCTGGAAACGATCGGTTTGAATGATGCGCCATATGCACCATTCACTCGTCCGGTATTCACTTACCTGAACGTAAATATGGCTAAAGAAAAACCGCAGGTTCTTGATTATGCTAAATTCATTATGAACAACGCACAAGACGTGGCTGCGGAAACTGGGTTTGCACCACTGTCAGATGAAACAATTGAAGAGAACCTTTCTAAACTAGAAGAAATTCAATAATAATTGAGTGATAATCAACGCTCAGAAGATGAGAAGCGAAACCTTTCTCATCTTCTTGTGTGTTTTATATAGTCAGGAATTTTCTTCCTGAAGGGATGAAGGATGAAAGGGGTTATCAACATGAAGGATCCAGGATTGAATGGCAAATTGAATGTCCGGGAAATGATTGAGGAAAAGAAGAGTACCGTAAACATCAATTCTGTCATGGAAAAATTCGTTCCAAAGTTTTTATTTGCCATTGCGGCAATTTCCATTTTTACGACTATTGGAATCGTTATTACTTTATTGACTGAAACGGTTAACTTTTTTAGAGATGTTCCATTTTTAGATTTCTTTACCGGGACAGAGTTGAATCCGATCGGAAGAGAACCGCAGTTTGGGGTGCTGCCGTTACTGACAGGGACAATCATTTCTTCTGTCATTGCTATGTTCGTAGCAATTCCGGTAGGGTTGATGTCAGCCGTTTATTTAAGTGAATATGCATCAGAAAGAGTAAGAAGAACACTGAAGCCTATATTGGAAATTCTTGCAGGGATACCGACAATAGTGTATGGATTCTTTGCATTTACATTTGTAACTCCTCTATTAAGATCATTTATTCCTGCGCTGGAGCCCACTAATATCCTCAGTCCAGGAATAGTAATGGGAATCATGATCATCCCGATGGTGGCATCTCTTTCTGAGGATGCTATGAGTTCTGTACCTAACTCAATGAGAGAAGGAGCCCTTGCACTTGGTGCAACAAAACTCGAGGTAACTTGGAAAGTAGTTATTCCTGCTGCTATTTCTGGTATTATCTCTTCCTTTGTTCTTGGAATTTCCCGTGCGATTGGTGAAACAATGATTGTCACGATTGCATCCGGAAGTAATAAGAACTTTACATTTGATATTACCCAGTCCATGCAGACAATGACAGCGTATATCGTAGAAGTGACCGGCGGTGAAGCAGCGGCTGGAACAACCATCTACTATAGTTTATATGCAGTCGCAATGACATTGTTTGTCTTTACATTAATTATGAATCTAATTGCGCAATATATTTCTCGAAGATTCAGGGAGGAATATTAATTATGAAATATGTAGACTCAGCACAAGTGCAAAAGCAGATGGGAACTCGATTATTTAAAAATAAGCTTGCCAAGACACTTTTCTTGCTATCAATCTTATTTGGATTAGTAGTATTAGTTACATTGATTTACCGAGTAGCTGCTGACAGTATCGGATGGCTTGATCTGCAATTCCTATCCGGTAAACTGTCCGTCAATCCTGAAAAGGCGGGTATCATGGGAGCAATACTTGGTACCCTCTGGTTGATGGTGGTGGTGGCGCCTGTGACAATGTTCCTGGGTGTCGGAACGGCGATTTATCTTGAAGAATATGCAAAAGAAGGCAAGCTAAAGAACATTATCCAAACCAATATTAGTAACCTTGCCGGTGTTCCATCGGTCGTATTCGGAATCCTGGGTTTGACTGTGTTCGTCCGAATGGCTGATTTAGGAAACATTGTCCTGGCCGGCGGATTGACAATGTCCTTGCTTGTACTTCCAATTGTAGTGGTGGCAAGTCAGGAAGCTTTAAGAGCAGTTCCTCAGTTTCTTAGAGAAGCTTCCTATGGAATGGGCGCGACAAAATGGCAGACGGTTAAAAATATTGTTTTGCCTACAGCAATACCTGGAATTTTAACTGGTGTTATCCTGGCGTTATCACGAGCAATCGGGGAGACTGCCCCGCTTGTTGTTATCGGAATTCCAGCCCTATTGATACCTCTGCCGGAAGGCGTTTTTGACAAATTCACCGTAATGCCTATGCAGATTTATTATTGGACGGTCGACTCTGCTTTGACAGATGAATATGCATTTTTAGCGGCGGCTACAATTGTTGTCTTATTGATTGTGTTGTTTGCTATGAACTCAATCGCAATCATCATCAGAAACAAATTTCAAAAGAGATTTTAATCTTAGGAGGTTTTTTCAATGGCAGTACTATCTGATAACGAGAAAAAAAGTAAGGTTACTTTAAATGAAGACATAAATAGCAGCAAGAAAAAGAGCGTGGTATATGAAACAAAAGACCTTAACCTTTGGTACGGTGAAGACAAGGCGTTGAAAAATATCAACCTTGCGATAAATGAGAATGAAGTGACGGCGATTATCGGACCATCCGGCTGCGGTAAATCCACATTCATCAAGACCCTTAACAGAATGGTCGAATTGATTCCAGTTGTCCGAATTTCTGGTGAAATCAATTATAGAAACAAAAGTATCCTGGATAAGTCCTTTATGGTTGAAGACTTAAGAACAAAAGTTGGAATGGTATTCCAGAAACCAAATCCATTTCCAAAATCCATTTATGATAACGTTGCTTATGGACCAAGGATCCATGGCATCAAAAATAAAAAGGTTCTGGACGAAATTGTTGAAAAAAGCTTACGTGGCGCCGCTATATGGGATGAAGTAAAAGACCGCTTAAAAGAAAATGCTTACGGACTTTCAGGCGGTCAGCAGCAGCGTCTGTGTATTGCCCGCTGTTTGGCTATTGAACCAGATGTCATCCTTATGGATGAACCGACATCTGCATTAGATCCAATTTCAACTCTAAAAGTGGAAGAACTGGTTCAAGATCTGAAAAAAGACTACAGCATCATTATCGTTACGCACAATATGCAGCAAGCAGCCCGTATCTCAGATAAAACGGCCTTCTTCCTGAATGGGGAAGTCATCGAATTCGACAAAACGGATACCATCTTCTCTACTCCAAGCGATAAAAGGACAGAAGATTATATTTCAGGTAGATTCGGTTGATTGGGAAAATATCCTTAGTGTCTTGCTAAGGGTATTTTCATATGAAGGTAAATGAATTCTTTAATAAAACAATCGGAGGGGTAATAATGGCTAGAGGAAAATTTGATGAAAGTTTACAGGATCTGCAGTCAAAATTAATGGAACTTGGCAGACTTGCCAATACAGCACTTGATGCAAGTGTAAAAGCTCTTGAAGAACAGGATATCGAAAAAGCGTTGGAGATCATTGAAGATGATACACATGCAGACCTGTTAGAAGAAGAAATCAATGATATTGCCATTTTGCTGATTGCAAAACAACAGCCTGTAGCGACAGATTTGCGCCGCATCATTGTAACCATAAAAGTTGCTTCAGATATTGAAAGGATTGCTGACTTCGCTGTCAATATTGCAAAATCCACGATTAGAATCGGTAAGGAACCATTGATAAAGCCTATACAAAATATCAAAAAAATGTACTCTCTTACATCTAATATGATTAATCTGACACTTGAGTCCTTTGTGGAAGAAGATGTTGTAAAGGCAAAGAAAATTGCTGACCTTGACGATGAAGTGGATGATTTGTATGGCGAAACCATCAGGGAGCTGCTTACATTGAATAAGCAAAAGCCTGAATTCACTGACCAGATTACACAGTTATCTTTTATTTGCCGATATCTTGAACGTGCTGCTGATCATGCGACAAACGTAGCGGAAGGTGTTTTTTATCTTGTCAAAGGCAGACGCTTTGATTTAAATGCATGAGTATTGAAAAAGGCAGCCTCTAAAGGGCTGCCTTTTTACTCTGTTAATAGGGTTGATATTTCCTCCAATGTCATCTCAGAATGAAGTTTGTATTCACCTATTTGAATTTTATTTGCCAGGCCGCTGTTAACAAGGTAACTGTTCAGGTCGCTGGCATTCCGAATGATTCCGCTGCTCTCCAGTTCTTCTGCAATTTCAATCGGTGTCATGCCGGGAGAAACGGTTAAAGAGATTTCACTTCCGGCAGCACCGTTATTTTTCTCTATTTCTTTCTCTTGATCTTCAGCATTGGTCTCACTTAGCTCTTTAACCTGTTTCTTTAAGTTTGATAATTCTTCTTTACGTTTTGTTTCCTCTTCTTCTGTAAGGATGATATATCCCTCTTCATTCAGAAGTTTTACAGGGTCTTTGTTAATTTTATTAAAGTAAGAAAAAATGACAAGTATAACAGCAGAAAGAAATATTCCGGCTGCAAAAGCCCTCGTACTTTGCTTGTTCATGAAAACTCCTTTCAGATACTTTTATCCCGGATGATTTCTTGGACATCACTTATTGGTAAAGCGGACTGCCTGGCGATTTGTTCCAAGTTCATTCCTTGG
The DNA here is from genome assembly GCF_049177075.1 of Bacillus salacetis. Classification (GTDB taxonomy): domain Bacteria; phylum Bacillota; class Bacilli; order Bacillales; family Bacillaceae_B; genus Rossellomorea; species Rossellomorea salacetis_A. The sequence goes on along the minus strand of NZ_CP185377.1, from coordinate 3,128,241 downwards.
CCATGAAGTGCAAGTACCTGGTTTTTTACAATTTCATGGACTTTCTTTTTAGGATTTCCCGCTTGTGGTGTATGAAAGACCGGCGTCTCATCCATTAGAAGTTCTTCTTCAAGAACCTTAAGTCTTTTCTTTAATGTGTAATTTTCCTGAAGAAAATTCATTGAAAGTTCTTCCATATCTTTTTCCAATGTTTTATAACGGTCTCTCTGGAAAAAAGAAATTATGAAAAGAAAGGCCGAAAGTGAGAGCAGGCTTATAATAACTGTTGTCATAATTTCACCTCATATGTGTTTGCTACCTATTATTTATAGCATAGATTCCTCCAATTCTCTATACTTTCCATCTTTATAATCATCTTCTGGACAACTTTCCACAAAGGCTGAAATTTTTTAAAGGGAAATATGGGGTCGCAGAAATAAACATCAAGTGAAAACACTGTATTATTAACGCTATAAGATAGAAGAAACTTGTCGTTTTCCGTTGAAGGACTGATGGAAAGTCCGCAAAATCAACAGAAAACGAAATTTTTTTAATCTTCTTTTACAGTCTTTATGCATGCCAGCAAAATGCGACAAAATGCGTTTATTGTAGGTTTTTGCCCACGGTGATACGATTAAATAGACGAATAAATATTGTAACCAATGCATATACCCCCTAAATTAATCCCAGAGGTGAACATGATGCTTGAGCAAATTATTGAATACCGCAATCAAGGCTTATCTTTTAGAAAAATAGCTAAAGAAATGAACAGTACAGTCGGAAAAGTACAGTATCAATGGGTGAAATATCAGAAAGCGATGGAGGAGGCCAAATCAGCAGTTGCGGCCGCCTCTGAGAGATCAGAAAAGAAGCCTGTACCTAAACGGCAAGGTAAGTTCAAGGGCAGGGCCGCTGTTATAAAGAGGAAACCTAAGCCGCTTAAAGCGGAATTAACAGTAATGTTCTCAGAACCAACAAGGGTGTTGTGCTACTGGGATATCCCCGTCTCGATTATTAAACAAGTAAGAGAGTTTCAGGGACTTAAAGAAATGCAATTCCAGCATTGTTTGAGAGTTTTTGATATCACCTCGATCTCCTTTGACGGCCATAACCATCATGGCCATACAGACATCATTATACAACCGCATGCTGCTCATTGGTTCATTAACAGCCTCAAACCTAATAGAGCCTATTGTGTGGAGTATGGAATAATCGATGAAAACGGCCATTTTACAGGCATCACCAGGTCCAGTGTATTTCATACACCACGGACCGGCCATGACCAGGAATATCACCAGCTCCACGAACTGCATGATTTTGTTTCGGGTACTGCGAAAAAGCCTCAGTGGGTTGAACATGTGAGTACATATTCTTATTACTTGAAAAACTAGGAGGAAGTCATGGAAAAGAATTCAGTATCGATGTTGATCTTGTCTAATACCGTTTCACGATTCCCATCAGATATAAAGAGGAACCCGGATTTCGTTTATCAATTAATCAATGAGTGCCTTTTACTGGTAAGCAGGGCGGAAGAAGAAACACCAGGCATTGCCTATGTTGTTAATCCATTGATTGTTGATTGGCTGTCAACTGTTGAAGCGAAAGAACATATTGAACAATTCTTCATGGTTTCCATGCAGGAAAAAAGAAATATGAAGAACGGTAACATCGAAGAATTATATTCCATTTGGATAAGGATCCAACGTAATATTCCTTCTGCTCTTAATTCTTTGCAGGAACAAAACAGGCTGACTGTCATTCCTTCAGCCATTACAAACTTTCCAATCACTCACCTCATAACCGGATGGGGAATACAAATGATCCTTCAGCAATCATTGCATCTCTACAGCAAGCATTTTGAAAAACGGACGAAAGGATTCTGGCTTCCAAAGTGTGCATACAGTCCAGGGATTGATCTTTTCTTGAAAGAATCCGGGTTAGAATACACCTTCATCTCTGGGACAACGTTTGAATTCAGTGAGAAGGATGACACAGGAGCTTCCATTCTCAAGACTCCCCGTGGACTCCATTTGATTCCGGTAAATCTGAAAACTGAGGAACATCATCTTCTTATTAGCAAAGATGTTCCTTTAAAAATAGAACAACAAACTGAGCATATACCAAACAACGGAAATGCGATTCATCATTTTGATGAAAATTCACTGCTTCTAAATCGGGCTGCTCTCACAAGAGCTGGATTCGGATTCCACGGAATGGAAAAAGGAGCGGCAGTATTATCTGATGATGTCCTTGTCCATATGCGTGAATTGCATGACATGGAACGTACTCTTAAAGACATAAGTTCTTCCAAGTCTGTTAACCCAAGGGCTTTAAAGCAGATGGTCAGAGAATGGTTATCGAGTCTGCATCATTTGGAAACAAGGCAGGAAGTGAATGCCTCCTTTTTGCAAGCTTTCAAGGACATATCCCCCCAACAGAAAGTTTCAGAGGAAAGCAGCAGGCTGTTAGAGTACAGAGAGAGTCTTGAATATCTGCCAATTGAGCTGGCAGAAGACGGGAATGTGGAAATCCCAACTTCAATTAAAAAGCACACTGTTTTGATTCTCTCGTGGGAATATCCTCCTAACATTATAGGCGGCCTTTCCAGGCATGTTCATGATTTATCCAAGTCACTGGTTAAAAAAGGATGCAGGGTTGTAGTCCTCACTGCTTCTTCAGATGGGCTACCTGAATTTGAAGTGGATGAAGGTGTACATGTATATAGGGCCGGTCCTCTTCATCCGATGGAAGAAGACTTTCTTCACTGGGTGTTCCAGCTGAACCTTTCATTTATTGAGAAAGCAAGTGATATCTTTTCAAGAGAACAAATCGATTTGGTCCATGCACATGACTGGATTGTCGGCAAGTCGGCTGAAATGTTGAAAATGCATTACAGTGTCCCTTTAGTGACGACTATCCATGCTACTGAAGTTGGACGGAACCAAGGAATTTATACAGATTTGCAGCAGCGGATTCACGAAGAAGAAAAAAGGCTGGTTGCATCATCCGATCAGGTGATCATTTGCAGCGAGCACATGAAAGAAGAACTTTCACAACTCGATCCACGGGATAATTTGCCTGTATCCGTCATTCCTAATGGAGTGAACCTTCAAAATGTCTTTTTGGATAAAAGCTATCCTTTAAGAGAGCCTTTCCGTGGGAAGAAATATTATTTTTCCATTGGCCGGATCGTTCATGAAAAAGGGTTCGAGACCATTATTGAGACGGCAAGGCTCATAAGCAAGGAGAATAAGATACATTTTGTCATTGCCGGCAAAGGTCCTCTTTTAGAACAGTACCGCCAGCAAGTCAAAGAAATAGGATTAGAAGGGTACGTTCATTTTGTTGGATATGTAAGTGATGCCGAACGGAATGCTCTCCTTTTCCAGAGTGAGGCGGTTATTTTTCCAAGTATCTATGAACCATTCGGCATCGTGGCATTAGAGGCTATGGCGGCAAGGAAAGCAGTGATTGCTTCCAAGACTGGCGGGCTGAAATCCCTGGTGGAACATGGGTTAGCAGGCTTACTTTTCAATCCTGGTGATGCTGAAAGTCTTCAATCAAGCATCATGCAGCTTGAGGAGACGGCAGGTTTGAAAAATGACATGGGAGAAAACGGGTACAAAATGGCTGAGATGATGTTCAGTTGGGAAAGAATTTCAAAACAGACCATTGAGATTTACGAGGAATTGGCTCTTCAACATAAAGTGGAAGGCTCAATGTTATGAAAGGAGTCATTCTTGCAGGCGGTAAAGGGACCCGCTTAAAACCGTATACACTCTCAGTTCCAAAGCCAATGGTCACGATCATGAATAAGCCGATTCTTGAATACAATATTGCATTGTTAAAGGCAAATGGGATTACTTCCATTATGATTACTACCTGCTACAAAGCTGACAAAATTTCAGAGTATTTTGGTGATGGAAGTGAATTCGGGGTTAATATCACCTATTTACATGAGGAACTTCCGCTCGGCACCGCTGGAGGGGTTTTTAACTCAAGCCAATACCTTGATGAGCCTTTTATTGTCATTAGTGGAGATGCCTTTACAAGCCTTACCTTAAGCGATGCCATTCAATTCCATCAAGAAAAGGGCTCGCCCTTGACAATTGTGGGAAAGGAAATGGAAAATCCACGGGGATATGGTGTTTGCAAAACAAACTCGGAAGGAAGGTTGATCGAATTTGTTGAAAAACCTGAACCAGGGGAAATCATCAGTAATTTGGTCAATACAGGAATTTATGTAATCCAGCCGGAAATGCTGGAGAAATACCAATTCAATGGCTACACCGACTTCAGCAGGGATGTATTCCCAAGGATGATAGAGGAACAGGAAAAAATTTATGTGTATCAAACTGAAGATTACTGGAGGGATATCGGAAATCCTGAACAATATAAGCTGGCAAGGGAAGACTTCTTGAACGGTAAAATGAAAGAGAAGGAAGAAAGGGTAGGAGCAGGTTTATTGGAGGAATTTTGCTCTGTAAAAGATGGTTTGGAAAGCACACTGAAATACCTTACCAGGATGATTGTATCCTGCCCTGACAATCAGAAGCAGCAAATCATTAATAAACTGGTGCAGGAACAAAGGGAAACACCGGTGTTGAATCTGGATGGGATATTGATCTCCCATAGTGTTGGCGGATGGACCAGAATTATCGATCAGCCAAGCAATGGATTTATCATCTATTCAAAAGCAGAGAGAAGGAACCTTGCCAAGGAGTTCGCAGGTTATTATTTTAATAAAATAAAGCAATGGCAAAAGGTGTAGTGAGATGAAAATGAAAACAAATTTATCGCATGCACAAATGTACAGCAATCCTATCAACCATTTTAATTATGAGATTTTTGCTTGGTCACAAGAAAATAACAGAGTTGAATCCCAACAGCTTTCGAACTTCTCAAATTGGAAGGATTTCAACTGCATCATCAATGAGGAAGTCCTCTCTGAAGGCAGTGTCCTCAGCTTTACTGTTGAAAATAGGAAAAGGATTCACCGCCGCTTGAAACTTTTCTTCCTTATGGATTGGAGAACAGACGGAAATGAAAGACTCAGTTTCCTGTCTCCGGATAGCCACCTGGTTTATCACTATTCCTCAACAAAGTATTCCCTGGTAGACTACCAGGTGAATAACAGCAGCGGAATCATCCGAAGAGCCGTTTACCCACTTACGGATAAAGGGATTTATCATTGGAAAGAAACTTTGAAAACAGGGTCGATTCCTTATCATCCACTGCTGAAAGGACCTGCTTTGACAGTACTTTCATTCGATTTATTATTCGCTCCACTGCAGAAGTTACAGGGCCGTGTAATAGGAATTGAAGCAGGATCCAGGGAAGATTTAAGAAATTTACACAAACACTTGAAAAACAGACTAGCATTTCATCTGAAAAAGTGATATTATAGAAAAGTCGTATGAACAGATGAAGATAGCTAAGTTTGGAGGGAAATAAACAATGCGTGTAAACATTACTTTAGCTTGCACTGATTGCGGTGAGCGTAACTATATTTCTACAAAAAACAAACGTAACAACCCAGACCGTTTAGAGCTAAAAAAATATTGCCCTAGAGAAAAACGTACTACAGTGCATCGTGAAACAAAGTAAGCAGCCGGGATTTTTCCTGCTGCTTTTTTTTGTGCTCAAAAAAAGATAAATAGGGGTGTATCCTATATGGACAAGAAAGAGCTTCGGCAAAGACAGAAAGATTTGCTTTCTTCCTTTGAAAGGCATATTTACGAACATAAATCCCTTCTTATTGCCCGCCGCTTGTATGAGACAGACGAATGGAAAACAAGTAAGACCATCGCTGTTACTATTTCAAATTTTCCAGAAGTCGATACTTGGCAGGTTATTCGCAAAGGTTGGGAAGAAGGGAAAAAGATAGTGGTTCCCAAGTGTGTCCCGAAAGATAAAAAGCTTGATTTTTATTACTTGGACTCGTTTGCAGGTCTGGAAAAAGTTTTCTATGGTTTGTTCGAGCCGAACCCGGAAGAAAGTAAGTTGGCTGATACAGTCGATATCGACTTGGTCATTGTTCCGGGTCTTGCTTTTATGCAGAACGGTTTCAGGCTGGGGTTTGGCGGCGGCTACTACGATCGTTTTCTTGAAAATTTCCGGGGGAAGACGCTTTCCCTGGCTTTTCAGGAACAGTTAGTAGAACAAGTACCTGTAGAACATTTCGATATACCGGTTGCTAAAATTGTCAGTGAGGGAGCTGTCATTAAGTGTGAGTAATCAGCCTCTTCTGCTGTTTATATTCATAGTTTTGGTCAGTATAGCCGGCTGGAAGACAAGAAATCTAAGTGTGAGCGGAGCAGTTGCTGCTGTCTTAACAGGAACAGCGCTTGCCTTGGCTTTCAGCTGGCAGGGGCTGCTGGTGCTTGGAGTCTTCTTTGCAACGTCCAGTTTTTGGTCTAAATACAGAATCAGAGACAAATTAGCAATAGAACAAAAGTTGGCCAAGACTTCAAAGAGGGATTGGCAGCAAGTAATGGCAAATGGCGGCAGCGCTATGATTTTTTCTTTTCTATACATTTGGACAAAGGATGCAAGTTATATGGCCGGAGCGTTCGCTTCCATATCAGCAGCAAATGCTGATACATGGGCATCGGAAATCGGACCGTTGAGCAAGGCAAGTCCTGTATCCATAAAAACTTGGCAAAGGGCAGAGAAAGGAACTTCCGGAGCCGTTTCGTTTCTTGGAACTGCTGCGAGCTTGGCAGGTGCTTTAACGATTGCGTTAGTTTCTTTTGTAATGTTTCCGGAAACAGGGTGGAAGGGAGCTGTCCTGATTGTGATCACAGGGTTTTTAGGAAGCCTGGTCGATACATTTCTCGGGGCATATATCCAGGTAGAATACATGTGTCCCAGCTGCGGAATGGTGACGGAAGCATCGATTCATTGCGGAGGTAAGTGTAAGAAAGTAAAGGGGACTTATCTGGTGAACAATGAGTTTGTTAACTTTTTTGCCAGTCTTTTTGCCGGTGCAGCAGCTGCTTTATTGCTGGAAGTGATCATCTGAGCAGCAGCAAAACAAAAAGAGCTCATTTTAGAAAAATCACTGAGGCAAAGGGATAAAATGTCATAAAGGTACACAACATAGAACGAGGAGGCTGATGACTATGAACGGAATCATTAAATGGATTATCATTGCCAGCTTTGTTTCTGTGTTTTACCAATATCGTTATAGACTTTTGAATGTGATACTTGGAAATTTCACAATCCGAAGATTTGTTGTCAGAGCGACGATGAGTATGCCGTGGCTGCGTTCAAAATTCCTGAGTTCGGCATTTCGGTAAATCAGATCAATAGAAGAAAAAAGGATGTTCAACATAAATAGCGGATACTTGCGCAGACGCCCAGAAGTCTGTAAAAATGTGAGCCGTCTATTATTGGTGGACATCTTTTTTTATTTCCTCCCGGTCCCCCGGGTATAGGAAAACATATGCCTTTACTTTTAACTCTGATGGTGATTAAGTAGAAGAAAGTCAAAATTATCGAAAAAGGCAGAGGAGAATTTTTGAATACCAACCTTAACTATTTATTTTGGAGAATTGCACACTATTTAATAGTAGAAAAAGGATTCCGCATCATAAATATGTCTCAAGATCAACAGCAGATATGGCTTGAAAATCCTGCTTACAAACAGGCACCTGTGATAAGGCTGTTCCGTCATGATCTAGATTGGGGCAGCAAAATGAAACGGGATGTTCATTTAACAGCTGCTAATGGAGAAAAGATTCGAAAAGCATTAAAGAAGAATAAACTGTTTGTTAAAAATATTTATATAAGCGCCTATCCTCCGGTGGATGATTTTGAGGCATTAACTTCCCAAACTGTGACTCTTCCTCAAGCACCTAAGACAACAGTAGATTCATCGATTATCCCTTGGGTTGATTATAAAGATGAAGTCAAAGTACTATCTGCTTTATTCAATGAAGAGAGGGACTGGGAAATCAAAGAAGATCCAGAAGAAATTGAAGTATATGCTTTAAAAGAAAGCGTCCTATCTTACGCTGCTAATAAAGCAAAAGAAGAACAATCTCTATTTACAAGGGGAAAACCTTTTTTCACCTATGTTTTCATTGCGGTGCAGCTCTTGATGTTTTTTGTTATGGAGATGGCAGGGGGCACACAGAATACTGAGAATCTTATCAGGTTTGGTGCTAAATATAATCCGTTAATTGTGGATGGGGAGTGGTGGAGATTCTTTACTCCCATTGTCATCCATATCGGGTTTCTGCACTTATTAATGAATACTTTTGCCTTGTACTTTTTAGGTACTGCAGTTGAAAGGATTTTTGGCAGTTCGAGATTTTTGTTCATCTATATCTTTGCAGGTTTCTGTGGAACATTAGCTAGCTTTGTATTCACCAATTCCTTGTCTGCAGGAGCGAGTGGTGCTATATTTGGCTGTTTTGGTGCCCTGCTTTATTTTGGCACCGCCCATCCCAAGACTTTCTTTCGTACGATGGGCACGAATATTCTGGTTGTCATTGGGATCAACCTTGCATTCGGCTTTACGATTCCGGGAATTGATAATGCCGGCCATATCGGGGGATTGGCAGGAGGGGCTCTTTCTGCAGCTATCGTTCATTTACCGCGTTCAAAAAGGATTTGGATGCAAGTGATGGCTTTGATAGCAGCCGCAGCAGTCATCCCGGCGTTCCTATGGTACGGATATCACAATGGCCCTGTATTTGCGGACCCTTCCATCAATAATGCTGAAGCCCAGGAGATGCTGAATGACGGTGATATTGAAGGTGCATCTGCCATCCTTGAAGATGTACTTGAAGATGGCAGCGGCAACGCCCATACTTATTTTTTATATTCCATCGTTAGTATTAAGAATGAGGAGTATACGGAAGCTGAGTCGCTGCTTCGTGAGGCTTTAAAGCGCGATAGTGAATTTCCTGAGGCCCATTATAATCTTGCTGTTCTCCTTGTGGAACGAGGAGAAGAAGAAGAGGCAAAAGGCCATGCGGAAAAAGCTTACAGACTCCAAGAGGGCAATAACCAATTTCAAGAACTGCATGAACGACTTAAAGATTATTGAACAGGGAACTTTTGCTGAAGCAACACGGGCTCGCCCTCTTTTGTCGTCAGGAGGACGAGCACATTCCCGGTTTTCGGGCCAATTAAGATTAGCGGCATCGAACTGTCTATCGGGTCTGCGATATTTCCTGCAGAGGTTCTGATGCCAAGAAAGTAATTTTTATAAAGGCCTTCCCACAAATTTCCTACAAGTTCATTCCACTGTTCCGGCTGGAACCCTTCAGGTGGAGAGGAGGTATATTCAGGCAGCTTTATTAAAGGTATCTGTAAATACTCCTTTCCGTTAATTTTGAACTCCTTCATTGCTTTTTCCCAGTTGTATTGAAGCTGCTGGCCTGTCACTTTGTCCAATATGGATTTCCATTCCTCTTCAGAAGAAGTATCAGGCTTTCTGAAAGAGCTCAATGGACTGAAATTGGAATCAATTACATACAGTTGATCCTCAGACATACTTTGTGCGCTTGTATACGTTTCCTCATTTTCATGTATTTCCGAATAATGAAAAGAAATGGTTTGAAGAAGGCTGCTCTCCTTCCCCTGGGCAGTTTCCTCCTCGACAATCCTGTCAGTGTTCTGTTCCCATTCACTCATCTTCGCCTTCAGTCTTCCATTAAAATACAGAAAGCCTATATCCTGCCGCAGATAAGCATCCTGATCGAGGACAGAAGATATTTTCCAATTCACTTCATAAGAGTCGTTCACTTTCTTATCGTTAAGGGTCAGAAGTGTATTGGCTGACTGGTACTGCGCTTTCTCATTCAATGGAAAAAAGATGATGCTCTCCCTTGCCGGCTGGTTTTCCCCCACTAACAACCACCACGTAAGGAAGAGTCCGGCCGAGCCTATCAAGATATGTATTAAGTGTTTTCTCTTCATATAGTCCACCTACTTAATCAGGTTTGTCCCTTTTAGTGCAATTCTATGAGAAAGGCAGAAATATTATGTTCAGAATGTATGATTTTAGCAGCCGATGTCTAGGATGGTAAATATGGTTATGACAAGTAACGAATGTCAGTTTGAAAGCAAGTGAATCAGACTGGCTGGTTTTATAGAGAATGAGGTGAACTTACCCGTGTCTGATAACAAGAAACCGGTTTCTACGTCTCTGAAGGAGAATACAGACTATCTTAAAAATCTCCTTGCGGTAGACAAGAGCTTTGACGTCATCCAGCTGGACTTGTACTATGCTGGAAGAAACATGGCCATGTATCTTGTAGATGGTTTTGTTAAAGATGATATTATGCATTACCTGATGAAGCTGCTGGCAGACTTGGATGAAGAGCAGCTTGATGGAGATACCCTTCAAAAGTTGATGAAAACCTATATCCCCTATGTGGAGGTAGAGGAAGCTGATGATCTGAATAATGTAGCGGATATGGTGCTGGCAGGTCCGACAGCACTTGTAGTGGATGGAATAGATAAAGTCATCCTGATTGATGCAAGGACATATCCAGTCAGGGGTCCCCAGGAACCGGATATGGAGAGGGTTGTCAGGGGATCGAGAGATGGCTTTGTAGAGACCCTGGTATTTAATACAGCTTTGACCCGCAGAAGAATCAGGGATCGTTCGCTGCGGATGGAGTACATGCAAATCGGCAGAAGATCCAAGACAGATATTGTCGTCTGTTATTTAGAAGACATTGCCGATCCGGCATTGGTTGACAAAATCAAAAATGATTTATCAAAAGTGGACACTGATGGCCTTCCGATGGGAGAAAAGACCCTTGAGGAGTTTATTTCGGGCAGGCATTGGAACCCTTATCCCATGGTCCGTTATACCGAGAGGCCGGATACAGCCGCAGCCCACCTATATGAGGGACATGTTTGTATAATGGTCGATGGCTCACCGAGTGTTCTGATCACACCGACGACATTTTGGCACCATTTACAGCATGCGGAAGAATACCGAAACAAGCCGATGGTCGGTGCTTATTTGAAATTCGTCCGGTTCATCGCAGTATGGGCATCCATCTTTTTGCTTCCTCTTTACTATTTATTTGCAATGCAGCCGGAACTGCTTCCAGCCGGCTTGGAATACATCGGGCCTGATGACTCCGGAGAAATACCGTTGATATTCCAGTTTCTAATAGTGGAGATAGGCATAGATATGCTGAGGATGGCGGCGATACATACACCAACCTCGCTGGCGACTGCCTTAGGACTTGTAGCTGCTTTGATGATTGGACAGGTAGCGGTTGAAGTAGGGTTATTGGTTAATGAGGTCATCCTTTACCTGGCGGTTGCCGCAATTGGTACTTTCTCGACACCAAGCTATGAATTGAGCCTTGCGAATCGTATCATTCGAATCGTCTTGCTTATAGCGACAGCAATCTTTGGCGTGTATGGCCTTGTAATCGGAATAGCTGTCTGGATCCTGCTGCTGTCAAGAATCAAATCATTTGGAGTACCATACATGTGGCCGTTCATTCCATTTAACTGGAGGGCAATGAGAGATGTACTGCTGCGGTCTCCCATGCCATTAAAAAACAGGCGGCCGAGGTTCCTCAATCCCCAAGATCCAGATCGTTGATTATCAGCTGGGGTCCTATTGAATATAAGCAAATATAAAAGAATAAATTGAAGATACACAACAATCAAGGGCGAAATCTTAAATGATTTCGTCCTTTTGGTCTGGGTGTTAATAACACGATTATCGGAATATTGACATCATTGCTCATGGTCTTTTCTGATTACAAGAGATTCGCTTGAGTAGACAAAGACTTTATTTTATACTGAAAGGGTTAGCAAAGCTTGAAAGACGGTGCTTCTAATGAAAAACATGTATGATGTTCAACAAATGTTAAAAAAATATGGAATCTTCATTTACTTAGGTGACCGTATGGCGGATTTGGAAATGATGCAGGAAGAAGTGAGGGAACTCTATCAAACAGGCCTCATCAGTCCAGCTGAATTCCAAACTTCCATGTTAATTCTCCGAAGTGAATTCTCAAAAGGAAAACAATAAACAGAAACAGGGTGAATAAATCATGGCGGATAAATGGCTTGTTGGCGTAGATTTAGGAGGAACAACAACTAAATTAGCCTTTATTAGTTTATATGGCGAGATAGTACATAAGTGGGAAATCCCTACAGATACATCGGATAACGGAAAGAATATAATTGTCGATATTGCAAAATCCATAGATCACCATCTGGATGAACTGGGTGAAACAAAAGGGAAATTAAAAGGCATCGGAATGGGCGCTCCAGGACCTGTCGATATGTCCAGCGGCATTATTTATGAAGCGGTCAACCTGGGATGGGAAAAGAACACACCGCTGAAAGACTTGCTTGAGGTGGAAACCGGCCTTCCATGCGTGATCGATAATGATGCAAATTGCGCTGCATTAGGAGAAATGTGGAAAGGTGCGGGTAATGGTGCCAAGGATATAGTTGCCGTTACATTAGGAACAGGAGTCGGCGGGGGTGTCATAACCAATGGTGACATAGTCCATGGAAGCAGGGGAGCTGCTGGAGAGATAGGTCATATTACCGTGATGCCTGTAGGCGGGTTTCGATGTAACTGTGGAAAGACAGGCTGTCTGGAAACGGTCGCTTCTGCTACAGGTGTCGTGAGGCTGGCTGTTAAAGCCCTGGAGGAGAGCGAGGAACAATCTGTTCTTCGGTCCGAATTGGAGGCGAATGGAACAATCAGTGCAAAAGAAATCTTTGATGCTGCCCGCGAAGGAGATGCTCTTGCTGTTTCCACTGTAGACCAGCTTTCCTTTTATTTAGGACTTGCGGTTGCGAACCTGGGGAACGCCTTGAATCCTGATAAAATTGTGCTGGGTGGAGGAGTATCCAAAGCTGGGGAAGTCCTGTTGACTCCTGTTAATAAATATTTTAAATCGTTTGCATTTCCCACTGTATCTGCGTCAACTGCCATTTCCATCGCGACTCTTGGCAATGATGCGGGTGTCATCGGGGCAGCATGGCTGGTAAAAAATAAATTGGACTGACTATAGAATTGAATAGGAATTTAATGAAGGAGCTGATCTGCATCAGCTTCTTTTTTATTGTTTTAGGAAATTATAAAATTCTTAGGGTGTGGAATAAGATAGGTTTCTCCTTTTACCGCCAAGACCCTCGGATTACTGTTTTTAATTTGATAAGAGTTGGCTCTAGGGAAGGGGATACACCAAAAGCTGAAAAAGAGAAAATGCTGTATCTCGCTCGGGAAGCGGGGTACAACAAAAGCTGAAAAAGACGAAATGATGCCCTCAAAGAGGGTCAATGCCGACATCAAAAGAGGAACGTATAGAAAATGATGTCCTCAAAGAGGGTCAATGCCATCATCAAAAGAGGAGCGTGTAAAAAATGATGCCCTCAAAGAGGGTCAATGCCGACATCAAAAGAGGAACGTATAGAAAATGATGTCCTCAAAGAGGGTCTTTGCCATCATCAAAAGAGGAACGTGTAGAAAATGATGCCCTCAAAGAGTGTCAATGCCGACATCAAAAGAGGAGCGTGTGAAAAATGATGTCCTCAAAGTGATTCCGTCCCAACATCCACTTCAATCCTTTGCATTGCTCCTCCAGCTTAAGCCACCATTCCCGGACACCCAAATCCCCCGGTCATTCATCCGAGGGAATTTTGTTCTTCTAATAATAGTGTACTAGTTTAGCTGTATCCTAAATTGTTAGTCTTTTAGACCTGTTTATGCCATGTTTCATACAATATTCAGGCCGATTAGGAATAAAGAGCGATTTTTCCATTGAACTCATACTTTATTTAGCCAGTGGAATAAATTTGCTATTGCTTTTACCGAATAAAGGAGTATTATGAAGAACATCATTTATCCATAAGCTACTGCTTGTTATCACTGGAAGTCACAAGGATAAATGATTCATAATTTGGACACAATATCCGTTATAATATTTACCTTGTCCTCATAACATTTCAAATATGTTCAGGAGGCTTAGAACAAGCTGTCTGCCTTAAGTATTTGAACTCTTTCTGAAAAAGCTTGGCTGTTTATCGAATTAGGTAAAAGGTATCGTTTTAAAAAAAAGCTTCTTTTATTGAAACTTTTACCGGTTTGGCTCGTCTTATATAAGGGAAATGTAAATCAGCCCAATATCCCAGTATAAACAGTCTTAATTAACTTACAATTGACTGGATGTAAAAAAAGTATTAAGATATTGATTGATTATCAGAGAGAAGCCCCTGATAATGTAAAAATAAGTCAATATCTTCCATTAGAAAGCTGTTGCGCAACATAACGCAGCAAGGAGGTAAAAAATGAATAACCTTAAATTGCCTAAAGTTTCACTAGTCATCATTGCTTCAGTGTTACTATGGCTGAAAACGTACATTGTCTATCAAACTAGCTTTGATATTAAGATCGAAAATGTAATGCAGGAATTTATATTGTTTATTAATCCGCTAAGCTTTCTGCTGTTCATCTTTGGCGTAAGCTTATTTATGAAAAATGAGAAGTCCAGGGTCAGGTACATTTTGATTACCAGCTTTATTCTTTCTTTCGTCCTTTATGGAAATGTTGCCTTCTACCGATTCTTTGATGACTTTCTGACTCTTCCTGTACTGATGCAGACAAGCAACTTTGCCGATCTTGGCACAAGCGCAGGAGAGATCGTCAGCTGGTCAGACTCGCTTTATTTCATTGATACAATCATTCTTGCCCTGCTGGTCAAGTTTAAGCCATCCGTATTTGAAGTGAATACATTCAGCAGAGTGAACAGAAGGGCATATTTCTTTGTGGCAATTGCACTGACTTTCTTTAATCTTGGTCTTGCTGAAGCAGAGAGACCTCAGTTATTAACACGTACGTTTGACCGTGAGATCCTTGTAAAGAATATCGGAACTTACAACTACCATATCTACGATGCATTCCTTCAATCCAAGTCATCAGCACAGCGTGCGCTGGCTGACGGCAGTGAGCTTGCTGATATTGACAATTATGTCCGTGCAAGCCAGGTTGAACCTAATGAAGATTTGTTTGGTGCAGCAAAAGGAAAGAACCTGATTGTGGTTTCTTTGGAGTCACTGCAATCTTTCCCAATCAATAACACAATGAATGGTCAAGAGGTAACTCCTTTCTTGAATGAGTTCATCAAAGACAGTTACTATTTCGAGAATTTCTATCATCAAACACAGCAGGGGAAAACTTCTGACTCAGAATTCATCCTTGATAACTCGCTTTATCCATTAAACCGCGGTGCCGTATTCTTTACGCATTCCGGAAACGAATATCAGTCCATGACTAAAAGTCTGAATGAAGCAGGATATTTCACTTCGGTCATGCATGCTAACAACAAGAGTTTCTGGAACCGTGACATTATGTATGATTCTCTTGGGTACGATAAGTTCTATTCCATGACTGAGTATGACATCACGGAAGAAAATTCGGTTAACTGGGGAATGAAGGATACACCATTTTTCCTTCAGTCCGTTGAACACATGAAGCAAATGGAAAAACCATTCTTTACTAAGATGATCACGTTGACTAACCATTATCCTTTCTATCTTGATGAAGAGGATAAATATATCGATGAGTTTGATTCTAACTCCGGTACCCTGAACCGCTATTTCCAAACTGTCCGCTATATGGATGAAGCTGTAAAGAACTTCATTCAAGAGCTTAAAGACAGCGGCCTGTATGAGGATTCAGTGATTGTCATGTATGGTGACCACTATGGTATATCTGAAAACCACAATGCGGCTATGAGTCAATACCTTGGAAAAGAAGTAGATCCATTCGTTCACACTCAGCTGCAGCGTGTCCCGTTGATCATCCATATTCCTGGTGAAGAAGGAAAAACAGTCTCAGAAGTTGGAGGTCAAATTGACCTTCGTCCTACAATCCTTAACCTTCTGGGAATTGACTCAAATGGCGATATTCAATTCGGGTCAGATTTATTCTCTAAAGACCACGAAGACTTGGCAATCTTAAGAGATGGAAGCTTTATCACGGAAGACCATGTTTATACTGAAGGCATATGCTATAACAAAGAAACGGAGCAGCCTGACGAAATGACCTTCTGTGAACCATATATTGACCGGACTCAGGAAGAACTGAATTACTCAGATCAAATCATTTATGGAGACTTGCTTCGTTTCTACGAACAGAAGAATGGCATTATCACTCCTGAAAAAGAATAATCTTACTCTTAAAGCCTGCGGTTCAACCGCAGGCTTTTTGTTGTCATCAATCGATTTTTTGAACATAAATGTAGTAAGAGAGTTTGTTAACAGGAGGAATGAGCAATGGAAGTTAAAGTTCGAAGAGGAGATACCTTTTACTATTACAGCCAATTGTTTTATCTTCCCCTTCCGTTGATTTCTGATTCTAATCCGGGGATTAGCAGCAGTTCCTTACAAGTGGGTCAAACAGTAAGGATTCCCGGCTTTTATATCGGACAGTATACTATTCAATCAGGTGATACGTTCTGGGGGATTGCAAGAAGCCGAAACCTTGCAGTCGACGCGCTCCTGCTGTTGAATCAGAATGTTGATCCCAATGCCCTGCAGACTGGATCGATTATTGATATTCCCCTTAGGATCACCCGCCCTATAGTGGTCGGCCAGCGGGCCTATCCTTTTGAAGTAATGGAGGAGGATATCAATCGGTTAAAATATGCTTTTCCCTTTGTAAGGGTGAACCAAATAGGTGAAAGCGTCTTGGGGAAGCCGCTTTATGAAATTCTGATTGGGAATGGTCAGAAAAAGGTTCATATTGACGCTTCCTTTCATGCTAATGAGTGGATCACCACACCAGTCCTGATGAGATTCATGAATGATTATGTACTATCATTAGTTAACCGTGGAGCAATCAGGGGTGTAGTGACAGAACCTCTCTACAATAATGTCACTTTATCCATTGTTCCTATGGTGAATCCGGATGGTGTCGATCTGGTCATTTCTGGTCCTCCTGCTTCATTGAGGGAACGATTAATTGAAATTAATAAGGGAAGTACAGATTTTTCAGGTTGGAAAGCCAATATTAATGGAGTGGATTTGAATAATCAATACCCTGCAAAATGGGAATTGGAAAAGGAAAGAAAAGAAGAGAAGAGTCCCGCACCGCGTGATTTCCCGGGATATAAACCTTTATCTGAACCTGAATCCGCTGCGATGGCAGAACTCGCCAGAAAAGGTGACCTTGACAGGGTGCTGGCGCTCCATACGCAAGGGGAAGAGTTCTATTGGGGGTATGAGGGACTGGAACCACCTGAATCAGAAATGCTGGCAGAGGAATTTGAACGTGTCAGCGGATACCGTTCTGTACGATATATAGACAGCTATGCGGGCTATAAAGATTGGTTTATTAAGGAGTTCCAGCGCCCTGGCTTTACAATAGAACTGGGTAAAGGAATCAACCCCCTGCCTTTATCTCAATTTAACCAAATCTATGAATCTGTCCTGGGGATATTTCTGGTGGCCATATACAGGTAAATATAATATGAGTAAATATTGACTTAACTAATTGTTAAAACTGAAAATGCGAGTTAAAATGTAATATAGTCATTTGTTCATATGAAAAAGGTTGTCCAGGTCTAAAAGCCCTGACAGCCTTTTTTTAGAACCATTTTAGGTTTTTCGTTTTATTGGGAAAGTTTCCTGTATGATTAAGAGGATCAATAAACCGAGCAGAAAACAGCTCATATTTTTTCGATAAATCTGAAACATTTCTGATATTAAAACGTACTAATTATTATGGAGACATTTTTGAGGGAGGGGATAACTTGAATAGAGTACATAAGCTTTTTTTTGTTTTGTCATGCTTATTTTTGTTAGCCTCCTGCAACGGTAATACTCCCGAAGATAATGAACATGTTCATCCTGTCCCTGAAAAAGAACAAGAGCCGGATCAGTCAGTGGTAACCGAGAAAAAATTAACTCCATTGAGAATGAAAGAAACTGCTTTTTTGAGAGTGATAGATTGGATTGATTCTGAGAGAGTATTGATTTTATCTAAAGCAGAGGGTGGGAACCAGCTGCTGGAATATAATATTTTTAATGGTGATCAAAAGGTAATATATACAGATGCTGAATATATAGTCGATGTCTATATGGGGCCAGACAGGAAGAAAATCTTGGTACATACGGCGCCGCTGACTTATTCAGCTTCGGCCACAGTCATAGATTTGACTGGTAAGGTATTGTTTCAAAAAGAAATTGAATCCTATGAGGTTGCCTTTGAATGGAATGAACATAACACTGATTTATTGTTTATCACCAGTTTTGCGGAAGATTGGAGCTTTGAAACGATGCTCGCGGATATTTCTGAGAACACCTTAACAGTGGTTGAGACACCTCAGCCATTCATCAAATGGCATTTGGAAAACAGTTTTCTATATCAAGCATGGCCGGAAGAAAATATCAGTCTTACAGCTCCTCTTTACTCCCAAAACCTTTATTCGGAAGATAGAGCGCTCGTAGAAGAGAATACGATTCACTTCGATTCCATGAATCCATATATCTTATCCATCTCAATGGCAGATGAAACAGAAGGAGAAGGGATATATGAATTTATAACAAAAGATGGGATGATAGCATCAACATTTGCTCAGCCATTGCTGAGCAGCTATTCTAACTGGCTGATTCCTTATTATGATAAGATAGACTTCGAAGATGAATTTGTCTCATTGACTGCTTCTGAATCTGTGCCTGCCGATACTTACCAGGAGTCATTTTCATTGGAGCGGTGGAATCTTGAAACTGGAAAGCGGGAAGAAATCCTGCCAGGCCTTGAAAACGAACCACTACAATGTTCACCTGAGGGAGATTACTGTCTAACAGGATATGAATTAAAAACAGCAGTCGATTTAAATAATAAAGAGGCAACTGACTTAATTATCATTGAATAGAAAGGATGAGGCAGACTTGGCAATTGTAGACGTTACCGTTATACCGATCGGAACTGAAACACCCAGTGTAAGTGATTATGTAGCTGAAGTGCAGAAAATCCTTCAAAAACATCAAGAAGAGGGAACCATTACTTTTAAGCTCACTCCTATGAGTACATTGATTGAGGGGGAACTATCTGATTTATTCAGGGTCGTGCAGGAAATTCATGAGGCGCCTTTTAATCAGGGGATTCAAAGAGTAGCGACCAATATCAGGATAGATGACCGCCGGGATAAGAAGAGGAAAATGGAAGATAAACTGACTTCTGTTGAAAGCAAACTTTAACTGTAAGTAAACTTGAAATGAATCATTATTGAATAATAAAAAAAATGGAGCCAAAGGGCTCCATTTTTTAGTGTCCGCCAGGATAACCTGAGTGAAGGACCGTCATGATTGTGAACCAGCCGAAAACGCCAAGTGTTCCCAATCCGAAAAGAATGCCAAGAGCATTTTTGTTTTTCAACGCACTTATGCTAGCAAATAGAGCAAGCAAAGTCACTAGAGCTGTAATGATAACAAAACCCATCGGTCAAAACTCCTTTCAATTAATCCCCTTTTAACACAAGTCCCAAAAGTGGGATAATAATAGGATATGTAATAAATTGCACTTACATTTATTTTATATTTTTTTAAAGCGTTTGTACAGTTCAAATGTTTGACACTTCTATGTCTAAGTTGTAATAATCGGCCACAATTTAACTGCTATAACTTTTTTTACTCCAATACTATTTTTCCAATGATTAGACATATTAAACCCTTTATTATAGTTAATTCAGGTGAACCCTGTATCATATAGAAATTAAAAAAGATTTTTTTATTAAAAAGGCTTGTAATGATACAATGAGAGTAAATTATTATGGGAGGTGGCCCTAGTGAAATGGAAACGTTTACCTTTAGGCCCTTTACAGACAAATTGTTATTGCCTTTGGAATGACAAGAAGGAATGCGTGATTTTTGATCCGGGCGAGGAAGCCGGAAAGCTGATTAATTGGCTTAATAACAATCAATTAAAACCACTCGGAATATTGCTGACCCATGCTCATTTTGACCACATTGGTGCGGTCGACAAAGTCAGGGAAGCCTTTGATATCCCGCTTTATGTGCATGAGAAAGAAGCGAAATGGCTGCTGGATCCATCCTTGAATGGTTCTCAGCGTTTTGGTATGAGTGAGTTGTTACGGTTAAAGCCGGCTGATTACATATTGACAAACGAAAAGACTCTTTCATTAGGAGATTTTAGGTTTGATTTATACGAAACTCCAGGGCATTCACCAGGAAGTATTTCTTACTATTATGAAGAGGAACGGATCGTTTTTGCGGGTGACACTTTGTTTATGGGAAGTATTGGGAGAACAGATCTACCTGGAGGCAACCACAATGAATTGTTGAAAAGCATTCATGACCACTTGTTGACCTTACCAGAAGATACGATTGTTTTATCAGGGCATGGACCGGAAACAACAATCGGAAATGAAATGGATTCGAATCCATTCCTGAACGGCTTCTGATAATACGTCTGCTTCATAAGATATAAAAAAAACCTTAAAGCTAAAAAGCTTTAAGGTTTTTTTATTAGTGCGCTGCGCCAGGCGTCATCATGAACACAGTCCAATATGTGAAGCCGGCAAAGAAAACAGTTAAGTATCCGAAGAAAATATAAATATACATACGCTCAGATAATTTCAAATAGCCCAGTAGAATGAAGAATCCTGTTTGTCCTAAAAAGATCAGTGAAGTCGTCTTCATATCACCAAGGAAAAACATGACTGCAAATATCCCAGTCCAGAATCCTAATACTCTGTACATACGATCCATATGTATCCCTCCTTTGCACCCTCAGTCCATCAATAAACATTATAAAGGAAAAATCCATCAAAAGTAAATAATCTTTGTAACCAGTTTGTGACGATTACCGCAAATAGTGGCAGTTTTCGATAAATCATGAAGTCTTAAGTATAATATACCACCTACTCGGAAGAATTACCCACTTTTTTGAACCGTGTGGAGCGAAACGAGGGTGAAGTATTCATTAATTACTCAAATAATAAAAAAAGCAGGATAAATCAGTGTACAATAGTTATACATGTGGTATACAATTAATATATAATTTGTATAAGTAAATTTTAGGGAGGATACAGTGATGATGAAACTCACCTTTTTTACCTATCCCAGCTGTACATCGTGTAGAAAAGCGAAGAAATGGCTGAAATCGAATTCCGTTGATTTTGAAGAAAGACATATTTTCAGAGAAACTCCTACCCAGCAAGAAATCATCGATTTATTATCTTTGACTACAAATGGAGTAGACGAAATTCTAGCGACACGAAGCCAAACGTATAAAGCTTTAAATATAGACATTGAGGAAATGAGCCTTTCAGAGGTGGCCCGATTAATTTCAGAAGAACCTAAATTGCTTAGAAGGCCGTTGCTTACTGACGGGAAAAAGCTTGTTGTAGGTTATGATCCGGAAGGACTTAGAAGTTTAACAAATAAACGGTCGGTGTATCAGTTGACTGTATAATCCTTCTGTCTATCCTGCCAAACCATTCCCCAACACAACAGTCCAGCCGGTGATAAACTCAGTTCAGGTCTTTCCCAAAGCACAAAAAAGGAGGATGCATAAATTGCGTCCTCCTTTTTGAATGTTGTCCAGCGGCCGGCGCTGAACGGCCGCTTCCGCTTTTCTTTTGTCCAGCTTCAGCGGCCAGCGCCTAGCGGATTTCGGTCTCTCTCCTTGCGATAAGTCATCATCGAATCGCTTCGCTCTTCGTGATTCCTTTATCTCATGCAAGAGCCCTCCAATCCGTACGGCGCTGAACGGCCGCTTCCGCTTTTCTTATGTCCAGCTTCAGCGGCCAGCGCCTAGCAAACTTCAATGCCATTCCCTCCGATAAGTCAACATGGAATCGCTGCCGCTCTTCGTGTTTCCTTTATCTCAGGAATGGCCTCTCCAGTTTGTACGGCGCTGAACGGCCGCTTCCGCTTTTCTTATGTCCAGCTTCAGCGGCCAGCGCCTAGCGGATTTCGGTCTCTCTCCTTGCGATAAGTCATCATCGAATCGCTTCGCTCTTCGTGATTCCTTTATCTCATGCAAGAGCCTTCCAATCCGTACGGCGCTGAACGGCCGCTTCCGCTTTTCTGACTGGGCTAGCTGGATTCGAACCAACGCATGTCGCAGTCAAAGTGCGATGCCTTACCGCTTGGCTATAGCCCATCGATTAACTGTTTACAGTACTAGTATGAAAAAAAAACAAAAAAATATGCAAAAAAAGAAGGGGAAAATAAAAAAATGTCGAATATGACTACTTAATAAACTGAAAGGTGGTGCAGCTTATATATTATTCAATTGAAGCCTTAGCCGATTCAATCCTGAAAAAAGCAGTAAACAAAAATGTCACTGATATCCACTTGTTCCCCCGTAAAGATGATTACCTTATGCAGCATCGAAGCAATGGTATCCTCACCCCGAATGTAAGCATACCTATCCCTGAAGGAGACAGATTAATTTCTCATTTTAAATTCATGGCTTCCATGGATATAGGGGAAAAGAGAAAACCTCAAAGCGGTTCCTTTACTTTCAATCTATCCAGCAAACCACTTGATCTCCGTGTATCTACCTTGCCCACTACCAGCTTGAAAGAAAGCCTCGTTATCAGGATACTTCCTCATCAAAAGAGTCTTCCTATCGATAAGTTAGCGCTATATCCATCTTCAGCACGAAAACTGCTTGCCTTGTTAATGAATTCCCATGGGTTGATTGTATTTACTGGTCCAACAGGAAGCGGAAAAACCACAACTCTTTATTCACTGGTTGAGCATTGCTCTTCTGCCATGCAAAGAAACGTTGTCACGTTGGAAGACCCGGTTGAAAAATACAATGATTCAATTGTACAAGTCCAAGTGAATGAAAAGGCGGGAGTCTCCTATTCTGCAGGTCTGCGGGCAATTCTGAGACATGACCCGGATATCATCATGGTTGGGGAGATCCGGGATGAAGAAACTGCGGAGGTTGCCATCCGTGCAGCCTTGACCGGACATTTAGTTCTATCAACGCTGCATACTAAAGACGCCAAGGGGGCCGTGTACCGTTTGATGGAATTAGGTATCCAATGGCATGAAATTCAACAGAGCCTGATTGCTGTCACAGCACAGCGCCTCATTAATTTGGTTTGTCCATTTTGTGGAGAAACATGTTCGGATCTATGCAGTCAGAATCCAAGAGTGAAAAGGGCCACCGTTTATGAAATATTAAGCGGAAAATCACTGGAGCAGGTATTGAAGGAAGCTAAAGGGGAATTGGCAGAATATCAATATCCCACACTTTCGAAATTGCTTCAGAAGGGTTATGCACTTGGATATGTACCCCTCAAGGAACTGCAAAGGTGGAATTTGGAGTGAGAAAGGGCGTTAAGGATAAAGGCACTTTCCTGAAGCGGCTGGGGGAACTTCTTTCTTATGGATATTCATTAACAGAGGCTATTGAATTTGTCTTTATTGGACATTATCAGAAACAAGAATTATTAAAGCGAAAAATGCTCTCTCATCTGCAAAATGGTTCGTCTTTATCTGAAGCTCTGAAAGATGGGGGAATGCCCCTCCATGTGTGTTCTCAAATTTATTTTGCGGAAAAGCATGGTAGAATGGCAGAGACTCTTGTCAGCGCCGGGGAATATCTTAATGCGCGGCAAAAGGACAGGCAGGCTTTGATGAAGGTCATGACATATCCCATAGTTCTATTGTTCATTCTTACAGGTGTATTGATTCTTTTGAAAAGTGTGTTGTTCCCCCAATTTGACATTCTTTATTCCTCCCTGGGATACACCCCGGATAGTCATCTGCGCTTTTTCTTCCTCCTTATTGACAAACTGCCATTTCTGACAATTGTGTTCCTGGGTTTCTTACTTATAACAGGAGGAACGGTCTACTCCCGTTACCACTCCCATACTCCCTTAAGGAAAGCTGAGTTTCTTCTTCGGCTTCCTTTCCTCTCCCGTTACTTTCGACTTTTCTATACCCAATTCTTCTCTCGTGAAATGAGCTTTCTGCTTAACAGTGGAATGTCAATAAATCAAGCATTAACTGAAGTTGGTAAACAATCATACAGACCACTCTTTAAAGAAATCGCTGACCGAATGATTCAGGAATTGAGGATCGGCAAAAGCTTCTCTGAATCAATCGAGCACTTTGATTTATTTACAGAAGGTTTATTGGAGGTGATAAGACACGGCGAAAGAAGGGGACAATTGCCGAGGGAGCTTTTCATATACAGTCAGTTTTGTGTGGAGACCCTTGAATTCGGCGGGAAAAGACTATTGACCGTAATCCAGCCGGTTGTTTTTCTCTTCATAGGCGGGTTTATCCTTGTCATCTATTTTTCAATCATGGTTCCGTTGTTTCAAGTAATGCAGTCCCTAGGTTAATGTTACACAATCAAATTTACCAAAGGAGGAGTTTATAATGATAAAAAATCAAAAGGGTTTTACCTTGATAGAAATGAATATATGTAAGAACCTTTAAGTATTTCTTATGTGTAATATCAACAGGAGTAACCCTTCCCCTATCCTTAGCGCTTTTCTCTTTTCTCTTCTTGAGCAATTAACCCCTAAACATTAAAAGGAAATAGGACTTCAGGCCATCTGGGGTATTTAAGGGGACATTGTATCTTCAGTTAAAGGGCCATTTAATTGAATATCAGCTAATTGATCCATCTCTTGTAGTCAGGTGAACTTTATCTATATTTTCCGTTAAAGCTGGTTGAGGATAGTGAATGAATAAACAAAAAAGTCGTCAAAATGACGACTTTTTTTAGGTTTACCATTAATTTGTCCTTCTTTCATTGCTATTTAGGACCACGATTCCATTTTATAAAATCAATTTTAGGTATCCACTCAAGGCCGCTTATTACCCAACTGATTGGGGGAAATTAGAAAAGCAGGAATATAAAAACTTATAAGAGTATATGAATATAATGAGCTAGAGAGAGTCCTCAAGCTCTTTCTGGGAAAACCCGTATGAATCACATTGTAGAGATGCCTTATTAACCCTCCGTTTCGGCAACATACTTATAAACCCCTTCTTTCTTCCTCACATAAAGATGATCTTTATTTTCACTTCCTTTTAAGAAGTATATTTTAGTTCCGACAGGTAGTGATGTTGCCATATTTTCTTCTATGCTTCCTTTTTTCTCGTGTGATTTAGTTATCTTTCCTACTTCCTCCAATTCATTAATATTAATAGAATGAACTAATTCCTTGCTTTCATATATACGATCATTAAACAGAAAAATATCCGCTTGAGGATTATTTTCTAAAATATTATTTGCAATTGATTCTGTCGATGAGGTACTTTGATTTGTGCAAGCAGCCAATAAGAAAACTAACGCTAGGAATCTAAATAAATTCAACATCATACCACCCCTTTTTAAGAATTTTATCACTTCAAACGCATCTTTTTACATATATTCCTAAAAGAATATTTTTTTCTCGAAAAATAGTGATATATTTTAAATTGTAATAAAATTACAAAAAAACAGGAGCATTCCTGTTATGAAGAAAAATATATAAGAGGTGAAATTAAGTGAATATTAGACTTGCTGAACCAAAAGACATTAATCAATTAATTAAAATGAGATGGGATAATACCATTGAGTTTGATGAGAGCAAAAAAGACGAGTCCTATGAAGAGTTTGAAAGGGAATGCCGAACGTTCTTAGAAAATGCACTAAAAAGTAGTCAGTGGTTTATTTGAGTTGCTCAGGATAAGGGGAGAATTGCTTCTCATATATACATAGAATTAATAAAAAAGTGCCAAGGCCTGGTAGTGTTACTCATCCATTTGCATATATGACCAACGAATACACCATTCCAGAATATCGAAATGGAGGCGATGGAAGCCCCGTTATGGACTTACGTTGAGGGCTTTTTTTGAGTCTTACCTCACATAAGTTGTTTATGATGCTTTTTATTTATCCTTTCATAACCATTGTGTACCTTATTATAAGTTGAGATGATAATTCTATTGACGTTCAAGTTAAAAGTGATTTGGTCTCTTACTTTGGAAGTCTATAAAGCAGTATTTGTAGAGAAAGGAAGAGCACACAAGAATATATTACAGGTAAATAAAAGAATCACTGATAAATTTAACGGGTTCAGTTTTGAAGTAGAAAATACCAATAAGTTAATCAATTAGCAAGGCAATTAGCAGAGATTTTAACACATTAAATAACAATATAAAAAGCAATGGATTGTTTAATCCATTGCTTTTTGTTTCTTCTGTTCTTTTTTTTACTAGCTGCCACCCCAATAATTACTTTTCGCTCTCTCTTCTTCCTGTGTGATTTTTTCGCTGCGTTGTTTTTTGCTGGATAATAAGCTCCACAAGAACCCTAATATGCCAAATACCACAATCATAAACACGAATGTCCAAATCACATTTACTCCCTCCTTCCTTTAAGTCGTTGAGGTGTGGACTTACAGTTCGAATACATATTCCTATTATACCTTAAATAAAACTTTCGAGAGAAAAACGGCTGACTTTTTAGAAAAATGCAACTTTTAATGAAGGAATTCCAAATTTATGGTAAAATAAACTTATGAGTAATCATTTAAGGAGGGCTTTGATGAAAAGATTTTATTTATGATGGTTGGGCTTTTGTTTTTCTTAGGAGCGAGTAGTAATGGGGCATCCTCAAGTTTAGAGGAATTTGATAATTCAAACCTAAAAAAGATATTAAAGACGAGGCATTCATTTCAAGCGAAGTTGCCTACCAAGACACCATTTAAAGTTGAGTCAGCGAAAAACAATTCGTCTATATTTCTTTCGCCCTTTAAATAAAAAAGACAAGCCTAAAAATAAAAGGGAAGAACCCAGCGGGTTAACGAATAGCAGAACTTGTTGAATGGTACTGTCTATCCCTAAGTCAAATTGAGTTAATTGAATAAAATATTATATTTAAATCTCCCGGAAACTCCTTTACCATCTAATAGAATTTTTAAGTAGTTTCCAGCCAAGTCAATATATCTATCCTTCCAACAGTTGTTCATGCCAATCCCCCTATAAACCAGTTGTCCAAGGATGGGAGGGTGGAGAATTAGTCTAACTCTTCGCTTGCTCTTTTTGCATGAATTTTAAGCCCAGTGGGGGTTCTGGCCACGATGCCTTCCTTTTTCAATTGGCTTATTAACGCACTGACTGTTTCACGTGTTGAGCCAATCATCGTTCCCAAATCATTATGAGTGATTTTCACTTCAATTGTCTGCCATTCATTTTTCCTCTTTCCGAACTTCTCACTTAATCTCATCAGCAAAAATAATAAGCGGTAGCGTACTTCTCTGTTTGCAATCAGTTCACTTGTTGCGTAAACCTCATTCAACCTGGAGGATAAGATCTCTATAAACCTTATAGCCAGCCTAGGGTTTTGCGAAATGAATTCTTCAAAATCATTTTTTGTAATAGTACAAAGGATTACTTCTGACATTGATTCAGCGAAAACATTATGGTCGGTTATAGAAAAAGAGGTTGTTTCCCCAAAAATATTTCCGGGACCGAGAATATCAATTGTAAATTGCTTATTATTCTTACTTTCAATATAAAGTCTAACTTGACCTTCCTTTAATACAAAAAGTGAATCAGGTGGATTCTGAGAACTAATAATTTTGCTCCCTTTAGTTACAGATTCCATCTTACTAATCTTTCCGATGCCTTTAAGTTCTTCCAAAGGTAATTCCTCAAACAGATTTATTTCCGACAGGTAAAGTAACTTTTTATCATCCATGCTATAATCACCTTCAATTTATGTATTGCTGCTTCTCATCATTATCTATTAGTCTAACGTAAATACTTAAACATTGCATATTTCAATTGAAAAAAAGCTCCCCGTAAGAAAGGGAAGCTTAAAATATGAGAGATTAACGGTGGTCATATGCACTTCTGATGTTAGCGAACCCTGCTAATCTATCGGATACGGTAACAAGGTCGCACCGGTTTAGATCCCTTAAAGCTGTTTTACCCAGTGATTGGGCAGCCATCTTCATTTCTGTTACTGAAGATATGAGAAAGTTGTTTAAGTGTTTAGCAGCTTCTTCTACATTGAGTTCATCTTTTAATTCCCCTGAATACATCGCTATCTGTGGTGGAGGATCTTGAGGCAATGCTTTTGTCATTTGACTCTGCATAGCTGCCATTAAAGCGATCGATCCAATATAGACAGCATCTGCTCCTAAGGCTAATGCTTTTAAGAAATGGGCAGGAGTTTTTAATCCACCTGCAATTATAACGCTTAAGTCACCTCGTTTATTGTTCTTCTCCAACCAATCGACCGTTCGTACTAATCCTTGGAGTGTTGGTAGCCCAACCGTATCTTGAAGTGTTGGCGGTGCGCTTGATGTTCCTCCTTCTGATCCATCAATGGTAATGAAATCAGCATTAGCCTCTGTCACAATTTCCAATTCATATTCCACATAATCGGAAGCAGCAATCTTCACTCCGACTGGTACCTCATAGTTTGTTTTCAGTTTCTTAATCAGTGATACAATATCAGATGGCGATTCGGTATTTGGAAATCTTGAATTAATTACAGCGTCTTCTCCTTCTTGAAGATTCCAAATATCTTTCAATTCTTCGGTCACTTCACTTGAATCAGTTTCATCTGTAATTGCTCCTCCGAATGCACCTTGACCAAACTGTACTTCTATTGCATCTACCTGTTCAAGTTGTTCAGGTGTGTTGAGCCAGCCGCCACGGTTATATTGACCAATCAATAACTCCGCATTTTCACGCTCATATGGAGTAACAGCAGACTCACCAGTATTTGTAGATGTTCCCGCCATGGTGGCTCCTTTAGCTAGTGCTGTTTTCATCGGCTTACTCAAGGAACCTCCAAGCGACATTCCAGTAATCATGATAGGCATTGAAAGCTTCAACGGCCGAACAGCCTTAGGCCCAATAACCGTTTCACTGCTGATTGTTTTGTAATCTTTAGAAGGCAGTTCGAATAGCTGCTTAGGATTAAGAAGCAAGTCATTCCAAGGTGAAAGAACATTGGGACTTCCTATTGGTCGGGTAAGAGGCTCACCAGATTCAGCTCTCATCCCAGCTTCTACAACAGCCGTAGGTGTTAATTTTTCCATCATCGTGGTCATGGCAAACAGATTCTTTGGATAAGGCTTGGTTAACATATCCTCCATTCTGTTATCCATCATCGGTTCCATCATTTTCATTAACATTTTATCAAGCATTTAATCCCTCCTGATTTTTTCTTTCTATTACAAACAATTCCACCTTTAAGCCTTTAAAAACAATTTTTTCAATGATCTGTAAGATAGATTACAAAAAAGAAAGACCCTTCCCCGAGATTCTGGTAACTAGAATTTCAAGTCAAAGGAAAATACTTTTAACAAGGGCTGATTCTCCAAGTTTGGGCTGATAGGCAAGTTGCCAAAACCATTTACAGGCAATAAGTTACTTGTATAGGTTGAGGGAGGTGAGTGAATGGGAAGGCAAATAAAACATACTTCTCGAGATGTGGAGTCGTTAGCGAGGTTGATGCTGTCAGAAGCAATCGGCGAAGGTGCACAAGGGATGAACATGGTAGGAACGGTTGTGGCTAATCGGGTAGAGGCAGACTGTGCTCCGGACTTTAGAAACTTGCGTAACATAAGGCAAGCAATTTATCAAACAATCCCTGGAACTGGCATCCCTCATTTCGAACCCGTCCTAAACGGTTCTTTGTATACGCAGCGCCCCGACGAAGCTGACCTCCAGAGGGCCAGAGATTTACTGCAAGGTTACAGGGATCCTCGAGCAAGGATGAGCTTGTGGTTTTTCAACCCCAGTCCAGGTAGCCAATTTCGGGCTCCTTGTACTGAGACTATGCCAAGATCTCCCATGACACAATTCGAATTTGCCCACAAAAATCATTGTTTCTATGTAGGTGTACCGGGCTATTGCCCAGAGTTTTACCGTTAAAAATATAAGAAGGAGCTGATTTTTACATGACATATGGAAACTCCAGTTATTATGCAACAAATTATTATCCTGATTATTATTCGGCTTCCATGATGGGGAGCAGGACCATGCAACAGCCAGGAGGCTTTCCAATGAATATCCCTTCTGGACCGACCTATTCCGTGCCTGTGATGCCGATTGGTACCGGGCAGCAATTACCGACAGGCGTGGTGGAAGAATCGTTCATCGAAAATATCCTTCGTTTCAACAAAGGAAAGGTCGGGACCTTCTATTTTACTTACCAAGGAAACAGCAGGTGGAATGCAATGGTTTATCATGGACGCGTGGAAACAGCGGGTCGTGACCACATCATCATCAGTGACCCGGACAGCGGAAAACGCTACCTGCTTCTCATGGCTAATCTCGACTGGGTGGAATTCGAGGATCAAATCAATTATCCTCACACTGAAATTAGTCCGGCTGTACAGGCGACGATGGAAACATCAATGTGATGTTGGAGGAGGCTTAAAACCCGCAAAATCCTGGGGATTGTGCGGGTTTCTTTTTACATATAATTGGAAAATGAAGTATCCAATGTAAATATCTGTTTAGTTCAAACATAGATTTCCTGTTGATAGAAGAGGAGGGGAAAAGGATAAAACTCTCCCTTAGGTGTGACCTCTAATTCAATTTAAGAGCTTCTTGAACCTTGTCTGCATGAACAGACAGTTTAAGTCCTTTCTTGATATACCCTTCTTTTTTTAGTGCAGATATCATGGCACTGGTAGTTTCACGGGTTGATCCTACCATTCCGGCTATGTCCGCATGGGTTAATTTCATATTGATGGTTTGCCACTCTTTTTTTCGCTTGCCAGTTTTTTCACTGAGTTTGAGCAAAAGAAATAGGATGCGGTACTTAACATCGCTTAAAGCGATCTTTTCACTGAGTGTATAGACTTCTTTTAAACGGTTGGACAGGATATTGATGAACTTCAATGCAATTTTGGGATTTTTCTCAATGAAAGCTTCAAATTCATCCACTCCAATGACACACAGATAGGTATCTGTCATTGCTTCGGTATAGATATCATCATCAGTAAGAGATAAAGTGGAGGTTTCCCCAAAAATATTTCCGCCGGTCAGGATATCAACAGTGAACTGTTTTCCTTGATGATTCATCCTGTACAGGCGGACCTGCCCTTCTTTTAACAGAAACAACGCGGGAATTGGCTGATCGGGCGATGTAATGACTGTCCCCTTCTTTACAGGTCGCATCTCGCTTAATTCATCGATTATTTCAAGTTCTTCCATAGGAAGTTCTTCGAATAAACTTATATGTGATAACAAAGTTAATTTATCCATCTTTTTTCTCCCTTCAGACTCTTTTGTAATCTCCCTTACTGCACAGACTAGTTATAAATCTTAAACTAATGAGGAAGGAGGGAGGCACGGTGCTTTCATTATATACGATAGATGGCTGTTCAAAATGCCATAAAGTAAAAAATCGACTTAAAGCTCTGTCAATACCTTTTACCGAGAATAATATCCTACAGAACAAGTCCTATGCAATCGAACTGCAAAAATTGAATGGAGAAATTATCACCCCAGCTTTACGTATAGACAATACATTTTATACTGGCTGTCACTTGCTTCAAGTTCTAAAAGAGGAGAATGTCAATGAACTCAAAAATTATCCAAGCTCATGAAACAATGAAAATCCAAAAGCAGGAAATGACAGAATTCCTTGAAAGTGCGGCCAATATGGTCAGCGATGCGCAAATGTTGAATGAGACGGCAGAAGATATCAATCATTCCATTGATGTTGCCGCAGGTCATGCAGGGAACGGTGCAGATACAGTCGACAGCACCGTTCATATTTTCAAGGAAATCATGTATTCATCACAAGTCATCTTGGATAAAATCAAAACCCTGAATGACGCTTCCGGCAGGTTGAATGATATCTTACTGAACCTAAAAAAAATTTCTTCTCAAACCAATTTGTTAGCGCTTAATGCTTCTATTGAAGCGGCAAGAGCGGGTTCTGCAGGAAAAGGGTTTGATGTAGTGGCAAAGGAAATCAGAAAGCTCTCCGAGGAAAGCGGCAATGCTACAAAACAGGCAGAAGACTCCATTAAGTCCATCTTCACCCAGATTCAAAAGATTGATAAAGAATCACAAGATGGGGTAAGAGCCACATCGAAAGGAATCAACGGTATCCATGAGACAGCTGCTTTATTCAAGAACATTCACCGTTCTATTGAAAAAGTTGGAGAAGGGAAGCAAACCCTCTTGGAAAACTCCCGCCGAATAAAACAAGAGAGTGAAAATGCTCATCAATCAGTAAACGTGATTTCCTCCAACCGACAGGTTATCTCTGAAGGATTAGAAGAAGCGCTGCGTGTACATAATTTACTAACCAAAGAATGACGGGCGGAATAATAAAAAGGACATGTGGGGCACTTCCCCATTTATTCATTGCCGTCCTCATGCCATGCATACAGACAACAGGAGCATTCAGGCTGAATGTCCAAATAGCGACGGCTGCCACCATTTTTTCTGAACCGCTCCATTTTCTAATCAATTTAGGTAGTACCAGTAACATTCCCATCATCAAAAAAATTGTTTTAAGAAGAAAAAGAACAAATACGTTTAAATCAAAATAGGTTCCTGTAAATAGAGAAACGAAATGACTGCTTGTAATGATTGTGCTTATGATAAAGATATACAAGTGCAAGGTACCGATCATCCCGACTAGTTCCAATGTTTTCTTAGCGGGAGGTTTGTTCAATCGCTGCTGATACAAACGAAATAGCATTCCACTAATCATGCCCAAAACAAAATCATATATAAAGAAGTTTTCTGTCTTTAGGAAAGAGGAAAGGGTAATCACGGTAAGAGCGACCAGCCATAGGCCAATAATAATCATCAATGTTCCTTTATCTTTGGCTCTAAAGGTCAAGATACTTTCCTTCTGACTAACCTCTTTCTTACTTAATCTATAAACTCGTTCAAAAAAATATAGAAAAAGAGGAGTGATAAAAAAAACAATCAGTAATTGCAGGTGCCCCCAATATTGAAAGTAAGTCAGTCTTTCAGAAGGAACGAACATTTCCAGTACATTTTCATTATATGCAAAGAAAATAGAACCTAACAGCTCTCCTCCCTCTCCGGGTATAAAGCGGGATATCCATTCAAATCCTGCCATTAACAGAGCAGTCACAAAAATCAGCCATATCATTCTAATAAAAAAACGTTTTTTTAGATAAGGGACCGTTTGGTAGCCTATTGAAAATAAAAAAATCGTCAAGAAGATCCGGCTCATCATATCAGGGAGTTCTATCGGGAGGACAAATGTTGACAATAAAATCCCTAACAAAGATCCAATATAGGGTATGGAGATATAGAAGAACTGGCTGTTAAGAAAGTTAGATAAGGTCATGCTGATTCTGTAGATAATGATAATGGCAATTATGCTAATAAGTGGGCTCATTTTCAATCTCCGTCTATCAAGGTAATATACTAATATAATAACCTATGATAAAAGAAGTGAAAGTAACCTTTCTTACATTTTGGGGGCTTTGTATAATTAAATTCATTTTTCTGTGTGAAAGAGTGGAGCAGGGAAGTTGAATGTTATATGTGAAATTTGAGGCAGCAGGCTACCCCAAAAATTAGAAAGTAATCTTTTGATGCTGGAATGTAATCTAACTTACAAATCGGCATCAAACCTTAGAGGCACAAGGGATAAAGTAATCCTAACCTTTAATATCGCTAACATATGTCTCGAATTCAAAGTTTATCGTGGGAGAAGAGGGGAATATCAGGAGTATCTTTACTTGAAGGGAGTATTTACCAATGACTAAGGCTCTATTTTTAAACTGTACCCTTAAAGATGAAGGGGAACAATCAAACACAAAAGCATTAATGCAGAAAATCGTTTCGATTTTTGACCAAGAAGGTATCGATTCTGAAATTGTAAGGGTATCTGATTACAACGTTAAGTATGGAATCACTCCGGATGAAGGTGAAGGGGATGAATGGCCGCAAATTTATCAGAAAGTAATGGAAAGTGACATTCTGATTATTGGAACACCACTCTGGTTAGGTGAGAAAAGCAGCATCGCCACTAAAGTGATTGAACGTCTTTATGGCAGCAGCAGCGAGACGAACGAAAAGGGTCAGTATATTTATTACAACAAAGTGGGCGGTGTAGTGGTGACTGGAAATGAAGATGGTGCCAAAAATGCCAGTGCTTCTGTTCTGTACGGGCTCGCTCACATAGGATTTACGATTCCCCCTAATGTGGATACATACTGGGTTGGCGAAGCCGGGCCAGGACCTTCCTATATTGAAGCGAATGGGGAAGAGAATGATTTCACTTCTCAGAATGCTAAGATTATGGCTTACAATCTGATTCATTTTTCACGTATGCTTCAGAACACACCAATTCCAGCCGAAGGGAATGTCATTGAATAAAATAATGGTCCAGTGCCTTATTGCTGGACCGACCTTTTTTCACCTATTAATAAAATAATAAAACAGAGGGGATAGATAAATGAAACTGGAAACAAAGCAGTCAGTGAGTGATCGATTCAAGAATATCCGTAAGCAGACTATGACACTTGCTCAGCCTTTGCAAGCTGAAGATTACATACTCCAAGCTCACCCGGATGTCAGTCCGACAAAGTGGCATATGGCCCATACAACTTGGTTTTTTGAGAAGTTCATTCTTATCGAGCACTTATCATCCTACAAGGAATTTCATCCGGATTTCAGCTATCTGTTTAACTCCTATTATGAAACAGTCGGATCTTTTCATCCCCGACAAAGAAGAGGGGTCCTGTCTCGGCCGTCTATTGGCGAGGTAGAAGCCTACCGGGCATACGTAGACGAGTATATGGAGCTACTTCTTAATAGCGCTGAAGAAGAAAAACTTAAGGTTATTGAAGGGTTGATTGAAATTGGACTTCAACATGAGCAGCAGCATCAAGAGCTCATTTTGATGGATATCAAATTCAACTTCTTTGTGAATCCTCTTTACCCAGCTTATACTGATAACAATCAGAAGTCCGAAGGCAATCTAGTTGACATGGATTTCATCTCTTTCAATGGGGGGTTAGTGGAAATCGGGCATAATGACGAAAGGTTTTCCTTTGATAATGAGAGGCCACGCCATAAAGTATGGGTGGAACCTTACCGTCTGGCAACCCGGCCTGTAACAAACAGTGAATATATTCAATTTATAAAAGATGACGGGTATCAAACTCCTGAATGGTGGCTTTCTGATGGATGGAATAAAGTGAAAAAGGAACAATGGACTTCGCCTCTATATTGGGTGGAAAAAGAGGGAGAATGGCATCACTTTACACTTTCTGGTTTGCAAAAGGTAGACCCTGATGCACCTGTCACTCATGTAAGTTTTTATGAAGCAGATGCTTACAGCCGATGGAAGGGAAAAAGACTTCCAACAGAAGCAGAATGGGAGCATGCTGCCCAATCAGTTACCATTGAAGGAAATACAGTGGAGGATGGATTCCTTCAGCCGCACGGGCAGTCATCAGGAAATTCTCATCCTTTACAGAAGTTGTTTGGAGATGTATGGGAATGGACATCAAGCCCGTACACGCCTTATCCAGGAAATAAGCCACTGGAAGGAGCTCTGGGAGAATATAATGCGAAATTCATGTGTAATCAAATGGTTCTTCGCGGTGGATCGTGTGTTACACCTTTATCGCATATAAGGGAAACATATCGTAATTTCTTTCCGGCTGATAAGCGCTGGCCTTTCAGCGGCATTCGCTTAGCGGAGGATGATCAATCATGACTGTTCTGAATCCTTCCATCTCTCAGTATGACTATTACACAAACCAGGAAAACATGCTGAAAGACGTAATACAAGGTTTGACCAAACCTGAAAAACAACTTTCAGCCAAGTATCTCTATGACCAGAAAGGGTCGGCTCTATTCGAATCGATAACAAATCTGCCTGAATACTATCCTACCCGGACAGAGCTGGCCATATTTGAAGAAAACGCTGAGGAAATGCGATTACTAGCAGGGAATGCACATACAATAGTTGAATACGGAAGCGGAAGCAGCAAAAAGATACAAAAGCTGATTTCGTTATTTCATGAACTAAATGAATACTTGGCAATCGATATCTCCAAGGAGTTTTTATATGAATCTTGTTTGGAATTAGCCAAGCTGCATCCTGATTTAACTATAAAAGCAGTGTGTGGTGATTACACAAATAAATTGCCACTGCCTGTTGAGAAGGACAGGAAGAAGATTGTGTTTTTCCCAGGTTCGACAATCGGCAACTTTGAACCAGAAGAAGCTCAAGCTTTCTTGAGGAACACTGCAGAGTCACTATCAACCGGAGACGGTTTAATTATCGGAGTTGATACAAAAAAAGACCGGTCCATCCTCGAACAAGCATATGATGATGCCCAGGGGGTTACGGCAGCCTTCAATTTAAATCTGTTGGAAAGATTGAACAGGGAGCTTCACGCTGATTTTCAAATAGAACAATTTGAGCATAAAGCAGTCTATAACGAAGTCGAAGGAAGAATCGAGATGCATCTGCGTAGTTTGACAAATCAGCAGGTGATGATTGCAGGTCAGCCAGTTGTATTTGCACAAGGAGAAACCATTCATACAGAAAACTCTTATAAGTACTCACCAGACGAATTTCAACATTTGGCATCTCAATGCCTATTTACACCGATCCATGTCTGGACAGATGAAGATGAGCTTTTCAGCGTTCACTATATGGAAAAGAGATAGTATCACAGAGTCAATGTTCGTTGTATAGTGATTCATATTTGTAATAATAAAAAACTCAGAGGAGCCTCTGAGTTTTTTTATAAGGAAGGAAGATTCCAGCCGGGTTATTTAACACCTACTTGAAATGAGTGTTCAAAAACTTTATCACTTCTCCAGGTGTTTTAGCATTTGCACTATGAAGATGTGCCATCTTTTGACCATTTTGGAAAACCAGTAAGCTCGGGATGCCCATTACGTCCTGCTCTTCTGAAACCTCTGGAAGTTCATCTTTATTTAACTCGTGAATTGTCAGACTGCCGACCTCTTCTATCACGGAAGGCATGAAAGCATCCATGCGTTTGCAGTCCGGACACCAATTAGTATAAAATTTCACAATTGTTCTGTCCTTGCTTGATATAAGGGTTTTGAACTCTTCTTTACTTCTGATATTCATGTTGAGACCTCCTGTATTATGCAGAAATGATTGTTTCTGCTTTTTCTTCTTTTCTTAGTTTAAATACGATGGCTAAAATCAGGGAGAAGAAAATATGGGTGCCCAGGCTCATAAGCTGCTGTGGCGCAAATACAGCCCCTAAGTTTGTACCCATACCCATCATCATCGGCATGATCAGCAGAGGACCGATAATCCAAATACCTATGCCAAATAGTATGGCAAGTGTCCATACGTTATGAATGACCTGATTGGCTAAGGCAAAAGAGAGGCCAAAAATGATGCTGATCACCATATGAATGATCCAGCCGACCGCAAGGCTTTCACTTCCCAGCATGCCGGCAATCATGCCGATCATCCCCATCATCTGCATCATAATTCCAAAAATAATACCGCCGATAATGCCTCCTATTATTCCATTGCTAAGTTTGTGTTTCATCAACAGCACTTCCTTTCGTTTTAATACCATAATTATAATTCATAATAGTTTTAATTTTCTGTAATCGGTATTACAAAAAAGGAAGGGATCACTTTATTTCCGCTTTTGCCCATCGGAAGGTTTTTATTAAGGCTAATTTTTAAATCTAAGTCTGTTTTTCATGAAAAAAGATTAAGAAAGGAATGCCCTTTCAATAGAATGTTGAAAGGGCATTCCTGCAAGGAAATTATTTCAGATTTTTCTTGATGTACTGTACAATTTTTCTCAGTTCGGTTGCAGTAGGCCGTCCGAATGGACTTGTCTGCCGCTGCTGAAAAAGTAGTTTTCCCTTTTCATCTACAAGGAAATAAGCTGGTTCTCCGTGTGCTCCATGATCTTCATAAGGAGCATCTTCACTATGGTAATGGACACCATAAGCTTTTAGCGCTTCCAGGTTTTCATCAGCAAGGACAGGGAAACTCAACTTGTTTTCCTCCGCCATTTTAGCGAGATCTTCTTTAGCATCTGTAGAAATGGTAATGAAATGCACTCCTTTATCTTCGAAGAAACCACTGTTCTCTTCTAAATCCTTTAAATCCTGAACACAAACAGGGCACCATGATCCTCTGAAGAATATGATGAGGTGCCAGCTTTTATGTTCTTCTTGGTGTGAGGCGAATGAAAATATCTCTCCATTTGCTTTTGGAAGAGTGAAATCGGGTGCTTGGTCGTTCAATTGTAATACAGTCATTGATAGTCCTCCTTTGTTATGATAAATACTTGCCTCTTGATACTATCTCTTCCCTTCAAAAAAATATGTAAGCCTGATGACATAAGGAATGTAAATACCGTAAGCCAGCTTACAGAAGTCAATGCTGAAAACACAGTAAAGTATAGACGAGTTAAATTAATAATAAAGGTGATGCGTATGAATAAAAAACAATGGCTGCAGTTAGGATTATTAAGTTTAATCATAGCAAGCCTTATAATCGTCAACCAGACTGTATTTGACATTTCTCCAGAAGCAATCAAAGCGATGATTTTATCTATTGGAATTTGGGCTCCTGTTCTATTTGTACTACTCTACACACTCAGGCCGTTATTATTATTTCCTGCATCGGTGCTTTCACTGGCCGGCGGGTTGGCCTTTGGTCCTGCATTAGGAACTGCATTGACTGTTACAGGGGCAACCTTAGGGGCCGCGCTTTCTTTTTTTGTCGCCCGTATGATTGGTAAAGGGAGGTGGCAGGGGAAGCAAAGTGGAAAAGCCGAACTCATTCAAGAAAAATTAGAAAAGAATGGGTTGTTCGTGGTACTGCTGCTTCGTTTAATTCCGCTTTTCAACTTTGATCTGATTTCCTATACTGCAGGGGCTTCTAAAGTCCGTTTTACTCATTTCATGATAGGAACGGTGATTGGAATCATTCCAGGGACCTTTGCTTACAATTTCCTGGGTTCCACCACAACATCGGAGAGTGCATTGTTAATCGCAGGGGCGATTGCCTTTTTTCTGATCTTAACCATTGTTCCTCTTTTGTTTAGAAACAAAATTAAAAGGTATTTAGAACAATAAGGTGCTCATACTTTTTTATATAGGAATAAATTAGCAACACTGAAAACGCCTAAGGTGAATCTTTAGGCGTTTTAATTTTTCAGTGCTGTTCAACAAGGTGTACTATTTCCCGTGTAAGTTGAATTTTTCCCTCTACCGGTTTTTCTTTTTATTAAATCTGTCTATTTTAAAAGGCGGTTGTCTCATGCAATTCTCACTTTTCATACATAAACTAAAAGAGAGAAGGGAGGTATGAAAAGTGTTACAATTTTTAACATCGATGTTAAACAAAAAGAATGATAACGATCATTCAGATATCCCTATCCATCCTTTTAGTTTACATGGGGGCGGGCAGCGCAGGCCGGCTCAAAGATCCAATGAGCCTATCCGTGATCCATTCGGTTTCTTTCCCAGAAGGGAAAACCAAAACAACCCACAAAGGAATACACAAACTAGTCAAACGAAACAGACGAATCAAAGGGAAAGAAGACAGGATCCTTTTGGTTTTTTCCCTGCAAGGCATTCAGAAGGCCAGCAAGGGATGGGTGAGGAAAAATCAGAAAAGGATACCGAGCCTCAGGCTGTTGATTCACCAGTTACTGAAGGACAATCAAACACCTTGCAGGAGTGGATAAAAGTTGCTGAATCTGCGGCACCACTCATAGAACAATATGGGCCGATGATGAAAAAGATTCCTTTAATGCTATCTTCTTTAAAAAAATCAAAGTGACCAGCAACACCCTCCACATATTAAAAGGTTGGAGGTTTTTTTTAATTGTTGAAGGTTGAAATCTCGAACGATACTGCTTTTAAGAACGATTGAAAGCTATCAAGATGATGTGAAATCTCCGTGAAAAAATTTTGATTTTCAGTTATATTAGGAAGCAATTTTAGATGAGGAAAATCTGTAACAATGCCATCAACGTTCATTTGCATTATTTTTTTGAAGTCAGACTGTGAATTGATAGTCCATGTGAATGCCTTGCAATCACATGCATGAATTCTTTCTAGATATTCTGGCGAGAGGATTCTAAAGTATGGATTGATGTAATTACAAATCTTGGCCACTTTCTTTAACTGATCATTTGTAAGGGCCTCTAACGTTAAGTAACATAAAGGCAAGCTGGGAAGAAGCTCCTGATAGATCTGGAGAGATTTCAAATAGAATGATTGAATAATAAGCTTGTTTTTCATTTCGGCTGGAGAATAATACTTTTTTATTACGGCAGCAACTACTTCTTCTTTCCCATGGTCTTTATGGTCCAGTAGAAAAGGAGTTTTATTTTTATATTTTGTAAAGACATCCTCTAAAAAAGGGATCTTTTCTACTTTTGATTTTGAGGACAGAGTTAATTGCTGAAGTTGTTTTTTTGATAAAGCTGAGATGGGTTTTCCGAACTTTTCGAGTGAGAAGTTGTGGTAAATGGCCGCTTGATTATCTTTTGTGATTTGAATATCCAGCTCAATCATATCCGATTGATGTAGGATAGAATGATCAATAGCCGAAAAGGTATTTTCGATATGATGTCCAGCCCCTCCCCGATGTGCAATTAAAAGGGGCTTATAGCTATAATTATCTTGTTTGGAAATGAAATCTTCTTCAAATGTAAGTAATACAATGATCAATAGGATTAAGTAAAGTGTGAATAGCTGTGACATTCATTCACCTCCATCCGAATTCTCTTTATAATATGTCGGGCTTACTCCCGAGGGAATCCTTATTTTAAACAATATTCTTAAAATACAACTTCCAGATCAAATTGTATCTTAGGTTTTAAACCAAGTTATTATACAAAAATAATATGTAAATGGAAAAAGAAC
Organism: Bacillus salacetis; assembly: GCF_049177075.1. Classification (GTDB taxonomy): domain Bacteria; phylum Bacillota; class Bacilli; order Bacillales; family Bacillaceae_B; genus Rossellomorea; species Rossellomorea salacetis_A. Next base: position 3,087,384 of record NZ_CP185377.1, on the reverse strand, counting down.
ATGGCTGAAATGCCTGAAGGTCCCTGCCGTTTGGTATTAATCATCATATTATTCATTCTTAAATAATAGTAGGTGTGGCTTTCACTTACTAAAAGGTAGCAGGGAGACACTTTATAACTGAGTGTTCTTTTTTTTCGTGATCTTACAACACATGTCTGGGCAGTATGTGCAACTACCCAACCAAGCATCTGCAGAGGAAAAAAGAAAGGCTTTATGGAGGTTAGGATACACCATATAGTATTCAGTCAAAGTTAAGAGGTGAGCCTATTCGACATTTCTCAATCGGCTTTGATCATACAATAGTGTTATATTCCCAATTTAACCAAGTAAGGGCTGAATCGCAGGTAATAGCGATTCAGCCCTTACTATAGGAGAGGTGATATGTGGCACTTTACGGAAGTTTTGGATACATCATATCCTATTCAAACAGAATCGAAGAGTGAGCCTTTTTGAGATCTTGAAAACACCTTTCTTTCCCATAGGAATATGATACAATTGACAACAATTTAGGAGGTTAGAACATGATTCGATATGTTGCGGTAGGAGATTCGTTGACTGTAGGGACGGGACGCAGTATGTTTTCCCCGAATTTTGCTAAACGATATGTCATTAAGACGGAAAGGATTATGAGAAATGAAATTTCTTTAGATCAATTTGCAAGAGTAGGTGCCACGACAGAAGATATACTTAAAATGATAAATCATCCGTTTGTAAAAGAAGAACTGGACAAAGCCAATATTATTTCCATTACTGCCGGTGGAAATGATTTAATTGATGCAGTTAGAAGCTATGAAAGACAAAAGGATGAAACGGTCTTCTATGAAGCGTTATCTAAATGTCAAGATAATTTAAGTAAGATCTTCTATTCCATTCATGAAATGAAGCAAGATAACAATGATAACGGTTTTTATATCATTCGGTTGTTTAATTTGTACAATCCTTTTCCAAAGGTTGAAGTTGCAGAGCATTGGATTTCAAAGTTCAATCACCATATCCATACTTTCAATGGTTCCAAGAATACAAAGGTTATAGATTTGAACCAGGTGTTTGACAATCATGAAGAAGAGTTAATATCCCGGGATGGAATACATCCTAATGATAATGGGTATGAGCTTATGGCTGAACTACTAAAGGATTCAACCATATCAGCAATTGAAGATCACGCAAAAGCTGAGGAAGATTCCAACCAACGGCAGGTTTGAGGTCTGGAACAGTTATGTGAATAATCACGTATGTATAAAACCTGATTGGTAAAAGGTGCCCGACTCTTGTGGGGGAGGGTGGAAATCTTGAGGTCCAATTACTTTAGGTCAAAGAAAAAGAGATCAAAAGCAGAGTGTCTGCATTATTGATCTCTTTTTTGTTATTAACTGCAGCTATTTACCTTTTAGAAGCTCCGTATCTAACTCCAGAAAACGCTGCTAAGTCTTTATCTAATGTGACAAGATCTTCCCTATTGAGCTCACTCGTAGCTAGTTTGCCCATTACCTGCATGGCACTTTTCATCTCAGCACCGCATGATTTCAGGAAGTTCCCCAAATCCTTTGCCCCTTCTTCCATGTCAAACTCATCTTTCAGCTTGCCTGAATACAAAGCGAGTTGAGGCGGTGGAGCTGTCGGCAATGCCTTTGTCATTTGACTTTGAAGGACAGCCATTAAGGCAATAGAACCGATATAAACCGCATCTGCTCCCAATGCCAGTGCTTTTAAGAATTGGCCTGGAGTCGCCAATCCTCCTGATACAATCAGTTGAATCTGGTTTCTCCTTCCGTTTTCTTCAAGCCAGTCAGCTGCACGGACAAGTGAGTGAAGTGTCGGCAGCCCTAAGTCATCTTCAAGAGTCGGAGGGGCACCGGCCGTGCCACCTTCTGCACCATCTATAACAATGTAATCGAGATCTGCCTTTGTAATAACTTCTAAATCCAACTCTACAAAATCAGATCCTGCGATTTTAACCCCTACTGGTACATCATGAGAATTCTTTATACGATTTATGATGTTAACAATTTCATCAGCATTCTGGACGTTTTGCAATCTTGATTGAATCGTAGATCCTTCGCCTTCCTTTAAGTCCCATGCACCTCTAAGATGATCGCCGATTTTGTCTGCTTTGGTTTCAATCTCAGCGGCACCGCCCCAAGCGCCTTGGCCTAATTGAAATTCAATAGCGTCTAAATGTTTCAGGTCACTTTCCTTCATTCTCATGGCCCGATTATACTGTCCGATGAGGAGGTTGGCGCTGTCTCGTTCTTCATCAGTTAAAGCTGATTCACCTGTATTTGTTGCCGTACCGGCAATCGAAGCCCCTTTTGCAATCGCGGTTTTAATATTTAAGCTGAGAGAGCCTCCATAAGACATTCCGGTAATCATTATTGGCATGGACAACTTCAGTGGTTTCTTACAACGAGACCCGATGATTGTTTCAGTGGTTATGTCAGCCTTTTTTTCTGTAGGTAATTTATGTAATTGGCGAGGGCTCATATAAAATTGTTCCCAAGGTGAGAGAACGACAGGGCTGCCAATTGGACGTTTTATTTCTTGTCCGGTTTGAGCTCTCATACCAGCTTCCATGATGGCGCGTGGTGTTAGCTTAGTCATGATGGTTGTCATGAGGAATGGGTTTTCTTCGTATTTTTTTGTCAGCATGTTTTTCATGGCTGCATCCATTGTAGGATCCATCATCCATTGCATCATTTTTTCAATCATATTTATTTACCTCCAAACATTTTACTTATAGTTTCTCTCTAATTTGCTTTCTTATTCATGCTAACAATATAGACGATAGTACAAACACAACTTTATTTTAAACATAAATTAAAGTATGGGATGTATTTTTGACTCATTCCAAATAATCACTAAGGAGTTGAAGTTCATGTCACATTCTTATGGAGCAGGTTTTGCGCTGATAGTTGTGCTGTTCGTATTGTTGATTGTCGTGGGTGCCGGCTATGGTGGCGGTTACGGCTACTAATTTAACTTAACTTAGAAAGATTTAAAAAAATGGGGGTGAAATATATGGCATATGGATTCGGAGGAATCTGTGGTTATGGTGGTTATGGCGGTCATGGCGGCTACGGCTACGGCGGGGGCTACGGTTACGGCGGCGGATTTGCATTGATCGTTGTACTGTTCGTTCTTTTGATCATTGTTGGTGCAGCAGTTTGCTAATCTCAGGAAATAAGACCGAAACCAAGGATACTACTTGGTTTCGGCCTTATTTTTGTTCGAGGGCAGTAGATAATAAATATTCTGAGTTTTAGACTAGGATGAAGGTTCCAAAACCAGTTTCCATGTACAGTCCTTCGGGTGCATTTGCTTGTAATGACTAACGGTACGTTTGCTTCTTTTTTTGGCGTTCAATTTTCTTGATCACCCTTCTGCCGAAAGCTTCCCAAAGAAACGAATAGGTGATAAATAGTATAATTAGTATAAAAAAAGTTAGGAGAGTGTTGGTGTTTTTTGGCGAAAGAGGACCTAAAAGGGGGAATTCTAAAAGAAACACCATAATCAAGCTGCCTATTGTGAGAATTAAGGAAGCGAAAAATATTGAAACGAATTTATTTATTTTAAGGTGGAGCCCTGCGCCCAGTACAAGTCCAAGAGCTCCAGTTGTTAAAAAGAAAATAAGGGACTCTTCAGGTGAAATGATGCCAAGAGTAATAGAAGCACAAATATATGATAAAGCTCCGTAATGAATCGAAACGTTAGATGAAAGAAGGATTGGCAGGGTTGCAAAAGGGCTGATGAATACACCAATTACAGGAATGAAGGTTCCTGATGCTTGTAATAAAACGCTTATTGAAGTCATTAATGTACTAAACACAAACTTTTTAATTCTTCCTGAGGGAGAGGGAAGACCAGCATCTTTTACTCTTCTTTGGTTATTTTCCATAGGGCACCGCTGTATTGTTTAGGAGGTTTGTTTAAAGCCATGCTGCCAAGAATCCCAAAATCAAGAAGATAAAGGACATTTCCTGTATGGTTGAATTTCACCTCAATTGGACGGATGGGACCCTCTGTTTGATCTTCTCCTTCATAATTTACATAAAATTCTTCCTGCAGACCATTTTCGAAGTCTGTCATGACGACTTTATACCCATGGTCAGGCTGCTCGTTGGAGCGTTTGATATTTCCCAATTGAGCAACAAATACCTTTTTCTCATATCCGAATTGAGGGTTGGAAGAAAAGTCAAATTTATTGGAGGAGCTGTGCTGCTCAAATCTGGTTACTGGTTGAGCCGCTAAATAGGGATGGTTTTTAATTAAAAACGAAGGAGCAGGCTTGCCTTTCGTATGAAAGTGAGACAATGTAGCTGGCAGGCCACTGAAGAAGTCCGGCCATCCATGCCAGCTCTTCATAGTGCTTACACGCCAAAGGTTATCCCAGTCTCCATTGATTTGTCTGCTTCCGCGGGCATCTGCTCCATTGTCTGTTACGTACAGCTGATGATCAAAAGGGGAAATTTGCAGTCCAAAGGGATTACGAAAACCATCAGCAATGATTTCTAAATCATTGCCTTCCTGATCACAGCGGTAAAGGACTCCATTAGATAATAAATTCCCTTCAACTTGCTGAGAAAAAGGAGCACCATAAGGCGAAAATGGATAGGTTATTTCTTGACCGTGTTTTTCCGTCAGCGGATTATTAGAAAGAAAACCACGTTTATACAAGTGGTATGTCCTTGAAGGGGAGTCAGCAAAATAGGGATGCTCCTTCAACCATGATTGGTTATCGGGCCCAACTACTCCTGAATTAGTAGCACTGCCGACACCAAAATAGAGCATTCCATCGTTTCCTGCAATAATATCTCCAGTAAAATGATCCCCGCATGTCTTCAAGCCATCCAGCAACACAGTCTTTTGGCCATCACGTGTTACACACAGCAGCTTACCGCATTGTTCGGTCCCCCTTCCGCCTATGACAACAAATAGCTTATCAAAGGCCAATGTCATGCCGGTAAGGGGACCGTCAAAACCGTCTGCCAGGACTGTCACCTCACCTTGTTTAACTGTTAAAATTCTTCCCATTCCAGCGGGCATACCGTATGCAAAGCCAGATTCAGCTATATATATATCTTGATTGCGGGATAATACTATGCTGGTCGGAAAGGAAAGGTGATTCACTACTTTTTCAAGTTTATAACCTTCCTTTAGATAAAAAGAAGTAGTTTTTGGAGTTGAAGCTTGAACATCCTTTAATTGAATCAGTAAATTCATTTGTTTAATTGTTAGTTTATATAGCATTTTCACATCACTTTGGAAAGATTCAAATCCTTTTAAAAAATAGTGAAGCAAGCTTTCATACTGCAATCCGAGCTGTTCTGACCGTTCAAGCAAAAGAGTAAGAACTTTTGCATATGGATAGTCAAATATTATGGGCGGGAGAGAGGTTTTACTAGTTGATTGCATGGTCAACCTATGAAGAATGACTAGTTTTCTATCTTGCCATTCTAAGATTTGCAGGATCAGTTCCTGTTCCAGTGATGTATTCGTTTTATCGACAATTGACTTAATAAGCTCTCTATCAGCATATTCCCATTGAAGTGACTGCTCAATCATACCGTCTGGTACGTATGGGGTAAATGGCATACTTAGACTCCCTTCACAATGTTCTTGCCATTAATGATTGTATGTGGCAAGAACAGAAGATATGAAAAGACTGTATGCTGGTGGATATTTTTGCGAATAGAGGGAGAGAGTCATTCCTGCCGACTCTCCCCCTTAGAACTATTAGACATATAAAGCTAGACCATTTGTTTAATAAACATATGAGTGTATTATCGAGTGAAGTTCTAAAATTGTTATGGTTTAATTTTATTTGTCATAGGTACTTCTATGACAACAGTTGCATTCATCTCTAGGGCATCGGTTGTGGCTTCACTTAACGCTTCTATGTTCTCAGCTCTAAAATAGGAAAAACCAAAGCTCTCTGCCAACTTTTCAAAATCAGGGTTAGAAAAATGTACGCCTACGGCATCAGGATAGTCCTTCTTCATTTGCTGCCACTCAATTCCCAGCATGTCATCCACCAAGAGAATGATTAAGATATTGAGCCCAAGCCGTTTAGCGGTTTCGAGCTCAGCTACAGACATCATGAAGCCGCCATCCCCGGTTACAGCAACAACGGTTTTCTCAGGAAAAAGAAGCTTAGCTGTAATAGCACCTGGAACTGAAATTCCCATTGAAGCAAATCCATTTGAAATGATGACCTTATTCCCTGGGGAAGGGTGATAGAACCTTGCAACGTCTATTTTATTTGCTCCTACATCACTAAGGAGAATATGTTCATCAGGAATAAGGCCTGTCAATTCCTTCATTATCATTTCTCCTGTTAAAGGACCGATTGCAGCAGAGGGTTTCTGCTCAACCAATTTATTATAGAGTTTCGCTTGCAAGTCAATTTCTGTATTAGAGTGAGAAGAGAGGTCCATTGCTAATAAAGCATTAATAGACTCTTTTACATGAGCAATGAGCTGGATTACTGGTGTATATAAAGAATCGATTTCAGCTTCAGTAAAATCGATATGTATTATTGGTGTATTGCAGAAGTTCCAATCAGGAGGCTGGTTTTCGACAAAATCAAGGCCGATACACAACAAGAGGTCACTTTTTGAAAATAACTGATTTACTTCATCATCCTTGCCTGAGCCAAAAGTGAAATAGTTTAATGGATGGTTATTAGGCACAATCCCTTTTGCTGTAAAGGAGTGAACAATTGGAATCGACAGAGTTTCGGCCAATGTCAGGCAAATCTGTTGTGCATCTGCCCTGATAACACCGTTGCCGATAATCATGACAGGTGATACTGCCTGATCCAACCGTGTTTTTACTTCTTTAAGTGTTTCTATATCCGGCATGGACTTACTTATGGAATGTTTTTTTAAAGGATTTCCATTTATCTGAGCTTTCTCTATATTTTCAGGAAGCGACAGGACAACTGGACCGGGATTTTGCTTTTCAGCGAGTTGGAAAGCTTTTCTTATCACTTCTGGTATAGTGGAAGGGTCTTTCACTTCAAAAGACCATTTGCTTATGGGTGCCATTAAGTCTCTGATAGAAATGATTTGGTGTGACTGTTGATGAAGACGGCTGACTGCTCCCTGTCCAGTAAGCGCAACAACAGGCGAATGATCTAGAAACGCTGAGCCAATACCCGTAGCCATGTTAGTCGCTCCGGGACCCAGAGTAGAAGTACAGACCCCTGCTTTTCCTGTTAATCTTCCATAAATATCAGCCATAAAGGCAGCGTTATTTTCATGTCTGCATGGTATGAATCTTACTGAAGAGTGTTCTAAAGCATGAACAAGATCAATCGTTTCTTTCCCGACGATTCCAAAAACATGACTAACGCCTTCCACTTCCAAACAACGAACAACTAATTCTGAACCATTCAATTTACAAACCTCCTACATTTTCACATGTAGATACTGTTTGCAAAAATATCAGGAGATATTCACTTGAGGTACCTGTTCCTTTTTCGAATGTAGTAGCCAGCAGCCGACAGACCAATTAACAGGGCAATAACAAGCAAGGTGACAGTATAGTTGCTATCCGGAGAGGATATTTCGCTGCCGATAACGCTGTATGCAACCGTACCAGGAAGCATACCTATACCAGTTGCGAATAAAAAAATTTTCAGCCTCATACCAGTCAATCCCGCTAAGAAACTGATCAGATCAAATGAAATAATCGGAACAAGCCTTGCAATCAATACGAAAAGAAAGCCTCCTTTACCATTGAATTTCTCAAGATACTCTTCTTTAACAGTGGATTGTTTCGCAACAAACTCAAAGCCAAGCTTCTTCGCAAGATAATAGGAGACAATGGCACCGAGCATGGCTCCGACCCAAGAAATAACAGCACCCCAGAACACACCGAAAATCATTCCATTTACTCCTGTAATCAAAAATGATGGAATCGGAGCAGCAACTGCCTGGAATATCATCAATAGAATGCTGACGAACGGTGCCAGGTAGCCCGTGGAGAGTATAAATGAGGTCAGCTCTTCAACAGATCCATCTATAAGTAATCGATTAATCTCATCCCAATAAATTATAAGAAGAAATGACACTATAAAAAGTACACTAACAATCTTCATTTTTTTCAATATAAACACCCGTCCTTCATTTGTAATTCTTTATCGTGTCGAGGGTGTGAAATTTGTTGCTGAATGCTTGATCAGTGAAAGGAGGTTAAATGAAGCCCCACACCTGTAGAAGAAGTAGTCAGTGGAGCACATTCCAATCGAGAGGAGGGTTAAGTGACAAGAGTTTGTGAAAGAATCATGCCAACTCCCCTGGTATTTTAGATATCCTTCATAATCTTTCGGGCTTCTGCCAGACGCTGCAGGGTCGTGAATACTTCAACAACCAGAAAAAGAAGTGTCAATAAAGTTAAATACTCCGTAAAGATGATCATAAGTGAAAATAGAATAAAACCTTCTGTTCGCTCAGCCAGACCAGCTTGGTAATAAAACGATTTAATCCCCTTTTTCTCAGACAACGCGCCAACAGTAAGGAAAATAGTCATAGCATAAATGATGGATACACTCAGTAACAGAAGGGCCCACATCGAGTCGGGGTAACGAAACGCAAGTCCAAGAATGACACTGATTTCTACCAGGCGGTCAAAGCTCACATCCAGGAGTGTTCCCCATGCAGAGCTTTTTGTTTTTCTTGCCATCGAGCCATCAACGGCATCCAGGAATCCTGAAAACCAAAGAACAATTAATGCGGCCAGTTCATACTCAAAATAAATAAACAAACCTGAAGAGACACCGATAAAGAAGGAAATGGTCGTCACTTGGTTCGCATTTAATCCGACCTTCAAGAGAATGTCTGCGCTTTTTCCAATTAATGGCTGTACATATTTTCGTGCATGTGTATCGAGCAATTTCAATCACCTGCTTTTTTGATTTCTTTTCTCTAGTTTACCCCTATCTTCATAAAATGGCTGTAATATCCATTACTTTTGTGAACCTCTTGTAAATAAAGAAAGTCTGCTGTGTAAGGAGCCTTACTGATTTATCCCAAGAAGTTATTTATACTACTGTCATGTAATCAGTTGAATTTCACTCTATATATTTTCGGCAATCTAATTATTAAAATGAAAGAGGTAATTTCATTGAAAAAATTCGATTTAATTGTTATCGGAGCGGGTGCCGGCGGCCTGACTGTTGCTGCTGGTGCAGCCAGCCTTGGGGCCACTGTCGCATTGATAGAAAAAAATCCGGAATTGGGCGGCGATTGTCTGCATTATGGCTGTGTGCCCTCAAAGGCTCTTATCACGTCTGCAAAAAAAGTATATCAAGCACGAAAAACGGCTGAAGAGTTTGGGTTGGATGTGGAAGGAGAAGCATCTATAGAGCAAGCGATGAACCGGGTGAAGGAAGCCATAGCGGAAATTCAGCATCATGACAGCAAAGATCGGTTCAGGAAGCTTGGGGTGGAGATTTATAGAGGAAAGGGCAGGTTTGTTGATCCTCATGTTGTACAAATAGATGAAGGAGAAAAAATCAGAGGCAAACGAGTCGTCATTTCGACGGGTTCAAGACCAAACATCCCGCCGATCGAAGGATTGAAGGAAGCGGGTTTTATAACAAATGAAACCATTTTTGATGTAAAAAAACCCCCGAAACACCTGATCGTTATCGGAGGAGGTCCAATTGGACTGGAGATGGCCCAATCCTTTGCTAGATTCGGTTCTGAAGTGACAATTATCGAAGCGCATGACATGATATTCGGCAAGGAAGATCAAGATATCCAAAAGAGGATTTTTGACCAACTGAAAAATGAACTATCCTTCCTTCTCAATGCAAAAGTAAAGCGTGTAGAAACTAAAGATGGCAAGAAGTCCGTTATGGTGGAAGTAGAAGGTAAGGAAGTGGAAATTGAAGGAGATGAAATCCTTCTCTCAGCCGGAAGAAAACCCAATACAGACCAATTGAATCTTGAAGAGATTGGTGTTAAGTCCGATAGGGGAGTTATTAAAGTGAATGAGTACTTGCAAACGAGTGTATCTCATATCTATGCCATAGGAGATACGAATGGCCAATTTCCGTTTACGCATGCAGCTGGCATGGAGGGGAAAATGGTAGTGCGGAATGCCGTTTTCGGCGTGAAAGGGAAAGTCAACTATGATCATGTACCCTGGGTGACATTCACGGATCCTGAAGTTTTTCATATAGGCTTGACAGAAGAGGAAGCAAGAGAAAAGCATTCAGATGTAAAGGTATATTCTGTATCTTCTAAGGATGTAGACCGGTTTGTAACAGATCGTGACACAACAGGCTTTGTCAAAATTATCACAGATAAAAAGGGTTATATTCTCGGTGCTCATGCAGTCGGTGAAAATGCGGGAGATTGGATGCAGGAAATAGTGTTGGCTAAAACACAAAATCATAAGATTGGCGAAATTTCCAATGTGATTCATCCGTACCCAACACATGGGAGCATCGTTTCCCAAGCAGCCGATCAATATTGGAGAGAGAAACTGTTTAAGGGAGTCATTCCAAAGATTGCTAAAAAATATATACAGTGGTTTCGATGAAATTGAGGAGCATAAAAGGAAGGAAGAGGTGTCTGTAAATGAAAAGAATCTCGCTCTTATTGCTTGGGTTTATTTTGCTTTTGACAGCTTGTACACCTGCAGAAAACAGTGAAAAAAATCAACTAGATGTATTAAATTCGGAATGGGAGGAGATTGAAAAAGCGGCAGAAGGGCAAACGGTCAACCTCTATATGTGGGGAGGCAGCGATTCGATTAACAATTATTTAGATGAATGGGCGGCTCCACGCTTAAAAGAGGAAGCAGGCATCAACCTGAACCGTGTTCCGATGAATGATACAAAAGATATTATCAATCAGCTTCTTAATGAAAAACAAGTAAACAAAGAAGAAGGAAGCATGGATGTTATTTGGCTGAATGGGGAAAACTTCAAGCTTTCAAAAGAAAACGACCTTCTTTTGGGTTCGTTTGCAGAGAAACTGCCAAATGCAAAAAAATATATTGATCTTGAATCACCAGCAATCAACACGGACTTTGGTGAAGAAGTGAACGGCTTGGAAGCGCCATGGGGAATCTCTCAATTTGTTTTCGTATATGACGAGGCCAAAATGAAAAATCCTCCACAGTCGATGAAAGAGTTGCAGAAATGGGTACAAGAGAATCCCGGCAAATTCACTTATCCTGCTCCGCCCGATTTTACAGGCAGCGCATTTGCCAGGATGGCTCTTTACGAATTAACAGGCGGTTACGACCAATACAGCAGTCCTTTAGAGAATGAAGAGCAGTTCATTCAATCTTCTGCAGATTTATGGAACTACTTAAATGATATCGAACCGTATCTTTGGAGAGAAGGAAAAACATACCCGGAAAGCCTTGCGAAAACTGATCAACTTTATGCTAACGGTGAAATTTGGATGACAATGGGATATGATCCTGCAAGAGCAGCGACAGAAATCAAGAATGGAAGGTTTCCGGAAACTTCAAAAGCGTTTGTGCTAAGCGGCGGAACAGTATCCAATACCCATTATTTATCCATTCCGTTTAACGCATCTAATAAGGCTGGAGCAATGGCTGTGATCAATTATTTTCTTTCTCCAGAAGCTCAAATAGCGAAACAGGATCCTGATTATTGGGGAGACCTTATGGCGTTAGACCCTGAAAAGCTGTCTGAGCAACAGAAAGAAAAAGTGAACGGCCTTTTTGACGGCGATTCGATTTTGCCTATTGAAACACTAGCCAATCACCGCCTGCCCGAGCTTTCGGCAGATTATGTAGAAGCAGTCGAGAAGGGCTGGATGGAACATGTGGCGAAAGAATAAAGCCATACTTTATATCCTTCCATCAATAGGGGCAATTGGGCTCCTGTTTTTTGGAGGGATTTTCAACGGTATCTTACAAAGTGTAGGTTACAACCCGGCAGCAGGACAATACGCTTGGTCATTGCAAGCATATGATTCTTTGATATTATCGGATGAATTTTGGAAATCCCTCTTGTTAAGTTTGCGTGTAGCGATTTTGTCTTCATTTTTTTCAGCGCTTATAGGCATGTTCGTAGCCATCTGCCTTGTTCTGCTGTCGTCTTCTATGAGCACTCAGCTTTGGCACCGCTTTTTTCAGCTGCCGCTGACTATTCCACATCTTGTAGGTGCATATTTAATGGCGCTCTTGCTAATGCAGAGCGGTTGGCTTTCAGGATTGTTATTTCAGATTGGACTCATTGAAGAGAGAGCTGATTTTCCTATCCTTGTGAACGAGCCGTTTGGGTGGGGAATAATTTTGACCTATGCATGGAAAGAGGCTCCTTTTATTTCCTTAATGGTCTACCCGGTGTTAAGAAGGATTAATGGGTCTTGGAAGGAGACGGCATCTGTATTTGGTGCAAATCAGATACAGAGAATCCGGTATATTATTTTGCCACTCGTCCTGCCCGCTTGGATATCAGCAACGTTTATCGTTTTTGCGTTTACATTTTCCTCATTCGAGGTGCCATTTTTACTAGGAGTGACCTATCCAAAGATGCTGCCTGTACTGTCTTACCAGCTTTACACAAGTGGAGGTCTGGAAAATCGACCTGATGCATTGGCAATAAACCTTGTACTCACATTCATAACAGCATTGCTTGGACTCCTTTCTTATCGTCTGAGTAAAAAATGGAATATGAAGAAGGGGGGATGGGATTAATGAGGAAATTATTTCATTACATGCATATAATCATTACGATCATTATTGTGATTATGATTATTATCCCCTTTATTCCTTTGGTGTTAACAAGCATCTCAAGAAACTGGACCTGGCCCCAAATAGTTCCTGATGAAATACAAGGAAGGGCATGGACTTACCTGATATCTGAGCACTCCTGGACATTCGAAGCTTTATGGACGAGTGTATCCATAGCCTTGATTGTGACGGTCATCAATGTGTTTCTGGCCATTCCTGCAGGCAATGCTCTTGCCCGGATGGAAATTAGGGGGAAGTGGTTGTTGGAGGCAGTCATTTATGCCCCTCTTATCATCCCCCCGTTTGTTGCAATCATGGGTGTTCATACGACATTTCTTCGATTTGGGCTGACCGGTACGATTACTGGTGTCGTCCTTGCTCATATTCCGGCCACCCTCCCTTACATGGTGAGAGCGTTGACCATCAGTTATCAGACCATTGGCTTTCAGTGGGAAGAACAGGCAAGAATGCTGGGGGCAGGACGCTTCCAAAGGCTGCGTTTTGTTGTTGTTCCACGGTTGATCCCGGGTATAATTGCAGGAGCAAGTTTAAGCATACTCATCTCGCTCAGTCAGTATCTAGTTACATTTTTAATAGGAAGCGGGCAGGTCATTACTCTCCCAATCATCATGTTTCCCTTTATTACGGGAGGAGATCAGGCAATTGGTTCGGCTTATACTCTGTTATTTACAATTGTGGCCATAGGAACACTCGTTTTGATGGATTACTTGCTTCATACTTACTATAACCGTACCAGGAAAGCAGTGAGTTTTTTGGAAGATCCATTTTGACAGGTTGAAAGGAGTTAGGGAAATGGCTGATATTCAACTGAAAAATATCATAAAACAGCTTCAAGAGAAGAAAAAGAAAAATGATCGGCCGCCTTTTGCAGTTGGTCCTATCAGTTTGTCGATTGGTGATGGCGAATTTTTTTCCATTCTTGGGCCTTCCGGCAGTGGAAAGACCACACTTCTAAGGTTGGTCGCCGGTCTGATAGAGCCTAGTGAGGGTAAGCTGTTCGTCGGTGGTGTCGATGTTCTGGGAAAGTCGGCAGAAGAAAGGAATTTCAGCATGGTGTTTCAAGAAGCCCTTCTATTTCCTCATATGAATGTAGCAGAGAATGTTGCATTTGGCTTGAAAATGAAAAAAGTCAAAAAGCGGGAACGGATGAAGAAAGCTATGATCATGTTGGAGAAGGTTGGTTTAAAAGGATACGAAAACAAGCAGCCCTCAGAGTTGAGCGGAGGACAGCAGCAGCGGGTATCCTTAGCGAGAGCTCTCGTCATGGAACCTCATGTATTATTAATGGATGAGCCGTTTAGCGCACTCGACCCTGAGCTGAGGGAAGAGATGAGGGAGCTCGTCAAATCAATTCAAGAAGAATTGGACACAACGCTGTTATTTGTCACGCATGACCGCGAGGAAGCCTTTCAGTTATCAGACCGCATTGCTATTATTGTTGATGGAAGGGTGGTTCAGGTTGGGACTCCTCATGAATTGTATGTAAACCCATCTACGATAGACACGGCAGCATTTTTAGGTGCCAAAAATATTTTGCAGGGATACTGGAAAGAGGGAACCTTTATGTCTGAAAGTGGTTCGATAATCTTTTCTGATAAGAGAAGGGGTTGGGAAGCGTACACGGCCTGCCACCTCATTTTGCGTCCTGAACTCTTTTACCCTGAACATGCGGGGGGCCATCTACAACGAGTGATCGATGAAAAGCCGCATAAAGTGATCAGAATAACAGGAACACTCACCAAGGCGGCATTTTATCAAGGAGTACACCATTTGAAGCTCCATGTTGGAAGTATCGAACTTCATGCAAAGATCCAACTCTTGGATGATTGGCATATTGGAGAAGGGGATGAGGTAACTCTCTGCTATCCGCTTTCACACGTCATTCTGCTACAGGATCACTAACAATTGTTCTTTCCCTTATACTGAATTAATAAAATGGACGAATAAAAATAGTGAACACACTGAGGGCTTATAGGTTGTATATGGAAAGAAAGAGCTGAGAGCAGAGTGTTTCAAGTGTCATAACACAAAAAACAGCTTGTGAGAATAAGGGAGCGGGAGAGTGGTATGCTACTAACAATTATGAATAACTGAAAGAAGGGGATAATCTTGTCAGATTCAAAATCAGTAAAATTAACTTCCGCTGAAATAGCTTCTCTATGGCAAGAATATATCAGTCATACCCATAGCCTCTGCATGCTGTACTACCTGATCGCTACTACTCAAGATGAGGAGATTTTATCTGTTTTAAAAGAGGTGAATGCGCTTGTAGGTGTAACTCTGGAAGAAACACAATCTATACTAAATAAGGAACAACTTTCTATACCAAGTGGATTCACAAGCGATGACGTGAATACAAAGGCAGCAAAACTCTTCCCGGATTCATTTTCACTAAATTATATAAAAAATCTATCAAGAGTAATGGCCTCTGTTTGTGGATTGATGGTTACGATGTCCACTAGAGCAGACATCCGAACCTACTTTGAAACTTGCACAGTTCGAGCCTTTAAAGCGTTTAGCTTAGTCAGTGATGTATTGCTGAAAAAGGGGTTATATGTGAGACCACCTTTCATTCAGCCAGAGCAGTCGAACGAGTTTGTAAGTGGAAAAGAATACCTGGATGGCCGCCGTTTGATTGGAGAAGTAAGGCCTCTGAATGCCATAGAGATTTCCCATGTATTCGCCAACATAGAAGCTAATCTAACGGGAATCATTTTGACCAAAGCTTATGGACAAACAACATCTTATAATGAGGTAAAAGAATTTATGAATAGCGCCCAGAAGTCTGGTAAAGAAATCATAAAGGACCTCACTGATTTACTAACTTCCTCGGATTTACCTGCGCCCATGCCTTCAGATACACATGTAAATCCTTCAACAGAAAGAGCCTTTTCGGACAAGTATATGGTGTATGGGATGATAACCATGATGGGTTCGGGTATTTCTGATTATGCCAGCGCACTTGCAGCAAGCATGAGAAGTGACTTAAAGACAACATATTCTGAGTTTTTAACTAAAACTTCCAAGCTTGCTCGTAAAGGTTCAGATATCATGATCACTAATCATTGGCTTGAACAACCGCCGGGACCTGCACAGGCTAATAGTAATAAAAGCTGAATAATCAAATTTTAAAAATCATGCAAGAAAATCAACAGTTTATGATTTCCTTGCATGATTTTCATTCTTTTTCTCCTGTATTAACGGAGAGCTTATTTCACTCTCATAAACCAGTAATATAGAATTGTTGTAGAGGGAATCCCCTTTTATTTCCACTTGTCCATTGCCATATCGATATAACAGGTGATAAGGCTCTCCTTTATAAATGACTCTTTCTTTTGATATCATTGGATCTCTCCTTTATCTGCTTTCATTTATATACAAAATGTACCATCTTTCGTAATAATAAGATGTAAGCAATCTTACGTATTAGGTAATTTTTAAAATAGCCTTTCGAAATACAAAATATCATCTGAGCGGCCTGCCTCATAGAAAATGAAAATCGAGGCAGGCCACTCAGATTATTGTTTGAAATTAGAAGAAACCTCTGAATCCTCGACCCCTGAAACCGTGTCCGTGATGCCCGAATCCGTACCCGAAACCATGGCCGAATCCATGACCATGATGACCAAAACCGTGCCCGAAACCATGGCCGAATCCGTGTCCATGATGACCAAACCCATGTCCGTGATGTCCAAATCCATGTCCATGATGGCCGAACCCGTGTCCGTGATGACCAAATCCATGTCCGAAAAATGGCATACTCATTAACCTCCTTATCTTGAAAATTTGTTTGCTTTTTTTAACTGGAGACTGCATTTAAGATGCAGTCTCCAGTTTGTCAGTAAAGTTAGAAATTAGTAGTAACCTCCAACTGCAGCCGCTCCAACAATAATCAACAAGATGAAGAGAACGACAATCAAGGCAAATCCAGCTCCATAACCACCGTGTGACATACTCCAACACTCCTTTCCTGCAAAAATAAGGTGTAGGTTTTGTATAACACCTTTACTTTAAAGATATTCAGGAATGGATGGTTTGGAATGGGCAATTGATAATAAAAAGACCGGATTTGCTGAAAATCGTCAAACACCTATTTATGATCTAAAAAGTCTTTTTGTAACTTTTCCCTTAATGTGTCTGTCCATTGAACATATTCTGTGCCGTGAAAGTGAAGATTTATATCTCTTAAAAAGTCAAAAGCTGCCTTTGCTTTTTCTTTTTCCTCCTTTGTATTCACTTTTAGATGAAAAAAACCGATGATATTTTTATTATTAAACACTATAGACTTTTTACGTATTTCATCACCTTTAGAGCTTAATTTCACATAAGAGTACCTTTGGTCATGTTCTTTTTTTGAAATTTCCACTAACTTTTTCTTCTTCAGCCTTGCTATAACTTGAGTGACGGTAGATGGGTCAAGAAAGGTTAAGGCTGCCAACCGGGTAATGGAAGGTTCATTTTCATAAAAAATAGTCCATAAAAAGTTAAGTTCCACCATCGTAACATCCAGTTCCTCTACAGCCTTCTGAATATCTGAATCTAACACTTTATTCACTCCTCTCAGCAAGGAAATAAGAACAGGAAGATAAGTAAAGTCCACTTTTATACCCCCAAAAAAGCCTATTTATACTATTTATATACATAAATAAGATGAAAAAGAATTTGAAAAGAGGGGAAGGTTAGCTGAAGTGTAATAAGGGTTCAGGAAGAAGGGGATTCGGGAGGGTAGAAGCAATTTAAAAACATTTATTAAAGTGGTGATGAAATATATAGAAAGCAAGGTTAACTTGCTTTCTACGTATATTTCATCAGGAACTTTTTATCTATAATATTTTTTGTTCTCCAGGGTAGTCGTCCATGCAGATAAAGAGGCCCGTATATTAGCAGCGCTTGTTTTTCACCTGTTGATAAGATGGATAAGTATCTTTTCTGTGGCGTAAATTTGATAACCGGACTATTAGTTAAGGTCCTTTTTATATTTTCCCAAAGAACAGGGCCTTGCCGGACCGCAAATACTCCATTTTTCGCCAAGTTTTTATATGATAATAAAGAAACGCAATCACCGGCACCGAAGATAAAGGGATGACTTTTACTTTGCAGAGTATCCGTTACTGCCAGAAAGCCTTCTTCTGTAGTCATAAGCCCGCTTTCTTTAAATATCGGAAAAGCTGATGGTCCAGTTACAAATAACACTCCAGAATGTGCAAGGGTTTGATTATTTGTTTTAACTACTGTGTTGGTGACTTCTTCGACTTGCTCATCAAGAACTAAACTAAGCCCCTTATCCCGGCATACCTTCTCAAGTTTCTTGGAGGACATGTCAGATTCTTGTGGAATTAATCCAGAGGCGCTGATAAGGGTTACTTTCCCATCCTGTTTCAATCTCTTCTTTCTTGCTAGTATAGTCAGACTCAACTCTACTCCGGCAGCACCACCGCCGACAATTACAGGAGAAGGTGAGTCCTGAAGTTCCCTTATTATTTCTGGAAATCGATAATTTGGCTTTACTGTTTGTATGATTTCTGAATTCATATTTTTAACATTAGTACCTGACCCGATATCGAAAGATGCATAGGTAAAGGGTAGAGAATGACCGCTGCTAAGAAGCAATATTTTCTCTTCTGGGTTAATTTTCACTGCTGCATCTTTGAGAAAAAGAACACCCGATTTCCTGCAGAGTTCCTCAAGATCTATTCGGATATCAGATTCCGAATAGAGTCCCTCGGTATAACCAGAAAACATCCCTGAATAATATTGATATTTACTTGGAGATACGAGAATAAACCTGGTTTCAGGTACAGGTTCCTCTATGATCTTTTTTAAACAATGAAGGTGGGCGTGTCCCCCGCCAACTAAAATCACATCGGGCATAATGAGCCTTCCTTTCTAACTTTAATACAATTTAGTATACAATCTTTTATCACTTTTAAATGTAGCCCGGATTACATCAATGGATTGTAATAGACATCCCCCAACTAAAGCAGGGGCTATATACGTTCGGAATGTTTTGTGGTTTACATTTACATTATCAAATCATACATGAATTAGATAGTTCCGGGACATCCCCCCAATCAGTCTGCTGCATTAAAGCATATCTTGTAGTACAAGAAATCCAGAAGGGAAGTGAACCTAATGCCTGCATTCATTGGGCCAGTCAGAATTGCCAGTATTTCTGGCGGAACTATCCGAAATGGTGATTTGTTTTATCAAGCAGATAAAAGCAGTTCGAAATCTTCTTTGGGATCTGGGGCCAGCAATACTGGTGCATTCATCTCCACGATTAATGGAGTGAATATCAATAACATTATCACGAATAGTGCCACTGAACAGCCGATACTTGGAAACAGATAGAAGGGAAAAGGGACAGATATACTGTCGTAACATTCACTTAGAGAAGTGATGTTATAAATAAGGCTGAGGTTTCAAGTTTCATGCTACGACCCTTGAATTAAAAATAACTCAACTTTAAAGAAATCAGGACAAACGTTGGTACAACCTCTCATTCATGACAATACGATATATAGAACTCTTTTTGAAAGGGGGTTAATATATGTTCGATAATATTGAAAAGAAAACAGGGGTAAAAATGGATGATCTGATGAAGTTGGCAAAGTCAGTTGAAAAAACAAACTTTAAGGATGAAAGCCAAGTCAGGGAGGTCATTAGGAAAGTTTCTTCATTGGCAGGAAAACCTGTTTCCAAACAAAAAGAAGACCTTATTGCCAAAGCCATTACTAAAGGTAAAATTCCGAAAGACATGAATGAAATACAAAAAATGGCTAACAAAAAATAATTATTCAGCAAAAGGATGATCAAATCAGACTATCCTTTTGTTTTTTATTGCTTCAAGGCTTTGTATATCATTGGAGAGTGGGGAGAAACTAAGGTGAATAATTACAAGGAGTTGTAGGCAGATGATAAAAAAGCAATTTCTGATATATATCTTATTGACTGTTATCTCATTAACACAGAATACATACCTATTTGCTGCAACAGAGAAATTTGTTGAGAGAAAAGCACTCGTTATTACAGATCCTCAAAATGACTTTTTAAGTCCTTCAGGGGTAGCTTGGCCGATGGTAAAGGAAAGCGTACAAAAAAATAATACGGTTCAAAACATTGAAAGATTGTTCGAAGCTGCTTCCAAACAAAATACCTTGGTATTTGTCTCTCCCCACTTTTACTATCCTTATGATCAAAAGTGGGAGTTTACAGGGAAGATGGAAACCTGGATGCATGAGCGGAATATGTACTTAAGAAGCGGTCCGTTGACGCTGAAAGGATTCGAGGATTCAGGTGCAGATTTTTTAGAAAAGTATAAGCCTTATATTTATCGTGAGAATACAATCATTACAAGTCCTCATAAAGTCTATGGACCTGAGAATAATGATTTGGTTTTACAGTTGCGCAAAAGGGGAGTTAATCATATATTTCTGGCTGGTATGTCAGCTAATCTTTGTGTGGAATCCCACATGAGAGAGCTAATCGAGCAAGGGTTTAAAGTGACGGTTATAGCTGATGCAACAGCAGCTGCGAAAATGGGGGAGCTTGACGGATATTCAGCAGCAATGACCAACTTCAATATGATAGCCAATGATGTCATCACCACAAAAGAGGCGGTTAAAGTCATGCGAAATGAATAGTCAAACCAATAATTTAGTCCTTTAAAGTGCTGAGGCAAAACGAAATTGACAGATTTTTATGAATAAACTAAACTAATACATATATACATATTTCTCTTGAAAGATGGTGAAAACTTGGAATCCAGAATAAAAATGGTATCTGCCGAAGAAGCAGAAGGAAAACTTAAAGAACTATACGAACGATTTAACGGGAAAATGGCAAATATCCTAAAGGTTCATTCCTTAAATCCTAACTCCCTGGAAGCGCATCTAAACTATTATAAAGTAATCATGTTCGGTAAATCGCCTCTCAGTAGAAAAACGAGGGAAAGTATCGCTACTGTTGTTTCATCGACGAATGAATGTTTTTACTGAATGGAACATCATGGGGCGGCGCTCCATCTCGTTACGAAAGATATAGAATTAGTAGAAGGTCTCAAAAAAGACTATACCAAGCTTGACTTGGATAACAAAACAATGGCGATTTTGGATTATGCAGTAAAACTAACCAAGAATCCTCATAGTGTGAAAGATGATGATGTAGAGCATCTCAAAGAACTAGGCTGTACTGATTTGGAGGTATTGGATGTATGCCAGATAACATCCTATTTTAACTTTGTAAATCGTATGGCAGAAGGACTTGGAGTAAAGTTAGAAGAAAATTAGGAATAAAAGAGCAATGAATTCTCTGATGAATTCATTGCTCTTTTATTTTTAATGTATTTTGCATTTGCTTATGAAGGGATTTTCAAATTAAGTTTCGTTTGACTATAAAAACCTCCTCAAAAAAAGGAGCGTAAGCTAAGTTACAAGTAGGTTCCAAGGTTTAGTAAGTCCACACCAAACATCACCTTTTACATATTGTAATGTATAGGAACAACATAAATGTTCCTGACTTTAATGAAGGAGTTGATTAACTTGTCACATTCATATGGCGGAGGATTTGCGTTGATCGTCGTGTTGTTCATTCTGTTGATCATTATCGGCGCTAGCTATGTTGGCGGTCACGGATATTAATTTAATGGATTAAAGAATGAAGGAATTTAAGGAGGTGATTTATAATGCCTTACGGATTTGGAGGCTACGGCGGTGGTTATGGCGGCTACGGTTACGGTGGCGGCTATGGCGGCGGTTATGGCTACGGCGGAGGGTTCGCCCTGATTGTCGTGTTGTTTATTCTGTTGATCATCATTGGTGCAAGTTTCGCAGGCGGTTATGGATATTAATTCCCATTAATATTCATTTTGTAGATTACAAAAAGGATTAGAGTATTTTATTACTCTAGTCCTTTTTAATTGCCAGTTGAGAAAGATAACATTTAGGGCATTTATAGCGGCCTCCTTAAAGAAATAGTTAGGATAAAGAAAACAGTATACATAAATGCTCTTCAAAATGAGCAAAAGCTGAAAACACTTCTGCTTTTTGTTAAATCATATATAAGAGTTAGCAAGCAAGTGGGAGGGAAATATAGTATTTGTATAGGTTATCAGTAAGTATATGATGTTATTTGTACTGGGCGGGTGTTCAAACATTGCTTTGTAATTTATCTTACAGAGAATCTGACACACAAAGAGTAAAATGGTTAATAGTATTTAGTACATTAAATAAGAGGAGGAATAAAATAATGGCAAATAAAATGAATGTTCATATTTCAGGTGAATCAAAAGGAATGCAATCCGTTCTTAAGGCTGGGAATCATTCGATTACAATTGATGAACCGCCAAACATGGGTGGCAAGGATTCAGGGCCAGATCCGCTTGCAACACTTTTAAGCTCCTTGGCTGGCTGTGAGAATGTGGTTGCCAACATGGTAGCGAAAGAAATAGGTTTTGATTTACAAGGGATTGAATTTGATATTAAAGGGGTTCTAGATCCAAGAGGGTTAATGGGCGACCCTGAAGTACAGCCATACTTCGAAAAAGTAACAATTCATGCAAAAGTAAAAACGAGTGAAGCACCAGAACGTATTGATGAATTGCAAGAAAAAACAGATAAGCGCTGCCCTGTTTACACAACATTAAAAGCAGCAGGTATTGAACTGGAACCAAATTGGATAAAAGCTTAACAACAATTTAAACAGTGAAGAAAATAAAGAAGCTTTAAAAGAATTTGCTTCTAAATAGAATATAGGTTCTTGATTAACTCTTTGCAATAGCACCTTAGTAAGACCCTTGATTCAGTTTTAACTTTGAATCAGGGGTCTTGTTGAAGAATGAAGATATTAGGAGCGAAAGATGGACTGAAATTTTATCAATAAGCCAGGTCAAGAAAAGCTTTTAGAAATACCCTGGTGCAAATAACTGGTTTATAGGGCATATATCGGAGTAAACTAATAGGGAAAGGTGTGATAAAAGTGATCTTACAAAAAATTCAAAACATTGAGCTTCCTGACCTAAAAGGAAATAAAGTATCCTTAAGTGATTTCCGTGGAAAAAACACACTGATTTTTATGTGGGCTTCATGGTGACGTTGCAGGGAGCAACTGCCTGGATGGCAGGAAATTTACGAATCATATAAGAAGGAAGACTTTGAAATTTTGTCAGTCTCTGTTGATATTCAGGGAGCAGAAGTCGTAAAACCGTATGCGGAGGATAAACCGTTTACAACAGTCATCGATTCAGAAAATGTCTTTGCAAATGTATTTGGGTTTAAAATTGTACCAAATGGAATTTTTATTGATAAAGAAGGAACCATTCGTCTCATAAAGCAAGGGTTTCAAGTTACAAATGAAGACCATGTTGAAGCGGTTCGAAAATTAATTTTTAGTGAAGTTGAAAAAGTGGAACTGGATGATCATTATTATAACCCTTCAGATTCAACAAGTGATATAGAGAAACAACTTGCACAAACGAAGTTTAAGTTGGGAATGGAATATTCTAAAAATGGAAAGAAGGAAGAAGCTTTAAAGGAACTAGATGAAGCCTTGCTTCTTGATACAGATAACTTCTTAATAAGGAAACAACGCTGGTATATTCGTCACCCAGAGAAATTTTCACCAACAATTGATACAGATTGGCAGCAAAAACAGTTAGAAAAAGAAAAGGCTGAAGAAGCTCAATTGAAGGGTGATATGGTTTGCGGTCCAGAAGGATGCGTCATTCCAGGGACAACAAATAGTAAAATTGAATAAATTTTTTGTTAGAGGGATCATACCCTCTAATTTTCGTGCAGTCATTTGGGAAGACTAAGACAGTAATGGAGGTGAGATATAGTGAAAGAACAGGGTATCAAACCTGGTGCTACAATTCCAGAATTCACATTAAAAGATATCAACGATAAAGAGTATCGTTCCACTCAATTCTTAGGAACCCCCTTCTTACTATATTTTTTAAGGGGAACATGGTGACCGCATTGTAAAAAACAACTGGTTCAGTTGAAAGAAAATGCAAATAAATACAAACAATTGAATATACCTATCGTCATTATTGTTGGGCAGAAGAAAGAGTCGGTTAAAAAATGGCTGAAGGATAATCCAATGCCTTTTCCTTTTTTAATTGACGAAGATCGTTCCGTGATTAAAGCTTTTGATGTCTACCATCCTTTAGGATTGGCCGCTTATAAAATTGCTTATCCAAGTCTCTTTCTGATTTCTGATGAAGGAAAGGTAGTTTATTCATATGTAGGGAAAAACCAATCTGACCGACCTTCTGATGAACAAACATATAATCAAGTTCATGAATTATTGTCAGAGACAATAGATGATTGAGCAGAAAAAAAGAAATGCTCGTATCTTTGCAAGGCCTAATTGAAACAAAAGAGCCGGTTTCTCAAAGAAAGAAATCGAACTCTTTTTCTTTAGGGTTCAACTATCACTTTATTATTAAAGAATGAGAAAATATATATTATCCTTGACCGTGTACCATAGTACACGGTTTATTATATTTTCAGGGGTGAAAATATGAGTTACCGAATTAGTATGTTTGCCGATAAGTGCGAGGTTAATAAAGAGACGATTAGATATTACGAACAAAAGAAATTATTACAAGAGCCTTTAAAAACAAATGCTGGTTATCGGGTATATTCAGATGTGGATGTTAAGCGTGTAAGGTTCATCAAACGTTTGCAAGATCTTGGCTTTACTTTAAATGAGATTTATAAATTGCTTGGTGTTGTAGATAAGGATGAAGTCCGCTGTGAAGATATGTTTGAATTTGTATCCAAAAAAGCGGTAGAAGTCCAAAAGCAAATAGAGGACTTAAAGCGAATCGAGCGTATGTTGAACGATTTAAAACAACGATGTCCAGATGAAAAAAGGTTACATGCTTGTCCGATAATTGAAATTTTGATTGAGGAAGAATGAAAGGAAATTTTAATATGAAATATCAAAAGACCTTTATTGCTGGATTGGTAGGTACATTTTTGATTTTGTTATGTTGTGCTACACCAATATTGGTTATTTTATTAGGTGCTATTGGGGTAGGTACGATCACAGGCTATTTAGATTATATTTTGTTTCCTGTTTTGGCCGTATTTCTTGGTTTAACTATTTATGCTTATTCTAAACTTGAAAAATCAAATAAATGAAGAAACTTATTGATTTAGGGTATGAAATAAGGAAAGAGGAAAAAGTAAGATCAAACAGGAGGGTGATAAAATGAATAAATTCAAGGTAAACATTCAAGGGATGACGTGTTCTGGTTGTGAGGACCATGTTGCAGCAGCACTTGAACAGATAGGTGCTAAGAACATTGAAGCTAGTTTCCGCCGTGGTGAAGCACTATTTGAGTTACCCAGTGATATAGATGTTGACCGCGCAAAAAAGGCTCTTGCTCAAACGGAATATAAACCTGTTGAAATAAAAGAAGTATCATCACAAGAAGATGCAGTGCCAGATGGTGAGGGTGAGGGTGACTATGATTTGCTTATCATTGGCTCTGGTGGGGCTGCTTTTTCCGCTGCGATTAAAGCAGTTGTATATGGAGCTAGAGTAGCCATGATTGAGCGTGGAACCGTTGGAGGAACATGCGTTAATATTGGTTGTGTCCCGTCAAAAACACTTCTTCGAGCTGGTGAAATCAATCATTTAGCAAATGTTAACTCATATAAGGGGTTGCAAACATCTGCCAGAGAAGTAGAATTGGAATCCTTGATCAAGCAAAAGAATGAATTGGTGAGTGAGCTTCGGACCCAAAAATATATAGATTTAATTGAAGAATATGGCTTTGATTTAATTGAAGGTGAAGCAAAGTTTGTTGATGAAAGTACAGTTGTTGTCAATGGAAAGAAAATCTCTGCAAAGCGTTTCTTAATTGCAACGGGTGCTTCTCCTTCTATACCACTGATTTCTGGACTTGAAGAAGTGGATTATCTTACAAGTACATCGCTGCTGGAATTGAAAAAGGTGCCTAAACGGTTAACGGTTATCGGTTCCGGATATATCGGTATGGAGCTTGGGCAATTGTTTCATCATTTAGGTTCAGAAGTTACACTTATGCAAAGAAGTGAGCGGCTTTTAAAGGAGTATGAGCCGGAGATTTCAGAAGCCGTTGAAAAAGCGTTAACTGAACAAGGTATTATCCTCGTCAAAGGGGCAGCTTTTGAACGTGTAGAACAAGTTGGAGAGCTGAAAAAGGTTCATGTAACAGTAGATGGTAAGAAAAAAGTCGTTGAATCAGAGCAATTATTAGTTGCAGCAGGAAGAAAACCAAATACTGATTCAATAAATTTACGTGCAGCAGGGGTTGAAGTAGGAGAACGAAAAGAAATTCTGATAAATGACTATGCTAAAACAAGCAATGAAAAGATCTATGCAGCAGGAGATGTAACTTTAGGACCTCAATTTGTTTATGTGGCAGCGTATGAAGGGGGACTAGTTGCTGACAATGCGATTGGTGGTTTGAATAAGAAGTTGGACCTTACAGTTGTTCCTGGTGTTACCTTTACCAACCCTTCGATTGCAACAGTGGGTTTAACTGAAGAAAAAGCAAAAGAAAAAGGCTATGAAGTGAAAACATCAGTATTACCCCTGGATGCCGTTCCAAGAGCAATGGTAAATCATGAAACTACAGGGGTTTTTAAACTCGTAGCTGACGCGAAAACATTAAAGGTGCTTGGAGTTCATATCGTATCAGAAAATGCAGGAGATGTGATTTATGCGGCGACATTAGCCGTTAAGTTTGGTTTAACTGTAGAGGATCTAAAAGATAGCCTTGCACCATATTTAACGATGGCAGAAGGATTAAAGCTGGCTGCTCTTACATTTGATAAGGATGTATCGAAATTATCTTGTTGTGCGGGATGATAAAAGAGTTTACTTAGGGTAAACTCTTCCTTGTAATTGTAAAAGGTAATAAGATAAATCGCTTGTTGCTGTTTTGGCAAGTAATCGGAAAAGTATTTAATAGTATTGTTATAGATTTAATGTTATATGAAGTAAGCGGTAGTTTTTTTAACTGCCGCTCTTTTTAATTTGTAAAGGATCCTTTATCCATTAGATGGTATATTCGCTTAGGTCCAGCCCAAATTGATACAGCTCTTATTGTACTAATAGAGGAATCCCTGCATCCAGGTACATATCGAGTAACTTGGTATGCAAGTGCTCTTTTGTAAAAAACAATCTAGTTTCGGCTAATTTACTTCTGCTCAGTATAATTTGTGGACGGTATTTCTGAGAAAATATTGTGGGTGATGAGGGAATTCCTGGCCAGGGCCTCTCTTCCGTTTTTAAGAATTTAATGATAAAATCCAGGAAGAATATTAAATATACATGAAAAAATTAGAAATTATTTATTATAAGCAAGATAAAGGAGAGGAGGCGTTAGGAAAATGAATTCTAAAGTAGATGATATAGTCTGCACTGTCTCCACCCTTTTTCACTCGAAAGGATACGAGAACACCAAGCTTGCTGAGATTCTTTCAGAAACTGGGATTGGAAAGGGGCAGTTCTATCATTATTTTAAGTCGAAACGGGATCTAGGAGAAGCGGTCATTGATCACCTTATTTCTGAGATGAAAGAGGAATTGTTTGACGGTATTCTTGATCAAGTTCTCCCGCCAAAGGTAAAGATTCAGAAAATGCTCGATAAAATACTAGTGTTACAGCTTGAACACGAAGGGAAGCGCGGGTGTCCTATTGGCAATCTCGCGATAGAACTGAGTGAACATGATCCCTTGTTCAGGGAGAAACTCGCACTTTTCTTTGAACAATGGGAGAAGAAAGTTCATCAGATATTAAATGAGATGAAGCAAAATGGTGAGTTCGCCTCAGGCTTAAATACCTTAAAAAAAGCGCGAATGATGATTGCTACAATCGAAGGCGGCATCTTATTAATGAAAAACAAACAAGACATAGATGTTCTTAGGGATATAATCGAAATGATTCGATTAGAATATGGTATAACTGGCTGATATAGACTTATTAAAGAAAAATGGATGACACTCAAGCAACAATATTGACTCCGTTTTTCTTTTTTTGTTACACTTTTCGTACCTACCTGTTGGTACAGATTATAGGTGCATAAATATGGGAATATAATGAATCCTAGATAAGACAAAAACTTGGAGGGAATCTCAATCATGACTCAAGAAAATTTTTCAACTTTATTTTCTTCCGTAACTATTAAAGATATCGTATTGGCCAATCGAATCGGCTTGGCTCCAATGACGCGAACAAGTGCCACACCGGAAGGGCTGGCAACTGATGACATGGTTCAATACTATACGAATTTCGCAAAAGGAGGTTTTGGCTTTATCCTGACAGAGGGTACTTATACAGATGATCGATACAGCCAGGGTTATCTCAACCAACCGGGAATTATTAATGACGAACAAATTGATGCATGGAAAAAAGTAACGACTTCTGTAAAACATCAAGGTGCCAAGATTTTTGTTCAGCTTATGCATGCAGGTGCATTGTCGCAGGGAAATCGCTTCTCTTCAGAAACGGCAGGAGCGTCTGCAGTTAAACCAAAAGGAGAACAGCTTGGCTTCTATGGCGGAAACGGAGAGTTTGCAATGCCAAAGGAAATGACGGAAGCGGACATTCAGGATGTAATAAAAGGGTTTGTGGCTGCTGCACGAAATGCAAAGGAAGCAGGTTTTGATGGCATAGAAATTCATGGTGCAAATGGATATGTCCTTGACCAATTCCTGACAACCTATACCAATCAACGTGATGACCATTATGGCGGATCTCTAGAAAATCATCTTCGCCTTCCAATCGAGGTCATAAAAGCAGTTCGTGAAGAGGTCGGTACTGAGTTTCCCGTAGGAATCCGTCTTTCCCAAGCGAAAGTAAACGATTCTGATTATAAATGGGAAAACGGCGAGTCTGATGCTGAAATGATTTTCAGAAAAATTACAGAAGCAGGAGTTGACTACATTCATATTGCAGAGCCAGATGCAACTTCTCCTGCGTTTAGCGAGAATGGTCCACCCTTAGTTGAACTTGTAAAAAAATATACTGATACAGTTGTTATTGCAAACGGTTCGTTAGGTGATCCCGAATCTGCTGAAACGTTATTAAGAAATGGAAGAGCCGATATCGTAACCATTGGAAAAGCGGCACTTGCTAATCAAGATTGGGCTGACAAAGTTAAAGAAGGTAAAAAATTAGAAGAATTTGATTTCCAAAAAACCCTATTACCGCAAGCCACTTTGAAAGAATTCGAAGTGAAACCACAAATCGAAATTTTTGGAAAAGGCATGACGTGCGGTTCAGACGGTATTTGTGAATAAGGTAATGCGGAGGAATTGTCATTAAGGCAATTGTTATTGAGGAGTATGGAGATAAAGATGTATTAGTAGAAAAAGATATCGAGAAACCAAGTATATCTGAGGACCAAGTTTTAGTGGAAGTACATGCGACTTCCATTAATCCTATTGATTGGAAAGTGCGTGCCGGGTATTTAAAAGAAATGCTTGATTTCGAATTCCCAATTGTTTTAGGGTGGGATGCAGCAGGAGTCGTTTTGGAAACGGGCAGATTCACGCGGGTGCAGGCGGTGTAGGGATATTTGCCATCCAAATCGCAAAAAGCTTTGGTGCATACGTTGCGGCAACTTCAAGCGAAAAGAATATCGAGTTCCTGGAATCGCTTGGTGCAGATGAAGTCATTAATTATAAAGAAGATGATTTCAGTGAGGTGTTAAAAGGCTTTGACCTTGTATTGGATTCAATGGGAGATGACATCCAGTCCAAAAGCTATAAAGTATTGAAAGAGAATGGGAAAATTGTCTCGATCGTGCAGCCGCCATCTGAAGAAGAAGCAGCAAGCTATAACGCTGAAGCAGGATTCGTTTGGTTAGAGCCGAATGGAGAGCAATTGCAGAAATTGGCTGACCTTTATGAAGAGGGAAAATTGAAGCCTGTTATCAGTAAGACCTATGACTACAATGAAAAGTCTTTAAAGGAAGCGCATGCCCTGAGCGAAACTCATCATGCACGCGGAAAACTTGTCATTCGTGTAAAAAATTAATAAATTTTAAGATCAATTAACACTTGTGTGTTGATCTTTTTGCTTGAAAAGGATGATCTTCAAATAATCAGGAAACCCTTTAGGAAACAAGGACCTCAGTTATTCTTTGAAGAATCACAACGTAACCACTGTCGTATGAAGATTTGGGAGTTACCTGTAAGATTATGGTGATTCCTATTGAGGAAAAGACTTGATCTTCTGATCCTAGTACAGGATGTTGAGTGCTTGAGAAGGCAGTTTTAACAGTTATTCTAAAGTTGACGGCTGACGGACGAGCACTCAACTCTCTAGATGTGCAATTAACAAAACCCTTCAAAAAGTAAAGGATTTTGTTAATATATAAAGAACTCTACAGTTTTACAATCCACATCGAAGAATCCATTATCTTTAGTTGGGATAGGGTGTTCAACCGGTTCTTCTGCCCATTTAAGATAGGTTTCATTATTGATTAAAACTTCTTCACTGAACGTTTTATATTCTAATACTGATTGGAGCTTCAATAATCCTAATTGCCAAATAGATCTTGTGTCGATCATAAGAGAGGCTGCCCAGCTGTAAAGGTCTGCACGTCCTTCTTTGTATTCTTTATAACATTGTTTAAGAGTCTTACTTCGATCAACCAAACAAATGAAATGGTGAGCATCAGATAAACGGATTTCTCTTGAAAACACACGGGAATATGCTGACAAAAGTGAATGATCTTTATCTGTTACGAATCTGGGATCATCAAACTTAGGGGGACCTTAACGTTATTAAAAATTCCAAGGGGTTTTATTAAAGAAGGTAAACTGGGCTCTTTCTTTTTGGAAGTCAGCTTTACTTTAGGTTTCTGCCCAACGATGTTTGTGTTGTTTTTCGTAAGTTTAATGCCGGTTGTCGTATCAACTGCTTATGGCCAGCTAATAATAGAACAGGACCAATTACTTTGCGCATCCACGGAAAGAATTCCGTTATTTCTTGCTGAAATTCATTACCTAAAGACCACGCTAATAATCCAATTGCAGTAAAAGTGAGGATTTTTCCTAAGGTAAAAAAGGCAACTTCTGACCAAGCCAAACCCTTCTGTAAAGATTTATTTCCATAAAGTGTGATAGCCCCTATATTTCCTGTAAATTGACATGGGGCAAGTGTACCTACAATCCCTAATATAAATGCAAACAATATAGGAACTCCTTCCGTTCCATAGGTTAGATTTATAAAAGGTTCAGATACAGTATTACTAATGTTTGAAAAAAATTCGTACATATTATCACCCAATTCATTTGTTCAAAGATCATTTTAATTGGCTCTTTTCGTAAAGATTGTTGCTTTTTAGTATGTACAAGGATTTTTTTACTTTTTATGGTACTATATAAACAAAGGCATATTAAGCTTAGGGACAGTTTGATGAAATCTTGTTATGGTAAAAAGGGGTGAATTCGTTGAAAAGATTTATTTTATTGATGCTTTTGATTTCCTTTGGTGGAATTGTAATCGGATGTTCTCAAAGCGGAGAAGAACTTAATTACGCTTCTTTATCAAAAACTGAAATTGAACAATTTATTGAAGAAAAAAACATTGAACCATTAGCAATAGAAGAAGCACAAGACTCTACAATGGTCTTATATCAAAGTGGCATTTATTATTTATCTAAAAATGAAGATGAAATTATAGTAAATAAAACTATGTGGGGCGGCAACAGCAAAGAGAAAGTGCAATTAGGTATGACTAGCACTGGAAGTCCTCACGCTTATGTAATTGTTCAAGACAAAAAATTATTAAACGAAGCAGATAAGGCAACAGTTAAATTTAGTGATGGGAATACGGCGACTAGACAATTTGGCAGCACTAAAGGATTGTTGATG
This sequence comes from Bacillus salacetis, assembly GCF_049177075.1. Taxonomy (GTDB): domain Bacteria; phylum Bacillota; class Bacilli; order Bacillales; family Bacillaceae_B; genus Rossellomorea; species Rossellomorea salacetis_A. The sequence continues at coordinate 3,055,759 of NZ_CP185377.1, read as the reverse complement.
TTTTATGACAAAACGAAAAACAATTTAACAATTAACAATGAACTTGAGTTATCGATTTACGACAAAGAAGGTAAAGTAATTTACGAAAACAATCTATAATTTCTTCCATATGCTCTAATGCACAAGGAATACAGTCGTTCCATATAGGAATGGCTGTTTTTTTATACCTCACGTAGGAAATTGACGGTAATACTACTTGAATTTTGGCAAGTACTGAGGAGCATTTGGTTTACCTGCTCTTTCTCCGCCATCTTTTTACTTTGCTGAAGGAAGCTGAACCAGTAAAGATAGTTATCCAAATACTTTGTAGCCACTCCTTGGAACCTATCCATCCAGCCTTTTAGACGTTTATGATAGTTATTGACGTTTTGCAAATGGTAGATGCCCTTTTTGACATACCCCTCTTTGCTCAGGTTTATTGGCTCGTGTTTAAGTGCCTTGATTTGGGCGAATTTCTTGTAGTTCGTGGCTGTATCTGTGCATAACAAAGAAGACGGGTCAATATAGCTTCCGATAACTGCGTCAATTTCTTCTGCTTTAACACGACCATTTCCAGCCTTTTGAGCAATGACTTGACCATTTCGGTCCTGGGCAACAACAACAGCAATTTTAAGATGGCTAATCCCTCTCAATTTATCTCTGCCGCCGCGTTTCTTTGGTTTCCTATCCAGAGTTCTTCGTCCTTTTAAAGACTCTTTAAAGAAGGTCTCATCGCTTTCGATAATCCCTTTCAACATTTGGTATCCCATTGAACGCAGAGCAAAAAGAATTTTATGTCTCCAGTAAAATGCAGTAGAGATGTGGATTTTTAAGCGTTTAGCAATCTTAGGCAACGTATAGCCTTCCACCATCATTTGAAAATACTTCGCCCACTTACCAAGATAACGGGTTCCTGCAATCGGAGTATTTGATAGGTCGTTAAATGACTTTCCGCAGTCACGACAAAGATATCTTTGCCTCTCTCGGTACTTGCCATTTCGCTTCACCTTCACACTTCCACAATGAATGCAGCCTAATCCCTCTTTAAAACGGGTTTCTCTAATTGTTGTGTATGCATCTTTCATATCAGCATCTTCATTATCTATAAAGTCTTCTTTTAACAGGTTAAATAGTTGAATTTGCTCGTCTTTAGTTAAGTCCGAAAACGTGGCATAGATGTCTTTTATCATTGAGAAACCGCCTCCTGAAAGAGTATTTTATCACCTCTTATAAGGATGGTCAAAATAGCAACAATCTATGCGAAAAGAGCCTTTTAATTTAAATGTTTGAAGAAAGTATGGAGAAAGGTTTCTTATTTAATTAAATGAGCAGTTGCAAAAAGCCATGAGTCATTCAAAAAGGGAATGACTCATGGCTTTTTGCAACTTGCTTTATTATAATCCTAAGCGGGACATATTGCTGCCCACCCATAAGGCTCGTTTGTTGATGACTTATCCTTAAAAGATTTTCTAACACTAAACACGTTCTTCTATATTTAAGGGGTTCCGTTTAGGGAGAGAAAATAGTAAATAACATTACAATTAGCAGACCAAATCGCATAGCGATTTGGTCTATTTATTTTGTTGTTATATCAAGGTTTATTAGGTTTTGGTTATGGAAATAACAGTAGAAATAGCATAGCAAAAAACAGGTGGACAATAATTATTGTCCGCATTAGAATTAGTATGTTAATTAGGTTGCTAATTGTGATATAAGAAAGGATGTACAATACACCGTGACAGTAAAGAAATGGACATACATTAAACCTAAAGATCTTAATACAACTCAACCAGAATGGTTGAGTTCTCTACATACAAGGAATATTGTAGCTGCATTTGCTGAATACAGTGAATACACGGATAACCGCATAAGTAAGTTCATTGCCCATTATGGAAAATGTGCCGTAACAGGTACTGAACTAGGCAAACATGATTGGCACTGTCATCATAAAGTCCCGTATCATCTCTCCAGAGATGACAAGAACTCAAATTTGATTGTGCTACATGAAATCGTCCACCGCCTGGTACATCTAAAAAATATTGAAAAGATAAAAGATTTAATGAAAACTCTCGAGCTAAATAAAAAACAAATCCAAAAGGTAAATGAACTCCGAAAACATTGCTGGATCGACTCAATCATACAATGTTTTTTGTTTGCGACGGTCACGAATACCAGAGCGAACAGCCATATATAAGGCGTGCCTTAATCTACTTGAACCACGTTTTGTAATTCGAACAAGAGTAGCTTTGAACTTACCTGATTCAAACACTTCTGGATCAACTCCAGCGAATGCTACAAGCTTTTTAGGATGATTAAACCGGTCTATCTCACCAATTTCAGAAATGATCGTTGCCGCGATTTTTTCTCCGATACCAGGGATAGATTGGATAATCTTATATTCTTCAACTTCTTTTGCAAGAGTGTCTATCTCTGACTCCAACCTATATAGATGCTCTTTGTATTGAAGAAGCATATCAATATACATACTTAGACTCAGTAAATGACTCTCATAAAGTGTCTTTTCAAATGGATTCCGTGCTGCAGCTTGCTTAAGATCCCGCGCTTTTTCTTCTGCCCATCTCTTGGAACGACTCTTACAGAACTCCTTGATTTTATCTGCCAACATATCTTCACTAACAGCCAGGATATCTTCTGATGCAGGGAATTCCTTTAAAACAACCAAAGACACAGCGGAATATAAGTCCCCAAAAACACCTCTATACTCTGGGAAAATTTGATCCAATACTGCTTGGAATTGAAGCTTGGTTTGAACGTATAACCCAGTAATATTCTCATGCTGTCTTGTGAGATTACGCAGGTTCAAAAGCTGAATACCACGCCTTTTATAAGGTTTTAAATCCTCTTTGTAGTAAAGCTCACAGAGACGATAGGCATCGACGGCATCCGTTTTAACTTTTCGTAAACTAGAGCTTTTAGCTCTGTGAGAAATCAACGGGTTTACGATGATTAATAAATAGTTATGCTGCTCCAAAAACTGAACCACGGGTGCATGGTAATGACCTGTTGCTTCTAGTACAACCGAAGGTTGAATGCCGGTTTTATCCTTTACGCTTTCCAAAAACTCAAGTAATGAGCCTAGCCCATCAAGATTATGCTTGATGCTAAAACTTTTACCGTAAGGTTTTCCTTTATCAAAAAAGGCCTGAACCTCACTTTCTCCTTTTGAAACATCCAGACCTATGACTGGATTCATTCTCAATCTCCTCCTCTAATTCAACTTGCCAGTAACCCCTAATCCTCCTAGTAGTATCATAGCTTCGCTTGTTATACGAGATCATTGTCCCAACCAGCCTCAAACATGTTTCTACCGGTAGGGGGTGAACGGTTTAATTGACGGGATCTAAGTCCCACGGGGGCGGACGTTCTACCCTGGCTACCTGTTATAATAAGACCATATAAAAAATGGTCAACCAGAAAAATCTAACATTCTGGTTAACCTTATAATACGAAAGGGGGGCGTTAGCTGAACAAGCAGCCGCCCCTTGTTCCAGTAAAGGGCAGCTTATTAAATAAGAATTAAGTTAAATAAGGGGGGATAAAATGTATTGGGAGACTTACCTAATTGGTTTTGGGCACTATATTACTTTTTTTTATTGATAACATTAGGAGCAACAATATTCAGTATTACAAAAAGGAAATTGATAGGTTTGTCAATTGTAGCTATTATGATTTCTGTGACAGTTCCAATAGTAAGCCTATTAAGTAGCACTGGTAGAGGAGATGGAATGAATGAATTTGAACATTTCGTTAGTCAATTGCAACAAGGTGCTATATGGTCAATTCTTGTAGCAATTGGATATTTGTTTTTGTTGGTATGGTGGGCTTTGTTTCTATTCAAAAAAACTGACTAAAGAATGCTTTCTATTGAATTAACGAGGGCTTATCCGGAACAGGATGAGCTCCTTTTTTGTTTAAAGTTTTCCTTGAATACAATGCAGGAATTTGAAATAATTGGTATTAAGTTAAAATGGAGTGATCTTTAATAAGAATTGGAGATTAAGAATGAAAGCTAACGAGACTATAATACAATCAAAAGCTAATATCGACGATAAAACATATGAAATATTAAGCAACTACATAGGGAATGGTCAAGTTACCTCTTTGAATAAAAAAGCAGTTACATTGGAAAATGTTGAGGTAATGAATAAGTTTAATTACTCTTTGAATATTCAGGACACATACGACAATTCAAACGTGGAATTTATTTTTAAAGTTTATAAATTAAACGGGAAATTATTTTTGTTGTATATAAAGCATGATATTAAGTTCCGCTTTGAGGTTAAAGAAACGATAGAAGAAGTGAGAGACAGACATACTTGGTTCATTCAAATTGTCATTGATTTTCATCAAAGTGTCCTAATCCCTAAAAGAAATTAGTTACTACTACGCTATGGGGGATCATTTGTTGAAGAAGCAGCTGTCCCTCATCTTGTTCAGGTAAAGGGGCAGTTTAGCTTAATATAAAGTTTTTTAGTTCAGGGGGAGTTAAAATATGAGAGAAGATAAATTATTGTACGAGCATTTAGTTGAAGATAGCCTTATGGACTATAAGAGCATTTATCAAAAGACTGATATTACAGATGTCGCTAACCCGTATTATAAGGAAGCTATCACTCTTTTTCAGGAGTTGTCAAAAGAGCAACAAAAGGTGCTCTTTAAAATTATAAATCAAACACAAATTGATACAGTTTCACATTTTTTAGGCATACTTGATGGAACTTCAACTCTGGAATCTAATATCGATTTTCTATTAACACTTGAAGACAGACAAACTAAACTAAATGGAGATTTACAAGATTATTTTATAGAGTTGGTTGAAGAAAAGGAATAAGCAAAATCAAACAAACGAGATGTTATAGTTGTTTATTAAACAAACGGGCAGCATTCCTGTTATGAAGAAAAATGGGGTTTGAACATAAAAAGAACCTCTTGTTATGATATAAATGTCCTGAACTGGCAAGCAAAAGGTTCAAAATTACATCTACCATAGGCTATCAACAGTCAAAGGAGGACCAATTGCATTAAAGGACCGCCCTAGTAAAGCAATATTAGAACCTTGATCATCTTAATGTGAATTAGAAAGAGGTTATCATTAAAAAAAATTTATTAATAGAAAGTGAATTTGTACTTGTAACTTTTTTGCTGGTGTGATAAATTGACATTATCGAAACAATTATTATTGATTAGCGCATACAAAACTATATAATAATATACGCATCAGGAAGCACCTGGAGCAAAGAGATCTCGAATTAGAATTTATTTCTGATTTGTGAGGCCTATTTGTTCTGGGTGCTTTTTTTGTGCTCCGCTAATGAGATTGTTTAATAAATTAAAAAGGAGTGTTGACATGAACCAGCACATTCTTCCGATTTGTCGAGAAACATTACAGAAACGTCAAGCAATACCTTTGAAATTAGCTGAGTTATCATATGTTAATCCAGAAGCTGCTTTGTCTTTGTTGAGGTTATGGGGGGAGAAAAAAATACCGATTTCCCCTCTTTACGAAGAAATCTTAAATCACTTTGAAACCAAATAATAAGAAATTATTAATCATACAACCATATAACCCTAGAAATCAGCTATGTGATTACTAATTAATAATTTTTGAAAAGGAGCTGGATTAAATGAGGGCAACTGTGACCGTCAAGTAGAATGACACAATTTTTGCTGATTAATTTGAAACACTTTGTTCACCAAAAATCGTTTTTCGATGTTTCATTCTCCAACTATCTTTATTTAAATGAACTATTTCCACTCGATGTAAGATCCGGTCAAGAATAGCTGTAGTAATGGCTTGGTCGCCCAAAAGTTCACCCCATTCTTTGGGTCCTTTATTGGACGTAAGTATAATCGAGGATTGATTATAGAGGTTATTAATGAGATGGAAGAACATATTGGCTTCCTGTTTATCCATAGCCATAAACATCAAATCATCTATGATGACCAGATCTGCTTCTCTAATTCGCTTCATTCTTGTTTTGGATTTCCTTGTTATTTCCTCTGTCTTTAATGCCTGAATTAGATCTCCCATAGTGGTAAAGATCACTTTATATCCCTGGTTTAACGCTTCGATCCCTAGACCTATCGAAAGATGGGTTTTACCTACACCTGGCGGTCCAAGAAATATGATATTATACAGCTGTTCAATCCAGGTTAAGTCCTTTAACTGGTTTAGCTTCTTGCTACTTAAGGATTTTTGCTCATTTACGTCATATTCATCAACGGTACTATGGAACGGAAACGTTGCCCACTTAAAACGCTTTTCCAATTGTTTTTCGTCTCTCCGTTTTTGTTCATATGCTGCTACATCTAGTAGAAACTGAGTGAAGGACAAGTCCTTTTTCTCAGCTTCTCTAATCAATTCAGGTAATCGATCAGCTGTCTCAGCTAACCGAAGGGACCTCAATAAGTTTTGGACCTCCTGAAGCTGATTCAACTTTGATCACCATCTTCCAAAATGACAGTATAGGCATCTACATTTCTTTTTTGTGCTTCTGTGTCCATAATCCAGCCAGATATGCTGTTTAAAGGCGAAACTGAAACAGTCTCAGCGCTATCATTTGTTGTCTCATAATCCTGTCGTTGTCGCTTGAGGTATAGAATGATATCGCTGAAATCTGTCGCACTGTATAAGTTTCTCTTGATACATTCCATGAGCGCTGCTGATAGAAGCTGGCCGTTATGTTGCTTAGTTTCCTTTAATATCATTTGTAACTGATCACGAATGTACCGTGGGTACTTCTCGCGAAGTTTATCCAGATAACCATAAGCAGTTTCTGTTTCTTCAAACCGTTTCGCTACGGTATCAATGAATGCATCAATGCCTTTTGTACGATCTCTGGTATGTTTTCTGTCTTTTATTAATTGCCCTATACCGTCTGGAATCTGATGTTTGGCCAGTAGTTCTCCTGTCTGAGAATTATAGATTAATAGTTCTCTGTCTTTTGTTTCTTTTATTGAGACAGTTTCATGCTTATGAAAAGTTCCAAGTGGAAGGGAGTACCTATTAGATAAATACCGTATGGTATTGTCCTTGTGGACGCTTCTTGTTATACTGTTTTCATAGTTGTTTAGGAAATTAATGTTTCCTGTGACTGGTCTTAAGTGTTGCTTTTCCAAGGAGAACACTTCGACCGGTCTTTTTTTTGTTGTATTATGAACTTTTCTATTACCTGTACGATTCAACCATTCCCAACCTTGTTCGTTCCATGAGTCAATATTATCGAACACTCTATACTTGGCGAAATTGTACTTAATAAAGCCTACGACATTCTCAATTTTTCCTTTGCTTTCAGGATCAGCTTTCCGACAAACTCGGAGGTTTAATTTCCTCGTTTGTTTATATTGCTGGAACTCTTTAGTCAAAATGAGATCACCACCATTTTCACTCACCACAATTAAGCTATCCTGGTCATACACGAGTTCACTTGGAATCCCACTAAACCATTGAAAGGCATTTTCATGAGCCTGAATGACATCTTGAGTTGTAAATGGACGATCTAACCATTCTTTATATTTGTATCTGGAGTTAGATAACACAAAGGCAATAAAATTCAGCTTTACCTCTTTGTTATTAGATGTTTTTTGCTTTGTGTGTCCAAAGTCAACTTGGATCTGTTCTCCCATTGGAGAATCAGGTATTGCTTCGTAGTCCCTTGGTGAAGATTCCTTAGCTATTTTATATTCAGCTCTTAACTCTCTAACGTAAGCACGGACAGTGCTCTCACCAACCTCAAGCTCCTTATATCTTTCCATCAACCAATCTTCCACTTGTGCTGCTGAAAGATCAGGATGTTCCCTTAACCAGGACAAGATTAGCTCTTTATAAGGATCCAACTTTTTCGTTCTTGTTTGTAAGGACTCTACCCATTCTGCCATCTCCGAAGGAGATTTCTTAAGGTGACGATATACAGTCGCCCTAGACACCCTCAGCTTATCTGCTACTTTCGTTTTACTGAATCCTTTCTTGATTAACTGCTGAATTTCCATATACATTTCCCACTTATCCACCTTTACTCAGCCCTCCAATGATTTATAAATCAAACCATCATCATATAACGGAAGGACCCTATATTTTACTGGTATATTCGGGTAAATAAGTGTTTCATCTTATCTAGCAAAAACTGTCTACTTTAGTTTAGCAGTCACAGCAACATCATACGATAATAAATTCAATACTGAAGTAGTAAAAAACTCATTATTAAATCAAGTGAAAGTAGCATTATTCCATAATAAGCCTGAAAGAAACAATTTATTAAAAAGAGTTGAACAAAGTACCGAAGAAACTCCGATGCCGAAAGAAGCCATCCAGGTCCAATTATTAGTTAAAGAGTTTAGATCAAAGAGAATTATTAATGGACTACGTAACCGCATGGAGATGGGGAAGGGATGGGGAAAGCCACCACTTGGCTATACCTTTAATCATGAAACCAAGGTTTTTGAAATTGATGAGGTATTTGCATGGGTAATACCAGCTATCGATAAGATGTATCTTGAAGGCTTGGGAATGCAGGCTATTGCTAATAAGTTAAAGGAATTATCTCCAATACCAGATATGAAATGCTGGAATGCAAGCTTTGTAGATAGAAGGTTAAAATCAAAGGTTTTTCATGGGGTAATGGAAGTAACATTTAAAGGTGGAGAGACTATCACTATTGAAGACAAATATCCACCTCTTCGATCAGAAGAAGCATGGCTGGAAATTCAAGAAGTACGTAAGCGAAGGAGAAAGGTAAGTAAACAAATAAATTACTGATCTAACTTTTGCTAAGGGAAATTATAGATTTGTGGCTAATCAAGATACTTAAAACACGATAGGTGGTTTAAGAATATGCAAAACTTAATAATGGGGATAAATAATAAAAAAGGTCACAGGTGAGTGAGGTTAATAAGTCAGTTTGGGGAAATTATTTCCGTGTTTCTACCAAGCTGCAAGAAACAGATGGAGTCTTGGTTTTAATTTCGGTTTATAAAGTCGAACGCCTTAATAGGTTTTGGTTCAAAAGTTTAAATAGTCATTGGGTATTTATTTTATTTTAGCTTATGCTCGCCATAAGCTAAAGACCCAACTATTAAGGGTTAAAATTAACCCACTTTGATACCAAATAACAAGAAATTCGCTAAAACATATAACATCAGAAAATAAATTGTGATTGCTAGTTTTTTAATCTAAAAGGAGATGTATGATATGAAAGCAGCATTTTACCAATCAAAATTAAATATTGTAGGAGAAAAAAACTCATTAACAGGTGAAGTGAAACAGAGTAATGAAGGATGGAGTTACTGCAAGCAGACGGGGGTGGGATTGAGAAAGCCACCTCTAGGCTATACTTATAATCATGAAACTAGTATCTTTCAAATTGATAAAGTTTTAGATTGGGTAATACCAGCCATCGATAAGATGTACCTTGAATCAGGAATGGGAATGAAGGCTATTGCTGATAGGTTAAACGAATTATCTGAAATACTAGATCTGAAATGCTGGAATGCAAGTTTAGTAGACACGGCATTAACATCAAAGGCTTATCATGGGGTAATGGAAGTAACATTAAGGAGTGGAGAGACTATCTCTATTGAGGACAAGTTTCCACCTCTTCGAACAGAAGAAACATGGCGAAAAATTCAGGCAATGCGTTATGAACAGAGAATGATAATTAAACGTATACAGAAGATATCATCAGTATATAAAAATGTGAAGGATAAAAATTGTTAAGGACCTAACCCTTGCTAATTTAAAAAATAGATTTACGGATGATCATAATAAAACAAAACAAGATAGGTGGTTTAATAATATGCAAAATTGAAATAATGGATATAAATGATGAAAAAGGAGGCTAACTGATGAGTGATGTTATTAAGATAGTTTTGAGAGTAATTATTTATATCCGTGTTTCTACAAAGCTGCAAGGAACCAAATACTCTCTATCTGCTCAGAAAGAAGAGTTGACTAAATATGCTGAAGACCAAGGTTGGGACTTAGTAGCTACCTACCGAGACATTGAAAGTGGAGGAAAGTTAGAAAAAGAAGGGATGGATCAACTCCTAAATGATGTTGAAGAGGGGAAAACAGATGTAGTCTTAGTTATGGATCAGGATAGGCTATCAAGATTGGATGTTGCAGAATGGGAATTTCTTAAATCAACCTTAAGAGATAATAAAGTTAAAATCGCTGAACCAGGAAATATGGTTGATTTAGATAATGAAGATGATGAATTTATTTCTGACATTAAAAACTTAATTGCAAGAAGAGAAAAAAGATCTGTCGTTAGAAGAATGATGAGAGGAAAGCGTCAACGATTGAGGGAAGGGAAAGGATGGGGAAAGCCGCCACTTGGCTATAAGTATAATCAAGAAGCGAAGGAATATGAAGTTGATGAAGAATGGGCTTGGGTAATACCTGCTATTGATAAAATGTATTTAAAAGACCATTTAGGTATGAAGACTATTGCTGATAAATTAAATGAGATTTCTAAGACCCCCTCCGGAAACTACTGGAACGAAACGTTGGTACAAAGACGGCTAATATCAAAAGCATTCCATGGAATAATGGAGAAGACCTTTGCTAATGGTGAAACGATTACGAAAGAGAATATCTATCCAAAGTTGAGATCAGAAGAAACATGGGAAAAAATTCAAGAAGAAAGACTAAAGAGGGGGAAAGTGTATAAAGCTGATCAAAGACAAAATGAAAATATACATATGTTAAGAAAAACGTATATTACATGTGGAAATTGTAATCGGAAAATCCATGTAGCAAATCACGGAGGGAAAACTAATCCAAGATATTACTTAAAACATGGAAGAAAATTAAGACTGAAAGATAGATCCGTTTGTGATATATCAATCAATACTGTAAGAATTGATGATCATATTATTCGTGCAGTAAAAGAAATTTTAATAAGTGAGGAGCTGGCAAAGAACTACATTAAGATAGACATTGATGAGGAAGAGATTCCAAAGTTAAAGTCCCAGCTTGATATAAGCAAAAAAACGATATCTCAACTAGAAGTAAAGCATGATAGGCTTTTAGACCTCTATTTAGAGGGGAGACATTCGAAAGAACTATTAGCCAAGAAAGAGGAAGACATAAAGCGGCAGTTAGAGTATCAGAACAAAATTTATTATCAACAAAAAGCAAAACTTGAAACTCTTGAAAAACAAGAATGGAATTATGAATTGCTCTATCAATACTTGGAAATTGCAGAATCTATCGAGTATGAACTAACACCAAACGAACGTGTAACCATGATTGGTGAATTGTTCCCTGAAGCAGTATTGTATGAAGACAGAATTGTTCTTATTGCTGAGCTTCAGGTCGGTTTTCCTTTTGAAATAGAAGTGAAAATCGGTGAAGACCCATATTTGTGGCACTATACGAAAGAGATGAGTTAGAAGTATCCTGCATACCAAGTTTTGGTATAGTAATTCGTAAGGAAATACAAATAAATATTATGGGAATCAAACCCGCAAATATAGAAAACGGAAGCACCGATTCTATATAAAGTTAAGCCTACCTATAGGGGAGGGTTAAATCTTTATACAGGTGTGTCCGTGTTTCTTGTTTGCGGGTTTTATCATTCCTTAAGGAGGAACTTTTATGAAACAACAAAACTTATTCAAAGAAAATGATCATTCCTATACACAACAATCTGTGGTGAATCCAAGTGGTTACTTAGTGGCTATCAAGCATTCACCCAATCGGAAACAGGGATTTTTTCAAGTTTTGCAGAGTCAACAGATGTTCAAAAATATTTAGCTAGCTAAGATATCAATAACTTAACCGGGAGGGGATGTAAGTGAAAGATAAAAAGAAAGCATTTTTGAATTCTTTACTAGCTAACTCTGAAAAAGTTGGGATGCCTAAAAAGGTCATAGAGATTTATATTAATCAAATAAACAACAGGTTTGAGGTGAAGTAAGTGCATAAAACATACATGAACTTAGGTCTTCCTGGTAGTAAATCAAAAAAGATTATCGCTGAGCGAAATTCTAAGGCTTCCGACAAAACTGAATACCAGATTGAACTAACTTTGAAAACAAGCGACTCGGATAATTCTAAATAGTAAAGTATGAAAATTGCTTTTCCCGTCAATCATCTAAATAAGTTGACGGGAGGTGATTGTAATATGAATGAAAAAGGCAAAGTGGTGAGGGTTACTTTTTCTGAAGAACAAAACAGAGAAACAGACCTATGGATCTATAGACTAACTGAAAGGATTATTCTTCAACAACTGAATATACATCCTGCTATTAAGGCGGAATTGTTACGAGGGAATCAAAATCGAATAAACAAAATTCTTTCTGGAGGGAGATAATGAGTAAAAAATTAACGGATTGCGTAGGTAGGGTGGTTACCCGAGCTCAAGGCCGAGAAGATAGCAGGAGAAGTGATCGAAGGAAGAAAAGATATGCTGTATACATCCGAGTTAGTGGAAGTTCGCAAAGTGAAGAACTTCAAATAAATGCAGCGAAAAAGTGGGCAGAAGCCAACGGGATACCTTGGAATGAGATTGAGAAGTTTAACGAGCACTCTCTTTCTGCTAACAAGGTAGTTATGGAAAATAGGCCCGAGCTCATTCGGTTGCTAAATGCTATTAAATCAGGTCAGATTAATTGTGTACTCGTATTTACACGTTGCAGGGTGGCAAGAAATTTTTTTGAGTATGATGAAATAACAGATATCTTCAATGCTGCAAAAATTGATGTCTTTTTTACTTGTACTGAAACGCCTCCCTACAGTAGAGATAAATTAATAGAAGGAATCTATGGAATACAGATACAGAGTGAAGGACAGAACATTAAAGCAAGACTAAATGATGTCCATAACATGAACCCGCATCAAAAGTTCGGGTACGTAAATGACAACAAGCAATACAGTGCAGATGAAAGGTATCAATACAAAATTAAAAAAGCCTTTGAAGCCGCTTCCAAGGTTGAAGGGTTTAAAGAGTTATTAAAGATAATTCTCTCTTATAAAAAAGAGTTCAAACGGAAAGATGTAGAAGATACTTGGAAACTTCTGAGAACACCGTTTTACGCCGGTTACTATCAAAAAGGTTTAGACTATTTCCAATTAGAGCATGTTGAACCAATTATAGAGTTAGAATTGTTTCAAAGAGTTCAGATTGTTCTTGACTTATATGAACAAAGATTAATTGATACCATTATTGTTTCAAGAGAGCAATCTTACCTTACCCCAGTTTGCGGAGTTTGCAAGAAGAAGATGATTCACAAAAACACAAGAGTAGGTGAAGCTGCTTTTTATAAATGTGAAGTTCACAAAAAGCACCGAATAACAACAGAAGAAATTAATCAAACTTTAGAAGCTGCCTTTAGGGAGGTAATAAACTCCATCTCTGAACAGGAATTAAAGTATGTCTGTATCAGATCCATTAATAATGCACTTAAAGAGATGAGAAAAAAGAAAGAAGAACTAGGTACACAACTACTAAATGTCCGTATGAATTTCGCTATGAAGTTCGGTCTTCATAATCAAAAAGAGAAGGATCTACACTTAAAGAGTGTTAATTCTTTACTTTCTGAATCTGAAGAAATATCAGATCAAATTGTTGATTTATCTAACACACAATCTATTGTTAACGGGTTGGTGAAGATTGTAAAAGAAGGATTAGTTGCAGAATTACAAAAAGAAAAACTGCAATTGTTTATATACTTTCTGATAAAAGAAGTAGTGGTATTTTATGATTCTATAGAACTTGAAGTATTCCTAGCAGAGTTTTTAGGAGGAGAAAAGCATGTCCAAAAATAATTCCGAACAACAGGTCAGTAACCTAGATACCATTCTTACACTTCAGCAAGAATTTAAAGAGATTATTCAAAGTATAATAATTGGTCCAATTAACCTTGGGGAGTGTTTGCCTTCCATAAAAAAACTACCTTCTGAACCTATAAGGATGGCAATAGGTTATATAAGGTATTCGGACAAGAAACAAGACGAGAACAATTCCATAGCTATTCAAAAAAGAGAAATAGAAAATAAAGCCCGATTGGAAGGATATCAGATTATCCTTTGGTGTATGGATAAAGCTGTTTCAGCCACACATAAGTCTGCATTAAAGCGTCCTTGGATGCAGGTGCTATTTGAAAGTGCTTTGTTAAAGGACTTTAACGGAGCAATTTTTTTCTGTGAAGAAAGTCGTGTGACTCGCCAGGTGCATGACTTTGTAAGGGGAGTTCATGACCCATTAAAGGAGAAAAAAGTAACAATAAAATTCTTCAGCACTACAGAACCAAATGAATGGGATCCGAATAAACCTCATATACAAGCCAAGTTGTTAATTTACAGAAATGAATCGGAATATAAAAAGAATAGAACAATCTGGTATCATCAAAACTGTTTATATCCTTCAGAGGGTCAAAAGCCTAAACGCCCTGGAGCTCCTCTTCCATATGGATATATTAAGGGAGAGGAGGGAGAGGTATCTATCGATAACAGTGAACATAAGGCAGACATAGTTTATCTCATCTACTACTTATCAAGCTACGGGTATAGTAATAAATATATTGCCACCTATTTAAATGAGTGTGGTATCCCCTCACCGAAAGAAAAAAAATGGTCAGCCTCAATGATTGATAAGATATTACACAATCTATTTTATCAAGGACACTTAACATGGGGTGTTCGGGATAGTAATACCAATAGTGCAAGAAAAAAAATAGGTCAATTTGAATTATTTGAGCATCAACACGACGCAATTATACCTCAGCACTTAGCAGATGGTGTAAAGCAGATGAAGAGATTTAAAAGCCAATTTGGGAGAAATTTAAATACTCCTTTTGCACTCAAAGATTTAATCGTTTGTAAAGACTGTGGTGAGCGTCTTATTTCTAAGAACTTCACACCTGGGACAAGCAAAAAGGATAAGGATAAGAATAACGATAAGAAAAAACAAAACCAAAAGCTTGTGTACCGTTGTGTGAATTGCATAAAGTATGTAGAAGTAGAACAAGTTCACGCTATTTTTTTGAAGAAGTTCTTTGATCATTTATCAAAAAACAATTCAATGATGAAAAGAGAAATAAGAAATAGTTTGAAGCGATGGGACAAAACGTTGAAACAAAAACAAATGAAAATTTCACAATCTCTTCAACATGTAAAAGAGCAAGAGCGTTTTGTAGCTCATGAAAGTGAGATGGTTGGATCAGAGCTTGCAATTTCCATTGCTGATACACTTAGTTTTCTTTCTGAAAAAAATAATGAAATAGCAGAATTAATAGAACAAATTGAAAAGATGCTGGAAGCTGATGAACTGGAATTGTATTTAACAAAATTCTTCGATCATCAAAGCAATATGCTAAATGACCTTGAATTGCGAAGTTTATCGCTTTTTTTTATCGAAAAAATTGAATTAGACTTATCCACCAACAACGCAGCAATTCATTACCGAATTACACCATTCATTGACTTAGAAAATTGGATTGGTCAGGTTACCGCAGATTAAGTAAGTCCAGTGTTCATATTACCGTAAAAAATTCAGCTTAAAGGAAATCCCTAAAAGTGAAATCGTGAGAAAGCCTTGGTATCAAGGCTTTCTCGAATTAATCTTACGGTTGCACGGATAGCGTGGTATACCTCGCTACCCGTGTGACCGTCCTTTTATTAAGCATTGTAGACAAATTACCGTAGATGTATACACTTGAACTGAAAATTAATACTTAAAACGAAACATATGTAAACATAAATTCAATTTATAGGAGTGACACAATCATGAAGGTATTTTCATGTACTGAAGCAGGTAAGATCTTAAATACAACCAAGAAAGATGTTAGAATGCTTGTTGAGGAAGGTATACTTATGAATTATGGTAATAGTTACCGATATATGGTTTCTGAAGAAAACGTAGAACAACTTAAAAGTGAATCTGAAAAGTTATATTAACATTGGGTATATAACCCATTTTGTTGTAAATACTGATACTGTTGCGACTTCAGATACGATTAATACTAAGATGTTTATCATGACACATAGTCATTCGTAATCTGACATAAGAGGCTATTCCCATTGAATTTCGGGAATAGCCTCTTACTTTTTTAGAGTTTAATGCTTTATTATCAATGAAGGAATTCAATAGTCTTTTCTTAAAGGTGAATTAAAAAGTAATAACATGGCCTCCAGTTGGGATGGAGACTAGAAGATAATAATGAAATGAAATGTTGTGCGATTAATCTTATAGATCCTATTTTTTATTCACATAATTTACGTTATATGAATGAGCGGGATTTTTTTAAGTTAGAAATAATTGTCTTTTTACTTTATAAAGGAAGATCTCTTGCCTTTTCATTCTTTTTACATACACTCGACAACTTATGAGCCCCCCTTTTTTGTTCTGACATTTTAATTCATGTAACCAGAGGAGTCATTTATTACTAAATATAAGTTCATATATTTATTTAAATGGATTTGTAAAATTAGTTTGCTTTTGTACAATAGAGTGGAGGTGTTTGAGGAATGGATCATAAAAAGTATCATTATAATTTTAGCGAAGATTTAATATTAAATAAAGCAATAGAACAAATAAAAAGAGGAAGAACATACGAAGAAGTTAAAGAAGAGTTTAATTTGTCAGTTGACGATATTGAGTTGATTGATTTTGTAATAAATGAGTTTTAGTTTTATGAATAACTGAGACCAGGAGAGACAGACATGTATTACTGCAGGCCTGGATGAACGTTTATGCAGCAAGTGATTATTGCATCCAGAAGAAGCCATTATTGCATATTATTGAGCCAGCTAATGCGGATGAGAAATCCGCCAAGTGCGGAGCACTGAGCCACTTATGCCCTGCAGTAAGTTTTCGCGCTTGTCTTATATTAATCAATCCCGCTAAAAAAAACACTCAACATAGGAGAGGTTGTATGGATTTTTATGAAATCTTAGAAAAGCAGGACCTTCTAATGCTAGAAAAATATATTGAAAAACACGGTGTAAATCATGTTTTGAATGATCAAAGTATTTTAATGCTTGCGGTAAGAGAGGGTAACCTTAAGGTTACTAAGATGCTCCTAGAACAGGGAGCGAAAGTTAACTGGGTGGATAATTTAAATCGTAACGCTTTGATGATTGCTTCTTTTTTTGGTTATTCAAATATTGTTAAACTACTATTGAATCACGGAGCTACTGAATTTGAAAAGGCGTATAAATTTGCTGAAAAAGGTTGGAATGGCGATAGACAGATAGCAGTAATACAAGTTTTGTCTGAAGTAAAGGATTAGCAATTTAACCATTAAAAATTATAAGTAGACCTATTTAATGAATAGTTGAGCCATGATAAGTATTTGAAAAAAGATAGGGAGTAGCTGAAAGGATATGAAATTTTGAAGAATAGTAAAGAAAATTGCCCGCATTGTAGCGCTGACTTGCAAGGAGAACCAATACCAAAGAAACAACAAGGTGCTTATAATTCAACACTTTACTCGAAAAATAGGAATTTCAGATATTGAAAAAGACCGGATAGTGAAATGGAAATGCCCTGATTGTGAAGGAGAATGGGATCTCAACTAATTAATACGCAGTACAAACCATCTTAACCGTCGGTTTTTCCTTACTTTTGATCAGGTTCTCGAGCTATCATGTTTATAAGCAATGATATTAAAACCAACAAAAAGGCCTTACTCAAAAGTAGGGGCTTTCCTAGTCAGCCCTTCCTCCAGTTGATCAACCAGTTGCAGTACTTGCTCTAATTCAACAGCAATTTCTTCTTTAGTCGTTGGTTTATCATAAAGTGACAACCCTGCGTGACAAAGCTTTAATTTCAATTCAGAAAGTTGCGCCTTCAAAGCAAAGTAATCTCCATTCATCTTTTCACACTCCCTAAACTAAAAAGGTAAAAAATCATCCCGATCAAGTTTGTAGCTCATTATCTCTTCTGCAATATCCTCACTACCGTTTAAAAAGATCTTTTCAACAACTGTTTTTCGATATCCAGTTTCCATTTTAATATTTTTTATCCAGCAATTAATTTTACATGGTAACTCATGTCGTCTGCACCTAAACCGGTTGGAACTCATGTTTCTATGCCCATCAATTAAGTAATGCATCTCAATTTCAAACCATTCCCACTTCATTTGGGATCCCTCTAGTCCTAAAATTGTCTTTTACTATTTCTTTCAAGATAAGTTTAATTAGTTATCACATTTCTTTATGATTTGTCTTTTGAACGAAGATATTCTTTATGAGGCATTGTTTCTTCATTTGTTTTTTGGTCCCAATAGCGTTGCCTTGCTATAGCCAATACTTTTAAAATTTCTGGTGGACATTCTTCTAGAAAGTTTCGTCGCTCGTATTTAAAGATATTATTAGTTTTTAAGTATTCCACGATGTTACTTATCTCTGGAACTATAGATGAAGGGATTTCTTTATTCAAAAGCATTTTTTCTAATTCTGTTCTGATAATGCTTGTTTTATCCCTCATAATCTAATTCCCCCTTCATAAATCACTAAGAACCAATTATTGCAGATACTATCCAATTACATCGAGCTCTTATTTGTTTTATTATAATAAGTAAAGTTCTTCTAATAAAGAACCAATTAAAATAAGTACTTGTCGAAACTCTAATCGTATAGGATATGGTGTGAGGAATTGTTTTAGATCTAGTCTTACTTATAGTCAAATAAACTACAGGATGTGAATATTTCAGTGGCCAATTTTTATTTTATTGACAGAATTATTAATGTTGCTGACACCATAGAGACATACACACAAGGACTGTCACTTGAAGAGTTCAAAAAGGCTAGGTTAATTATTGATGCAGTAATTTGGAATCTAGAACTTATTGGAGAAGTAGTAAAAAACATCTCAACTGAAGTTAGGGAAGATAATCCCCATATTCCTTGGGAGAAGATAATTGAGTTTCGACATACTCTAATAAAGGAGTATGACAGTCTAGATGTATATGAAATTTGGAAAATAGCAACAGTAGATACTATTACACTAAGAACTAATTGTGCTGCAATAAAAAGCAAATAGGTGGATCTCTAAAAAGTGGGTAATCAGGCATCGTATTATCCACTTTTTTACATGTCGTGTAGGTATTTTTAAATGAAATGTCGAAGTATGTATTATCAGGTTAGATTTATGAAGGGGTGTTGTTAAGTTGAAATCCACCATAGAAGATGTCGATTTTTTTATATTTATGATAAAGCGTGAAAAATTTGGATTGATGAAAAGATATTATAATATCTTACATAACAAGGAATCGGAAGAATATAAGAGATTTATTAATGTTTATTTAAAATATAAAAATGTTTTGAGTGAAAGAGAACAATTAATATTAGATTCCGTTTATGGTGTCAATGGCACTCCGTTAAAGCTAAAGGAAGTCGGTCAGATTATAAAGGTTACTCCAGAAAGGGTAAGACAATTAGTTTTCAAAAGCGAGAGGGAAATAGCAACGTTTCTTCGTCAAGAATATTAGATACCTACTTTTAACGTCTATCGTTTAGTACATATAACATCGATTATATGTAATAGATTAACAAAGCAAACACAACTCCCTCGTTTAGTTGAAGAAGTGCTTGTTTTTTTATCGCTTCTTTTCGCCATTTTTGGGGAAGGTATGTATCATTAATTATACATTGGTTAATACCAAAAATCTTCCTTAGAGGTGGTAAAAAAATGTCCACATCAGCTATGTATCTATGTGTAGCTAATCAGCATATTTCTAAGATTCCTAAAACTAAAAACAGAGGTATTATTACAAAAAAAGAATTAGCTGGACAAACTGTATTAATATTAGAACTGATTTATGGTGTTAAAAATAGAAAGCCTGTTGATATTATAAGTATTCGTTTTGAAAGAAAGACATTTGATGAAAATGGAGCCTGTAATTTAAGGTTGACTAGAGAAGAGCGTAAAAGGATGTATGAATACATCTTTGATACGCTAAACTTACCCTTACCGAAAGCACATGAATATCCTAATAAAACTGAAATTATAACCATAAAAAATTATCTTAATAGTAAGTACCCGGCTTTATTAAAAAATGAACCTTTAGCAATTGAATATGCAATAATAGATAGTAAAGAACTTTTTAAACAGCAAGTCAGGAATTTCAAAAAATCACATCAACAAAAATGTGAGAAATAGACAAAATTTTAATTACATGAATTGAGCGGAAGTTTTTATGGCTTCCGTTTTATATTGTAGAATTTTAAACGGCTGTTCAATTAAAGGGCCAGTTAATTGAATATCATCAATCCTCTGCATAAAGAAATAAGACTCGTCTCTAGGCGAGTCTTAATTTAATTTATATTTAAACAGCAATCCAAAGGATGGAAATAATTACTTAAAAACGAAAGGAAATTTTTGTTGTATTTTGTAAATAAATAGATAAAATTAATTTGATGAGAGGAGGGTTACTAGACTGAAAGTAGCAAGTCTGGTTATTGAACATTTTAATTGAACCGGAGGAAAAACTAGTTGATTAAGCGGGGACTTAGCAAGAAAATTTTGTTGTCGTTGGTTGCTTTTATTTTGTTATTTTCGTCTATTCCTTTAAGTAGTGTGTTTGCTCATGGGGGAAGTCATAATCAGCAAATAAATAAGGAAGAGAACAAGAAAGAGGAAAAACCTAAACCAAAGAAGGTTTCATTTGAAGACAGCCTTCAACAGAATGTGAAAAAAGTAGAAGAAGTTAAGGATAGTAGAACAGCTAATGGAAGTACCTTTGTTAATAGTGATTTAAGTTATACAACAGATATTCATACTGGTGCTGTTCATTACAAGGATTCTCAAGGAAAATATCACCCTATTGAAAACAAACTCAAAAAGATTGATGAAAAGGATAAAAAGGGTTTTAAATATAAATCAGACAAAAACCAATTCTCAGTTGAATTTGCAGAGAAGGTAAAGAAAAACAGCGAATTGGTGTCCATATCTTTTGGTAAAGAGAAATTAGGGTTTATTCTACAGAATGCACAAAGGGAAGCAGATGTAGAACTAGAAGAAAACAATGTATTATATAAAAATGTTTTTAATGATACAGACATCAAATATTCATTATTACCGGACGGCTTAAAAGAGGACATTGTTTTGCACTCAAAAGATAGTCAATCGGAATTCACTTTTGACATTATAGGTTCTTTGATCGCCAAGCAAAGTGGTAAGAATATTGAGTTCTATAATAATGAAAATAAGATGATATGGGTAATGACCCCTCCATTTATGGAAGATGCAAAAGAGGTCTTCTCTCATGACATCGAATACACTTTAGTAGAATCCTCAAATAAAAAGCAGTCAATTCAATTGAAAATAGATAAAGAATTTATAAACGATCCAGATAGAGCTTTTCCTATCTTGGTAGATCCAACTGTCAATCTAGGTGGAAGTGCTTCCAACACACTAGATTCCTATGTAATGCAGGACTACCCTTCCTATAATTATTACACTAGTACGGATTTACGGACGGGATACGCGGACTCAACCGGCGTGACTAGATCCTATATGGATTTTACCAATAGCCTCCCTAATTTAAATGGTGGTCTTTTAGTTAAGGCAGAACTTAAGGCATATCGATTCAGTAATGGATATAACACCATTAACACGAACCTTTATGCTCAAAGAGTTTCTTCCTCATGGGGAGTTAATACCGTCACTTGGAATAATCAGCCGAGCATTGATACTACAAAAACATACGGCAGCACTGCGGTTAATGGCACTCTTGGCTGGGCCACTCTTAATATTACAGAACTGGTAGACAAATGGTATGACGGAACAGCTAATCATGGGGTTGTTCTACGTTCTACTTCAGAAGGTACATTGGGTACGTACAGAAAGTATAACTCTGCTGAGGCATCGTCTAACAAGCCTTACTTGGCAGTTACATATTCTGGCCCTCCTAGCGCTCCTACTGGAACTGATTATGGAAATGGGACTGGAACCAGTGCAGGATACGTGAACTTATCTTGGACGCCAGTTAGTGGAGCAACAGGATATAAAGTTTTAATCTTTAATGGTAAAGAGTATCAAGAAATAAATGTAGGAAATATAACTAGTTGGTCAACTAAAGGGAAAAAATTGTGGCCAACTGTTTCTCAAATACAACAAGGTCTATACGCCTTACGCTTAGATGGTACGGGAGCAGACCTTGCAGATGACCCTAGACCAGTGTATAAAAATTCTGGCGGAGTTTATCCAAATAGTAAGAATTATTGGTTCCGGGTTAAAGCATATAATGCTTATGGAGAGACCGTTCAATCAGGTGCATTTATGCCAACACTTCCTGACCAAACGAAACCAACGAAACCAGGGAAACCGGTCGTAACAAATAAGCTCAATTCTAATTTCACCTTTACATGGGGGGCATCCACTGATTCCCTATCAGGTGTCAAAGGTTACAGAGTGTATGTGGGGACAGGTTCTGGAAAAACGGATGTTGTAGCTGGAACTTTTGTAACAGCCAACACATTTACTATAACGAACGCTATTCCTCGAACCCAGTACTTTATTACTGTAGTAGCAGAAGATAATGAAGGAAACACCTTTGCGTCCGACGAGACGATTGAGACTGCAAGAAAGCAGTTAGATGCTTCTATTGATGGAGTCTCTATCCCTTCTCAAATGGAAGCTGGTGGTCAATATAGTGTTCAGATTAAAGTTAGAAATGAAGGGTTAGAAACTTGGACGGCAGCAGGGGGCTTCTTATTAGGGTCAGTAAAGGAAGTGGATCCTTTAACTGCAGATACCAGAGTGCAGTTGAGTTCAGCTGACTCCATAGGTCCATCACAAGTTAAAACGTTTACTCTTAACTTTGTAGGTAATAAAAGTCCTGGAGATTATATCACTGAATGGCAAATGCTTAAGCTTCAATATGGAAGTTTAGGAGAAGTATTTTCTAAGGCTGTAAAAGTAGTCGATACAACTCCTCCCACAGGGAAGGTAACGATTAATAATGGTGAAACATTAACCAACTCACCAAATGTCTTCCTTAAGTTAAATGCCCAGGATAATTCTAATCCGCCTTATTCTGTAAAGTTAAGGAATGAATTAAATACCTGGTCAGTGTATGAACAATTAGCTGATAGTGATAAGCCTTGGGTTCTTTCTAATAGTAATGGTGAAAAAACAGTTTCCACCGTTTTTAAAGACCAAAGTGGAAATGAATCCATAATTTACTCTGACAGCATCACTTTAGATACTAGTTATCCAACAGCAAAACTGACCTCCCCAGCAGCGATGGATTATGTCAATGGAGTGACGGTCATAAAAGGAACAGCTACGGATAATGACTTAAAAGAATATACCATCAGCTATGGAAACGGTGAAGCTCCAACATCCTGGACAACCATTAAGACTGGCACTTCTGTAGTTACAGAAAATATTTTAGGAGACTGGAATACCGCAAGCATACCAGCCGGCCTCTACACAGTTCGGTTATCCGTTTCAGACCAAGCTGGGAATACCTCTATTTCCTCCAAAATGGTTTGGGTGGATCCTCTGATCCCTATGCTGGGTACAGAGAACTACTGGGGATTTGAAGAAATCAATACAGGCTATGGAATTGGAAAGGTCAACCTTGCAAACGGTAATAGCTATCTGGAATTTTCAGATTCCAACCTTAAAGGAAGAGGATTAGGTACAGAAATTAACCGTATTTACAATAGTCAGGATGAAACTGTTACTCCCTTAGGAAAAGGGTGGCGCTTAGACCTTTATATGTCCATTAAAGAGAAAGCGGATGGCAACCTGCTATTGACGGATGAAGACGGCTCCCAGCATCTCTTCGTTAAGAATGCAGACTCTACGTATACAGCGCCAGCAGGGATATTCAGAAAGCTTTCGAAGCTGAGTGACGGTACATTTAAGTTGGTGGACCTTGATGCAGCAAGCATAGCCTTTACCTTCAATGTAATGGGACAATTAACTTCTTTTGAAGATTTAAATGGGAATAAGATTCAAATTCGATATTCCAATAATGAGATTAGTGAATTAGAAGACCCTACCGGTAGGATTACCTCCTTTACGTATTTAAACAATCGACTAGAGGACATCATTACCTTTGCAGGAACGAAAGTTCACTTCTCCTATATTAATGGCCAGCTTGCTGGAGTTGAATATTACGATGGGAAAGGTTCAATCTATCGGACTATTGGCTATAAATATGGGGTCAACGGGAAATTAGAAGAATATACGAACCCGAATAATAAAACAGTGACTTTTCAATACAATGGGCATCGATTAATAGCTGTAAAAGGTACTTTGACCACACGAAATGCAGCTACTGGACAGCTAAATAATTTGTACCCTGTTCAAGAGTCCTTTAATTATGATTTATTAAAGAAAACGACTCAGGTAACGAATCATGGCAGCAATCAATCACTTGTCTCCATTTATGAAACCAATCAAAATGGAAACCTTATCAAATCAATTGATGATCCGAGCAAGCTAAATATTGTTAACAGCTTTAATTATGAAAAAAATCAGTTGAAAGAATCAATTGATGGAAAGGGGTATAAAACCTCCTATACCTATGACGAACGTGGGAACGTATTAACAAAAACTGAACCACTGACTCATGATATTGAGGGAGGGACACACACGCCACTTACCAGATTCGAATATAAAGCTGGAACTAGTCTAATCAGTAAGGAAACCGATCCTTTAGGTAGAGTGATCCAACATGATTATGACTCAAAAGGGAACAGGGTATGGACTATCGACAGCGAAGGCTTCAAAGAATCTTTTAATTATGATTCATAGGGAAACTTATTAGACACCACCTATGAACGCGGTCCACTATATGGCTATTTACCGAATTACAGCTTTGAAAAAGGGGAAGGTACGATTGTTTCGGACTGGCGAGTAGGTGGTACTGTAACCTTCCAAACATCAGACAAAAAAAGCGGGACGCGAAGCTTATCTTTAACTGGAAGTATTGACTCTGATTTTATTCCGATTAAGAAAGGGAATCTCCCAGTTCGTGCATTGGTTTGGACAAAAGGGTCCAATGCTGTAGTATCCCTGAAGTTCTACGATTCATCTAAGGCTGCCTTAACAACTAAGAACAGCACAGGGTCAACTTCAACAAACTGGGTTCTACAGCATGTCGCCTCTGACATTCCGGCAAATGCCGCTTATGTAAGTGTTAATGTGTCCTCAGGCACAGGAGCCATTCTGGTAGATGATGTACGCGTAGAAGAAAGTGGATATATTACGAAGAATAAGTATAGTCCTGATGGATTATACCTTATTGAGTCATATGATCCTTACGGAAACAAGATGGTTTATGAATACAACCTTGCTGGTGATAAGGTCAAAGAAACCAATGAGCTGGGGCAAATTGCATCCTTTGAATACAATGCCGACCACCAGGTTACAAAGCAGGTTGATCGCCGTGGAAAAATCACAAGTTTTGAATACGATTTTAACGGCAATCTTAAGAAAGAAACGAACGCTTTAGGTCATGTGGTGGAATATGAATATGACGAGTTCAACAACCAGGTTTTAAAACGAAATCCACAGGTAACAAGAGTGGATTATGTATCTCAAGTTCCTTCAGCACCAGAAGTTCTGACAATTACTGAGATTGACGAATTTAACGAACTGGGGCAAAAAGTTGCTGAAAAAGATGGCAATGCCAACGGAGAGTTGAATCGTTTTTATTATGACTCGGTCGGGAGATTGGCCAGAAGCATTGACCCAATGAAAAATGAATTAAGGTTTACTTATGATAACAACAACAATAAGGAAACCGAAGAGAACCTTGCCTGGGATAAGGCAACATCGACTCTCTATTCTAAAGGCACAACCTTTTATAATTATGATGAGTTAAATCGTTTAACTAGTTACTCCGATTCTACTAAAGATAAAAATACCCTGGTTGAAAGAACCAAGTATGATGCTGTGGGTAATATAGTTAAAACAATTACCGGAACTGGCGATTGGACAGAATATCAGTACGATAAAAACAATAATGCTATATACAGTAAAGACTCATCTACTCCAGCGGTTGAAACATGGACTCTATATGATGGATTAGGTAATGAAGCCCTCGCATTAGATAAGCTTGGATTTACCACATATGTATATGAAGCAAATAACTTATTAAAAGAAGTTATTGATACAGAAGGGAAAAAGACGTCCTATACGTATAATGCTGCTGGGGACAAAACCAAGCTAGTGGATGCCACTGGAACGGCTACGAATTGGGCCTATAATGAAGAAGGACAAATCAAAGAGGAAACAGTAGAGGTTACGGATCCAATTAGCGGTACAGTATCTTTACAGACAATTATATATGGTTATGATGCTATTGGTCAGGTCACTAAAAAGACTATTAGCGAAACAAAAGATTCCGTAACTACGCCTTCCAAGGAAATATCTTATATTTATGATGAATTGGGACAATTGGTGATGGAAACAGGCATTAATTCCGATGGGAAGAAAACAGAGAGTCGTTTCTATCATGATATGAACGGTAATGTCCTTAAAACGTGGGTTTATGACGAAACCAATCCGGTTCCTGTTGCAGTGGACCCGGATGGAGATGGCTATTTTAATAGCGAAACACAATCTCAATATGATGCAAACAATCGTTTAATTCTCGAAGAAATCAGCCATACAGGGACCAAAACAACTAATGTGATAAACGATCATAAAAATGAAGAGGTACTTCATAGTGCTCTGGGAGACACTGTTGTCACATATGATGATAATGATCGTATGAAGAAGGTTTTAACACCAAACTTCGATACCTTCTCCTATGAGTATTTGGTGGATGATTCGCTTTCTAAAATAATTGGACCAGGGGTCGAAACCTCCCTAACCTATAACGGCGGTTCTAAGCTGAAGACGCTAAAAGCTGTGAATCGAAACAATCAATCAATCATTCTAGATTTGGCCTATAACCACTCTGATGCGGAACAAGTTGTTGAACTGCTAGATAAGGGAACTAGTAAAAAGAAATATACTTACACACCTTCAGGGCAACTTGAGACAGTTGAAGCTAACGGGAAGAAATTGAAATACAGCTATGATGCAAACTCTAATTTAATTAAAGTAGAAAATCTCACTACCAGTAAAGTAATGGAGACCTATTCTTATGGCTCCGAAAATCGTATACGCCAGAAGAAAGTCTACAATGAGACAACCGGAAGCCTCATTCGCACTATTGATTACGAGCATAATTCCAGTGGCACCCTTTCCAAAGTTTCTGCCAAGGAAGGCTCTAATGTAACCGTTACAAACTACCAGTACAACAGTGATGATCAGCTAATGAAAGTCATTAAAACTGTTAATGGTGTAAAACAACCAGAGGTTCTATATGAGTATGATACCGATGGAAACAGGATTGCTAAGAACGTTAATGATGGATCTAAAAATACTCACTATCATTATCATTTGGATACTAATGGAGGATTATTTTTAGAGACGATTGCTGGTCCAACGCAGGAACAGAGGATTAAGTATTATCGAGATGCAGATGGAAACCTATTGAGCTTCAGTTATAACGATGTCGTTTATTACTACCAGTTCAATGCCAGAGGCGATGTAGTCGCTCTTACGGATGCAGCTGGTAATGTTAAAGCAACTTATGATTACGATGAATGGGGTAATGTTATCTCCATTACAGGAGATTTGACTATCGCCCAGACAAACGTTTATCGTTATGTCGGTAAATATGGAGTCATGTACGATAGCGATACAAATCTATACTTGATGGGTTGGAGAGATTATGATCCGTCAACAGGAAGATTTATTGTTCCGGATGAATACGAAGGGACAGAAGAAGATCCTTCATCATTAAACCGCTATCTGTATGCAGATGCAGATCCTGTAAATAACATCGATCCTGATGGTCATGCTCCTAAGTGGCTGCAGAAAGGATGGAAAGCCACTAAGAAGTATGGTAAAAAAGGATATAATGCTTATATTGGAAACGATATTAGGACTTTGAGAAGCCCAAAATCAAAATGGTATCACAAAGCAGGTGCAGCTGCTTCTATTGCCAGCAATTTTGTCCCTGGAGCTGGTCAAGCGAAATGGGCAGTGAAAGCAGGCGTTACAGCTGCCAAGCATGGCAAGAAAGCAAAGAAGGTCAAGAAGTTTGCAGCCACATCTCTGAAAAAAACAAGGTCCAAGAAGAATGTTCAAATAAGAAGTAAATCCACAGTATCAAAGCAACAGCAAGGATCTAAGATTAGAACAAATAGTGAATTGGTGAAGGAAATTGCATCGAGAGCCGAAAGAAAAGTTGGTGGAAAAGGAAGAGTAGCTGGAACTCAAAAGCATATCTATTCAAAAAAATTGTTGGATAGATATCAAAGAATGTATGGTGATAGAGGGCTGAAAACGGAAACTAGTTGGTTGAATAATCGACAAGTACCTTATGGAACAAAAGGGAGTGCACGCCTAGATGTTTATGACATAAATTCAGGAGATGTTTATGATTATAAATTTACGATCAGACCTGGTAAAGGATTAGGAAAAAGGCAGACAAATAAAATATTAAGACATGGGCCACTGAATATTAGAAAAATAAAGGAGGTTAATCCGTGACAAGAAGTAAAATTAGGATTGCTGACAAAAGACAAATTACATCAGATTGGCAACAAACAATACCTTCTCTTGGAGTCTATAAACCAATGCATTTGCTAAATAGAGTGGGTCCCTTGCTTGTGGGCGTACTACTTGAGGTAAAGTCAGATAATGAGAATTATTTACCAACTTTTCATGTTCATAACCTATTACAATCATTTCCGGTAGTTAGCTTGGGATTAAATTACGAAGCTTCCCCTATCACAGTTGCAGGGCATCAAAGTAAACATTTTGGTTCAGCTATGGATATTATTAATCAAGCAATAATACCTTTAGAGGGTGATTTACACTTAACAACCGTACTTAATGCTTATGAAAAGTACTACAAAAAAAATACAGGAGGATATTTTCACCAGTATATTTTTGAAGATATTGTTTTGTTAAGTGCATGGTGTGGAGATAAACAAAAGATAGATAAAGGATTAGAATTCGCTGAAAATAACATGAGTCAATGGCCAGAACATGTACTAAATCGTTTAGGAGGTCTAAAGAAATGGTTAACTACATTAGAAGAAAAAGCACAAAATCAAACTGAACTGTTAACTATTTTAGAATCACAGATTATAGAATTGAAGGTTAGCCATATACCAGTGAGGAACCTTAAATGTAAATAATAATGTATTATATAAACCTTGAATTGCCTTAGTGCATTTCAAGGTTTCATCTTATTTAATTACATAACACAATACTTAAAAAGCTTATTAATAAATGGCTCTTTTCGTAAAGATTGTTGCTTTTCATTATAACCAAGAATAACTAACTTTTTAGGGCTATATAAACAGAGGCTTATTCAGCTAACGGAGCAGTTTAATGGAACAACCGAAACTTATATGATTGGGTCACCGTCTAATAACCAAGGGTTATTCTAGAATAAGGAGGGAGAAATGTGAAGACTTTAGAAAAAACCAGATATATTCTTGCTGTAATTGGAATTTGTCTGGGGTTTATTAACTTTTTTATCGACAATATCCAGATACCCTATTTCATAATACTTTTAGTTTTATTGTTGATGGTTTCACTAATGGGAGTTGAAGAATTCAAGAACAAGAAAGTTAAAAGTGGGTATTTTTACATTGTTGCAGCTATTATTATATCTTTAGCTGTTATCAAAGACCTCTTCATATATATGTAGTCAAGAAAGTGTCTTTGTTAAAGTAAAGGGGGCGTTTGCTGAACAAGCAGCCGCCTTTCGTTCAATTAAAGGGGCAGGTTAACAGAAGAAGGAAAATATGGTCGTTGAGTGAAAATGAAGTGCATTGGCTAAAGTTTCAGCGTGAACAAATTAAATAATCAGGTGGGTATTTAAAGTGAAGAAAAATAACATTAAACCAAATGTCGGATACACTTTATTCAAAACAACAGGTGTAAATCACAATTTTCCTGTTGTCGATTTGGCAAAAAAACAAGTGACGGGAACAGTCTCATACAATGATAAAATTTATATGACTGTTCTGGTAGATTTAAACTTAGATACAGTTAGTGTTGAAGGTAACGTTGAGGAGTTAAAAGAGATTGCTATGGATAAAGAGTCCTATATAGAAATGTTTAAGAGCCAGGCAGAGTTTTTTGTTGCAAATAATATTTCTAATCCGAAGAAATATTATGATGAGTACTAATAATTCTTTTTTCAAGAAAGGTAGCGTTGGCTGAACAAACAGCCGCCTCCCTTTGTTCAGGTAAAGAGGCAGTTTAACAGAATATCGCCTAACGGTGCAGGAATGTTAGTAATAAGCAAGAAAGATGAAACTTGTTTATATCTATGTCCGTATTAATTATTAATAGCTTTTGGTTATAAAAGAATTAGGGGGATTAATATGAAATTAGTTATTCTTCTTGGAATTTTACTAGCTACTGGCTCAGCAATTGTATTTACAGTATTGTTAGCAAATAAAGCACTCCTTAATTTCTTTATGAACTATAAAGGTCTTAACCAAAAATCAAGATTGGTAGTCTGTCCAAAATGCGGCACTAAAAACCATCGTCAATCAAACGGACAACTTTGCGGAAAATGCTACACTACATTTTAATTCGGGATGTTTACTTGAATTTAAGACCTTCAGGAAATGAAATACATACAGGAACGTGGGGGATTGCGACCAAGCAGCTGCCTCCCTTCAGTTACCTCAGTAAGCGTCGGTATCTTCGGCTAAAGGGCAGGTTAGTTGAAGAAAAATATAGAAAAAGAGCAATGGAGGAAATTAAAGTGAAAATTGAATTTTTAGGAACTGCTGGTCCAATGGCTGTCCCACGACCTTTGTGTAAATGTGAGGTTTGCCACCAAGCAAGAGAAAAGGGTGTTCCATACAGTCGTTCTTGCCCTAGCTTATTTTTACACGGACCTAATCTTTTATTTGATACCTCAGAAGATATAAATATGCAAATAAATCGTTCCCAAATTACAGAAATAAACGGACTATTTTACTCGCATTGGCATCCAGACCACGTAATGGGGAGAAGAGTATTAGAACAGTTAAACGCAAATTATGTTAATCACCCATCAAAGAATACGAGAACCGATGTATTCCTCCCTGAACAAGTAGGAATTGATATTAAACGTTTTCTAGGAACTGGAGAGCATCTTGAATTCTTAAACGATAGGGAGTACATAAAAATTCATATTGTAGCAGATGGAAATTCTGTGAACTTTAATAATGTAGAAGTAACACCTTTTAGATTAGCTGAAGATTATGCTTATGGCTTTTTGATACAGGATACAGATAACAAAATCTTGATTATTCCTGACGAATTGAATAACTGGGACCCTGATAATAGATTTGATGGGCTAGACCTCGCAATTTTACCGATTGGTGTATTAGAATATCACCCTTCTACTAGAGAGAGATTTGTTGAAGTAAATCATCCAATCTTAAAAGAAGAATGTACTTTCTCTGAGACAATTGAAATTATAAAAAAACTCAATCCGAAAAAAACTTTGCTTACCCACATAAATGGCTTTAGTTTCGATGATTTAAAGGCTTTAGAAGATAGACTAAAGTTAGAGGGCTTGAATATTGAAATTGCCTACGATACTTTATTGGTTGATGTAGAGTAGTCGTACATTCTTTGTTGTGCTAACGGGGGCGTTTGCCGAAAAAGCAGCCGCCTCCCTACAACTACACCATCAAGAGTTAGCATCTTCGGCTAACGGGCAGCATTCCTGTTATAAAGAAAAATGGGGTTTGAACACAAAAAGAACCTCTTGGTATGATATGAGTGTCCTGTGCTGGCCAGCAAAAAGGACAAAATCATATCTACCAGGAGGCCTTCAACATGAATTATAACCAAAATGAAAAGATTGCTCAAATTACTTCTCAAACACTAATTATAGGTGTAGACATTGCAAAATTCAATCATGTCGCGCGTGCTCAAGATTTCAGGGGAATGGAGTTTGGAACCCCTTGTCATTTTGAAAATTCACACGCTCACTTCGATCTGTTCTTAAGCTGGATTAAGCAGCTGATGGACCAAAATAAGATGGACAAGTTAATTATAGGCATGGAACCAACAGGACATTACTGGCTAAACTTAGCTCACTATCTTAAGGAGAAAGAGATTAAGTTTGTGGTGGTGAATCCCATGCATGTAAAGAAGTCCAAAGAGTTGGATGACAATTCACCAACTAAAAATGACGTTAAAGATGCCAAAGTGATTGCCCAGTTAGTCAAAGACGGAAGGTACGCTGAACCACAAATTCCGCAAGGAGTTTATGCAGAACTTCGTGTGGCCAGAAAAATACGCGACCTTTTGTCTGTTGATTTACAGATGCTTCAAGGGCAAATTCACAACTGGCTAGATCGTTACTTCCCTGAATTTCTCACCGTTTTTAAGGACTGGGAAGGGAAAGCAGCACTACAATTATTGAAGTTGAATGTATTACCACATGAGTTGGAACTTTTATCGGATCAAGACATTCTGACTCACCTTAGAAAGGCTGTAAAACGTGCGGTTGGACTCCGTAAAATTCAAGAGCTGAAACGAGCTGCCAAAGACTCAATTGGCATTCGCGAAGGCTCAAAGATGGCTAAATTAGAGCTCCGCACTTTACTGGAAAAGTATGAGTTGGTAGTCGAGAGGTTCGAAGAATTAGATTCTGATACTGAAGAACTTCTTGAACAGATCCCTGGTGTTCCACAAATGTTAGCGATCACGGGAATCGGTAAGGAAACAGTGGCTGGGTTCTATGCGGAAGTAGGAGACCTAAGAAACTATTCTCATCCTCGCCAGATCATCAAATTGGCGGGACTTAGCCTGAAGGAGAATACTTCTGGAAAGCATAAGGGACTAACCAAAATCACGAAACGAGGCAGGAAAGCACTCAGGGCTCTCCTCTTCCGAGTAGCAATGCCGTTAGTCGCCAAGAATGCCGCCTTTAAAGCTTTACATCATTATTTTACTACTCGACAGAGTAACCCATTGAAAAAGATGCAGTCCATGATTGCCATATGTAACAAGCTTATCCGAATCTTATTTACGATTGGAACAAAGCAATGTGAATTTAGTGAAGAAAGAATGTTGAAAGACATTCCCCATCTAGCTCCATTAAAGGATGCAGCTTAAGTTTTACTCATTTTTAATATTTTCTTAGAGGTTATTACCATAGACATTTGAAGCACGGATTAGTCAGTAAAACCATTAAAGTACGGGCACAGACCCTGTAGGGCAGCATGACTGACATCCACCTCATGGAAAGGTTGTACGAAGGAATTTTAGAGCATAGACTCTGTGAGAATTGGGAGGGTTAACCTCCATGAGAAATGTGGAGATCCACCAGTGCGACCATACTTTTACTAGTTAACCACTTTTTGGATTGAAGTGGCTGGGTAGGCTAGCTTCCTTTTTCTCTTTATGCCCAAAATTCCCCTTACTTTCAACATCTATCCATACTTCAAATGTCTTAGTTAATTAAATCTCCTAGAAATATTGAGAATAAGGGAGAGAACAAGAGCTATCTCTTTATAGAGGGAGGTTAATCGAATATCATAATTAGATAATTACCATTCTGGGAACAGGAGTGATGCAAATGCCCCCTGACAAACAAAATAAAAATCAAAAGCTCCAAAAAGTCCAAAGCTTGTATAGAAAGAAGAAGCGAGAACAAAAAACAGATGTTAAAGATTATAAGGTTGGAACATTCGGAAGCATTGTTGTAACCATTTGTCTTATTTTGTTCTTCATCTTTTTTATAATGAGTGTATTGTTTGATATGGGTGTGTCAGTACCTGAAATATTTGGAAGATAAATTAGACTGAATACCATTCAAGTCTTCCAGTAAAGGGGGCGTTAATTTAATAACACAAATATAGCGAAGAGGTCAAATATACATGATTTTATTCAATAAACTGTGTATTTGGCCTCTTTGTTATTTACTTTAAAATAGGAATGTGTTTTACAGCTGTCTGTTTTTATAGTTGCTGCATTTCAATATAATATGGAAAGATATTTTCCAATAAGGCGTGTCATATTAATGAGCAGAAACTGTTTCATTTTAATTTACGGTCACAAGTGGGTAATCAGGGAATGTATTATCCACTTTTTTACATGTCGTGTAGGTATTTTTAAACAGAATGTCGAAGTATGTATTATCAGGTTTGAGTTACGGAGGAGTGTTGCTAAGTTGGAGATTACCAAAGAAGATGTGATTTATTTTATTTATATGAGAAATTCTGAAAAGGGAGGATCATCGAAAAGATATTATAAAATACTACATAACAAAGAATCAGAAGAGTACAAGAAATTTATAAATGTTTATCTGAAACATAAACATCTGTTATCTGTAAGAGAACAATTAGTATTGGATTCTGTTTACGGGGTAAACGGAACTCCTCTAAAACTTAGGGAACTCGCAGAGATTATTGAGGTGACACCTTCAAGAGTAAACCAATTAATCTATAAAAGCGAAAGAAAACTGGCTGAACACTTTCGTTGGGAATACAAGGTTAACTATTATTAACATGTTTTAATTTGTTCATATAACAATGATTATATGAACTTGATACAGTTCTAAGTTGAATTTTCGTGTTGATAAATTAGCACTAAAGAAGGGGGGAAATGAAGTGGATAATAGTCAAGACCTAATTAATGATGATAGTGGAATTAAAAGTCTGAGTGGTTTTGCGTATCAAATAAGGGTTTTTATTTATTACATGTCTAAAATGGATGAAAGTGGACAAATAGAATTTGAAACCTTAGAAGATGTGGTTTTTAATAATACAAATTCGAGTTTAGACAAATTCATAGACAAAAACTCTGAATCTTTTAGCAGCTTATATAAAAATACAAATGGATATTTTGCAATTCAAGTAAAAAGAACTAAAATTAGTACAAATACTAAAAACAAGTTACTTTTCAATTGGTTATTACTTGAATCAAAAAAAACAGATATTACAAAGTATGTACTTTACACGGATGATAAATATGGCAACAAAGGAGATTTATTTGATTCTTCTTATGAAGACTTATATAAATTAGTAATAGACTCATCAAAAAAGTCGAATGCTTTAATAAGTAAAGTGAAATTAGTATATAAGGAGAATCCCGAAGGATTTAAAAAAGCGTATGAAAAAATAAAAGAGAATTATATGTTTGTTTCAGAAGAAAATCTTGATAACAAAATATTGGATGGTTTTGCACTTCATTTTAATAGAAAGGGAGTTAGTGAACTAACTTATACTTTAAGAATAAAAGAACTAATTAGAGATGTTACTGGTGATATAATTTCAGCTGTTGATAAAGGAAATGCTTATGTATGTACGTACACGGAAATGATGGGGAAAGTTGAGGATATTACTGAGCGAATTAAGGATAACCATTATGAACCAGATTACATATCTTTTAAAAAAGCAAGAAGAGTAAATCTATCCGATCAATCTATATTACAGTCCCGCGAATATTTACAGTTAGTAAAATGTAATCTTTCTGAGAAGAGAATTGAAGAACATTTAATTTATCAACAATATTATGAGAGTATAAAATATCGTCATTTAGAAAATAACAAGTTAAATCTTGTTGAAAACATTGAAGGTACAACATATGAAAACTTCTGTAGTGTTAAAGAAGAGTTGGAAATTGATGGAAAAGATTCTCCAATAAAAAGATTACTTAAAACGAAAGCAATGCAAAATTATTATGCTCCAAAGAATCAAACAAGATATGGGTCATGTATCTATTTAACTAAAGATGACGTAGAAGACGATAATAAAATATCATGGGAGGATGACTAGTGAATAAAAACATTTATGAAATGGAAATTATTTTGCTTAGCACTTACTGTGATATAGCTTTAGACATTTTAAAAAAGCACAAGAATTTAAGTGTTAATAAGGTTATTACATTTTCTTATATCATAAAAAAGAATAAATATATGAATTCAAGTATTTATAATGCTTCGAATAAAAATGATTTAGTTCTTAAGTGCTTATCTCAGTTAAATGGTCTATTTGACGATTACTGCGAGAATATACAATACATTATTGGTGCTATTCATTTATTAATAGAAAATAAAAAAATATCTGAGGTTTTAGGGGAACTGATTTATATAGAAACAAGTGAAATTGTCATAGTAGACAATTCTTTTATAAATAATGCAATAAAAGAAAGCAAGAAATACTCTGATAAGCAATTTTTGAAGGAGGTGGTCCGAAGTGTTTAAGATAAATAAATTAAGTATGGTGGATAATAACGAAAATATGTATGAATATAAGTTTAATAAGGGTGTTAATTATTTCAAGGGTAAAAACAGTTCTGGTAAAACAGAATTTTATAGCTTCATTGACTACATATTTGGGGACTCACAAAATATTAAGAAGAAAGTTTGGTTTAAGGATACCTTAAATTATGCGATTATGGAATTTGAATATAATAGTATCACATACTTACTTAAAAGAACACTTGATAAAGATATAAACTATTTTAGATATAAAGATGAAGGATGGGGAGAACCAATTAATCTATCCGAATACAAAGATAAATTAAATTCCATATTTACTATTGATTTGGCAGCATTGAGTCGTATTAGAGAGTTTACCGAGGAAAACTTGACCTATCGAACTTTTACAATTTTTAATTTTTTAGGTGAAAAATCACTTGGAAATCTAAA
Source organism: Bacillus salacetis (assembly GCF_049177075.1). GTDB lineage: Bacteria > Bacillota > Bacilli > Bacillales > Bacillaceae_B > Rossellomorea > Rossellomorea salacetis_A. Next base: position 3,019,111 of record NZ_CP185377.1, on the reverse strand, counting down.
TGATTTCTTTACCAAAAGTAAAGATATAAAGTATTCAACGAAGTTACCCTCAATTTTAAATTATGTTTTTAATAATAATTTAGAAAAAATTTTCATTTTTAAAAAACAATTAGATGAACTTCAAAAAAAAGTAAGCAAACTTCAGAGTTCTATTCAAAGATATGATTTTATAAAAAACCATATTAATTCCAATTTAAAAAAGTTAAATATATCAATACTTTATAATGGGAAAAATAAAGACTTGATATTAAGTGAAATAAATGAAATTAAGTCCTTTGAGGAACCAAATAAACGAAACAAAAAATCTAAGACCATATCTGAACTAGAGTCAATCTATAATAATATAAATGAACAAATTAAAATATACGAAAATACAATTGAAGATAATAAAAATTTCGAAATTGAAAATGTTAATAGAAAGAAGCTAATTGATAGTTTATCTCTTCTATTATCAAAAAATAGCAATTACAACTACTTGATTGATCCAATTATCAAGATGGTAAACGATTTAGATAAACGTATTTCATTTAATAAATATGTTATAACAAACCATTCAATTAACGATCTAAAGAAACAAAGAGAAGAAGTAAAAAACGAAATTTTTGCTAATGAAGCACGTTTTTCTTCTTTTGATATTTCAGAAAAGTCACGTTCGATTGCGCTTGTTGAAGAGTATCTAAATATTGACGTGATATATGATACTGAAGAGCTCAAATCTTTACAAGCGCAGTCCAGAAAATTAAAAGAAGAAATTAAAAAATTACAAAATAATGATGATGATACAAAAATCAAAAACTTATCTGATTATATAACTGACTTGTATAAATCTGCTACAGATGTTTCAGATATAATTAGGAATGATGATGATTTAGAAGGATTCTACATTCAGTATTATAAAAAAGGGAACTTACTACAACCTAAAGTAATGAGTTCAGATTCTAATAGCCAACTTGAAAATTACTATGTTGGCAGTATGGCAAGACATACATTAATTCAATTTTGTGGTTATCTAGGTTTTTTAGATATGTTAATAAAAGAAAATAAATATCCCTTGATACCAATATTAGTAATAGACCATATATCTAAACCTTTTGATTCAGGTAATAGAAAAGCAATTGGAGCAATTTTGCAGAAATTCTATAAAAGTATGGATGAGAAAGATTTACAAATATTTATATTTGATGATGAAGATTATGAAGACTTATCCATTGTACCTAATCACAGTGAAAATCTTGTGGATAATACTAAAACAGGTTTTAATCCATTCTTTCATGAGGTTTCAGATATAAGATAATAACGGTAGTAACTTTACTGGAGGTGCAAAATGTCTAATAAAACAACTTTACGAATAGACGCACAAATTTTTAATATAGACAAAGTTATTTGCCGACACATAGATAATCTTGGTACTTCGCCAAGAGGTGTAGTTTCACAGGACATTCTATCCCAATTGCGTAACTTTGTTGAGCATATAATGCTAAAGTTCTACGCCAACGGTAAAGATATAGAAAACAGCTATGTCAATATCGGAAATGCAATTGACTTTGTTAAAGTAAGGGGCAATTTAAAAGTGTTGTGGCGGTTTCATGATTACTTGCAAATCGTAGCATCACACTATACGCTTGACGAGGAAAACTCCGAGCGGTTAATGCTAAAATATTACGAGTACCTTTTGAAAATCAAAAACCTTATGAATGATAGATTTTCCTTTGATGTTCTTAGAAATCTTGAAAATTTTCCGCTGAACGTGGATTCAAACCTACAGGAGTACTATGAGAATATTGCCGCTAAGATAAAAGGCTATAATATGCAAAACGTTGGAAAATCTGAGAAGTACTATATCCAAAAGGTGAAACCCTTCTTTGTCGGTCAACGGGTTTACTATGAGGTAACATTTACACCAGCAAATGATTATGCCAGCAAGTTTAACCGGATTATTGCCTTTACAAGTTTGGAAATAACCGACAACTACGCAGTCAAGTTAGCTTTTGCCCACGACAGCATTGAAATCCTCGGCAAGACTATGCCTATCACTGTAATTGTAGGTTGGGAAGTCGCAATTCGAGATTGTGAGTTCAAAAATTTCACAAGTTTGATTAGAGGGACAACCGTTAAAACAGGATATGCTGAACAACAGGGAATCTCCCTATTTTTAACATCAACGGGATTTAATCTAACAGAACTCGTTGATTTTCCTGATGTAGACTTTCAAAAAATTAAGCAGCAAGCGACACAACGATCCAAGGCGGTTGTGTTCTTCAATGATTTAGAGCATTGTCGCACGATAATGAATACAAATGGCGCGGGCAAAAATCTGCTACGTTATTTACTTTACCATATGAATAACAGAATTATTAAGAACCAGTACCAAAGCCTTGCAAACAATAATTTGTCCAGGCTTTATATGAAAAACGGTTGTATCCCGTTCGATAGTATGCCCTTTAATTCCTCGCCGATAGGACATAACCCCAGACTGGTCGATTTGTTCGCTTGCATTAATGCCGATGAACGGAAGCATGAAATACTTGCACGTCTGGTTAGGAATAACACCGAAATCAAAGGACAACTTTTTACGCCTATTAAGGATATTGTTGGATTTAATGATATACCAGCACTCGTAAGAACCTACAACTCTAATCTATGGCACGGTCACCTTGAAAACGGTAAATTAGTGATTGAATCTGGTCAAATCTTCATTAATGGTTATAAAAACGATACACGGTTCATTATTAGCGAACTTGAGGATCTAGCAAAAAGCGGAGTCGATAACTATTCAAATTCGGTTAAGGCATGGTTGTGTGAACCTAACCACGGTGTTGACTGCGAAGAGAAAAAAAAGGCTTTAACTCAGATGTTTGAAAACTCAAAGGTGGCTCTAATGTACGGATCAGCCGGAACGGGGAAGTCTACACTCATAAATCACATTGCACATTTCTTTGCCGATAAGAAAAAGCTGTTTTTAGCACAGACCAACCCTGCTGTGGATAATTTGAAAAGACGGGTGAAAGCTTCCAACTGCACATTTTCAACTGTTGCAAAATTTGTAAAAAAACAGAGCATCATTACAGACTATGACTTGCTTATAATAGACGAGTGCAGTACGGTGAACAATCGTGATATGAAAGGTATTCTTACCAAAGCTACATATAAGTTGTTGGTTTTGGTAGGGGATTCATATCAAATATCTTCTATCCGATTTGGTAACTGGTTTAGTGTGGCTCGTGCGTTTGTTCCTGAAAACTCGGTGTTTGAGTTGACGAATCCTTATCGGAGCAAAAACGAGGGTTTACTCACACTATGGGACAGAGTACGTAAAATGGACGATACCATTCTGGAACTTATTACACGGCAAGACTATTCCAACACGTTGGATGTTTCAATTTTTGCCTCTGCTGAAGCAGACGAAATAATTCTATGTCTTAATTATGACGGGTTGTACGGAATCAATAACATTAATCGTTTTTTACAAGAGAGCAATCCGAGCGTTCCAGTGTTGTGGGGAGTTCAGCAGTATAAGGTCAACGATCCAATATTATTTAATGAATCCGACCGCTTTGCGCCCCTGATTTACAACAATATGAAGGGGCGGATAGTAGGAATAGAAATTCTTGATAGTGAAAAGCCCACCGAGCGCATACAGTTTGATATCGAACTAGGTATGGTAATCAACGGCGTAGATGCCTTCGGTCAGGATTTTGAGTTATTGGACAATTTAGCTGGCGGTAACTCCGTAATACGTTTTTGTGTCAACAAACTTAAAAGCACAGATGAAGATGATGAAGGCTCTTCAAAATCGGTAGTACCATTCCAAGTTGCATATGCCGTTTCCATCCACAAGGCACAAGGCTTGGAGTACAACTCTGTTAAAATTGTCATAACAGATGAGGTTGACGAACTTATAACACATAATATCTTCTACACGGCAATTACCCGTGCAAGAAATAGGCTTAAAATCTATTGGACACCTGAGGTCGAGCAAAAGGTGTTGAGTAACATAAAACCAAAAAACAACAATAAAGATATACAGTTGTTGAAGAATGGCATCGAATGATGACTTTGGAAAACTAATTCGCTCTGTCGAGTTTTACTATGTAGAATGAGTTTTGATATTCTATTTCAAATAATAAATGTTGTTATGTGGCAGTTTAACTATACTAAGTAATGTGTCTGTTCATGCATACCCATAGTGTGAAAAGCCTATGGATATGTTTCCGAAAACGGGATAGTTCGAAAGACATGCATTCTGTCTTCTCGGTACATATGGAGTGTGTGAACAATGGGAACAGATATTGGCTTTAAATTGCTAACATTTTGCTAACGCAATCCAGTGAAAAGCGATAAATTTTTGTTAAAGATGTTACAGTAAGAATTTAGTAAAACCTTGATTTTCCGGACTTTCGCACATAGCGTGTAAATACAATATTACAACTCTCACCTTGGGGCGGCATGAAGTAAAGTATTATTTAATGTGAAAAAGCTGAATGAGAAATACTTCATCATCAATACATGACATAATTATCATTATGTGTAGCTGAAGGTGGAATTAAATCATTATTATTGCTTCTAAGATATTTTTAAAATAAGCCAAAGTATTATGGATAATACAAAAACCTTCCGATTAGGAAGGTTTTTATTATGATCAGTAACTGGAAAAATAAAGTGTCGAATTAAAGGTTCTTCATACTCTTTATTGAAATGATGATTGTTTTGCTTGTGATTTCAGTATTGCTGTTCATTACTATACCAAATGTAACGAAGCAGGGGACATCCATAAACAGTAAAGGATGTAAGGCATTTCGGAATATGGTGGAAGGGCAGGTCGAGGCCTATAGAATGGATCAAAAACAACTTCCTGCCGATTTACAGGCGTTAGCGGACGCCGGATATTTAAACAAAGAGTACCAGCAGTGTCCAGATGGAAGAGCACTCGCTATCGATAGTGAGGGAGCCGTCACTATTGTGGATTAAGCTTATAAAAAATAAAAAGGGCCACTCGATCATAGAAATGCTCCTTGTTTTGGCTATCACCATCATTCTTCTGTTTTTCACTTCCTTTAGCATTCTCCCTCTCCAAGAGTCTCTCACTAAAAAAAACTTTATCTCCTTACTGAAAGCAGACCTTTATTATCTGCAAAGTTACGCAATCAACAAGAAAGAAAAGGTGGTGCTGCAATTTTTTCCTTATGGCAGCAAATATTCAGCAAGTGTATCAGGCGGGGAGAGTTTACTGGTGCGCCCTCTGCCTGATGGCATATCGCAAATCCCTCATTCATCCATAAACAGCATTACGTTCTACCCAAACGGTAATACAGACAGATTTGGCACGATTTCCTATGTGGCAGGAGGGAAACTGATTAAAGTCTCTTTCCATATCGGACAAGGAAGATTTTATGTTCAGGAGTGAGAAAGGATATGGAACTGCTGAAGCCCTTGTTGCAGTCTCAACTATTTTTATTATCATGGGAATGTTCATCCCCCTCCTTTTTGAGGTACTTTCTGCTCTTGAAAATAAAGAAAACAATCTTGCAGCTGCAAGGGTTCTCTATGAACATCTAGAAGAAGAAGTTTTCTCTGGACAGACTGAAACAGGCAGCTATAGAAGGAACGGAACAATATATAGCGTAATAAGCAATAAAAAGACAATATGTGTTCAGTACACTGATTATAAAGGGGTAACACTGAGCGATTGTTTGAAAGAGGTTGTGATCGATTGAAAAGCCAAGCAGGATATACTCTTCTTCATGCCGTCTTTACTCTTTGTATATTTTTATTGATTGCTTCCTGTATGCCGCCAATCATATCAGGAATTGCCTTGGTTGAAAATAAACTTGCCCCCTCCAAAGAGTATGAATGGAACTTGTTCAGCCATCAGTTCCGGCTGGAATTCAGAGGGGCAAAAGATATAAAGGTAAATGATTCATCTGTTATTTTCATTAAAAACGGTGAGGAAATACTGTATGAGAAATATGGAGATTATCTAAGAAGGAGAGTGGACAGAAGAGGACATGAAATTGTCCTCGGACCATTGAATGCCCTGGAATTGAAAACTGAGGAGAATGGGATTGAAATACTTGCAAGCTTTGAAGATGAGGTTGAGGTTGGAAGGTTTTTTACGTATGGACAATGAAAAAGGGTATATCCTTCCGTTGACCATGATGCTGGCAGCAGCCATTTTACTCATTTCTGTATCAGCTTCCGCTATTTTCGTGTCAAGGTATTCCTATTTGGATACAATGGAAGAAGGTTATAACAGGGAAAGTTTAATGCTTTATTCTGTGAATAAGCTGATTGCAGAAGGAAAATCAACAAATGGAGCTTTCACCTATCCGGAGGGTGTAGTACGATATGAAGTGGACAGGGAGGATCAACTGACGACAATGATTCTTTCACTTGAGACAGATGGTAATAGCTTTGATCCCCTCTTGGTGAAATATAAGAATGACACAAAAGAAATTTTGGTATGGGAATAGGAGCTTGATATGATTTTCTTGATTGGATTTATGGGATGCGGGAAAACGACAATTGGGAAAAAGCTGGCAGAGCATTTGGGCTGGAATTGGTTTGATACCGACCAGTTAATAGAAGAGAAGTATGAATTGAAAATTAAAGAAATCTTTGAGAAATATGGAGAAGAAAGGTTCAGGGAAATGGAAACAGAAGCCCTTAAGGAACTGAAGGGCGAGCAGGGTATAGTGATGACTGGAGGAGGGATGGCAGGCAGGAAGGTTAATCGTGATTTAATGAGAGAAAAAGGGAAGGTCATTTGGTTAAACTGCAGCTTTGAAGAGCTGGCCAAGCGAATTTCGAATGATGATACAAGACCGCTTGTCACTCAGAAAGGGTTGGCCGGGGTGAAGTCCTTGTATGAGGAAAGGCTTCCCTTATATGACTCGGCAGCCGATCTTGCCATTGAAACTGCAGAATTGACAATAGATGAAACCATTAAAAAAGTCCTTGCTTGTTTAAAGGTGGACCATCCTGGTGAAACTAATAGGTGAAGCTTTAAGGATGGTGGATTCTATGTCATTAAATGATTATGTTAAGTATATGACACAAACAGTTGTCCAGCATTTAGAAAAGTCGCCTCAAGAAAGAAGGACAATCAAAGAACTCAGGAAAACTGAAAGGCCCGCCTTTCTATTTCGCTGGTTTGGTGTTATACCGTATGCGCTGATGCTCTTTTTTAAGAGAAAATAAAAAACGGGATGGAGACTAACGCAGCTCCATCCCGTTTTTTCTATTCCATCCGCTGCAAGTTTTCAGATTAGGAACTGAGATAGAATAATCCCCCGTTGATGATCTCCACTTTGATTTTAGGTTCGTACTGTTCAGCAAGAGCTTGCTTTTCGACATAATAGGATTCAGGTTTTTCATCCTGTCCTTCATAGAATTGATCAAGTAGATTCAGGTCTTCTTCCCATCTTGCTCTTGCTGACGCTGCCCAGTCAGTTGGCTGGGCCTGCAGCTCTCTTTGTATCTGGGAACGAATCCTTGCAATCCCGCTCCTTGGCTTGACGATAGGAGTGAGTGTGAATGTGAAGTCTGGTATTTTAGGAGTTAAGTTTCTCTTCATAAGTTCCTGTTGGAAATTCTCCATCATCATGCCATTAATTAGATTCAATCCAATGGATTTGAGTAAATCCTTTTTCAGGTCGCACTGGTAGGACACCTTGATATTTAATCCCAGCCAAGGCTGCAATGGAGTTTGTCTGCCAGGCACAGCTGTTTTGTTTTCATAGAGGCGGGTATAACTTGCCAGCTTTCTTGCAGAGCGGAAGATTTGGTGAAGTCTCGGAGAACCAAAATGAAGGACTTCACCTTTAAGATTTTCAGGTGCCTTTTCTTGATTGGTAATGAGACAAAGCCTCATCGGGTTAGGAATCCCGCCTGTTTTCTCCAAATAATGCCAGTAAAAAGGCCTGTTCATCAACTCTTTGTCCATATCGATGGTCAGCTGGACATTCATAAACCCTGGTTGGTTTTCGACGATTTCGCATTCATTGGCAGTGAAGTACCGCTCAAGAAATTGATGAATTTCGGCTTGCTGCATTTTCTTGTTCCTCCTTCATATTCTCCGCAAATTGAATCATGGCTGACAGGTTATCCATCTTGATTTTCATTTCCCCCTCAGAGCGGGAGTTGGAGAAAATATCATCAATATGATCTTCAAACTTTCCGAAATCAAGCTTTGTCAGGATATCATCAAGCTGGCCGATAACCTTTTCAAACAGATTTATTTTTTCATAGAGAAGTTTCAATATGTGCTCCTCTACCGTATTGCGTGTAGCAAAGTTGTAGATGTGAACATCTTCGGTCTGTCCGAGCCTGTGTACCCTTCCGATTCTTTGCTCCAGCCTCATCGGGTTCCAAGGGAGGTCGAAGTTGATGATGTGGTGGCAGAATTGCAGGTTGATTCCTTCTCCGCCTGCCTCTGTGGCAATTAATACTTGCGCATGGTTTTTAAACAGCTCGCGCATCCAGTCTTTTTTTCCGCGTTTAAACCCTCCTCGGAATGGAACGGAAGTGATGCCGTTCTGTTTGAGGAACCACTGAAGGTACAATTGGGTCGCTCTGTACTCCGTGAAAATGATCACTTTATCATTGACCGATTGTATGATTTTAAGAGCTTCCTGAGCCTTGGAATTCGATTGAACCTGCTCAACCTTCTTCATTAGTGCATTTACATTGTTTGTAAGAAGAGCTGAAGGCTGTTCCTGCCTCTCCAGCATGTTCTTCAATGTATAAAAGACTGCTTCCCGGCTGCTGCAAGCCTCTCTTTGAAGCGTCAAAAGAGAGAATGAACTTGATACCCATTCATCATATGGCCCTTTTAAAATAGAGAAGCTGTCATACAGCGCCCTTTCCTCTTCTGTGAAGTCGATGAGTACGGTTTTTACATGCCGTTTCGTCCACTCTATGCCTGTATCGCTCCGGCGGTTCCGGATCATCACTTTATTGACCAATTCCTTCAGATGGGCATCGTTACCGACTGAGCGGGAACCTTTTTTATACTTTTCGGAAAACCCGCTTTCATTTCCTAAATGCCCTGGTTTTAAGAGCGACACGAGATGGAAAATTTCTTCCACCCGGTTTTGGATGGGAGTGGCTGTGAGCAGCAGACAGAACTTCTTTTTCAGATTCTGGACAAATTCATAATTTTTCGTTTTATGATTTTTAAGTTTATGGGCTTCATCGATGATGACAAGATCATAGTTTTGTTCATAGACCTTTTCCTTGTGAGGGCTTCTTTTTGCTGTGTCGATTGAAGAGATGACAATGTCGCATTGATCCCAGACGTAACTCTTCTTCTGTGCCACGGCAGGAATGAAAAACTTCGAGTTCAATTCAATTGCCCATTGGGAAACAAGGGAGGCAGGAACTAGTATCAATACCTTCTTTACAAGCCCCCGAATCATATATTCTTTTAATATGAGTCCAGCCTCGATTGTTTTTCCAAGTCCCACTTCATCAGCCAGGATGGCTTTGCCGTTCATAGACTCGACGACTTGTTTTGCGACTTCAAGCTGATGCGGCAGAGGAGTCAGGTTTGACAAATGTTTTGGTGCTTGCAGCCCTTCAAAGTTCGGAATAACGGTATGTTCTTCCACCTCGACTGCCAGCTTGAATAAATCCCAATCAGACCATGGGCCGTCTTTCTCGATCCGGGACTCCAGTTCTTCACTCCAGCTGTCATCAAATAGTACTTCAACGTCCATGAAAACAACTCCTTATTTTTATCATAAAAATGATTGCCGAATATGCGTTATAAATGATAGGATGTAAGTAGATTTTTAAAGTTTAGAAATTTGTAAAAAACCGAACATTCTATTTCGAGCAGAATTCTTTATATTGTTAGTATGACCAATTTGTTCAATGAATATTGGCGAATGAAAGCAAGGGGAGAGACTGTTGGATAACAGCGCCGAAGGAGCAAGCAATTTATTTGTGAATCTCTCAGGCAAAAAGACTCTTGCCGGACGCATCTCTGGAGAGTGTTTCAGTTTTTCGAAGCCACCCAAGAAGAAAGCCATCAGATGGTTAAACTTTCAGGTGAAAGGACAGAGGATCTCTTAACAAGGGGTTGTTCTGTCCTTTTTTGTGTGTTTGAATGACATCTCTTGTTTAACGGTCGGGACTAGTAAAGAAGGTTCATAGAATGAGGATATCAGCGAAGGGGGAAAAACAATGGCACAACTGAAACGTACGCCTTTATTCGAAGTGTACAAAGAAAATGGCGGAAAATGCATCGATTTCGGGGGCTGGGAGCTGCCAGTTCAATTCTCAAGCATTAAAGAAGAGCATGAAGCGGTGCGTACCAAAGCTGGTTTATTTGATGTATCTCATATGGGGGAAGTTGAAGTCAAAGGAAGCGGGTCTCTTGACTACCTGCAGAAAATGATGACAAATGACATTTCACGCATCAAAAACGGCGGTGCGCAATATACAGCCATGTGCTATGAAAACGGTGGAACAGTTGATGATCTGCTGGTTTATAAAATTGAGGACAACCATTACCTCCTTGTTGTGAATGCGGCCAACATAGAGAAAGACTATCAGTGGCTGCAGGATCATGTTGATGAAGATGTGGAACTGAAAAATTTATCCGAAGATTACGCACAGCTGGCCATTCAAGGGCCACTTGCAGAACAGATCCTGCAAAAGCTGGCGAACGGGACCACTTTAAGTGATATCGGATTTTTTAAATTTCAAAATGAAGTAGATTTAAACGGCATTAAAGCCCTTGTATCAAGAACAGGCTACACAGGGGAAGACGGATTTGAGATCTATTGTCCTGCTGAAAGCGCTTCAGCACTCTGGACGGCCATCCTGAAAGCCGGCGAGCCTGAAGGGATCCTTCCTTGCGGCCTGGGTGCCCGTGATACTCTTCGTTTCGAAGCCAATCTTGCCCTTTACGGTCAGGAGCTGTCTGCTGACATTACTCCGATTGAAGCAGGAATCGGTTTTGCTGTGAAAGTCGAAAAAGAAGCTGACTTTTACGGAAAAGAAACATTGAAGGAACAGAAAACAGAGGGTGCACCAAGAAAGCTTGTCGGCATTGAAATGCTTGAACGCGGAATTCCGCGTCATGGCTATAAGGTTTTCTTGAACGATGAAGAAATCGGTGAGGTAACGACTGGAACACAGTCTCCAACCTTGAAGAAGAATATCGGTCTTGCTCTTATCAAGACTGAATACAGCGGCCTGGATACAGAACTATTTGTTGAGATCCGCAATAAGAAGCTGAAAGCGAAAGTTGTACCTACACCATTTTATAAAAGACCAAAGAAGTAGCAGGGAGGGGATTCCTTATGAAGCATCGTTATTTACCAATGACAGAACAAGATCAAAAGGAAATGCTGGAAGCGATTGGAGTCAGCTCTGTAGACGAGCTGTTTGAAGATATTCCTGAGAAAGTGAGATTCAAGGGCGAGTACAACATTAAGAAAGCGAAAGCTGAAACTTCCTTGATGAAGGAATTGAGCCAGTTGGCTGCCAAGAATGCAGACTTGCGTTCAAATACATCATTCCTTGGAGCAGGTGTTTATGATCACTATATGCCTGTGATTGTGGACCATGTATTGTCCCGTTCTGAATTCTATACAGCCTACACACCTTATCAGCCGGAAATTTCTCAAGGAGAATTGCAGGCCATCTTCGAATTCCAAACGATGATTTGTGAATTGACAGGTATGGACGTAGCGAACTCTTCCATGTATGACGGCGGAACGGCCCTTGCCGAGGCTGCCATGCTGAGTGCCGGCCAGACCAGAAGGAAGAAGGTTCTTGTCTCCAGCACTGTCCACCCTGAATCAAAAGACGTTCTGCGCTCCTATGCAAAAGGACAATATATTGAAGTAGTAGAAATTCCGCATAAAGACGGAGTGACGGATGAGAAGGCATTGGAAGAAATGATGTCAGATGAGATCGCTGCGGTTATCGTCCAATACCCTAACTTCTTTGGAAGAATAGAAGAACTTGCAAAGCTTGAGAGCATCGTTCACGACAAAAAGGCAATGTTTGTGGTTTCCTCAAATCCTTTGGCACTTGGTGTGCTGACACCTCCAGGGAAGCTCGGAGCTGATATCGTCATTGGTGATGCACAGCCTTTCGGAATTCCAACAGCATTCGGCGGGCCGCACTGCGGATACTTTGCTGTAACGAAAAAACTTATGCGTAAAGTACCTGGGCGCCTTGTCGGCCAAACGGTTGATGAGGATGGACAGCGTGGATTCGTACTAACTCTTCAAGCGCGTGAACAGCATATCCGCCGAGATAAAGCTACCTCCAACATCTGTTCCAACCAGGCACTGAATGCTCTTGCAGCTTCTGTTGCCATGACAGCACTGGGCAAGAGCGGCGTGAAGGAAATGGCAATGCAAAATATTCAAAAAGCTCATTATGCAAAAGAAGCACTTAAACAAAACGGAGTGGAAATTGCATTTGAAGGGCCTTCTTTCAACGAGTTTGTCATAAAGACAAACCGCCCTGTAAAAGAAATCAATTCAGAGTTATTGAAAAAAGAATTCATCGGCGGATATGATCTTGGCCTCGTTGATTCCGATTTAAATCATCATATGCTTGTAGCGGTTACAGAACTTCGTACAAAAGAAGAAATCGATACATTTGCTAAAGAATTGGGGGATTATCATGCATAAGAACGATCAGCCTCTCATTTTTGAACTATCAAAAGAAGGACGTACCGGCTACAGCCTACCTGAGATCGATGTTCCGCAAGTCGACTTATCGGAATTGATTCCGGCAGAATACACACGCGAGGAAGCACCTGAACTTCCCGAGGTTTCTGAACTGGATATCATGCGCCATTATACAGCACTGTCCAAGCGTAATCATGGAGTAGATTCAGGTTTCTACCCTCTTGGGTCTTGTACAATGAAATACAATCCGAAAATCAATGAAAATGTAGCGAGATTCAATGGCTTTGCCCATCTTCATCCTCTACAGGAAACAGAAGGTGTGCAGGGTGCATTAGAATTGATGTATGATTTGCAGGAGCACTTGAAAGAAATTACTGGTATGGATGAAGTGACTCTTCAGCCTGCAGCAGGAGCTCATGGTGAGTGGACTGGATTGATGATGATCCGTGCTTATCATGAGGCAAACGGTGATACAAATCGTACAAAAGTTATCGTTCCTGACTCTGCTCATGGAACAAACCCTGCATCTGCAACGGTTGCTGGTTTTGAAACAGTGACAGTAAAGTCTGATGAAAATGGCCTCGTGGATATGGAAGACCTTAAACGTGTAGTGGGTGATGATACCGCAGCATTGATGCTGACAAACCCAAATACGCTGGGACTCTTCGAAGAGAACATCCTGGAGATGGCTGCAATTGTCCATCAGGCTGGCGGTAAGCTTTATTATGATGGAGCGAACTTGAATGCGGTTATGTCAAAAGCTCGTCCAGGCGATATGGGCTTTGATGTCGTTCACCTTAACCTTCACAAAACATTCACAGGTCCACACGGTGGCGGCGGTCCTGGAAGCGGTCCAGTAGGAGTGAAAGCGGACTTGATTCCATACCTTCCGAAACCGGTGCTTGTAAAGCGTGATGACGAGTATGTATTCGACTATGACCGTCCGCAGTCCATCGGCCGTGTAAAACCTTACTACGGTAACTTTGGTATCAATGTACGCGCCTACACCTATATCCGCACAATGGGTCCTGACGGATTAAAAGCGGTAACGGAAAATGCAGTTATCAACGCCAATTATATGATGCGCAGACTGGCTCCTTACTTCGATCTGCCGTATGACCGCCATTGCAAGCATGAGTTTGTCATCAGCGGCAAGCGTCAAAAGAAACTGGGTGTCCGCACGCTGGATATCGCTAAACGCCTGCTTGACTTCGGGTATCATCCGCCGACAATCTACTTCCCATTGAATGTAGAGGAATGTATGATGATCGAGCCGACTGAAACGGAATCAAAAGAAACGATTGACGCGTTCATCGATGCGATGATCCAAATTGCTAAAGAAACCGAGGAGAATCCTGAGATCGTTCAGGAAGCCCCTCATACAACAGTCATCAAGCGACTTGACGAAACACTTGCTGCGCGTAAACCAGTATTACGTTACACAAAAGAAGATTAATCTCGAAAAAGGATGTCCTGCATGGGCATCCTTTTTTTCATTGTCGGTTAAAAAAGTGAGAGGGTGGAAGGCGGCTGGGTTCGTCTGGTTTGGACGCCAAAAAATTAAATGAAAAAATCTCAATTATTTTTTAAATTGGGTATTGCCAAAGATTCCCTTTCGTGATAAATTATCTTTAACCGGTAAAATTAATTTTACCGAGTTAGAAAATAATACAGGTGTGATTAGTAATGCAGCCCATGATGATTATCAGGGATTACAATCAATTGAAAGCATTGAGCGACCCGTTTAGAGTGAAATTAATGTTAAGGCTTGTGGAGAGCCCTTATACAGGGCAGCAGCTGTCAGAGATATTTGACCTGTCCCGGGCACGAATTCATTATCATTTAAGGGAGCTTGAGAAGCTTGGCTTGATTGAAATCGTCAAAACAGAAGAAAAAAATGGCATCATACAGAAGTTTTATCAATCCGTTGCCAGCGGTTTCTATCCAGATGCCAGTCTGATGCCCCATAAAGAGGAAATCAGTGATACGAAAAGGCAGATGCTTTATGCCATGCTGGATCGAACCATGACAAGGTTAATGGAGGCACCGAGTGAAGCTTTTGAAGAAGCTGGACCTAATGATCCGTCAGATTGGAATATACTTGCGACTTCCTGGGAAACAAAGGTGACGGAAGAAAATTTCAGATGGTACACGAAAAAATATTTCGAACTTTTGGAAGAATTTCAAACTCGGGTAAAGGACGATAAAGAAAATCCCGACGCAAAGTTCTACTACATGTCAGGCTTCGGCTTCCAGGTAGATGAATCAAATTTTGCCAAAAGGATTTCAAAGAACGAAGAAGATGAAAAATGAAAAGGGAGATTCAAAAGGGAATCTCCCTTTTTTACAAGGCGACGGTTAAATAATTTTAACCGAGAAAAAGTATTTATCGATAAGTCGATTTTTTTTTGGATTAACAGTAAAAAAAATTTAACCGAATGGAAAGGAGTTCAAATAAATGAAAGAACTGTTGTTGAAGAATCGTAACTTCGCTGCTTTATTTTTTGGGAGAATGGTGACGAATATCGGGGATAGTCTTTACTATGTAGCTGCTATGTGGCTTGTATTTGAGTTAGGCGGCAGTGCTTTTTATACAGGTCTGGCCGGGTTTCTCACCCTGCTGCCGGGCACCTTGCAGTTTTTAACGGGGCCGATCGTTGATAAGCTGCAGGTTCAAAAGCTTCTTGTGTGGACTCAGGTTTTGCAGGCTCTCCTGGTGCTTTTTATACCGGCAGCTTACTATGCCGGCGTTCTGAACGTTGCTTTCATTCTAGTGATCATGCCAATAATAGCGGCTATTGAACAATTCGCTTATCCGGGCCAGTCGTCACTGATGCCAAGGATTATCAGGAAAGATCAGCTTGTAAAAGGAAATTCCTTGTTTTCCATTGCCTATCAAGGTGTTGACTTGGCTTTTAATGCAATTGCCGGGATTATGGTTGCTTTTGTGGGAGCAATCACTCTATACATGATTGATGCGGTAACTTTCATAATTGCTGCAATTCTTTTCAGATTAATAGTACTGACAGGAAATCAGGAAAATACAGTAAAAGAAAAAATCTCCATTAAAGAAAAGGCTGTCTCGTATAAGAAAGACTTAGCAGAAGGATTTGCAATCGTTTTCCGCTCCAGGCTGGCAAAGTTCCTGCTCGGATCGATTGTCGCCAACTTTGCAATCGGATCCACCTATGCCGTTATGCCGGCGTTTGCTGAGATAAGAGGCGGTTCTGAAGCCTATGGACTTTATTTGGCTGCTATTTCCGGAGGAGCTTTGATTGGGGCATTGACAGCTTCTTTATTTGAAAAATATTCACTTGGGAAGCTGGTGATCATTCTTTTCTTCTTGGGCGGCAGCTTCTGGATGATTTCAGGTTTCATTCCTTCAACCACAGTCAGTATTATCTTCTTTGGGCTTTCGTGGATTCCGATTGGTGCAACGAATATCATAATGGGGGCGGCTATTCAATCGATTGTCCCTCAGCATTTAATGGGCAGAATCTTTTCGGTCACAGCTTCCCTGGGAGCGGCTGCCATGCCTTTTGGATCATTGATCGGCGGTTATCTGGCTGATGTCATCAATCCGACAATAGTATTTGCAGGTTCTGCTGCAGGAGTTGTCTTTGTTTCCGTTGTCTGGCTTCTCGACAAAGCATTGCGTTCTCTACCGAGCTCCGTCAATATTACACCAGAAGAATTGGGGCTTTCGTCTAAAGTTAAGATGACCTCCTAAAATAGAAAAAGCCGAATCGATAAAAGATTCGGCTTTCAGTAATCATTTCTTCTTTTTTACTTTTCCGCTCCACTTTTTGAAACCGCCCTGTAATTGATGAAGGTCTCTGTAGCCTTTTCGGCGAAGCATTTGAGCGGCTCTTCCGCTGCGCATGCCGCTTTGGCAGTACAAGTACACAGGCTGGTCATTGCGGATTTCCTGCTGTCTTTGTTTCATCTGTGAAAGCGGGATGTTTCTAGCACCCAAAATATGTCCTGCTTCATACTCGTTCGGTTCCCTGACATCGATCAACTGGGCTTTACGGTATCCTGCACGGAATTCCTCTTCCGTTAGATTATTGACAATACGTTTTTGCGTGAAAAACGTAATAATTGAATAGACAATGATCGCACCTAAAACAATTAATAAGAAATATAAACCTGACAAGACTTCAAACCCCTTTCAAAATTCACTAATCTCTATTATATTCTCTCTCTTTTGCAGAATCAAAAGAAATCTACTCTTATTATATAGTTGAAAAATAGGCAGGACAAGAAATCTTTTTGAAAGGAATGTGTCTTTAGGGAAAGTTTTTCTTCTTTGTTTTTTTAAATGTCTTTGGTAGACTAGAATTCGACTTAAAAAGAGTAAAAGAGGGTATGAAGTATGACAAAGGAAGTATGGCGGTATATTGACTCGGGGAACTGTTCCCCGTCTTATAACATGGCATTGGATGAAGCCTTGCTTGATTGGCATAGTGAGGGGAAAATCCCGCCGGTAATCCGGTTTTATGGATGGGATCCGGCAACGTTATCAGTGGGTTACTTTCAGAAAGTGGAAAAAGAAATCAACATGGATGCGGTTAAAGAGCATGGGCTTGGATTTGTACGTCGTCCGACAGGCGGCAGGGGTGTCCTTCATGAACATGAACTTACATACAGCGTAATCGTTACGGAGGAACACCCCGATATGCCAAAGACGGTCACCGAGGCTTACCGGGTGATTTCAGAAGGCATTTTAAGAGGGTTCAGGGCCCTTGGTCTTGAAGCTTATTTTGCAGTACCGAGAACCGAAGAAGAAAAGCAGGGTTTGAAGAATCCCCGGTCAGCGGTTTGTTTTGACGCCCCGAGCTGGTATGAGCTTGTTGTGGAAGGCAGAAAGGTAGCCGGCAGTGCACAGACCAGGCAGAAAGGTGTCATCTTGCAGCACGGATCCATTTTGCTCGACCTGGATGAAGACAAGTTATTCAGCCTCTTTAAGTATCCGAATGACCGTGTAAAGGAACGCATGCAGAGAGCATTCAAAAGTAAAGCGGTTGCGGTCAATGAAATCAGTAAGGAAAAAGTGACTTTGGATATGGCAAAGGCGGCATTTAAGGAAGGGTTCGAACAGGGACTCGATATCGAGCTGCAGCCATATGTGTTGTCAGAAGAGGAAACACAATATGTAGAAGAACTGGCGAAAAGAAGGTACGAATCGGATGAATGGAATTTTAAGAGATAGTCCATTTTTTCGTATGTTTCAGCAACAACAATCTGATTTTTTTAATTTAGAAAAAGCGATGAGAGTCGCTTTTTTTGCTTTTATCAAGGGCTGAAGCGGTCTGCGGTTTTTTCAACCCTGAAAATTGTCGTGTTTTGTTGATTCGTGCTTCATAATCTATTATTACCTTCGGATTCCTCCTCTTTCCGGCATATTTTCAGTTTGACAAAAATGATTCACCATGAACTAAACACAATATATAGTGTGTCGAAAAATATTTTATACACTATATATAGTGTATATTGGTTGATTTTCATTTTTGGCTATGATAAGTTTATTTTTGAATTACACCAAATGATAGAAACAGAGAATTTATTCAATATAGTAGTTTAAGGAGTTGTATTTATGTCTGTCGTATCGAAACAAGAAATGAATCTTAACAGAGAGAGATTGAACAAAGCAATCGGTTTATTTCCGCAAGTCCATCCCATTACCCCGGATATGCAGATTACCCATAAGGGTGTTTCACGCCTCGTAATGCTTGACCGCTACTCGTTTAAAGACACTGAAAAGATCACACTTACTGAAGGTGACTTCGTTGTTCTGACCATCAAGGAAGATCCTAAATTCCCTGCCAGAGGGCTGGGGTACATCAAGAGCATCGACTGGGAGAACAAGCAGGCTGAAGTATTGATCGATGAAGAATATAGAAGTTCCATTGATAATCCTGAGGAAGCTGAGACGGCTGTTGTCAAACGTTCCTTGGATGTCATTGAAAAGCCGCTTGAAATCTACTATGAGCAGATCGCAAAGAGAAATGCCACAGGACTTGCAAGTGTAGAGACGACAGAAGAAAAAAGACAGGAATGGTTTGAAAAGTTCTACCATGAACTCGTCAATATGAATTTTGTCCCTGCCGGACGTGTACTGTACGGAGCAGGTGCAGATACGGACGTTACTTATTTCAACTGCTATGTAATGCCATTCGTCAAAGACTCAAGGGACGGAATCTCCGACCACCGTAAACAGGTAATGGAAATCATGAGCCGCGGAGGCGGAGTCGGAACGAATGGCTCGACGTTAAGGCCGAGAAACACACTGGCAAGAGGTGTGAACGGGAAATCTTCCGGTTCCGTTTCCTGGCTGGATGACATTGCGAAGTTGACGCACCTTGTTGAGCAGGGTGGATCAAGACGCGGGGCCCAGATGATCATGCTTGCCGACTGGCACCCGGATATCATTGAATTCATCATTTCAAAAATGCAAAATCCCCGTATTCTGCGTTATCTGCTTGAAAACACAGAAGATGAGCAAATCAAAAAGGCGGCAAAGGATAAACTGAAATTCACACCGCTTACTGAACAGGAACAAGACATGTATCAGGGAATTGTAAACTACAAACAGATTCCCGGCCTTGGCGGTTTCTCTGATAAAATCATCAAAGAAGCGGAGGAAAAATTAAGAACTGGAGGCTCATACTCTGTTCATAACTCTGAGTTCCTGACTGGTGCAAACATCTCTGTCTGCTTGACAAGTGATTTTATGGAAGCGGTCGAGAACGATGCTGAATACGAGCTGCGCTTCCCTGATGTAGAGAAATATGATGAGGAAGAAATGAAATTCTATAATGAAAACTGGCATGAAGTCGGTGATGTTCGTGAGTGGGAACAAATGGGCTATAAAGTACGCACTTACAGAAAGATGCGTGCCAAAGAGTTATGGAACCTGATCAATGTCTGTGCAACATATTCTGCAGAGCCGGGTATTTTCTTCATTGATAATGCAAATGACATGACGAATGCCAAAGCTTATGGACAGAAGGTTGTAGCGACGAACCCATGCGGAGAGCAGCCACTCGCACCATTTTCCGTCTGCAACCTTGCAGCGGTAAACCTTGCTGAATTCGCAGATAAAGAGAGCAAGACAGTCGATTTTGAAAAACTGAAAAAGACTGTGGAAGTCGGAGTGCGCATGCAGGATAACGTCATCGATGCAACTCCATACTTCCTGGAACAAAATAAAAAGCAGGCACTTGGCGAACGCCGTGTCGGCCTTGGGGTCATGGGACTTGCCGATCTATTGATCTACTGTGAGAAAGAATACGGTTCTGAAGAAGGCAACAAGCTAATTGATGAAGTATTTGAAACAATCGCAGTGACGGCTTACCGTGCATCTGTTGAACTATCCAAGGAAAAGGGAAGTTTCCCGTTCCTTCAAGGTGAGACAGAAGAAGAAACAAACCACCTGAGGGAAGCTTTCATTAATACAGGATATATGAGCAAGATGCCTGAAGATGTAAGACAGTCCATTCTGGAAAACGGTATCCGAAATTCTCACTTGCTGACTGTGGCGCCAACAGGAAGCACGGGGACAATGGTAGGGGTAGCTACAGGTCTTGAACCTTATTTCTCCTTCACTTATTACAGAAGCGGACGCCTTGGGAAATTCATTGAAGTGAAGGCTGAAATTGTCCAAGAATATCTGGACCGCAATCCTGATGCTGATCCGGATGCCCTGCCGGAATGGTTCATTTCTTCAATGGAACTTGCTCCTGAAGCGCATGCAGACGCACAGTGTGTCATCCAGCGCTGGATTGACAGCTCTATTTCCAAGACAGTCAATGCTCCGAGAGGCTACACGGTAGACCAGGTGGAGGCTGTATATGAAAGATTATATAAAGGCGGAGCGAAAGGCGGTACTGTCTACGTTGATGGAAGCCGTGACTCACAGGTTCTGACCTTAAAAGCTGAAGAGAACAGCTTTGATGAAGAAGAGATTGAACAGCCGGTTGCACAAGGCAAAAAGCCGGTCGTGCTGGTGGATACAATCCAGGACGTAAGAGCAACAGATGTAACCATCGGTTCCGAAGTCGGCAACACCTGCCCGGTCTGCCGCAAAGGAACAGTCAAAGATATGGGCGGCTGCAACACATGTACCAACTGTGGGGCACAGCTGAAATGCGGACTATAATATAAGAAGAAGGAGAATTTATTTTCTCCTTCTTTTTTTATGCCTCCAAAGCTTTACCCCTTTAAAGCGTTAAGAGGGACTGTCCCTTTCAGTGCTTTAAAGGAGTAAAATAATTCTGGGCATTTTTTTATTCTAAAACCCTTCAAATTGAATTAAAGATGTAATAAGGAAATTTTGAAGGGGATGGTTCCATGAACATCGATGGTGTATTCTCAGGTGGTGGAATCAAAGGGCTGGCCATGATTGGAGCCTATAAGGCAATTGAAGAAAAGGGAATTCGATTCAAAAGGCTTGCGGGTACAAGTGCGGGAGCCATCATAGCAGGCTTTATTGCAGCCGGTTACAAAAGTGATCACCTTCTCCAGATAATGGATGAAATCGAATTGACGGACTTATTGGATAAAAAGGCCCTGCTTTCTTCGGTACCTTTAGTGCGCTGGCTCAGGGTTTATTGGAAACTCGGTCTCTATAAAGGCGATGCTTTGGAAGAATGGCTGGAAGAGAAGTTGCGGGTTAGGGGGATATATACGTTTGCCGACCTTGCGCCTGGGGCATTGAGGGTCATAGCGTCAGACTTATCAAACGGCCGGCTTATGGTCCTGCCCGATGACCTCGAGAAATATGGCATACCAAAAGAGACCTTTCCTGTAGCGAGGGCGATCAGGATGAGTGCCAGCCTGCCTTATTTTTTTGAACCGGTGCGGTTGAAATCCCTGGAAGGACTAAGTCTCGTAGTCGACGGCGGGGTTTTGAGCAATTTCCCCATGTGGCTGTTTGATAAAGAGAACACCAAGAAAGTCAGGCCCGTGTTAGGGATCAAACTTAGTCCCAGTATCCAGGAAAGGCCAAAAAATGAGATACACAATGCGATTGATATGTATGGGGCTCTGTTTCAAACAATGAAGGATGCTCATGATTCCCGTTATATCTCGAGGAAACATGCGACAAATATCATATTCATCCCGACGGAAGGTGTGCTGACAACAGAGTTTGAATTGACTGATGAGAAAAAAAGGGAACTTGCGGAATATGGATATATCAAGGCCATAGAATTTTTGCGGGGCTGGAGCTTTGGATGAAGAGAAATAAAAAAATCGAGCTTAGAGAGATGCTCGATTTTTTCTATTTTTTTTACCTTCAATAACAGTAAGATTGGCTTGGGATTTTTTACGATAGGACTTTTTGCGAAATGGACTCGGCGCACTGGCTTTTGCTTTTGTAGCAGCTGTTTTCTTGTTATACCGCTTCTTGGATTGTTTTGCCGCCTTCAGGAAAGCTTTTTGATCCTTGTCTTTTCCTTTCCCACCCATCATCACTTTCCGGAAAACAAAATAAATGACTCCGGCAATTACTGCAAAAATGAGTATTCTTTGAAGAAGTTCAAGAGGATCTCCCATAAGCGTGGAAACCAAACCGATAGAGGCTAATAGAATAACAGCTCCTGCAATTATGAAACGAGCATTCAAGAAGGTCACCTCCTTTGGAACTGATGTGTAAAGCATAATAGGCCTTTATCTATATTTTAGACTAAATCCGTCCATTCTAACCGTAATTCTGTTTAATTTTACACATTTGTCTTTTGCTGGATGTTGGTTTGTGATTTTTCGAATGTAAGTATTTTTATTTTACTAAAAACTTATTAATTTAAGCAATATCTTGTGAAGATGAAATACTTTTATGGAAATGGACATACTACCCAAAGGAGGTGTTTTGATGTCTGCAAGAGAACAAGAACCGTCAAGTGATAAGAAGCTGGAACAGAATAAACAGGAAAAGCCGCTTTCATTTATTGGCATGGTGATTGCAACCGGATTCACAGGGGGAATTCTGTGGAGCGGGATTGCCTATATCTGCTATATGTTCTCCTTTACAAAACTCGAGCCGAACATCATCCTTGAACCTTGGGCTGTCGGGGACTGGAAAGAAACCTGGCTGGGAATAGTCATTTCCATCCTCGCATATGGGTTGGTATCCATTGGGGTTGCACTTGTTTACTATGCTCTTTTAAGAAAGCTTAAATCCATGTGGGTGGGTGCCGGCTACGGCATTGCCTTGATGCTCATTGTTTTTGTAGTATTGAACCCGCTTTTCCCAAGTATGAAGGGGCTGGGCGATACAGATTATATAACCCTGATAACGGAAGCCTGCCTTTATATACTATATGGAGTCTTTATCGGTTATTCGATCTCTTATGAGGAAAACGAACTTCGCCACCATCACGAGAAAGAAGAACAAGTAAGTCAGTAAGATTCAGACATTGTAGTAGGTTTGTCAATAAGTTTATGTTAGAATGTTCATGTTGAACATTCTATTTTTATGGGTGAATACATATGCGAAAGATTCTTCTGCTTAATGGACCGAACCTTAACCGCTTAGGCAAGCGGGAACCGCAGATTTACGGGACTGCAACGTTGGATGAGCTTGAAAAGAAAGTGAAAAAAGCTGCCCTGTCGGCGGGATGTGAACTGAAAGCGGAACAATCAAACCATGAGGGTGAGCTCATCGATTTTATCCATCAGGCTGAGGATGAGGGGTACTCGGGTATTATCTTCAATCCCGGTGCCTACACACATTACAGCTATGCCATTAGAGATGCCATTGCCGGAATCGATGTACCCGTCATTGAAGTTCATATTTCAAACGTTCATAAAAGAGAACCTTTCAGACATCAATCCGTTCTGGCAGAAGTTACTGAAGGACAGATTGTCGGCCTCGGGTTATTTGGATATGAACTTGCCTTGCAGGCTCTTATAAACAAACAAAAGGGAGATGAATAGGTTGAGTAAACTTGATAAATTAAGAGAGAAATTTTCCGAAAGCAATATTGACGGTATATTGATCACTAGTACATACAACCGCCGTTACATGACTGGTTTTACTGGTTCTTCAGGAGTTGCCCTGATTACGGCTGACAGCGCTGTATTCATCACAGACTTCCGTTATACGGAACAGGCTGCAGAGCAGGCTCAAGGATTCGAGATTGTACAGCATAAAGGTCCAATCCCTAATGAAGTTGCGACTCAGGTAGAGAAACTTGGAATCAAAAAGCTTGGTTTTGAAAAGAATTATTTAACTTACTCGGCGTTTGAAAGCTATCGCAGCAAGGTTGGCGCTGAACTTGTTCCAGTGAGTGGGCTGATTGAAGATATCCGGTTGATCAAAACGGATGCAGAATTGAAGATCATTAAAGATGCTGCTGATATCGCGGATGCCGCGTTCAAGCATATCCTTGATTTCATCAAACCAGGAAAGACAGAATTGGAAGTATCGAATGAACTGGAATTCTTCATGAGAAAAGCCGGCGCAACATCTTCATCATTTGATATCATCGTTGCTTCCGGGACCCGTTCAGCTCTTCCGCATGGAGTAGCAAGTGAAAAGGTCATTGAAAAAGGTGACTTCATCACACTTGACTACGGTGCCTATTACAAAGGCTATTGCTCAGATATGACAAGAACCATTTCTGTCGGCGAGCCTTCTGATAAGCTGAAGGAAATCTATGACGTTGTGCTTCAATCCCAGCTGAAAGCAATGGAAGAAATCAAGCCGGGTATGACTGGGGCACAGGCGGATGCAATCGCAAGGGATTACATCAAAGAAAAAGGCTACGGTGATAACTTCGGCCACTCCCTTGGACACGGAATCGGCCTTGAAGTCCATGAGGGTCCTGGCCTGTCACATCTTTCAGAAACAGTATTAAAGCCAGGAATGATTGTAACGGTAGAGCCGGGCGTGTATGTCCAGGGTATCGGCGGAGTCCGTATCGAGGACGACACAGTGATCACTGAAACTGGCAACGAAACATTGACACACTCAACGAAAGAATTAATCATTCTTTAATAAAACTATTGCCGTACGTACAGAATATGGCATAATAGACATGCAATAAATAGTCTACAAGGCTATTCAAATCTTAGGAGGAACACTCATGATTTCAGTAAATGATTTTCGTACAGGTCTAACTATTGAAGTAGATAACGGTATTTGGCGTGTAATGGATTTCCAACACGTCAAGCCTGGTAAAGGAGCGGCATTTGTACGCTCTAAACTAAGAAACCTGCGCAATGGAGCCATTCAGGAAAAAACGTTCCGTGCAGGTGAAAAAGTGGCTAAAGCTCAAATCGACAACCGCAGAATGCAGTATCTTTATGCAAATGGGGATATGCATGTATTCATGGATACAGATTCTTATGAGCAAATCGAACTTAGCGCTGCTCAGATCGAGTATGAGTTGAAGTTCCTGAAAGAAAACATGGAAGTTCAAATCATGATGTACCAAGGTGAAACTCTTGGTGTTGAACTGCCAAACACAGTTGAGTTGACTGTCACTGAAACGGAACCTGGCATCAAAGGCGATACAGCTTCCGGCGGTTCTAAACCGGCAACAGTTGAAACAGGATTGACTGTTAACGTACCATTCTTCGTCAACGAAGGTGACGTTCTTGTGGTCAACACAACAGATGGTTCTTATGTATCACGTGCATAATTGTTAATGATGAGAAAGCTGAAGGGCGTAGGCTGCCCTCCAGCTTTTTTTATTTTCTGCAGGTTTTAGGACGTTAAAGCGCTAAGAGGGACTGTCCCTCTTAGCGCTTTAACGTACTAAAGGTCGATATAATTCCCTTCATTCCCACCGAATCAAGTCATAATCTTCTAATCTCCGAATACATTTTAATATCAAAAGGCATGTACCAATTTAAGAAGAAGCTTTTACAGAATAACGAGGAGGAGGGAATATGGAAGAAATCCTATCAATCATTCCATCAACTATCGCAGAAAAGATCCAAGCAATGCCCGACCATATCCAGCCGCTGATCGAAGAAATAAGAATAAGGATTGATAGACCGCTGGAAGTGACAGCCAGGGGGATCCCTTATTTTCTTCCCTATGTTGTGACAAGGAAAGATGGAGAGCAGCTGATCAACAGATTAGCAAACCATTCGTTTTATACATTGGAAGAAGAGTTGAAAAGAGGATATATCACAATTGAGGGCGGACACCGGGTCGGACTCGCCGGAAAGGTGATTCTCGATGATGGGAAAGTGAAGGCGATCAGGCATTTGGCTTCCTTCAATATCAGGGTTGCCCGGGAAGCAATAGGCATAGCTGCCCCGTTGATTCCCTGTCTCTATGACAATGGATGGAAGCACACCATGATTATTGGAGCTCCACAGACAGGAAAGACCACTATGCTGAGGGATATCGCAAGGATTGTCTCATCAGGTGTCCCTGAGGAGGAAATTTCACCGTTTAAAGTCGGTATTGTAGATGAACGTTCCGAAATTGCAGGCTGTGTGCATGGTGTGCCTCAGCTTCAGTTCGGACCGAGGATAGATGTGCTGGATGCCTGCCCGAAAGCAGAAGGGATGATGATGCTTATCCGGTCCATGAGCCCTGAAGTAATCATCGTGGATGAAATCGGCCGCCGGGAAGATGGCCAAGCTATCCTTGAAGCGGTTAATGCAGGGATCTCCCTTATCATGACAACCCATGGGCATTCACTAGAAGAGGTTTCAAAGCGTCCCTATCTTAAAGAAATCATCGAGATGAATGTTGTCGAGAGATTCATAGAACTATCCAGAGGGGATCATCCCGGACTGGTTAAGGATATTAAAAATCAAGCGGGGGATTCACTGCTGAGAAAAGCGAGTGTGACATAAATGATCAAAATCATCGGTGCGGTTTTCATCATCCTATCTACCTCCTGGGCAGGTTTTGAAGCATCCAGGTACTTGAGCGAGCGGCCGCGGCAATTGAGGATACTCAAATCTGCCTTACAGTCGCTTGAGGCGGAAATCATGTATGGACATACCCCTCTTCATGAAGCAGCGCGCAAACTGTCTAAGCAGCTCCAGCGTCCTGTAGCCTGGTTTTTTGAAGTGTTCGCCAAAAAAATCACTACAGAAGAGACGACTGTCAGCGAAGCGTGGGAAGCCAGTCTTAAAGAGGTCTGGAAGATGACGGCCTTTAAGACGCGGGAGTATGAAATCCTTACCCAGTTTGGTGAAAGTCTGGGGAAGCACGACCGATTGACCCAGCAAAAGCATATTTTACTGACCCTTACGCATTTGGAACGGGAAGAGACAGAAGCACTGGAAAAACAAAAAAGATACGAAAAAATGACGAAAAGTTTAGGGTTTCTTTCAGGCCTGCTTCTCATCATTTTATTGCTGTAATGATCAGGAGGGGAAAAGATGGGAATTGATGTCGATATTATTTTCAAAATTGCCGGTGTGGGTATTGTAGTGGCCTTCCTTCACACTATCCTTGACCAGGTTGGAAAGAAGGAATATGCACAGTGGGTTACACTGTTCGGCTTTATTTACATTTTATTTATGGTCGCTTCAATCGTTGATGATTTGTTTCAAAAAATCAAGTCAGTGTTTCTATTCCAAGGGTGAGAGGGGGAATAGGCCATTGAAATCATACAGGTAGTCGGAATTGCTTTAGTGTCCACTTTCCTCGCCCTGATCATTAAAGAACAAAAGCCTAATTTTGCTTTTTTGCTTGTAGTGTTCGTTGGCTGTGCGATCTTCTTATTCCTGGTCGATCAGATATACGAAATCATCCGGATGATTGAAAAGCTGGCGGCGAATGCAAACATCAACATGATCTATGTGGAAACCATCCTGAAAATAATAGGGATTGCCTACATAGCAGAATTTGCTTCTCATATTACAAAGGACGCAGGGCAGGGTGCCCTGGCAGCAAAGGTGGAATTGGCAGGTAAAATTCTTATTCTAGCAATGGCAGTGCCGATCTTGACTGTCATCATTGAAACCATCATCAATATGATACCGAATAGTTAAGGAAGCAGCTGCCCTTAGAGGTGAAAAAATGCGTCGATTAATACTAATCATTTGTTGTACACTATTTTGCTTATATGTTGGCACATCCGCAGTTCAAGCTGAAGGGGAAGACGCAGAACAAAACACCCAGGTGGGACAGAAGTTATTGGAAGATCAATTGGAAAAACTGGAGATTGATGAACTGAAGGTTTATTGGGAAGACGTGTTGGCACAGTATGGAGGTTTCCTGCCTGAAAGCCAAAAGGGCAGCCTGGTTGACTTTATTAAGGGGGACAAGCAGTTTTCCTTCAAGGCATGGTTCTCAGGGATGTTTCATTTCGCCTTTCAGGAACTGATCATGAATGGAAAGCTTCTTGGGACCCTGATATTGCTTACGATTTTCAGTATGTTTTTACAATCGCTGCAAAACTCTTTTGAAGGGGGAAATGTCAGCAAAGTCGCCTACGCCATTGTTTTCATGGTATTGATCATTATAGCGCTCAACAGTTTCCATGTGGCGATTGATTATACAAAAGAAGCGATAGGGACAATGATCAATTTTATCATTGCCCTCATCCCCTTGCTGCTGGCGCTTATCGCTTCTTCCGGGGGACTCATATCGGCAGCCTTTTTCCATCCGGTGATCATTTTCCTTATGAATACGAGCGGACTCTTGATTCAAAACATTGTCCTGCCGCTATTATTCCTTTCTGCCCTGTTAAGCATTGTCAGCACTTTGTCGCCGCAGTATAAGGTTACACAGCTGGCTAACCTGCTCAGAAACTGGAGCATTGGATTGCTGGGGATTTTCATGACAGTGTTCCTCGGTGTGATTTCTGTGCAGGGAGCAACAGCCGCAGTGACAGATGGCATTACAGTAAGGACAGCCAAGTTTGTTACAGGGAATTTTGTCCCTGTCATCGGGAGGATGTTTACGGATGCCGCCGATACAGTTATCAGTGCGTCGGTCTTGCTTAAGAATACAGTCGGAATTGCCGGTGTCGCCATACTCCTGATGATTGCCGCTTTCCCAGCTATGAAGATATTGATGATCGCCTTGATTTATAAGCTTGCAGCAGCTCTGTTGCAGCCTTTGGGCGGGGGGCCGGTCATTACATGCCTGGATACCATAAGCAAGAGTGTAATTTACGTTTTTGCTGCTCTGGCAATAGTCTCATTTATGTTTTTCCTCAGTATCACAATTATGATCGCGGCAGGCAATATCACCCTGATGGTGAGATAAGGAGGGAGAAGATGTCATTTCTGACAGAATGGATAACCAATATTATCGTCTTTGTTTTATTGGCAAGTGTAATCGATATGCTTCTCCCAAGTTCCAACATGCAGAAATATACAAAGATTGTTACAGGGCTTCTTCTCATCACGATCATCCTTACTCCTCTTATGAAGTTATTTACTGCTGACTTTGAAGAAGCGCTTACAGAAATCAATCTGGATGGGCCAGTCAAAACAGCTTCAGTAGAAAATTTAGTAGAAATGAAGAAAAAAGAAATACAAGCCTCACAACGTGCATATATTTTAGAACAGATGGCTGTCCAAATGAAAGATGACGTAGAAAAGGAGATGATAGAGCAATATGGTTTAACGGTCAAAAATATCGAGCTGGAAGCGGAAGACCTTGAGAAACTGCCGGAAAGCATCTTGTCAGTTTCTGTTCATTTGGATACCTCCCAGAAAGAAGCAGTCACAGCAATAAAACCAGTAGAAATTGATACATCCAAGAATATTCCCAAGAATGAGAGCAATCAAGAGATCGTGTCAATGCTTTCAGAAAAATGGAATATCCCAAGTGACAAACTAGTGATCTTGGTAGAAGGAGGTGCAGGAAAGAAGAATGAAATTTGATAAAGGTCCGCTTAAAGCATTGCAGCAGCTTTTCTCGAAAGATTCAAACGAAACTGGAGAGCCTGGAAAAAAGCCGGGCAAATTCCACTATTTCTTGATCGTCCTTCTGTTTGGGGTTGCATTTATGCTGATCAGTGACATGTGGGGAAGCGGGGACCAGCAAGCATCCATGGTCATGAATACCGGAAGCCAGCCGGAACAGGAAGAAGTACCTGCTTTCGGGACTAAAGATTCAAAGGATTCCATGATGAGAGATTACGAGGACCGGTATGAGAATCAGTTAAAGGAAGCCCTTGAAGATATCGCCGGTGTAAGCGATCCAACGATTGTCGTAAATGTGGAATCGACTGAGCGAAAGGTATATGAGAAAAACAATTCTTCGCAGACACAGGTGACAAAAGAAACAGATCGGGAAGGCGGCAACAGGTCGATCGAAGATAAATCTTCGGATGAACAGCTGGTGATCATCAGGGATGGTGAAAAGGAAGTGCCTATCATTACCGAAACTAAAAAACCTAAAATCAGCGGCGTTCTTGTAGTTGCAAAGGGTGCTGATAATATACAAGTGAAAAAATGGATCATTGAATCTGTAACGAGGGTGCTGGATGTTCCCAGCCACCGGGTTGCAGTAATGCCTAAAAATTAAGGGGGAAATGAATATGTTATTGAAAAAGCAAACTGTATGGTTATTAACAATGTTGAGCCTTGTGATCGTCTTATCTGTGTATTACATCACGTCACCGACTCAGCAGGCAACGGATATGGCAAAGGTGGATGAGAGCAGCCCGGCACAAGGTGAACAAACTTCCGAGGAAGCCGCTAAGGGTGAAGAAACAGCAGCTGAAGGTGAAATGGATATCGTGACGGAAGCAGCCGGTGATGAAGTATTTGAAACACTTCGTTTAGAATTCAGTGATCAGCGGTCAAAGATGAGAGAAGACCTTGAAACGAAAGTAGCATCTTCAGACATTTCCATCGAGGAAAAGAATGAGGCAATTGAACAAATGGATCAATTAAAAGAGCTTGCCACAACAGAAACAGTTTTGGAAACACTAATCAAATCTATGGGGTATGAAGATGCGCTGGTAAGAGCCGATGGAGAGCAAGTCAGAGTAACTGTAAAAGCAAAAGAACATTCAGCTGCAGAGGCTAACAAAATCATC
Source organism: Bacillus salacetis (assembly GCF_049177075.1). Taxonomy (GTDB): domain Bacteria; phylum Bacillota; class Bacilli; order Bacillales; family Bacillaceae_B; genus Rossellomorea; species Rossellomorea salacetis_A. Next base: position 2,988,477 of record NZ_CP185377.1, on the reverse strand, counting down.
CGCCTGGTTAACGATGAAGTTGGCGGAACAATGCAAAAAGTGGCTGTCCAATTCCAGCCAGCAAACTAAATATAGTGACACAGCCGGGTGCCTTAGGGCAGCCGGCTTCTTTTATAACCTCCAAGGAAACGAGCAGCCAGCAAATCCGTGCTAATACTTTGAAAAAATGCAAAAGAAGCTTACAATAGAGTCAGGACAAGTTATGGTAAGGCTGTATTATAAAAGATAATGTTGCTTTATACAGTAATTTCGTTGTTACAAAGGTTGATTGGAGCGGAAGGTGTGTGACCTCCTGCGGGACTAGCGGGACAGGTGAGACCCCGCAGGCCAATCCAGCTCCAGCGGCCAGCGACTAGAGATTTCGGTCTCCTTCCTTGCGATAAGTCATCATCAACTCACTTTGTTCGTTGTGATTCCTTTATCTCATGCAGGATCCCTCCAATCTGTACGTCGCTAACCGGCCGCCTACGCTTTTTATGCAGCCGAGGAGGCTCACCGCCCGCCCCGCGGAGTCGCATACCTGGAGCGGAAATCAACTAACTCATACATATAGCAACAATCTAATACGAAAAGCTATTTTTAGAGCTGAATTATGAGTATCGAACAGATTAGTTTTATTCTCATATTGAATTCTTACAAGGTCTTATCGTATGATATTAGTAGCTAGTCCTAATTTTGATTAATTACTCTAAGGGGTGTCATTATGTTAAAGGTTCAAGAAATACGTGAATTGATTAAACTTGTTGATCAATCAAGCATTGATGAATTTTCATATGAACTTGATGGTTCAAAGATCAAAATGAAGAAAAATAAGGCAGTTACTTATGTAGAAGAAACAGCAGCAGTCCCAAATAAAGAAGTACATAAACAAGAAGAAGTTGTATCAACACCAGCTGCCAAGGCACCTGTCCAGGCTTCTGCATCAGCTGAAGCTCCTGCTAAAGAGGAAGCGCCGGCAGCGCCAGCAGCAGATGAAAACCTGCACAAGATCGTATCACCTATGGTTGGTACATTCTATGCATCTCCATCACCAGATGCGGATGCTTATGTGAAAACAGGCAGTAAGGTAAGTAATGATTCTGTTGTTTGCATCGTGGAAGCTATGAAGCTTTTCAACGAAATTGAAGCAGAAGTCAACGGTGAAATTGTAGAAATCCTGGTGAAAGACGGACAATTGGTTGAATACGGTCAGCCGCTATTCCTGGTTAAGCCTGAATAAGGAGCGATCATTATGATAAAGAAGCTGTTAATCGCAAATAGAGGAGAAATAGCTGTACGTGTGATTCGCGCTTGTCGTGAAATGGGAATAGAAAGTGTGGCAGTATATTCCGAAGCAGACAAGGAAGCGCTTCACGTACAATTGGCTGATGAAGCTTATTGTATCGGTCCTACAGCAAGTAAAGACAGTTATTTGAATTTCACTAATATTATCAGTGTGGCCAAGTTGACTGATTGCGACGCCATCCATCCCGGTTACGGATTCCTGGCTGAAAATGCAGATTTTGCAGAGCTGTGCCGTGAATGTAATATCACGTTTGTCGGCCCGTCTCCTGAAGCCATCTCCAAGATGGGGACAAAGGATGTAGCGAGAGAGACGATGAGGAAAGCGGGAGTTCCAATCGTGCCGGGTTCCCAGGGAATTGTTAAGGATGCAGATGAAGCGGTTTCATTGGCAGAGAAAATTGGATATCCTGTAATCATTAAAGCAACTGCCGGAGGCGGAGGAAAAGGAATCCGCGTGGCAAAGACCGAACAGGATCTTATCAAAGGTGTGAATATCACCCAGCAGGAAGCTGCAACAGCCTTCGGAAATCCAGGGGTTTATATCGAAAAATTCATCGAAGATTTCAGACATGTTGAAATCCAGGTTCTTGGGGACAACTTTGGCAATGTCATTCACTTGGGTGAAAGGGACTGCACCATCCAAAGACGCTTGCAAAAATTGATTGAAGAGACGCCTTCACCTGCCTTAGATGGAGAAACCAGGGAACAGATGGGGCAAGCAGCCGTCAAAGCTGCTCAAGCAGTCGATTATTCAGGAGCGGGTACAGTTGAATTCATTTTTGATCATGTCAATAATAAATTCTATTTCATGGAAATGAATACCCGTATCCAGGTAGAACATCCCGTTACGGAACAAGTAACAGGTGTAGACCTTATAAAGGAACAAATCAAGGTGGCATCAGGAGAGAAGCTTTCCTTGAAACAAGAAGACATCGAATTCAACGGATGGTCTATTGAATGCCGTATCAATGCAGAAAATCCTGAAAAGAATTTCATGCCATCTGCAGGAAAGATCGATCTTTATCTTCCTCCAGGCGGACTTGGAGTGAGGGTGGATTCAGCTGCCTATCCAGGATATATGATTCCTCCATATTATGACTCCATGATAGCCAAGCTGATCACTTATGGAGCGACACGGGAGGAAGCCATTGCACGGATGAAAAGGGCATTAAGTGAGTTCGTTATTGAAGGAGTTCACACTACGATACCTTTCCATTTGAAAGTACTTGAGCATGAAACATTCGTAAGCGGCGAGTTCAACACGAAGTTCTTGGAAATACATGAGGTAATGAAGTCTTAAACTAAGCTGTGGTATAATAAATAATAAGTATACAGGCGAAATCAGTGGAGGTGTACATTCATGGCTGAAAATCAAAACCAAAACCAAGGCCTTTTGCAAATGTCACAAGGAAAAGACGGTTTAGGTAAAATTGAAATAGCACCCGAAGTAATTGAAGTGATTGCTGGAATTGCTGCATCAGAAGTAGAAGGCGTTGCGCAGATGCGCGGTAACTTTGCCAGCGGTGTCGTTGAAAGACTGGGTAAAAAAAATCATGGTAAGGGAGTTAAAGTCGAACTTGCTGAAGAAGGCATCCAAGTCGATGTCTATTGTATCATGCAGTTTGGTATATCCATTCCAAATACCGCTCAGAAGATCCAGGATAACATCAGACAGGCACTGCTTAATATGACAGCTTTAGAAGCTGATGAAGTAAACATCCATGTTGTAGGAGTGCAGTTTGAGAACCAGAAGACTGAGCAGGAGCTTGAAGAAGAACAATAAGTTCCAGTCCAGTTCAATATTTGTCATTCAAAAACCAAAGGCAGAAGCCTTTGGTTTTTGCTTTGTCTGGAAAGCCGTGTATCCCCAGGATGGTTTAAGGTTTGGTTATTTGTGATATTTTGTTAACATGCCATTCTCCATATGCGGTAATTTTTCAGAATAAAGTATTAATTGGTGTTTACGTGCTTTCACAGGCTCAGTTATGCTATTATCATTGATATGATGAAATCTGATAAGATTAAAAGGAGTACAAAGTAATGAAAAGACGTACAGCGCGTGAAAAAGCTTTACAAGCATTATTTCAGATGGATATGTCCGGAATGACTGCCGATGAGGCATTAACAAACGTATACGAAGATACACCTTCTGACGAATATCTGGAGGCACTTGTCAAAGGAGCCGCAGAAAATAAAGAAAAGATCGATGGCCTTATTAAGGAAAACTTGGAAAAATGGTCTTTTGACAGGCTGGCGAAAGTCGACAAAAATATTATGCGAGTGGCGGTATATGAGCTATTGGAAGTAAAAGATGTACCTAACAAAGTTGTCATAAATGAAGCTATTGAAATTGCCAAGACGTATGGTGATGACCAATCGGGTAAATTCATCAACGGGGTACTTTCAAAAGTGAATTCGTCCATTGAAACACAGGGTGAATAAGGGGGAGTTTGATGCCCGCAAGAATTATAGATGGAAAGAAAATTGCGAAGCACTATAGAAATTCCATCACAGAAGAAGTTAAACAACTGAAACAGAAAGGTATGGTTCCAGGACTTGCAGTCATTCTCGTCGGGGAAAATTCCGCATCACAAACCTATGTAAGAATGAAGCGGAAAACCTGCGAGGAAATGGGAATCCACTCTGTTTTAATTCAGTATGGCGACCAAGTCGGTCAAAATGAACTGCTTGATAAAATAGATCAGTTGAACAATGATTCATCCATTCACGGGATCCTGGTTCAGCTGCCCCTCCCGGAAGGCATCCAAACTGAGAAGGTGATTGAACGAATCTCACCGGACAAGGATGTCGATGGGTTCCATCCGATTAATATCGGAAGGATGATGATAGGGGAAGATGCTTTTCTGCCTTGTACACCTTATGGCATTCTGAAGATGCTTCAATACGAAAATATTGACCCATCCGGAAAGCATGCTGTTATCATCGGGCGGAGTAATATTGTCGGTAAACCGGCCGGACAGCTGCTTTTAAGGGAGAATGCTACCGTCACATACTGCCATTCCAAAACAGAAAATCTCACTGCTTATACCAGAAATGCTGATATATTGATTGCTGCTGCAGGGCGGGCAAAGTTCATTCATGGGAATGATATCAAGCCGGGTGCAGTGGTGATCGATGTTGGCATGAACAGGGATGAAGCTGGAGTGCTTTGCGGAGATATCGATTTTGACAGTGCGAAAAATACAGCAGGTTATATTACCCCTGTGCCGGGCGGGGTCGGACCGATGACCATCACCATGCTTATGTACAATACAGTCAAAGCGGCCCGGAAAACGATCGAAAATGGAATTCAGTAGTTGTTTATAGTACATTCCTCCGTTTTTTTGTTAAAATAATAATGAACCAAAGGGCTGCATTCCAGACAAAGGAAGCAGCTTTTTATTAAGGTGTTACATAAGAATGCGACAAGGAAGTTTTTGATAAGAACACCCCGGCGGACTTCCGCATGGCGGAAGCCTTAAGCCCAGTGAGAGGGGAGGTAGTAAATACATGGATAATCCTCAATATCTGACTATCCAGGCATTGACAAAATATATAAAAAGGAAATTTGATAAAGACCCTCACCTTTCAGGAATCTATGTCAAGGGCGAGATTTCCAACTTCAAAAGACATTCAAGCGGACACATGTATTTTACGCTGAAGGATGAAAGGGCCAGGATATTGGCAGTAATGTTTTCCTCTGCGAATGCTTCCATGAAATTCACTCCTGAAAACGGGATGAAGGTTTTAGTGAGGGGCGATATTTCAGTCTATGAGTCAGGAGGGCAATATCAGATTTATGTGAAAGAAATGCAGCCGGATGGAATCGGCGATCTGTTCCTTGCCTTTCAACAGTTAAAGGAAAAGCTGGAGAAACAGGGGCTGTTTGATGAAGCGAGAAAAAGGCCTCTTCCAAAGTTCCCTCGCAAGATAGGGGTGATCACCTCCCCTACAGGAGCTGCAGTCAGGGACATCATCACAACAATTGAACGCAGATATCCAATAGGAGAGATATTGGTTTATCCCGCGCTGGTTCAAGGGGAGCGTGCCGCCCAATCGATTGCTGATTGTATTAAGAAAGCAAATGAGAATAAAGAAATAGATGTATTGATCGTTGGAAGAGGCGGGGGATCCATCGAAGAATTGTGGGCTTTTAATGAAGAACGGGTAGCGCTCGCCATCTCGGGTTCTGCAATTCCTGTCATTTCCGCAGTAGGGCATGAGACCGACTTTACAATTGCCGACTTTGCTGCAGATATGAGAGCTCCTACTCCGACTGCTGCCGCTGAATTGGCTGTGCCGAATATCGATGACCTTTTGGAAAGGGTGTTGAGCAGAAAGGTTCTGCTCATAAGGGGAATAAAGGCCAGGCTGAACAGTGAAAGGGCCAGGCTCAAAAATGTTAGTTCATCGATCGTATTCAGAAACCCCCGCCGTTTGTATGAACAAAAAATCGAGACAGTCGATCGCTTGACTGATCAGCTTAACAGGAACCAGCAGATGAGGATGCAAATGCAAAGGGATAAGCTGGCCAACCTGGCTTCAAGTCTAAAAAGAGTTCATCCAGGCAGGCTGCTGGAGCAGAAAAATGAACACCACCTTCGTATGAAGAAACAATTACATGCTAATTTTTCAAATATAGTAAAACAAAAACAGAGTGATTTCAGCAGGACAATCTCAACATTAGAAGCTCTAAGCCCCTTGAAGATTATGGACAGGGGGTACAGCCTGGTATATTCCCAGGATGAAAAACTGGTCAAATCAAAAGGTGCTGTCAAAGAAGGGGAAAAAGTAACAGTCCACCTTCAGGATGGAAAACTGCATTGCAGCGTGAATACTATTGAGGGGAGTGAAGGTTAGTGGCAGAAGAGAAAAAAATGTCATTTGAAGAAGCTATGGATAGACTTGAGAGGATTGTTCAGCGCCTTGAAGAAGGAGAAGTTCCGCTGGAAGAAGCGCTTCAGCAATATCAAAAGGGCGTGGAACTGTCAAAATACTGTCATGACACATTAAAACATGCTGAAAAACAGATGACAAAGCTGATGACTGATGAAGGAGAAAAAGAATTCTCTTTATCCGAGGAGGAGAATTCGTGACCGCTTTAAAGCTAGAGGAATTCACAGTAAAATACAAAGAGCTGGTTGAAAATAAGCTGGATGAACTCGTTCAAAGTCTGGATGCTCCAGAAACAGTAAAAGAAGCAATGGCTTATTCCTTGAAAGCTGGAGGAAAAAGGATTCGTCCTGTTCTCCTTTTTGCGACTCTGAATGCTTTCAGGAAAGATCCCAAGATAGGGCTTGAGGCAGCAGCGGCTCTTGAAATGATTCATACATATTCCCTTATTCATGATGATCTGCCAAGTATGGACAATGATGACTTGAGAAGGGGCAAACCGACAAATCACAAGGTTTTTGGTGAGGCTGCAGCAATCCTTGCTGGTGATGGGCTTCTTACATATAGTTTTGAGGTGCTGGCTGATACAAAAGGGGTATCGGCAGAAAAGATTCTCCGAATCGTTTCCCTGTTGGCTAAGTCTGCAGGCCCGGAAGGAATGGTAGGAGGACAGGCTGCTGATATGGAAGGCGAAAACAAATCCCTATCGGTGGAAGAACTGGAGTACATCCATAAAAACAAAACAGGGAGGCTGCTTGCTTTTAGCGTAATGGCAGCGGCCATACTGGCAGAAGCAGCAGAGCAGCAAATCCAACTGTTGGAAGAGTATGCTTTCCATATCGGCCTTGCCTTCCAAATTCAGGACGACATACTTGATGTCGAAGGAACTGAAGAGAAGATAGGAAAACCTGTAGGCAGTGATCAAAACAAGCTGAAAAGTACCTATCCTTCCCTTTTGACATTGGATGGGGCAAAAGATAAGCTGCAGAATCACCTGGAAAAGAGCAAGGCAGCACTTGCTGCATCTGATCTTGATACAGGGCTGCTTGTTGAAATTGCTGATATGATCGCTTCAAGAGATCATTAATCTGCCCTATTTGAGAAAATGCTCTGTTCGTGGTATAATGAAAATAATTGAATAGGGATGGTGCAGTATTCTAGTCAACCTACCAGTTCTGAAGGTGGGCCTAAAAATCCACTAAAGGGCACATCGATGAAGTTCCTTGTTTCGGCTTGAGGCGCCCAGCCTTGGGTCGAAGCTGGGAGTAAGGTGCAAGGGCGATCCACAATGGCATGTGGGCGTTGACCCTTGCACCGCGGAGGTTCCGTTCCAGGCCGGCAAATGCATGAGCAATCAGAACGGAGTATAGACCTGCGATGCGGTGACAACCGCTAGCAGCGTAGCCTGCCTTGAGTGAAGTGTGAGGGGATTATGGTTACAAGGTACACATCAGTTGGCCATTGATATGTGCTTTTTCGCCCATATGAAATCCACTTTGCAAAAGAGGCTAAGAACCTGGTTAAAGGTTGCCGAGGAAAACTCCTAGACTGTTCCCATTTGAGACATATATTGAGGATTATAGTGCGGACTAAGTGGTAATCCAGTCTAACTGCTGGTGACACAGTTAAGTCGGGTTTAAAGGGAAACCGCCGGTATGGCGACATCCGGTACCTGATTGGGAAAACCTACTGGACCTAAGCTGCAATTTTTACTCAATTTATGACCATCCCTTTACATATACTGAATGTAAAGTACAAAACATAGATTTTTATAAAAGAAACGGTGTGTATCTGCCTGATGAAGGACGTAATGAAAAACTCAATAAAATGGAGTATTAGCATTGCCGTTATCACGTTTGTGTTAGCGGCTCTTTTTTCAATCTTTTCTAATCTAATATTAAACGAAGTTACCTGGGTGATCGGCCTGATTGTAGTGCTTATCATTGTTTTTATAGGTATCTTTTTTGATATGCTTGGAATAGCTGCTACGGCCGCGGATGAAACCCCTTTCCACGCAATGGCAGCCAAAAAGGTTTATGGGGCGAGGCATTCCATCAGGATTGTCCGGAATGCGGACCGTTTTGCCAGCTTTTGTAATGACGTAATTGGAGATATTTCCGGCATTATCAGTGGTGCTGCAGCTGCGATTGTGCTCATCGGCCTGACGCTTGATCTGCAGATCAACAGCGGTTCTCCGATTGAATATGCGTTAAATGTACTCTTAACCAGCTTGATTGCTGCTCTCACTGTTGGCGGGAAAGCTCTTGGAAAGACTTTGGCTATCCAATATTCCAAGGATATTATCTTTCAAGTAGGAAAAGTGTTACAATTTGTTGAGGATAAATTTCACATAACCATCATTAAAGATAAAAAAGATAAAAAGCGAAAAAAGCGTGAAAAATTGAAACAAAACATTTAGTTATGAAAGTTGGTGAACTGGATGGATCTGTTATCAATTAAAGACCCTTCCTTTCTAAAGTCGTTATCTCAGCAAGAGCTGGAACAATTAAGTTTGGATATAAGAAAATTTTTAATAGAAACCTTATCTAAAACAGGGGGACATATCGGTCCCAACCTGGGAGTCGTGGAACTCACGATTGCTCTGCATAAATGTTTTGACAGTCCCAAAGATAAAATCATCTGGGACGTAGGCCATCAATCTTATGTTCACAAAATCCTGACCGGCCGTGCTGGACAGTTTGGTTCTCTTCGGCAGTACAAAGGGTTGTGCGGATTCCCGAAAATGGTGGAGAGTGAACATGATGTATGGGAGACAGGACACAGCTCGACCTCTTTATCTGCAGCTATGGGAATGGCCATTGCGAGAGATGTGAAAAAAGAAGATTCCTTTATTGTGCCCGTCATTGGGGATGGAGCGCTGACAGGAGGAATGGCTCTTGAAGCACTGAATCATATCGGCCATGAACAAAAAGATATGATCGTCGTCTTGAATGACAATGAAATGTCCATCGCACCCAACGTAGGAGCCCTTCATAATGTACTGGGCCGCTTGAGGACGGCAGGAAAGTATCATTGGGTCAAGGATGAGCTGGAGTATATACTCAAAAAGATTCCGGCAGTCGGCGGCAAGCTTGCAGTGACTGCAGAGCGAGTCAAAGACAGCCTCAAATACTTATTCGTTTCCGGCATGTTCTTTGAGGAAATGGGCTTCACATATCTCGGACCGATTGATGGTCATGATTATAATGATCTCTTTGACAATATCCAGTATGCGAAAAAGACAGAGGGCCCGGTGATCCTGCATGTGATCACGAAGAAAGGGAAGGGCTTCCATCCCGCAGAATCCGATACGAAAGGGACGTGGCATGGGACAGGTCCATATAAAATGGATTCAGGGGATTTAATCAAACCTGTGAACGCACCTCCTTCCTGGAGCGGTTTGATCAGCGAAACGGTGCGCAGGCTTGCCAGGGAAGATGAAAGAATTGTTGCCATCACTCCTGCAATGCCGGTGGGGTCGAAGCTCGAGGGCTTTGCCAGTGAATTTCCTGACCGCATGTTTGATGTAGGGATTGCAGAACAACACGCTGCCACTGTGTCTGCAGGTCTGGCAACCCAGGGCATGAAACCGTTCCTTGCCATCTATTCGACCTTCCTGCAAAGGGCTTATGATCAGGTGCTCCATGATATCTGCCGCCAAAATTTGAACGTATTCATAGGAATAGACAGGGCAGGCCTCGTGGGAGCAGACGGAGAAACCCATCAAGGGGTATTTGACATAGCTTTCATGCGCCATCTGCCGAATGTCGTGCTGATGATGCCGAAGGATGAAAATGAAGGGCAGCATATGGTAAACACAGCCATTCAATATGATGATGGCCCAATCGCACTCAGATTCCCTCGCGGTAACGGATTAGGCGTGAAAATGGACAAGGAATTAAAGACCATTCCAATCGGGGAATGGGAAGTATTGAAAGAAGGAAATGATACGGCGATCTTAACTTTTGGAACAACCATTCCAATGGCACTTGAAGCTGCCGAACAGCTTGAGAGCCAAGGGATCTCTGTTAGAGTCATAAATGCACGATTTATCAAGCCTCTTGACGAAAAGATGCTTTCCGGCATAATGCGGGAAAACATGCCAATCCTAACAATAGAGGAGGCAGTACTGCAGGGTGGATTTGGAAGTGCAGTATTGGAATTCGCCCACGACCATGGCTTTAATGAAGTGACAGTGGAACGAATTGGAATACCGGATAAATTCATTGAACATGGCAGCGTTAAGGAACTGCTTAAAGAGATTGGGATGACGACGGAAAATGTGGTTGACCGTATTCAATCCATGACACCAAAAAAACAAAAAAGGGCCTGAAAATGAAAGTAAAAAAACAACGATTAGACGTACTCCTAGTAGAGCGGGGACTTGCAGAAACAAGAGAAAAAGCAAAACGGGCTGTGATGGCGGGCTTGGTTTACACCAAGGAATCCCGCCTGGATAAACCAGGTGAGAAAGTCAATGAAGATATCCCCCTTACGATTAAAGGCAATGTCCTTCCTTATGTCAGCAGAGGCGGCTTAAAGCTCGAAAAAGCCTTGAAGCAGTTTGACCTGAGTGTAGAAGGCAAAACCATGATTGATATTGGTTCCTCAACCGGCGGGTTCACGGATTGTGCACTTCAAAATGGCGCAAAGCTGTCATATGCACTTGATGTCGGATATAATCAGCTTGCCTGGAAATTGAGACAGGATGAAAGAGTGGTCGTTATGGAAAGGACCAACTTCCGGTATGTAAAACCGGAAGATCTGGCTGCGGAAATGCCGAGCTTTGCAACGATCGATGTATCTTTCATTTCCCTTTCTCTTATTTTGCCGGTACTGAGAACACTGCTTATTCAAGGCAGTGACGTGATAGCATTGATCAAACCCCAGTTTGAGGCGGGAAAAGACCAAGTCGGCAAAAAAGGCATTGTCAAGGACCCTAAAGTCCATCATGCAGTGATTGAGAAGATCGTCCAACTCTCCATAAAAGAGGGCTATGACGTCAGGGATCTATCCTATTCACCCATCACAGGCGGTGAGGGGAACATCGAATTCCTCATTCATCTAACCTGGCATGGTGAGAAAGAGACAGGAGAAAATCACTTGGGATACTCCATCCAATCAGTCGTAGACGAAGCCCAAAATGAATTCAAATCAAAGTAGAAAGAATAAACACCTTGTTTATTCTTTTTCTTATGTCAGAAGATAAGACCTGCAGAATCACCAATAGTTGTCTTCATAGCTTGTTTTAACTTTTTTTAATCAATACTGCAGGATTGAAGCGGAAGGTGGGCGACCTCCTGCGGGACTAGCGGGACAGGTGAGACCCCGCAGGCGGAGTCGTTCGCCTGGAGCGGAAATCCTCATAAGGATTGTTTTTTATTGTGATAATAATATAAATAAGCTAACATGAATATAGAAGTATAAATATACAGCAGTTTAACGAGTAAGAGGTGTGGGAGTTATGATGAACAAAGGGCAAAGGTTAATAAAAATCAGGGAACTTATCTCAAACCATGATATTGAAACACAGGATGAGCTTGTAGACCGCCTGAAGAATGCTAATTTCAATGTTACACAGGCCACAGTTTCCCGTGATATAAAAGAGCTTCACCTGGTAAAGGTTCCGCTAATGGATGGCCGTTATAAATACAGCCTGCCGGCAGACCAGAGATTTAATCCGCTTCAAAAATTGAAGAGGACACTGACTGATGCGTTCGTTAAAATCGATTCGGCGGGACACATGCTGGTTATGAAAACGCTGCCAGGAAATGCGAATGCCATTGGCGCCCTGATCGACAATCTTGATTGGGAAGAAATACTTGGAACTATTTGTGGTGATGATACATGTTTGATCATTTGCAAGACCGAAAAGGATACAGAGAAAATATCACAGCAATTTCTTGATATGCTTTGATTGAGGTGAAACCGTATTGCTACAGGAACTTTCGATTAAAAATTTTGCTATCATTGATGAATTGACCGTCTCCATTGAAGAGGGGCTTACCGTCCTTACGGGTGAAACGGGTGCAGGTAAATCCATCATTATCGATGCTGTCCATTTATTAGTCGGAGGCAGGGGTTCCTCCGAGTTTGTCAGGCACGGGGAAAAGAAGGCTGAAATAGAAGGATTGTTCACCTTGGAAGATGATGCCCATCCCTGCTATAAAAAAGCAGCAGAATTCGGGATTGACATTGAAGAAGGGATGATTATCCTGAGAAGGGACATATCCAGCCAGGGGAAGAGTGTCTGCCGGATAAACGGGAAGCTGGTGACCATAGCGATTCTAAGGGAGCTTGGCTCATCCCTCATCGACATTCACGGCCAGCATGAACATCAGGAACTGATGAACGAAACACTTCATCTGACATTACTTGATCAGTTTGCTTCAAAAGAGTTGAAATCTTCACACCAAAACTATAAAGAAGTGTTTAAGGAATTTGAAACTGTTCAAAGCCAATTGAAAAAGTATAATGAAAACGAACAGGAAATGGCTCACAGGCTTGATTTGATTCAATTCCAGCTGTCTGAAATAGAAAAAGCAGCGCTTGTGCCTGGAGAAGATGAAGCTCTTATGGATGAGAAGAATAAGCTGATGAACTTTGAAAAACTGTTCGAATCCCTGCAGAATTGTTATAACAGCATTCAAGGTGAAGGACGAGGGCTTGACTGGGCTGGATTGGCAATGAGCCATATTGAGGGAGCCGCTGGAGTGGATTCAAAATATGACAGTCTTATGGAAACCATCTCTAATAGTTATTATTTGCTTGAAGAGGCAGCGGGTGCAGTCCGCTCGGAACTGGATGAACTTGAATTCGAACCGGACAGGCTCAATACCATTGAAAGCCGCCTTAATGAGATAAATACGCTGAAAAGGAAGTATGGCTCTTCAATAGAAGACATATTGGAGTACAGCGCCAAGATTGAAGAGGAAATTGAAACTGTTACAAATAAAGATGCTCTTATCCATGACTTGGAGAAAAAGCTGAAATCTTTGGAAAAGGACTTATATTTGGAGGCGGTGCAGCTTTCAGGCATACGCAAGAAGGCGGCGAAAAAACTGACTGCCCGAATCCATGAGCAATTAAAAGAATTGTATATGGATAAGACCTCCTTTGAAGTCCGGTTCCTGCAAGAGCCCTCGGAGACGAAACCGTTCAAATATAGAAAAGATGGAGCCGACCAGATTGAGTTCTTCATATCAACTAATCCTGGGGAGCCGTTAAAGCCCCTGTCCAAGGTTGCTTCAGGTGGAGAGCTTTCCAGAGTCATGCTGGCACTGAAAACTATCTTTTCGAAACATCAGGGTATAACTTCCATCATCTTTGATGAGGTTGACACCGGTGTAAGCGGCAGAGTTGCCCAGGCAATTGCAGAGAAGATCTATCAGGTTTCGCTTAATTCCCAAGTAATGTGCATTTCCCACCTTCCGCAAGTTGCCGCTATGGCAGATTCACATCTGTATATTGCGAAGAAATCTGCGGGAGGAAGGACCAGCACTTCAGTAACCTCCTTGAATCAAGAGGAAAAAATCCGCGAAATCGGCCGGATGATTTCTGGTGTGGAAATTACAGAGTTGACAAGGGAGCATGCAAAAGAACTCCTCGGCCTTGCCGAATCCATTAAAAATAAGTGATTGTCCTGCTCCATAGCCTAGGGTTATGGGCCTTTTTTTATGTGACAGGTTGCACGTTTCAGCAAGGAGTCACCTTTCTATGTATAAAATTGGATAAATTGTGTAATTTTAAGCATATTATATGTTGTTTGAATATAACTATTCACCTTTTACAGCATTCCCACAGCTATCCAAAATGGGTAGCTTTTTTTCTTGGACAAAGGTTATAAATGTCCTGTTTCAAGGCAAAATTAAAACTGTAGCCAAGAAGAAAGTGTGTGGATTAGAAGCGAGGAGAGTGAAAAAATGAATTCAGATTTATTCAGGAAATTGATTGGTGGAATTCTCCTTGTTTCACTTTGCTTCATAGGTTTTACGAAACCTGTTCAACAATATATCCAATTACCAAATAAAATAGTCATGATGCAGGGTGAAGAAGTTACACTTCCAAAGGCTGCACCCGTATCAGCCATGGCGGCGTCACATTCAAAACTGGCTTTGAGCGATACCAGGGATGCGTTGACCATACAGGGAGACAATGTCGGTAAAGAGGAGGTTCTCCTCGAACTGGCAGGTGTACCAATAAAGAAAGTAGATGTGGAAGTGATCAAAGACTTCAAGGTCATTCCAGGAGGGCAGTCCATTGGAGTGAAATTGAATACCCTTGGTGTACTGGTTGTAGGGCATCACCTTGTGCAAACCAAAGACGGCAAAGTATCCCCTGGTGAGAAGGCGGGAATACAAGTCGGTGATATGATTACTGAAATAAACGGGCAGAAAATTGAAAAGCTGGCAGACGTCGCTCCTTTTGTTCAAGAGGCCGGGGAAACCGAAGATGCTCTTGAGGTAGTCTTAAGAAGGGACAAAGAGAAGATCAAAACTGAACTGCAGCCCATGAAAGACAGCAATGAAAATTCTTATAAACTTGGGTTGTATATTCGTGATGCAGCAGCCGGAATAGGGACGATGACGTTCTATGACCCTAAATCGAAAAAGTATGGAGCACTCGGGCATGTCATTTCTGACATGGATACAAAAAAACCAATCGTTGTCGAAGATGGCGAAATTGTTCACAGTACGGTGACATCAATAGAAAAAGGCAGCAATGGCAAACCTGGCGAGAAACTTGCCAGATTCACCGAAGAAAAAGATGTCATTGGAGATATTACACGAAACAGCCCGTTTGGGATTTTCGGTAAATTAAATAGAGATATAAAAAATGGTATGCTTGATAAGGCTTTGCCAATCGCATTGTCCCATCAAGTAAAAGAAGGGCCTGCGCAAATTTTGACTGTTGTGGATGGTGAAGATGTAGAACTGTACGACATTGAAATCGTCAGTACCATTCCTCAGAAATTCCCTGCAACTAAAGGGATGGTCATTAAAGTGACAGATCCCGATTTATTAGATAAAACCGGAGGGATCGTCCAGGGGATGAGCGGAAGCCCGATCATCCAGGATGGGAAGCTGATTGGAGCTGTAACTCACGTCTTTGTAAATGATCCTACTTCCGGATATGGCGTTCATATTGAGTGGATGCTGAATGAAGCTGGAATTGACATTTATGAAGAAGAAAGAGAAAAAGCGAGCTGACAGGCGGGTGATACCGTCTGTTTTTTTGTTAACCAGGACGCCTATCCTGTTTTTTTGCCTGTCATTATCTGATAAAATGGGTTTATAAAGATTTTTCGACAAACCAATAACTCTGATAGCGAATCAGGTCGAAATTAAGAGAAAATAAAAGGAAATGAAAGAAAACATTTAATTTTTGAGATTTTTTCAAAAAATAAGAGGATTTCTTATTGCTTTGTCGAAAATTTACTTTAGAATAAAAAATAGAGATTGGATATGGATTATATCGGATTGAGGAGGAAAACTGTAGTGAATTCAATTAAAGTGTGTGTAGTAGATGATAATCGTGAGTTAGTCTCATTACTGGAGGAATATATCTCATCCCAAAATGACATGGAGGTCGTTGGGGTAGCTCATAATGGTCAGGAATGCCTGGAACTTCTTGATGAGGTGGAACCGGATGTAATCGTATTGGACATTATTATGCCTCATCTTGATGGTCTTGCTGTTCTTGAGCGTATCAGGGAGCGTTCTGTCATTCCGAATGTAATTATGCTGACAGCTTTTGGACAGGAAGATGTAACGAAGAAAGCTGTGGATTTAGGTGCTTCTTATTTTATTTTAAAACCATTTGATATGGAAAATCTGGTCAGTCACATTCGTCAAGTCAGTGGTAAATCTAATCCGATATTCAAGAAATCTCCATCATCACGATCTGCTGCAGAATCAAAACCTAAGAATCTTGATGCAAGCATTACAAGCATCATTCACGAAATCGGTGTTCCTGCTCATATTAAAGGATATCTATACTTAAGGGAAGCAATCTCAATGGTTTATAAAGATATTGAGCTGCTTGGATCCATCACTAAAGTCCTGTATCCGGACATTGCCAAGAAGTTCAATACGACTGCCAGCCGCGTGGAACGTGCAATCCGCCATGCGATCGAAGTGGCATGGAGCCGTGGAAACATTGACTCTATTTCTAATTTATTCGGCTATACTGTCAGCATGAGCAAAGCCAAACCGACAAACAGCGAATTCATCGCCATGGTTGCTGATAAGCTACGCTTGGAACATAAAGCTTCTTGAAAGAGTGAGGAGTAAAAAACGCACTTATTTTCTTATATAAAAGGAAGAGCAAACCTGGTAAATCTTTTGGATTACCAGGTTTTATTTTGCGGCTGGCCGGTTAGAAGGTATAACGGCACACCAAAATTATTTTCCCTATTAACAATCTAGAAATGAATGGAGTTGTTTTATTATGACCTTGATTTTTGCACACCGTGGGTCAGCCGGGACCCATCCGGAAAACACAATGGAAGCATTTGAAGAGGGAGACCGTGCAGGGGCTGACGGTCTTGAACTGGATGTACAGCTCTCAAAAGACGGGGAGATTGTTGTCATTCATGATGAAACCGTTGATAGAACGACAAATGGAAAAGGATTCATTAAAGATTTAACTCTTCGGGAAATTAAAAAGCTAGATGCCAGCTACAAAAATAAAAAACTCCTGCAAAAAGTCAGGATTCCTACCTTGCGCGAAGTTTTTGAATGGATGAGGACGAACGGTATGATCTGCAATATAGAATTGAAGAATGGGGTCATCCCTTATCCTCAGCTTGAGGAGAAAGTGATAGCTTTGATTAATGAATTCGGATACAAGGACAGGGTCATCATTTCTTCTTTTAATCATTATTCCATTGTCCACTGCTACAGGCTGAACCCCGATGTTGAGATAGCGCCTTTATATTCAAACGGTCTCTTCATGCCATGGGTTTATGCCCAGTCCATACATGCTAAATCCATTCACCCTAATATTAAAGTGGCGCCGGATGCTCTTATCGTCGACTCCATGAGAGCAGGTGTGGCTGTGAGGCCTTATACCATCAATAGTGAAGCCCTTATGAAAAGGCTTTTCAATATAAATTGTTCAGCCATCATCACCGATTATCCTGAAAAAGCGGTTAAGCTCAGGGGATCGATGTAGTGGAATCCGTTTAAGAGAATCCTCTTTTACACAAAAAATCTATCCTGGATGCAGGATAGATTTTTTTGGTTTATCAAGGCCGCTCATCATTGTTGCTCTTAAAACGGTCTTGGACTTTATTTCTCTTTCTGTCTCTATGAAGGATGAAACCTGCTATAAAGCCCAATCCGCCCAGGAATAAAAGGAGTCCCAGAATGAATTGCAGCCACAAGGCTGGTAAAGGCGGCTGCAGGATTCCAAACAGCATATCTCTCATCAGCTTTATTCCTAAAGCAGCCAGTGCCCCGGGGATGAGCATGATGATTAACGCAATCAGTCTTTGCATACCTATATTCTCCTCTGATCAATGTTTCATGAATAATTATATCATAGATGAAATTTGTCAACCAAAGGAACTTACGCTACAATAAAAGAGTGTGAAAGATATTGCAGTCTCAATACCAAGAGGTGGAAAGAAATTGCAAAAGGTTTTAGTAGTGGGCGGTGGAAAAGGCGGAATAGCCATACTTAAGATCTTGAGGGAAACCTCTGTGCTTAAAGTGGCGGCTGTGTGTGACCTGATAGAGGACAGTCCGGGTATCCAGTATGCTAAGGAAAATGGGATACCTTACGGAAAAGATTGGAGAAACTTTTTAACTGAAGAAATAGATATCATCATCGAAGTCACAGGAGACCAGAAAGTCTTCGAGGACTTAAGGGATTCAAGAGGCAGGAATACAGTTGTGATTCCTGGCAGTGTGGCCTTTTTAGTGGCAAAGCTTCTAAAGGAAAAAGAGCATTTGATTGATGAAATGAAAAATGAAAATTTCAAGCGTGACCTCATTCTTAATTCAACTGATGATGGAATGGTCGGAATCGATAAAAGCGAAACCATCATCCTTTTCAATCGAAGTGCCGAAAAGATGATTGGGATTCCAGCTGAAGAAGCGTTGGGAAGGCATATTTATGAGGTCATACCCAAAAGTGAATTACCAAGGGTCTTGGAATCACGAAGAAACGAAATAAACAAAGAATTGCTTTTGGAGAACGGCTTGAAGATCATAACCAACCGAATACCAATGATCACGGAAGATCAAGAGGTCATCGGTGCCTTTTCTGTATTCAAAGATATAACGGAAGTGGTAAACCTTGCTGAGGAGATAACAAACCTTAAGGAAATTCAAACAATGCTTCAGGCAATCATCCAATCAAGTGATGATGCCATTTCTGTTGTTGACGAGGAAGGAAAAGGTATATTGATCAATCCGGCTTACACACGGATAACCGGCCTGACGGAAGAAGAAATCATCGGAAAGCCGGCGACTGCCGATATATCAGAAGGCGAAAGCATCCACTTGAAAGTCCTTCAAACCCGCAGAGCAATCAGGGGAAGCAAGATGAGGGTCGGTCCCAACAAGAAGGAAGTCATTGTAAATGTCGCCCCCATCATTGTGAATGGAAAACTGAAGGGCAGTGTGGGAGTCATTCATGATGTTTCTGAAATTCAGTCCCTTACAAATGAACTGGACAGAGCAAGGCGCATCATCAGAACGTTGGAGGCCAAGTATACATTTGATGACATCATCGGTGTCTCCGAGGAAATGAAGCTCGCTGTTGAACAGGCTAAACTTGGGGCGAAGACGCCTGCCACCGTGTTGCTGCGAGGGGAATCCGGCACGGGGAAGGAATTGTTTGCCCATGCCATTCATAATGCAAGCGATAGAAAA
Organism: Bacillus salacetis; assembly: GCF_049177075.1. Taxonomy (GTDB): domain Bacteria; phylum Bacillota; class Bacilli; order Bacillales; family Bacillaceae_B; genus Rossellomorea; species Rossellomorea salacetis_A. The sequence continues at coordinate 2,969,419 of NZ_CP185377.1, read as the reverse complement.
TACAACAAGTTCATAAGGGTCAACTGCGCTGCAATTTCTGAAAACCTTCTCGAGAGCGAATTATTCGGTTATGAAGAAGGTGCCTTCTCGGGTGCGAAGCGCGGAGGTAAGAAGGGGTTATTTGAGGATGCGAATAATGGAAGCATCTTTCTTGATGAAATAGGTGAATTGAAAGCGGATACGCAAGCCAAGCTTTTACGGGTGCTTCAGGAAAGTGAAATTGTCAGGGTGGGCGGCACGAAATCCATCAGCATAAATGTAAGGGTTATCGCTGCAACGAATGTCAACCTGGAAAAAGCGATAGCCAGCGGTGCTTTCCGTGAAGACTTATACTATCGACTGAACAGGATGCCCATTCAAATCCCGCCATTACGCTCCAGGAAGACTGACATCCCGCTTTTGTGCGAAGTGCTGATTCAGAAAATCAATCAGGATTATGGCCGGAATGTAGAGGGTATAAAGCAAGCGGCTATGGACAAGTTGATGGATTACCACTGGCCGGGCAACGTAAGGGAGCTTGAAAATATACTGGGAAGAGCCATTATATTCATGAACTACAACGAAACAATGATTGAACCCAAACACCTGCCCTTTATGGAGAGGCTTCCGGAAAAGAGTGAAGGTGTGAACCTTAAAGCAGGTGCTGAAGGACGTGATCTCGCGTCCTTAATTGAAGAGTATGAAAAAAATATTATTAAACAAGTTTTAGAGCATAATAAAGGCAATAAAACGGCAACCGCTAAAGCGCTGAATGTCTCTGTGCGAAACTTGTATTATAAGCTGGAAAAATATAAAATTGAAACAGATAGCACGCAAAATCTTGCAGAGTGAGAAAAAAGCTGCACGTTTATTATGTTTAAAATAAAGCGTTTTCAACGTTTTAAAGTTGGCACGATTCTTGCATGTCATTAAGGTGTGAAGCAAGTTTTATGAAAGGGGTTGAAACAACATATGAATTTAGATCACTTAATAGAACAGGCAACCCGTTTGAAAGATGCAACTGTTGCGGTCGCTGCAGCTGAAGATAAAGAGGTCTTGGAAGCTGTATCTATGGCAGTGGAACGTGGAATGGCGAAATTTTTACTTTTTGGAGACAGTGAAAAGATAAAAGAAATAGCAGGAACTGTTTCACCTCAGCTGCTCAACAATCCAGCTATATCCATTTTGCATTCAGATAGTGCGAAAGAGTCCGCTGAATCTGCAGTTAAGGCAGTCAGAAATAATGAGGCGACCGCGTTGATGAAAGGAAATATAGCAACGGCGGCCATCCTTAAAGCGGTGCTGAATAAAGAGTTTGGCCTGCGGACAGGGAATGCGCTGTCGCATGTCGCTGTCTTTGAAATACCGGGCTACGACAGGCTCACCGTCTTGACCGATGCAGGCATGAATATTGCACCGGATTTAGAGCAAAAGGTCCAAATCATTAACAATGCCGTTGGGGTTGCAAAAGGGATCGGGATTGAAAATCCGAAAGTTGCTCCTCTTGCAGCTGTAGAAGTGGTCAATCCTGCCATGCAGGCAACGGTTGATGCTGCTGTCCTTACCCAGATGAATAGAAGGGGACAAATCAAGGACTGTGTAGTTGACGGCCCTCTTGCGTTGGACAATGCTGTTTCACCGGAAGCGGCTGAACATAAGGGTATTCACAGTGAGGCTGCCGGAAAAGCTGATATTTTGCTTGTTCCTAATATTGAAACGGGCAATTCACTATATAAATCGCTTATCTACTTTGCGAAGGCAAAGGTAGGAGCTGTCATTGCCGGCGCAAAAGCACCAATCGTCCTTACTTCAAGAGCGGACAGTGCTGAAAGTAAAGTGTACTCTTTGGCATTGGCGATCTGTTCTGCTGGTAAATAAAAAAATAACACATACTCAGGGAGGAACTAAAAATGAAAATCTTCACTTATATGGAAAAATACGATTATGAGCAATTACTTTTCTGTCAGGATGAGAATTCCGGATTGAAAGCAATTATCGGGATTCATGATACAACACTGGGACCTGCTTTAGGCGGTACCCGCATGTGGACATATGATTCTGAGGAAGCTGCAATTGAGGATGCCCTTCGTCTTGCAAAAGGTATGACATATAAAAACGCGGCTGCCGGCCTTAACCTTGGCGGCGGAAAGACAGTTATCATCGGAGATCCACGTAAAGATAAAAATGAAGAAATGTTCCGTGCATTCGGGCGTTTCATTCAGGGATTGAATGGCCGCTACATAACGGCTGAAGATGTGGGAACTACTGTAGCTGACATGGACCTGATCCATGAGGAAACGGATTATGTAACAGGTATTTCACCGGCGTTCGGTTCTTCAGGCAATCCATCTCCTGTAACGGCTTATGGAGTGTACCGCGGAATGAAAGCAGCAGCAAAAGAAGCTTTCGGTACAGATTCACTTGAAGGAAGAACAATTGCTGTTCAAGGTGTGGGTAACGTTGCCTTCACGCTTTGCCGTCACTTGCATGAAGAAGGTGCTAACCTGATTGTTACGGATATTAATAAAGAAGCTGTTCAGCGTGCAGTTGATGAATTTGGTGCAAAAGCTGTAGACATTAATGATATTTACAGTGTTGATTGCGATATCTATGCTCCATGTGCATTAGGAGCGGTAATTAATGACGAGACAATTCCTCAAATCAAAGCAAAAGTTATTGCTGGTGCTGCAAACAACCAGCTTAAAGATACAACGCATGGTGATACAATCCATGAAATGGGCATTGTCTATGCTCCTGATTATGTCATTAATGCCGGTGGAGTAATCAACGTGGCTGACGAACTATACGGTTATAATCGTGAGCGCGCAATGAAGAAGGTAGAGCAGATCTACAATAACGTAGAGCGTGTAATTGAAATTGCGAAGCGTGACAATATTCCAACATACCTTGCAGCTGACCGCATGGCTGAGGAAAGAATTGAAAGAAACCGTAAGTCCCGCAGCCAGTTCCTGCAAAACGGAAAGCATATCCTGAGCTACCGCTAAGCTGCTGCAACTTGAAACGCTTGGCTTCGAAGAGGCGAAGCGTTTCTCGGTTTTAAAAGAACAAGGGGTGCGGAGATCTAGAAAAAGGGGACCACTAAGAAAGGCAATGCTTTTCTACATTGGAGGTAACGACATTGGAAGCGAAAGAACATCGAATTCTGGTCATCAATCCTGGTTCTACATCTACAAAGATTGGTGTATTTGATAATGACATATCGGTTTTTGAAAAAACTTTAAGACATGATGCAGAAAAGATTAATGAATTTGAAACCATCATTGATCAATATCAATTCAGAAAAGAAACCATTTTGGAAGCGCTTGACGAAGAGGGGATCAACATTTCCAAGCTCAGTGCAGTATGCGGGCGCGGCGGGCTTTTAAGACCCATTGAAGGCGGTACCTATTCCGTTAATGAAGAAATGCTGCAAGATCTGCGTGAAGGATATTCCGGACAGCACGCGTCCAACCTGGGAGGGATCCTGGCTTACGAAATAGCAACAGGGCTAAACATTCCGTCCTTCATTGTAGACCCTGTAGTAGTGGACGAGCTTGCTCCGATTGCAAGGATTTCAGGTGTTTCACTGATTGAACGGAAAAGCATCTTCCACGCGCTCAACCAGAAAGCGGTTGCAAGAAGGGTTGCCAAAGATCTGAACAAGAAGTATGAAGATCTCAATCTGATCATTACCCACATGGGCGGCGGTATTACGGTCGGTGTCCATAAGAATGGAAAAGTCATCGATGTAAATAATGGCTTGCATGGAGATGGTCCTTTCAGCCCGGAGCGTGCAGGGACAGTGCCAGCTGGTGATTTAGTCGATATGTGCTTTTCAGGTAATTATTACCGCGATGAGATCATGAAAAAACTCGTTGGACAAGGAGGCCTTGTCGGCTACCTTGGGACAAATGACGCTGTAAAAGTAGAAAAAATGATTGAAAATGGCGATGAGAAAGCTAAGCTTGTTTATGATGCCATGGCTTACCAAATTGCTAAAGAAATCGGTTCAGCAAGTGCTGTTCTCGAGGGGAAAGTGGATGCAATTGTGTTGACTGGCGGTTTAGCATATGGGAAAGAGTTTGTTAAACAAATCAGTGAAAGAGTCAATTGGATAGCGGACGTCATCATACATGCGGGCGAAAATGAACTGCAGGCTCTTGCAGAAGGAGCACTGCGTGTCCTTAATGGTGAAGAACAGGAAAAAGACTATCCTGGCAATGTAAAAACAAAAGCGACAGTTTAAAGATACAGAAGGAGGAATACCATTGGCTCAAGAATATGATCTGGTCATCCTTGGGGGCGGAACCGGCGGTTATGTTGCTGCTATCCGTGCTTCTCAATTAGGACTTAAAACAGCTATTGTTGAAAAAGGAAAACTTGGCGGTACATGCCTTCACCGAGGCTGCATCCCGAGTAAAGCGCTTCTCCGCAGTGCAGAGGTGTATGCGACTGCAAAAGAAGCGGATACTTTTGGAGTAATGATTAACGACGTAAAGCTGGACTTTACCCGTGTTCAAGAAAGAAAAGAGAAAATCGTTGAAGGTCTTCATAAAGGTGTTCAGCACTTAATGAAGCAAGGGAAAATTGATGTTTATGAGGGAATGGGCAGAATCCTCGGTCCTTCCATCTTTTCCCCTATGCCTGGAACAATCTCCGTTGAGATGAATAATGGGGAAGAAAACGAAATGCTGATTCCAAAGAATGTCATTGTTGCCACAGGTTCACGTCCAAGAACGCTGCCTGGCCTTGATATTGATGGAGAATTCGTTTTATCCTCTGACGAAGCTTTGGAACTTGAAAACCTTCCTAAGTCAATCATCATTGTCGGCGGCGGTGTAATAGGTATCGAGTGGGCTTCCATGCTTTCAGATTTTGGGGTGGAAGTAACGGTCATTGAGTATGCTCAACAAATCCTGCCTACAGAAGACCATGAGATTTCCAAAGAGATGCAGCGTTTGATGAAGAAGAAAGGCGTCAAGATTGTAACAGGTGCAAAAGTGCTTCCTGAAACAATCGAAAAAGACGGCGGAGTAAAAATCAAAGCTGAAATCAAAGGCGAGCAAAAAGAGTTCTCTGCAGATAAACTTCTAGTTTCAGTTGGCCGCCAGGCGAACGTGGAAGGCATCGGCCTGGAGAACACAGATATCGTGGTAGAAAAAGGATTCATTAATGTAAATAAGCATATGCAGACAAAAGAGTCTCATATCTATGCGATCGGTGATGTAATCGGAGGCCTTCAATTGGCACACGTTGCTTCTCATGAAGGTATTTCTGCCGTTGAGCATATGGCAAACGAAAACCCAGAACCGATTGATTACAGTCTTGTATCGAAGTGCATCTACAGTAATCCTGAAATTGCCAGCGTCGGACTATCAGAAAAAGAAGCCAAAGAAGAAGGTTTTGATGTGAAAGTCGGAAAATTCTCTTTCCGTGCAATCGGAAAAGCGCTTGTTTATGGTGAATCTGACGGCTTTGTCAAAATTATCGCTGATAAAGCAACGAATGATATCCTTGGGGTTCATATGATTGGTCCTCATGTGACTGACATGATTTCGGAAGCGGGTCTTGCTAGAGTGCTTGATGCAACACCGTGGGAAGTTGCCCACACGATTCACCCTCACCCATCTTTGAGTGAAGCAATCGGAGAAGCTGCATTGGCAGTAGACGGAAAAGCAATTCATTCATAAGTTTGTGAATATTGGTTTATCCCGCATTCGATTGGAATGTGGTGCACATATTTTTTTAGTCGGGGAGCCTTGGCGGGTTCTCCCCCTATAAATGTTTGGGAGGTAAAAATAAATGGCTGAAAATCGTCATGAAGCTCTTGGTTTATCCAATGAGAATGTATTAGAAATGTATGAAACTATGTTGATGGCTCGTCGAATCGATGAGCGTATGTGGCTGTTGAACCGTTCCGGTAAGATCCCTTTTGTTATTTCTTGTCAGGGACAGGAAGCTGCGCAAATCGGTGCTGCATTCGCTTTGGATCCCGAAAAAGATTATGCACTTCCTTATTACCGCGATATGGGGGTTGTCCTTAGATTTGGAATGACGGCAAAGGAACTGATGCTTTCTGGATTCGCCAAAGCAGAAGATCCAAACTCCGGAGGCCGCCAAATGCCTGGTCACTTTGGACAAAAGAAAAACAATATCGTAACAGGTTCATCACCGGTTACCACTCAGGTACCGCACGCTGTTGGAATCGCACTTGCAGGAAAAATGGAGAAGAAGGACCTTGTCACTTTTGTTACTTTCGGTGAAGGTTCATCCAACCAGGGGGATTTCCATGAAGGCGCCAACTTTGCGGGAGTACATAAGCTTCCGGTTATCTTCATGTGTGAAAACAATAAATATGCCATTTCTGTGCCTATCGAAAAACAGTTAGCTTGCGAAAAAGTATCTGACCGCGCTATCGGTTACGGTATGCCAGGTGTAACCGTGGACGGCAATGATCCATTAGAGGTTTATAAAGCAGTTAAAGAAGCTGCAGACCGCGGCCGCAGAGGCGAAGGCCCGACACTGGTTGAAACAGTTTCTTACCGCTTGACACCTCACTCCTCTGATGATGATGACCGCAGTTACCGCTCTCCAGATGAAGTGGCACAAGCGAAAACAAAAGATCCTATCATCACTTTCGGTGCTTACCTGAAAGAAACAGGCGTCATGAATGACGAACTTGAAAAAGAAATAAATGACCGTGTTATGAAGATTGTCAATGAAGCGACGGATTATGCAGAAAATGCACCATATTCAGAGCCGGAAAGTGCGCTTAAATACGTCTACGCAGAAGAGAAGTAAGGGGGAATAATTCATGGCAGTAATTTCTTATATTGATGCAGTAACAATGGCTATCCGTGAAGAAATGGAAAGAGACGAAAAAGTATTTGTTCTTGGAGAAGACGTCGGTAAAAAGGGCGGGGTCTTCGGAGCAACCCGCGGTCTGTATGATCAATTCGGTGAAGACCGTGTTTTAGATACTCCACTAGCAGAATCGGCTATTGCGGGGGTAGGGATTGGAGCAGCTATGTATGGCATGCGTCCTATTGCTGAAATGCAATTTGCTGATTTCATCATGCCTGCAGTCAATCAGATTATCTCTGAGGCAGCTCGTATCCGTTACCGTTCCAACAATGACTGGAGTTGTCCGATGGTTATCCGCGCCCCTTATGGCGGCGGTGTCCACGGTGCACTTTACCACTCACAATCGGTCGAGGCAGTATTTGCCAACCAGCCTGGACTGAAAATTGTCATGCCTTCTACACCTTATGATGTTAAAGGCCTGTTGAAAGCAGCTATCCGTGATGAAGATCCGGTTATGTTCTTCGAGCATAAGCGTGCTTACCGCCTGATTAAAGGTGAAGTTCCTGATGATGATTATGTTCTTCCAATTGGAAAAGCAGATGTAAAACGTGAAGGTGAAGACCTGACAGTCATCACTTACGGGCTATGTGTGCATTTCGCGCAGCAGGCTGCCGAAAGACTTGCTGAAGATGGAATTGAAGCAGAAATCCTTGATCTTAGAACAATCTATCCTCTGGATAAAGAAGCGATCATCGAAGCAGCTTCTAAAACAGGTAAGGTCCTTCTTCTTACAGAAGACAACAAAGAAGGAAGCATCATGGGTGAAGTTGCGGCAATCATCTCTGAAAACTGTCTATTTGACTTGGATGCCCCGATCATGCGACTTGCTGGCCCGGATGTTCCTGCAATGCCATATTCGCCTACAATGGAGAAGTACTTCATGGTGAATCCGGATAAAGTTGAAAAAGCAATGCGTGAATTAGCGGAATTTTAATAGCAGCTTAAATAACAAAATGCAGTAAGGAGGGTTCCTCTTTGGGTATTGAAAAAATGAAAATGCCTCAGCTTGGGGAAAGTGTTACAGAAGGTACAATCAGCAAATGGCTTGTTAGTCCAGGAGACCACGTCAACAAATACGATCCAATTGCAGAGGTTAATACAGATAAAGTAAATGCAGAAGTTCCATCTTCTTTTACAGGAACAATCAAGGAATTGATCGCTGAAGAAGGGGATACACTGGAAGTTGGTGAATTCATCTGCTCAATCGAGGTCGAAGGCGGCGGTTCTGCTGAAGAAGCACCTGCACAAGAAGATCCAGTTGGCGGTGAAACTCCAGCTAAAGAAGGCAAGCAAGAAGCAGCAAAACCTGCGAAAAAAGCGGAAAAAGGAAAAGTCCGCTATTCTCCTGCAGTATTGAGATTATCTCAAGAGCACGACATCGACCTTGATCAAGTAGAAGGTACAGGGAGAGAAGGGCGAATCACCCGTAAAGATCTGCAGAAACTGATTGACTCAGGAAACATTCCAAAAGCCGGAGATGCAAAACCAGCAGCTCCTGCGAAGGAAGAGCCTAAGCAGGCTCCTGCTCAAGAAGCACCAGCAGCTTCTGCTCCTTCAAAACCTGCAGCACCGGCACCAAACGTACCGGTCTTGCCTGGTGATGTAGAAATTCCTGTAACAGGAGTAAGAAAAGCGATTGCTGCCAACATGCTGCGCAGCAAACACGAAGCTCCTCATGCTTGGACAATGATGGAGATTGATGCGACAAACCTTGTGAATTACAGAAATACAATCAAAGGTGAGTTCAAGCAGCGCGAAGGCTACAACCTTACATTCTTTGCTTTCTTTGTAAAAGCTGTAGCACAAGCTCTTAAGGAATTTCCGATGATCAACTCTATGTGGGCTGGCGACAAAATCATCCAGAAAAAAGACATTAACATCTCCATCGCTGTTGCAACAGATGATGCACTTTTCGTACCAGTCATCAAAAATGCTGATGAAAAAACAATTAAAGGCATTGCAAGAGAAATCACAGAACTTGCAGGAAAAGTACGCACCGGCAAGCTGAAGTCTGAAGATATGCAAGGCGGAACATTCACAGTGAATAATACTGGTTCATTCGGTTCTGTTCAGTCCATGGGTATCATAAACTATCCGCAGGCGGCAATCCTGCAGGTAGAATCGATTGTGAAACGCCCAGTGGTAATGGACAATGGCATGATTGCTGTTCGCGACATGGTGAATCTGTGTATGTCACTTGATCACCGCGTATTGGACGGACTAGTATGCGGCCGCTTCCTGCAGCGCGTCAAAGAAATCATCGAAAACATTTCAAAAGAAAATACTTCTATTTATTAATAGAGAAGGCCAAACCGGTTTGCAAACAGCAAACCGGTTTTTTCATAACTAAAACTTTAATACTTTAACGTAACAGGGGACAGTCCCCCGCTGCTTTAGAGCGGTAAAGCGGAACTCCAAAGTTTTTACCGCTTTCATTGAAGTCAGCGGCTTTTTTTTATATACTGAAATAGCATTAGTATAAAAATTTTGAATAGTCTACAGGTTTTTATGAAACCGATTACAACAATCGGGAGGGGGAAGCGTTACGCGAACTTATGGATGTGAATAAAATGAAAAATACTTCATTTGAATCAGTGAGCCTGGATGACTGGAAGGCGAAAGCTGAGGAATCATTAAAGGGGAAACCGTTAGAAAAATTATATAAGGAAACATATGAAGGTATAACTTTACAACCTTTATACACGAGAGAAGATGTTGAGAAAGAATCGGCTGTAAACCGTGATCGTTCCAAACGTGAATGGAAAATTGCCCAGAGGGTGTCAGCAGAAAATGCGGCAGACCTGCCAGAAATCTTGGAAACCGTATTATCCAGAGGACAGGACACCGTGGCTTTTGCGGATCCTCAGAAGGGCATAGATGGGAACACTTTGAAAAAGGTGTTTACAATGGCCGCCTCCAAAGGAAAACCGTTGTTTCATATAACATCAATGTCTTCAGCCGGATTTGAAGTATTGAGAGACGGCTTGTCCGAGCTCAGCGGGGCCTATGCCGCAGATCCAATTCCTTCAATGGTGAATGGAGAATCTTCAGGCGTCCAGCAAACCTGGCTGAAAAATATTACATATTTAAAAGAACATTCTCCAAAAGTCCGGACAGTTGCAGTCGATACTTCGCTGGTCAATGAAGCTGGCGGGAGTGCTGTTCAAGAATTGGCCTATGCCGTTTCTGCAGGAGTCTCAATAATAGAGGAATTAAAAGAAAAGGGATGGACAGCAGAGGAAGCAGCCGGCACACTTGTATTCAATTTTTCCATTGGAAGCAGCTTTTTCGTGGAGATCAGTAAGCTTCGTGCATTCCGTTCACTTTGGAAAAACGTTACGGAGGCATACGGATTGAATGACACCAATGCGGTCATAAGTGCTGAGACGTCACAGTTTACAAAATCACGGCTTGATCCCTATGTAAACATGCTGCGATCAGGTAATGAAACTTTTGCTGCAGTACTTGGGGGAGCGGACTATATACATGTTTCACCATTTGATCAAGTATCAGGAAATACTTCCGCTTTTTCTGAACGTATTGCCCGCAATACTCAATTAATTCTCAGTCAGGAATCTCATTTAAACAAAGTCAGTGATCCGTCCGGAGGTTCATACTATATTGAATCGTTAACAAACAGCCTGGCAAGAAAGGCATGGGAGAAATTCCAGGAAATCGATGGCAGTGGCGGAATAATAGAGTCCTTGAAGACCGGAGCGTTTCAGCTTGAAATCCAGCAGGTTTTCAAGAAAAGAGAGCAGGATACTGCTGTTAGAAAGCAGAGCCTGATCGGGACGAATGTGTATGCCGACCTTGAGGAAACCCCATTGAAAGAGGGGCAGCATAAAAGTGGAACTCAAATACCAGGTTTGCACTCAAGACGTTTATCGGAAAGCTTTGAAAACCTCCGTGAGAGGGCAGCTCGATTAACAGAAAAACCTCGGGCAGGCTTGATATTGCTCGGTAAGATAAAGAATCACAAAGCCAGAGCTGACTTTGTCACAGGATTCTTGGCAGCTGGCGGAATCGGGGTTCTGCCGAGCAAGGAATGTTTGTCAGTGGATGAGGCCATTCAATTTGCGGCCAACACCAATACTGATTATTATGTGATTTGCGGCCGTGATGAAGATTATGAATCTATGGCTGAAGCTATTTTATCCGGATTGAACACAAATGGATTAATGGTAGACATAGCAGGAAAATTAAACGGCGGACAAATGGATGATTTAAAGAAGGCCGGGCTGAACGGCTATATATATTCAGGGCAGAATGTAATTGATAAGCTGGACACTCTTCTAAGCAGATGGGAGGCGAATCCTGATGGGAATTAAGCCTGATTTTAAAAATATCGAAATAAAGTTAGCAGACCATTCAGGGAGTCATCTGGAAGAAGGATCTTTTTTCCAGACGAACGAGAAGATTTCTGTAAAACCTTTTTACAACGGGGAGGATACAAAAGATATCCAGCATGGGGATGACATGCCGGGAATCGCTCCCTATACCAGAGGGCCTTATCCGACGATGTATGTCAACAGGCCTTGGACAGTCCGGCAATATGCAGGCTTCTCCACAGCGGAAGAAAGTAATGCATTTTACCGTCGGAACCTTGCCATGGGGCAAAAAGGGTTATCTGTCGCTTTTGACCTCGCCACACATAGAGGGTACGACTCGGATCATCCGCGCGTTGTCGGGGATGTGGGAAAAGCCGGTGTTGCGATTGATTCTATATTGGATATGAAAGTCTTGTTTGATGGGATCCCCCTTGACCAAATGTCAGTCTCGATGACAATGAACGGGGCGGTATTGCCAATACTTGCTTTTTATATCGTGACAGCAGAAGAACAGGGAGTCCCTCCTGAAAAATTATCGGGAACAATCCAAAACGATATTTTAAAAGAATACATGGTGCGTAATACTTACATCTATCCGCCTGAAATGTCAATGAAAATCATTGCGGATATCTTTGAATATACCTCCAAAAAAATGCCGAAATTCAACAGTATCAGTATTTCCGGTTATCACATTCAGGAAGCCGGAGCACCGGCCGATATTGAGCTGGCTTATACACTTGCGGATGGTCTTGAATATGTAAGGACTGGTTTGAAAGCAGGCATTCCAATTGATAAATTCGCTCCGAGACTTTCCTTCTTCTGGGGAATCGGGATGAACTACTTTATGGAAGTGGCGAAGATGAGAGCGGCCAGACGGATCTGGGCAAGTATGATGAAGACTTTCGATCCTCAAAATCCCAAATCGATGGCACTTAGAACACACTCGCAAACTTCCGGATGGAGTCTGACAGAACAGGATCCATACAACAATGTCATCCGTACATTGATTGAAGCCCATGCAGCTGCGATGGGGCACACCCAATCACTTCATACGAATGCATTGGATGAAGCTATTGCATTGCCGACAGATTTTTCAGCGAGAATTGCAAGAAATACACAATTATACTTACAAGAAGAGACAGGCATCACGGATGTCATCGATCCGTGGGCAGGCTCTTATTATGTTGAAAGCCTGACACAACAGCTGATGGAAAGAGCGTGGGACCATATCGAGGAAATTGAAGAGTTGGGCGGCATGACAAAGGCCATTGAAACCGGGCTGCCTAAGATGCGGATTGAAGAAGCGGCTGCAGAAAGGCAGGCAAAAATCGATTCCGGTAAAGAAGCCATCATCGGGGTGAACAAATACCGATTGGATAAAGAAGATGAATTGGATGTCCTTGATATCGACAATACCGAAGTGCGCCGAAAACAGATAGAGAGATTGGAACAATTAAGGGCTGAACGGGATGACTCCAAGGTGAAGGCCGCTCTTGAAGAGTTGGCAGAAGCAGCCCGGACAGGGGAAGGCAATCTTCTTGAACTGGCAGTGTCGGCTGCCCGTGTCCGTGCCTCACTCGGGGAAATATCGGACGCTGTCGAAAGTGCCTCAGGACGCCATAAAGCCGTGATCCGTTCAATCAGCGGCGTCTATAGTTCAAACTTCTCCAACGAGGAAGAAATTACTGTGGTGAAAAAAATGGCGGAGGAATTCAGTGAAAATGAAGGCCGCCGTCCACGAATCATGATTGCCAAAATGGGCCAGGATGGACATGACCGGGGGGCAAAAGTGATTGCTACAGCTTTTGCGGATCTTGGATTTGATGTGGACATCGGACCTTTATTCCAAACGCCTGAAGAGACAGCACTGCAGGCAGTAGAAAACGACGTGCACGTGATTGGCGTAAGCTCTTTGGCAGCCGGACACAAGACACTTCTGCCGGCATTGGTGAAGGAACTTGAAAAACTCGGGAGAGAAGATATCCTAATTGTCATCGGAGGGGTCATTCCACCGAAAGACTATCAATTCCTGATGGATAATGGAGCAGCTGCCATTTTCGGCCCGGGAACAGTGATTCCTGTTGCTGCGCAAAAAGTAATTGAAGAAATCTACCGCAGACTCGGTTACGAGGAAGTGACAGAATAAATGTCAAACTCCTTTAACCAGGACCAATCTGCCAGGAGGTTCAAAAAAAGGACCAAAGCCCTTCAGCCGATCACTGATCTTGTTGAAGGAGTAAGGTCGGGAAACAGGCGCGACCTTGCAAGGGCAATCACATTAATAGAAAGTAATTCCCAGGATCATTTTCAACATGGCCAGGAGCTGCTGAAAGAGTTGACCCCATACACCGGCAGCAGCATCAGAATCGGCATTACAGGTGTTCCTGGTGCGGGTAAAAGCACGTTCATTGAAACATTCGGTGAGTCCCTTTGTGAACAGGGATATAAAGTTGCCGTTTTGGCTGTAGATCCCAGTTCCACTGTAACAGGCGGGAGCATCCTCGGGGACAAAACAAGGATGGAAAACCTGTCACGCAACCAGAATGCTTTTGTACGGCCTTCCCCTTCAGGAGGGGTACTCGGCGGTGTTCACCGGAAGACCAGGGAAACCATGCTGTTATGTGAAGCAGCGGGCTATGACATCATACTCGTTGAAACGGTCGGGGTCGGGCAAAGTGAAGTCATTGTGAGAGGGATGGTCGACTTCTTCATGCTTCTGGTTATTACTGGAGCAGGAGATGAACTTCAGGGCATGAAAAAAGGAATTATGGAGTTAGCAGACTTGATTGTCGTGAATAAAGCAGATGGGGCTAATCTCCCTGCTGCCCAAAAAACAAGAAGGGAATACAAAAGCATCCTTCACTTTTTGCAGCCTGCCACAAAAGGATGGGAGACACAGGCCGTAACGTGCTCCTCCTTACATGGACAAGGTATTGGGGATATATGGGAGACAATAACAAGGTTCGAAAAGAACACGAAAGACAGCGGAGCATTTGTTGAAAGAAGGAAAACACAAACCAAAGAGTGGCTTCATTCCATGATTTCCGACCGTGTTCTCAATAGTTTTTTCCAAAACCCAGATATCAAAAACAATTTTCCTGATATTGAATCGGAAGTGATTGCAGGTAACAAAACGGCATCACAGGCAGTGGAAGCCTTGATGAGTCTTTATCAAAAGTAATATAAAGAAGCAGTTTATCCGGAAAACCCTTTATGGACAAATGGATAAACTGCTTTTTCTTTTATGAAATACTAGTATCTTAATTACTCATGCAGGATAAGTTAAAAGGTGGAACGATTATTTTTCAGATAGGAGAATACCGGCATGACAAATTTAGTTAACCTGCCTGCTTTACTGATCCTCGATGTCCAAAAAGGGTTTGATGATCCTTACTGGGGACAGCGGAATAACCCGCAAGCAGAGCAAAATATTTCAAGGCTGCTCAATGAGTGGAGGAATAGAAACGGTACAGTTATTTATTCGCAGCACTTATCATTGCAGCCAAAGTCGCCTCTCTATCACCGAAATCCACAAGGAACAGAGTTCAAAGACATGATACAACCTGCCGAAGGGGAGAAAGTTTTTCCTAAAAACGTCAACAGCGCCTTTATAGGTACAGAACTTCAGTCCTACCTGGACCAGCAGCAGATAAAATCAGTGGTCATTACAGGCTTGTCTACTCAGCACTGTGTTTCCACAACAACCAGGATGAGCGGTAATTTTGGCTATCAGACATATCTTGTGACAGATGCGACCGCAGCATTTGAAACAACAGGTGCAAAAGGGAAGAAACATTCTGCAGATTCCATACATGAAGCAGAAATGGCGATGCTTAACAAAGAGTTTGCAACCATTATTACGACTGAAGAAATCTTGAATCAATTAAGTCAACTGAGTCAGCTCAAGTAACCTCGCAGGCACCCTCAGGTTTTGGGGGTGCCTTCTCTATTTATAGAATACCCATGGAAAAGAGGAGATTGAAGGGAGAAGGCGAATAGCTTAAAGAGCAGATTTTAAAGGTGCAAAGGAGATAGATAATTCATGGACAGCATCATTTTTGATTTAGATGGAACACTATGGAATTCAATCGATACCGTTTTGGTTGCCTGGAATAGTATTCTTAAAGACCATCCTAAGATAGAAAGAGAGTTAACCAAAAAAGATTTCGGTTCGACTATGGGCCTGCAAATCCAGGAGATAGGGAGAATGCTTTTTCCGTCATTAAATGAAGAGGAGCAGAAACAGCTCTTGAAGGAATGCTGTACTCTTGAAACTGAACATTTAGAGCGAAAAGGCGGGGCGTTGTATGACAACATTGAGCATGTCCTCGAGACGCTTTCAAAAAAGTATAAACTATATATTGTGAGTAATTGCCAGGATGGATATATAGAGGCTTTTTACAAATTTCATAAGCTCGAGAAGTATTTTATTGACTATGAGAATCCTGGCCGAACGGGTCTCTCAAAAGGAGAAAACATTAAATTAGTCATGGAAAGAAACAACTTATCCAGTCCTGTATATGTGGGTGATACAGAAGGAGACCGCCAGGCGGCCAAGCATGCAGGTATCCCTTTTGTGTATGCAAGGTATGGATTTGGACAGGTTGAGGATTTCGATTTTGCTATATCCCGATTTGATGAGTTATTGGATTTATTCTTATAAGGAGTCTTGAACTATTATATAAATATGAAAATTTTTACAAAATTGAAACTATTTTCACTTGTGATTCTTCTAATTGAAAAAGACCTTAAGAAGAAGGGTGATTAGGTGAATCCAGAAAGAAACAGAACAGGAACTGTGAGTGAAAAACTGTGGTTTTCAAAAGTGTTATCTTTTCTATTTATTACTGCAGGAATCGCGTTGTTAGGATATTTTGGCGGCACCCAGGCAGGTTTGATTGAAACGGGAAATTCAGCCCCTGACGGTTTTTATAAAACAGAAAGGGCCCAGGCAGAACTTCCTGCAGATTTAACCTTTCCGGAGATAGTGCCATTTGAGGCGTCAGAAATTTCTTCTGTGAAGAAATGGGAATTGGCCGAAAGTACTACTTACATAATTGTAATCAAAGGAGCAGAAGAGCAGGAGCTTATGATCAGGTATACACCGGGAGCTCAATTCATCGATCAGACAGATCCCGATTTACCTGAGGCAATCAAAGAAACTTCAGTTGAGATCGAAGCGGCGGAAGTAAATGGAACGGCAGCGAACTATCATGAAACCAGATATGAAAGTTTTCTTTCCTGGCAGGAAGAAGACACCTCTGTCACAATCTCTTATAGGCAAGGGATTTCCGATGAAAAATTGGGTAAAGATGAACTGATTATGGTGGCAGGGTCTTTTAAATAGAGAGAAGAAGCCGGTCTATGCAGCCGGCTCTTCTTAATATTTTTATTAATGAGTATCGAAGCCGATTCTAAAATGATTGTGCTCCAATAATATAGTATTAGCGATGGTGAATGGAGGCAGGCCAATGAATTTTGAAATGAATGAAGCACTTGCAATCCTGGAGCGGACTCCACAGACCCTTGAATATTTTCTAACGGGGCTGTCAGATAATTGGCTGCTCGCAGATGAAGGGGAAGGGGCCTGGAATGTCTCGCAGGTTATCGACCACCTCATTGAAGCTGAAAGAACGAATTGGATACCAAGGTTTGAGACGATCATTCAGGATGGGGAGAATAGGGTCTTTCCGCCGTTTGACCGGTTCGCCCATTTGGAACATAATACAAAAACTCCTCTTGGTCAAAAGTTTCAGCTATTTAAAAGGATTAGAGAAGAGAACCTCTCAAAAATCAAAAAAATCGTCACCTCCGATGCTGTCCTTGAAATGACGGGTTTGCATCCCGCCTTCGGTCAAGTGAAGGGAAGGGAACTGCTTTCCACTTGGGTGGTCCATGATTTGACCCATATCTCCCAAATCGTCCGTATCCTGGCAGAAAGATACCGGGAGGATGTCGGTCCATGGGCAGAGTACCTGGGAATTTTAAATAAGCAGCAGAAAAATTAAATTAAGCCAAAAAGAGTTTCCAGCCTTCGGAAACTCTTTTTATAAGAGAGCATCTATTCCTTTTTAGACTGAACTAACCATCACGTGCACCTGTACACTTTTAAAGGTTGCGAGTATACTATATAGAGGTGATTTATCCGAATTGGCCTTCTGATTGTACCAGATCCCCTAGTAATTATCGTTACTTTGACAGCGTTGATACAACTTTAATCATAGATTACCAACATTTTAGGAGAGTGACATTTTTTTGGACGATATACCACTGTATTCATTGATTCTATTAGGTGTTTTAATTTTGCTTTCTGCATTTTTCTCATCCGCAGAGACAGCTTATTCCAGTGTCAACAAAATCAGGTTAAGGAATTTTGAAAGTGAAGGTCTGAGAGGGAGTAAAAAAGCACTTTATATAGCCGAAAACTTCGACCGTGCCCTGTCCACCATCCTGGTAGGAAACAACATTGTAAACATTGCTGCGGCCAGTATTTCTGCCAAGCTGGCAACCGACCTTTTCGGGGGAAATACCGGTTTGGTGATCAGCACGTTCGTAATGACCCTGCTCATTCTGATTTTCGGCGAAATCCTGCCCAAATCCTTAGCAAAAGAAAATGCTGAAGGGTATGCTTTATCCATCTCGGGCATCCTTTACTTGCTGATTAAAATTCTTACACCTGTTAACTTCTTTTTTATAAAATTAAAGGAATTGGTTTCCAACGTTTTTTCCAAAAACAATACGATGCCGTCCGTCACTGAGGAAGAATTAAAAGTCATGCTTGATATCAGTGAAGAAGAAGGAGTTATTGACAAGGAAGAAAGAGAATTGATACACCGTTCAATGGATTTTGACGATATCATGGTTTCGGAGGTTTTAACTCCCCGAATAGACGTGAAAGCGGTTGAAGTAAATCAGCCGGTTGAAGAAATAAAAGAATTGTTTTTTGAAGAGCGTTTCTCGCGTATTCCAGTCTATGAGGACCATATAGATAATGTAATCGGAATCCTTTCAGAGAAAGAGTTCTTCACTCATCTTCTAAAATACGGGGAAGTGAGTATTAGAGAATTGATCCGCGAACCGATGTTTGTGTTTGAATCAGCGAAGATCTCAACCCTTCTTTCCAGGCTTCAAAAAGATAAAGTCCATATGGCAATAGTAGTAGATGAATTCGGGGGCACAACCGGCCTGATTACCCTTGAGGATATTTTGGAAGAGATCGTAGGGGAAATTTGGGATGAACAAGATGAGAAAATCCATTCTATGACGAAAGTCAGTGACAATGTGTATACTTTTGATTCCCAGTTTCAGCTTGATGAATTTACCGATCTGCTCAATCTGCCTGAACCTGAAAGCTCCTATCATACTATCGGGGGATGGGTAGTGGAAAGTTTTCAGGAAATACCTGCTGAAGGCGAAACTTTTGAATATGAAAATGTGAAAGTGACGGTAGAAGAAGTGGAAAACCGCAGAATCCGCACTATCAAAGTGGAAGTCTCAGAAGAAGCGCCTGCAGAGTAAATCGAATAGAAAGCTTTGAAGATGACGATTGTAACTATACTTTCGTCATTTTTTTTACCCAGATAAAAAAAGAGGATAGCCCATCATGAGCTATCCACCATCTAGGGAGTTTAGGGGTATGGATCTAGATGTATTTTTATAGTACCCGGCATTCAGGTTAATAAACCTAAAGTTTGAATTTTTTAGAAAAAGAGTGGAAACCATCCTCTTTATCTGTAAATGGAATATACACTGAGGGAAAAAGATAATATGATTGATAACGGGCAGCTAATATTGATATGATATAAGTACTGTTATATTAGCATTTTATACTGATGCTACTTTTAGAAAAAGGAGAGAGTAATATGGAAATGGATTTCGACTTATTTATGAATGATGTCGTTCGCCAGGCTCGTCAAGAGATGGAGATTTCAGGATATAAGCAGCTAACAACTGCTGAGGAAGTAGAAGAGACGCTTGATCAAAAAGGAACAACCCTTGTGATGATCAACTCTGTATGCGGTTGTGCCGGCGGAATCGCGCGCCCTGCAGCTGCGCATGCGATTCATTATGATAAACGCCCTGACCGCCTTGTAACTGTTTTTGCAGGCCAGGATAAAGAAGCTACAGCGAAAGCGCGCAGTTATTTCACTGGGTACCCGCCATCCTCCCCGTCATTCGCACTTATGAAAGATGGAGAAATATTGACTATGGTAGAGCGCCATGAAATTGAAGGCCATGACCCTATGTCTGTTGTCACTAAGCTGCAAGGCTACTTTGACGAGTATTGTGAAGAAGTATAAAGTGGAAAAAAGAGTGATTCATTCACTCTTTTTTTCTTTGTTCAGTCAGTTTACAGCTGCATTGCAAAAGGGATATAGATTACATAGGAATTATTTTCGTTAAAATACTTAATTAGGAAACACTATCAACAAAAAGAATTAAATAACAGGAGCTGCAGTTTATGTTTCGTATAGGTTATCGTACTGCCAAGACGGCTGCAGGGACAGCTGTCGCTATCTTGGTTGCGCAATGGTTCGGTCTTGATAATTTTGCTTCCGCGGGAATTTTGACCATCCTTTGCATCCAGGATACAAAGAAGAAATCCTTAAAAGCAGCTTGGAGCAGGTTCCTTGCCTGTATTTTGGCCATGCTTTTTGCTTCCATCCTTTTTGAATTGCTATTTTATCATCCCATCATTATAGGTGTGCTGCTCCTATTCTTCATTCCGGTAACGGTCATGCTGAAGATTACACAGGGGATTGTGACAAGCAGTGTCATCATCCTTCATGTCTATTCCGCCCATAACGTCACGCTTGACCTTATATGGAATGAGCTCGGGATCATTGCAATCGGTATCGGCATTGCCCTGCTGGCCAATCTCTATATGCCAAGTGTGGAAAGCAAATTGATTGCTTATCAGGAACAGATAGAAGAGAATTTTCACAAAATATTTACGGAAATCGTGCGGTATCTCAGGACAAGTGAAGACAGGGGATGGGACGGCCATGAAATTACAGAGGTAGAAAAGCTGATCAATGAAGCCAAAACCCTCGCATTCAAAGATGTAGAGAACCACTTTCTCCGACATGAAAATCTTTATTATTTATACTTTAAAATGAGAGAAAAACAGTTCGATATCCTGCAGAGACTCCTGCCTCTTGTCACTTCGATTTCTCTAAAAGTCGAGCAGGGAAAAATGGTGGCTGATTTCATGGAGGAACTAAGTGAACATATCCATCCGGGAAACACAGCCCTGATGTACCTGAAGAAACTTTATGACATGAGGATCAAGTTTGAGGAAATGGAACTTCCGCAAACAAGAGAGGAATTCGAAGCAAGGGCAGCACTCTATCAATTCCTGAAGGAGATGGAGGATTATCTGCTGATCAAGAGTTCGTTTAAAGGCATCAGGCAGCGCAAAGAGAATGAGATGACACCTAAAGAAGCAAACTAATTTCTAACTAATCCCTGAGAGGATGTGAAGGAAATGCGTTTGCTTCTTTCCATTTTTCTGATCGTTTCCCCGATATGGCCGCTTGGCAAGAATCCTTTACCGGGGGACCCTTTTCTGATCGTCAACAAACAAACCAATACACTTGCCTATATACAGGACGAGGAGGTCCGGCAGCAGTACAGTGTGGCAACAGGAAGAACGGATGAATTAACACCGCAGGGTTTGTTTACCATCATTGTGAAAGCAAGAGACCCTTATTACCGAAAATCTGACATACCAGGGGGCGACCCGAAGAACCCGCTGGGCACAAGGTGGATGGGCTTTGATGCCGAAGGGACTGACGGAAGGATTTACGGCATCCATGGCACTAACAATCCTTCCAGTATTGGTCAATATATTTCCAATGGCTGTATCAGAATGCAGAACCCCGAAGTGGAGGCTCTCTTTGATAGGGTTCCCCAGGGAACAAGGCTGTTGATTGTGAAGAGCGGGCAGTCGTTTGAGGAGCTGGCAAAGGAATATGGGGCGATGCGGTAGGGTTTTTGCTTTATGGAACTTTACACTAAGATTGAAGAGCCAAAAGGCATCTAGGAGGGTTCTAGAGACCCGGACGGAGAAGGTAGAAGAGGAAAAGGGCATTTAGGAGGGTTCTAGAGACCCGGATGGAGAAGGAAGAAGAGGAAAAGGGCATCTTGGAGGGTTCTTGACACCCGAACGGAGAAGGAAGAAGAGGAAAAGGGCATCTAGGAGGGTTCTTGACACCCGAATGGAGAAGGAAGAAGAGGAAAAGGGCATCTAGGAGGGTTCTAGAGACCCGAACAGAGAAGGAAGAAGAGCAAAAAGGCGTCTAGGAGGATTCTAGAGACCCGGATGGAGAAGGAAGAAGGGTAAAAGGGCATCTAGGAGGGTTCTAGAGACCCGAACGGAGAAGGAAGAAGAGGAAATCCGCTCGGCTAGAGAGCAGGTTTCAAGGACTCTAAGAAGAAGAAAGCAGTCCAGAAGTGTCTTGAGGGCAGTGTTCAAGGACATGAAGGAGCAGAAGAAAGTGTAGAAGTGTCTTGAGGGCAGTGTTCAAGGACATGAAGGAGCAGAAGAAAGTGTAGAAGTGTCTTGAGGGCAGTGTTCAAGGACATGAAGGAGCAGAAGAAAGTGTAGAAGTGTCTTGAGGGCAGTGTTCAAGGACATGAAGGAGCAGAAGAAAGTGTAGAAGTGTCTTGAGGGCAGTGTTCAAGGACATCATGGAGTAGAAGAAAGTGTAGAAGCGTCTTGAGGGCAGTGTTCAAGGACATGAAGGAGCAGAAGAAAGTGTAGAAGCGTCTTGAGGGCAGTGTTCAAGGACATGAAGGAGCAGAAGAAAGTGTAGAAGCGTCTTGAGAGCAGGTTTCAAGGTCATAAAGAAGAAGAAAGCAGTCCAAAAACGTCTTGAATTTCAAACCCATCCTTAACCAAGTCAATCCCTTAATATAAAAAGAGGTCCACTCCCGAAGGGAATGGACCTCTTTTTAACAACTCATTTTTATAAGAACATGGAAAGTCCCATCATGATAGTAGACGTGATCATAGCAAATAACATTACATAGACAACTGTTTTTTGAAGTTTTTTATTTCTCATCTTTTCAACTCCCGTAGAGAAAAAATAAAGGTATCCCCCTTATTTTATCTTCACTTGCCCAGTATGACAACCCCTTACTGTCTTGAAATCGCTTTCGGAAATTTGGCTTTTTTGCAGGAAAATGCATTATTTTATCGAATATAGTACATGTTAAGCTTCTTTATAAAGGGGAGATATCTTTGAAAAAAGTCGATCATATCGGGATAGCGGTAAAGTCAGTGCAGGAGGTATTGCCTTTTTACACTGAAACACTCGGACTTTCCCTTCTTCAGATTGAAGAGGTGGAATCTCAAAAGGTTAAGGTAGCCTTTATAGATGGGGGAAATATTAAACTGGAGTTGTTGGAGCCGCTGGATGAAACGAGTCCAATTGCATCCTTCCTTGCCAAAAAGGGGGAGGGCATCCATCACGTTGCATTTGGTGTGAGCGGTATCCAGGAAAGAATTGATGAGCTGAAGGACAATGGTGTCAACATGATCAATGAGCAGCCTAAGCCTGGTGCAGGAGGCGCGCAAGTTGCGTTCATGCATCCGAAATCTGCTCATGGCGTATTATATGAGCTTTGTGACAAGACCAACATCAAGGGGGAGTAAGCATGGATATCTATGAAAAAATAAATGAATTATACGACCGCCGCAGGGAAGTCGAGCTGGGTGGTGGAGATAAGCGTATTGACAAACAGCATGAAAAAGGGAAGCTCACAGCGAGGGAACGAATCGACATTCTGGTTGATGAAGGTTCATTCGTGGAGCTTAATCCATTTATCGAACATAGAAGTACAGATTTCGGACTTGATGAAGTCAAGGGACCGGGGGACGGCGTTGTCACGGGATACGGAAAGGTAAATGGAAGGCCAATTTATTTGTTCTCTCAGGACTTCACTGTTTTCGGAGGCGCCCTTGGTGAAATGCATGCGAAGAAAATTGCTCATGTCATGGATCTGGCTGTGAAGAATGGCGCGCCGTTTATCGGCTTGAATGATTCCGGCGGTGCCCGGATCCAAGAGGGAGTCGTGTCACTTGATGGATATGGCCATATTTTCTACCGCAACTCGATTTATTCAGGGGTGATTCCTCAGATTTCAGTGATCATGGGGCCTTGTGCAGGAGGCGCTGTGTACTCTCCGGCCATCACCGATTTCGTTTTCATGGTGGACAAAACAAGCCAGATGTTCATCACAGGGCCAAAGGTCATTGAAACGGTTACTGGTGAAAAAATCAGCTCAGAGGACCTTGGCGGATCGAAAGTACATAATACGATCAGCGGCAATGCCCATTTCAGGGGAGAGACAGAAGAAGAAGTTCTTCATTCAGTGAGGGAATTGCTGTCTTACCTGCCGCAGAACAATGAAGAAAAGCCTCCAATGCTGAAAGCTGATGAGGAAGATGACTACCGTCCGGATTTGACGGACTTGATTCCATTTGATGCAATCCGCCCTTACGACGTGAGGAAGGTCGTTGAACAGGTGGTGGATGAGGGCTCTTTCATGGAAGTTCAAAAAGAGTTCGCCAAGAACATTGTTGTTGGACTTGCCCGTATTAAAGGTGAAGTCGTCGGCCTTGTATGCAACCAGCCGAAAGTGATGGCGGGAGGACTCGATATCGACTCTTCTGATAAAGCTTCCCGATTCATCCGTTTCTGTGACAGTTTTAACATTCCGCTTATCACGTTTGAAGATGTGACAGGTTTCTTCCCGGGCATTAAACAGGAACATGGCGGGATTATCCGTCATGGTGCGAAGATTCTTTATGCCTATTCCGAAGCTACTGTTCCAAAAATGACGGTGATACTTCGTAAAGCATATGGCGGTGCCTATGTTGCCTTGAACAGTAAATCGATCGGTGCGGACCTTGTTTATTCATGGCCGAATGCGGAGATTGCGGTAATGGGGCCGCAGGGTGCTGCAAATATCATCTTTGCAAGGGAAATTCAAAACAGCGAAAACCCGGAAGCAGTCCGGGAGCAGAAAATTGAAGAGTATCGCGAGAAGTTTGCCAATCCTTATGTCGCTGCTGCAAGAGGGATGGTGGATGATGTCATCGATCCCCGTGAAACGAGAATCAAATTGATTCAGGGACTTGAAATGATGAGAAACAAAAAAGAGGACCGCCCGAAGAAGAAGCACGGCAATATTCCGCTGTAACAGCAGGTTGTAATCATTTGTAGACCTTCACCAGAAGAGATATACTATTCTAGTGACTACATAACTGGAGGTAAAAGTATGATTAATCATGAACGTTTACTGAATGAATTCTTAGAATTGGTACAGATTGATTCCGAAACAAAATATGAAGCGGAAATTGCCAAAGTCCTTACAAAGAAATTTGAATACCTTGGAGTCGAGGTTTTTGAAGATGACACTATGGAGCAGACAGGCCATGGTGCAGGAAACCTGGTTTGTACTCTTCAAGGCACTAAAGAAGGTACTGATACGATCTACTTCACTTCCCATATGGACACAGTTGTTCCTGCTGTAGGCGTCAAGCCTTCTGTGAAGGATGGATATGTATATTCTGACAGTACAACAATTTTGGGGGCCGACGATAAAGCCGGACTTGCAGCGATGCTGGAAGCTGTTCGTGTACTGAAAGAACAGGATATTCCACACGGCACCATCCAATTCATCATCACAGTCGGCGAAGAATCCGGACTTGTCGGTGCGAAGGCTCTTGATTCATCTCTAGTGAAAGCGAAATACGGTTTTGCCTTGGATAGTGACGGTAAAGTCGGTAACATCATTGTTGCTGCACCGACGCAGGCAAAAGTAAAAGCGATTATTAATGGAAAAACAGCTCATGCCGGTGTTGCACCTGAAAAAGGAGCTTCTGCCATCACGATGGCTTCCAAGGCGATTTCAAGAATGCCTCTTGGAAGAATCGATGAAGAAACGACGGCCAACATCGGGCGTTTTGAAGGAGGCGGAGCAACAAACATTGTTTGCGACAGAGTGGATATCCTTGCTGAAGCACGTTCACTAGTTCCAGAAAAAATGGAAGCACAGGTTGCGAAAATGAAGGAAGCGTTCGAATCTGCTGCAAGTGAAATGGGCGGAAGTGCAGAAGTTGAAGTGATCGTTATGTACCCTGGCTTCAAATTCGGAGAAGGCGACCACGTTGTCGAGGTTGCCCGTAAGGCAGCCCAAAAAATCGGCCGTCCAACTGAATTGCTGACAAGCGGCGGGGGAAGCGATGCCAATGTCATTGCCGGTTTCGGAGTGCCAACGGTAAACCTTGCTGTAGGTTATGAAGAAATCCACACGAAAAATGAAAGAATGTCTGTTGAAGAGCTTTCCAAACTGGCTGAAATGGTGGTTGCCATTGTTCAAGAGGTTGCAGGCGAGTAAATATTATTTGAACGGGCTCCGTTTTTAAACGCGGAGTCTGTTTTTTTGTTTTGAATTATATGGTAGATTAGACTTATACATATTGAAGGAGCGTTACTATGGATATAAACAATAAAGCTGTCATCTTTCATTCGGGTAAAGAAGAATATGCCATACCGGTAGGACATGTGATTTCAATTGAGAAGCCTGAAAATATTACCTCCATTCCCCAGCTGCCCGAGTATGTATTGGGGATTACAAAAGTCAGGGGAGAACTGGTCCCGGTCATTGATTTTGCAAACATCCTCTATGGCAGGCAAGAAGCACCAGGAAATAAAAAACTGATTGTTTTAAAGTCAGAAGTTCTATCGCTGGGCATTGTGGTTCATGAAGCAAAAGAAATACTGGACATCCCTGAGGGTGCGCTTACACAAGTGGGCTTGATGGCTTATTCGCGCACAAAATATTTTTCTGGTGTCATCAATCTTGAAGACAGGCTCATTACCATGATCGATCCTGATGTTCTGGTGGAAAGTCTTGATGGCATCAGGGAAATCCAAGATTATATGAAGGCCCATCAATAAGCTGAAAAATGCATGTCGTCAACAGACATGCTTTTTTAGTTGCCGAACATGTGTGCTCAAAAACATGTTGTAGTAAACTAAGAGAAAGGGAAGGGGGCAATGAACTCCTCCCAAAGAGTATTCGGAAAAAAGGGCGGGTTTATCATGCATCCTCATTACCCCAAAAATGGACGGGTCATTCTACATGTCGATATGAACAGTTTTTATGCTTCTGTTGAAGCTGCATACGCTCCTGAGCTTAAGGGGAAACCCCTGGCTATCGCGGGGAATCCTGATGAAAGGCGCGGGATCATTGTTACGTGCAGTTATGAAGCAAGGAGTTTCGGGGTCAAGACCACCATGCCTTTATGGGAAGCCAAGAAGCTTTGTCCCCAGCTGATCATCATGCGGCCGAATTTTGATCGTTACCGGGCCGCTTCTCAAGGCATGTTTGAAATCCTAAGGCAGTACTCTCAATTGGTTGAACCGGTTTCCATTGATGAAGGGTATGTTGACATTACGGACAGTTATACATTGGGGAGCCCGCTATTTATCGCGGAATCGATCCAGAATCAGATCCTTTCGCAGCTTGATCTGCCTTCAAGCATTGGGGTGGCCCCCAACAAGTTTCTGGCTAAGACAGCATCTGATATGAAAAAGCCGATGGGAATCACTGTCTTGCGCAAGAGGGATCTGCCAGGGATAATATGGCCGCTTGATGTAAAAGAAATGCATGGAATCGGGGAGAAGACTGCACAAAAGCTATATTCCTTGGATATCCATACAATAGGCGAGCTTGCAAAAGCGAATGAAATTCTCCTGAAATCACAACTGGGTATCAATGGACTGAGGTTGAAAGCAAGGGCAAATGGGAAAGATGACAGACCGGTTGATCCTGATTCTGTGTACGATTTCAAAAGTGTTGGAAACTCTACAACGCTTCCAAGGGACACGGCCAACCAAAAAGAACTGCTGAATACTTTGAATCAGCTTTCGGCCAAAGTTGCATCCAGAATGAAGTCAAAAGATATCCTGTCTTCTACAGTTATGCTCACGATGAGGTTCAAGGATCGTAAAACCATTACAAGAAGCAGGAAATTAAAAAATCCCGTAGGTTCACAGGAAGATATTTTTGCCGCTGCCAAGGCGCTGTTCCTGGAACACTGGAATGGTAATTCAATCCGGCTCCTGGGAGTGACCGGGCAGGATCTTATAGAACGGAATGATGCGGCATTGCAGCTTGATATCTTCTCATACGAAGAACATGCCAAGAAAGAACCGCTGTATGCGACAATCGAAAAACTTCAAGACAAATTCGGGAAAAAGATGATCCAAAAAGGTATCACGTCGAAAAAAGAAAAACGCGATCCCCATAATGATACAAGTTTCAATAAAGATTTCTTACGGGATGATAAATAGAGTATTTTTCCTGGTTATTTTAACCGTGACAATGTCACAATAATGATAAGGTGTATTGTTTGCACTTCAAACAAAAACTTTGTTAAATTTATAAGGATTGTTTACTTAACTAAATACAAAACGAAAGGACGTTTGAACATGTCGAAACAACAAATCGGTGTGATCGGCCTTGCTGTAATGGGTAAAAACCTGGCATGGAATATCGAGAGCAGAGGATATTCGGTGTCTGTTTATAATCGTTCACGTGAAAAAACGGATGAAATGCTTCAAGAATCAAAAGGTAAAAATGTAGTTGGTACATATAGCATTGAAGAATTCGTGCAGTCTCTTGAGACTCCGAGAAAAATCCTCCTTATGGTTAAAGCGGGAGGTCCTACAGACGCTACAATTGAACAGCTTAAACCTCATCTGGATAAAGGTGATATCCTGATTGACGGAGGCAATACTTTCTTCGAAGATACCCGCAGAAGAAATCATGAGCTCAGCGAATCCGGCATCCACTTTATCGGTACGGGTGTTTCAGGCGGTGAAGAGGGTGCCCTTACCGGTCCATCCATCATGCCTGGCGGCCAGAAAGAAGCTTATGAGCTTGTGGCCCCGATCTTCAAAGATATCGCTGCAAAAGTGAATGGCGAAGCTTGTACGACTTATATCGGTCCAGATGGCGCCGGCCACTATGTTAAAATGGTGCACAATGGTATCGAATATGGTGACATGCAGTTGATTGCAGAATCTTACTTTCTTCTGAAGCATGTAGTGGGACTAAGTGCTGAAGAACTGCATGAAACATTTGCAGAGTGGAATAAAGGAGAGCTGGACAGTTACTTGATTGAAATCACGGCTGATATCTTCACGAAAAAGGATGAAGAAACAGGCAAGCCGATGGTCGATGTGATCCTGGATAAAGCGGGACAAAAAGGAACAGGGAAGTGGACAAGCCAAAGTGCGCTTGACCTCGGAGTATCCCTTCCGATCATCACGGAATCCGTTTTTGCCCGTTTCATCTCCAGCATCAAGGATGAACGTGTAAAGGCAAGCAAGATCCTATCAGGACCGGAAACCAAACCATTTGAAGGCGACAAAAAAGCATTGGTGGAATCCATCCGAAAAGCACTTTACATGAGCAAAATCTGTTCCTATGCGCAAGGTTTTGCACAAATGCGTGCAGCATCCGAGGAATACGGATGGGATTTAAGCTATGGTGAAATCGCCATGATTTTCCGCGGCGGATGTATCATCCGTGCTCAATTCCTTCAAAAAATCAAAGATGCTTATGACAGAGAACCCAATCTGTCCAACCTGCTTCTTGATGATTACTTCAAGGAAATCGTTGAAAGCTACCAGTATGCACTCCGTGATGTTATTTCCACGGCAGTGCAAAATGGGGTCCCTGTACCAGGCTTCTCAGCAGCGCTTTCATACTATGACAGCTACCGTACAGAAACACTTCCTGCAAACCTTATCCAGGCGCAGCGTGATTACTTTGGTGCCCATACGTATGAACGTACAGATAAAGAAGGAATCTTTCACACTGAGTGGATGTCTAAATAATGCAGAAAACACTCTTCAGCGTAATGCTGAAGAGTGTTTTTTTTACATTAAAAATTAAAACACAAAAACCTCTCCTGAAACAGGAGAGGTTTTTGTGGACAGTCTTCAAGGTTAATTATAAAACTTTTAGAATTTTAAGTCTACAATATTTTTATTTTTTTCTCTAAAATCAATGCATGGGTCCCAATAAAAGAAAAGGGTGATGTTATGTTATTTGATCAAACTCCTTATGATTGCCGGTTGGAATGGGGGAGGCGCGGCGCCAGGGAAGCTGCTGAACGAGGTGACATCTTGATCATTGTAGACGTCCTCAGCTTTTCATCTGCTGTTGTATCAGCGCTGCATCATGGAGCGCTGATATATCCTTATCCGCCGGATTTAGATGGAATAGAATATGCAAGATTAGTTGAAGCAGAGTATATATTGGGAAGAGCGGAAGCTGCCAGGAAGGGAAAACCAACTTTATCACCAGTATCTTTCAATGAGGGGCAGGGTGGGAAAAAGTATGTCCTGGCTTCGTTGAATGGTGCTTATTGTACCTGGATAGCATCAGGAGTCCCGGCATTGCTCGCCGGCTCATTACTCAATGCATCAGCGGCTGCCGCTGCAGCAAATAAAATAAGAAAGAAAGTAAATTGCAGTATCACCATCGTGCCCTGCGGCGAACAGTGGTCTGATGTTAAAGGCCATGATGACACTCTGCGGCCATCAGTCGAAGATTACCTTGGTGCCGGTGCCATTCTTTCTTGTTTGAAGGGCAGCAAATCGCCGGAAGCTCTGGTGTGCGAAAATGCATTCAACAGTTCCCGCTCTAAAATAAGTGATTTAATATGGGAGTGTGGAAGCGGCAGGGAGTTACGCGAGCGCGGATTCGGGAACGATGTTAAACATTGCAGCAGATTAAATGCCCTCCAAGTCGTTCCAAGTTTGCTTGGTGATCACTTTGTGCCTTTCTCTGAAGAAATGCTGCAGCCAGGCGGGAAGTTTGTATAATCCGAAGAGAAATAATCATATGCATAAAAAAGACTCGTCACCAATTGACGAGTCTTTTTGCCTTCACCGCTCTATATTTATCCAATCAATTCATCCATCAGGATCACGCGTGCAGGCGATGCATCAGTTCCTTGAATCTTTAACGGTGCAGCCACCATGAAATATGAGCCTTCTTCAATATCTTTCAATTGCAGGCCTTCCATGATGATGATGCCGCTTCCCATCAATGCTCTGTGGGTCGGATGTCCTTCCTGGGCTCTTTCAATGCCAAGGGAGTCGATCCCTGTCCCGGCAATCTTTTTCTCTTTCAGATATTCCGCAGCATCTTCTGCTACATAAATGAAGTCAAAGTTAAACTCGGTATCCCAGGAATTCTTTGTTTTGAAAAGAAGGAAATCATTTTCCTGGATGTCATGGTTTTCGATATCCTTCTTTGTGATTTTCTCTTCTACTGATGTCAGGTCGAGTACTTTTACAGGGCGTACCAGCTGCTGGATATCAATCGTTTCGATTGTTTCGCCATCATTGATCATGTGAAGGGGTGCGTCCACATGTGTTCCTGTATGAACATCCATGGAGATTCTGGATTCTGTCACATGGCCGTTTGTGTTTGTGTTGATTTCCGGCTGTTTTTCCGGCTTGTTCTTATAGACCGGCATACCGTTAAAGATTGGTGCAGTAATATCGTAGATTTTCAAGATAAAACATCCTTTCTAAATTAACATTCATCCACTTCAAGCTCAGAGAATGGCCACCAGAAGAATCCGTCTTGTGCAACGAGTTTATCCGCTGCCAGCGGCCCCATCGTTCCGGCATTGTAATTAGGGAATTCCTCTTCGGTTGTGTTTTCCCATACATTCGAGATTGTATCCGTAAATGCCCAGGAAAGTTTCACTTCATCCCAGTGTGTGAAGTTCGTGGCATCTCCCCGCATGCAGTCATGCAGAAGTTTTTCATAGGCTTCGGGTGTATTCATCCCGTCGACGCCGTTATTGACAAAGTTAAGTTTCACAGGCGTTGTTTCAATGTTTTGCCCTGTCTTCTTCGCATTGAGATGAAGGGTAATTCCTTCTTCCGGCTGGATATGGATAACCAGCAGGTTCGGTGACAGCTGTTTGTCTGTATTATAATAAAGGTTCATCGGGATATCTTTGAACTGGATGACGATCTTTGTGGACTTAGCCTTCATTCGTTTTCCTGTACGGATATAGAATGGAGTTCCGGCCCAGCGGAAATTATCGATCATCAGTTTTCCTGCTACAAAGGTTTCCGTATTCGAGGCAGGATCGACATTGCTGCCTTCCCGGTAACCAGGAACTTCTGTGCCGCCGATGGTTCCGGCATCATATTGTCCACGCACGAAGTAATCTTTAACCTCTTCCTGTTTCATGGGGCGAAGGGCCCGCAAGACCTTGACCTTCTCGCTTCTGATTTCATCCGTCGTCAGTTTGATCGGCGGTTCCATGGCAAGGAGGGCGACCATCTGCATCATGTGGTTTTGGACCATATCCCTTAAGGCCCCGCTCTTTTCATAATAGCGGCCGCGGTCCTCTACGCCAAGTTCTTCACTGGAAGTCACCTGGATGTTGGAAATGTAACGGTTGTTCCATAAAGGCTCAAACAGGGCATTCGCAAAACGGATGACCTCGATGTTCTGCACCATGGTTTTTCCAAGGTAATGGTCGATACGATAGATTTCTTCTTCAGAGAAAGAAGAACGGATCTGATTGTTTAAAATTTCTGCAGATTCCAGGTCATGGCCAAATGGTTTTTCAATCACAAGGCGCTTAAATCCTTCGGTATCTGTCAGGCCGTCTTGTTTTAAGTGATCGGTGATCGTCCCGAAGAATTCCGGAGCCATGGCAAGATAGAAGATCCTGTTGCCTTGAAGCTCATATTGCTCGTCCAATTGAGCCGCTAATTGGTTTAACTCTATGTATGAATCACTGTCTGAAACATCGTTGGACTTATAGTAGAAATGAGAGACAAACTCTTCGATATTCTCCTCTCCACCGATTGATGTCAGGACTGAATCTTTAACATGCGCCTGGAATTCTTCATTTGTAAGCTCACGTCGGGCAACCCCTATAACGGCAAAATTCTTAGCGATTTTTCCTTTTCTGAAGAGATGATAGAGTGAAGGAAAAAGCTTTCTTTTGGCCAAATCCCCAGTTGCACCAAAAATCATTAGTAAAGTTGATGGTGTATCATTATGTTTCACTGTAAAGACCTCACTTTTTTCCTATAGAATAGCTGTTTCGTCAGTCTGTTATCCATGTATCCAGCTAAGGATATCATCTTTACGAAAAAGCTTATAGTATAATGTTTGCTGAACCCTTTTTCTGAAAGAAAGAACTCCATACAAGTACTTAATTTTAAAGACTTACTATCTATTTAGCAAATCATTTGCTGTGCCCTTTTGAATAAGCCCTATTATATAGTACACAATAATTCTCTTTAGTGACATACTATTTTAAAAATAAGTTATGCTGTTGGAGCGGTTTGTGTCTTCATTATATTGTCTCTAAATAGCATTCTTATTACATTTTGACCGAGATTTTAAAAAGGCCGGCTCAGTCAATATCTAACGCCATACTTTGCGTTTGTGCTATGATGGAATGGATATAAGTCAGGAGAGGAGTGAGGGGATTGGACCTGCTTTTTCTGGGTACAGGTGCCGGTGTGCCTGCCAAATCAAGGAATGTCACATCAATCGCGTTAAAACTTTTAGAAGAGCGTGGTGCTGTCTGGCTGTTTGACTGCGGAGAAGCGACACAGCATCAAATTTTACATACATCTTTAAAGCCGAGAAAAATAGAGAAGGTTTTTATCACCCATTTGCATGGAGACCATATCTTCGGCTTGCCGGGGTTTCTGGGTAGCCGGTCTTTTCAAGGTGGAGAAACAGAGTTGACTGTTTACGGGCCTCCAGGCATCAGGGAGTTTATTGAAGTGTCTTTATCCATCAGCGGGACACACCTTCTCTATCCCTTACATATAGAAGAAGTTGAAGAAGGCATGGTTTTTGAAGATGAGCAGTTTTCAGTGGAAGCCCGTATGCTTGATCATGCTCTTCCTTGCTATGGGTATAGAATTGTCGAGAAGGATAAGCCCGGTGTTCTCCAAGCTGATAAATTGAAAGAACTTGGCATAAAGCCGGGACCGATTTTCAAAAAGCTGAAAGAAGGAGAGACTGTCACGCTTGATGACGGAAGGGTAGTTGACGGCCAAGATTTTTTGGGCCCCCCGATCAAAGGAAGAATCGTCACCATCCTTGGTGACACAAGACCTTCTCCAGAGGCTGTGAAACTTGCTGAATCTGCGGATGCTCTCATTCATGAGGCTACTTTCAGCAAAGAGCAGGAAAAGATGGCCCATGATTATTTTCACTCTACTACACAACAGGCTGCGGAGACTGCAGCAGCAGCCAATGCCAAGAGATTGTTTTTAACCCATATCAGTTCAAGGTTTACAGAAGCGGAATGGCCTGAACTTGAAAGGGAAGCCCGTGAAACATTTCCTGACAGTCATATAGCCAGTGATTTTTTCGAAGTTTCCATAAAGTAGAGGAGAGGGGATTTTCGTTGAAAAACTTATACATCGTGCGCCATGCGAAAGCAGAAGGCCAGCCTCCGGAGGCAAGGCTGACGAAGCTTGGAGAAAAACAAGCTCAATCCCTGCTGAAATTCTTTGAAGGCCGGAAGATTGATACAGTATACAGCAGCCCGTTCCTAAGGGCTGTCAAAACTATTGAGCCTCTTGCCAATAAGAGAGGGCTCTCCGTTATTCAAGATGAACGACTGGCTGAAAGGATCTTAAGTGTAATCAACCTTGATGACTGGATGATTCATCTTCAGAAAAGCTTTGAGGATTTTGATTATGTACTTGATGGAGGAGAATCAAATCGTGCTGCTTACGAGAGGGCTTCTTCATTTATAGAGGATATCATAATTAGCGGTCACGACAATATCATTGCAGTCAGTCATGGAAATCTGGCCACGCTGCTTCTCAACTATTTTGATGACCGATTTGGCTATAAGGAACTGATGGAATTATCAAATCCTGATGTTTTCCATATCCGTTTCGGGACCGGTGAACCTTCTGTAAACAGGATCTGGAATGATGGGGTTTAATAGTAATGGGGCCGGACTTCAATTGAGAAGTCCGGCCTTTTATAATCTGCATTCCAAGTATGTTACCAAGCCCTGTCATATTGTTTTGGAGACTCTATCTCAACGCCTAATTCTATAGCGGCTGTTCTTGGCCAATAAGGATTCCGCAAGAGTTCTCTCGCCAGCAGTATGAGGTCAGCGCGTTCATTCTGGAGGATTTCCTCGGCCTGGATTCCTGTTGTAATGAGCCCGACTGCACCGGTAGGGATATCTGCCTTGCTTCTGATCGTTTCACTCAATTTGACTTGGTATCCCGGATAAACATCGATTTTTGCCGGCACGACTGCTCCGGAGCTGACGTCGATTAGATCTACACCCTGTTCTTTCATCCAGCTCGCAAAGATGGCATAATCTTCTGCGTCCAATCCGCCCTCAGTGTAATCTTTAGCGGAAACACGTACAAAGAGAGGTCCGTTCCAGACGGTGTTGATCTCATCAATGATTTCCCTGAGGAAGCGGTAGCGGTTCTCGGCTGAGCCGCCATATTCATCACTGCGTTTATTGGAAAGAGGAGAAAGGAATTCGTTGATCAAGTAACCATGAGCTGCATGGATTTCAATGAGATCATACCCCGCTTTTTTCGCTCTTTCTGCACCTTTTTTAAAAGCTTGGATTGTTTCTGTTATATCTTTTTGGCTCATTTCCTGAGGGGTTTTCATTTTTTCGTTAAATGGTATGGCTGAAGGAGCAATGATATCCCCTTCCAGCACAGCTTTTCTTCCTGCATGAGCCAGTTGGATTCCTGCGTGTGCCCCTTGTTCTTTCATGAGGGAAACCAGCTCGCTTAATCCATCAATATGGTCATCGCTCCAGATGCCGAGATCCTGCGGGGAAATGCGCCCTTGAGGAGTGACAGCCGTGGCTTCCTGGATGATCAGGCCGACACCGCCGACCGCTCTGCTTGTATAGTGGGTTCTATGCCAATTCTCCACTTTGCCGTCTTCATTATGGGAAGAGTACATGCACATCGGCGCCATAACGATTCTGTTTTTTAATGTAATATCTTTGATTTTATATGGTTCAAATAATTTTGCTGACATTGGATCCACTCCCTTATACTATTTCGCCTTCCTAAATACACGCTTATTATATCAGCAGGGAATTTGCAGAAAAAGAATTTTGTCTTACTTCTCAATTCTGCTGCGAAGTTCCTCCAACGAGTATTTGGTGCCTCTCCACACCACGCCTCCGCGGACAAATGTAAGCGCGATAGCCCTGATGATACTGAAGATGAAGATGACAGCGGTCACGGGAAGCACCAGGAACAGGCCTGGATGAAAATCTGTCATCTTTTTAATGACCATTAGATAGCTGAAAAAAATCAAGAGGATCACGGCTGAACTTAACAGCCGTATGCCAAAGTCCGGAGCCAGGAGTGCCAGGAAAGGAAAGACTTGTGAAAAAAATATTCCCGCAATGGCCAGGCCGACCATTGAATAGCGGTAGTGGAGTCCCGCAAATGTATTCTTTTCCAGCCCCTGTAACGCAGAACGTAAGGTTGGATACCATTCTACACTCAGAAGACTTATGGCAGTTACCATTCTCTGAGTTAGTCTATGTTCTTTTATTTTTACTCCCAGCTGGAGATCATCATCAGGGCGGTTCCGTAAACGCTCGTGCGTTCCAATTTCTTTATAGGCTGAGCGGGTGATCAGGTTGAACGCACCTATTCCCATCCCAACAGGGGAGGTCCGGTCATTTGCCTTCCAAGGCCTTTTGAAATATGAAAATCCAAACAGGAAAAAAGCAATGAATGTCTTCAGCCAAAACCCTTTCGCCTTTAAGGCAGGGGCCGCTGTCAGATGGTCTGCTTCTTCAGACTGCAGAACGTTGACAGCTTTAGAGATGGAGTCGGGGTGAAAATGGATATCGGCATCAGTAAACAGAAGCAGTTCACCTTGAGAGCGGATATACCCCTGATAAAGCGCATGATTCTTCCCCAGCCAGCCCTTGGGCAGCTCTGTAAGGTGAAGGATCTTTATCCTGTAATCCATAGAGGCAATCCTCGCTATTTCAGCTCCCGTTTCATCCGTCGAGCGGTCATTCACGATAATCCATTCTATATTCTTGTAATTTAGGTTGAGTTGTGACTGGATGCTTTTCCCGATTGTATGAGCTTCGTTTCGGGCAGGAATAATAATGGAAACGAGAGGACCGTCATGGACAGCCTCGCTTTTTTCCAATGAATCGATCTTCCGTAACCCCCAAAACATACCCGAGCCTATTATCATCCATCCAATTATGTTGATGAGCAGCAGTATGGAAAGCATTCCTCACTTCTCCCGTTTCTTATTTGCAATCATTCTTTATTGTAGCAATTCCTATTGAAGCATGCAGTTTTGGATGTTTATTAGTTTGTGTTTTTAATTTTAAAAAAACCGCTGCCCCATGACATCCTGAAAGAAAAGGAGTAAAATATAAGAATGAATGATCATTCATTTCAAATACATAAAAAGTGGTGAATGTATATGAACGCCGAATGGGCTGGAGATATAGCAAAAATAGTACTGCCGACGCCTTTTGCTGTCGGGGACGTCAATATTTACCTTGTAAAAGGGGAAAGCCTGAGCCTGATTGATGCCGGTCCGCAAACCAAGGAAGCGAAAGAAACTCTTGATAGGAATCTTAAGGAATTGGGGTACTCTCTTCAAGATATTGACCAGGTCATCTTGACTCATCACCATCCCGACCATGCCGGAATGCTGGATTGGATGCCTGATCATATGGATATCATCGGACACCCTGCCAATGAAAGGTGGCTGGTAAGGTCGGATGAATTTTTTGAAGAACATGACCAGTTTTATGTAAAATTGTTTCTGCAGGCGGGATTGCCCAAAGAGTACTTTCCTTTCATCAACAAAATCAGATCGCCTTTAAAATTCATGGGGAACAGGGGATTGACCCATGCCATCAAGGAAGGGGACCCTGCACCCGGAATGCAGGAGTGGACGGTGCTGGATACACCCGGGCATGCCCAGAGCCATATTTCTTTCTGGCGGGAAAGGGATGGGGTGATGATCGCCGGTGATCACATTCTTGCCCACATTTCCCCGAACCCGCTGATTGAACCGCCTGAGAAAGAGGGACAGGAAAGACCGAAGCCGCAGCTGCAATACAATCAGTCCCTTCAAGAGCTATTGCAGATTGACATCAGCAAGGCTTATACAGGTCATGGAGAAGAAGTATCAGAGGTTCATCCTCTCATCCATAAACGGTTGAAAAAACAGCATGAACGGGCAATGCATGTGAAAGAATTAGTGAAAAATGATCCACAGCCGCTCTTTTCGCTTTGTCAAAAGCTGTTCCCGGCCGTTTATCGGAAAGAGCTGGGTCTGACCCTGTCAGAAACACAGGCTCAAATAGATTATCTGGAAGCAAGACAGGAAATCTACCGTGAAGAACGGGAGGGTGTCTTGTTCTATTACTGTTAAAAAGAAGGTGAAACCGTGAACCAGCGTTTAAAGAATAAAAACATCGTCATTACGGGAGCCTCCGGTGGAATAGGAGAAAAAATTGCTCTCAAAGCGGCAGAACGGGGAGCCAATGTCGTTTTGCTTGCCCGTAATGGTGAACGCCTGAAAGAACTTCAGCAAAAAATCCTGGAAAATTATAAGGTCAAAGCCTTCATTCACAGTGTGGACGTTTCGGACTTTGACTCACTTCCTTCCGTTTTCCAATCCATTTACAGAGAAGTTGATAATGTCGACATTCTCGTCAATAATGCCGGTTACGGAATTTTCGATGAGGCTGACCAGGCAAGCTTCGAGGACATCAAAGGAATGTTCGATGTCAACGTTCTGGGGCTTATTGCCTGTACCAAACATGTGCTGCCGATCATGAAAAAAAGAAATTCGGGCCACATCATCAATATCGCATCCCAGGCAGGCAAGCTGGCAACACCAAAGTCGAGTGCTTACTCTGCCTCAAAGCATGCGGTACTGGGCTTTACGAACAGCCTGCGGATGGAAACGGCCTCTTCTGGTATCTTTGTCACAGCCGTCAATCCCGGGCCCATCGCCACAAATTTCTTCAATGTCGCAGACCGTTCCGGCACCTATGCCAAAAATGTGGAACGCTTTATGCTCGACCCGGATGCGGTCGCTGAAAAAATCGTGGACAAGATGCTGACCAATACCCGTGAAATCAACCTGCCCCGCTGGATGAATGCGGGCAGTGTGCTCTATACCCTTTTTCCTGGAGTCGTGGAGCGTCTCGGGAAAAATGCGTTTTTTAAGAAATGATCTGAACCCAGCTTAAGGGAAACATCCCGGGCTGGGTTTTTTGTCTGCTGTGATGCTGACAGCTGGTTATAGACGGAGCAGCTCAGTTGTAGTGTGGTGATTAGCGGGGAAGCACCCGGTTATAGAAGGAGAGCAGAGTCACAGTGGGGTGATTAGCGAAGAAACACCCGGTTATAGAAGGGAATCCGAATTATAGCAGGGGAACCGTTTTATAATGGGGTGACTAGGCCGAAACCTCTGAATTGGCTCGAGTGTAATTGGAATTTTTAGAGAAATGTGCCATTACAGGAAAGGGAACCGAGCCATAAGGGCACGATTTCTTGGAAAACGTACCCCTACAGAGCAGAAGCGAGATTATAAGGGTACGATTAGACAAGAAATGTACCCCTACAGAACAAAAGCACGATTATAAAGGTACGTTTAGAGAAGAAACGTACCCCTACAGCAAAGATACAGATTTATAATGGTGCGTTTAATCCATAAACGTACCATTACAGTAAAGCAAGAAAGCTACAATGGTACGTTTTTATACCCAATCCGCTTATTCCATCCCCACTGGATCCCACCCCAACCTTCCCTCTAGCATTATGTCTATCCCCACCTCCCCAATCAGCCTTCTTTCCAGCGTTTCACCTCTTCTGTCCATTATTTGCTGCTTCTCCTTATTTGTCCAGAACACCATAAATTTTCTGTTTGTACCAACAAATAATATTTGAAAACGAACGTATATTCGTATACAATTTTAGATAAAATAGAACGAATGTTCCCTTAGGGAGAAAGGAGTGAATAGAATGACTGTCGACTACGGTGAGCTGCCTGACCAGAAAGTTTTATGCATCGATATGAAAAGTTTTTATGCGAGCTGTTCGGCTGTCATGCTGGGACTGGATCCATTGGACTGCTACCTGGCGGTGGCGGGAAAACTGGACCGGCCCGGAAGCGTCATCCTGGCTGCTTCCCCAAAATTGAAAAAAGAATTCGGAATCAAAACCGGTTCGCGTCTGTTCGAAGTGCCAAAGGACCCCAAAATCCTGGTGGTTGAACCCGCTATGGCTACCTACATCCGCATTTCCACTGAAATCACCCGTTTATTTCATCGGTATGTTCCCAAGGATGCAATCCATACCTACAGTGTTGATGAAAGTTTTTTAAAAATAGATGGAACATCAAATCTTTGGGGCGACGCCCATACTATCGCCTGGAAAATCAAACAGGATATCGAAAGGGAGTTCCAGCTTCCCTGTGCCATCGGGATCGGCCCGAATATGCTCATGTCAAAGCTGTGCCTCGACTTGGAGGCCAAAAAGCACGGGGTTGCAGAATGGACCTATGAGGATGTCCCTGAAAAATTATGGCCGGTTTCTCCATTAAGCGAAATGTGGGGAATCGGCAGAAGGCTGGAAAAGACGCTGAACCGGATGGGGATTTTCAACGTCGGCCAGCTTGCCAAATATGATTTGGAGAAACTGGAAAGCAAATTCGGGATCATGGGCAACCAGCTTTACTATCACGCCTGGGGTGTTGACCTTTCCGAAATCGGAGCACCCATTATGGAAGGGCAGGTCAGCTTCGGCAAAAGCCAGATCCTCCTTCGTGACTATAAAGAAGAAGAGGAAATCAAGAGCGTCATTCTCGAAATATGCGAAGAAGTAGCCCGAAGGACCCGAAATCACCGGCAGGCAGGACGGACGATCAGCTTAAGTATAGGTTACAGCCAGGAGGAATTCGGCGGAGGATTTCACCGGTCCCGTTCCATAGAAGAGCCAACGAACATCACCATGGACTTGTACAAAGTCTGCCTCGATCTTTTTAAAGAAAATTACAATGGCAAAACAGTCCGCAGTATCTCCATCAGCCTCAGCAATCTTTTTCCTGATGAAAGCATGCAGATCAGTTTATTTGAACCGGACCGCTGGAAGAAAAAGGAGCTGGGCTATGTGGTGGATCATATTCGCCATAAATATGGTTCAGGTGCCCTGCTTCGTGCCATTTCATATACTGCTGCCGGCACTGCCAAACACCGTGCGACCCTTGTAGGCGGACATAAAGCATAAGGAAGCCGGCAGGTGATCTGGAGAATCTGCTCAATACTAAATTGAAAGAGAAAGAGGGGGATAAAAATGAACCGCGACCGTGGAAGAATTAAATGGACCTCCATGATGCTTCCCGAGCACGTGAAACTGCTGCGGGACTGGGCGAAGGAAGATGCCTATGAACAGCGGAAGGAGATGGACGAACAGCATCTCGAGGAATTGAGTGAAATTACGGCGGAAGCCATGGAGTTCAGCCGGATGGTCACCATCACCCATTATGCCGGCCGGCGCCATGAATTGCTCATCGGCCGGATTCATTATTACGATGGGTTGAACAGTAAACTTCATATCGTTGACCGCTTTGAGAAAACATACTATCTGTCAATCAATGATATTGTTGACATCCATTTTATAGAAGAGTATTGAACAGAAAACAGCCTGAAACAAGAGAAGTCCTCCTATTTCAGGCTGTTTGAATTATTCTTTATCATCGAGTACTTTTTCTGCGCGTACGCATGATTCGAATTTGCCTTTATGAGAAGCATCGCAGAAAGGCATTCTCGAAGACATCCCGCATCGGCAAAGGGAAAATACGCTCTTCGTCGGAAAGACGTTGCCCTCTGCATCTACAAGTTCTACGTCACCTGTAACTTTTAAAGATCCGTTATCGTTCACTTTGATTTGTGCTTTTGCCAACTAAATCATCCTTTCTATATGTAACAAAGATTCCCCACTATGATAGTAAGTCGAAGGGCGAAAAAAAGCAATAGTTTCCATGCCTTTTATGGCCGCGGATGAAGGTCTGGGGAAAAGTTCATCAGCAATCCGAAAAAATGAAACTGCTCCCCTGATATGATAAACTCGATCCATGGAAGAACAATAGGAGGCCCGCAAATGAACATCACGATAACCAATGAAGCACAAGAAGTTCTACAAACAAGGATAGGCGATAAAAAAGGGCATTTGAAAATAAAATATGAGACAGAAGGGTGCGGGTGCGTCATGAGCGGCATCCCGGTCTTGGAATATGTACAGGAAACAGGCCATGATGATATTGTAATCGACACCGGTTCCCTGCCTGTTTTAGTTGAGAAGTCGAAGCAGGTTTTTTATGATAAGAACCTGAAAATCGATTTTTCATCATCTTCAAAAATGTTTCAATTAAAAAGTCCCGGACAGATATTGAACGGGAGAATGAATTTTTTCATTCTCTGACAGAAAAGGATGGACCCGGCTGACGGGCACCATCCTTTTTTTGCTAAGATACTTGATGAACGGCAGAAATCTCATCCAAAAATTCATCTATTGCTTTTTCGTACTCTTCTTTGTTCTCGTTGTAGGACTGTGCATGCAGTCCGTTCACGGCCAAAAATAATTTTTTGCTTCCGCTCTTTTTATCAAAAAGTTCCTGTGTCATCGAGGACAAGATGTAATCGTCCGGAACGCTGTGAATGAATAAAACCGGTTTATGAATATTTTCTATCACAGAGCGGGGAGAAATATCTTTTAGGGAATATCCTTCACGAACCTTAAGGAATAGATCGGCCAGCGGAAGGAGCAGCCTTCCGACCGGCAGTTTGACTTCCTTGGCCATCCGGTAGGACAGTTGTTCCCCGAAGTCGGAATACGGGCAGTCCGCAATATAAAAATCAGCCCGGTCTTCAAGAGAACCCGCATATAGAAGCATAGTGGCAGCTCCCATGGATTCACCGTGAATACCAAAGAAGACATCCTCCCCCTGTCGTTTGATCAGCTCATCCACGACTGCTTTCAGATCTTGCTTTTCAAAGAACCCGTAGCTTGAGGTTTTTCCCCCTGATTCCCCATGCCGGCGGTGATCATAGACAACCGCATTGAATCCCTTCTTAAGAAAATAATTCATGTATTTTAATGAGTTTAGCTTATTCTCGGTTACACCATGGCAGAAAATCATATATTTATTCCCTGGGTTCGGGTGTACAAACACCGCTTTAATGTTGTAGCCGAAAGGAGAGGGGATACTGACTTCTTCCTTTGGAAGTGCATTGTATTCTTCAAGATTAAGGCGCCCTGCTGAGATTTCCCGCTGAAGGACGACCTGTTCATCTTTCTTTTTCAGATACATAAACTGGTTGGTTAAAAAAACGCCGAGTCCCGCGGCAGCTGCAATAGCTCCGCCGACTGCCGGCAGCCATTTTTTCATGATAAAATCCTCCAAAAATAAGTTAAGTATATTTTACCACTACATAAATAAATTAGGCACAAAAAACTGTTGGCGTTTATGGCCCAATGAGAGTCGCAGGAAGAGAAGATGTTGGCCCATAAACCGAGAAAACGGCCCAATGAGAGTCGCAGGAAGAGAGGATGTTATCCCATAAACTAAAAACGCCGGTCCCAAGGCAGCCAGCACCAGTCACCTAGAAAAAGAAATAACCGGACCGCAAACCGCGGCCCGGTAAAAAATCATTCAGTACTTATTGCTCGGAATTCTGACGGTTAGTCGGATGGACCGCCTTTTCAAGCTCTTCTTTTGAGATTACATTCTGCACCGTATCAGCATTGGGTTTCCCTTTTTGGCTGAATCCCTTTTCGCGTTTTTGACTCATGTTAGCCTTCCTTTCCTAAATAAGATATAGGATTAGGATGCACAAGGAAGTGAAGGATATTCAGCTTATTGAGCGGAAGAATGCAGCTTGTAATAACCGGTATCGATCGTACGGGAAAGGTGAGGTGCCACAATATTGACTGCAGCTGCAAGGCCGTCGAGATCGACTCCCGTTTCGATTCCCATTTGCTGAAGCATATAGACGACATCTTCGGTTGCAGCATTGCCTGATGCCCCGGGAGCGAAAGGACAGCCGCCAAGGCCGCCGGCAGAAGTATCGAAACGGTCAACGCCAGCCTGCAGGGTGGCAAGGATATTAGCAAGCGCCATTTTACGCGTGTCATGGAAATGGGCGGTCATTAAGACATCCGGCAGGGAGTTTTTCAACAGGGAGAAAAGCTCAAAGGACTCCTTGGGGTTGGCCATGCCGATTGTATCCGCGACACTTAATTCATCTACACCCATTTCAACAAACTCCTTGCACAGCTGCAGAGTTTCCTGAGGAGGAATTTTTCCTTCATAAGGGCAATAGAATGAGGTAGAGATGCAGGCGCGGACAAAGTAGCCTTTTCCTTTTAACTCGCTGACAATCGGCCGCAATTCTTCAAGGCTTTCCGATGTCGTCTTGTTGATGTTTTTCTTGTTGAAGGTGTTGCTGACGCCGACAAAAACAGCAACTGCTTTTCCTTTTGTTTCAAGGACGCGGTCGACGCCTTTTCGGTTTGGGGCCAGTACGATGTCCCGATCGCTGTCCAGGCAGGCTTCCACGATTTCACTGGCATCCTTCATTTGAGGCACCCATTTTGGCGAGACGAAGGAAGTAAGCTCCATCTCTTTCAAGCCGGCGTCTTTAAGAGCTCGGATGAATTGGATTTTCGTTTCGGTGG
The DNA here is from genome assembly GCF_049177075.1 of Bacillus salacetis. Classification (GTDB taxonomy): domain Bacteria; phylum Bacillota; class Bacilli; order Bacillales; family Bacillaceae_B; genus Rossellomorea; species Rossellomorea salacetis_A. The sequence continues at coordinate 2,925,414 of NZ_CP185377.1, read as the reverse complement.
GGACAAAGTTTTTTTCATTTTGCAGGCCGTCCCGGGGGCCGACTTCAATCATCGTCACTTTTTTCGGTAAGTCCATTGAAATTCCTCCAGATCCATAAATAAGTTCTACTATCATTGTAGAAAAATTCAGATTTAAAAATCAACTATAAATTTTTTGACGAATTAAAAGGAATTTAAGCGCTTACATAGAAACCATTATAAGTACATGCAAAAAATGCGGACAGCTTGCTGCATTTTGATGAAAGTTCTGAAACATAAGGAGGACAAAAGAACATGACGAAGGAAGTAGTAATCGTGAGTGCAGTCCGTACTGCCATTGGCAGTTTCAACGGATCTTTAAAGGATATCTCAGCGCCTGAGCTGGGAGCGATAGTAATCAAGAATGCGCTGGAGAAAGCAGGGGTATCGGCCGGTGATGTGGATGAAGTCATCATGGGAAATGTCCTGCAGGCAGGACTTGGACAAAATCCTGCAAGGCAGGCAGCATTGAAAGCCGGAATGCCGGAAACAGTTCCAGCCATGACCATAAATAAAGTATGCGGATCCGGTTTAAAGACAGTCCATCTGGCTGCCCAGGCGATCATCGCAGGTGATGCAGATATCGTAGTAGCCGGGGGAATGGAGAACATGAGCCAGGCGCCGTACTTGCTGAAGAATGCAAGGAACGGTTATAGAATGGGAGACGGAAAGGTAGTCGACAGCATGATCTCTGACGGATTATGGTGTGCGTTCAATGATTATCATATGGGGATGACGGCTGAAAACCTTTGTGACCGCTACTCCATTTCAAGGGAAGAGCAGGATGAGTTTGCTGCCTGGAGCCAGGAAAAAGCAGCAGCGGCTATGGAAGAAGGGAAATTTGACAGTGAAATCGTGCCTGTCGAAATTCCTCAAAGAAAAGGGGATCCGATTGTTTTCAAAACAGATGAATTCCCACGCAAAAGTTCAACAGCAGAAAAATTGGGAGGCTTGAGGGCAGCCTTTAAAAAAGAAGGAAGTGTAACGGCTGGAAATGCATCCGGTATCAATGACGGCGCAGCAGCTGTAGTAGTAATGTCAAAAGAGAAGGCGGAAGCATTGGGCATCACGCCGCTAGTGACCATCAAAGCAAATGCCAATGCGGCTGTAGACCCGGCGGTAATGGGGATCGGTCCTGTTACGGCAGTCAAGAATGTCTTGGAAAAATCAAGCCTTTCACTATCGGATATCGATCTGGTTGAAGCGAATGAAGCATTTGCAGCTCAATCACTGGCGGTTGACCGTGAGTTGAAGTTTGATAAAGAAAAGCTGAATGTAAACGGCGGAGCGATCGCATTGGGCCATCCAATCGGCGCAAGCGGCACGCGCATCCTTGTTACCCTGATTCATGAGATGGGACGAAGGGACGCCAAGCGCGGATTGGCCACACTTTGCATCGGCGGCGGACAGGGCGTAGCGACAATAGTAGAGAAAGCATAAACCTAGTGCAGAGGAGGAAAAGGGATGAAACAAGTATATACTTCTTTTAACGAAGCCATTGCAGATATTCAAGATGGTGCGACGTTGATGGTCGGTGGATTTGGATTGTGCGGAATCCCGGAGAACCTGATTCTTGCCCTTGTTGACAAAGGGGTAAAAGACTTAACCGTCATTTCCAATAACTGCGGAGTTGATGATTGGGGTCTTGGACTGCTTTTGCGCAATAAGCAGATTAAGAAAATGATAGGTTCATATGTTGGGGAAAATAAAGAATTTGAAAGACAGGTGCTCTCAGGGGAGATAGAGGTTGAACTGGTTCCTCAAGGGACACTTGCCGAGAAAATCCGCGCAGGCGGTGCAGGGATACCTGCATTTTATACACCAGCTGGAGTCGGCACCCCGATTGCAGAAGGAAAAGAGACCCGTACATTCAACGGCAAGGAATATTTACTGGAGGAAGCCTATACGGCTGATTTCAGTCTTGTCCGTGCTTGGAAAGGCGATAAAATGGGGAACTTGATTTACAACAAAACAGCGAGGAATTTCAATCCGATGATTGCTGCCGCTGGCAAAGTGACGATAGCAGAGGTGGAAGAGCTCGTTGAAACAGGGGATCTTAATCCAAATGAAATCCATACACCGAGCATTTATGTTCAGCGTATCATTCAGGCAGAACAGGAAAAACGGATTGAAAGAAGAACGGTCAGCCAATAACTAGGATCAGCTGGAAAGGAGAGAACAAGATGGATCGCGCAAAAATGAGAGAAAAAATTGCCAGAAGAGCAGAGAAAGAGATACAGGATGGATTCTACGTCAACCTTGGAATCGGAATGCCGACTTTGGTTGCCAACTATATTTCCGACAACAAGCAGGTTGTCCTTCAATCGGAAAATGGACTGCTTGGAATTGGCCCTTACCCTTCAGAGGAAGAGGTAGATGCCGATTTAATCAATGCCGGTAAAGAAACAGTCACGGCTATTCCGGGATCTGCTTATTTCGACAGCTCGGAATCCTTTGCCATGATCCGCGGCGGCCATATCAATATAGCTATCTTGGGAGGAATGGAAGTTTCCGAGAAAGGCAATCTGGCCAACTGGATGATCCCTGGAAAAATGATTAAAGGGATGGGCGGAGCCATGGACCTTGTTCATGGAGCCCAAAAAATCATCGTCATCATGGAGCACGTCAATAAAAACGGCGAGGGGAAAATCCTGAAAGAATGCACCCTGCCATTGACAGGTGAAGGTGTCGTGAACAGAATCATCACCGACAGAGCAGTCATTGATGTCACTGAAAGTGGCTTGGTACTGAGAGAAGTTGCAAAGGGCTATACAGTCGAAGATGTGACATCTACAACAGAACCAGAGCTGATCATCGATGACAATCTCAAAACAGACGCATTTTAATAGTCAAAAAGAGAAGCACAGCGCTTCTCTTTTTTTATATTTTTGATAAAATGATTTTACGTTAAAAGGTTGTGTTCATTTTTTAATATGGCTCCATTTTAAAAGATTTTTGCTTTTGCAATAGTTTTTTCACTGGGCTGATTGTAGCGGAAGGTTGCGATCTCTTGCGGGACTAGCGGGACAGGTGAGACCCCGCAGGCGCAGCCGAGGAGGCTCAGCGCCCGCCCCGCGGAGTCGCGCACCTGGAGCGGAAATCAACTAACCCATCCATTTGCAACAGTCTATTACGAAAAGAGCCTTTCAATAAACAAGAATTATAAAAATGAAGGGTATAGAATTATTTAATCTCAAGGAGGAAAACGGCATGAAGAAAAAACAAAGACAGCAAAAGCGTCCATCCTCAAAAAATAACGATGAACTGACGTTGAAAGATACATTGCAATCGGATGTGTTTCAAGCACTGAAAGATAAGAAGAAAGAGCTTGAAAAAGCAGAAAGCATCCGACAAGAAGAGGAAGCGGAACGAAAAAGGGAAGAAGCAAGGCAGCGTGAGAAAAACAAGTCTTTCGAGGAGCTGCTTGGAGAAACCAATATGAATTGGAAGGACTTCAAATAGTGGCCAGGAAAGTGGAGGTGACTCCATATAACCATCAATGGAAAGATCAATTCTTTCATGAAAAGCAGAGGCTGGACCGGGTCTTTCACGGAAGCTATGCTGTTGTTCATCATATTGGCTCAACATCCGTTGAAGGACTGGCCGCAAAGCCAATTATCGACTTCCTGATCGTGGTGCAGGATATAAATATTGCAGATGAGAGAACCTCAGAGTTGGAAGATTTAGGGTATATAGCCAAAGGGGAAAATGGCATTCCTAATCGCAGATACTTTTTCTTGGAAAATGAAAATGGAGAAAGACTGTACCATGTACATGTCTTCCCATCAGGCAGCGAAGAAATTGAAAGACACCTGGTTTTTCGTGATTACTTGAGAACATTCAAGGATGAAGCAGAGAAATATGGCAGGTTGAAAAGCGGATTGGCTGCCAAGCATCCAGAGGATATTGATGCGTACATAGAAGGGAAGAATAGTTTTGTCCAGGAGATGGAAAGGAAAGCGATGGATTGGGGAAGAAAACACGACTAGAAACTGGTCGTGTTTTTGTTATTTTATTTAAAAAAGTAATACGGGTTCCCCCTTCCGCAAAAAAGCCATTCCAAAATCCAGGAATGGCCGGGGAGCTTTATCAGATACGGTGTTGTTCATAGACACTGTCCTTGGTGATATCCTTCAAGAATTGTCTTTCTTCACTGGTCAATGGGTCTGCCTTGGCTGCTTTTGCATTCTCACGCACCTGCTCAACAGAACTTGCCCCTGGAACCACTGCAGACACTTCTTCGTGGCTCAAGATATACTGCAGGGCAATTTCATTCATGGACCTGCCGGAAGCCAGTTTATCATGGATGGTCCCAAGCACATCTTGAAGTTCTCGGTAGGAGTAGTCAAGATACCCTTGTTCTTCCATTTTTGCGGAAGCTTTTTCAAGCATTTTCTCACTTAATAAGCCTTTTGCAACAGGCCCTCTAGTTACTACGCTGATGTTTTTTTCTTTTAGAAGAGGAAATACTTCTTCCGGACGCCGGTCCAATAAACTGTACTGCATCATTACTGAAACAATATGGGAAGAATCAGAGAAACGCTTGATGACATTGGGGCGGATGGAAGAGATACCATAGTATCGGATGATCCCCTCCTGCTTCAGCTCTTCGAAGGCTTCAATCGTTTCTTCAGAAGCATCATCGATGGTGCCGCCGTGAAGCTGAAAAAGGTCGATGTAATCCGTTCCCAGCCTTTTTAAACTCCGCTTTGCCGCTTCCTTTATATAATCTTTGGAAGGGTCCCATCGCCAGCCATCCTCCACATCATCCCAGCGATTTCCAGCCTTTGTGGCAATGACGACTTTGTCTCTTACTGCTTTAAGAGCTTTACCGACAATCTGTTCATTTTCACCGAAAAAGTAGAGGTCGGCTGTGTCAAAATAGTTGATGCCTTCGTCCAAAGCTGCTTCAATGATAGGCTGTGCTTTCTCTGGATTTTTCCCAAGAGACATGCAGCCCAATCCCATTCTGCTTACTGACAAATCTGAGTTGCCTAATCGTCGATTTTCCATTGTTTCCTCCCATCCTTTCATTCGAACATTTATGGATATTGTACCGGATAAAGAGGGAGGAAACCAATTTACTGTTTGGTCGTTTGATTTGCAGCATTAATCCAGTCTTGAACATATTCAAACTCATTACAGTACTCTCGCAGCTTTGCTTTGATTTCCCAAGCTTTTCCTGAAAGAATGAACCCTTTTGGATGAATTGTGACTTTCATGTATAACCCCCCGTATCGTATTTGAAACTGAAACAGAGTAATATGTGGTGATGTGAAAAAGTCCGGTGTGTGATTAATCTATATTCATAAAAGGAAATAGTATGAGTGAAGCAGGATGGAAGGGATAGGAAAGAATATTTGATATAATGAACAAATCAATGAAAGAGTCAGAACAGGAGTGTAATGATGAAAAAATTCGAAGAAAAGACTTTAAAAACAGAGAAAATCTACGAGGGGAAAATTATTGATTTGCAAGTCGATGAAGTCAGCCTCCCTGATGGTAAAACTTCCAAGCGGGAATTGATTAAACATCCGGGAGCGGTTGCGGTTATCGCCCTGACACCGGAAGGTAAAATTGTAATGGTAGAACAATACCGGAAGGCGCTGGAGCAATCGATTGTGGAAATACCGGCAGGGAAGTTGGAAAAAGGCGAAGAGCCTGCCAAGACTGCTGAAAGGGAGCTGGAAGAAGAGACAGGCTATGCATGCAAGAACATGAAGCCCCTTATTTCTTTCTATACGTCGCCTGGATTCGCTGATGAGTTGGTTCATCTTTTCATAGCAGAAGATATTTATAAATTGGAAAAGCCCAGTGCGGCTGATGAAGATGAATTCGTCGAGCTGCTTGAAGTAACCCTGGAGGAAGCCCGGAAGATGATCGAAGAGAAGCGGATTTATGATGCAAAAACAGCGTATGCCGTTCAGTACCTTCAATTGAAAGAGGCAATGAAGGGAGAATGAGGGAATACTTTGCAGACCTGCATGTTCATATCGGAAGGACTGCCGGCGGCCGTGCGGTGAAAATTACCGGATCACGGACTTTGACCCTGTATAATATTTTGAGATATTCAGGCTTTCCAAAAGGTCTTCATATGACCGGTATCATCGATTGCCATTCTCCGGAAGTCATTCAGGAAATAGAGTCCTTGATTGAAGAGGGAGAATTAATGGAATTGGAAGACGGAGGTTTTCAGCACAAGAACGGCTTGGTCCTGATACCGGGAAGTGAACTGGAAATATATGATGAAAACTGTAAGGGACCAATCCATGTCCTTGCCTATTTTCCAGGCTTAGAGGAGTTGAAGTCCTTCTCGGAATGGCTGAGCGGCAGGGTGACAAACATTCATCTCAGTTCACAGAGGATCTATGCAGAAGGAATAGAATTACAGAAGACAGTGAAGGAGATGGGAGGCCTCTTTATCCCCGCCCATATTTTCACCCCCTTCAAAAGCCTTTATGGGAAAGGGGTAACTTCTTCATTAAGCGAGGTATTCTTGCCTGAAATGATTGATGCGGTTGAGCTTGGTCTGAGCAGTAATACGGACATGGCAAACAAAATCCCGGAACTTCATGGATACCCTTTCCTGACAAATTCGGATGCCCATTCACTGCCAAAGATTGCAAGAGAATATACTTCGGTTCAGATGGAAGCTCCCTCTTTTAAAGAACTGGAAATGGCATTAAAGAATCAGGAAGGCCGTAAGATTGCCGCAAATTATGGACTTGATCCTCTTTTGGGAAAATATTATGAAACAACGTGCAGCAGCTGCGGCGTCATCATACCTGATGAGGCGGAGGAATGTCCGGATTGTGGTCATACCAAGAGAGTAAGGGGAGTAAAGCATCGAATCGCCGATTTATCAATGGATATACCACGTCCTGACAGACCCCCGTACATTCCGCAGGTCCCGCTGGAATACATTCCGGGCCTTGGTCCCAGGACCATGGAAAAGCTGCTTGATCACTTCGGTACTGAAATGGATATACTGCACTTTGTCCCAAGGGAGAAAATTGCAGAGGTAACGACAGGAAAGCTTGCAGAAGCTATCCATAAAGCCAGGACCGGTGAACTGTCCATACATGCTGGCGGGGGTGGAAGATACGGAAGAGTTTCCAAAGACTGAGAAAGAGAGGACAATGCCGCAATTCAGGCATTGTCCTCTCTTTATTTTTTCAATTTTAGGAAGTCACTTATCATCTTCACGTGTTCCTGTTTGGGATAGGTGTTGTATAGTGCTCCGAATAGTCGGGCTGGATCGCCGAAAAAGTATCGTTCATATTGAGTTTGTCTGGTGCCAAATGGACTCATTGTCAGGTCCCAGGCCAAACGGAATATTCTTGTTTTGTCTTCGGCAGAATGATTGGCTCCTTGAAGATAATGCCCAAGAGCCGGTCCTATTTCTGAATGGAAGGCTTCTTCAGTCGGGAGAGTGACCAATCCGCTTGCCCCGATCAGCTGGATGATTTCAGTAAACCTTGGATAGATTTTTGGGAAAATATTATTGGCCACACGAAGAGGGGTGATGCAGGGCCGCATGAACCCCCATTCATCAAGCTTTGCATCGTTCTCTGACTTCTCAAGAAGGGCTTTCATCGTCTCAAGGCCGATTATGATTTCAGAAAGTTTTTCTTGTATATGGTGATATTCGCTTACATTAATCATTTCCGTCATCAATTGGGCTGTCCCGAGAATGAACTCCGTCTTTACGATCTGCCTGATAAGCACTTGATGAGAGGCGAATTCATGGAAAGAGCTTTGTAACACCAAGGTGTTGGAAGCGTCGGGATTATCATAAAAAAATACACGCTCCCAGGGAACCAAGACGTCATCAAACACTAGAATCGTATCCATTTCTTCAAACCGTGAGCTGAGGGGGGAATCAAAATGGGAACTGCCGCCAACAAAAGATTCCCTGCAAATAAACTTTAATCCCTTGGTATCAGAAGGGATTGAAAAGGCGAAAGCCTCTCCGGTTTCGTATAAAAGTTTGTTTGGGGCACTGAAGACCAGGACCTCGTCGCTTAAACCTCCTTGTGTTGCCAGCAGGCGGGCTCCTTTGATAATAAGGCCTTCTTCATTTTTTCCCACCACTTTTGCCGATATTGGCTGATCGGAGTCATCATCAAAATATCCCTGTGACCGGTTGACTTGAGGGGTTACAAAAGTATGTGTGAAAGATAAGTCCTTTTCCCTTGCGAGTTCGTATAAAGACAGGAAATGTTCAGGAAAACAATTCTCTTTTCCTTTCAAGATATTCGCCGATGAAGCAAAACTCATGATGACAGTGTTTAAATAGTCAGGGCTTCTGCCCATCATCCCGCCTGTATGTCTAGCCCAGCGTTCAATCATACTTCGTCTCTTTAACAAATCTTCTTTCGTCTTTGGCTGCAGAAAAGAAAGGCCGACAAGATTATTTGTAGCCGGGGAAAGATATGTCATTTCTTTTATGTGTTCAGGATCTGTCTGAAGGTCGTACAGGGAAGCCTTTGTTTGAACAATCCCTTTGAATGCAGGGTGTTCTGAAATGTTCTCTTCAATTTTCTTACCATTGTACCAAATTTCAGTATTCATTCGATTAAGCCGGTTGATAAATGTTTTTCCATTAATGGCTCCCAAGTGGTTCATCCCCCCGTTCTTAAAAGTTTGCAACAGTACTAGTCGGTTCATTATATTCCCTGTTGTTATTGTCCGTTCGGGCATAAACCATAGGAGGCCATATAGATTCCATTTTTTAAAATGCTGTTTTACTTCAGTCCCATTCATCTGCCAAAACTGAATAAATGCAAGTGTTTCTAAGCTCCTTGCCATCCGCGCTTAATGAGTTCTTCCGAAGAATCCCTTCCAGCTTATAACCGAGCCGCTCAGGTATCCTCCGGGAAGCAAGATTCAACTCATCACAGCGGATTTCCACTCGATTAACAGCAATGTGCTTAAGGGCAAAGGAGGTCAACTCGTTAACAGCTTCTGTAATATATCCTTTACCACTGTGGGAGGAGACCCCCCAATAACCGATTTCAATAGTCCCTGTGTTCCAGTCCAAACGGTGAAATCCCGTTGAACCCACGAGTTCACCGCTGTCTTTCTTGTATATATGCAGCCTGAAATCTTTTCTTAAAATAAATTGAGCATATGACTCCCGTATGCCTTTCTCAACTTCTTCGATGGTCGGTTCCTTTTGGGCAAACGGCATCCATTCCGCCAGGGTTTTAATAGAAGAATTGATAGCTTTGTGGACCATGACCCCGTCTCCGGGCTTGCATGGTTTTATGTATAACCTGTCTGTTTCGATAACCTCCGGAAAGTCCAGCAGTATTCGGTCCATTGTATCCCTCCTGATTATCAGAAAATTATATCGAATTCAGCAGAAGGCGGCAATACCCCTTAAAGATAAATATCAGACGTGAACTCTATTCTCGAATAGACATAATTGCTAGATTCACCACATAGTATCTAGTAATACGCTATTAGGAGGAAAAATCAATGCGAAAGGGAATCTCAGCAAAAAATCCAATAATTGAACATGTACAGTCACATTCCTCTATCTATTTGTTTATACTGACTCTGTTCTTAATGGGTGTCATTTTCGGGGCAGTTGTCGTAAACAGCCTGTCCTTTACTCAAAAAGAAGATTTGTATTTTTATCTGGGACAGTTCTTTGGGGAAATAGCAGATGGGAAAATTGCTTCAGCAGAAGACTTGTTCCGGCAGAGTTTTCTTCATAATGTTAAATATTTAGGATTTATGTGGATACTGGGGATTTCCATTATCGGCCTTCCGCTTATTTTCATCCTGTTATTCATGAAGGGAGTTGTGATCGGTTTTTCGGTAGGGTTTTTAGTTAATCAAATGGGGTGGAGTGGTTTTCTGCTTTCATTTGCAACGGTACTGCCGCAAAACATTGTCATCATTCCGGCCTTCATTTTCATAGGAGTAATCAGTGTCAGCTTTTCTTTGACATTGATCCGTAAGATATTCATGAAACTTTCTCCGCACTTGCAAGTGCAGATGGTGCCCTTGCTTTCGAGATATGTGCTGGCATTTGTTCTTGCGATTGCAGTTGTAACAGTAGCCGCTGGTATCGAAGCCTACATTTCTCCGAATTTGATGAAGACAATGGTGAATCTTTCTAATAAATAATGATTGTAATTTAATAGTAATTATAAACACTACTTTATAATAATTTTATTTTGCTTATTCCTCCCTTTTTGTTATAATAATGGAGACATTGACGAGGGAGGGAGACGGATTATGGAAAGCCGAATAGACCGTATAAAGAAGCAGCTTTCTTCTGCGAGCTATAAGCTGACACCACAGCGAGAAGCGACAGTAAGAGTTTTGTTGGAAAATGAAGAAGATCATCTCAGTGCAGAAGATGTATACCTCCTCGTTAAAGAAAAATCTCCCGAAATTGGATTAGCGACTGTCTATCGGACATTAGAGCTTTTGACAGAATTGAAGATTGTAGACAAAATAAATTTCGGCGATGGTGTATCGAGGTATGATCTCCGTCAAGAAGGAGCCGCTCATTTTCACCATCACCTGGTGTGCATAGAATGCGGAGCTGTTGATGAAATCCAAGAAGATCTTCTTGAAGACGTGGAAGCGGTTGTTGAAAGAGATTGGAAGTTTAAAATAAAAGATCACCGCCTTACATTTCATGGCATTTGCTACAGGTGCCAGGATAAATCAGATAATGAATAAGAAAATGATTAGAAATCAGGGAGCTGGCCAGTATGTTGTCAGTTCTTTTTGTTTTATTTAGTTGGTGTCTATTGTACCTGCAGTGACTGTTTTCGGAAAAGAACTAGAATTTTTAAAAGGGCATGGTATAAATCACGCCATTTTCGTCATAGCTTGTTAGAAAGAACGTTATTGGAGGACAGGCGTATGATTCAAACAGGCATGAAAACAATTTGGCACACAATTAAAGTATTTATATTGTTTACGGGCTCTACGATTCTTTTTTACTATGGTATTATGTGTATAAGTGAAGAATATGAGAGCTATCACAGGTATGATGAGCCGGAAGGTGCTGCCGTCAAGGTATTCCAGACTGTTTCAGAGGAGGAACGCAGCTGGACTGACCGGCTATTACTTTTTTACATGAATGGGGAGTAATGAAGCTTGGAGAGCCGACTACAAGATTTTATCCATTTTTTGATTGTTGAGAAGGGTCTGGCCAAAAATTCAGTAGATTCCTATCAACGAGACTTGAAAAATTACATGAAATTCATTCAAAAAGTGGACTCAGCAGAAAACTGGAACGAAGTACAAAGAGTCAATATTACAGGATTTCTCGGCCACTTGAAAAATGAGGGGAAGTCTTCGAAGACGATTGCAAGGCATGTGGCTTCCATACGGTCTTTTCACCAGTTCCTGCTGCGTGAAAAAGTGACAGATCAAGATCCTTCTATACATATAGAGTCTCCAAAGATGGAGCGTTCACTTCCGAAAGTGCTCAGTATAGATGAAGTGGAAGCTTTGCTGGAAGCACCTCAGGAAAGTACGCCTCTTGGAATCAGGGATAAAGCGATGCTCGAGGTCCTTTATGCGACTGGAATCCGTGTATCTGAGTTGATCAGGCTTAAAATGGAGGATGTGCATCTGAAAATGGGTTTTGTCAGATGTATAGGAAAAGGGAACAAGGAACGGATCATCCCTATAGGAAAGACGGCCATTTCAGTGCTTGAAAAGTACCTGTTGGAAGGCCGGCCGAAATTGGTCAGTAAAAAGCATAAAGATGATTCCCTCTTTTTGAACCATCATGGAAAAGGATTGTCCAGGCAGGGGTTTTGGAAGATTTTAAAAGGACTGGCTGCAGAAGCCAGGATTTCAAAGGAGCTCACACCGCATACCTTAAGGCATTCCTTTGCAACCCATCTGCTTGAAAATGGAGCTGATTTAAGGGCAGTGCAGGAAATGCTGGGACATGTGGATATATCCACAACTCAAATTTATACCCATGTGACAAAGACAAGGATGAAAGATGTCTATTCGAAATTTCACCCGCGGGCCTAAAGGCCGGCGGTTTTCTTGTTTTAAATAGCAAACAGAAGAATAGAAGACATCAACAGGCATGTAAACGCTTGTATTTTCAGGACAGCAGATTTAAAATAAGGTTGTCTGACTTCTGACAAATCTTCTTTTGGTTATGAGAGGGTAAACAGGGTATTATAAACCTATTAATGACTATATTTAAGAATGGATAAAAGATGCCAATAACCTTATCCAAAGAAGCAATAAATCAATGAAGGAGGAAGAGACAAATGAGCAATTATACATACAAACGAATCCATCTGGTTGTCATGGACTCTGTTGGGATCGGGGAAGCACCGGATGCGAAAGAATTCAACGATGAAGGTGCGGATACCTTAGGACATATCGCTGAACATATGAACGGATTGAATATGCCTAATATAGCTAAGCTCGGATTATCCAATATCCGTGAAATCAAAGGTATTGAAAAACAGGAAACGCCTTTGGCTTATTACACAAAAATGGAAGAGGCTTCTGTAGGGAAGGACACGATGACAGGCCACTGGGAGATCATGGGCCTGAATATCAGCCAGCCATTTAAAGTATATCCAGATGGTTTCCCGGAAGAGCTATTAAAGGAACTGGAAGAAAAAACGGGAAGGCCAGTCATCGGCAATAAGCCGGCAAGCGGAACAGCGATCATCGAGGAGCTTGGGAAAGAACATATGGAAACAGGCGCGCTGATTGTCTATACATCCGCTGACCCTGTGCTTCAAATCGCTGCACACGAAGACATTGTTCCTATTGATGAGCTATATAAGATTTGCGAAATTGCAAGAGAATTGACTAAAGAAGAGAAATACCTGGTTGGAAGGGTAATTGCTCGTCCATTTGTCGGTGAACCAGGGAATTTCCAGCGTACATCAAACAGACATGATTACGCATTGAAGCCATTTGAGCGAACAGTAATGAATGAACTCAAGGATTCAGGATATGATGTCATCGCGCTCGGGAAGATTTCTGATATTTACAATGGCGAAGGTGTAACGAAATCAGTGAGGACCAAGCATAATATGGACGGAATGGATCAAATGGTCAATTCCTTTGAAAAAGATTTTACAGGATTGAGTTTCCTGAATCTGGTAGACTTTGATGCCTTGTTCGGTCATCGCCGCGATCCAGAAGGTTACGGGAAAGCATTGGAAGAATTCGACGCCCGTCTTCCGGAAGTATTTGAAAGAATGACGGACGACGATTTGCTGATCATTACAGCGGATCACGGAAATGACCCGGTTCATCATGGAACAGACCATACAAGAGAGTATGTTCCTCTTCTCGTTTATTCTAAGCGGATGAGCGGCGGGAAAGAGATTCCGGTCCGAAAGACGTTTGCGGATATTGGGGCAACAGTGGCAGACAACTTCAATGTGAAGCTGCCGAAATATGGAGAAAGTTTCTTGAAAGAAATCACTAAGGAGTCATAAACATGAAATTTGGACAAATAGAGAATGCAGCAGATTTTTTGAAGAATAAATATACAGGAAAGCCGGAAATCGGCCTGATTCTGGGCTCTGGATTGGGCGTACTTGCAGAAGAGATTGAAAATCCGGTTGTCGTACCGTACAAAGAAATACCTGATTTCCCTGTTTCGACTGTAGCAGGGCATGCAGGCCAATTGGTATTCGGACAGCTGTCTGGAAAAGAAGTTGTTGCGATGCAAGGGAGATTCCACTATTACGAAGGTTATGGATTTGATAAAGTGACATTCCCAGTGCGTGTCATGAAGGAACTGGGAGTGGAATCCCTGATTGTAACGAACGCAGCAGGCGGCGTGAATGAATCCTACGAACCTGGTGACTTGATGATTATTTCCGATCATATCAATAATATGGGAGGAAATCCGCTGATCGGTCCTAACGATGACCGCCTCGGTGTCCGATTCCCGGACATGTCAGAAGCTTACAGCAGATCTTTGCGGGAGCTTGCAAGGTCAGTAGCAGAAAAGCTCTCCCTGAAAGTACAGGAAGGCGTTTATGTTGGCAACACCGGTCCTGTTTATGAAACACCGGCCGAGGTTCGCATGCTCAGGACACTGGGAGGGGATGCAGTGGGAATGTCCACTGTGCCGGAAGTCATTGTGGCCAGACATTCAGGGTTGAACGTCTTGGGGATTTCCTGCATTTCTAACATGGCAGCAGGAATCCTTGATCAGCCTCTTACCCACGATGAAGTGATTGAGACAACCGAAAAGGTCCGTGCAAATTTCCTTGATTATGTAAAATCAATTGTTAAATCAATGTAAGAAAGAATACTTACAGGATAGAATCTGTATGACCACTATGTTTTGAGGTGAATGGAAATGAGAATGGTTGATGTTATTGAGAAGAAACGCGATGGAAAAGAGCTGACCTCAGAAGAAATCAATTTTTTTGTTGAAGGGTACACCGATGGAAGCATTCCGGATTACCAGGCCAGTGCTTTGACAATGGCAATCTTCTTTCAGGGAATGTCTGAAAGAGAAAGAGCCGATCTGACCATGGCCATGGTCAAATCGGGAGATCAAATCGATTTATCAGCTATTGAAGGAGTCAAGGTTGATAAACATTCAACAGGGGGAGTCGGCGATACAACCACTTTAGTACTCGGACCGCTTGTAGCTGCAGTCGGGGTTCCGGTAGCCAAGATGAGCGGGCGCGGCCTGGGGCATACTGGGGGAACCATCGATAAATTAGAAGCAGTACCAGGCTTTCATGTGGAAATCGATAATGATGAATTCATCCGGCTTGTGAATGAAAATAAAATTGCTGTCATAGGGCAGAGCGGGAATCTTACTCCAGCAGACAAAAAATTATATTCACTGCGTGATGTGACTGCAACGGTCAACAGCATTCCTTTAATTGCTTCTTCCATCATGAGCAAAAAAATTGCTGCAGGTGCCGATGCCATCGTCCTTGACGTAAAAACAGGGGCAGGAGCCTTCATGAAAGATCTGGATGATTCCAAAGAACTGGCACAGGCGATGGTCAACATCGGGAATAATGTCGGACGGAGAACGATGGCCGTCATTTCAGATATGAGCCAGCCCCTTGGGTTTGCTATCGGGAACGCCCTTGAAGTAAAAGAAGCCATCGATACTTTGAAAGGTGAAGGGCCGGAAGACTTGACTCAGCTTTGTTTGACTCTTGGAAGCCATATGGTCTACCTTGCCGATAAAGCGGAATCATTGGAAGAAGCACGTGAAAAATTAATCTCGGCCATGAAGGATGGTTCAGCGTTGAACAGCTTCAAACTCTTCTTGAAATCACAGGGCGGGGATGAAACTGTAGTGGATGATCCTGAACGTCTGCCGAAAGCTTCACATGTATTCGAACTGGAAGCAAAACAAGACGGATATGTTTCGGAAATCGTTGCCGATTCAGTCGGCACTGCCGCAATGTGGCTTGGGGCAGGGAGAGCTACTAAGGAATCAGAAATCGATCTAGCGGTAGGTTTGGAGCTCAGAAAGAAAATTGGCGACAAAGTCCAAAAAGGCGAATCCCTTGTCACCATCCACAGCAACACTCAAGACATAGAAGATGTGCAAAATAAACTGTACGAAAGCATTAAAGTGACAGAAAGCAAAGTGGAAGCCCCTGTTCTCGTTCATGGGGAAATTAAAGAAACAGAATAATTCCACTCAATATAAAAAAAGAAGGCCGAATCATAATGATTCAGGCCTTCTTTTTTGTCAATTTCGAGGTTCATCTTTAATAAAAATCAAACCGTTTATAAACAGAAGTAACTTGAAGGGATAAATGACTATTTAAGAAAGCAGCACGAAACATGTAGGGTTGGAGCGGAAGGTGTACGACCTCCTGCGGGATCAGCTCGACAGGTGAGACCCCACAGGCAAAGCCGAGGAAGCTCACCGCGAGCCCCGCGGAGTCGTGCACCTGGAGCGGAAATCCCAGAACTTCTATTTAGTCTCGATTCTAATTTAAAAATCATTGGAAATCACTGTATAAAAAAGATAAGGATGGAAAAAATGGGGCTATGCCTGTTATGAAATTTTTACATTGAATGGAGGACCTGGAATGAAACGAATGATATCGGCCATCCTTATGTTAGTATTGATCACTTCCACCTTTGCTCCGTTTGCTTCGGCAGAGGAGAAGCAAACAGAATTAGCTGCAGGTGCCAAATCTGCTATTTTGATTGAAAGAGACACTGGATCAGTTTTATATGATAAAAACAGTCATGAAAAACTGCCGCCGGCATCCATGACAAAAATCATGACCATGATCTTGATTATGGAGGCAATCGAAAAAGGCCAAATCAAGTGGGAAGACAAAGTAAGAACCAGTGAATATGCTGCATCAATGGGCGGTTCGCAAATTTTCCTTGAGCCCGGCGAAGAAATGACGGTGAAAGAAATGCTGCTGGGCATTTCTATCGGATCGGCAAATGACGCATCAGTTGCGATGGCAGAGCATATTGCGGGCAGTGAAGAAGGATTTGTAGAAAAAATGAACAGTAAAGTGAAGGATTTGGGACTGAAGGATACTCACTTCAAAAATCCGACTGGACTGCCGGCAAGTGACCATTTTAGTTCAGCACATGATATGGCGATGATGGCCAAGGAGTTATTGAAACATCAAGAAATCACCAAGTTTACTGGAACATATGAGTCCTATCTGCGTGAAGATTCGGATAAAAAATTCTGGCTTGTGAATACAAATAAATTGGTTCGTTTTTATCCGGGAGTGGACGGATTGAAAACCGGATTCACAAACGAGGCAAAATATTGTCTGACGGCGACAGCCAAGAAAGATAATATGAGAGTCATTGCAGTTGTATTTGGAGAGCCGACACCTAAAGACAGAAATGCTGAAATCAGCAAAATGTTCGACTATGCCTTCAGCCAGTACCAGACGAAACCTTTGTTTGAAAAAGGAGCAAGTGTGGGCAAAACGAAAGTTTCAAAAGGAAAAGCAAAAGAAGTTGAAGCGATGACGAACGAACCTATCTCACTCTTGGCGAAAAAAGGTGAAAAGCTTGACGGTATTGAGAAAAAAGTGAAGCTTGATAAATTGAAGGCTCCAGTCAAAAAAGGGGACACAATCGGCAAACTGGTCATCGAAAAAGATGGAAAACAGCTTTCCGAAACACCTCTGATTGCTAAAGAAGATGTCCCGCAGGCAAGCTTCTGGCAGCTATACAAGCGTGCGTTCGGCATGTTCACCAAAAGCGGAAACTAGAATATATGCCTCCTTTATAAAAAAATCAGCATAAAATGTCTAATTTCTTCTAGTTTTGTCTTGTAGAAGGAAATTTAGAATACTAAGTAGAATTGACTCACTATACGACAGAGAAGGAGGCCTGTGAATAGTGAGTCTTACTATTGGTCTAGAAGTTAAAAGTGATGTTCTTTGCATTCGTCTCAGCGGAGAACTGGATCACCACACAGCAGAACAGTTGAGGCAGCAAGCCTCTCAGTTGATTGAAGAGCATGGAATAAAGCACATCGTACTGAATATGGAAGCCCTCGGATTTATGGACAGCTCGGGTCTTGGTGTGATTTTAGGAAGATATAAGCAAATCAAGCAAAAACATGGAGAAATGGTCGTCTGTGCAATATCCCCGGCAGTCAAACGATTATTTGAGATGTCAGGTCTATTCAAAATCATTCGTTTAGAGCCGTCTGAAGAAAATGCATTACAAAGTTTGGGGGTTGCATAAGATGAAAAATGAAATGAACATCCAATTTAGTGCAGTAAGCCAAAATGAATCGTTCGCACGGGTAACGGTAGCTTCTTTCATCGCTCAACTTGATCCGACGATGGACGAATTGACTGAGATCAAGACCGTGGTTTCAGAGGCTGTGACGAACGCCATTATTCATGGTTATGATAACAACCCAAACTGTTTTGTCTATATCACAGTTAAAATGGAAGACGGCTTTATTGATATGGAAATCAGGGATGACGGTATCGGCATCCAGGATGTAGAGGAAGCCCGCCAGCCGTTATTTACAACCAAGCCGGAGCTCGAACGATCTGGAATGGGCTTTACAATTATGGAAAACTTTATGGATGAAATTGAAGTGAGTTCGCAACCGGGAGCAGGCACAACCGTTCGTTTAAAAAAGCATTTAGCTAACAGTAAAGCGCTATGCAATTAAGGAGCCATGCTTATGGATGTGGAAGTTAAGAAGGACAAAGAGCAGAGCTTTTTAAAGGATACAGAGGTTAAAGAGCTCATACAGCGCAGCCAGGAAGGTGACCAGTCAGCCAGGGATACGATTGTCCAAAAGAATATGAGACTGGTATGGTCGGTAGTTCAGCGCTTCTTGAACCGGGGCTATGAACCCGATGACCTTTTCCAAATCGGGTGTATCGGTCTATTAAAATCAGTGGATAAATTCGATCTGTCATACGATGTTAAGTTTTCAACCTATGCCGTTCCGATGATCATTGGTGAAATCCAAAGGTTTATAAGAGACGACGGCACAGTAAAAGTAAGCCGGTCATTGAAAGAAATGGGGAACCGGATCCGCAGGGCAAAAGATGAATTATCAAAAACACTGGGCAGAGTTCCGACTATCAATGAAATTGCGGCTCACCTGGAACTATCGCCGGAAGAAATCGTCATGGCACAGGAAGCAAGCCGGGCACCATCATCCATTCATGAGACTGTATATGAGAATGACGGTGACCCGATTACCCTCCTCGATCAAATTTCCGACAACTCAGACCAGAAATGGTTCGATAAAATTGCATTGAAGGAAGCAATAAGGGAATTGGATGAGAGGGAGCGGCTGATTGTCTACCTCCGCTACTACAAGGACCAGACCCAGTCTGAAGTCGCTGACCGGCTGGGAATATCCCAGGTCCAGGTCTCCAGGCTGGAGAAAAAAATACTTCATAATATGAAAGAAAAAATGAATTTGACTTAAATGATGGAGCAGACCGCCTTTGGTGGTTTGCTCCTTTTTGTTTTCAGCCAAAAAACCAGCAAATTAACACAGTTAGCAATTATTGGCTTCATGAAATTTTTGTCTGAAATCCATACTATTTATACAAGCAGGAAAATAATGTTGACCAGGGAGTGATAAGGATGGAAGGATCAGTATATATTCGGCTGAGGCACAGGCTGCAGGTAAGACCGGAAAGCAGTATCCTGCTTGAAAATACTGCCCAGATCATCGCCCCTGAACATTATCTTCAGGACATTCGGAAGATCGTTCTCCATAAGGTGACGGAAGAGGATAAGAACATCATCATTCTTGATCTGATGAGAGTGATTTCGCAGATTAAAGCGGTGCTTCCTGATGTGGATGTTCAAACGATCGGTCCTTCCCAGACCATTGTTGAAGTGGTGTATAAGCGGAAAAAGGTATCGCCGGCGCTGTTTGCTGCTGTCTGGCTCTTGCTTTTTATCGGTGCTGCCATGGCAATCATGAATTTTCATGAAGATGTAAGTATGCGAGAAGTGCATCAGCGCCTTTATCTGATGATGACAGGTAAGGAAGACCCGCATCCCTTATTGTTTCAGGTTCCTTATTCCTTCGGTTTGGGTTTAGGGATGATTTTATTTTTTAACCATGTGTTCCGGAAAAGAATCAATGAAGAACCAAGCCCGCTTGAAGTCGAAATGTTCAACTATCAGCAGGACCTCGATCAATATGTGATTATGCATGAAAATAAGGAAAGCATGAAGCATCTCGATGACCATTAACATCCTTTTGTTAGGTTTCGTCGGGCTTGCCGGAGGACTTGCTGTAGGTTCTGGTTTAGTAGCTTTTTTAACGGTGCTTGGTATCATCCCCCGTTTGACCCAGCTGACAAAAACAATGAAAATGATTCATTTCTATGAATGGGCCGTCGTGTTTGGTGCAGTGATAGGGAGCATCTTCAGTCTGAATGAATTCACTCTTGCATTTTCGCCGTTTTTTCTTGTTCCGATGGGGCTGCTGAGCGGTATTTTTGTAGGAATGCTTGCAGCTGCATTGACGGAAGTGTTGAATGTCCTGCCGATTCTCACAAAGAGAATCGGGATCAATGACCGCATCATTACTCTTTTAATGGCCATCGTACTTGGAAAAGTAATTGGGTCACTGTTTCACTGGATCTATTTCGTCCGCCTATAAACCTTGAAAGGAGAGCTCTTATGGCAAAAAAGAAAAATGTAATACTCGTCACTGATGGAGATGAATATGCCAGAAGAGCAATTGAAACAGCGGCAAAGCAATATGGTGCCCGCTGCATCTCAAGGTCTCAAGGGAACCCCTCGGTACTTAAAGGGCGTGAAATAGTTGAGTTGATTAAGTCAGCAAAAGGGGATTTGGTGTTTGTCATGTTTGATGACAGTGGATTTCTTGGGGAAGGCAGCGGTGAAACAGCGATGAAATACGTTGCCGGATGCAATGAATTTAACATTCTTGGAGCCATCGCTGTGGCGTCCAAAACTAGACAGGCTGAATGGACCAAGGTGGATGTTTGCGTGGATAAATTTGGAGAGCTTACTCCCTATGGGGTGGATAAATTCGGTGTCCCGGAAAATGAAATAGGGAGGCTGAATGGTGACACAGTATACTGTTTGGACCAATTAAACCTGCCGATTGTCGTCGGTATTGGAGATATTGGGAAAATGGCAAAAAAAGACCATTTTTCTCGTGGAGCTCCTATAACAAAAAAGGCAATAGAAATCATACTTGAAAGGAGCGGTTATCATGCCAAGTAAGGAAAGAGAAAAAACGCCTATACCGGAAGACCTCGGACAGCTGGAAAAACTGATGATTGACACCACAGGGTTGAACACGAGTTTTGATCTTGGTGTTAGGAAGCTGAAGATCCTTAAAAAAGATGTTCATTTCTATTACGTTAATGGATTATGTGACACACAATTTATCATGAGAATCGTTGAAGATCTCGTCGAGGTAAATGACCATGAACGCCTCTCTTCCAAACTGTATGAAATTGTCCAAAATCGGATTCCGCACCAGTCGGTCCAGCCGGTTAAAACAGTTGAAGAAATGGTTGATGAGGTGTTGTGCGGGCTTATCGCTTTTGTAGTGGAAGGTGAGCAGCAAGCGCTGATTGTGGATGTGAGGAGCTATCCCGGAAGACAGCCGCAGGAACCGGATACAGAGAAAGTTGTCCGCGGTTCACGCGATGGGTATGTGGAGAATATTATAGTCAATACTGCTTTGACAAGAAGAAGGATTAGGGATCCCCGTTTAAGATTCGAGATTTTCAGGATTGGAGAAAGGTCCAAAACGGATATATCAATCGCCTATATAGATGACGTTGCCAATCCTTCACTAATCAAAGTCATTAAACAGGAATTAAAGAATATAAAGATAGACGGATTGACAATGGCGGATAAAACCGTTGAAGAGTTTCTGGTTAAACAAGGGTACAATCCATATCCTCTGGTCAGATATACAGAAAGGGCTGACATCGGTGCCACCCATTTGCTTGAAGGGCACGTACTCATATTTGTCGATACTTCACCGAGTGTAATCATAACACCGACAACATTCTTTCATCATATGCAGCATGCGGAAGAATACCGTCAGTCGCCTGCAGTCGGTACATTTGTCAGATGGGCCAGATTTGTGGGGTTGATTGCCAGCTTATTCTTGCTGCCGCTATGGTATTTATTTGTTCTGGATCCTTCCCTGCTCCCGCCGCAGCTAGAGTTTATAGGGCCGAATGAGGAAACGAATATACCGGTCATTGTACAGTTGTTAATGGCAGATCTGGGTATAGAATTTTTGAGGCTGGCCGCCATACATACCCCGACACCGCTTTCAACGGCAATGGGGTTAATCGCAGCTGTATTGATTGGCCAAATTGCCATTGATGTAGGGTTGTTTGTCCCTGAGGTCATTTTGTATGTATCAGTAGCTGCAATTGGTACATTCTCTACACCAAGTTACGAGTTGAGTGTAGCCAATAAACTATTCAGGCTTGCTTTATTAATAGTAGTTGCTTTGTTCCATATTCCTGGTTTAGTAATCGGAACAACCGTATTCTTCCTGTTGTTAGTAAGAATACGCTCATTAAACACACCTTATTTATGGCCTTTCCTGCCATTCAGCCCTAAAGCATTTATGCAAATCATTATCAGGCGCTCAGTTCCTGGGTCAAAAATCAGGCCGAGTATCGTTCAGCCCAGAAATAAATATAAACAGCCCGCAAAGTCCCGTTAGGATTGCAACCCTCTTCATTCTGTGATAAATTTACTTTTAATTACTAAAGCGATAAAGTTGTCAAAGGGATGAGAAGAATGCATTTTAACGGAACAGCCGGGATCAACGGTCAGAATCACCTTGAAATCGGGGGAGTCGACACTGTTGAGTTGGCGAAAGAGTATGGAACACCGCTTTATATTTATGACGTTGAATTAATCAGGGAAAGAGCAAGAGGTTTTAAAGATACATTTGAAAAGCTTGGAATCAAGGCACAGGTTGCCTATGCCAGCAAAGCATTCTCGTCAGTGGCTGTTTTTCAACTTATGAATGAGGAAGGGCTGTCTCTGGATGTTGTTTCAGGAGGAGAGCTTTTCACGGCAATGAAAGCAGGTTTCCCTGCAGAGCGTATCCATTTCCATGGAAACAATAAGAGTGAAGATGAACTGCGTATGGCTCTTGAACATAAAATCGGCTGTATTGTTGTTGATAATTTCTATGAATTGCAGCTGTTGGAAAATGTCTGTAAAGATATGGGACAAAGTATGGATATTCTTCTGAGGGTAACACCTGGAATCGAGGCTCACACCCATGACTATATCTTGACAGGCCAAGAGGACTCCAAGTTCGGCTTTGGTCTGGAAAATGGACAGACAGAGGAAGCACTGATGAGATCTGTAAAATCTGACTACCTGAATGTGCTTGGGCTTCATTGTCACATTGGCTCCCAAATATTCGAAACTACAGGTTTCGTTTTGGCTGCAAGTAAAATTATCGGGAAGCTTGCTGACTGGAAAGATAAATATGGCTACTCAGCGGAGGTTTTGAACCTTGGCGGAGGTTTTGGAATCAGATATACTGCTGAAGATGATCCAATTCCAGCTTCTCAATATGTCGAGGAAATTATTTCGGAAGTACGAAAAAAGGCTGAGGATTTCAACTTGGATATGCCGGAAATCTGGATTGAACCCGGCCGTTCCCTTGTCGGGGATGCCGGGACAACTCTATACAGTGTAGGCTCAAGCAAAGAGGTGCCGAATATCAGAAAATACCTGGCTGTAGACGGTGGCATGAGTGACAATATCCGTCCTGCATTATATGAGGCTAAATATGAAGCAATCCTTGCAAATAAAGCAGGGCAGCCGGTTCAGGAAACGGTCTCGATAGCGGGTAAATGCTGTGAGTCCGGAGATATGCTTATATGGGATCTGCCGCTTCCTGAATCGACACAGGGAGATATCCTCGCTGTCTTCTGTACAGGTGCCTATGGATATTCAATGGCGAATAATTATAACAGGATTCCCAGACCGCCGGTGGTCTTTGTGGAAAACGGGGAGGCAAGGCTTGTCGTGAGAAGGGAAAGCTTTGAAGACCTTGTTAAGCTGGACTTGTCCCTTAACGACTAATATCTTATAGCAGAGGCGGACAGCAAGCTGTGTCTGTCTCTTTTTTTGTTTCTTTTCGAAAGGGTGTCACCCCTTGCCGATCTTTTAAATCCATAGAAGGAGCTGCACGATTATGAGAAAGAAAAATATAATGTTATTCATCCTGTTCTTGATCCTTTCTCTTGGATGGGGCGTAATTTACTGGATGTTTTTCGCAAGTTGATGTGCCGCTCTCTGGCAGATAAATGCGAATAATGTTGAATAATTTGCTTAATTTTAGTAAGATAATAATCGGTTAACATGATCACGGAAAAGAATATAAAACATTGTGCAGTACATGCACAAATTATAACGAGGGGTCTTTTATGCTTATACGTTACAAAAAAGCTTTTGAGAAAATTGCTATGGGGTTGCTGTCTTTTATGCCGCAGGAAAAGGATTTGAAAAAGCTGCAGCAGACGATGCTGAATTATGAGCAGGAAGATGACTGGCAGTTATTTCTGTGGAAAGATGAAGATATTGTCGGCTTGATAGGTGTCGTTGTTGGCGAAGAAGCAATTGAAGTAAGACATATATCGGTCAATCCTTCGCACCGGCATGAGGGGATAGGAAAAGCAATGCTTAGAACCTTAAGTGACATCTATTCCAATAAGGTATTAAAGCCGAACGAACATACCGCTGCATTTTTTGAAAAATGCCATTTGGATAATAATAAAGATCAGGAAGTATAATATCGGCGTTTTATGAATTCTTGAATAAAGTCTTAAATAGTAAAAGACTGACGAAAATGGTCAGTCTTTTTGTTTTTGCTTCAAAAGTAGTGCCTCTTCCCTCATCCTGATTACTTCTGTACGATCCCGCATGGTATGGCGGTGAATAATTGAAGGGGGGATGACTGCTTGTCTTCCAATCTTACTGCATTCCGCATCTACAATCCGTTTCAACTCATCTGTCAGGGGAAGGCCGACACTTTGATAATCCTTACCGGAACGGATATTGACCAATGTATCCTTAAGGATCGCCAATAGCTTATCAGAATCGATTCCTAGATTCCTTAATGACTCCGGATGCTGTTTAAGGATCTCCATTCCCTTGTTCAGTATTCTCGAAGCTCCCTGTCTATTGTTCCTGCGGAAATGATAAAAGCCGACAGCCATTTGTATAAGACCGACCCAGATGGAACTTCTGTTGCCGGGATCAGTTTCCTTCCAATATTCTTCCAGGACTTCATGGCATTCAAAATAGTCCCTGTCACAATGGAAATGAATAAGGAAATCAAGATACTCTTTTGGATAACCCATAGGAGTTTCCCCCTTTCTTCAGATGATTTTATCACATGCATCCCTGAGGAAGAAAACCTAAACCTAAATTTACTATTGGAGAATGCCCGATAATCTACTATACTAATAGATAGTCTAAAAATGCGTATTCAAAAAGAATTGGTGATATTATGGAATATAATGTGAAAATCGATGCCTTTGAAGGTCCCTTAGATCTCCTTTTGCATCTGATTCATTCATTGGAAATTGATATTTATGACATTCCAATGGCACAGATCACAGAGCAGTACTTGTTTTATATACATACGATGAAAAGGTTGGAGCTTGATGTAGCAAGTGAATACCTGGTAATGGCAGCAACTTTACTTGCAATCAAAAGCAAGATGCTCCTTCCCAAACATGAGGAAATAGAAGATGAAGAAAATTTTGAAATAGAAGAAGATCCACGTGATGAACTGGTTGATCGCTTGATTGAATATAAAAAATACAAAGAAGCGGCTGAAGAGTTGAAGAGCAGGGAAGAAGAAAGAGGTCAAATGTACACAAAACCGCCAAGTGATCTCTCTCAGTATGCAGATGAGAAAGTTACAGGGCAGCTGGACCACGATGTGACGATTTACGATATGCTTGGAGCTTTTAATAAATTGCTGCGCAGAAAGAAATTGCAAAAACCAGTTACAACCAAAATCTCGAGGCAGGAAATTCCGATCGAAAAAAGAATGGATGAAATTCTGGTCCATCTTAAAGGGTCACGAAAGAAACAAAGATTCTTTTCTTTGTTCCCTTATGAAGACAGGGAACATATCGTGGTGACATTCCTGGCTGTCCTGGAACTTATGAAAAGAAAGCAGATCGTTGTCAGGCAGGAACAAAACTTTGACGACTTTACTGTTCAATCAGCAGAGGAGGCAGAACTTGTTGGAAATCATTAATTGGAAAGGCATACTGGAAAGCTTGCTATTCGCTGCAGGGGATGAAGGGCTTTCTCTTAAACAAGTCTGCGCAGTTTTAGAAGCTGAAGAGCATCAGGCGCTGGAAATAATTAAGGGACTCTTTAATGAATACGACAGGGATGAAAGCAGGGGAATCACGCTTATCGAACTGGCGGGGACCTACCAGCTTGTCACCAAAAAAGAGCATGCCCCCTACTTGAAAAAGCTTGTTGAATCCCCGAATGTCAACTCTCTTTCACAGGCTGCCCTCGAGACCCTTGCAATTGTCGCTTATAAACAGCCGATTACGAGAGTGGACATCGAGGAAATCAGAGGTGTCAAAACCGAGAGGCCTCTAAGCACACTTGCTTCTAAAGGCTTGGTTAAAGCGGTCGGAAGAGCCGAAGGAACCGGAAGGGCTATTCTTTATGGAACTACTAAAGAATTTCTCGATTATTTCGGCCTGAAGGATATAAGCGAACTTCCCCCGCTGCCTGATAATATTGATGAAGACTTCATGTCGGAGGATGCCGATTTGTTTTTTGAAAAATTTCAGGAAACATTGGATTCACAGTCCTGACTTTATGGTAATATAAATACAAGCTGATCAATGGAGAGGCTGTTTTCCTCCTGATCAGCTTTTTCTCTAACAATTGTTTTCTGAAAGTTCAAAATTTGTTTTCGTTACAGGAATTGAAATTATTTAGCATCATAAAAATGATAAGGGAAGAAAGTAACGCAGTTTAATAAAAACCAATTGAAATGATATGGAGGGATCCTATGAGTAACCCTATCGTCAAATCACAAGTTGAAGAAGTACATACATTCCTTGAAAAGACAGTTACAAACCTTGAATCCTATCTGAACAATATTACGATTGATAAGCTCCTTCAAGAAAAGAATGGTGATAGAGCTTATTATGAAGGTGTTCTTTCGAATATGAGAAGGCTGCTTGTTTATTGTGAAGAAGGCCTGGATTCTTGTCATGTGGTCCTGCAAAATGTCCCCTTTATTAAAGGAGCTGCAGAGAAAACACTCTATAAAATCTATCACCAGTGTATAGAGGAATTCTTCTCTCCGCGATACGATTTATGGTATGAAAACAGCCGGTCAGCCTATACCGGCAAGAACTCGATCATGTTCCGCCAGGAATTGCCTGCAAGCATAGTGAAACTGATGGCGGCTGCAGAAAGTGACTTCCAGCAAATTCGGGAAGAACTTGAATACTATGAAACTGATTTCCGCACGAAAATCACCCAGTCCCGTGGTTAATCTTGCAAGGAAGCAGCAAGTGCACTTGTCACTTGCTGTTTTTTTTGTCCAGAAAAATGCTGACCTCAGTGGATGTAGAGGGTAATTGAAAACCGGTTTTGAATCATAATTCCTCCTGCCGAGCATAGACTTGTACAAACACCTTTGGACAAGGAAAGGGAGTAGATGTGTATGAAGAAGGGGAGAGTGCAGGCCTACATATGTGCGGTTTTTATCCTTTCATTAATTTTTTCTTCACTAAACGGAACAGCCGAAGCTGCGCCTTCAGTCAGTGCGCAAAGGGCGATTGTCATAGATCAGGATACAGGAAGGGTTCTGTATGAGAAAGATGCGCATACACAAAGCAGAATTGCCAGTATCACAAAAATCATGACAGCTATCTTGGCGATTGAATCGGGCAAGCTGGATGAAACAGTGGAAGTCAGCAACAACGCTGTAAGAGCAGAGGGTTCTTCGATTTATCTGAAGCCGGGTGAAAAAATCAAGCTGGAGGACCTGGTTTTTGGGTTGATGCTCCGGTCAGGGAATGACTCGGCTGTAGCTATTGCCGAGCATGTAGGGGGCAGCTTGGAAGGCTTTGTCTACCTAATGAATAAAAAAGCCGAAGAAATAGGGATGACCAATTCCCACTTTGAAAACCCTCATGGATTAGATGATCATGAGAATCATTACTCAACAGCCTATGACATGGCGATATTGACAAGATATGCTATGCAGAATGAAAAATACAGGGAGGTCGCCGGGACAAAAGTCCACAAATCTCCAGACCCTGAACATGAGTGGGACAGGAAATGGAAGAATAAGAACCGCCTCCTAACCGAATTGTATAAGTACTGTACAGGAGGGAAGACAGGCTACACAAAAAGGGCAAAAAGAACATTGGTCACCACAGCGACAAAAGGGGAGCAGAACCTGATCGCGGTTACCCTTAATGGACCGGATGACTGGGACGATCATATCCAGATGTTTGAATACGGGTTCAAGAACTTTGATACCGTAATCGCTTTATCAGAAGGGAAAATTAAGGGTATCAAGGATGACTTTTATAAAAACAAAGTGTATACCAAAAGGGATGTATTGCTGGCAATACAGAAAGAAGAGGAAGACAGCGTGCGGGTTGAATATAAACTTATGAAGCCGGACAGTTCCTGGAAAGACGGGAAGGTCCCTGATGTTGTCGGGAAAGCTGTGATTTACTTGAATGAAGAAGAAACGGATGCAGTGCCGATTTTCTACAGTCAAGAGAAAGTGAAGGAGAAGAAAAGCTGGTGGATGTTTTGGAAACAATCCTTCATTTCTGTCCTTGGAGTGAAAACGGATGGTTAACTATATTTGGGTGGGCATGACAATTATCGGCCTGATCTTTGCTGCCGTAAATGGGAAGATGCAAGAAGTGAATGAAGCGATTTTTCAATCCGCCAATGAAGCGGTCACACTTTGTATCGGGCTCGTCAGTATCTTAGTATTTTGGCTTGGGATCATGCGGATCGCCCAGGATTCGGGGCTATTGGATAAGCTGTCCTATTTATTCCGCCCGATTGTTAAAAGGTTATTTCCGGAAGTCCCTGCCGACCACCCTGCCATGGGATATATTCTATCCAATATGATGGCGAACATGTTCGGCCTCGGAAATGCTGCCACCCCCCTTGGAATCAAGGCAATGGAACAGCTCAAAGAGTTAAATGGAGGCAGGGATTATGCCAGCCGCTCAATGATCACCTTTTTGGCTATAAACACTTCTAGTTTGACGATAATTCCCACAACAGTCATAGCCATCAGGATGAACTATGAATCAGCCTCACCAACGGAGATCGTAGGGCCAACTCTTGTTGCCACCTTTCTTTCCACAATTGGGGCAATCATGATTGACCGTTATTTTTATCACAGAAGAATCCGCAATGGAGTGAAGTGATATGCAGATAATATCGACTATTTCGCTTTGGCTGATTCCGATGCTTATTGGAGTCATTCTTTTATATGGAACATACAAAAAAGTCCCCACATATGAAAGTTTTGTCGATGGGGGCAAAGAGGGGATCAAAATCGCTGTTTCAATTATCCCGTTCCTGATCGGGATGCTTGTCGCGATTACGGTCTTTAGGGCATCTGGCGCTTTGGAGTACTTCGTTTCATTGATGGAGCCGATGTTGAATGCAGTCGGCATCCCCGCAGACATAGTCCCGTTGGCGATCATCAGGCCGATTTCAGGAACCGCCGCTCTTGGAATGGTAAGCGATTTACTTGCAACGCACGGCCCTGATTCCTTTATTGGAAGATTGGCTTCCGTTTTGCAAGGAAGTACCGACACGACCTTTTATGTGTTAACCGTATACTTCGGGGCAGTCGGCATCAAAAAAATGGGCGATGCCTTGAAAGTCGGGCTGCTCGCAGACCTCATCGGTATAGTAGCTGCCATCGTCATCGTGACATTAATGTTTTCCTGAAAACTATTCAACCAGAGTACCTAGGCTTGCTGTGGAAACGTGCCATTAGAAAAGGAGTCTTTGGGAGTAGTGGTAAGATTAAGGTAGAAACGTGCCATTAGAAAAGGAGTCTTTGGGAGTAGTGGTACGATTACGGCGGGAACGTACCATTACAAACGAAGTCCTTGAGTGTAGTGGTACGATTAGGGGAGAAACGTACCATTACAAACGAAGACCTTGAGTATATTGGTATGATTAGTAGAGAAACATACCATTAAAAACCCAGTCCTTGTTTGTAGTGGTAAGATTACGTGAGAAACATGCCATTATAAAAAAAGTTCCTCGGTGTAGTGGTATGTTTCCAGCAGAAATCCTGACATAGAAAGCGTTTCCCATAACACCCAAATCTAAATAAACAAATCCTACCAAGAGCCGGGGCCCGCCCCGGCTCTTTCTTTTCATTGAGACCCCTTTTAAAAAACCCCGGCATTACCAATACTAATAAAGGACAATCCCTTTGCATTTTAATGCTTATATGTAATAATTCAACTTGTGAAAGAATTTCAACCGAAAGATTTTACGAATGAAATAATTCCAATATAAATTATATTCGAATGGAAAAGGTGTAGGTTGGAGCGGAAGGTGTACGATCTCCTGCGGGATTAGCTCGACAGGTGAGACCCCGCAGGCGTAGCCGAGGAGGCTCACCGCGAGCCCCGCGGAGTCGTGCGCCTGGAGCGGAAACCATCATAACACGCATTAACTTAAGAGGTGAAAATTGAATGGAACGTCTACAAAAAGTCATTGCCCATGCAGGTGTGGCATCAAGAAGAAAAGCGGAAGAGCTGATTTTAGAAGGAAAAGTAAAAGTAAATGGAAAAACAGAAAAAGAATTAGGAACAAAAGTGTCGGGAACGGATAAGATTGAAGTAAATGGTGTCCAGATTGAAAGAGAAAACAAAGTATACTATCTCCTTTATAAGCCAAGAGGAGTGATTTCAGCTGTCACAGATGACAAGGACCGTAAAGTCGTGACTGACTTCTTCCCTCATATTCCAGAGAGGATTTACCCTGTTGGAAGACTCGACTATGATACTTCCGGCTTGATTCTTCTGACAAACGACGGAGAATTCGCCAACCTCCTGACACACCCGCGCTACAATATCGATAAGACGTATGTGGCAAGATTGAAAGGAATACCTCCGAAATTCAAGCTGAAGGAACTTGAAAAAGGTATCATGCTTGAGGATGGAAAAACAGCCCCTGCAAAAGTTAAGGTCCTGAAAATCGAGAAAAAGCAGGACAAGTCCATTGTTGAAATCACCATCCATGAAGGCAGGAACAGACAAGTAAAAAGAATGTTCGAAGCGATCGGCCACCAGGTGCAAAAACTGAAGCGTGAAAGGTTTGCATTCCTGGACTTGCATGGTTTGAATGCAGGGGAATCAAGGGAACTCACTCCTCATGAAGTGAAGCAGTTAAGAGCGCTCGCAGAAACAGGGAATCTTTTATAAGCCATCCGCGTTTTTTGAGGAAAAGTGTCACACTTCCTTCATAATCATCTTCAAGAAGAAAAAACAAAAATGCTATAATAGATGGGAATATATAAACACAGACAAAAGGGACAATCACATTGTCCCCTTTCGTTTGCAGCAAAAACTGTTATATGCAAGGAGGCAAAATGGAAGATGGATAAAAAGAAGCGCCGCTTGCTTATCCGGACAATTATCTTGATTGTGCTGGCTGCAGCAGTCATATATACCTTATATGCGAATTTCACGAAGGATGACAGGGGAGTATTGCAGGCTGGTGATCAGGCACCTGATTTTGTACTTCGTGATATGGAAGGGAACAGCCACCGTTTATCGGACTACAAAGGCCAAGGAGTATTCCTTAACTTCTGGGGCACTTGGTGCAAGCCTTGTGAAAAAGAGATGCCTTACATGGAGAATCAGTATCAGGCCTTCAAAGATGAAGGTGTTCAAGTCTTAGCGGTTAATGTAGGTGAATCAGATTTTCAAGTGAATAAATTCATTGAAGAGCATAATCTGACCTTCCCTGTTGTAATAGACTCAGAAAGGGATGTGCAAAATGCTTACGGCATTAAGCCTTTGCCTACTACACTCCTGGTCAATGCTGAGGGCAAGATTGAAAAGATCCTCACAGGAGAAATGACAGAGGCAGACATTAAACAGCATATGGAAAGCATCAAACCTAATTAACAGGGGGCCGGAACTATTAGATAAAAAAATGCCGGCCTGAAGAATGAGGAGTTTTAGCATGAAGGAAATTAAATGTGAATGTGGGCATGTAAATCCACATGGAACGATCCTTTGTGAATCGTGTGGAAGGGCTTTGACAGAAGAAGCAAAAAAAGACAAGCTCCATGATATGAGATACGAAGGAAGTGCGCGTCGTTCACAAACCTATAATAAATCAATTATTGATAAAGTCTGGAATTTCTTTTCATCTGTAAAAGTGGGAATCTGGCTGATTTTGATTACGCTGATTGCTTCTGCAGTCGGAACGATCCTGCCTCAGGAAATGTATATTCCGAACACAATGCCCCCGGAAGAATATTACGGGGAAGTGTACGGCTGGTTCGGAGATCTCTATTACACTCTCGGCTTCCATGATATGTATGGTTCATGGTGGTTCCTGCTGATGATAGCCTCTATAGGGATATCCCTTGTCATCTGCAGTCTCGACAGGGTGATTCCGCTTTACAGAGCGTTGAAAAAGCAAAAGGTATCAAGGCACGAAGGATTTCTTAAAAGGCAGAGGCTCTATGGCCGGACAGAAATGGAAAATCCTGATGAAACAATGCAGGAAGTTAAGAAGCAGATGGAAGCGAAACGATACAATGTCCGTGAAGAAGACGGAAATCTACTTGCAGAAAAAGGCAGATTCTCAAGATGGGGTCCTTACGTCAACCATGTAGGATTGATCATCTTCTTAATCGGTGCAATGCTTCGATTTGTACCAGGCATGTATGTAGATGAAGTCCTGTGGATAAGAGAAGGGGAAACCAGAGCCATCCCGGGTACTGATAAAGAATACTACCTGGAAAACAAAGAGTTCACCCTTGAAACATACGATAAAGAAAGTGATAAAGAAGTTTTCGGTGAAGCTATTGATAAAAATGGCGTCATAGCCAAAAATTATCAGACTGATGCAATCCTTTACCGTGCGGAAGAATCGGATGTCCCTGGTGAAAAGGCTGAAATGAAAGAAGAAAAAGAAGAAGCCATTAAGGTTAATGAGCCGCTGAAATTCGGTTCCTATGCAGTCTATCAGACGAGTTATCAGTTAGATGAGTTTAAAGCAATGTCATTTATTCTCTCTAATAAATCAACCAATGAAGAGTTTGGCAAGTTCACTGTCGACCTTTTTGATCCAAAGGAAATGTATGAATTGGAGGATGGAAGAAAGGTAGAGTTGATGGGATACTACCCTGACTTCTCGGGATTTGATGAAAAAGGGGAACCACAAACGAAATCCCCGCTTCCAAATAATCCAGCTTTTCTCTTTAAGATGTTTTCACCTGAAAAACCAGATGGTGAAATCAGCTTCGTAGGGATTCAGCAAAACCTTGAGCCATTAGGCGAGAATGTTTATAAAATGAATTTTGCTGGTTTGGACACCAGGGATGTCTCAGCCTTAACAGTAAGAAAGGACCTGACCCTGTGGGTGATCGGAATAGGCGGAGCTATCTTCATGATAGGAGTTGTCCAAGGCGCCTATTGGAATCATAGAAGGATATGGGTCAGAAAATCTGACGGCAGTTTGATTGTTGCCGGACACACGAATAAAA
This sequence comes from Bacillus salacetis, assembly GCF_049177075.1. Classification (GTDB taxonomy): domain Bacteria; phylum Bacillota; class Bacilli; order Bacillales; family Bacillaceae_B; genus Rossellomorea; species Rossellomorea salacetis_A. Next base: position 2,892,137 of record NZ_CP185377.1, on the reverse strand, counting down.
ACTGGCACGGTTTAAAGAAGGAAATTCAGTTTGTGCTGGAAGGTACCGGCATTAATGAACCGGAAGATCAGCAGCAAAAAGATGTAAAAGAAGCTTAAATGATGGATAATGAACATGTCGGATGGTGAGAGACCAGGAGCATTCAGCCTCTCTCACCGGAAGTCATTTGTAAAAGGAGGATTTCCCTGTGACGGATTTGGCACAATGGAGCAGTAATCTACTATATATTGCCTTTATTCTTTACCTTATCGCAACGCTCTTCTTCGGCGGATCCATTCGTGATAAAAACAAAGAGCGGGAAGGTGTAAACCGCTGGGGTAAGATTGGTATGGGGCTTACATTAATCGGGTTCGCTGCCCAGCTCGGATACTTTTTCACCCGTTGGGCTGCAGCTGGACATGCTCCAGTAAGTAACTTGTTCGAATTTACAACATTCTTTGGGATGATGCTTGTGGGAGCATTCATCATCATCTACTTCTTATATCAATCAACAATATTGGGGCTATTCGCATTGCCGATCGCGCTTTTGGTCATTGCCTATGCAAGTATGTTCCCAAGAGAGGTAAGCCCGCTTATCCCTGCATTGCAAAGTGACTGGCTGAAGATCCATGTTACGACTGTCTCTGCAGGAGAAGCAATCTTAGCTATCAGTTTCGTGGCAGGCTTGATATACCTTTTGAAAAAAGTGAACCACCAACAGGAAAAGAAACAATCTTTCTGGCTTGAAAGTGTCATGTATGGACTGGTTGTAGTAGTAGGATTCATAGCCTCGTCAACGACATTCACGCTAATGGACTACAACGCGGAATTCCAATACGTAAACCAGGCAGGTCAGGAAGCGGTCGAAGAATATAAAATGCCTGCTCTTGTCGCTCCGAATGAAGGAGAATTGCTGACAGCAGACAAGCTGGATCCAGCTGTCGAAGTGCCAGCATTCATTAATGCACGCAAATTGAATACAGTGCTTTGGTCATTTATAGTCGGAACCGGTATTTACTGGATCCTGCGCTTATTAGCAAGAAAGAAAATCAGTCTATGGATCCAAAAATACATGAAAAATGTAAACCTGGACCTGATGGACGAAATCGGGTATCGTTCCGTGTTAATCGGTTTCCCTGTTTTCACATTAGGCGGGCTGATCTTTGCCATGATATGGGCACAGATTGCCTGGAGCCGTTTCTGGGGCTGGGATCCTAAAGAAGTATGGGCGCTTATTACATTTTTATTCTATGCGGCATTTCTGCATTTCCGCCTCTCAAAAGGGTGGCATGGTGAAAAGTCAGCCTGGTTGGCAGTCGTAGGGTTTATCATTATTATGTTCAACCTTGTCGCTGTTAACTTGATTATTGCAGGCCTGCACTCTTATGCATAATCAGTAGCCAGATAAGCGTAAAAGGATTTTCTTCAGGAAAGCAGTTCATATTTTATGCTGCTTCCTGAAAAAGATGCAGCAATATTATTCCCTCCGCTTTTAGTGGAGGCTTTTTTCTATTAAAATAGGAAGTAGTGAAGAGTACTCATATTTAAAGGGGGATAAACATGGATCAGGACGTAAAAGTATTGATAGTTGACGATGAAGATCGAATCAGGAAACTGTTAAGGATGTACCTGGAAAGGGAGAACTATGTTATAGAAGAAGCGGAAGATGGAGAAAGTGCCCTTGAACTGGCATTGAATAATGAATATGACTGCATTCTGCTGGATCTTATGATGCCGGGTATGGATGGGATAGAAGTTTGTAAAGAGCTTCGCCAGAAAAAGTCGACTCCTGTAATCATGCTGACAGCAAAAGGTGAGGAAGCCAACCGGGTTCAAGGTTTTGAAGTAGGAACAGATGACTATATCGTGAAACCGTTTTCTCCGAGAGAAGTGGTGTTAAGAGTCAAAGCGCTGTTGAGAAGATCATCTAAAACAAGTTATATACATACCGATACAAAGGCAAAGGATATGATAGTCTATCCTCATCTGACAATCGATAATGATGCACACAGAGTGACGGCTGATGGGAAAGATGTGAATCTTACACCAAAAGAGTATGAGCTTCTTTATTTCTTATCCAAGGCTCCAGATAAAGTCTTTGACCGTGAACATCTGTTAAAAGAGGTGTGGCATTATGACTTCTTCGGTGATTTACGAACTGTAGACACTCATGTAAAGAGGCTGCGGGAAAAGTTGAATAAAGTTTCGGAACAGGCAGCGAAAATGATTGTCACGGTTTGGGGCGTTGGCTATAAATTTGAGGTTAATAATGAATGAGGCTTTGGCGCAGCGTTGTAGGTAAACTATGGATCACCATACTGTTCCTTGTAGCATTCGTTCTTTTCATTCTGACAATTTTACAGCTTGAGTTTTTTCAAAACTACCATTTAGAGCAGGTTGAAAATGATCTGTCCGATACAGCCGAAAAGATAGCCTCAGTTGTAGAAAATCATGACGATCTAAGTATGGGGCTGCAGATCTCAAAAGAAATAGTAGATGATCCCCACAATTTGATTATCGCTGAAAATAGAAATAAGTTGTATTATGCGGACGATATTACAGCAGAACATCAACTCCTTATTCAGGAAATTCTGGATGAAAAAGAAGTTACCGCTGTATTTCAAAAAGAGCAGCCATTCGTCAAGGAGCTCCATTTAAATGGTGAATCTGTTTCAAATCTATATGAAAATATCGTTGTTGTGGGAGCCCCTGTACAAATTGGAAATGAGACGGGTGCCGTCCTGATATTTCAATCCTTGGAGGAAATAAAAGAAACGACAAGGCAGACTACCCGGCTGATTTTGCTTGCAGCAGGAATTGCCATCATTCTGACGACCATCTTTGCTTTCTTCTTATCTACCCGAATCACGGCACCGCTAAGAAAAATGCGTGAGGCTGCATTCGAAGTCGCAAGAGGAAGGTTTGATACAAAGGTGCCGATCCTTACACATGATGAAATCGGTGAACTGGCAACTGCCTTCAATCAAATGGGGAAACAATTGAATTTCAACCTGCATGCACTCAGCCAGGAGAAAGAGCAGCTGTCAAGCATACTAAGCAGTATGGCTGATGGGGTTATCACTTTTAACAGGGATGGAACCATCTTGATTACAAATCCTCCTGCCGAACGGTTTTTGCAGCAATGGTACTATGAACAGGAGGGGAATGAGCAGGAAGCCATTCCAACTACGCTTAAAGAGCTTCTTGAGCAGGTAATCCTCCTTGAAAATGAACAAACAGGTGAAGTGAGCCTTCAGGGACGTTCTTATGTCGTGATCGTAAGTCCGCTTTATAATGAAGAATATGTCAGAGGTGCTGTTGCGGTTGTCAGGGATATGACGGAAGAGAGGCGTCTCGATAAATTGAGAAAAGACTTCATCGCAAACGTCTCGCATGAGCTGCGCACCCCTATAGCAATGCTTCAGGGATACAGCGAGGCGATCATAGATGATATTGCCGCATCAGAAGAGGAGAAAAAGGAAATCGCCAAAATCATTTATGATGAATCCCTTCGGATGGGCCGCCTTGTGAATGACTTGCTTGACCTTGCCCGGATGGAAGCGGGCCATATTACATTAAACAAGGAAATGACTGATGTTTCCCGGTTTCTTGAACGTGTGACGAATAAGTTCCAGGGAATCGCCAAGGAAAAAAATATAAGTTTAAATTACCTCGGCAATAAGTCCGAAAAGAGCAATCAACAGTTATTTATCGATCCGGATCGTCTAGAACAGGTATTGACGAATTTAATTGATAATGCATTGAGGCATACTCCTGAAACGGGGAGTGTATCGGTGAATTATAAGCCTTCGAAGAGCGGTATACTGGTAGAAGTCAGTGATTCAGGCTCCGGTATTCCAGAAGAAGATCTTCCTTTCGTTTTTGAACGATTTTATAAGGCTGATAAGGCAAGAACCCGTGGGAAATCGGGAACAGGCCTTGGTTTGGCGATTGCCAAAAACATCATTGAGGCCCACAATGGGCAGATCAGTGTCCACAGCAAGTTGGACCAGGGGACGACGTTCTCTTTCTTCCTTCCTCAATAATCGTCAAAATTATCTCCCGAACACGTCCAATCCTGGAGATTGGTGACGATTAATCTTGTTACACGCGAAACATTTATATACTGTGAAACGCCCAGACAGCTCTGGGCGTTTTTTCATTCAATCGATTTTCGTCTTCCTTTACTCTAACAATTTCAGTTTGTTACCAAAATGAACTTCCTTTTTCAAATAATTAATAATATAGTTGAGGGTGTAACTTTTATTATTTAAATCCGTCTAATCCATTGAACGGGGAGGGGAAGAAATGGACTCCGTTTTTGAAGAATTATATTCAAAATACCACCAGGATGTATTCCAATTCTTAATATATACAGTCAGGAGCCGGCAGCTCGCAGAAGATCTGGTCCAGGAAGTATATATACGCGTCCTGAAGTCGCATAAAAATTTTGAAGGGAAAAGTACAGAAAAAACCTGGCTTTTCTCAATAGCTAAAAACGTCGCAATCGATCACTACCGAAAACAAAAGGGATGGAAGGGCAGGATCCTCGAGAAATTTGATTGGAGCCAGCCCATAAAAGATGAAAACGAAATCCCGGAAGAAGTGGCGATGCAAAAAGAAGAAATAAGAGACTTATACAAGTGCATTGATAAATGTACAACAGACCAAAGAATGGTTATAACTATGAGATATATACAGGATCTATCCATTACAGAAACGGCGGAAGTCCTGGATTGGACTGAAAGTAAAGTGAAAACTACTCAGCATAGGGCCATCAAAGCCCTGAAAAAATTGATGGAGCATCAAAAACGAGAGGAGGGTGCCATCATTGAAGAAAAATAATTGGGAAGAGACGGAAATTGAAAACCTCTTGAGAGAGATGCCCTCCCTAAAAGACAGCAGAAGCCGGGAGGAAATCTATCAGGCCGTCAGCGGGGACAAAGCTGCCAAAAGACCTAAGTCTTGGGGGTACCCTGCTCTCGCCGGAATAGCTGCTGTCTTGATTCTTGCCTTGATTACACCTTCACTGTTTAATTCCATGAATAATACAGAATTTGAAAACTCGGCTTCAGATATGGCAGTGGAAGAATCAGCTGATACAGGCATTGCCGAAAAGGAAATTGCTTCTTTGCCGGAGAGGACGGAAGAAAACAGTAATGCAGGCGGCGCTGAAAGCAATCATGAATCAATCATGATGATGGAAGCAGAAACTGCTGACCTGACCAATGTCTATGAGGAAGATTTACTTCAGTATGATGTTTTTACCTATGGACTGGTCACAGCTGATGCTTTTGCTGTACCTGTGAGTGTCCTTGTGGAAAAATCAGAAACAGGGAACTGGCTGGAGAGATTTGAAGAGGTTTCCAGTGGAATACCTGAGGAAGACTGGGGCTTTGATAATTATTATCCACTTGAGGGGTCGCTCCGCATTGATAAAGAAACAAATGAATTAACATACACGGTAACTGATGAAGAACAGGGGAAACTCAGTGGGGGTGGGGAGAAACTTTTCTATGACTCCATCGTGATGGTATTGGAATCATCCCCCTATGAAAAAGTGAAGCTGCGAAATGCAGATGGATCAGTTCCTTCGTTTTCACACATGGGTGAAGTGTCAGAAATTATAAAAACGGTCCATTCAAATAAGGGATATTATAAATATACCAGCGGAAACGGAGATTCTTACCTTGTGCCAGGTGAAGAAAAATTTGAGTCGGTCAACGATGCTTTATCAAAAATGAAAACGTCGCCTAACGGATTCCTTGAGTCGGTTATCGCGAATGATGTTCAATTTGAAACCACCATAGAAAACAACCTTCTGACACTTTCCTTTAACAAAGAGCTCACTCTCAAAGATAATCCAGATAGCTTGCTGTTAATCGAAGGAATATTAATGACAGCTAAGGAATTCGGTTTTGAAGCAGTATTGTTTGAAAATGTGGAAAGCACCGATTGGAAAGGTTTTGATTTTTCTCAGCCTGTTACCGTTCCGGTCAGCCCGAATAAAAAGATACTGAACTAAAAACCGGGAAATCTCCCGGTTTTCTTTTGCCTTATTTTATTGGGTTGATCACAAGTGATGAGTAAGGGGCTTCATGGATAGCGAAAAAAAGTCCTGATTCTGCATCGACTTTCAATTCTTTTATCACTCCTCCATCATTCAAGCGTAATAATTGAATTGACGAATCAAATACTTTACCGGCAAGTATGGATATTTTCTCCCCTGTGTTACTCTCAAGGTCGAAACCCACTGTAGAATAAGGAAGGTCCCCTCCGGCTTCAAAGCCGTTATAGGGATGGTCACGATGCCAGCTGACCCCTTTTTTTCCTTCAGATATAACAGCAGTACCCAAGGATTCATCTCTCTTGAAAAACACTATTGTCTCCCCTCGATATTCTTCAAATGCTAAAAGAGCTGACTTATTCAATTCGTTTTGCTGCAATCCACCTTCAATTGCTTCTTCTTTTGAATCAAACCAGACATCCTCCTGATCTCCAAAGGAACAACCCGCTAATGATAACCCGGCAATCAGTAAGAAAAATCCAAGTAATTTATGCAAAAAGCTCACCTCTTTTAAAGATTACAACAATATACTCAATATTTAAAATACTATGCAGATAACGAAACATACATATTTATAGAAATATAGTAAATGCTATCTAGGGAATTTTTAATGAGACAAAAAATGCTGATTCTACAACCTAGTCGCATGATTCGTGGAAGAAAAGGCAATCTTTTGTTCTATGGTGGTACAAGCTTTCATAGTTTTAAAGCGTACCAGATAATTAAGGAGGATATAAATGGTTGACTATATAAGAAGAGTTTTGATTGTCGGTTTGCTTGCATTGTGTGTAAGTCTGCTGTTTCTCAGCGGAAGAGCGGCACATGCAGAAGAGGGGACATCTTCTTGGCTTTTCCCAACAGACGGTTATATTACGGATCACTTCGGTACAAGGGGAGGAAAGCATAAAGGCATCGATATTGGAGGGAAACATGGTTCTCCTGTGTTTTCCGTTGATGATGGAGTTGTTTCCAAGTCCTATTATTCGTCCAGCTATGGACATGTAATATTCATCAAACATTCAAATGGATATGAAACTGTCTACGGTCATCTAAACGAAAGGGAAGCAGAAGAAGGACAAGCAGTGAAAAAAGGCCAACAAATAGGGACACTGGGGAACACAGGAAGATCAACCGGCCCGCATCTGCATTTCGAAATCCATCAAGGTGATTGGAATATTGATAAAAATAATGCAATCGATCCTTATATTGTTTTTGGTGAAGGAGAAACAGGCCAGACAGTCTTTGCCAAAAAACACGATCCCTATCAGGTCCGTGAAGTAGCACTTAAGCTTGCCGGTTCAGAGTCCCTGCATCCTTCTGATTCTGCTGTCTCAGAGGGAAAAGAGGAAGCAGAACAGCGAATACATACCGTTCAATCAGGGGATACCCTTTGGAGCATAGCACAGACATATGAAGTGAGTACAGTGGAGGTCATTAAACAAAATGAGTTGAGAGATTCCACAATAATCCCAGGCCAGCAATTGGTCATTGCTGATAAAAGAGGGAAGGTACATCTGGTGAAACAAGGTGAAACATTGTTTGGCATTGCCCGACAGTATAACGTTTCTGTTGAGGATTTGACCGGATGGAATGGTTTGGGGAAAAACGAACCGATCCTTCCCGCACAGGAACTTGTTGTTCAAATAGAATAGCTTTGGGAGATGAAAAGACAGTTTGGTCCGTAAAGAGTTTGCTCAGACCCTTTCAAAGACAAAAATCATCTCGATTTCGAGCTAATCCCTTCACACATTGATTGTTATTTTGTATAATGATGATGTACAAAAAAATAAAGATTCGTCTTCGGGGCAGGGTGAAATTCCCGACCGGCGGTGATGAGTGACTGAATACAATCATTCTAAGCCCGCGAGCCTGTTGTTTGGGCAGGATTTGGTGAGATTCCAAAGCCGACAGTAAAGTCTGGATGGGAGGAGATGAAGGTGGAGCCGCGTTCAAAAATTCTGTTTTTGAACGTTTATTCGGGCATGCCTTTTAAACTTCTCAAGAGATCCTCTTGAGTTTTTTTAGGTTGCTCTGGCAAAACCTTTCTTCTGACGTGAGATGAGTCACCAAGAGGAGAGAGGAAGCATGAAGAAATTGAATACCAGAGGTTTTATCTTGATTGGAATGCTCAGTGCAGTCTCTTATGTACTGATGTTGTTGAATTTTCCAATCCCGCCGTTCCCCAGCTTTTTAATGGTGGACTTTAGCGATGTTCCTGCATTGATTGCAGCGATCACATTAGGGCCGGTTGCCGGGATTTTAGTGGAATTGCTGAAGAACGTCCTGGATTATGTAATGACAGGCAGTGACACAGGAGTACCAATTGGCCACTTCGCTAATTTCATGGCTGGAATTTCATTTATCTTACCCGCTTATTACATTTATAACCGTATCCAATCTAAAAAAGGAATGGTGACAGGTCTTGTTACTGGGACAGTAGTGATGGCGGTGTTAATGAGTGTGCTGAATTATTTTATTATTTTGCCTGCTTATAAATACTTTATGAACTTTGAACTGCCGACTACTATTATTGTTACCGGAATCCTTCCATTCAATATATTGAAGGGTATCCTGATTGCAGTAGTTTTTGCTTTATTATTCACTAGGATGCATGTATGGCTAAATAAACAATTTGCATTTAAACGTGCTTAAATAACGAAGCGGCTGACAAATGTCAGCCGCTTTTATATTTTTACTCAAAGACAGAAAAAAACGGCTGGAAAAACCAGCCGTTTGCCTGCTATCTATTCAAATTTCAAGGCGTCTCCGTCAAATGGCTCATCAGCAACCTTGATGGAATCTGTCGGGCAGCCTTCAAAAGCATCTATCATATCATCTTCGAGAACATCCGGTACTTCAACTGTACCTGCGTTATCGTCAAGAACCACAAACGCAATACCTTCATCATCGTAATCATAGATGTCTGGAGCGGCAGCACCGCAAGCTCCACATGCAATGCATGTATCTTTATCAACAATCGTATACTTTGGCAATGGAAAAACCTCCTGAAAAATGGTCGATATTGTTAAGTATCATACACTTCGTCCGTAAAGTGTATTAATATTCATATTATTATTCTAATGGTGAATCAAGAAACTTTCAATAGTTAAGGTTCCCATTGAAGATAATTTCTATCTAATGTCCTGTTAGGATAAGTAGGAAAAAGTCGCAAAATGTCAATTTCATGATACAATTATTTAAATAAGAACAGATCTAAAAGGAGTAAATATATGACCTATATTGAGGCCGTCGTTCTTTATTGTCTCAAGAAAATCAATGGAGAGAGAACCATCTTTTCGATCTTTCATTTGCTTAAAGGAAAGAGGTCTTCCCAGACCATCCAGGATGCCCATTTGTATTCTTTGACTCAGCTTTTTTACACTTATCCAATTATGAAGCGGAGCAGCTTCGAACAAATGGCTTCAAATTTACATGAAAAAAAGTTGATAGCCGAGTTTGAACCTGAGAGGTATACCCTTACTGAAGAAGGACATGATCAATTGGTGGATTTTTTTAAGGAAAACCTTTTCCCTGCTTCTTTGAACGGCTGGCTTTACGGCAGTTCGGTGGAAGCTTTCTGGAAAAGAATATCTCTATTGGTTCAGGTGTTATCCCATTACATAAGAGCTGAGCAGAAATACTATCCGATCCAGAGGGAACGGGATGTTCAAAGGTGGATTAAAACTTTTTTGTATGAACCTCCCGCACCATTAAAGGAATTGAATCACCTCTTATATACAGAATTGATTTCCCTGGTTAAACAGGATGAGTTTCCCGATGATCCCGAAATCTTGATCTGCCGCCTTACTGGAGGAGAATACATCGGTCTTACCAGGGGTCAGGCAGCAGATAAGTTCGGATTGAAAGAAGATGAGTACTGGTACAGGTTCTTAAACGTTTTGCATTATATGGTAAATGAGGTAACAGAGCGGAAATCAACATTTCCCTTACTTTATTCACTTATGTCAGATCTGGTTCCGGAAATCTCCCTCACTCAATCAAGTGTGGAAACCTATAAGATGTTAAAACGGGGATTCGACATAAAGAAAATTGCTGAAATCCGGAGACTGAAAGAAAGTACAATTGAAGATCATGTCGTAGAGATTGCACTGAATGATAATCAATTTTCAATAGAAGGTTTTGTACCTCCGGACGATATTAAGAGCATTATTCAAATAGCAAAAGAAGTGAATAAACGGAAACTTAAACCTATAAAGGAGTCTCTTCCACAGCTGTCTTATTTTCAAATCAGGCTTACATTAGCGAGATATGGTGATCGAATATGAATTTACACAATGAACTGAATAGATGGTTTGGCTACACTGATTTCAGACTTGGCCAAGAGGAAGTAATACAGTCGGTGCTGGAAGGACGGGATACCATAGCAATGCTCCCCACTGGAACGGGCAAGTCGTTGTGCTATCAGCTGCCTGCCTATATCACCGGCGGCACCGTTCTTGTTGTTTCGCCGCTCCTTTCTTTAATGCAGGACCAGGTTGAACATATGAAAGTAATGGGTGAGAAGAAAGCCGTAGCCCTTAATTCCTTTCTTGATTATCGGGAAAAGAACTATATTTTACGGAACCTGAATCAGTTCCGATTTATCTTTATTTCGCCTGAGATGTTGATGGCTCCTAAAGTAATGGAACGGCTGCGGTCATTGCTTGTGTCCTTGTTTGTGGTAGATGAAGCACACTGCATTTCACAATGGGGGCATGATTTCCGGCCGGATTATCAAAGACTTGGAGATGTAAGGGCTTCTCTTGGTTCTCCTGTGACTCTTGCATTAACCGCTACAGCAAACAGGGAAGTAAGGGAGGATATAAGGAAAATCCTCCATATGAAAGTCTGTAAAGAAATTGTCTATTCGGCAGACAGGCCAAATATAAGTCTTGCGATTAAGAAAGTATCATCCTTCCAAGAAAAAATGGAAACCTTGTTTGAGCTTGTTTCTTCCTTTCAAAAACCGGGAATCATTTATTTTTCCAGTAAGAAAATGGCTGAAGATACGGCAGATTGGCTTAAACAGAAAGGAATGCACAAGACCGCCTATTATCATGGAGGAATGGAACAGGAGCAAAGGATTCTTATTCAACAACAGTTTCTTCATGGCCGGCTGGATATCATTTGTGCTACAAGTGCTTTTGGGATGGGGGTCAACAAAGCAGATATCCGCTTTGTTATCCATTTTCATCTTCCTTCAAGTGCTGAAGCTTATCTTCAGGAGATTGGGAGAGCGGGAAGGGATGGACAGGGAAGTATCGCCATGCTGCTCTATTCTCCGGGAGATGAGGGACTGCTATATCAGATTACGGATAATGAAATGCCTGCCGATTTTCAAATAGAAGAATTTTTTGAACGGGCCGGAATGCAATCAGAGTCCGAATTAATGGACCAATTGGGATTAAATGAAATCCATATCAGGTTTTTAAGCTTTTATAAGCAGGTATATATAAGTAGGAGCAAAGGTTCAATACCCGATAACCAGGGATTGGCCACCTTTGTGAAGAAAACGAGGGATTTGCGGCTGGAAAGCAAACGTCTCAAGATTGGCATGATGGCAGACTGGGCCATGGGATCAACATGCAGAAGAAGCGGGATCCTTAAGATGTTCGGCGAAGAATATAAGGGAAGTAATGAAATGTGCTGTGATATTTGCGGCTTGGATTACAGTAGATTTGAAGGAAACCAAAGGGATGAGAGGCAAGATGAAATATTAACATGGGAAGAGCAGTTATCCAAGATGCTGCTAAACAAGTGAGATTATGAGAAACAAACAAAAAGACCTTATCATGCAAATATCGGACCGGGAATTAACCTTTCATCTTTACGCTACTCAATTCGTCCTATTAACGGTGGCGGTCATTTTAGGTATATTTTTATATGACGATATTTCAGCTTTTTTACAACAGTTTGTCTGGAGTCGTCAAATCCTGTTCTATGGGGTAAGCAGTGGAATCGTTATCGTCACCGTGGATATACTCTTAATGAGGATGCTGCCTGAGAAGTATTATGATGACGGTGGAATCAACGAGAGGATTTTTCAAAATAGAAGTGTTATGCATATAGCATTTCTGGCGGCTGTCATCTCGATATGTGAAGAGATATTATTCCGTGGTGTCATTCAATATCATTTTGGCTTTATTGCAGGAACGCTTATTTTTGCCATTGTCCATATAAGGTACTGGGGAAATTGGTTCCTGATCCTCAACATTCTTCTCCTAAGTATTTGGATTGGGCTGGTTTATGAATGGACTGCCAATCTTGGGGTAACCATGGTGATGCACTTTATCATCGACTTTTTATTAGGACTTGTGATTAAGTATCAAGCCGAAAATCAAGAAAAAAGAAGGGATGTTTTATGAGAAGAGATCCTTATCGAGCTCAAGCTGAAAAGCTGCGTCAAAAAATTGAAAGAGTAGAACCAAAGCCTGAGCCTGAAGTTGAACAGAAAAAAACACTTCCTAAACGAAGTGAGCTGCACCAAGAGAAAAAGAAGAAAATTAAGTACCCTCTCATAAAAGGAATGCTGGCTTTTTTCGTGCTTTTACCTATACTGATGTTTGGAATTTATACCTCTTTAGATCATAACCAAAATGAGAATAGAAGCATTGTTACTGAAAAAGGACAGCTGGAAGAAGTAACTTATGAAACAAGAGATATTGAAGAAAAAGTCAAAAGCGGCACCAATGAAAATGAAGAAAAAACGGCTGATGAACCAGCTCGGGAAGCTGCGCCCGCTGAAGAGCCGCAGCCAGCGGTTCAGGAGGAGCCGCCTTCTGAAGAAGTTGATGAAGAAAACCTTGTCCAGTTGACAGAACAGAGTGACACAGTCCAAGAGACAAAGTACCAAGAAAATGTACAAGTCATTGAACATGTTGTAAAGCCGGACGAAACCTTGTTCAGAATAGCCATGAATTATTATAATTCCCAGGCTGGAATCGATAAAATTAAAGATTGGAACAACATAGAAACTCATGACCTGGAAGCAGGGCAGGTACTTGAGATCCCGCTGCCGGTGGATTAATACTTATATTAAAAGCCTTATGATGACTCGTTCATAAGGCTTTTTTGTTTATACAGTTATAAATTTTTATCTTGATTTTTATGCACTGTAATAAAATCCTTCTTGCATTCTAATACCAGGGACAAGTTCATATACATAGTACTATTAGAACTTATTGAAGACTTGGGGTGAAGGAGAATGAATTCCCTTATTTCCAGACTGGATGACTGGACAGACCTGGCAACTAAGCAAATGCTTCAGAATGTGATTGAAAGAAAACAGAAGTGGGACAAGTTTAAACAACTTCATCTGATTGTGCTTTGGAGCAGTGTGTTTTTTGCATTCTGTTTTCTATACTACTGCTACGCAAGAATTCTTGGTCCTTATTCGTATTCCTTTGAAGCGATGTTCTCTGTTTTCTTTTCCAAACAGAGCCATCTATACGCTTTTCTGTTTATTTTTGGTATGTTTGGTGCGGTGAAAGTACTGTACAACAAAAAAGAGAAAGCGGAAAAAGAGTACCATGCTTTAAGGAGTGAAATAATTGACCGGAGCAAGGATCTATGGAAGGAAGATTCATGGAAAAGACGCCACCAGGTATATGAACTTCTGAAAAAAGAGTGGGATATCAACCTTTATCATGTGAGTAAATGAAAGAACCTGCAAACGAATTTGCAGGTTCTTATCTAGAATATTTTCTTTCGATCTCTCTCTTCTTTAAGGATTTCAACTGCTTCCCTGAAGCGCTGGGAATGAACAATTTCCCTTTCTCTTAAAAATCTCAAGCCATCATTCAAATCAGGGTCATCACTCATGTTGATGATCCATTGATAGGTTGCCCTCGCCTTTTCTTCTGCTGCTATATCTTCATATAAATCAGCAATCGGGTCACCCTTTGCCTGGATATAGGTTGCCGTCCAGGGGGCCCCTGCGGCGTTGTGATAGAACAAGGCGCTGTCATGATTGACATAGTGGGGCTCTAAGCCTGCTTCTTTAAGCATTTCCGGAGTGGCATCCTTGGTCAATTTATAAATCATTGTTGCGATCATTTCCAAATGTGCAAATTCTTCTGTGCCTATATCAGTCAAGAGTCCAATGACTTTATCCGGTATCGTATATCGTTGATTCAAATAACGCAGTGCAGCTGCCAGTTCCCCATCGGCCCCGCCATATTGTTCAATTAAGTATTTTGCTAACCTGGGGTTGCATGTACTCACTTTCACTGGATACTGTAATTTCTTTTCATAAACCCACATGTCTGCTTGACCCCTCCCTGTGTTTTATAGTTATACCTGCCATGGCCAAGGAGCTTCCGGCCATTCATAAGGATAATGAGAGTAACTGTATCCGAAGTTCGTCAGCATACCGAACCTTTCTTCAAAAGCCTTTTTGATTTGCTTGCGCTGTTTGACAAATTGGTTGAATTGCTGGATCGCATTTGAATCACCAGGATGAGTGTCCAGATAGAGTGTCAATTCGACAATAACGAAATCAACCGTCTGAAGATCTTCCAACAGTTGATAATATTCAGGAGGCATTTGTTTCATCTTCATCACTCCTTATATTTTTCATAGGGGCTGTAATATGGATCATAAAAAACTTTCCATAGTGTCCCGGCCCTTAATGCTTCTTTGGGAGTGAATTGAGGCAGGTCGGGCGGCTGGTAGCCAAGGTAGAGATTAGGTGGAGTGGAATAGGTTTTCACTTTGATTGGCGGGCACGGATCGAAAGGGGATACATAGGGTTTATAGCTTTTATACAGACTATTCAATTCAGGTCCCTCCAGTATTTTACTTATTCATTTCATTGTATGAATGCCCAAATAATACATTCCAAAAGTTTTTGTTTTAGTAGAGGAAAAAGCAGGTATTTAACCAATATGCGTGGAATTATAATAATATAGTTAAATTTAATGGGGTGATATGAATGTTCGTGAAAAGTGCAATGATCCCGAAACACAAGTGTTATGTGGTTCAGGAGAATGATTCGGTCGACAAGGCCCTGGAAGTCCTGGAACATCATCAAATTGACGGTGTCCCGGTACTTTCTGGTGATCAATATGTTGGAGTTGTCACAAGGTATAATATTTATCAAAACTTCTTTAATTCAGAAAAATTAAAAGCTGATTTTGTCAAAGAAACCCTTGTTAAAGATATCGTTTCTCACACAGATAAGTATCTTGTCGGGGATGAAATATTCGAGAAGACACTTGTTGAACTGCAGGACTTTCCGATTCTGTCTGTGGTGGATGAAGAGAGGAAATTCCTTGGTCTTGTAACAAGATATGATGTACTGGAGCAGTTCCAGAGTGCTTTCGGATTGCACCGTGAAGGAATTCGGATCGCCTTTACTTCTGTAGAAACAGAAGGGCGGATTGCCCGTTTGGGAGATATCATTCAACAGTTCCATGAATCTGTTATTTCATTGGTAACTTTCGATGCTACAGACAGGATGCTGCGGAGAATCGTCCTGAAAATTGAAAAGAAAGATAATGTTGATAAATTCATGAAGAAACTTGAAAAATCAGGCTTCCGCATTCTTGATATTTACGAAGACTGAAATCATTAAACAGAATCCTTCTCATATGATTTATGGGAGGGATTTTTTTGTTGCTGTCCATATTCAAATTAGCCGTGTCTTTAATAACAGGATACCTTTTCATTAAGTGGTGTCCTGTTATTGAGCTGGTAAGCGTATCTGATATCATTGTTGAACTTGTGTTGGATCCCGTTAAATTTTTTGCATCCTCTATTGCATTTATGGCAGGTTTCTTAATCAATGCGGATTTAATAAAAAAGGAGATTGCCATGATCATAGATCTATTTCATGGAGAATACTCTGCGGAGATCTTTTTGATCCCCCTGCATATCGGGGGTTTTTATCTTCTAAGTATAGCGGGTTTGTGGCAGACATTATTATTCTTATGTTTAGCTCTTGTTTATGGTATGATTTCTGTAGATTTTTCAGGAAATAGCAGGAGGTCTTCATGATAGAACTTATAGGCTTACTAATATGCTGTGGATTGCTTTTGCTCATTTATATGTTGAGAGAAGCATTTATAGATAAAGTTAAAGTTGAGGAATTGCGTTTTGATGATTATCCCGGTTCAGCCGAACCGTTAAACATCTTCTTTATTTCAGACATCCATAGAAGAAAAGTTCATGAAAGAATCATTTCTGAGGTCATGGGTAAAACAGATATTGTCGTAATCGGAGGGGACCTGACTGAAAAAGGGGTTCCCTTTGATCGGATACAGCATAACCTTCAAAAGTTAAAAAAGCTGGGACCTGTCTATTTCATATGGGGAAACAATGATTATGAGGCTGAAGAAACAGCTTTTCGACGCCTTCTAAAGAGTAATGGTGTCATCCTGTTAGAAAATGCATCATTACTGCTGGGAGGGGATGAAGATCATCCACTGGCTTTGATAGGTGTAGAAGATCTCAGTTTCGGAAGGGATGATATAGAAAAGGCGTTTGATGGGGTTCCTGATGATTCATTCAGGATTCTTTTGGCACATAATCCGGACACAATTAAAAAACTCGAGAAAAGACATCAGGTAAGCCTGATGCTGAGCGGGCATACGCATGGGGGACAAATTCGCATCCTGGGGTTTGGCATGTATCAAAGAGGCTGTATTTCGACTGTTGCCGGGACAGTTGTTATGGTCAGCAATGGTTATGGGACAACCGCTCTTCCATTAAGGCTGGGCGCTCCCCCGGAAACCCATTTGATTACAATAAAAGGAAAATAAGAGAGTGTTCAAAGAGTCAACATTTTACAGTTGTAAATCACTCCATTATAATTTTAGTACAGGGTACATTTGGAGGATTTAATATGACAAACAATTCCGAAGGAAAATATAATATCAAAGCTATTTCCAAAATGCTCGGAATCCAGCCAGGGACCTTAAGAGCATGGGAGAGAAGATATAAAATGATTGCACCGGTCCGGAATGAATCCGGCCACCGCCTTTACTCAGATGAACATCTGCGCATACTAAAATGGCTTGTATCAAAAGTGGAACAGGGCTTTACGATCAGTCAGGCAGTTTCCCTGCTGGACAAGCAGGAAGTGACGGAAGAATTGGATTCCGAGAGTCAAACCGGTAACCGGATGTATGACCTGACTGAAGAACTTTTACAGGCATTGCTTCAGTTTGATGAAACAAAGGCCCACCAGCTTATGAATACGGCTTTTTCACTTTATACAATTGACAAGGTGGTCATTGATGTCCTGGGGACTCTCTTAGTCAAAATAGGTGATCTATGGGAGCACAATGAAATTACAACAGCTCATGAACATTTTGCATCAGCTGTATTGAGAGCACGAATTTCAACCCTAATGCAGACATTTCCCCATAATGGTCTATTGCCTAAAGTTGTTGCTGTTTGCGGTCCTGGGGAGTTTCATGAACTTGGGCTCCTTATCTTTACCGTCTATGTTAGGCGAAAAGGCTTTGAAGTGATCTATCTTGGATCCAGCATCCGGGAGGAAGATATTGAGGTTGTCGTCGACACGGTTAAACCGAGGTTTTTATTCTTATCGTGCACCATGAGGGAGAACATCGATCAAACACTCGGTATTATAGACAAACTGCAGGAAGAAAAAGAATCTTTGCATGTAGGTGTCGGAGGACTTGCTGTGAACACACTGCCTCATCACTTGAAGGAAAAATACAAAGCAAACCTTGTCGGCACCAAGAAAGAAGACTGGGATATCTGGCTTAGAAGCAACTTATAAAAGGAATATATTTTACAGCTCAAGCGGCAGCAGTCCGTTTGAGTTTTTTTGTCAAGACCATGGAGAAATTCTCCTGTATGCCAAATGAAAATTTATCAAATATCAGTAAACCTGCGCTGGGAACGAACCTTCTTTTCCTCCTTACATAGTATGTTGGTAACCATTCATACTCAGGGGGCGGAAATATGAAGCTTGAGCGGTTATCCAGCAACACCGTTAAATTTTCGATCAGCATCGCTGAATTAGAAACAAAGGGAATACTAGAGGATGATCAGTGGAAAGATTCATTGGTTTGGCATGAATTTTTTGAAGAGCTGATGGATGAGATGTATAGTGAGTATGGAATCGACTTGGAAAGCACTGTAACCGTCGAGATTAATTCAGTTAACTCAAATGAAATGGTCCTAATCCTTACATTGAATGAAGAGGAATCTTTTGAGGATAATCCTTTTATAGATGGAGGGGCAGTGAAAGAGGATCTTTTGTATAAATTTATGCAATTCGAAGATGTACTGTCCTTCACCCGGCGCCTGACGCCTTCAGATTATGAAGAAATCTCTCTTTATTCAAAAGATGATATATACTTCATTGAGATAAAGGAATGGAGCAGCAGACTTGCCTCTTTAGTTGGTGAATATGGAGAAAAAGCAGCTGAAACCATTCATGTATTGAAAGAATATGGAAACATAATCATTGATAAAAAATGCAGGGAAGTATTAATGGATCACTTTGGGGTATAGCCGTGCAGGAGGGCAGGAAATTACTGTCCTCTTTTTCATTGACTGAAATGGCCTGCCTTTAAGTAAAGGACAAAAAAAGTCTGGTTTTAATGAATATAGAGAGTGCGTTCGGGTAAAAAAATAATGGAGAAGCAACAGTCAAAATCAGATAATATTGAAAATGACAGCGTTTTCAAAAAAACGAACTTTTTTTATTTTTGTATCTTTGCAACCACATATCAAACGTGTATACTATTGCTTGTAAAGGCGGACATGTTTCCGTAAAACAGTGAATCGAACTGGGAGGTTTACATTAATGGTAGCCGAGAAAGATGCAGCAAGCAACAATCCTGAAGAGAAGAATGATGTCCTGAAATCGACACAAACAGTAATTCAGCTCGCTCTTGAAAAATTGGGATACTCAGAAGAAGTCTATGAGCTTCTTAAAGAGCCTGTTAGAATGCTTACAGTTAAAATACCTGTCCGAATGGACGATGGAAAAATAAAAGTATTTACCGGGTATCGTGCTCAGCATAATGATGCGGTTGGGCCTACAAAAGGCGGAATCCGGTTCCACCCGAATGTAACAGAGAAGGAAGTTAAGGCTCTTTCAATCTGGATGAGTTTAAAATGCGGAATCGTCGATCTTCCATATGGAGGCGGAAAAGGCGGGATCGTTTGTGATCCCCGTGACATGTCATTTAGGGAATTGGAGCGGTTGAGCCGCGGGTATGTCCGTGCAATCAGCCAGATTGTAGGGCCGACAAAGGACATTCCTGCGCCTGATGTATTTACTAATTCACAAATCATGGCGTGGATGATGGATGAATACAGCCGCATTGACGAATTTAACTCACCTGGCTTCATTACTGGAAAACCGCTTGTCCTTGGTGGTTCACATGGACGGGAAACAGCGACTGCTAAAGGTGTGACGATCTGTATACGTGAAGCAGCCAAGAAAAAAGGGATCGAACTGGAAGGAGCGAGAGTTGTAGTCCAAGGGTTCGGAAATGCCGGAAGTTTCCTTGCCAAGTTCATGCATGATGCCGGAGCAAAAGTGATCGGTATTTCGGATGCATACGGCGGTCTTCATGATCCAAACGGTTTGGATATTGATTACCTGCTGGACAGACGCGACAGCTTTGGCACAGTAACAAAACTCTTCAATAATACAATCAGCAATAAAGAATTATTGGAACTTGACTGCGATATCCTGGTTCCTGCAGCAATCGAGAACCAGATTACGGAAGAAAATGCAGGAAATATCCGTGCAAGCATAGTTGTTGAAGCTGCAAACGGACCGACAACTCTGGAAGCAACCAAGATTCTGACTGAACGTGATATTCTTCTCGTCCCGGATGTTCTGGCATCTTCAGGCGGAGTAACCGTTTCTTACTTCGAATGGGTACAAAACAACCAGGGCTATTACTGGACGGAGGAAGAAGTAGAAGAGAAACTGGAAAAAATCCTTGTAGCTTCTTTCAATAATGTATATGATGCTGCTCAAACACGCAGAGTGGATATGAGGCTGGCGGCTTACATGGTCGGAGTCAGAAAAATGGCAGAAGCCAGCAGATTCAGAGGCTGGATTTAATAACTTTTGAACAGAGGCATATTGGCCTCTGTTTTTTTTGTTGGGGAAGGGACTGTTTAAAGCAGGGATAATGTGAAAAAATCCAACCATTCCAATGTATATTGTGCATTTTATTTGAGATTCTGCTGCTAATGTTTTGCATCCACCATCAAATTCTCCTATCATATTATGGTAGGAGAATTTTTATAATTTATCGATTAAATTAGGCATGATAAAAATATATAAGAATGTGACGACCCCAGAGGAGTGAAGGCAATGAGACAAGAAGAGTGCATCATCGTGGGCGGAGGACCTTGCGGTATGTCTGCGGCCATAGAATTGAAGAAAATCGGTATCAATCCCTTGATTATTGAAAAAGGCAACATCGTGAATGCTATATATAATTACCCGACACATCAAACTTTCTTCAGCTCCAGTGAAAAGCTGGCGATCGGTGATGTACCGTTTATTATTGAACAGCATAAACCGAAGAGGAACCAGGCATTAGTTTATTACAGGGAAGTAGCTAAGCTGCATGACCTTAGGATAAACAGGTTTGAAGAGGTTCAGGATGTCACAAAAACGGGGAATGGCCGCTTTGTGGTGAAGACAGCTAAAGAGGAATATGAAACCAAACGGGTCATCATCGCTACTGGTTACTATGACCATCATAATAAATTGGATGTCAAAGGAGGGGACCTTGATAAGGTCCACCACTATTTTAAAGAAGCACACCCTTACTTTGATACAGATGTGGTTGTCATTGGAGGCAAAAACTCGGCAGTGGATGCAGCTATAGAATTACAAAAAGCTGGAGCCCGGGTGACCGTCCTATATCGGGGAAGTGATTATTCCAGCAGTATCAAACCCTGGATATTACCTGAATTTGAGGCCTTGGTGAAAAATGGAAAAGTAGGGATGGAATTTAATGCAGAAGTAAAGGAAATCACCGATGATAAAGTCAAATACTCTACAGGAGGGGAGACGAAGGAATTAAAAAACGATTTCGTCTTTGCCATGATTGGCTATCATCCGGATCATTCATTCTTAACTAAGATGGGGGTTAATATCGATCACGAAACAGGAAGGCCTCAGTTCAACCCTGATTCCATGGAAACAAATGTGCAAGGAATTTTCATAGCTGGAGTTATAGCAGCGGGGAACAATGCGAATGAAATCTTCATTGAAAATGGCCGGTTTCATGGAGGCCTGATTGCTGAAGCGATTAAAGAAAAAGATGACACATTAGAATAAAAAGAAAAATGGCCCGGGAAGCCTTCCCGGGCCATTCTTAATTAATTTTTAAATATCTCTTCAACTTCCTTCAAATCCGGTTCGTTGGACGCCGAAAGGGCTACAAGAAGCTTCAGTCTGGCTTTTTGTCCGTTTAGACCATTGGAAAAGATGACCCCCATCTCTTTTAACTGCTTCCCGCCGCCGGCATAGCCGTAGATATCCTGGGCAATGCCGTTGAAACATCTGGAAACAAGGACCACCGGGATTTTTTCCTCAATGAGGCCTTCAAGACCCTCCACTGCAGCAGGGGGGAGATTACCTTGTCCAAGTGCTTCTACTATGACCCCATCATATTTCAGATCTCTTAAGGCAAACAGCAGGGCGGAATCCATTCCCGCATGAGCCTTAATGAGAGCGATTTTTTTGGATACGCCATTTACTGAATATTTTTCCAGTGAAGTTGGTTTATGATGGAATATAACTCCCCGTTTTGTCACTATCCCAATTGGGCCGTATTGAGGGCTTTGGAAGGTGGACACATTGCTTGTGTGGGTTTTGGTGACGTTCTTGGCTGAATGGATTTCATCATTAAGGACAACCAGGACCCCTTTATCCACGGAGTTTTCATTGGCTGCAACCTTTATGGATGATAAAAGGTTATAAAGTCCATCTGCGCCGATTTCGTTGCTTGAACGCATTGCTCCGGTTACAACAATGGAAATCGGCAGATCAACAGTCAAGTCGAGGAAGTATGCTGTTTCCTCCAAGGTGTCGGTCCCATGTGTAATGACTGCCCCTTGGAACTGTTTCTGTTTATATTCTTCTTCAATAATTTGTTTCAGCTGAAGCATGTGATCAGGTGTGATATGAGGGGAGGGAAGGTGGAACGCTTCTCTCACTGTAATATCTGCCAATTGCTCCAGGGATGAAGAATGTGTAGACAGAGGGTTTTCTTCACCAGGTTTAACAGCACCGGTTGCGGCATCTTCCATCATGGAAATGGTTCCGCCTGTGTGGATGACTAAAATATGTTTTTTCATATGTAATCTTCATCTCCTTTGAATATACTCATGTAATTGCAATCGGATATTTTCTTTCTCCCATCTACATGATACGATTAAGAAAACAGAAAGAAAAGAGGACAAATTTTATGCTGGTGATCTTATCAGCTGGTTTCGCACCTGGGCTGGCTTTGCTCAGCTATTTCTATCTGCGTGATGAATTTGAGACCGAACCGGTTTCCTTCATCATCAAAACATTTATGTATGGTGCCGTATTGACCTTTCCGATTATGTTCCTTCAATATGTATTACAGGCTGAGGGAATCATCACTTCACCTTGGATCAATGCATACGTTTCTGCGGGTCTGCTGGAAGAGTTCTTCAAATGGTTTATTTTATTTTTCGCCGTAGCGCAGCATGTGGAATTCAATGATCCGTACGATGGCATCATCTACGGAGCGAGTGTATCACTTGGTTTTGCCACCGTTGAGAACATCCTTTATCTTGTTGCCCATGGCGTAGAATTTGCGATTGGCAGAGCGCTGCTTCCTGTTTCTGCACATGCTCTATTCGGGGTGGTCATGGGATATTATCTCGGCAAAGCCAAGTTTGCCGGCCAGCACCTGAAAATGAAGCGAATTTACATGTCGCTGTTAATCCCTTTTGTTTTACATGGAACCTATGATTTTATACTGGGCACCGGGAGAAACTGGATTTTTTATATGATTCCATTTATGTTATTCCTTTGGTGGACCGGCCTTAGGAAAATCAAAAGTGCCCATCGATTGACCACTAAACACTACGACCAAAACGAAATGAATAAAAAAATATCGATATAGACCTTTCATTCAAAAAGTGTGAATTTGATATGAGGGGTCTTTTTTATATTCCACCATCACCTCCTAATACTTCCTCTGCCTAAATATAAACCCTGTGTATGTATAAAATGGGTCCTACTACAGAAACTAGGTTTAATGTTAATACATGATTTGGAGGGTAAGCATGGTGAAAAAACACATCAAGTTGACAACAGTTTTTCTGCTCATGGTGCTTATATTATCAACTTTATCATTTACAAATGAAACGGACCACGCAGGAGCATTCTCTAACCAGGTCATCCAAAAAGGGGCGACCGGGGAAGATGTCATTGAATTACAGTCCCGCTTACAGTACATCGGTTACTATAATGGTAATATCGATGGTGTATTCGGCTGGGGTACTTACTGGGCAGTCAGGAATTTTCAATATGAATTCGGCTTGCCTATTGATGGACTGGCAGGACAAGAGACGAAAGATAAACTTGTAAAAGCTTCAAAGTATAATAAAGAGTTTGTGAAAAAACAGATTAATCAAGGGAAAGACTTTACCCATTACGGAGGCACTGATTTAGCCAAGCAGTCGGAGGGCGGAGGCAAAGCAGGAGGCGGGGGTGGTGGAACACCTGCGAAACAGGGAACCGCTCCTGAAAAATCAAATACGCCCAAAAAACCGACTGCGGTAAATATTCCAAACGGATTTTCCCAAAATGATATACAGCTTATGGCTAATGCCGTCTATGGTGAAGCCAGAGGTGAACCATATGAAGGCCAGGTTGCTGTCGCGGCTGTAATCCTGAACAGAGTGGACAGTCCTTCTTTTCCAAACACAGTTGCGGGTGTCATTTTCGAACCGGGTGCTTTTACAGCCGTTGCGGATGGCCAGATTTGGCTGACTCCTAATGAAAGGGCTAAAGAGGCTGTTATGGATGCCATTCAGGGCTGGGACCCTTCAGAGAATGCCCAATACTATTTTAATCCTGTTACAGCAACAAGCAAGTGGATATGGAGCAGGCCGCAAATCAAGAAAATTGGTAAACACATATTCTGTAACTAAGGGGTGATCAGGTTTGATCCGAGGTATATTGATTGCAGTGCTGGCCATAGGGGTAGCAGGTACAGCTTACTGGGGATATCAAGAACATCAAGAGAAAAATGCCATACTCATCAATGCAGAGAATAACTATCAGCGTGCCTTTCATGAGTTAACTTATCAAATAGACCTCCTGCATGACAAAATAGGGACAACGCTTGCGATGAACTCGAAGAAGTCATTGTCCCCTGAACTTGCAGATGTATGGAGATTGACTTCGCAGGCGCATAGTGATGTGGGGCAGCTTCCGCTCACGTTGCTCCCTTTCAATAAAACGGAGGAATTCCTTGCTAGTATCGGGGATTTCAGTTACAGGGTTGCCGTAAGGGACCTCGACAAAGAACCTTTATCCGATGAGGAGTACAAGAATCTGCAGCAGCTGTATGAGCAAAGCGCGGATATACAGAAAGAATTAAGGAACGTCCAGCACCTTGTCATTGAAAACAACCTTCGCTGGATGGATGTAGAGATGGCCCTGGCAACAGGTAAAGAGCAGGCAGATAATACGATCATCGACGGGTTCAAAACAGTTGAAAAGACTGTAGATGGATATGATGAAGCCAATTTCGGTGGACCAACATTCGTCAATACCCAAAAGAAAAATGATAATTATAAGAGCCTCCAAGGTGAGAAGATTTCCAAGGAAAAAGCAGTCGATATCATGAAGAAATATACAAGAATCAAAGATGTGAAAGAAGTGAAGGTTACGGAAAACGGCAAAGGATCGAATTTTGGTTTTTACAGTGTTTCACTTGCAAATACGGACAGCGAAGCAAGTATGGATATAACCAAAAAGGGTGGTTATCCGATTTACTTCATTCATAACCGGGATGTCGAGACAAGCAATATCAGCCTTAACGAAGCAGCCAATAAAGCT
The DNA here is from genome assembly GCF_049177075.1 of Bacillus salacetis. Taxonomy (GTDB): domain Bacteria; phylum Bacillota; class Bacilli; order Bacillales; family Bacillaceae_B; genus Rossellomorea; species Rossellomorea salacetis_A. Next base: position 2,867,028 of record NZ_CP185377.1, on the reverse strand, counting down.
GCTGCATTTCTAAAAGATAATAAATTCAAGGATCTGGAGTTATTTGAAAGTGCTCAATATAATAATCTAGGCGTATTTACTTATGTAACAACGTTGAATGGCGTAAGGATTTACCCGGATGCGTTAAAATTGAAAGTGGCACTTGATAATGGCCAGGTTATCGGTTTTGCTGCGGAGGAATATCTGAAAAACAATCAGGAGCGGAACATTCCTGAACCGGCATTAAGCAAAGCTGAAGCACAAGGGAATATCAATCCGAAAGTTAAGATCATGGAAGACAGGTTGGCAGTCATTGTAAATGAGTTGAATGAAGAAGTATTATGTTATGAGTTTCTTGGAATGCTCGGCAATGATACTTACAGGATTTATATAAACGCAGACAACGGAATTGAAGAAAAGGTAGAAAAGCTTAAAAATGCAGAGCCTATATTCGAAGAAACAGTATAAGGGACACAGGCAGCAGATTTTGATCTGCTGTCTGTTTTGTTTGTTTATTAAGAGTTTCAGCAAGGAGTGAAACTGTATAAAAACTATAGCCGAAATAAGAAAATCATGACATAATATACCTATAATACATATTGGGTGAATTTTGAAAATTTGATTACAGCTGGATATGCAAACGAGGAAGTGTAGTTATGTTAAAAATAGGGACAATACTGACTTTAGAGCCTGTTCAGGCGGAAAAGGCCGAGAAATACAGATGTAAAGTGGTTGAGTTCAATGGTTCCAGGTTATATATTGATTATCCTGTTCATACAGAAACCGACAGGACTGTTTTCTTGATTGATGGAACACAGCTGAAGGTTAGCTTTGTATATAATGATACAACCGTTTATTCATTCGAAACGGAAGTGACCGGCAGGAAAAAAAGCAATATCCCTATGATCTGCCTTCACTATCCAGGCAGCAATGAGCTTGTAAAGGTGCAGAGAAGACAATTTGTGAGGGTTGATGCTGCAGTGGATGCTGCCGTCATTACTCCACGAGTTTCTTACCCTACCATTACCACAGATATCAGTGCAGGGGGATGTGCCGTTAAAGTACAGAAAAACCAGTCATATGAAGCCGGAATGGAAGTTGAAATCATACTGGTCTTGCCGATGCAGACAGGGGAGTACCACTATTTGAATGTTCCATGCCGTGTGGTGAGGATTTGGGATAAAAGCACTAATAGAATTGCCTCCCTGGAATTCACCGAATTGAAAGATTTACAGCAGCAGAATATTCTGAGATTCTGCTTTGAGAGGCAGCTGGCGTTAAGGAATAAGGGGTTAATTGAATAGAAGTTCGAAAAGAACCTTCAAAAGTAAATCCTGTCCGAGAAACGAATAAAATGATTATGGACAACCCATACTTTTAGTAAACTGCTGAAAGAATGGAAGGTCGAAATGAAAAGAATCGAACGATTGCTTATCAAACTGGCATTTTTACATTTTGTCCTCCTGCTTATCACTCAAATCGTCTTTCATGGATTGGATTTCCTGCCTGAATTAAATAAGCTGGCATTTTATGAAGGTGTAAACAAGCAGGAACATACTGAGATCATTGATGTCCTGAACAGCCAGAAGGATCTGGGGTCGGAGAGAGATTGAATGCTCTCTCTTTTTTCTTGCGGGTATGCGGCAGGTTGAAGGATTTAAAGCACATTAGAACAATCTATGTGTGTAATGCTTTTTTTATGGTAAAATATACGAGAATTTAAGCTATAGAATAATAAAGTGGGTGTTTTAATTTTATGGATAAGAAATTAAGGATTGCAATTGACGGCCCGGCAGCTGCAGGAAAAAGCACGGTTGCCAAAATTGTGGCAGAAAAACTTTCATATATTTATATCGATACAGGAGCAATGTATCGCTCTATTACTTATAAGGCGATTGAGAGCGACGTGGATCTCAATGATGAGGAAAACCTTCATAAGCTTCTTCTGGATACAAAAATTGAGCTTGCCCCAGGACCGGATGGCCAGCTGGTATACGTAGACGGGCAAGAGGTAACACAGGAGATCAGGCAGAATAATGTAACAAATTCTGTATCAATCGCCGCTAAACACCGTCTTGTACGTGAAGAAATGGTCAAAAGGCAGCAAGAGCTGGCAAATGAGGGCGGTGTTGTAATGGATGGCCGGGATATTGGTACACATGTCATCCCTGATGCTGAAGTGAAAGTATTCCTGTTAGCCAGTGTAGAAGAAAGAGCCAAAAGAAGGCATAGTGAAAACACATCGAAAAGCATACCATCCGACCTGGAGCAATTGAAATCCGAAATTGCCCAAAGGGATAAACTTGATTCCGAACGTGAGGTATCACCTCTTAAAAAAGCAAGTGATGCAGTTGAAATTGATACTACTTCCCTTGGGATTGACGAAGTGGCTTCCAGGATTCTTGCTCTGGTATCAGAAAGGACAGGGGCTCGATGAAGTTTTACTATTTTGCAAAAGGTGTTGTGAAGGGCATCCTGGCACCCTTATACAGAATAGAGGTGCAGGGAACGGAGCATTTCCCGAAAGACGGCGGTGTCTTGCTTTGCAGCAATCATATAAATAATCTGGATCCCCCTGTTGTGGGGATCAGCTGCCCAAGACCGGTGGCATTCATGGCCAAGGAAGAATTGTTCCGGGCCCCGGTGTTAAAAAATATTCTGCCCCATGTCAATGCTTTTCCTGTAAAACGGGGGATGAGTGACAGAGAGGCATTAAGGACCGGCATGAAAATTTTAAAGGAAAATAATGTTTTAGGACTTTTTCCTGAGGGTACTAGAAGTAAAACCGGAAAGTTAGGAAAAGGCTTGGCCGGTGCCGGGTTCTTTGCTCTGCGCACAGACGCCGCTGTAGTTCCATGTGCGATCATCGGTTCTTATAAACCATTCAGAAAATTGAAAGTGGTTTTTGGACCGCCTGTCGATCTGGAAGGGATGAAAGCGGAGAAAGCAAACGCTGAGAAAGTAACGGAAGTCATAATGGGTGAAATCCAAAAACTTTTGGATGAACATCAGTAAGGTTTTCTGCTTGACAAATGAGCCCATTTATTAGAAGTTAGTAGAAAGAATATTTTTAAAGATAAGTGAATTCACTCACTTTAAAATGATTAGCAGTCAAGGATTAAGGAGGAGTACATATGGTAGAAGACATGAACCAAGTGGAAGTAAACAACCTTGAAGTTGGTGACAAGGTTAAAGGAACAGTCACGAAAGTTGAAGAAAAGCAAGTCCTTGTTGATGTAGAAGGCAGCAAAGTGGACGGCATTATTCCGATCAGTGAATTATCCAGCCTCCATATTGAAAAAGCTTCTGATGCATGCCAGGAAGGCGATGTACTTGATTTAATCGTAACGAAAGTGGAAGAGGAGCTATTGGTCCTTTCCAAGCGTAAAGTTGACGCTGAAAAAGCATGGGATGAAATGCAAAGCCGTTTTGAAAGCGGGGAAGTCTTTGAAGCTGAAGTCAAGGATGTCGTAAAGGGCGGCCTTGTGGTTGATCTTGGTGTGCGCGGATTCGTTCCTGCTTCACTTGTTGAAGATCATTATGTTGAAGATTTCAGTGATTACAAAGGAAAAACCCTGACTTTTAAAATTGTCGAGCTGGAAAAAGATAAAAACCGCTTGATCCTTTCTCACCGTGCAGTCGTTGAGGAACAAAAAGAAGAGCAGAAAAAAGAAGTACTGGATAAAATTGAAACTGGCGAAGTCCTTGAGGGAACAGTCCAGCGTTTGACAGACTTCGGTGCCTTTGTTGATATCGGCGGAGTCGATGGACTAGTCCATATCTCCCAGCTTTCACATGAGCACGTTGAAAAACCATCTGATGTAGTATCAGAAGGACAAAAGGTCAATGTCAAGGTTCTATCCGTAGATCGTGACAATGAAAGAATTTCACTTTCTATCAAAGAAACATTGCCTGGACCATGGAATGACATTGCAAGCAGGGCACCTAGAGGCGAAGTGCTTGAAGGAGAAGTGAAGCGCCTTGTGTCTTACGGGGCTTTCGTTGAAGTCTTCCCTGGGGTTGAGGGCCTTGTGCACATTTCTCAAATTTCCCATAAGCATATCGGCACACCTCATGAAGTTCTTGAAGAAGGCCAGACGGTCAAAGTCAAAGTTCTTGATGTAAACGAAAACGATCAGCGTTTATCCCTAAGCATCAAGGAATTAGAAGAAAAGCCTGTTGAAGAATATGATGATTATGAGATGCCTGAAGAAAACACCGGCTTCCAGCTTGGTGACATGATCGGGGATAAATTAAAAAACTTTAAGAAATAACGAGTAAGAGCCGGCCGGGCAGCGGCCGGCTTTTTTCTGTCTGGAAAAAGGGGTTAATAGACCAAATTTCCGTGAAGCAGGTGAAAAGATGGTGTATTAAAGAAAGAATTGAACCAAATTTTTTCGAAGGCCGCGAAAAATTGGTTGATTAAGTAAAAGAATGCACCAAATTTTTGAGGTTGTAGCGATAAAGTGGTTTATTAATCAAAGTAATGGACCAAATTGTAACTGCCAGCTCAAAAAATTGGCTTAGTAATCGAAAGAAGGGACCAAGTTTTGTTGAAGCAAGTGAAAATCTGGTCTGTTACTCATAAGATGCCCCTGAAATACACGGCCATTTAGATCCGTATTAAGTTAAAAGACCCCCGCGGCACAAAGCAGCGGGGGTCCTTTTCGAGTTTACCTCTGTCTCCGTCTTGACTCCTCGGGGCTTTCCAATCTTGTTGCCCCTGCTTTTTCCAGCGTTTGGTCTCTGTCAGATTCCACTCTTCCGCTTTTTCTTAATTTTTTCTCCTGGCGATCTTTTCCCATTGTAACCACACCTCCTGTCTTTAATTTTTTCTAGAAAGAATTCAAGTATGCATGAATGGATTACATAAAGATTTTCCATAATGGAATAATAGGAGGTAGGTACATGGATGGTTTAATGTTTTTATGGATGATGTGGCTATGCTGGATTATTAGTACGTTTTTACTGGAAAAGCAAAATGATTGGCGATTAAGAAGTTCTGCATCTGCCCTTATTCTAATTATCAGTTTCCCTTTTGGAATAGAACTCTTCGGTTTACAAGTTGGTGTTTCAGCGGCACTGATATTTCTTTATTCAATGTATTTCATTAGAGGCTTTTCTCTTTCCGAAAAGCTTTATTTATTCCTGAGCAGTTCCATTATCGGGCTGTCTTACTCCAGTTTCACCTTATTATCGTTTTATGATCCCATCATGCTGATTATGGACAAGAAAATCATGGTCTCGGTCATACTCATCATTCTCTCTGTATTGTTGTACGGTGATATGAAATTCCTCAAAAAAAGGCAGCTTGCCATTATCATAGGAATGCTGACAGGGGAATGTTTAACGGGAAATATCTTTATCCAAAATAAATTACCATATCAGATAGGAGGATCTTCATTTCTTGACGTGCTTTCTATAATAGTGGCCAGCGGGTTTGCCCTGCATCTGTTCCAGTACTTAGCCAACTCACAATCAAGTTACATCAAATCTGCACTCAAAAAAGGAGAAGTCAAGAATATATGAATGAATATGTTTATCCAGTCATCTTTGGTGTAGTAGTAGGGACCTTAACACGTATATATATGCTTAGAACCGACTACCGGCAGTATCCTACATATTTGCATGGGAAAATCATACATATTGCTTTGGGCTTCATAGCAGCAGGCTTAGGGACTATTGCCGTTCCTGCATTATTAGAAGAGAATTTTACAGCAATTACTTTTCTGACGGTAGCGGCTTCCCAATTCAGGGATGTACGGAATATGGAGAGAAATACATTGACTGAATTGGATGCGTTTGAATTGGTGCCGAGGGGTGCGACCTATATTGAGGGGATAGCGATTGCATTTGAGAGCAGGAACTACCTTGTCATTTTCGCTTCTTTGCTTACTACCCTGGCTTATTTGGTTGTTAACTTTTGGGCGGCCCTTGTTGTGGGGATCATCAGCCTTATCGTTGCGCACAGGCTTATGGCCGGCGGGAAATTGAAGGATATAGTGAATATTGAGTTTATAGAACCGCACTTTGATGGGCCCGGCCTTTATGTCGATAACATCTACATCATGAATATTGGTTTGCCTGCGAGACAAGAGGAAATATTAAGATATGGAATGGGTTTTTTGCTTACTCCAAAATCATTCGACTCCAGGTCGACGATAGCCAACCTTGGACAGCGCCAGGCAATCTTGCATGATATGTCGACAACCCTTGGCATCTACAAGGATTCAGGGACCCCGGCACTTACTCCCCTTGCCAAAAGGGACCTTGATGATGGAAGGGTAGGCGTGTTTGTCCTTCCTCAGGAAAAAGATGTTGAGAAAGCGATAGCGGTTCTTGGGCAGGTCCCCACCCTTGAAAATGCGATCAGAATGCCTACAGAGTCAAAAGCGAATAAAAAGGGGAGGAAACTTAAATGAGTTCAGTCGATAAGTTTATTCTCGCAGCCGTTACAACTTATCCCGAGAAAGTACCGAGCGGAACAGCCGTTTTCATTTGCAAGACTCAAGAACAGCTTGAAAAGGTATCAGCCAACCTGGAAGCCATCTTGGATGGAATAGCACATGAAATTGACGACGGCTTATTCATCATCGTCAGACACTGATAAAGGTAATACGGAGTGGAATTCTTAAGATTAATTGCTAGAAATTGCATTTACTGATAAAATAACGAAGTTAAGGGGGCTGGCCTGTAAGGAGAAAAATACCTTAAAAGGTCAGTCTTTAATTTATACACCTGAATAGAGAAAGCCCCTTAGCGATAGCCGAAGTCAAAAATAGACAAGCATTGTGAATTGTTGAAGAAATGATGATTGATGAATCAGGCTCTTTTCCTGAGTTTTTATAAAAGAAATTCTAAAAACATGAAGTGTCAATACGAGAAAAAAGCCTGCCAATTAACATATGTTCCTGACTTTTTCTGAAACAACGAAACATAAAAAAACGGCCTTTAATGTACCTAACAAACAGAAAGGGTGAACAATGTGACAAAACCAGTTGTTGCAATTGTAGGACGTCCCAATGTAGGGAAGTCCACCATCTTTAACCGCATCGTCGGTGAAAGAATCTCCATTGTGGAAGATGTTCCGGGAGTAACAAGAGACCGGATATACAGCTCAGCGGATTGGCTGACACATGACTTTAACATAATCGATACCGGAGGAATTGAAATTGGTGATGAACCGTTTCTTGAGCAGATCCGGCAGCAGGCTGAAATCGCTATTGATGAAGCCGATGTCATCATTTTCCTGACGAACGGCCGTGAAGGTGTAACAGCTGCGGATGAAATCGTGGCAAAAATCCTTTATCGTTCGAAGAAGCCGGTTGTGCTGGCAGTGAACAAAATTGATAACCCGGATATGAGAGAAATGGTTTATGATTTCTACTCATTGGGATTTGGCGAGCCATTCCCTATTTCAGGTGCTCATGGAATAGGGCTTGGCGACATGCTTGATGAAGTAGCCAAGAACTTTAAGAAAGATTCAGGGGAAACATACGCGGAAGATGTCATCAAATTCTCATTGATCGGCCGTCCGAACGTAGGGAAGTCTTCCCTGGTCAATGCGCTGCTTGGGGAAGATCGTGTCATTGTCAGCAATGTTGCCGGAACAACCCGGGATGCCATTGATTCAAAGCTTAAAGTTGATGGACAGGAGTATGTCATCATCGATACAGCAGGAATGCGGAAAAAAGGGAAAGTGTACGAATCCACTGAGAAATACAGTGTCCTTCGTGCTTTAAGGGCAATTGAACGCTCAGATGTTGTTTTAGTAGTGATTGACGGGGAAGAAGGAATCATCGAGCAGGACAAGAAGATTGCCGGATATGCTCATGAGGCTGGACGAGGTGTCATCATCGTCGTCAATAAATGGGATGCAGTGGAGAAAGACGAAAAGACAATGAAAAAATTCGAAGAAAATATCAGAGAGCACTTCCTGTTCCTGGATTATGCACCGATCATTTTCTTGTCTGCAAAAACAAAGAGAAGAATCCATACACTGATTCCGGTCATAAACCAGGTAAGTGAGAATCATGCATTGAGGGTTCAATCCAGCATCCTTAATGAAGTGATTGCTGATGCAGTAGCCATGAATCCGACTCCAACGGATAAAGGAAAGAGGCTGAAAGTATTCTATGCGACACAAGTGGCTGTAAAACCGCCTACCTTTGTCGTCTTTGTAAATGAACCGGAACTAATGCACTTTTCATATGCACGATTCCTGGAAAACAGGATAAGGGAAGCTTTTGCTTTTGAGGGTACACCAATCCGTATTATCGCGCGTGCACGAAAATAGATCTGGAGGGTGAGACTGTGGAGAAACCTTTGAAAACAATCTCAGTATTGGGAGCGGGAAGCTGGGGTACAGCTCTTGCAATGGTCCTTGCCGATAATAAGCATACTGTAAATCTGTGGGGACACAAAGCGGAACAAATGGAAGAGATCAACTCCATGCATACCAATGAGAAATACTTAAAGAACGTACAGCTTCCGGAAGGGATAAAAGGGTACACCGACCTTCAAGAAGCATTGGAAGGTGTTGAGACTGTCATTTTGGCGGTACCGACGAAAGCTGTCAGAGAAGTTCTTCAAAAGGTAAAGAAAATCGTATCCAAGCCTGTGATAATTGTACATGTGAGTAAAGGAATCGAGCCGGATACCTTAATGCGGATTTCAGAAATGATCGAAGAAGAAATGGATGATCAAACTCTGAAAGATGTCGTGGTTCTTTCAGGTCCGAGCCATGCAGAGGAAGTCAGCCTGAGACATCCTACTACGGTTACCGTATCTTCAGAAAATATGGAGTCCGCAGAACATGTTCAGGACCTTTTCATGAATCAAAATTTCAGAGTATATACAAATCCCGATGTTGTCGGCGTTGAAATTGGCGGGGCCTTGAAGAATATAATCGCGCTTGCCGCCGGAATCACGGATGGTCTTGGATATGGGGATAATGCCAAAGCGGCGTTGATCACACGAGGCCTTGCGGAAATTGCCAGACTGGGCAGTAAAATGGGGGCCAATCCGCTTACCTTTTCCGGTTTGACAGGAATAGGGGACCTTATCGTAACCTGCACCAGTGTTCACTCCAGAAACTGGAGAGCCGGAAACCAGCTGGGAAAAGGAAAGAATCTTCAAACTGTGCTGGATGAGATGGGGATGGTTGTGGAAGGTGTCAGGACCACAAAAGCAGCCTATCAACTGGCGGAAAAATACAATGTCCAGATGCCGATCACCAAGGCACTGTACGATGTCCTCTTCAACGGAGTTCCTTCAAAAGAGGCAGTGGACTCCTTGATGGGACGTATGAAAACACACGAAATGGAAGACCTATTTAACATACTGGGCGAAAAAATGACGGATTAATCCTCCATAATAGGCATTCGACGATGCAGTTACCTTTTATTTGCATAGGATGAATGGAACATAAACAGCTTTAAACATGGATGGGTTAACTGTCACCTTGGACTGAAGGAAGGAAATGAATCCTTGCTTCAGTCTTTTTTTGTGGCTGCATTTTTCAAATGATCCCTCAAGGACTTTAAAAGTGGGGTAGTGAAATGTAAAAGCCTTTAAGTCGCCTTTAAAGGACTTAAAATTTGGGAAGCGGAAATTAAAAGCCTTTAAACGGTTTTTATAGGACTTTAAAATTGGAAAGCGGAAATTAAAAGCCTTTAAACGGTCTTTATAGGACTTTAAAATTGGAAAGCGGAAATTAAAAGCCTTTAAACGGTCTTTATAGGACTTTAAAATTGGAAAACGAAAATTAAAAGCCTTTAAGCAGTCTTTAAAGGACTTAAAAATCGGGAAGCGAAATTAAAAGACTTATAGGCCGACTCAACATGCTTTAAAAAGGCAAAAAGAATACTAAGGACGAAAAACGACATAACAGTGAATTATCTCCAGATGCTATTAACTTTTTTACAGTGTGTGATATAATACTTTCGACAAATAAGGAGGGACGTCCAATGTCTTCTATGATGAAAATGTGGGTTTCATTCGCCTCAATGGGTTTTATGATTCTTGCCATACTGACAATTTACTTAAGCAGATATAAATTAAAAAGAGGCATCTTCCGCTTTATTACTGCACTGATTGCATATGTTCTAATGATTTCAGGCGGACTGATGATGGCTTACATTGTATTGAGCGGGCCGACGAATTAGACAAGTTATGTTTTAAGGATGTGTTACTTTGAAAATATTAAAACTTTCGCTGCTGATGGTACTTGCCGTTTCGCTGCTGTCCGGTTGTTTATATCCTGACGAACAGCTTCAGAAGAATCAGATTCCATATGAAGACCAGATTGAAGCAGTCCAGTCGGCGGTTGAAAAGTATCAGTCAGCTAATGGCGGGATACTTCCGATAAAAACACGGGATCAGGATACACCGATCTACATAAAGTATCCTATTGATTTCAATAAACTGAAAGGTCAATTCCTTTCCGAAGTGCCGGGAAATGCCTATGAAAATGGGGGCATCTTTCAATATGTTTTAATTGATGTTGAAGAGAATCCGACAGTCAAAATATTTGATTTAAGGATAGCTGAAAAGATTCGGGAGATTAATATCAGGATCCAGTCAACCGGCTATCCGCCATTCAAGGAAAGCGTTGCGGATAACGTATATACCCTGGACTATTCCAAAATTGGTTATGATGAGGAGCCGTATGTTGTCAGTCCCTACTCCAATAATAATCTGCCCTTGCTGATAAATGGCAGCGGGGAAATTTTCGTTGACTACAGAATGGATCTGAACACGCTTCTCCAGGAAGGTGACTATACTTTTGAAAAAGGTGAGGATATCCGGCCGATCCTAACGGAAGATTCGGCTTTTGTGCCCGCCTATTCACCTCCCTATACTGTAAATGAACAGAATGAACCAGTCTTTATGACGAAATAGGCATAACCCCTTTCTTACAAAATATATTTGTATAGAAAGGGGTTTTTTCATTTTCCTTACTCCCGTTTCTGTTCCCAACTTTTTGCCGGACGCTTTTTATTTTTCTTTTTTAGTAATAAGAAGGCAAAAAAAACATATTAATAGTCATAAGTAATTGGGACAACATCATAAATATATATTGTCCAAACAGCTAACCGGATGAAACATCCCTGGAAGATAAAGATTGGAGGGAATCTCTTGGAAAGAGTAGATCTATTTAAAGACATTGCAGAAAGAACCGGCGGAGATATTTACCTAGGTGTAGTAGGAGCCGTTCGAACTGGGAAATCGACATTCATCAAGAAATTCATGGAACTCGTCGTCCTTCCTAATATCTCAAGCGAATCAGAACGTGCGCGTGCTCAAGATGAACTGCCTCAAAGCGCAGCAGGAAAAACAATCATGACGACAGAACCGAAATTCGTCCCGAATCAGGCGGTTTCTGTTCATGTGGATGAAGGCCTGGATGTGAATGTGCGCCTGGTTGATTGTGTGGGGTACACCGTACCGGGTGCAAAAGGATATGAAGATGAGAACGGACCGAGAATGATCAATACTCCTTGGTACGAAGAGCCGATCCCGTTCCATGAAGCGGCTGAAATTGGAACAAGGAAGGTCATTCAGGAACACTCTACAATCGGGGTTGTGGTTACGACTGACGGTTCGATTGGGGAGATTCCTAGAAGCGACTACCTCGTTGCTGAAGAAAGAGTGATAGAAGAGCTGAAAGAGGTCGGAAAACCATTCATCATGGTTATCAACTCCGCGAAGCCTCATGCGCCTGAAACGGAAGACCTGCGCCTTAAGCTTCAGGGAAAATATGATATCCCTGTACTCGCCATGAGTGTTGAGAGTATGAGAGATTCAGATGTTTTGAATGTCCTGCGTGAAGCATTATATGAATTCCCAGTGCTTGAAGTGAATGTGAATCTTCCAAGCTGGGTAATGGTGCTGAATGAAGATCACTGGCTGCGGGAAAATTATCAGGAAGCTGTGAAAGAAACAGTCAAGGACATCAAGCGATTAAGGGATGTCGACAGGGTCGTCCATTATTTCAGTGAATTTGAATACATCGAAAGAGCTGGGTTGGCCGGTATTGAAATGGGGCAGGGTGTAGCGGAAATCGACCTGTATGCACCTGATGAACTGTATGATGAAGTTCTGAAGGAGATTGTGGGCGTGGAGATCCGCGGCAAAGATCACCTGCTTGAACTGATGCAGGACTTCTCTCATGCCAAGCGTGAATATGACCAAGTGGCAGATGCACTGAAGATGGTTAAGCAGACAGGTTACGGTATTGCGGCTCCTTCTTTGGCCGATATGAGTCTGGATGAGCCGGAAATTATCCGTCAAGGATCCCGTTTCGGTGTCAGTCTGAAAGCAGTGGCTCCTTCAATCCATATGATCAAAGTGGATGTACAATCCAAATTCGAACCAATTATCGGTACAGAAAAGCAGAGTGAAGAACTGGTCCGATACTTGATGCAGGACTTTGAAGACGATCCGCTTTCAATCTGGAACTCCGATATTTTCGGGCGCAGCCTAAGTTCCATAGTCAGGGAAGGAATCCAGGCGAAACTTTCATTAATGCCTGAAAATGCGAGGTATAAACTTAAAGATACGCTGGAAAGAATCATCAACGAAGGTTCCGGCGGACTCATTGCAATCATCTTGTAGGAGGCTCTCTTTTTGAGAGTCTTTTTTTTGCTCTTTAGTAAATGTAAGATTTCAAAACGGAAATGAACTAACTCATTCAATTTCTTTACTTTATTAAGAAAAGGGCAGTACACCAAACACCTCATCAACCCCATTGTTACGGGATTTTAAAACCTAAGGCAACCCGGGAATTTTAAAATAACGGCAAAAAGTGTTCGTTAAAATGAATTTAAGCCCTTAAAAAGAAAAGATTCCCATTATTTCTTGAAATATTCTTGCTAACCTTATTTTTATATGATAATCTTTTAACAGAATTGATGTCGAACATTGATTCTACAACGTTTTTGACGGTTTTTGTTTACGTTCATGTATAGAAACCGAAAATTATGTTTACTAATGTAACAAGACAGTTATATGAATCATGACTGAGACATTTCCTTTGGGAGGAGGTGAATGGCATGAACAAGACAGAACTAATTAATGCTGTTGCTGAAGCTGCTGAGCTTTCTAAAAAGGATGCTACAAAAGCAGTTGATGCCGTTTTTGATAGTATTCAAAACGCACTGGCAAATGGTGATAAAGTACAATTAATCGGTTTTGGTAACTTCGAAGTTCGTGAGCGTGCAGCACGTAAAGGACGCAACCCGCAAACTGGTGAAGAAATCGAAATCTCTGCTAGCAAGGTGCCTGCATTCAAACCAGGTAAAGCGCTTAAAGATGCTGTAAAATAATTACATACCTTTAGCGTAAAAAGAGCCGCATAGACTGCGGCTCTTTTTTTCATTTAATGTCCTTCTTTGATAAAATATTGAATGAAAAGCGCTTTTAGTATCGAACGAACAATAAATAGAGATGACTGGAGTGAAGAGAATGGCAAACAGCCAAACAGATTATATTGTGATCAAAGCAATCGAAGACGGGGTGAATGTGATTGGATTGACAAGGGGAACCGACACGAAATTTCATCATTCCGAGAAATTGGATAAGGGAGAAGTAATGATTGCCCAGTTCACTGAGCACACTTCCGCCATCAAAGTCCGGGGCAAGGCGAAAATCATCACTAGCAATGGTGAAGTTGAAAGTGAAATGAAGGAGAAGTAGTGGCAAAGACAGCAGCGATAACCGTCCTGCTGTCTTTTTATAAAGCTTGTATAGAGCTCCTGACTTTGAGGGCAGAGGGAAGGGGGATATTATGTATTCGCCCGTCCTGCCTTATTATGATATAATATTTGTTGCTGAAACGACTAGAAGATACATATAACGAAATGGGGACTTAGGTTTATGAAACATTTGGATTGTTTTCATCTTGAAGCATCAATAAAACACTATGTTGAAGAGAAGTTATCCTACTCTTATTTGCAAAAGTATATTGATTCTCCGCAAATTGATGAAGACAGGATCAGCTTTTTGGTCCTTCCTTTTTCAAATGGGGACCAAGTGTTGGACGAGGAGGAAATCATCCGCTTGATTTCAACCGTCATGCTGATCCAAATTGGCCTAGATACCCATGAGAAAGTGACGAATTCACCAAGTGAATCATTAAAAGAAAGACAATTGACTGTATTGGCCGGCGTTTATTTCAGTGGCCAATATTATAAAATTCTGTCAGAATTGGAGAATGTCAGTTTGATTAACCATCTGGCTCAGGCAATCAAGACGGTTAATGAAAGCAAGATATCTCTTTATAAACAAGAATATTTCAATGTTCCACAGATCATGAACAGCATCAAGACAATTGAGTCTGCTGTCATTCACAGTTTCTTTGCCCACTATGGCACTGCTCAATGGCAGGAACTTGTCGGGGAGGCCTTGTTTTTGCGCCGAATGGTTATCGAGGAAAGGGCGCTGGAACAAGGTGAAATCACTCTGCTTCTTCCTTCAATCAAATCGAGCTTGTATCCAGGTGATAGGGGTTCTTCCCTGACTCTGGAACAGAAACAGAAGGTGGGAAGCATTTATACAGGCTGCATTATTGAATCGAGAGATAAAATTGTAGAAATGCTGCGAAGTGAATCCTTTGACGGACACTTCATTGAAGGCCGGATCCTCTCGTTATTAGAACACACCAAGCCATACACGAAAATTTTTGCGGAAGAGGGTTAATGGATGAACCAGTCAAAAGAGCAAAGAGTCCATACAGTCTTTGAGAAGATTTACGGCAATTATGACAAGATGAACTCGCTTATCAGTTTTCAACAACATAAAAAATGGCGGAAAGATACCATGAAAAGAATGGCTGTCAAAGAGGGGGCATCTGCCCTGGATGTTTGCTGCGGTACAGCCGACTGGACACTTGCTTTGGCAGAGGCAGTGGGGGAAAAGGGTACCGTAAAAGGCCTGGATTTCAGTAAGAACATGCTGAAAATCGGAGAGGAAAAGGTAAAAGAGTCAGGAAAGAAGCAAATCGAACTGATTCACGGAAATGCAATGGAGCTGCCATTTGAAGATAACACATTTGATTATGTAACAATCGGTTTCGGACTTAGGAATGTACCTGACTACCTGCATGTACTCAAAGAAATGAACCGTGTTCTGAAACCGGGTGGAATGGCTGTTTGTTTAGAAACATCCCAGCCGACCATGTTTGGTTACCGTCAAGCCTATTACTTTTATTTTCAATTTCTTATGCCTTTATTCGGAAAAGTGTTTGCAAAGAGTTACAATGAATATTCTTGGCTGCAGGAATCGGCAAAAGATTTTCCGGGGATGAAGGAACTGGCGGATATGTTCTGGGACGCCGGCTTTGATAAGGTATCATACAAGCCTTATACGGGCGGTGTAGCGGCGATGCATATGGGGTTCAAAAAGAACTGATCAAGAGAAAAATTATAACTGGGTGGAAATGAAATGAAGTTTAAAATGATATATTCGTTTCTGAAGGCGGATATCGATCTCATTGAAAAAGAATTAAAGACGGCCATTGATTCCCATTCCCCTCTTTTGAATGAAGCATCCCTTCACTTGCTGTCAGCGGGCGGAAAAAGAATCCGCCCTGTATTTGTTTTGCTGTCTGCCAAATTCGGCCATTATGACATTAACAGCATCAAGAATGTAGCGGTTGCTTTGGAACTCATCCACAGTGCATCTCTCGTTCATGATGATGTCATTGATGATGCTGATTTGAGACGGGGAAAGCCTACGATCAAGTCTCAATGGGATAATAAGACGGCGATGTATACAGGTGACTACATATTTGCGCGATCCTTGGAATACATGACCAAGATTGATAACGAAGAGGCCCATAAGATTCTTTCGAATGCAATTGTGGAACTCACTGTCGGTGAAATAGAACAAATCAAGGACAAATACCGTTTTGAGCAGGGGTTGAAAGATTACCTGAGAAGGATTAAAAGAAAGACAGCTTTATTGATTGCTGTCAGTTGTCAGCTCGGTGCGATTTCTGCAGGGGCGCCTTCAGAGATACATAGGAAGTTATACCGGTTTGGATATTATGTTGGAATGTCTTTTCAAATCACAGATGACATTCTGGACTTTACCGCCAGTGAGGAAGATCTCGGAAAGCCGGCAGGCAGTGACTTGCTGCAGGGTAATATTACATTGCCTGTCCTTTTTGCAATGCAGGATCCTGCATTAAGGGAAAGAATCATCAAGATTGATGAGGAAGTTGATAAGGAATATATGAAAGCGGTCATTGATGATATTAAAAGGTGCGGAGCGATTGAAAAGTCTCACGAAGTCAGTACACGCTATCTTAAGAAGGCGCTGAAAGAACTGGAAGGTCTTCCAAGGAACGGGGCAAACAAGACTTTGAAAGATATTGCCAATTTTATAGGCAAGCGAAAATTTTAGAAAATTTCAAATGGAAACGTTGCCAAAACGTGAAATCAATGATACCATTTTTTGTGGGCAATCGAATAGAGACCCATACATACATATCTAGGAGTGGAAAAAATGGAAAAGACATTTTTAATGGTAAAGCCTGACGGCGTACAACGCGGTTTAATTGCTGAATTTGTTTCTCGTTTTGAAAAGAAAGGTTTCCAGCTTGCTGGTGCAAAGTTGATGAGCATTTCTAAAGAATTGGCTGAAGAACATTACGGCGAACATAAAGAGCGCCCTTTCTTCGGAGAACTTGTGGACTTTATCACTTCCGGTCCTGTTTTCGCAATGGTATGGCAAGGCGAGAATGTCATTGCTACTGCTCGTCAAATGATGGGTGCTACAAATCCTAAGGACGCTGCTCCAGGAACAATCCGCGGCGACTTCGGTATCACTGTTGGCAAAAATGTCATTCATGGTTCTGACTCTGCTGAAAGTGCAGAGAGAGAAATCGGTCTGTTCTTCAAGGAAGAAGAATTGGTTGAGTATTCAAAACTAATGAATGAGTGGATTTATTAATCAGTTCATTAAATGAATATATGCTTATAAAGCCTGATTCAGGGGGATTCTCCTGGAATCAGGCTTTTTCTGTTTAATTGAGGGAAGTTTTAGCTGGATGGAATCAGGGCGGTTTCATAGAATCCACAAAATAAATTGCATGATTTTTTCAAGGCATTTCAATTTTGTTCTGTTTTTTCCGATATACTAGATAGGCAAGGTAATTCGAATGTTGGAGTGTAAATGATAATGGCATATGATTACGAACAATTCACGAAGGACATATATAGGAAAACGGGTATAAACCTTTCTCTTTACAAGGAAGCCCAGATGAAGAGGAGATTGACTTCCCTCTATGAAAAAAAGGGGTACTCCGATTTCAAAGATTTCTTTACAGCGATCGAAAAAGAATCAAAGCTTCTTAATGAATTTTTGGATAGGATGACCATCAATGTAACGGAATTCTATCGGAATGAGAAACGGTGGGCGGTGCTTCAAGAGAAGATATTCCCGAGGCTGCTTGCCCATAATAAAAGATTGAAGATTTGGAGTGCAGCATGTTCAACCGGTGAAGAACCTTATACGATTGCCATGGTTCTTTCCAACTATCTGAATCTTTCAGAGATGGCAATTAAGGCAACCGATATTGATGAAAATGCAATTGCGAAAGCTAAACTGGGTGTCTATCCTGAACGCTCGATGAATGAAATTCCCCCTGAGATTAAGCACAAATACTTCACAAAGGAGGGGGATTTTTATAAAATCTCACCTCAGATCAAAAGCAGGATTTCCTTCCAAAAGCATAACTTGCTCGCGGATCAATACGAATCTAACCATGATTTGATTGTCTGCCGGAATGTCATGATTTATTTTACTGAAGAAGCAAAGGAAGAGATTTACCACAACTTCAGTTCAGCACTGCGCCCAGGGGGAATCCTGTTCGTGGGCAGTACCGAGCAGATCTTCAATCCGGCAAAATATGGATTGGAAACAGAAGATACCTTTTTCTATCGGAAAAAGTAATCAAACACCGGGAACTTGTCCGGTGTTTTTTTATTTCTTTCAAGAAATAGAGTGAATCTTCTATGTACTCCTATCTGGAATGTGTTATATTGATACAAAATTATTTACGCGGGGAAGGAGAAGACATTATGAGATACTTAACAGCCGGAGAATCGCATGGCCCACAATTGACAGCCATATTAGAGGGAGTACCTGCAGGGATGCCTCTCAGTGAAGAGGATATCAATTTTGAACTTGCGAGAAGACAAAAAGGATATGGCCGCGGCAGGAGGATGCAAATAGAAAAGGACCGGGTGAACATTGCCGGAGGTGTCAGGCATGGCAAGACACTGGGATCCCCGCTGGCACTGATTGTCGAAAACAAGGATTGGACCCACTGGACAAAAATCATGGGAATCGAACCGATCTCTGATGATGAGCAAGATGATATCAAAAGAAAGATTACAAGGCCGCGCCCTGGACACGCTGATTTAAATGGGGGCATTAAGTATGGGCACCGTGACTTAAGGAATGTCCTTGAAAGGTCTTCAGCAAGAGAGACAACAGTGAGGGTTGCAGCAGGTGCGGTTGCCAAAAAGCTCCTCAGCCAACTGGGCATCAAAGTTGCAGGGCATGTCAGGGAGATAGGCGGGATTACAGCTGAAAATACTCAATATGAAAGCATTGACGAGCTGATGGAGAAAACGGAGAACTCTCCCGTCCGATGCCTTGACGAAGAGGCTGCCCAAAAGATGATGGAGGCAATAGATACGGCCAAGAAGGCAGGCGACTCCATAGGTGGTGTTGTGGAAGTAGTGGTTGAAGGTATGCCCCCGGGTGTGGGAAGCTATGTTCACTATGACCGAAAGCTGGATGCGAAAATTGCCATGGCAGTAATGAGTATCAATGCATTTAAGGGGGTAGAGTTCGGACTGGGATTTGAAATGGCAAGAAAGCCAGGCAGTGAAGTGCACGATGAAATTGCATGGAATGAAAAGCAGGGCTACTACCGTAAAACGAACCGCCTGGGCGGGTTCGAGGGCGGAATGACCACGGGGATGCCAATAGTGGTCAAAGGAGTTATGAAGCCCATCCCGACTCTATACAAGCCTTTGAAAAGTGTCGATATTGACAGCAAAGAAGAGTTCTCGGCGAGCATTGAGCGTTCTGACAGCTGTGCTGTCCCGGCAGCTAGTGTGGTGGCAGAAGCTGTAGTGGCATGGGAACTTGCTAATGCCCTTACAGAACAATTCAACAGTGACCAATTTGAGAGTCTCAAGGATTCTATAGATGAATACATGCGGAAATCAAAGGAGTACTAATTAAAGTGGATACTCTGCATATCAAAACGGATACAAAACAATATCCTGTATACATAGGAAGCCATATTTTGGATAGGCTTAAGGGGTTATTAACAGGCGACTTAGAAGGTATTTCACAAATCATGGTCATTGCAGATAGAGCTGTTTATGAACTGCATGGGGGGACTCTTGAGGAATATTTGCCTGCTTCAATTGAAACTGCCGCCTTTATGGTTCCGGCCGGCGAGGAAGCAAAGTCCCTCGAGGTGTTTAACGATTGCATGACCTTTGCCATCAATCATGGTTTAGACCGTAACTCCCTCATTCTCGCCTTTGGCGGCGGTGCCTGCGGAGATCTTGCCGGCTTTGTGGCGGCAACCTATATGAGAGGAATCAGATTTGTCAGTCTGCCGACGACGATACTGGCACATGATAGTTCTGTCGGAGGCAAAGTTGCAGTGAATCATAAGCTCGGAAAAAATCTTATTGGACAGTTTTATCATCCAGAAGCAGTCATTTATGATACCGCATTTCTCGATAGCCTTCCAGCCAGGGAAATCAGGTCGGGAATGGCTGAGGTCATCAAACATGCTTTGATATCGAATGAAATGTTTTACAGCGATTTGATGAAAAATTTAAAAACATTCTCTACTATTGATCCAGCGTTTTTAATACAATGTTTAAAACAAGGAATAGCCGTCAAGGCAGGGATTGTTGAAAGTGATGAAAAGGAAAATGGCATCAGGGCATTTTTGAACTTTGGCCATACTTACGGCCATGCTCTTGAGAATCTGGGTGGGTATAAGGGCATTTCTCATGGTGAAGCTGTAATGGCGGGGATGGTCTATGCTTTATTTTTAAGTGTAAAGCATGCAAATCTCAGCTTCGACCTTTCAGGATTCATTTCTTGGATCAAAAGCCTGGGATATCCACTTTCATTCCCCGCTGCATATTCTTTTGAAGAAATATATACAGTCATGACCAGGGATAAAAAAGCGGCCAATAAAATTCCCAAGTTTGTCTTGCTCAATGCAATCGGAAAACCGGTACTAATGGAAATCGGCCGAGCGGATCTGAAGGAAGCTCACAATTTTATTTTGTCTATTAAAGGAGAGTGAGTAATGATCAGGGGAGTTCGTGGTGCGATAACAATCACGTCGGATTGTGAAAGTGACATCATTAGTTCCACCGAAATCTTGCTAAGGGAAATGATCAACAAGAATGGAATTGTACCTGTTCAAGTCGCTTCTGTATTCATTTCAGCCACAGAGGATATCCAAAGTTCCTTTCCCGCAAAAGCTCTGAGAAAATGGAATGAGTGGAAATATGTTCCAGTTCTTTCCATGCACGAGATGCATGTTAAGGATAGCCTGAAAAAATG
Organism: Bacillus salacetis; assembly: GCF_049177075.1. Taxonomy (GTDB): domain Bacteria; phylum Bacillota; class Bacilli; order Bacillales; family Bacillaceae_B; genus Rossellomorea; species Rossellomorea salacetis_A. The sequence goes on along the minus strand of NZ_CP185377.1, from coordinate 2,846,430 downwards.
CATCAGGATTATGATTCATTGGAATACGGAGAAAAATCAGGATGAAATTCTGCATATTTATATGAGGGAAGCCAAAAATCTGAGGCCGGATTTATTGCCATAGGATAATAATTCAGCTGTTTTTTTCACTAAGGCTGCCATCTTGTTATAGAAAAACACCAGGAAATTATGTTAGTATAAACCTTATAACGCTTTAACGTGATAACGCATTAGAGAATTGAAGAAAAGGGTGGAGCTAAGGTGAATTGGAAAAAAGAAATTGAAAACTTGAAAGCATATCAGCCTGGTAAAACAATAGATGATGTGAAGAAACTTTATGGGTTGAAATCCATTGTGAAATTATCTTCAAACGAAAATCCATTCGGCTTTTCACCGAGGGTGCAGGAATATTTGAATAAAGCAGATTTCAGTTATTCCATCTATCCAGATGGGTACGCAAAGAAGCTCAGAAGTTCTATTTCTGAGCACCTGAATGTGTCTGAAAAGCAGATCATTCTGGGCAATGGATCCGATGAAATCATCCAGATTATATCGAGGGGATTGCTGCAGCGAGGAACAAATACGGTTATGCCAAGCCCAACCTTTCCCCAGTATAAACATAATGCTGTTATTGAGGGTGCGGAGGTAAAGGAGGTTGTATTGAATGAGGGTGGCAGGCATGACCTGGCAAAGATGCTTGAAGCTATCGACGAAAATACAACTGTTGTATGGCTGTGCAGTCCAAATAATCCAAGCGGAGAATATATTCGGGAAGATGAATTGATCAATTTCCTTGATCAAGTTCCTTCTCATGTTTTAACTGTATTGGATGAAGCCTATTTTGAATATGTAACCGCCTCGGATTATTATGATTCCGTTGAATTGGTACAAAAATATCCACGTCTTTTAGTTACAAGAACGTTCTCAAAAGCTTATGGACTTGCAGGACTGCGTGTCGGATACGGAATTGCAAATGAACACATCATATCCAAACTGGAGCCGCTGCGTGAACCTTTTAATAATAATATTGTTGCCCAGGGGGCTGCCGCGGCTGCTCTGACAGATCAGGAATTCATTAAGAAATGCCGTATAGAAAACAGGAAGGGCATGGAGATGTATTATGATCTATGCAGGGAAAAAGGCCTGAGGTATTTCCCGTCACAAGCAAATTTCATTGTTATTGATTTCGGCATCGATGGCGATGAAGTCTTTCAATACCTGCTCAGCAAGGGGTACATCGTACGATCCGGAAAGGCTCTTGGCTATCCGACAACTGTGAGGATCACCATTGGCACTCTTGAACAAAATACAGGTCTGATCGATACTATCAGAAGCTTTTTGGATTCAAATAACTAAACTTCAGAGAGCTGGCTGAAGAAGATAAACTGGAAAAGAAGGTGAAGCCTGTTGAAAGGAACAGTTCTGGTTGCCGGTTTAGGTTTAATCGGGGGCTCTCTATGCATCAGTATCAAAAAGGAAAATCCAGAAGCAAAGATTATCGGATTCGATAAAAATAGTCAGGAGCAGTCTCTTGCTTTGGATCTTGGGATTATAGATGAAGAGGCAGATTCCTTCGAGGAGGCAGCCATCACAGCCGATATAATCATTTTGGCTGTACCTGTTATTCAAATCATCAAATTAATTGAAATGCTTCAGACTCTGGATTTAAAGGAAAATGTCCTGATCACAGATGCCGGCAGTGTAAAAGGTCCAATAATGGAGGCCTCTCAAGTTCTAAGTAGTAGAGGTTTTTCTTTTATAGGCGGCCATCCAATGGCAGGTTCTCATAAAAGCGGCATAAAGGCAGCAAAAGACCTGTTATTTGAAAATGCCTATTATATATTGACACCCGATGAGAACACCTCAGGACAAAAATTGGCTGAGCTTCGATCATGGTTGAAAGGTACAAGAGCAAAATTTCTTGAACTAAGTCCAATTGAACATGATGAACTGACTGGGGTGGTAAGCCATTTTCCCCATTTAATAGCTTCTTCTCTGGTTCATACGGCAAAAAGTGCTCAAGAGAGCTTTCCTTATATCTCTAGACTCGCAGCAGGAGGGTTCAAAGATACCACGCGGATTGCTTCGGCAGACCCGCAAATGTGGAGTGACATTACTTTGCAGAACAGTGGTGTTCTGGTTAAGTTACTGAAGAGGTGGCAGGAGAATACCGATCATTTGCTGGAGATGATTGAAAGCCGCGACTATGAAAAGACTTACCGTTTCTTTTCGGAAGCTAAAGACTTCAGGGACGGCCTCCCGGTGAAAAGCAAAGGCGCCATCCCTGCTTTTTACGACTTATATGTAGATATCCCTGATCAACCCGGTGTGATTGCTGAGATTACTGCTGCCCTCGGTAAGCAGGGTATAAGTATAACAAACATCCGGGTGCTGGAAATGAGGGAGGATTCTGTAGGCAGGCTTGTCATCAGTTTTCAAAGCAATGGAGATCTTGAAAAAGGAAAAACAGTCTTACGCCAGGAGACACAGTTTGATGTAATTTAATTCTTGATTAAGAATATGTCGTTAAAGGTGGTTGCTATGGAAACTCAAAAAAAGTTAGCTATTCGAAGTAAGGGTCTCAAGGGACAAATTAAAGTGCCTGGCGATAAATCGATATCCCACCGTTCCATCATGTTTGGTGCGGTCGCCAACGGCACTACTGTCATACATAATTTTTTGAAAGCCGATGATTGCTTAAGCACGATGTCGTGCTTTAGGAAAATGGGAGTGGAGATAACCGAAGAAGGCGGCAAGGTAATCGTCCATGGAAATGGCTGGGATGGCCTTAAGGAACCTGAAACCATCCTGGACGTCGGTAATTCGGGAACTACAGCCCGATTAATGGCTGGGATTTTATCAGGCCGTCCCTTTCATTCCGTAGTGGTGGGTGATGATTCAATCGCAAAAAGGCCAATGAAACGGGTTACAGATCCACTCAGCCTTTTTGGAGCGGATATTGATGGACGTAATAATGGCCAATATACACCATTGTCTATTAGGGGAGGAGAGCTTTCGGCAGTCGATTACAATCTGCCGGTGGCCAGCGCACAAGTGAAATCAGCCATGATTTTTGCTGCCTTGCAAGCAGAGGGTGTGTCCACCATTAAGGAACCTGTCCCTACCCGGAATCATACTGAAACGATGATAAAGAAATTTGGCGGGGACATTACAAGTGAGAACAGAGAAATAAAAGTAAAGGGAGGACAGAGTTTTTACGGAACAGAGATTGAGGTCCCGGGGGATATTTCTTCTGGCGCATTCTTCCTTGCCGCCGGTGCTGTGGTCCCTGAAAGTAAATTGGTCCTCCCCGTCCTGGGTCTCAATCCGACCAGAACCGGCCTTATTAAAGTTTTGGAAGAGATGGGCGCCAATATTACTGTAGTGCTGGAAGAGGGCGAAGATTATGAGCCAAGAGGCACAGTTACAATAGAAAGCTCTGCACTTAAGGGAATTGAAATCGGAGGAGATATCATTCCAACCTTGATTGATGAGATTCCGGTAATCGCATTTCTTGCGACACAAGCAGAGGGACGGACAGTAATCAAGGATGCGGAAGAGTTGAAAGTGAAGGAAACCAATCGTATCGATGCTGTTGTTTCACAGTTGAAGATTCTCGGAGCCGACATCGAGAGCACGGAAGATGGAATGGTCATCCACGGTCCGACATCACTGCAAGGAGGAACCGTAGATTCGCTCGGCGACCATCGCATTGGTATGACTCTTGCGATAGCCGCCCTGGTATGTAAGGATGAAGTGGTTTTAAAGAACGCGGAGGCAGTTAATATCTCCTATCCTTCATTTTATTCTGATCTGGACTCATTGGCACGGTAGATAAGGTATTTCTGTTCCTGTTCCGGGAATAGGAATGCCTTTTTTCTAGTTTTTTGTCATGACTTTGCCCTGTTTCTCATAGCTTGTCTTAAGAGAAGAAGGGAGAGTTGGCAATGGCTTATATTATTGATGAAGTTCCCTGCATAGAATACGGCCGAAGACGAAATCTTTCCATGCTTGTGAAGAATAATGAAATAGAATCAATCAATTCCAACTACAAGCGCTATTCCTTTCCGCGAATGAACATTTCTCCGTTCATCATGTCGCCTGTCCACGTAATGGCAGACCTGGATCTTCCTGACTTCCTTGAATTCACCCATTTCAAGGCTTATTTTACAACTGAATTTATAAAACGTGGATGTACCACCCTGGTTACTTCATTTTCCGTAGATTACCTATCGCAATTCGCTGTCAATCTCAATCGAAGAAGAACATCATTGCTGAGCAGCCCAATCGATTACTGTCTTGTTTTAAGATGCAAAGCCGGACTCCTTTCACCGGAACTGATCAGGCTTCTTAAACGCAACAAGATACCCGCGGTATTCATAGAACTTTCAATGGCAGAAGACCTCGAAAAGATCGCTTGGGGCTGGATAAAACAAGCTTTATATGGCTATCCATTGATTTTTTGTCCTCTTATTTCCTCAGAAATCGACAAGAGGGACAGGACAAAATTAGTTAAGGCATGGCAGGAAATCCTAAGAAATGAAGGTATTCCGCATATTGACTCCCCCATATCGTCAAAAAAGCCTCTGCCGCTGCAGTTCTTGAAAAAAATTGGCATCTATCCCCTTAAAGGGAATTTCAGGGTTGGCGGAGAAATTAGTTATAACCTATATAAAAGCCCAGCTTCTGAAATAGTTGATGATTGCCAATCATTTCTTTATGATAATCATATGTTAATTCTCACAGTAAATAAGGGTAAAGTACTTATGTCTAATGGTAAATGTTTTTTTCAGCCAGGGATTGGCGAGGAATTGGTTATTAAAACTCCCGGCTACTTAACATGATCTGCTTGATGTAATTTCTGATATACCCTTCTATAAAAGTATTTGTAGAAGAAAGGAATTTTTGATATGAATTATGCAGAAGAAATGCTTACATCACTGGAAAACGGAGACTTGGACAGCGCGAGAAAACATTTCAAGCGGGTGAAGAATCTAGGTACTGATGAAGAAAAGTTTGCGTTGGCAGAAAATCTTTATCATCTGGGATTTTTGGAGGAAGCGAAAGAACTCCTTGAAATGCTTCTAGCCAAATATCCAGGTGAAGGTGAATTGATTGTCATGCTTTCGGAAGTCCACGTGGAAATGGATGATGAGGAAGGTGCACTAGAACTCCTTTCTGAAATGAATGAAACGGATCCCGATTATCCAAGGGCATTGTTACTACAGGCTGATTTATTCCAAATGCAAGGACTGTTTGAAGTCAGCGAACAAAAGCTGCTCCAGGCAAAAAAAATCCTTGCCGATGAGCCGGTCATCGACTTTGCACTTGGTGAACTTTACCTTGAAATCGGTAAGTTTCTTGAAGCGATCCGTTCATATGAAAATGTCCTGAAGGCCGGGAAGAACAATGTCGGCGGAGTGGATGTCCATCAGAGGATGGGGGAAGCACTTAGTGCAGGAGGAGACTTCGAACAAGCCCTTGTTCATTATGAAAAAGCATTGGATGAGCACTTGGAAATCAATACACTTTTCGGATACGCATTCACGGCATATCAAGCGGGGTATTACGCCAGGGCCATCGAAAAGCTGGAGGCTGTAAAGGAATTAGATCCTGATTACCACTCTGTGTATCTGCTTCTTTCAAAGGCATACGAGCACGAGGAAGAGCTTGAAAAGAGCCTGGAAACCGTGAAGGAAGGCGCAGGGCATGACGAGTTTAACAAGGAACTTTTATTCCATGGAGGGAAGATTTCCTTGAAACTCGGCAACGAAGATGAGGCTGAACAGTTTATCCGTGAATCATTGGCGCTTGACCAGGGATATATGGAAGCGGCTCTTACCCTGAATAAGCTGTTCCTTCAGCAAGAGAGATACGAAGATATCCTGGAAATCATTAAGCTGATGGAATCTGAAGGTGAGGAAGATCCCCAGCTATACTGGGACGCAGCAATTGCTTATGAGAAAACAGAGGATTATAAAGAAGCATTAAAACAATACCGTCTTGCATATACTTTCTTTAAAGAACATCCAGAATTTCTTCAAGAATTTGGATATTTCCTGATTGAAGAAGGAAAACATGGAGAAGCACGAGAAGTATTTAATGAATTGTTAAAGAAAGACCCATCAAATGAAGAATGGGCGATGGTTATCGAAAGATTGGAAGAGTAGCTGCTCAAGACTGGGCGGGAATAAAACGCAGAGGAGGGAAAAGAATGAAGACCCCTGTATCTGTCAACGAGAAAAAGGATTTCATCCGGTGGTTTTTAAATCGTTATCAGCTGAAGAGGCGTGAATGTGTCTGGATTTTAAATTACCTAATGAGTCACGATCAGTTAATGAAAAAAGTTCATTTTGTCGAGGAAGCACAATATTGCCCCAGAGGGTTGATCATGTCTACCCACTGTGTAGAGGAAGTGCCATTCAGATTCTATAAAGAAAATATCATGACCACTGATGCTGAAAAATCTTTTCATGATATCAGGCTGAATAAGGATGAGGATATTTACATCCAATTGAACTTCAGCAAGTCGAATGCTTCTTACCAATACGCAGCGGTACTTGAAGAAAATCCCTTCATGCCGAAATATCTGTTGATCAATGAAAAAGACAGGATCATTGCTGAGGAGTTCCTGAAAAGCAGTATCGAAACTTACCAAAGGCAGAGGCTCTTGGATGCCATTGATGATGCCCTGGATAGAAATGATAAAGAAGAATTCAGAAAGCTGACATCCCAACTGAAAAATATGCCTGGTTAATACGGGAGCTGTCAATCTAAACAGATTGGCAGCTCTTTTTATTATTTTAGGAAATTTTGAATGTCTTAAAGGGGATAACAAAGATTGATATCTGCACCCGGCACCAGCGGCTAGGCCCTCGGATCATACGCGACTCCAACATTAAAAGAGGAGCTGGCGGAGAATGCTGCTGCTAAAGAGGGTCTATGCCGACATCAAAAGAGGGGTTGGCGGAAAATGATGCACTCAAAGAGTGTCTATGCCGACATCAAAAGAGGAGCTGGCGAAAAATAATGCACCCAAAGAGTGTCTATGCCGACATCAAAAGACTAGCGGAAGGGAAATGATGCACCCAAAAAGGGTCTATGCCGACATCAAAAGAGGCGTTGGCGGAAAATGATGTCCTCAAAGAGGGTCTATGCCGACATCAAAAGTGGCGCGGAAGGAAAATGATGTCCTCAAAGAGGGTCTATGCCGACATCAAAAGAGGCGTTGGGGGAAAATAATGCACTCAAAGAGTGTCTATACCGTCATCAAAAGTGGCACGGAAGGAAAATGATGTCCTCAAAGAGGGTCTATGCCATCATCAAAAGAGGCACGGAAGGAGAATGATGACCTCAAAGAGGGTCTATGCCATCCTCAAAAGAGGAGCTGTCAATCTAAACAGATTGGCAGCTCTTTTTATTATCGTGAAGAACAATAAGGTTGTAGGCTTGTTCCTGCTTGCTGTGCTGCCTCCCGTAATGATGAATCTTTCAAAAGCTTCTGTAGAATACTAACACCACAAAGTCATAGTTTAACTATTCTGCTGCCTTAAACTTTCATCCTCTATCAGATAGTGATATCATAATCGGGAAGAAAGCAAACAAGAGGTGTAGAATATTGAATTGGAATGGAAAAGAAGTTGAACTCTATTTAAAGGAAAAGAAGTATATTGATACAGCGATCATTCCGCTTCTTCCAGTAGGGTTGGAAGAAGAAATGAAGACTTTCGCTGGGCAGGGAGAATTCATCTCACTGTTATCCATGCATTTGGAACATCAATTTAAAGGGAGGCTGATGCTTTTTCCGGCATTCACTTATTTAAAAACAGAAGAGAAAGTTTCTGCAGAGAAGAGGCTGTCTGAATGGCGGACGGCGATGAAAGATTCAGGCTTCAAGTATGTTTTCTTCCTGACTTCTGACAGTGACTGGCGTTTCAATGATCAAGAGCTTGAAAGAAGTCTCATGTGGATTCCGTCAATTCCTCTCGATAGTATGGATGAGAAATATAAACATTCCATCATGGAAGATCAAGTGAAGCAGCTCCTGAATGTAATCGTGAAAAAATGGCAGGTTGAAAGTTAATATAAAAAAAGTCACATTGTTGACATCTTTTTAAAGGACTGAGTTATTGACCTGATAGGGAGATTAATATATCATTATTATGTCCTAGTTTTATATTTGTGCGAAAAATGTCCGTCGGACTGACCTTACGATAGAGGGGGGATAAGGATGAGCAAACAACGTGTATCTAGACGTCAATTCCTTAATTATACGCTAACTGGTGTAGGCGGTTTCATGGCTGCCGGAATGTTGATGCCGATGGTTCGCTTCGCAGTGGATCCTGTTCTGAAAGCAGAAGCTGGAGGAGACTTCATTGCAACGAAACAAAAGGCTGATGACCTGACAAATGAACCTGTACGTGTCGATTACAGCTACGAACAAGTGGATGCATGGTACACTTCTGAGGTTACTCAGACAGCATGGGTTTATAAAGATGAAGCGGGCGAGATAGTAGCGCTTTCACCTGTATGTAAACACTTAGGCTGTACAGTTAACTGGAACGGGGACAAGAACCATGAAAATATGTTCTATTGCCCTTGCCATGGCGGTCTTTATAAGAAAAACGGCAAAAATATGCCGGGTACACCGCCGACAGCACCATTGGATTCATATCCAACACAAGTTAAAGACGGTATTTTATACCTTGGAAAACCTGAGCCAAATAAATTCGTTAAGTAAAGGAGGCGTAATCCGTGCTGAACAAAATGTATGATTGGGTTGATGAGCGTTTGGACATTACGCCTTTGTGGCGCGATATCGCTGATCATGAAGTGCCTGAGCATGTTAACCCTGCACATCATTTCTCTGCATTCGTTTACTGCTTTGGCGGACTGACTTTCTTCGTGACAGTCATTCAGATTTTATCTGGAATGTTCCTTACTATGTATTATGTTCCGGATATTCAAAACGCTTGGCAATCTGTTTATTATCTTCAAAATGAAGTGGCATTTGGACAAATCGTCCGCGGTATGCATCACTGGGGAGCTAGTTTAGTTATTGTAATGATGTTTTTACATACGTTACGTGTCTTTTTCCAAGGAGCATACAAGAAACCTCGTGAATTGAACTGGGTAGTCGGAGTTCTTATTTTCTTCGTTATGCTTGGTCTTGGTTTCACAGGATATCTATTACCATGGGATATGAAAGCGCTATTTGCGACAAAAGTTGGTCTTGAAATCGCAGCAGCGACGCCGTTTATCGGAGAACAGGTTAAGATTCTCCTTGCCGGTGACGCTACAATTGTTGGAGCTCAGACTCTGACTCGTTTCTTCGCCATCCATGTGTTCTTCCTGCCGGCAGCATTGCTTGGTCTTATGGGAGCTCACTTCCTGATGATTCGTAAACAAGGGATTTCAGGTCCATTGTAAGATATTCGATTCAACAAGGTTATTTATTCACCTTAATTAATAAGGAGGGGACACTATGCATAGAGGAAAAGGGATGAAGTTCGTAGGCGATTCTCGTGTGCCTGCAGAACGTAAGCCTAATATTCCGAAAGATTATTCCGAGTTCCCTGGAAAAACGGAAGCCTTCTGGCCAAACTTCCTGTTGAAGGAATGGTTGGTTGGAGCGGTATTCCTAATCGGTTATCTATGTTTAACGGTTGCTCACCCGTCGCCGTTAGAACGTATTGCCGATCCAACGGATGCGGGATATATTCCATTACCTGACTGGTATTTCTTATTTCTTTATCAATTATTAAAGTATTCATATGCATCTGGTCCATACAATGTCATTGGTGCATTTGTTATTCCAGGACTTGCATTCGGAGCTCTTTTACTTGCTCCGTTCATCGACCGCGGACCACACCGCCGTCCGGTAAAACGTCCATTTGCTACAGGTTTCATGCTCTTGGCGCTAGCTGCGACAATTTTCCTTACTTGGGAATCTGTTGCCACTCATGACTGGGAGGCTGCTGAAAAGCAAGGTCAAATCGTTGCGGAAGTGGAAGTGGATACTGAGTCTGAAGGCTACCAACTCTATCAGGAGAACGGATGTATCAACTGTCATGGTGATACACTTCAAGGCGGAGCAGCAGCTCCTTCTTTAGCCAATATTGAATTGAGCAAAGAAGAAATTGCTGACATCGCCGTGAACGGTAAACCGCCTGGTATGCCTGCTGGTATGTTCAAAGGTACTGACGAAGAACTTGAAAAGCTTGCTACGTTCATTTCTGAACTTAAAAGCGAATAGTAAAGAAAGATCCGGCCCAAAAAGCTGGATCTTTTTTTATGGTATCAACTTTGGTGGAAAATTCTTCTGATTTTCTTTATAATTTGAAATAAAATACATATGAAGAAATTTTATTCTTAAAGGAGATAGTATGAATCTAATCTATACTTACCTAACTCATAAGACGTTTCTTTCCCTGCTGTTTATCATTAATATTCTCGGTACGATTTATGGCTACATATGGTATCTGCCTCAATTAGAAAGGACTGCCGCTCATTTTTTGGTGTTCGTTCCCGACAGTCCGACAGCGAGCCTCTTCTTTTGTTTTGTTGTCGGTGCATTTCTGCTAGGGAAGAACTGGCCGTTGATGGAAGCACTTGCCCTCGTTACATTATTTAAATACGGAATCTGGGCAGTCGTCATGAATTTGCTTACATTGGCGGTTTCAGGTGATTTATCCTGGCAGGGCTACATGTTGATAGGGTCACACTTTGCGATGGCGGTGCAGGGAATTCTGTATTCACCTTTCTACAAAGTGAGAGTCTGGCATATCCTGGCCGCTGCTGTATGGACATTGCATAATGATATCATCGATTATGTTTTCATGCAGTATCCGGTATATTCTCAGCTTTATTTAGTTGTAAAAGAAATTGGTTACTTTACTTTTTGGCTCAGTCTTCTTTCTATATTCCTTTGCTGGTACTTTACTAGAAAAGTGGAGAGGCGCAGTATTCATTTCTAGAATTTTAAGGTCTACTCTTGTCCAAGCCCTCATACAATTTATTAGTAGTTTGAGGGGGGACAAGTATGAAATTATTCAGGTCGGTTTTTATTGCGATAATACTTTTTATGATAAGTTCACCGTTATATTCCTCTGCAGAGGGGACATCGCTGGCAGAGCTGGATAACATCGCTGATGAGGCCTTGCAAATGACAAAGTCCGGCCGATTTGATGAAGCGAAGCAGCTTTTACAATATTTTTCAGATAAATTTGCCCAAGTTAATGCAAGAGACCGCTCATTTACGATGGATGAGCTGAGAATACTGACAGTCGCCCATGAGGGAGCGTTACAATCTCTGACCAATTCCACTGAAACGATAGAACAGAGAATTGATTCAGTCATCACCTTCAGATTGGTAATGGATACAATATCTTCACAGCATCAGCCTTTGTGGACGGAGATGGAAAAACCTATCATGTCTGCTTTTAAGCAGGTACAGGATGCTGCAAGCACCGGTAATTCCGAGGAGTATCATACTACCTTGAATCAATTCTTGACAAAGTATAGTATTATTCAACCAAGTATAAAACTGGATGTGCCTGTTGAAAAAGTTCAGCAGCTTGACTCCAGAATTACATTCATTGATCGATATCGTAATGAAGCGGGCGGCAGTAAAGAAACCCTTAATGAGTTAAATACGCTGGAAAGCGACCTGGAAGACCTGTTCGATGGATTGACGGAAGATGAAGCGGACCCTTCACTCTGGTGGGTCATCACGACCACTGGAAGTATTATCATACTTACATTATCTTATGTAGGCTGGAGAAAATATAAAGGAGAATCCCAACAGTCCAAGTCGGAAAGGCAAAAGGATTGACAACCATTTGATCGAAAGATAAAATTTTAGTAATTACATCTAGATGGAGGTATGAAATGGGAGGATTTATCCTTTATTTCATTTTAATTTCACTTATTCCGATTCTGGCAAGCATGAATGTAAAGAAGACATTCAAGAAATACTCAAGAGTTGCCACAACATCGGGAATGACTGGGGCAGAAATGGCCCGTCGTATTTTGGATGCCAATGGACTGCATGAAGTAAAAGTGGTTGAGGGCCGCGGATTTCTAAGTGACCATTACAACCCTTTAAATAAAACTGTTGCGTTATCTCCTGATAATTATCATGGACATTCGGTGGCGGGGGCTGCTGTAGCGGCCCATGAAGTAGGGCATGCCATTCAGGACAGCCAAAATTACAGTTTCCTTCGATTCAGGCATGCGCTTGTTCCAGTGGCAAACATCGGATCCAACCTTTCATGGGTATTCATTTTGATTGGGATCTTCAGCCAGATTTCAGGAATGTTCCTATTAGGGATTGTCTTAATGGCAGCCGGTGTCCTTTTCCAAATGGTTACTCTTCCGGTCGAATTCAATGCCTCATCCAGGGCAATGGATCAGATCGTTTCACTCGGGTTAATCCGAAATGAAGAAGAACGTCACGCAAAGAAAGTGCTGAATGCCGCAGCTTTGACTTATGTAGCTGCTACAGCAGTTGCGATTATAGAATTACTTCGTCTTGTCCTGATTTTCACAGGTATGCAGGGAGAAGATTAAAAAAGTGCTTCCCGGGTGGGAAGCACTTTTTTTTAGTCCTCAAGAGGGTTTTTGTTTGCATCCAGGGTGAACCCTTCACCTAAGACATCGTGTACTACAGTTACGGATACAAAGGCATGTGGATCGACAAAACTGATAATGTTTTTTAAGCGGACAATCTCGTTCTTTCCAACTACGCAATAGAGGACATTGCGGTTTTCCTTTGTGAAGGAACCGTGTCCCTTTAGTACAGTCACTCCGCGGTCCATTTTTTCGTTTATTGTATCAGCAATTTCTTCATACTTATCGGAAATGATCATGGCCCCTCTTGCTGAATAGGCCCCTTCTTGCATGAAATCTATTACGCGGGCTCCGACAAACACCGCGACAAGCGTATACATCGCTTCCCTGTAGCCTAAGTATGTAATGAGAGAAGCTGAAATAACGATGGCATCAAACATAAACATTGTTTTTCCCATGCTCCAGCCAACATATTTATGGACCAGCCTGGCGATGATATCAACCCCGCCAGTCGTCCCTCCATAACGGAAGATAATACCGAGACCGACACCCAGGAAAGCTCCTGCGAATAGGGCTGCAAGGAACAGGTCTCCTTCTAATGGAATCCTCATCTGATAGCGCTGGAAAATCCAAAGGAAAACAGAGAGACTGATGGTCCCTATAATGGTATAGTAAAAAGCCCGCCTGCCTAGAAATTTCCATCCGATAAAAAAGATAGGAATGTTAAGGGCAAGGTTAGAATAAGAAGGGTCAATACCGGCAAGAAAATATAATAGCAAGGTAATACCTGTGAATCCGCCTTCCGCCAGCTCATTCTGCATGTTAAAGTGGACCAGCCCGAATGCAAATATGGCAGAACCCAGCAGGATAAAGAATATATTTTTGGCCCTTAGTCCGAATATCATAAAATTATTTCCTCCAATCTGTACGGCGCTGAACGGCCGCTTCCGCTTTAGCTATATAACAGAGCAATTATATAGGAACCCATACAAACTATCAATAAGACTCTTTTCATAATAAATCGAAAATATAATGTAGTATCTGGCTTGCGAGTCTATTTATATGAAGCTCATTAGTTTAATTATTTGTCAAAAATCAATTCTTTAGCTAACATAAAATAAGAAATCAGCGAGGTGTTTATATGGCAAATCAAAAAACCATTAAAGAAATGCAAGAAGAAGTTGATACATACATAGGACAATTCAAGGAAGGGTATTTCAGCCCTTTGGCGATGATGGCAAGGTTAACTGAAGAAATGGGTGAACTGGCCAGGGAGATCAATCACTATTATGGTGAAAAACCAAAGAAGAGTACAGAGAAAGAAAACACAATAGAAGAAGAACTGGGCGATATTCAATTTGTTATCACCTGCCTGGCAAACTCATTAGGAATTGACCTGGAAAAAGCGCATAATACAGTCATGAATAAATTCAACACAAGAGATAAAGACCGCTGGACACGCAAAGAGGAGGAGACACATGGCGACAATTAAGGTAACGATTGCCGGGCCCAGGGGAAGAATGGGCAGTGAGGCAGTTAAAATGGTGGAGAGTACCGAAGGGTTGAAATTAATCAGTGTCTTGGATAATAAGAATAATGGAAAAAGCTTAAGTGAATTAGAAGGATTTGCAGGAATTGATGTACCGGTCTTTTCAGACATAAATGAATGCTTCCAAGCCGATTCCCCTGATGTACTAATTGACCTGACTACTCCGGAGACAGGATATATACATACAAAAACAGCCTTGGAACAAGGGGTGAGACCAGTCGTAGGTACGACAGGTTTTTCTAATGAGCAGTTACAGGAACTGACTGACCTTGCGAAAGAAAAACAATTGGGTTGTATCATTGCGCCTAACTTTGCAGTAGGGGCCGTCTTGATGATGAAATTCTCGCAAATGGCTGCAAAGTATTTCGAAGATGTTGAAATCATCGAACTTCATCATGATCAAAAACTTGATGCTCCTTCAGGTACAGCTGTTAAAACTGCTGAAATGATTGCTTCACAAAGAAAGCCTAAAGTGCAAGGACACCCGGGTGAAAAAGAGACGCTAGAAGGAGCTCGAGGGGCAGACTATGATGGAATGCATATCCACAGTGTCAGGCTGCCTGGTTTAATTGCACACCAGCAGGTTATGTTTGGAGCAGACGGCCAGACATTGACAATCAAGCATGATTCCTATAACCGGGCTTCCTTTATGTCAGGGGTGAAAGTCTGCGTTGAAACCGTCATGAATCTTGATACATTGGTATATGGGTTGGAAAATATACTTGATTAATGAATGAAAGAGGCCGGGCAGCAAGAGATTCTATTGGATTTCAAGTAAAAGGCCGGCTTCACTTCTATTTGAGGGGTGATTGTGTTGAACATTGCTTTAATTGCACATGATAAAAAGAAAGACAATCTCATTCGATTTGTTATAGCCTATAAAGACATTTTTCAAAAACACAGTTTATTTGCAACAGGTACAACCGGAAAAAGAATAAATGAAGAAACGGGATTGGACCTGCACCGGTTCAAATCGGGACCACTGGGAGGAGACCAGGAAATCGGGTCTTACATTGCAAATGATAAAATGGATCTCGTAATTTTTTTCAGGGACCCTTTGACTGCACAGCCCCATGAACCGGATGTATCTGCACTGATCCGTTTATGTGATGTATATGCTGTTCCTCTTGCCACCAATATGGGTACAGCCGAGATTCTTATAAAGGGACTGGAGCGCGGAGATATTCAATGGCGGGACATTCAGCGCAAGGAGAATAATGGGAATGAAGGTTGACATTCTCGCGTTCGGTGCCCACTCCGATGATGTGGAAATCGGGATGGGCGGTACGCTGGCTAAGTATGCATCCAATGGAAAAAAGATTGTAATCTGTGATTTGACCCAAGCAGAAATGTCCTCAAACGGCACTCCGGAATCCCGGAGAAAAGAAGCAGAAGAAGCTGCTTCCATACTTGGTGTTCAAGAACGAAGAAATCTTGGACTCCCTGACAGGGGTCTTTACATAAAGAAACAATACATAGATGAAATTGTCCGTATGATCAGGTTTTATAAACCGAAGATCGTGTTTGCACCATACGAAGTCGACAGGCATCCGGACCATGGTAATGCTTCTGCCCTAGTGCAGGAAGCGTTTTTTTCAGCCGGCATAAGGAAGTACGGAGAAGGTTCCATGGGTGAGCCTCATAAACCTTCAGCTTTGTATTTTTACATGATAAATGGTTTTCATCGTCCTGATTTTGTCATAGATATAAAAGATTTCATTAAACCAAAATTAAAAAGCCTGCAAGCATATCAAAGTCAATTCATCAGTTCAGCAGGGAGTGTCGCTACTCCTCTGACAGAAGGGTACCTGGAATCAGTTGAAGCAAGAGAAAGGATGATGGGGAAATCAGCCGGCCTGACATTTGCAGAAGGATTCCTTGCCCATAATACTTTGATTGTTGACAAGGACTTATTAGGAGAGTAGCTTATGAAATTAAAAATAGGGATAACCTGCTATCCGACAGTCGGAGGATCTGGCGTCGTAGCTACCGAGCTGGGGAAACTGCTTGCGGAAGGAGGGCATGAGATTCATTTCATCACCTCCAGTGTTCCTTTCAGGCTAAACAGAATGTATCCGAATATTTATTACCATCAGGTAGAGGTCAACCAATATTCTGTATTTCAGCATGCCCCTTATGATATAGCGCTTGCTAACAAGATGGCGGTTGTGGCGAGGAGGGAGGAGCTGGATATATTGCATGTCCATTATGCAGTACCTCACGCAGTATGTGCGATACTCGCAAAGCAAATGGCAGACACCGACCTGAAGATTGTTACAACCCTGCATGGCACCGATATTACTGTACTGGGATATGACCCCTCATTAACGGAAGCAATCCGGTTCGGAATTGAACAGTCCGACCATGTTACAGCTGTATCTCATGCATTGGTAGATCAGACATACAATCTCATAAAGCCTGATAAGGATATTGAAACAGTATACAATTTTATAGATGAGCGCGTATACCGCAAAGTCGATTCAGAACACTTGAAAAAAGAATATGGTATCTTGCCGGATGAAAAGGTCATCATTCATGTGTCCAACTTCAGGGCTGTAAAGAGGGTGGAAGATGTCGTTCAGGCCTTCAGCAGAATAGTAAAACAAATCCCTTCTAAACTCCTGCTGGTAGGAGATGGGCCAGAAATGACCGTGATCTGCCAGCTGGTGCGGGAACTTGGCATAAAAGATAAGGTCCTTTTCCTGGGTAAACAGGATAGTCTTGAAGAGCTATATTCATTGAGCGACCTGATGCTTTTGTTGTCGCAAAAGGAAAGTTTCGGTCTTGTTGCATTAGAAGCAATGGCTTGCGGTGTGCCTTGTATCGGCACAGATATCGGGGGGATCCCTGAAGTGATTGAGGATGGAGTCAATGGGTATATTTGTCCTCTTGGAGACGTTGAGGCAGTAGCGGATAAGGCAGTATCGTTACTGGAAAGGCATGATCTTTATAAAGAGTTATCAGACAATGCATTAGAGACAGCGAGGACAAAGTTCCATTGGAGCAAGATAGTCGATCAGTATGAACAAATTTATAGGAAGCTCTTAACTGAAAGATAGGTGATCATTATGCTTCCAACTCACTTTGAAAATGCTCTCCCGGTCTTGAAAAAACTTGAAGAAGCAGGTTATCAGGCCTATTTTGTTGGGGGTGCAGTCAGAGACTTGCTAATGAAAAGGCCGACAAATGATGTCGACATTGCTACTTCGGCACTTCCTGAAGAGGTTAAGGCAGTCTTCCCAAAGACGATTGATGTGGGTATAGAACATGGAACAGTAGTAGTGATATTTAATGAGACCCCTTATGAAATCACCACATTCCGAAGTGAAGAGGAATACAAGGATTTTAGAAGGCCGGAGTCAGTGACCTTTATCACTTCACTGAAGGAAGACCTGCAGAGGCGGGACTTTACGATAAATGCCATTGCTATGGATAGTTCCGGCGGAATTCATGATCCGTTTGGGGGAGAATCTGACATTCATGCCAAGATAATCAGAACGGTAGGATCGGCGGAAGAACGGTTCAAAGAGGATGCCCTCAGGATGATGAGGGCAGTTCGCTTTATGGCGCAGCTGGATTTTGAAATGGAGTCAGAAACGTTAGAAAGTGTTAGGCGCAATGGGGCTAACATCAGGTTCGTTGCCATTGAAAGGCTTTCAGCAGAATTTGAAAAGCTGCTGTCCGGCAGTTTTAAAAAAGCCTCAATTGCCTCTTTGGTGGCTACAGGCCTCTATAAATACCTGCCAGCCTTACAGCGTAAAGTACTAGAATCTGCTGCCTCCCTCCCTGTTAACCGCCTGACAAATGAACAAATGTGGCTGCTAGTCAGCTTTCTCTCAAAGGGAGAAGAAAATCTAATGGAACATTGGAGGCTCCCTTCCAAAAAGATAAAGTACATATCAAAAGCAGTAAAGTTTCTTTCTGGAAGAATGGAAAGAGAGTGGGACCGGTATACACTCTATCTCGCAGGGATTTCAACGGCATATGATGTTGAAGAGGTATACAGAGTGCTTAAGTTGTCTGACCAAACAGGCAGGGCAGAACTGGAAAAACTATATGATGAGTTACCGATTCGAAACCGCGGTGAATTAGCGGTAACTGGAAATGATTTGATGAAGTGGTCAGGTAAATCGGGAGGTCCATGGATAAAGGAAATCCTTGATAACACAGAAAAAGCCGTCATCAACTCTATTATTCCCAATCAAAAATCAACGATAAGGGAGTGGTTAGGTCTGTGCAATCACCAATAAGGAAAAAATTAATGGATGCTTTTAACAAGGCGGAAGGTGAGTTCCTATCGGGACAAGCCTTAGCTGATATTGCGGGCTGCTCTCGAACAGCTGTATGGAAACATATTGAAGAGCTTCGAAAAGAAGGTTTTGAGTTTGAGGCTGTAAAAAAAAGAGGCTACAGAATTGTAAAAGCACCTGACAGAGTCAGTGAGGAAGAGATCCTTCCGGGGTTGAAGACCAGGTCTGTAGGCAGAGTGATTAAATACATAGAATCAGTTCCCTCAACACAAAAGATTGCTCATTCGCTTGCACAAGAAGGAGCGGATGAAGGAACAGCAGTGATTGCCGATGAACAGACAGAAGGAAGAGGGAGGCTGTTAAGAAGCTGGCACTCACCTAAAGGGACAGGGATATGGATGAGCATCATCCTGAAGCCGCAGCTTCCTCCTCAGAAGGCGCCTCAATTCACTCTCATTGCTGCCGTTGCAGTGGTACAAGCCATTGAAGAGGTTTGCGGAATCAGTCCTGAAATTAAATGGCCGAATGATATATTGCTTAATGGCAGAAAAGTGACCGGAATCCTTACAGAGCTTCAGGCGGAAGCCGACAAGATTAATTCCATCATTATTGGAATAGGGATGAATGTCAATCAGGAGGCAGAAGATTTCCCAGAGGAGCTGCAATCGATTGCCACCTCATTATTCCTTGAGAAGGAAGAGAAGATCTCAAGGGTTAAACTTATTCAAAAAGTAATGGAGAAACTGGAAATGTATTATGCCTTATACATGGATAAAGGTTTTACCCCAATTAAATTGCTCTGGGAGAGCTATGCTGTCAGTATTGGAAGGCAGATTACGGCAAGGACGATTACCGGCAGTATACATGGTAAAGCGCTTGGCATCAACGAAGATGGCGTTTTAAGGATTGAGGATGAAGAAGGAAAGATTCATGAAGTGTACTCTGCAGATATTGAACTCAGGTGAAAACGGTTTCTTCAAGTCTATTTTTTCTATTGAATTCCCGACTTCATTTGTTATAATCTTTTAGTGAAGGGCAGTATCTAAGATGAACTGCACCATTGCTGTATAACTGAATAATGATTTGAAATTTTCTGCCTTGATCCAATTGGACAGGGACGGAGGGTCGAAACTTTAAATTAGAACTTAACGGGATCCTTCTGCTTTTTAGAGGGGTCCTTTTTTGCTGAGGCTCTTTCTTAAATCGTCTTGTGAACATTTTTTTGAAAAGAGCCTTTAACATGTTTCGCCGTCTCTGATTAAAAAGGAGGAAACGAAAATGAAGAACACTTCCGATTTTATCAAGATGAAAAAAGAAAAAGAAAAAATCTCGATGGTGACTGCTTATGACTATCCATCTGCCAAACTCGCTGAAAAGGCAGGTTTGGATATGATCCTGGTAGGCGATTCCTTGGGAATGGTCGTGTTGGGTTATGACTCTACTGTTGCAGTTACACTGGAAGATATGATTCATCATACAAAGGCGGTCAGAAGAGGTGCGCCTGATACTTTTGTGGTGACTGACATGCCGTTTATGACTTACCACCTCTCAAAGCGGGATACGATGCAGGCTGCCATGGAAATCGTTCAAAAAAGCGGAGCCCATGCCCTCAAGGTTGAAGGCGGTGGGAAGGTGATTGACACCATTTCCGATTTGACAACAGCAGGCATTCCGGTTGTCGCCCACTTAGGCCTTACTCCTCAGTCAGTAGGGGTCCTTGGAGGTTATAAAGTCCAAGGGAAGACAGCGGAAGCAGCCTCAAAGCTTATTGAAGAAGCAAAGAGGTGTGAAGAAGCAGGTGCTTTTGCCCTCGTAGTCGAATGTATACCGCGCCAGCTTGCTGCGGAAGTGACAAATAGCGTAAATATACCGGTCATCGGTATTGGGGCTGGAAGTGTAACAGATGGCCAGGTCCTTGTTTTCCATGATATTATGACCTATGGTGTGGAGAGAATACCTAAGTTTGTTAAAAAATACGGTGATTTTAACGAGATTGCTCTGGCAGGTCTGGAGCATTATCATAAAGAGGTCAAAGAGGGAAGTTTCCCTGAGGTCGGTCATACTTTCACAATGAAAGAAGAAGAACTTCAATCCTTGTATGGAGGAAGTAAATAAATGCAAAAATATACAAAAATCTCCGCTATCCAGGAGATCCTTTTATCAGAAAAACGAAAAGGAAAGAAAATAGGGTTTGTTCCGACAATGGGTTTTCTGCATGAAGGCCATCTAACTCTTGCTGAGAGGGCAAGGCAGGAAAACGATATTGTTGTCATGAGTATCTTTGTAAACCCGCTTCAATTCGGTCCTAATGAAGATTTTGAAAGCTATCCTCGCGATCCGGAGAGAGATGCCGGGCTTGCACAATCCGCGGGCGTCGATATGTTGTTTCTTCCTGAAGCTGAGGAAATGTATTCTGGCTCTTCCATTAAAATGCATGTAACCGAACGGACTGACGTTTTATGCGGAAGCAGACGGGAAGGGCACTTCGATGGAGTCGCCACCGTGGTTTCCAAGTTATTTAATATTGCAGGACCTGATAATGCATATTTCGGTTTGAAGGATGCCCAGCAGGTTGCCGTCATTGAAGGGCTTGTAAACGACTTGAATTTCCCAGTCAACATAGTCCGTGTGCCCACTGTCAGAGAGGAAGACGGACTTGCGAAAAGCTCAAGGAATGTTTACCTTTCTGAGGCAGAAAGAGAAGAAGCGCCTGTTTTATACAGAAGTCTGATGGATGCTGAAACCTTCATCTCTGAAGGAGAGTCCAATCCGGAGACGATCATTTCACATATTCAAAACAGGATCACTGCAGAAACAAGCGGTGAAATTGATTATATAGAGATCTATTCTTTTCCGGAATTAAAAGAGATAAGAGAACTGCACGGTGAATTTATCATTGCATTGGCAGTGAAATTCCAGAAAGCCCGTCTGATCGATAATATAATCATCAAGAGAACCCAGGAGGAGAAGCAAAATGTTTAGAACAATGATGAGCGGCAAAATCCATAGAGCAACTGTAACGGAAGCGAACCTGAATTATGTCGGAAGTATCACGATAGATGAGGATATCCTTGATAATGTGGGGATGCTGCCCAATGAGAAAGTTCAGATTGTAAACAATAATAATGGAGCAAGACTGGAGACTTATATCATACCCGGTGAACGAGGCAGTGGAGTATTCTGTTTAAATGGAGCAGCTGCAAGACTGGTACAGCCGGGAGACGTAATCATTGTCATCTCCTACAAAATGGTCCCGGAAGAAAAAGTCCATGCACATGTACCGAAAGTGGCGATTATGGATAAAAATAATAAAATCGTTGAAATGCTGGGAACAGAACCAGAAGCAACAGTATATTGATTCTTCTAAAGAGCGAGTGATCTTACTCGCTCTATTTTTATTTTCTTAAAGAAAATCGCTGAATCCAAGAGCATCCCATTGAAATTATTAAGTTTCATTTCAGACTGACCGGAGTCACGCCCCTGTAGCGGAGGTCCAACCAAACTTGTTAGTAGGCTAATCGCTCCCTTCTGGCTCTGCTGCAAGGAATTATGGTACACTTGTGAAGATAAACAGATAAGAGAAGACAAAGGCTGTGTGATTTTATGGTACCTCATAAAATAGTTGTAGTGGATTTGGAAACTACAGGTAATTCCCCGAAGAAAGGGGATAAAATTATACAATTAGCTGCAATGGTTGTCCAAGATGGAGCTGTTGTCAGTTCGTATACAACATTTGTGAATCCCGGCATTGGAATTCCTTCTTTCATCGAGGAACTGACGGGAATAAATGATGAGATGGTTAAAGATGCCCCTGAATTTTCAGAGATTGCCCCCCGGGTTTTAGAACTGCTGGACGGGGCTGTTTTTTGTGCCCATAACGTCCAATTTGATTTAGGTTTTTTACAAGCGGAGTTAGAAGAGGCAGGATATAACCCTTTTTCCGGTCCTTCTTTTGATACAGTTGAACTGGCGAAGATTACACTGCCGACTGCGGACAGTTATAAGCTGACAGAACTCTCCGATCGATTTTCGTTTACCCACAGCCGTCCGCACCAGGCGGATAGTGACGCACTGGTTACAGCCGAGCTGCTGATCCATTTTATTGAAAAGCTTTCAAAACTGCCGCTCGTTACGCTTGAGCAATTGGAGAAGCTGGCATCCTGGCTGAAAAGCGATTTATCTTTGCTGTTTTCCGATATTCTTTCTGAGAAAAGGAAATCCATAGCGGATATCGACCATGACCTTGAAGTGTTCAGAGGGATAGCATTGAGGAAAAAGACAGAGCTGTCTCAGGACGGTTCTTACCCAGACCCTTCACTCCTTCGCTACCCTGCGGAGGAAAAGGATAAGACAGCCTTATTATCCTCAGGGCTTGCCGCCTTTGAAAAGAGAGATGGACAGTTTTTGATGATGGATAAAACCTATGAAGCAATGACAGAGGATAAACACATGATCATTGAAGCAGGAACAGGCGTAGGAAAGTCATTGGGATACCTGCTTCCGGCTGTCTTTTACAGTAAGCAGAGTGGAACTCCGGTTGTTCTGAGTACCTACACTATTCAGCTGCAGGAACAGCTCTTGCAAAAAGAAATAAATTTTCTAAAAGGGATGCTGGATTTTCCATTTCAAACTGTTCTTTTAAAAGGGAAGAATCATTATCTCAATTTGTTTAAATTCGAGCAGTCATTGACAGAGGATGAGAATCATTATGACATTGCCATAACCAAAATGCAGATTCTCGTCTGGCTGACAGTAACTGAAACCGGCGACGTTGATGAACTGAACCTGACCAGCGGAGGAAGATTGTTTTGGAACAGGATCCGGCATGATGGATGGCACATAAAGAAGGATCCATGGATCGGCAGGGACTTTTACCTTCATGCCCGTAATATGTCAAAAAAAGCAGATTTGATCATCACCAATCATTCCATGCTTCTTGCCGACCTGGTGAGTGAGAGGAAGCTGCTGCCCGCTTATGAAACGGTCATAATAGATGAAGCTCACCACTTGGAAAAATCGGCAAGAACTCATTTTGGAAAGGTGATTGATTACCTGTCTGCCAAATTTGTGATTGGACAGCTGGGTGGGCTTGACCAGAAACAGCTGTTTTATAAATTGGAAAACATGCTGGAGAATTACTCCATTAAACCTGAACTGCATTCTTTTGAGCTGGATCAGCGTGTAAATGCCTTTTACAGAGAAATTGAGGAATGTTTCTCAGTGATCATTTCACTTTTCCTTAAGCATTCGAAAAGAAGGAAGGGCGTTCAAAAAATACAGATGAGATTGACCCATGATCTGCTGAATTCCAAGGAATGGATGCCGGCCGTCATGAGTGTGGAGAGGGTTATTTCTCAAATGAAAGTAATTGAAACGGAAATGAACAGCAGGCTGCAAAAGTTAAAAGAGAAGGAAAATTCCCTTGAGGATTCAGAAAGAGCATCTTTAGAGGAATTCTATAGTTTCATGGTTGAATGGAAGGAATTGAGGGCTGATTTCCGTGATGTATTCGTTGCTCCTTCAGAAAAGGACGTAATATGGCTGGAAGGGGACTTGAGGTCTCTTCCCAACAGTTTGATGATACAATCCCAGCTGGCAGCTGTAGGGGAGAAGTTGAAACAGTCGTTTTTCGAGGAGAAGAAATGTGCGGTTATGACATCTGCTACTTTAACTGTCCAAAACTCCTTCAACTACTTTCAAGAGGAAGTGGGCTTGTCCAAGCATGAGGCAGAGACTGTGCGGATTTCCTCCCCATTTCAGTATGATGAGATGACGAAGCTGTTTATACCTACGGATATTCCTGAGATTCAAAATGTGTCGCTGGATGAATATGTGGAGGCGGTGGCTGCACATCTGATCGGTGTAGCGCAAGCAACAAAAGGAAGGATGCTGGTCCTTTTCACTGCTTTCGATATGCTGAGGAAAACACATGATTTAATGAAGGACAGCGGGCTCCTTGAGGATTTTGTCTTGATGGCACAGGGGATTTCCGGCGGGAGCAGGACCAGGCTGACGAAAAATTTCCAGCGGTTCGATAAAGCTATTCTGTTTGGCACCAGCAGTTTTTGGGAAGGTGTCGATATTCCGGGGGAGGATTTATCCTGCCTTGTTCTTGTGAGACTCCCTTTCTCACCTCCTGATGAACCTGTCGCACAGGCCAAAAGCGAA
Source organism: Bacillus salacetis (assembly GCF_049177075.1). GTDB lineage: Bacteria > Bacillota > Bacilli > Bacillales > Bacillaceae_B > Rossellomorea > Rossellomorea salacetis_A. The sequence continues at coordinate 2,821,914 of NZ_CP185377.1, read as the reverse complement.
CTGCTGAAAAATGAAGGCAAGAACCCATTTTCCCATTATTCTCTTCCTGAAGCAGTCCTTCGCTTCAAACAAGGTGTCGGGAGGTTGATCAGGCGCAGCACCGACAGGGGAATTGTGATTGTGTTTGACAGAAGGATCGTTACGGCAAGGTACGGAAAGGCGTTCCTGGATTCTATCCCTGATATGCCGGTAAGGCAGGGGGAACTTCATGAAATGGTAGAACTAATTGAGGAATGGCTCTAAGGAACATTTTAAGGAAAGGACTGTTATCTCGTCGGATAAATTTTTATGAATAACGTACTCTATATGTAGAAGTGAATTGGGAGGTATGTTATTCATGAAACGCTTTATTATGGCAGTCCTGATGTTGATGTTTTTTCTATCTGCGGGAGGGAATATACTAGCAGCAGATCCACAGGTAGATTTAAAGCTGAAGCCTGAGGAATTTGCCTTGTCCTTCCTGCCTTTCGCAAAAGGAGAAATTGCCATTATCCACCTTCCAGAGGGAATCAATTATCTGATCAATACCGGCGGGAGCAGCCAGTTGAAGAACCTTGAATCCATCTTGGATAAATACGGGATTAAAAAGGTGAAGGGCATCCTGGTCACAGACCTTAAGGAATTTCACCCTGATTCCCTCAAAGCGATAACAGAACAATGGGGCGTGGAAGAAATACTGACAGGTTCGAAGCTTGCAGAAGGGTTCATGGTTCCGGGTCTGAATATCCGTGCATTGAATAAAGGTGAGAAACTTCAATTGAATCCGGAAGTCGCCATCGATGTGATGTTTGAAGGAAATCAAGCAAATGAAGGACTTGATTTCACTGTTACTTCACTTCCGCATCGTTTTTTATGGTTGAATTCACATTCCCCGGCAGCGGAAGACTCTCTTATAAATCAGCAGCTGAATGATGTAAATATCCTTAAGGTCCCTTTGTATGACAAGACTGAGTTACTATCCGAGAGGCTGTTGAATCACATCGATCCGCAGACAGCCATTTTTTATCGTGAGAAAAAAAAGTATATTAATACAGACTTACTCGAACTGTTTCATGAAAGCTGGATTGATGTATATTTTACAGGCCAGCATGGGCTTATCACGATCAAGTTTAATGAAAATAATTATGAAGTGATAACATTCCCTGAGGAAAATCAAGTACTTGGGTGAATGGGAACAATAAAGAGAGGACTGCTTAACAGCCCTCTGAAGAAATGTGTGTGGGATTAGAATTATTTTTAATTGAATGTGTTCGGATTAGGCTTAATTGCTGTTATAATGGGTAATGGTTCTACTGTTATTGTGTCTTAATCCTGGCGCAATATTAATAACATTTTTTGTGATGTAAGGGGGATTTTATTTGGAAAGCAAGATTGAAGTATTATCAACAGTCAAAATCCAGCATTCACCTGACTTTTACAAAGTGGTTGATGCTTTGAACCGTACACTGAAAGAAAGAGACTTGATGTTCGGACTGGCCTTGGACCCTGAGGATCAAGAACAGGCCATCTTTACAATATATCGTACATAAAGAAGTGATGAAATGAAAAAGACAATATTTTTTGCAGTATTATTAACTATTGTGGTCATTGGTGCAATGGTTGCCGTTTTTATTAATGCAAGGTCACCTGTGAATGACAGGGCGGAAGTTGCACTCCAAAGAGCAGAAGCTGAAACCGATATCGCTTCAACCGAGGATGTTTCCCTTTACAATGGAAAGAAATCCTATGTTGTTATTACCGGTGAAAACACTTCCGGTGAAAAGATCATTGTTTGGGTTCCCGAAAAAGATGAAGAAATTATTGTGAAAAAATGGGCTGATGGCATCTCGAAAGAAGCTGCAATTAATAAACTGAAGGGTGAAAACGATGTAAATGAAATCCTTTCAGTCAAGCTGGGGATGGAGAGTGTCGGCCCTGTTTGGGAAATGACATATTTAGATGATAACGAGCATTTGAACTATTATTATCTCCTTTTTGAAACGGGAGAATGGTGGAGGAAGATTGAAAATCTATAGTAGGAGGAAATGCGGATGAAATGGGAATTAGCAGAAAGGGTCAGCGCATTGACGCCGTCAACAACCCTTGCTATAACAGCAAAGGCAAAAGAAATGAAATCAAAAGGTATAGATGTAATCGGTCTTGGAGCAGGAGAACCAGACTTCAATACACCTGAACATATCATGGCTGCTGCCAGTGCTTCCATGAAAGAAGGACATACCAAATACACTCCTGCAGGCGGTCTGCCTGGACTGAAGAATGCCATTATTAATAAGTTTAAAAACGATCAAGGCATATCTTATGAGCCCTCAGAGGTGATTGTTACAAGCGGTGCAAAACACGCACTTTATACACTGTTTCAAGTTCTTCTTAATGAAGGAGAAGAAGTCATCATCCCAACCCCGTACTGGGTCAGCTATCCTGAACAAGTAAAGCTTGCCGGGGGTTCTCCTGTCTTCATTGAAGGCAAAGAAGAGAACGAATACAAAATTACGCCTGAACAATTAAGGTCTGCTGTTACTGAAAAGACCAAAGCGGTAATTCTCAACTCACCAAGTAATCCGACAGGAATGCTTTACAGCAAGGAAGAGCTGGAAGCAATCGGCGGGGTCTGCCTTGAGAAAAATATTCTGATTGTTTCTGACGAGATTTATGAGAAATTAGTGTATGAAGGGAATAAGCATGTTTCCATAGCAGAAATTTCTCCTCAACTGAAAGAACAGACTGTGATCATAAATGGAGTTTCTAAATCTCATTCCATGACAGGATGGAGGATTGGCTATGCAGCTGGGGATTCTGGCATTATCAAAGCCATGACTAACCTTGCAAGCCATTCGACTTCAAATCCCACGACCACCTCGCAGCATGGAGCCATTGCTGCCTATGAAGGTACTCAGGAGCCTGTAGAAGAAATGAGAAAAGCTTTCGAGGAGCGCCTGAACATTGTTTTTGAAAAGCTTAATGCAATTCCTGGATTTAACTGCATCAAGCCACAAGGAGCCTTCTATTTGTTCCCGAATGTTAAAGAAGCTGTTTCGCTAACAGGTTACGAATCAGTCGATGATTTTGCAAAAGCACTGCTTGAAGAGGCAAAGGTGGCAGTCATTCCTGGATCAGGATTTGGCTCTCCTGATAATATTAGATTGTCTTATGCAACATCACTGGAATCATTTGAAAAGGCATTAGAGAGAATACACTCCTTTGTCGAACAAAAAATGGAAGAATCCAAATAAACATAACTTGCGGTGTCAGCTTCAGGCTGTCACCGCAAATTATAGTCAAATGGCCAGTGTTCTCTGTTGCTTGGCTATGCCGGGATATGTATAATAAAAAGAAATTGATACATAAGTGTGTTGAGTTTTTTGGAGGGAATTAAACGTGAAAACAACAATCGCAGAAGTAAGTAAGCATGTTGGAGAAGAAGTGAAAATTGGTGCGTGGCTTGCAAATAAAAGATCAAGCGGCAAGATTGCTTTCCTTCAACTGAGAGATGGAACAGGATTCATTCAAGGTGTCGTTGTAAAAAGTGAAGTGGAAGAAGAAATCTTCCAAAAAGCGAAATCAATTACTCAAGAGTCATCCTTATATGTTACCGGTGTCATCCAGGAGGACAGCCGTTCTCCTTTCGGATTTGAGATGCAGGTGAAAGGCATTGAAGTCATCCAAGAATCGGTAGATTATCCAATCACTCCGAAAGAGCATGGAACTGAATTTTTAATGGACAACCGTCATTTATGGCTTCGTTCACGCCGCCAGCATGCGGTGATGAAAGTAAGAAATGAAATCATCCGTGCGACATATGAATTCTTCAATAAGGAAGGGTTTGTTAAAGTTGATCCGCCTATCCTTACTGGAAGTGCCCCGGAAGGGACTTCAGAGCTTTTCCATACGAAGTACTTCGATGAAGATGCCTATCTGTCCCAGAGTGGACAGCTCTATATGGAAGCAGCAGCCATGGCGTTAGGAAAGGTATTCTCTTTCGGTCCGACATTCCGTGCTGAAAAGTCCAAGACCCGCCGTCATCTTATTGAGTTCTGGATGATTGAACCGGAAATGGCTTTTTATGAGCATGATGACAGCCTGAAAGTTCAGGAAGAGTATGTATCACATATTGTCCAATCTGTTCTTGAAAACTGCAAACTAGAGTTAGAAAGACTGGGACGCGATACATCCAAACTTGAAAACATCAAAGCACCTTTCCCGCGGATCACTTATGATGAAGCAGTTGAATTCTTGCAGGAAAAAGGGTTCGATGATATCAAGTGGGGGGACGATTTTGGTGCTCCGCATGAGACGGCAATTGCAGAAAGCTATGATAAGCCGGTTTTCATCACTCATTATCCAACTTCACTGAAGCCTTTCTACATGCAGCCTGATCCAAATCGTGAGGATGTTGTGCTGTGTGCAGATTTAATCGCGCCGGAAGGGTATGGAGAAATCATCGGTGGTTCCGAGCGTCTTCATGACCATGAAATCCTGAGCCAGCGTATCAAGGAACATGATCTTGATCCAAAAGCTTACGAGTGGTATTTGGAATTGCGTAAATACGGTTCAGTACCTCATTCTGGGTTCGGTCTTGGATTGGAAAGAACAGTAGCATGGATCAGCGGAGTGGAACACGTACGCGAGACTATCCCATTCCCAAGATTATTAAACCGTCTATATCCATAATGGTTAAATAATAAACGACTGCCTTGTGAGTGGACAAGGCAGTCGTTTTTATATTTAGGGTTTGTAGTCTTTTCCATGTTCAGTGTTTCTGTCATCATGATATACTAATAAATGAGGTGGGCGTATTATGGATTATAAACAATTGATGGTCAGCTGGTTGGAAGAAGGCACTGTAAGCATTCCACAACTGCTGCTTTCCAATTATCATAAGCTTGGGTTGAGTGAATCTGAATTTGTTTTGCTTCTCCAAGTATATTCTTTTATAGAAAAAGGCAACGATTTTCCTACTCCTGAAGAACTTTCCTCCAAAATGAGTTTTTCCAGTGAAGAGTGTGCCTCGATTCTCAGAAGGCTCGTTCAAAATCAATTCATTTCAATTGAAGAAGGCAATTCCTCAAGCGGGATCCTTTATGAAAAGTATTCCTTGAAGCCGCTTTGGAACAAACTTGCTGAGTTTGTTTTGACAGAAAGTAAATCTGAAAAAGTGGAAAAAACACTTCTTGATGAAACGGATTTATATACCGTCTTTGAACAAGAGTTCAGCAGACCGCTTTCCCCGCTGGAATGTGAAACGCTTGCCATGTGGATTGATCAGGATGAACATAATGCCGTCATCATTAAAGCGGCACTTAGGGAGGCTGTCATTTCCGGAAAATTGAATTTCCGGTATATTGATCGAATCTTATTTGAATGGAAAAAGAATGGTGTTAAGACCATTGAGCAGGCTAAGAAGCAAGGAGAGCGGTTCCGGCCGCATCAAAAAATGCAGTCATCATCACAGACATCGCAGTCAGAAAAGAAGACAGTACCTTTTTATAATTGGCTTGAACAGTAAAATCAGCAGTAATATGACTCCTGTCATCTAAGAATATTCAGCTAAGAAGGGATGTCATGAAGAATGTGGCATTCCCTGTTTTTATAACTGATAGTTCCGGGAATATACATACCAACTAAAAAACAAAGTAGCAGTGGTGAAGAATATGTTGAATAAAAGTCAAATAGAATATTGCTTGACGGAAATGGAAAAGATGTTTCCGGATGCTCACTGTGAGTTGAATCATCGAAATCCATTTGACCTGGTGATTGCTGTCCTTTTATCAGCACAATGTACAGATGCATTGGTTAATAAAGTAACGAAATCCCTTTTTGAAAAGTATAAAACGCCGGAAGACTACCTTTCGGTCAGTTTAGAAGAGCTTCAGCAGGATATCCGCTCTATCGGGCTTTACAGGAATAAGGCCAAAAATATCAAAAGCCTCTGTGAACTTCTTTTGGAGGAGTATGGGGGAGAGGTGCCGCAATCGAGGGATGAGCTTGTGAAACTGCCAGGGGTGGGACGTAAAACCGCAAACGTGGTGGTTTCTGTGGCATTCGGCGAACCTGCACTTGCAGTCGATACCCATGTAGAGAGGGTAAGTAAGCGGCTTGGGATCTGCCGCTGGAAAGACAGTGTATTAGAAGTCGAAAAAACATTGATGCGAAAAATACCGCGGGAGAAATGGTCAGATACACATCACAGGTTAATTTTCTTTGGAAGGTATCATTGCAAAGCACAATCCCCGCAGTGTGAAATTTGTCCACTTCTTGACCTGTGCAGGGAAGGGCAAAAACGAATGAAGAGGAAAAAGTAATGGGGAAGAGTAAATCCTTATCTGTCCCAAAAGAAGTCATGCACCCGCTTTTCTATACAGAAAATGGTGAGAAGGTGAATGTGGAAAGTCAGCAGCCGGATCCTTTGAATCCTGTTTTTTCTTATGAAATTCTCTTTTACAACAATCTACCCGTTATTGCGAAGCCATGGGAGGCCAGCTCCTATATAAAAAAAGCGGAGATGAAATGGCAGGGCATAAAAGAAGAATTGGATGCAGCTTTTTCCGCAAGATCTGGTGATGAAATTAAATCATTGATGAAGAAGGGCATAGCCCTGTTTATGATGTATCTGTTCTGGACGAACGCAATGCCTTCAAAGCCAGCCATGTGGAAAGAGAACTTGGATAAAATGAATGTGAAGCCGGTAAACGTGCTTGAAAGATTGAGTTTTGTCTTGATGCACCATTCATTATTTCATTCCTACAAGCAATTGGATCAGTTATTCATTGAACAGTTAAAACAATATGCAAAAAACCAAGCTATGCTAAAACAAAAATAAAACAGCGCCTGAGTGCTCTCAGGCGCTGTTTTTTATGTTATTGCTGATTACTTTCTGAGTTGTTACCTGCATTTCCATTATCTTGGCCTTCAACATCGCCGTTTCCGTCGCCATTTCCTTCACCGGTGTCTCCTTCGGCAGGAGGATTATTTTCATCCTCATTAGTGTTATCTTCGCCGGTTCCTTCTCCAGTTTCATCCTGATTACCTTCATCATTACCATCTTGAGTTCCTTCATCTTCCTGGTTCTCTTCAGGTTCTTCTTCTTCTTCAGGTTCTTCCTGGTTTTGGACGGTGTAGGTGACCGTTGCAGGATCACTGCGCTGTTCACCATCTACTGCTGTTACCGTGAACGTATAGGTTCCATCAGCGGCAATATTTTCAACGATCAAGCCTTTTTCAGGAGTAGTGGAAAGGACTTTTCCTTCCTCTCCATTGAAAGATCCAGTGACCTCAAAGTTAGGTTTATGATCCTTGTCTTTGTAATCCCAAGTCAACGTGATGGTTTTCTTATCATCATCGAATTCTGCTTTCAACCCTGTAGGTCCAGGCAGCTTATCGTATTGCTCTGATACCTTGCTTGGTTCAGTGCCGCGGACAAAGAGTTCATACGTAATCTTGTCTTCTGGTGTGTAATCACTAGGAAGACGGGCAGGATTCGAACCTTTTTCAACAGGGGATTCCACTACACTCTTCGGTTTCTTAAAGTCTGGAGTGTCGATATCCTGTGAGACATGGCTCATGATATCCTTTACGATAAACTGTGCAATATGGCGTTCCTGAGGATTTAAAGGATACTTCCTATCACTGTATCCGGTCCATACGGAAGCAGTATAATTTGTCGTATAGCCGACAAACCATGAATCTGGGGCTTCATTGGCAGCCACGTTATATTTAGCTCTGTCTTCATCTGTATAGTTGGTAGTACCTGATTTCCCTGCCATAGCCAGCCCTGGTACGTTTGCATAAGTACCAGTTGCCCCTGGCTTCAATACATCTTTCAGCATATCCGTAATCATATAAGCTGTATAGTCTTTCATTACTGTCTTAGGTTCCGGATCAACGGTTACTTCCGTTTCTCCGTCCCTGAGAACAATCTTTGTTACAGAGTGTGGCTTATTATAAATACCGCCATTACCAAAAGCAGCATAGGCTCCGGCCATTTGAAGGGAGTTAACCCCAGGTGTTCCGCCAAGGGCGTAGGCTTCATAAACTTGTTCAAAGTTGATTCCTAGACCTCCAAGAAAACCTCTTGCTTCTTCAGTACCGACTTCTTGTAAAGCCTTAACTGCAGGTACATTTCGTGAATCCCACAGCGCTTCTCGAATAGAGATATTGCCTTTGAATCTTTTATCCCAGTTATTAATATTAATATCAGTATCTGTATATTGATAAGGTTCATCATTAATTTGATGAAATGTCGACCATTTTAAGTATTCGATCGCAGGACCATAGTCAAGCAAAGGCTTAATTGTTGATCCCGGCTGCCTCTTGGCATCAACTGCATAGTTGAATCCGCGTTTTATTTCCCCATAACCGCGTCCTCCGCCGATTGCCCTGATTTCACCGGTCTGCGTGTCAAGGACAGTAATACCAGCCTGCATCAATTCCTCAAACCTTTCAGGGTAAGCAAAATCAGTGGCTTCTCCAGCAAGGATGGCCTCGACCCGCTCCTGGGCTTTAGGTTCCACGGTCGTATAAACTTTCAATCCATCAGTGAACAGGTTGTAGTCTCCAAGCTCGGCAACTTCATCTATTACAACATCGACGAATGCCTGGTACTTATCTGCAGCCCGTTCTTCTCTTGCTTCTTCTGATACAAGCGATTCGCCGACAGGTACTGCTTGTGCCTGTTCCATTTCTTCTTGTGTGATCTTACCGTGCTGGTGCATCAGGCTCAGAACAATATTCCTTCTCTTCTCCGCTTTTTCAGGAAACTTGAAAGGATTATAGTTATTAGGACTTTGCGGCATTCCAGCAAGTAGTGCTGCTTCGTGTAGTTCAAGGTCTTTTAAGTCTTTACCGTAGTAGTAAGTTGCAGCAGTACCGAACCCATTGATACCTGCTGACATATAAACTTTGTTGAAGTACATTTCAAAGATTTGCTGTTTCGTATAATCCTGCTCCAATTTAACGGCAAGCCATGCTTCCTGTGCTTTACGTTCAAGCGTTTTTTCAGGAGTAAGGAAAGACCCTTTGATGACCTGCTGTGTAAGGGTGCTGGCGCCTTCTGAACCAAATCCGTTTGTGACGTTGGCGATAACGGCGCCTCCAAGGCGGATCAAGTCAATTCCGTTATGCTTGTAAAATCGGTTATCCTCCGTAGCAAGGATTGCATCCTCCATAAGAGGGGGGATCTGTTCGTAATTGACATAATCCCGTTGCTCGGTACCAACGGTTGTGATTAAATCACCATTCATATCATAAATTTCAGATGCAATTGGATCTTTAAGCAGGGACTCGTCTAATTTTGGCGCTTTGCTTGCATAATACGCGAAAAGCCCTGCCCCGGAAAGCATACCAATAATTCCTATGATAAATAGACTGATGATGGCCTTGGCGAAAAAGGACTTTTTCTTTCCATTTCCTTTGTCTTTTCCTTTCGCCTTTTGCTGTGCCAGGCGCTTTTCTTCCCTGGATTTATATTGACCAGACATAGTTTGTTTCCTCACTTTCATAGCTACTCTCTACAGCATCTGCAGATTGCTGGACAAGCTGTAATTTAATAAATTTACTCTGCAGCAAGAGAAATATCTGTTTTCAAAAATATAAAGAATGAACGGTTTTTAGATAATCGATGCGGGGGTATAACCCTAAAGGAATTTTGACCCCATCACTTTCTATCTCTTCTTTTTTGATTGATTTCCTGCCGCCTTGCTCCATTCTTTCCCAATATTTAAAGAGCTCTTTGAAATTCATAAAGAAAATTTCTTCGGTCGACGCGAAACGGATTAATATAAATGCAATGCCCTCTTGCTCATCCACCTGCTTCATATGCTGGATTTGATGAGTATGGAGGTTTTGAAGTGGAAAGGAGGTTTTATTTTTCGTTTCCTTTGCCTCAAAATCAATGTATCTGCCTTTATACAGTCCGTTATAATCTGTCGTTGAAGGCTGTTTGAAATAGGCCTCCTTGATAACGGCAGCACTTCTCTGGGGATAGTGTACATCAACAATCTGCACTGGTGTAGGTTTCTTATGGATGACCGCGATCCCGTTAGCCAAATAATATTGGTTTGTTTCGTTGATATCTTCCTCAAGCGTCATACCGCGGTTGCTGTAAGACACTTTCTTTGCACCCGGTCTTTTACCGGATGGGGAAGCCTTCGGAATAAATTTTTTCCCATTTGGATAATGGAAGTTCATATTCACACCTCACAAACTAATCTATATCATATCAGATACGTCAAGAAGATGGGTGAATAAAATTTCCTAAATCTCGTTAACATAACCCTATATTGACTAACGAGGCGGTTTACATGAACAAAATATCCTTTTTTCAACCGTTTTTACCCGATTGCTCACTCGTTGAAACTCCTGAAGACCTTATTAGGATCATCAGGGAGAAGACCTTCCAGTATAACCGGGATAATATCTCAAGAACGAAGGCTTATCAAGAGTATTACCTATTACATCCAGAAATAAAATGGTCTTTTTTAGCCTCGATGGTATCGCGGAATGCAGGCTGGAACATGTGCGATCTTCAAGGTCCATGGCTCCCGCTAGTTATCGATGAAAAAATGAGGAAATCTCTATTCCTGACATATGAGAGAGCGAATTGGCTTATCTTTCAGGATGTATTTCCCCAGTTATTGATACATCACTATAAGACGGAATTGAATGTTGAAATGTTTCACAATTTTCGTGAACTTTTTGTGTCCGCCTTTATGCAAAAAGAATGGAAGCTTTTCTGGAAGGAAGGAAACAGGGACAGACTCATGCAGTCTCTTATCATTAATGAACAAAATGTCATTGAGGAACCAGTCATGAGACACCCTGTTTATAAACGGAGGGTCTTTAAAACCGGGTTGTTTTTTCTGGAAGATCATTTACACTTCAGTTCGGTTGTCTTTCCCACTAAAGGAGGAAATTTATACGGAGCCAGTGTGAGTGACTTCAGAAGGCTGGACAGCCGTATTTCGCTGGGCAGCAGGTTGTCGCAAATTCTATTCAAAGATGATTTATATTTCCACTTCAAAGAATTTGCACTTTCTACAGAACCTACTGGATCAAGAAAAGACTATGAACGCTACTGTCCTGATGCTCCCTATTCGGGTACGCCCATCCTTAGAACTGTATTTGATGTGCAAGAGCATCATGTCCACACACCGATTCCTGACTGGTCTATGAAAAGGAAAGTAAAGGAGAAATGGTTCAGGCGCTCAAAGTCCAAAGAACCCGTCAAAGTGACTCAATGGTATTTTAATAAACAGAGACAACTTCAGAAGATGATCAAACTGAATGACCTTTTTCATAAATGATAAAAAAACAGTGCCGGTGCACACTCGCTTTGAGGGTGCCGGCACTTCTTAAACTAGTGGTATATTAAGTTGATGGACGGTCCGGACCTTCTAATTTCGGATTTCCTTGCCCGGCTTTTGTTACATTGCGCTTTTCTTCCTTAATACGTTGTTCCTTGCTTTCGTTTTTGGCCATGATCCCTAACACCTCCTTGTTATATTGTTCTAAATTCACTTGATTTTCATGCAGTATTTCTGTCGAAAATCTTTATGCAGAATGTACTATTCCGACTTTCTTTGCCGAAAGAGTACTAGTTTTGTCAGGCAGGCAGGTAGTCGGAAAAAGAGGGAGAATACCTTAGTAAATAAATCTGAGGAGGCTTTAAAATGGTGAGTAAAAATGACCTGCTCTTGTTGCTGACGGATATTGAACACGAATTGAATGATTTGGAAGAAAAAATAAATGTCAGAGTAAATGAAGAAAAAAAAGCTTTGGTCACGGAAAGGAAACTCAGGATTGCAAAGGCTGAGAAGAAATACACAAAGGCAGAGACCAAAATCCTTTTAAAGATGAACATGTATGGAGATCCAAGCTTTGAAAGAAGCAGGCATATCAATAATCTTGAATTATCTTATAAAACCACATAAAATGAGAAAATAATCGAAGTAGCTGATAAGCTGCTTTTTTTTAGGCTGAATTTAAGATGGTTCTAAAATATATTTCATAGGGCAAGATCAAAAAGCTTTTTAAAAGCAGCTTAAAAAAAATCAAAGGAGGGAGATTGGTGGATAACCTAAAACAATTAACTTCTGAACTCCTGGAAATGAATGGAGAAATATTAAGAAAGTACAAAGAAACAAGAGAGCGGGGAGAAGAAGGGGATTTCTACACGGAAGTCAAACCTTTCGCTGACAAAGCTAAAGAAAAGATTGATGAGTGGCAGGAGAATGCCCTTCAATGGATGAAAGAAGAAAGGCCGAAAAATCTTCATCCCAGTCAAATAATCAACACTGCAGAAAACCTGGAAATGATATCGATCCAAGCTTTTTTTCCTAAAGCCAGTTACAGCAGATTCATCAGTCATTCCCAGTCAGTGCATTATGTTTTAAAGACTGCCCTCGATCAGCTTTCAGAGAGTTGACAATGTCTAACTTGTAAATGTCCTGGTTCATTACCACGACCAGGGTAAGAGTGCTTTTATAAACAAGAAGGGACAGCATCAAAGATGATGTGTCCCTTTACAATTATTAAGAAACCGTAGGTGATTCGGATAATGGATAAGCGGCTTCAATTTCTTTAACGAGCTGTCTGTATTCTTTGATGCTGATATCATTCTCTATGTAACATTTTCGGGCAAAAGTCAAAAGTTCATTTAATGTGGCAGGTTTAAAATGGTACTTCTCATGAAATACTTGCTGAATTTCTTCTAAATTCATTATGATTCCTCCCCAAGTTACGTTTGTATAAAGCGGTGGATGCCGCTTCCCCTTACAAGCCTATACTAACATGGATTCCTGATATTTAAAGTTGTAAGAAAAATGTAACTTCCGACAAAAAAACTGCTCTTTGTCGAAAGATGTTAAACTCCATTTATCATGTGATCGAACCGGGCATCTGCACATTTTTCTTGCTGAAACATACTTTATAGCAGAGATTCCTTTGTCAGGAGGATGAATGGAATGTATTACAATAATATAAGAAGAGTTCCAATGCATCGATATAACGGAATGCAAGCCGGTTACCCGGGATCCATACCTGTTTCGCCTTATGGAAATCCACATCAATTCCAGCAAATGCAGTATAGTGCCCCCCTTCCTTACGGTTATGGGAATGGTTACCCAAATCAGCAGGGGAATTACGGAGTGTATTCACAGCCTTCTTCTTTCAGCAATCAGTATTTTCAGAATCCGCTGCAGCCAGAGGAAACAAGTTATTATCAACAAGGAAACTTTAATGAGTACCAGGGTCTGACTAATCCTTACCCTAAAGGAAGTTTTATGGTTAAACCACAGTCTTCCGGTATGGGTACGATCATGAATTCATTCAAGTCACAGGACGGTTCATTGGATTTTAACAAAATGGTCAATACAGCAGGACAAATGATGAGTGCAGTGAACCAGGTCTCAAGCATGGTGAAGGGGCTCGGAGGAATATTCAAGGTATAAAATCTTAAAAGGAGAAGCTCAGGGGCACGCCCCTGAGCTTCTTTTATTAAAGTTCCACTTTTTTTCCTCTAAGTTTACCGAGCTTAAGCGTCAATAAGCCGTCTTCATAAGCCGCCTTGACCTTTCTCTCATCCACCATGCCCGGAAGCGGGATGGTTCTTGAATTATGCTGTTTGAGCTGCTTGTGAAAAAAGACATTGGATTTTTCATCTTCTGAAGTGTGGATTTCATGATTCTGGACAGAGATGGTTACATAGTTTTGAAAGACATCGATATCTATCTGCTCTTTTTTGACACCCGGAAGCTTTGCAGTAATCGTGTAGTTATTCTTTGATTCTTTCAAGTCCACGGGAAATCCTCCGAACGGAAAAGGAGAGGAGAAGAAATCATCAATGCTTTCCAGTATTCCCCGGACAGGTTTCTCTTGAAAGAATGAGTCCATTAATTCACCAAATTTTGGCCGCTTTTTATCAGGCAGGTTACCATCCATCATACTTGTCTCCTTTCAGACCATTTTCACCAACCATTCTATGTAGGTTGAAGGAGAAGTGTGTTACTGACTATCTACGTTTATACGATTTCCTTAAGGGCAATATAAAAAATAGATTCTGTATAAGGGTGGGGTTAGTTATGGATACTCAGCGTGTCGGAATAAATGAACTTGCATTTAAAGATCATGGCGAAGGGCAAACGGTCATTCTCTTGCATGGATTCTGCGGAAGCTCGGACTATTGGGAAAAAGTCATGCCGCTCCTGGACCAGTACCGGGTAATAGCTGTCGACCTGCGGGGGCATGGAGGATCCGGAATTCCGGAAGGCGGCTATTCTATTGAAGATATGGCTAAAGATGTTAACTACTTCATGGATCAGAAACAATTGAAAGATGTATATATGTTCGGTCATTCACTTGGAGGATATGTGACATTGTCCTTTGCAGAAAAATTTCCTGATAAGCTGAAGGGTTTTGGATTGATCCACTCGACCCCATTGCCTGATGATGAAAAAGCCAAAGATAAAAGAACGGAATCCATAAAAAAAATAGATTCCGAGGGGATGGAATCCTTCATAAATGGACTGGTTCCAAATCTGTTTAATCAGGACAAGATTGAGGAATTGGATGATGAAATAAATAAAGCAAAAGAGATTGGCTATAACACAAGCCCTGCAGGGGCGAAGGAAACATTGAAAGCTATGCGCAGCAGGGGGGACTTACGGACAGTAGTGAAAAACAGCGGTGTCCCGGTCCTGCTGGTTGCAGGGGCCAACGATTCAGTAGTGCACCAGGAAAAGACATTTGCAGCTGATGGGGACCATGTTAAGAAGGTAGTCCTGGAAAGATCAGGGCACATGGGAATATATGAAGAGCCTGAAAAGCTAGCAATGGAGATAAAATCTTTCATAACAGAAAACCAATAAGATGAATGCCGGGTAAATTGGCTCAGCCAATTATTACCTGGCATTTTTTTCTCTTTTTCTTCGAACGTTTATTCGCTAGAATAAAGAGAGAGGTGAAAAGCATGCTTCGTAAAAGAAATTTGCAAGAAATGATAGAACAATTACAACGTCAGTCAGAGCATAAAGGACAAATTGTCCATTGGCATACTATAGAAGAAAAAAAAGCACAGCTGAAAGAACTGCCTGAACGAATTCATCCCAAGCTGAAATCAGCTCTGGAAAAACGGGGAATCGAAAAACTTTATACCCATCAGGCAACTGCATTTGATACTGCTATGAGCGGCAGGAGCTTCACGGCTGTTACACCGACAGCATCAGGAAAAACACTCTGCTATAACCTTCCTGTTCTACAGACCATACTGGAAAACAAGAATACAAGGGCGCTGTATATCTTTCCAACCAAGGCATTGGCCCAGGATCAAAAAAGCGAAATCAATGAGATCATTGCTGAAGCGGATGCGGCCATCAATAGTTATACATATGACGGGGATACTTCTGCCAACATCCGGCAGAAAGTAAGGAAGGCTGGCCATATCGTCATTACAAACCCCGATATGCTTCATTCAGCGATTCTTCCGCATCATACTAAGTGGGTGTCACTTTTTGAAAATTTGAAGTACGTCGTCATTGATGAACTTCACATTTACCGGGGGGTTTTTGGAAGCCATGTCAGCAATGTAATCAGAAGGTTGAGAAGGATCTGCAGATTTTATGGAAGTGATCCAATTTTCATCTGTACATCGGCAACGATAGCAAACCCTAAAGAGTTGGCTGAAGGCCTTACAGAAAAAGAAATGACCCTGATTGATAATAATGGTGCACCGAGCGGCAGGAAACATTTTGTGTTCTATAATCCTCCGATTGTCAATAAGCCATTGAACATCAGGAGAAGTGCTACTTTAGAAGTGAGAGATATTGCGGGTTCGCTTCTGAAGAATAAAATTCAGACCATCGTCTTTGCCAGAAGCAGGGTCAGGGTGGAAATCATTCTTACATACCTGCAGGAATTGGTGAAAGCCCAGCTTGGTCCGAAGTCCATACGGGGTTATCGCGGCGGCTATTTGCCGACACAGCGGAGGGAGATTGAAAGAGGACTTCGCAATGGGGAGATTTATGGGGTTGTCAGTACCAATGCCCTTGAACTTGGAGTGGACATCGGCCAGCTGCAAGTCTGCGTCATGACCGGATATCCCGGTACCATTGCCAGTGCCTGGCAGCAGGCTGGACGGGCAGGGAGAAGGCAGGATGAAGCCCTTGTCATCATGGTGGCTAGTTCCAGTCCATTGGACCAGTACATTATCGAGAACCCTCAATACTTCTTTGAAAACTCACCCGAGACAGCGCGGATAAATCCGGATAATTTGATTATCCTTATCGATCATTTGAAATGTGCTGCCTATGAATTGCCTTTTACTGAAGGAGAGCAATTTGGCGGATTGGATATAGAAGATATTCTTGATTTCCTTTCAGAGGAAAGAGTTCTTCATAAAAATGGTGAAAAATGGTACTGGATGAATGACTCATTTCCAGCTCATAACATCAGTTTGCGATCGGCTTCCCAAGAGAATGTCATCATTATCGATCAAAGTGATATAGCAAATGTGAAGGTCATTGGGGAGATGGATAGATTTTCAGCCATGACCCTTCTCCATGATGAAGCTATCTATCTCCATCAAGGTATACAGTACCAAGTGGAATTACTGGATTGGGAAGAGAAAAAAGCTTTTGTCAGGGAAGTGGATGTCGATTATTTTACAGATGCCAATCTCGCTGTCCAGCTGCGTGTGCTCGAGGAAGATAAATCCAAGGGCAGCGAGACGGCTGAAACAGCTTATGGAGATGTCACTGTGCAAGCGATGGCAACCATCTTTAAAAAGATCAAGTTTGATACACATGAAAATATCGGCTCTGGCCCTATCCATCTCCCGGAAGAGGAACTGCATACGAATTCCACATGGGTATCGTTAAAGAAAGAGATTGAGCTTTCTACTGACCGGATTGAACAGGGATTGATCGGTCTCGCACAAAGTTTAAAGGCGATTGTGCCCTTGTTCGTTATGTGTGATCCAAGCGATGTATTCGTCGTTCCTCAAGTGAAAGCAGCCCATAATGAAAAGCCCACCATCTTCATTTATGACCGCTATCCAGGTGGAGTCGGGCTAAGTGAAAAGGTCTTTGACCAAATGGATGAAATCCTTCAAGAAGCAAGAAGGATGATTTCCAGGTGCAGATGTGAAAATGGCTGTCCGTCTTGTATCGGTACAGATATTTCATCAGAGGAGGCAAAAAACGACGCTGTAAGATTGCTTGATATGTTTCTGCAAAGCCAGCACTAAAGATAGGAGGGGTGGAGTTGTCATTAAAAAACAAATTGAATCGCATGAAGAATCATATTGTAAGGGAACCAATAAGTTCTGCGCCAAAACAGCCTGAGCCTGATAAAGATATTGAAATTCCTTATATGGCCGCTTGGTCGAGCCATGGTGTCAGACCTTATTATTTAGATGAAGATTATTGTCTCATCCGGGAAAAAATATATAGTTTGTCGGATTTCCACGGTAAGTACCAGCTGGGAAGTTTAAGGGAGGCGGTTCAGGCGTGGAACCAGTTTCAAGGAACTCACCCCTTGTCCGCTAATGGCTTGGCTGCCGAAGACTTATTTTTCTTTGACACAGAAACAACTGGACTTGGAGGAGGGACGGGCAATACGATTTTTCTCCTGGGTTATGCAAGGGTTGAACAAGATAAACTTATTCTCAGACAGCATATCCTTCCCCAGCCGGGCAGTGAAATCCCTCTGTATCACAGTTTTCTGGAAAAAGTGGACTATAACACACTGGTAACTTATAACGGGAAAGCATTTGACTGGCCTCAGGTGAAGACAAGGCATACTTTGATCAGGGAGCATGTCCCCAAGCTGCCTTCATTTGGACATTTTGATTTATTTCACGGCAGCAGAAGGCTTTGGAAATCGCAGATGGATTCTGTCAAATTGAGTAATGTCGAGAAAGAAATTCTTGATTTTCACCGTACAGATGATGTTCCGGGCTACTTAGCTCCCATGATTTACTTTGATTATGTTGAACGAAGAGATCCTGAAGGAATGCTCAAAGTGCTCCTTCATAATGAACTGGATATCCTTTCACTGGTTGTTCTTTATGCCCACCTGAGTTTTCAAATCCTAGGGGTGGACTCGACTCAAACCTCAGGCGAAAAACTACTGGTCGGAAAATGGTTTGATTATCTGGGGGATAAGGAACAAGCCATTGCCAGGCTGGAACAATTGGTCAGTGAAGAAGTTGGAGAAGAAACTATTGCTGCAAAGCACTCCTTGGCTTTCCAATATAAACGTTTAAAAAAATATAGTAATGCATACGACTACTGGCTGGAGGTACATGAGAGCGGTCCTGCGGAATTAAGGGTGGAGGCCTGTGTTGAATTGGCCAAGCTTACAGAGCACCAGTTCAAGCAGCTGGAGAGAGCTATGATGTTTAGCGAAAAAGCCTATGAGGAAATGAACAAAAGAGCAATTAAAAATGAAAAGATTTTAATGGAGCTGGAGAAGAGAATACAAAGGCTTGAAAGAAAATTAGCGAAATAACAACAAAATAATGAAAATTTCCCGGGCAACCGCATTATTCGCTAACCTTCTTATGGGTTGTCGAAAAAAGGAAGAAAGGGTATCTGGACTGAATCTTCCAGGTAAGTATGGAAAACGAAGCGGTAATCATGGTAGTATTTCTTCTTCTAAATGTTAACGACAAACAACTGTCACTTTATCCATTAATTTCTTATTGAGGAATCCTTTGTCCTTTTGTAAAATGTTGAATTGTGTTGAAATTCGCAGGCTGCTGCTGTTCAGTTTCTTATAAAGCAGCCATTGCAGCCATACAGATTCTAATTATAGGATAGGATGAATGTTGATGAGTAGAGCTTTGGTTTTTCTGTTTTTTGTTGTCATATGCTTAACCGCTTTCATATTTTCAAGCATGAAGGACGGTTCTTATACGTTTCTCTGATCATTTAGTCAGACAATGAGACCGCTTGTAAGCCTGATAAACTGAATCGGCAAGAGGGATTTTTGATTGGAATCCAGCTTATTCAGGCTGTATTCCTTAAAAATAGGTGTTTGCATTAGTACATGTTCCCTCCTTTCATCATAGGCTGTTAATGTAACGAGATAAAGATGAAAGGAGAAATTAATATGCATTGCAGACCAAGACCTAATCAAGTTCTTCCGACCGTTATGCATCCAACAAAATGCTGTACAGTGAATAACTTTTCAACGTATGAAGTTCCTCATGTTCATCCGCAGCATACAACGATCGTAAATAATCAGATGTATCAGCATAAGCATTATTTCCCGCAAACTCAATCAATGGTGGATAGCGTTTCCCATCAGCACTTCAACTGCGGACCTGGACCAGGAGGCGCACCGGGACCCGGCCCAGGCGGACCTGCTGGCCCTATGGGACCAATGGGCGGACCTGGATTTGGACCGTATGGACCAGGAAGATAATGTGAAGGAAAGAAAACAAGGGCACAGTGTGTCCTTGTTTTTTTATTTATCAGGTCCGCTTTGTTTACAAAGAAGATAGAATTGATTATAGTGTAAACAATATCTTCAATGGCAAGGAGGTCTGCGAGTGGGTACGGTTGCAGCTGTAACTGGATATAAATCATTTGAATTAGGTATCTTTAAAGAAGATGAACCAGCATTGAAGTATATTAAGGCAGCGATTCAAAAACAGCTCGAATCCCTTCTTGAAGAAGGCCTTGAATGGGTATTGATCAGCGGACAGATAGGGACAGAGCTTTGGGCAGCAGAAGTAGTTTTTGATCTGCAGATGGAGTATCCTGATTTGAAGCTTGCCGTCTTGACTCCTTTTTTGAATCAGGAAGAAAAGTGGAGTGATAATAACAAAGAGTACTATGAAATGATCATCTCTCAAGCTGATTTTGTGGACAGTGTGTCCAAACAGCCATACACCAATCCTGCTCAGTTCCGGAACAGAGATCAGCTGTTTTTACATAAGAGTGATGCTGTCATCATATTATATGATGAAGAAAAAGAAGGTTCACCGCAATATTTTTTCAGATCAGCGAAGGAATACAAGGAAAAACACGCACTGGACATAAGGCAGATCAGCTTTATGGACCTGCAGTGGATAGTGGAAGAGGAACAATTCAATTCCATTGATTAAAAGAAAATTGACAAATTAGGTTTTTTTTGAAAAAATATACTTGATGTTGGTTGAATTTAGAGGTGAAAATATGATAGCTGATAAAGTGAAATTAACCGCAAAAGATATACTTGAAAAAGAATTTAAATCAGGAATGCGCGGCTACAAACAAGAAGACGTTGATAAATTCCTGGATTTGATCATCAAAGATTATGAAACATTCCATCAGGAAATTGAGGATCTGCAGCAGGAGAACCTGCGCCTGAAGAAACAGCTCGAGGAATCCAACCGCCGTGCTCCTTCTCAGCAGCAAACGGGTACGACGAATTTTGATATTCTAAAAAGACTGTCCAATCTAGAAAAGCACGTATTTGGAAACAAATTGTACGATTGATCCTGGAAGATAATACCGCTTGTACGTTCCTGAATACTTCTGTATAATTACTTCTTGGATATACTAATAATAACATTCGGGTAATCGCTGCAACGCTTGTTGTAGAGGAAAGTCCATGCTCGCACGGTGCTGAGATGCCCGTAGTGTTCGTGCCTGGCCAATTCATAAGCCAGGGCAGTCTGCATTTGCAGATTGACGGCAGGGAAAACACCTAAGTCCTTGTGATATGGTGTGAATACCTTGAAAGTGCCACAGTGACGGAGTCTTGCAAGAAATTGCAAGAGTGGAACGAGGTAAACCCCACGAGCGAGAAACCCAAAATATGGTAGGGGCACCTTCTTTGAGGAATTCAACGAGAAGAAGGACGAAACAGCTGTTTCGTAGATAGATGATTGCCGCCGGAGTACGAGATGACCCATCGTTTGCAGTACGAAGGAACAAAACATGGCTTACAGAATGTTATTATGGGGATTAATAATTGACTAAAGACGCTCTCCTATCATTAGGAGGGCTTTTGTTTTGTGTGGATCTTTTTTTTTTGCAGATTCTTTTATATTATTCATGGTCTAACTGTTGCTTAAAGTTGTCTCCAATGGTTACACTTAGAAATGAATATAAAAATACATAAGGCAAAGCTGTATATGCAGTTTTGAAATAGATTTTGGATAAGTTAGGGTGAATTTAATGAGATTTAAATTAATTGCGACTGCAGCGATGGGGCTTGAGGCTTTGGTGGCGAAAGAAGTTAGGGACCTTGGGTATGAATGTGAAGTAGAGAATGGAAAAGTCATATTCGAAGGAGATGAAAAAGCAATCGCGAGGGCAAATATGTGGCTGAGGACAGCAGACCGCATAAAGATTCTTGTTGGTGAATTCAAGGCTTTCTCATTTGATGAATTGTTTGAGAAAACCAAATCTCTTCCATGGGAAGATTATCTGCCGGTAGATGCACAGTTCCCGGTTCAGGGAAAATCGGTGAAATCCAAATTGTACAGTGTTCCGGACTGTCAGGCGATTGTCAAGAAAGCCATTGTTAACAAGCTTCAAACTGCTTATAATCGTACGAGCTGGCTTGAGGAAAGCGGAGCCGTATTCAAGTTGGAGGTAGCTATCCATAAAGATACAGCTTCCTTGACGATCGATACCAGCGGTCAGGGCCTTCACAAACGCGGGTACCGTATCGGGCAGGGAGAGGCCCCCCTTAAAGAAACGCTGGCTGCGGCGCTGATTCAGTTGACAACCTGGAATCCGGACAGGCCATTTGCAGATCCTTTCTGCGGATCCGGTACTATCCCAATTGAAGCAGCCTTGATAGGGCAAAACATTGCTCCTGGTTTCAACAGGGAATTCCTCTCTGAAACATGGCCATGGATGTCTGATAAGATATGGGATGATGTCAGGATGGAAGCGGAGGATGTCGCTAAATATGATCAGCCGCTTGATATAATGGGGACTGATATAGACCATAGAATGGTGGAAGTCGCAAAGAATAATGCGTTTGAAGCGGGTCTTGGAGATCTGATTCAATTTAAACAGATGCAGGTGAAAGATTTCCATAGTGATAAAAGCTATGGGGTCATTGTCGGAAATCCTCCTTATGGTGAAAGGATCGGCGACAGACCTGAAGTGGAACAAATGTACAAAGCGATGGGAGAAGCATTCGAAAAGATGGAAACCTGGTCTAAATATATCATGACCTCCCATGAAGAATTTGAAGAATTCTATGGAAAAAAAGCCACGAAGAAAAGAAAATTATTTAATGGATTTATCAAGACTGATTACTATCAGTATTGGGGGCCGAGACCTCCTAGAAAAGAACAATAAATGATGAAGAGCCGCCTGGCATAAGGTGGTTCTTTTTTTGATAAAATTGGTTGAACAATCTTCTGCTTAGTCATATAACCTGAAAAATCTGCGTATAATACTCAATATACAATTTCGAGGAGTGAATCGCAGTGCGTCAATCGTCTATAGACTATAATCGTATTTCGAAGGCATTACAGTCTACGATCGATTTAATTGAAGAGGAAAAATTGAAAATGGACAGTCAGGTTATGGGAGGATTGATGTCTGCCAAGGATGACCTGACAAATGCCCTTGCTTATGAACTTTTTTACAGTAACCCGCGGAATCAATCATAGTTGAGAAACGTTAAAAATGAGGCAGCAGATAGAAAACGCAAGCAGTGGATGCTTGCGTTTTCTGCTGTTGAAGTTTAAAATTAATTACTTATGGTTTGTTTTTAAGGTTATTTATAAACTAGATTTGATAAATAGATACATTTGAAAGTTGGAGGAAATTATGAGAGGGAAATTACCATTTGCATTATCACGGGAGCAGTCTTTTTATGAAGGACTTGGCGACTGGATAGGAGACGTCTTTTATGATATTCTCCCGGAAAAAGGATTCGAACTGCGTGATGAACAAATATATATGGCTTTTCAGGTTTTAAAAGCCTACAAAGATAAAAAAGTAATGTTTGCCGAAGCCGGAGTAGGGACGGGAAAAACATTGGTTTATTTACTTTATGCCCTGGCTTATGCACGGTATACCGGTAAACCTGCTATTATTGCATGTGCGGACGAAACGTTGATTGAACAGATCGTCAAAAAAGAAGGGGATATAAGGAAAATTGAGCAAGCCCTGAATCTTAAGGCAGATGTCCGGTTAGCAAAGTCGAGAGAACAATATCTGTGTCTCCAGAAGCTTGAATCAGAAATGCTTGAGGACGACAAGTTCATGGATATACACAGTACCCTGCCGGAATTCGTCCATGGTAAATCCTCCATGACAAAATATCACCGGTATGGTGACAGGAAAGAGTACAGCCAGCTTACTGATAAAGAGTGGGAAAGAGTAGGGTGGGACAACCTTCAGGATTGCATGTCATGTTCACAGCGCCATCGATGCGGACAAACCCTGAACAGGGATCATTATCGTGAGGCAGCTGATTTGATTGTTTGTTCCCATGATTTCTACATGGAACATATCTGGACCAAGGAATCCAGGATTCGAGAAGGGCAGCTTCCTTTACTCCCTCAAGCAAGTTCGGTCATATTTGATGAGGGCCATTTGCTTGAGTTTGCATCCCAAAAGGCACTCACGTACAGAATTAAAAAAGAAACACTTGAAAGTCTGTTGGAGAAAATGACAGCAAGTGACATGCGTGAAAACACTATGTATCTTATTGAAGACATCATTACCCAAAATGACAGGTGGTTTCATGAATTAAATCAAGCTTCTGATAAGGATGACGATGCTCTCCGCCTTCATGTAAAAAAGACAGAAGCGGTAAAATCAGAAGGGCGCAAGCTTGTGGAACTCATTGATAAGCTTACAGAAGAACTTGTCTTTGAATCTGAAATGTATGTGATGGACGAGTATTTATTGAAGGTGATTGAAGAGTACCTTGAGCAAATACTTTATTCATTAAAACTTTTCTTGGAGGAAAACAAAGGGATCAATTGGCTGGAGACCAATGGAGGTACCGAGACCCTTGTCATCATGCCGAGATTGGTTGAGGAAATCCTCCGCCAGAAAGTATTCAATCAGAAGATTCCATTCATTTTTTCTTCTGCCACTTTGTCAAATAACAAAGATTTTTCCTATTTGGCCAAGAGTCTTGGAATCGACCAGTATGAGTCATTTTCAGTTGATTCACCATTTGATTATGAAGAAAAGATGCTGATTGATATTCCAGAATTTTCTTCGAGCGAAAAAAATGAAAAGCTGCTATACAGCCTGGAAAAAATTAAAGGAAACGAAGGAAAGACTTTGGTTTTATTTTCATCCAAAGGAGAACTTGAAACCTTTAAGAATTACCTGCAGGATAACAATTTGCCTTATCCGGTTTATTTTGAAGGGGATGAGGAAATCAGCTTAACGGTTGAACGATTCCAAAATGAAGTGAATAGTGTACTCTGTTCATATCATTTATGGGAAGGTCTCGATATACCAGGAGAGTCCCTATCGCAAGTATTGATTTACTCGCTTCCATTCCCTCCAAAAGATCCGGTATTCGATGCCAAACGAAACCATACAGCCAACTCTTTTGAAGAAGTTGATCTGCCATATATGCTGCTTCGTTTAAAACAAGGAATAGGCCGTCTCATCAGGACTTCTACTGATGAAGGCAAAGTATCCATAATGGTGGATGAAAGTGAAAAATCATTAATACCGCAAATCAAGGCTGCATTGCCTTACTAAGTGCTATTGCAAATCATGTGGAAGGTACATCCAGCGTATCTTTCACTTCTTTTTTATCCTATTATGCTAAGCCCTTTTACGAGAATTTTTCAGAAAAATATGATAAAATTGTAAAGATGCCAAAGATTAGGGGGAGTAACATGACAACAGAAATTAAAGAGATTGAAAAAGACTTCTTAGAATATGTGAAAAAGATGTCAGCCTACAACGAAGCACTAGGTCTGATTTTTTGGGATTTAAGAACAGGAGCTCCCAAAAATGGAGTTGAACAGCGCTCTGAAGTAATCGGATTGTTATCTTCGGAAGTATTCGAAATGTCAACTAGTGAAGAAATGGCAGCATACATAGCAAAATTATCCGCACATAAAGAGGAATTGCCGGAAATGGTCCTCAAAGTCTTGGAAGAGTGCCAAAAAGAATATGACCGGAACAAAAAGATTCCTGCTGATGAATACAAGGAATACGTTGTCCTTCAATCCAAAGCAGAAAGTGCCTGGGAAGGTGCGAAATCAAATGACGATTTTGATTCTTTCCAGCCGTACTTGGAAAAGCTGGTGGAATTCAATAAGAAGTTTATCGGCTATTGGGGATACGAAGGCAATAAGTATAATACATTGCTCGATATGTATGAGCCTGGGGTTACAGTGGAAGTACTGGACCGTGTATTCGGGGAACTTCGTGAAAAAATCGTTCCGCTTGTCCAGCGTATAAGTGAAAGCAGCAGCAAGCCGAATACAGATTTCATCTTTGAACACTTTCCAAAAGACAAACAGAAGGAGTTCAGCCTTAAGGTCCTTGAGCAGATGGGCTATGATTTCAATTCAGGAAGACTGGATGAAACGGTGCATCCTTTCGCCATCGGTCTAAACCCAGGGGATGTACGGGTTACTACAAAATATGATGAGGGTGACTGGAGAACGGCTGTCTTTGGTACAATTCATGAAGGCGGCCATGCGTTATATGAGCAGAATATTTCAAGCGAACTGACGGGGACACCCCTTGCAACTGGAACTTCCATGGGTATCCATGAATCACAGTCGCTATTCTATGAGAACTTTGTGGGACGAAACTATTCCTTCTGGGAAAAGAATTATTCCCTTCTTAAAGAATATGGTGAAGGGCAATTTGACGAGGTGGAACTGGATGATTTCTACCGTGCCATCAACGAATCAAAACCTTCCTTGATCAGAATTGAAGCAGATGAGCTCACTTACCCGCTCCACATTATGATCAGATACGAAATTGAAAAAGGACTTTTCAATGATGAGATTGAAGTGAAAGA
Organism: Bacillus salacetis; assembly: GCF_049177075.1. GTDB lineage: Bacteria > Bacillota > Bacilli > Bacillales > Bacillaceae_B > Rossellomorea > Rossellomorea salacetis_A. The sequence continues at coordinate 2,795,952 of NZ_CP185377.1, read as the reverse complement.
CCTGCCTCGAATTTGGAATGACAAATATGAGGAATACTTGGGAATCCGTCCTGAGACAAATGCAAAAGGTGTCCTGCAGGATGTCCATTGGGCAGGGGGTAGCTTTGGTTACTTCCCTTCATATGCATTAGGATACATGTATGCCGCACAATTCAAGCAGGCGATGATTAAAGATATACCAAATTATGATGAATTGCTTCAAAAAGGTGATCTTGCCCCGATCCGTGAATGGATGACAAAGAATGTCCATCAGTGGGGGAAAATGAAAAAGCCGCTTGAAATCCTGACAGAAGTGACAGGTGAAGGGCTGAATGCCTCTCATCTTGTAGAATATCTGACAGAGAAGTATTCCGGAGTATATAAACTCTCCTAATCACCATAAAAAAACAGGCGTCCAATAAATTGGATGCCTGTTTTTGTTACTACCATAATTTAAACCCTTTTGATCCCGGTGGTGCATTTTGAATCATATCTGCAAATGGTATCGTATAGGCTACTAAGATTAGAGCCGTTAAGACCGTCAGCCAGATTTTCCAGTTCTCCAGAACCATCGGTGTTTTTTCAGCTTCATCAGCTGTTTCGCCAATCGGGAATTCCTGCTCGCCTTTCGGAGCAAAGAAAGCCAGGTTGATGAAGATGTAAAGAATCAGGATGATTCCAAGGAAGAGAATCGTTCCGCCGACTGCTTGAGCAATTTGATAAGGAATCCAATCCAGAGCTTGTGGTGCATCACCATATGTTGAAAAAGAAGAACGTCTTGGTGCACCCAATAAGCCTACAGCATGCATGGCTCCTGACATGATACTCATACCGACCGCCCAGGTAACAGCTTGAACAATCGCAAGTTTATTCATCGCTTTGGTAAGGACACGTCCTGTTAAATGAGGGACAAGCCAGTAAGCGATACCGAAGAATGTCAATACTACCGATGTTGCCAATGTTAAGTGGAAATGGCCTGTTACCCAAATTGTATTATGAACAACTTGGTTCATTTGGTTGGAAGCGTTGATCAGTCCACCAGCACCGGCAGGTATGAAAGCGACCATACCGATGAAAGGAACGCAGAACCTCGCATCACACCAAGGAAGTTTTTTAAACCAGCCGAACAATCCGGTTGCCCCTTTTGATCGCCCGTACATTTCAAACGTCGCAAACAGGGAGAAAGCTGTCATCAAGGATGGAATCACAACCATGAATGTCAAGACAACCTGCAGGAATTTCCAAGATGCATCGATGCCTGGTTCCACCAATTGATGGTGAAAACCAACTGGGATTGAAAACAGCAGGAATAAGATAAATGACATCCTTGCCAGGGAATCTGAGAAAATCTTACCGCCAATGACCTTAGGGATGATAACATACCATGCCATATAAGCAGGCAATAGCCAGAAGTATACCAGCGGGTGGCCGAAGTACCAGAATAGAGTACGGCTGATAAGAACATCTACTTCTTCAACCAGTCCAAGAGACCAAGGAAGAAGCTGGAATAATACTGTTCCTGCTACACCCAGAGTAGCCACAATCCACAAAACCATATTAATGATGGCCATGAATGTCAACAGAGGGCTGGGCTGACCAGGGTGCTGCTTACGCCAGTGGATATATTCGGCAATCATCGCTGCCCCGCCTATCCAGCTTCCCACTACAACGAACGTTAAACCCAGATAGAAAATCCAGTGTGCTTGAAGAGGTGCATAAAATGTATAAAGGACGGTTGCTTCATTTAATAGGATCATGGTCGCAGCCATCGCTGTCCCAATAAGCATTACCCAAAAACCAATCCATCCGGTTGTTCTCGAACCTTTACGGTAAGTCCCTGAAGTCCGGGAAATAGCTGCGTGTTGAAAACCAAGAATAAAGAATGTAGTAAGTACAAGTCCTAATAAAACACCATGAACCGTTAATACCTGATAGTAGCCAATATTTGCCGGAAGAGTGAATCTTCCTGAACGAACCAAAACCTGGAGCAAACCTGCCAGCCCGCCTAGAGCCAGTGCTATGAATGCAACATATATGTGAGCCATTGCTAAACGTGAATCTTTTCGATCTACTGTAGAAAGCATCTTATTCCACCACCTTAATCATTGTCTTCATAGTATGATGACCGACCCCGCAGTACTCATTACATAACACGAGGTATTCACCAGCTTTGTCAAAAGTGGTTACATATTCACTGATGAAGCCGGGTTCAAGCATCATATTAATATTGGTTCCTGCAACTTGGAAACCGTGAACCACATCTTTCGTTGTCGCGATAATCTTAACACGTGAATTTAGAGGGACATTGATTTCCTCACCGGAGTAGTAAAAGAAAGCTGAGCCAACTACTACCAGTTCGTAATCCCAATCTTTCCCTTCCACCTTTTTTAACCCGGGCTCATTGAATGGAGCTACTTGATCCACCTGCTCAGGATCAATATAAGCTTGAGCACTTGGGGGTGTATGCCCTGAATGAAACGCGCTGATACCTAAAATAATTAAGAAAATGACAAGAGACCCAGTACCTAAAACAAGCCACCATTTTTCGTAACGGTGCATATGCATAAAAATCTTCCCCTTCCACTTAGAAACGATCTATAAAAATGTAATAAACACCAAACCAGCTGAGAATTAGAAACAGCCCGAGAAACAAAACTGAAGCCAAGGTTCCTTTCAATGATGAAGAATCTTCAGTCTTTGCCTTTGGTTTATGATTCAATTGTGGATTTGCCATGAGGCTCACTCCTTTCCAATTCGTAACATTTTCTTGTTATCTTTATAATAGGGATGATCAAACATTCTATCTGTGATAAATATCACACCAGGAAGGAAAATTGTGAAAGAAATGTGAATGTAAGAACAAATATATTTAGGAAGTAAGTAGTTCAGTTTGTATTTTGCAAGAAAAAAGTGCAGAATAGCGCAAAGAATTTTGCAGATTTTTGCCACCCTATTACGAATCACTTTGCCTTTGACAAGGCATTGGAAAGCCTGTAGCTTCCTCCATTGAAAGTTAAAACATGAGCGTGGTGAATCAAACGATCCACCAACGCAGCTGTAAGTCTAGAATCAATAAAAATTCTGTTCCATTGGCTAAACTCCAGGTTTGAAGTAATGATTAAGCTTTTTTGTTCATACCAATCAGCGATTAGCTGAAATAGTAACTCTGAACCTTCTTTGCTAAAGGGTAAGTAACCCATCTCATCTAATATGATCAATTCTACCTTTTCGAATTTCTTCCTAAAAGAAGGCAATTTATCATGCTTTAACGCCTGTTCCAGTTGCTCAATAAGGTAAGACACACGGTAAAACCTAACTTCATATCCCTTCTCGCATGCTTTTCTTCCTAACCCTGTTGCTAAATGAGATTTCCCTGTTCCAGGGGAACCGATTAAAACGACATTTTGCTTTTGCCTAATAAAATCTAGACTCATAAGACCTTCTTTATCAATATGAGAAGGGAATCGGATCCTCTCGTTCCACTCATAATTAGATAGATTCTTTGAGTCTAGAAATTTTGCATTTTTAATTAGACGTTGAACCTTCGCTTGCTCCCGCAATCGAAATTCCTCTTTAAACAGAGCTTCTAAATATTGAGAAGGGGAATCAAAGGAAATCGTTTCGTAAATTTCTGATATATAGGCTAACCTCAATGACTTACACATAGAACGAATAGAATCACTCATGATTGTTCACCCCTTTCTAGAGGAGCCAGGGAATCATATTGAGACCAGTCTAGCCCGAAGGGGTTCTCATTCTTTCCAGAAATTAAATCGTAAAATTCCTCATTAATTCTCTTCATGTCATGGGTCACTAGTAAATTTACGATTTCCTCTAATCGTTCCTTACGGACTAATAGGTCTTCAACCATTAAATACTCAGATACTCGTCCAGGTAAGTATTTTTGATATCTTGAGTAAGGTACTACTCTTGGTTTCCGGATCCAATCCTTAAATATAGAAATCCATGGAATAGCTCGTTTTTTGTTCATGTAAGGTCTGTAATCTTCTAAGAGAATTTCACCTTCAGGTGAGACAGCTTTGAATTTATCCCATGAAAGCACAAAGTAAACGAATGGATAGTTAGCTGCTTTTGGAATATGTACAAGGGTATTATCCAGCTTGGCTTCATTAAATTTATTGACATTGGTTTCAACCTCTTTAAATACTGGATATTCCTCCACAGGTAATTCTAATAAGAAGCTTTTCTCCTTATTCCATAGATCTTCAATCATTACTTCTTTTTCATAATGGAGTCTTTGTCTGTCATTTTCTAATTGAACACGAAGTGTTTCTGTTAAATCTTCAAAACTGGTCATAACTGGTGATGTTGTAAAGAAGTTGTATCGAATATATCCCACTTTATTCTCTACACTTCCTTTTTCATGGCCACTGCGAGGATTACAAACTTGCACTTCAAAGCCATAGTGATTCTGGAATTGGATAAATGCGTCCGTTAACTTTGCCTCTTCAGTCTTTGACCTTACCTTCTTTACTGCCGGTGTTAAGTTATCAATCCTGATTTTTCTCGGTACTCCTTTTGTTTGGTTAAATAAAAGTTTAAGCCCTTGAAGGAAACACTCTTGATTCTCTGATGGCAGTGCTACAGCGAAAGCTGCATTGCTATGTGGATAGGACATAACTAAGACATGAGTGTCAATAAAGTCCCCATCTTTAACAACTTCCATTATTCCGAAATCTACTTGTGCTTCACTTGGAGGATGTTCTAAACGATCATGGCCCTTATCGATTTCTGCATTATGGCTGTTTTCCCAATCGGAAATAAAGTAACAAACGGTCCGGTAGGACCCTTTAAAACCAAGGGTCTGTAATTCTTTAAAGATATGTTTCTTCGTTCTACGCAACTTCATCTTTAACTTGCTATCTTCAAAGAGCCAATCAGAGACAATCTCTCCCCACTTTTCAGTATGCATCATTCCCTTAGGCTGATTAATCTTTGATTTAGGCAATTGATCATCATCTGCATACTTCTTAGCTGTCCTCCAGTTAATTCCTAGAGTTTCCTTGATTTTTGATATAGATAGTCCTTTTTTGTTTCTTAGGTGTTTGATACAATTAATATCAGACATTGCTAGCATCCTTTCTACCTCCACTAATAAATTGCTCGACACAATTAATTTAGTGGGACTTGGGGTGACTGGCAAGTCTTTTTTTTATGCACATAAAATTAGTGCAGGACTCTGCATTTTTCCTTAGCAAAGCTCTGCACTTTTATTTTGCAATAAACAGTTCAGTTTGTAAAAACAAGCTTTGTACCCTTAACTGAACTACTTTTTTTATATGAAACCAAATACTAATCTGCATCCTGATTCTTTATGTAAAGTGGAACTAAAACTAGCAATTTTATGGAAAGAAGATGGTAAGATGAAGTTGAGGGAATGGATCATTATGGAGAAGGATAGTCGACGATCCATAAAATAAGGGAAGATTTTTCCCTTAAATTGCAAAAATGGCTGATTGAGCGATAAATAAGGGAAGATTTTTCTCTTATTTCTGCTACAGCACCCCATTTTTCGTGATTTTCATATAAATAGCGGAAAATATTTCCCTTATTTTCATCAGCTCATGGTGCTGTTTCTTGTGGCCGATAAAATCTCGATCTGGGTGGGACCACCTATTGAACAAACTGGGATGTAACTTGAAGAAAAGCCATTTTGCAAACAGTAATATTTGATGAACATATGAAGGAACAGGTTATAACCATAATGGACAAAATCAGTTATGTTGATGATTTGCTTTATACCAATAAAAATAGCATACGATTAATGGGGTAAATTCGTCTGGTGAGGCTTTGGAATTTTACGGTTTGAACCTCTAAAGTGAACGGCTTAATTTATGAAGGATGTTATATTTACGAATATTTATTGCTGATAATTAATTATCGTTCGTATTAATTCGAAAAAAAGGGTTGAAATTTAAAATTTTACTGATATACTATTAAATAAATTAAATATCACTTACTCATATAATCGCGGGGATATGGCCCGCAAGTTTCTACCGGACGACCGTAAATTGTCCGACTATGGGTGAGCAATGGACGGAATGGTTTTCACTCTGTTTTTCTTTGGTTTTTTTAAAGCTCAATGGCATTGTCTCACTCATTGTGAGTGTGATGCCCTTGAGCTTTTTTTGTTGAAGGGCGGAAGGAGGAGAAATGGAATGAAAAGATTAGAAATGAAAATCATCGAAGAGGGAAGCGTATTATCTGATTCAGTTCTGAAAGTTGATTCCTTCTTGAACCATCAGGTTGATCCTGTATTGATGAAAGAGATTGGTGAGGAATTTGCAAGACGGTTTAGTGGAGCAGGCATCACTAAAGTGATTACGCTTGAATCTTCCGGGATCGCCCCTGCTGTCATGGCTGCTTTGACAATGAATGTTCCGCTTGTCTTTGCAAGAAAACGTAAATCTCTTACTTTGCGGGAGGGATTACTGACTGCAGAGGTGTATTCCTTCACTAAAGAAGAAACCAATACAATTGCCATATCTGATAAATACATAGAAAAAAGTGATACAGTTCTTATCATCGATGACTTTCTGGCCAATGGACAAGCGGCAGAAGGTTTGATTAAAATCGTTTCTCAGACCGGAGCTGCCATTGCCGGTATAGGGATTGTGATTGAAAAAGCATTCCAGGATGGCGGAAAACTCCTCAGAGAAAAAGGGTATAAAGTTGAATCCCTTGCGAGAATTCAATCCTTAGAGAATGGAAATGTGGAATTTTCAGAGGAGGCATTAGTATGAAACCCTTAAAACTATCGACGTTAGCCATTCAGCATGTCCTCGCCATGTACGCCGGGGCCGTCATTGTTCCTTTGATTGTCGGAGGAGCACTGAGTCTGACAGGCGAACAGTTAACCTACTTGGTTTCTATTGATATATTGATGTGCGGTGTGGCCACAATTCTGCAAGTTTGGAAGAATCGTTTCTTCGGTATCGGCCTTCCAGTAGTGCTTGGATGTACGTTTACAGCTGTCGGTCCTATGATAGCAATCGGAGGGCAGTTTGGGATTCCTGCAATCTATGGGGCAATCCTGGTGTCTGGTTTATTCGTTATGTTGATATCCGGTTACTTTGGAAAGTTGATCCGTTTCTTCCCGCCAGTAGTTACTGGTTCTGTCGTTACTATCATTGGTATTACTTTGATTCCCGTGGCGATGAATAATATGGCGGGCGGGGAAGGTTCTGCTGACTTTGGATCTCTCTCCAATATCGGCCTTGCTTTTGGGACTCTCATATTCATTATATTATTGTTCCGTTTTTTCAAAGGGTTTGTAAGGGCCGTTGCAATTTTATTAGGTTTGCTGGGAGGAACAGCAGCTGCGGCATTTATGGGCAAGGTAGACTTTTCACCGGTAATGGAAGCTTCATGGTTTCATATGGCCCAGCCATTCTACTTCGGGATGCCTGAGTTTCATCTGACTGCGATTCTTACAATGATTTTAGTTGCAATGGTCAGCCTGGTAGAATCTACAGGAGTTTACTTTGCGCTTAGTGATATCTGTGAGGAAGAGATAGATGAAAATGATGTGGCAAGAGGATACCGTGCTGAAGGAGCAGCCATTGTTCTAGGAGCGCTATTCAACGCTTTTCCGTATACAACATATTCCCAAAACGTCGGCTTGACCCAGTTATCCGGTGTTAAAACAAAAAACGTCATCTATTTGACTGGAGGCATGTTGATGGCTCTTGGCCTGGTTCCTAAGATTGGAGCTCTTACAACCATCATCCCTTCTGCAGTATTGGGCGGAGCCATGGTTGCTATGTTCGGCATGGTGGTCGCTTACGGAATCAAAATGCTTGGCCGTGTGGAATTCAATTCACAGGAGAACCTCCTCATTGTTGCATGTTCGGTCGGTATGGGAATGGGCGTAACCGTTGTGCCAGACATGTTCAGCCAGCTGCCTGGAAGCTTGCAGATCCTTACCAGCAACGGAATTGTAGCAGGAAGCTTGACTGCCATCATCCTGAACATCGTTTTCAATGTAAGGAGATCAGAAAGAGCTGTAAGAGTCGTGGAGCAGAAAGCTTCGTGAAGTAAAGACAGATTTGAAGAGCAGCCTCATTTTTGAGGTTGTTTTTTTAGTTGATCTGCGTAAAGAACCAGAGGGATATTGAGGTCCCATTTGTGAATTATTTCCTGACACTAACTCCATTCTCCTAACATATTATAGAAGCAACGAGTTCTTGGAGGTTAGAAAATGGAGAAATATTATTGTGAGCAGTGCAGGCGGCTGTTTGAGCAGGATGCCATCTGTGATATCTGCAGATTGGAAACGAAGAAAATAACAATCCATAATCTCTATCAAAAATCCATAAAAAAAGAGGATTAGAGTTTGATAGCAAGCAATCTCCTCATGAAAATAACAGGCTTATGATAAAATAAGGTAAATATTGAAAGGGGGAGATTGTAATGTTTTTACCATCTTTTGAGCTTAAAGGAAAGACAGCGATTGTAACGGGTGCCGGAAGGGGCATCGGGCGGGCTATAGCGATTGGTATGGCAGAGGCCGGTGCGGACGTAGCCCTTTTATCAAGAACAGAAGAAGATCTCAAGGAAACAGCTTCACATATCGAGGGGCTTGGAAGGAAAGCATACATAATCAAGACAGATGTTACATCCAGGGAAGAAGTGGAAAGAGCTGCCGCCATGGTAAAAGAGCAAGCGGGTTCCATTGACATACTTGTCAATAATGCGGGAATGAATATCCGTTCCCAAGCCTTGGACGTTACCGATGAAGAATGGCAGAAAATCATGGATACCAATTTGAAATCAGCGTTCATGATGAGTCAGGCAGCGGGTAAGATCATGAAGGAACAAAACAGCGGGAAAATCATCACGATTGCTTCGGTTGCAGGACATGTTGCACTTCGAACAGGCGTAGTGTATGCTGCAACAAAGGCTGCATTGATTCAGATGACAAAAGTCCTTGCATTCGAATGGGGTAAGTATAATATCAATGTAAACAGTATTGGACCATGGTATTTTAAGACCCCGCTCACTGAAAAGCTTCTTCAGGACGAGCAGTATGTGAATGACATTTTGGCTGTCACACCCCTTAATAGGGTTGGTGAACTGGAAGAGCTTGTCGGTCCTGCTGTTTTCCTTGCTTCATCTGCTGGAAATTATGTAACAGGGCAGACTCTCTTCGTCGATGGTGGTATGACGATCCAAGGTTTTTAATGGTTATGAATAACAAAGAGAGAAGGCATGCGAATGTTGATTCGTATGTCTTCTCTCTTTGTCATGGTGTTGATTATGCCTGGTCCACCATGATGATAATTATGAATTCGCCAATATTTTCTATTGCTATGGGAAGCTTCAATGCCCTGTCAAACCCGGATAGTTTTGATTCGCCAACGATGACTGCCGGCGGAGTAATATCCATTGAATGACCGAGTTGGGAAATCTGGGTGGAAAGGTTGCCTGCAATCATGTTGCCTAGTTCTCCAGCAAAGGATTCAAGCATTTCACCTTCAAGCGGCATGCCGAACATGGAAGCGGCCAGGCCTTGGAAATCTTGAATATCCCCATCAAGGATAATCTGGCCCCGAATATCACCGGTAAGTCCAATCAAAACACCGATTTTCTGCTTTCTCACCGGCTCTGAAACCAGAGTTGGCTGATCAACTTTTACAGGGAGGGGGAAGACCGATTTAATAGATTGAATCGTTCCATTCAAAATATCGGTAACACTTTTTGTTGTTGTCGTCATGTCGAATCCTCCAATAATTTGTTTCTTGGTGTCTATAATTCTTTTATCGGTGAGAATTATAATCTGTTTAGACTTTGTATAAACAAATATGAATGAATTTTAAATGAATGGTAAAGATATCCTTACTGAGGTAAGGAGAGATTTGTATGCCTAAAATCCTAAAAGTGGAAACAGCCATTCCTCCATACTGTATCAACCAAGAGGAAGTGGCCATTTTTGCAGAGAATTTATTTTCGGAGAACTTCCGCGATATCAAACGGCTTTTACCTGTTTTCCAGAATGGAGAGATAGAATCAAGGCACTTTGTACATGATATCGATTGGTTTAAAAAGCCGAAGTCTTTTCAGGAGAAAAATGATTCTTTCGTAGAAAAGTCAGTTGAATTAGGAATCGAAGCGATACGCAAATGTATAGAGAACAGCCATGGTGTTAGTTATGGAGATATAGATGCAATCTTCACAATATGCACGACCGGCCTAGCCACACCAAGCATAGAGGCGAGGATCATGAATCACCTTCCCTTCCCGGACCACGTCAAGAGAATCCCGATTTGGGGTCTGGGCTGTGCAGGAGGTGCCAGCGGATTAGCACGGGCTTATGAGTACTGCCTGGCATTTCCAAAAGCGAATGTGTTGGTGCTGACTATTGAACTATGTTCATTGACCTTTCAGCATGGTGACAGGTCAAAGAGCAACCTTATTGGAACTTCTTTATTTGCCGATGGAACAGCTTGTTCTTTGTTATGCGGAGATGAGAGCCCTGCTTTGAATGAATCTAGGACACCCCTTCCGGCAATATTCGCTACTCAATCCACCACTATGAAAAACTCCTTGGATGTGATGGGATGGAATATCAAAGATAATGGCCTGTTTGTCGTCTTTTCCAAAGATATACCCACGATCATCGAAGACTGGCTGAAACCAAATGTTGAGAGTTTCCTATCCAAGAATAATTTGTCCTTAAAAGATATCAAACATTTTGTTGCCCACCCCGGAGGAAAGAAAGTCATAGATGCGTATGAGACAGCACTGGGACTGGATCATTCATTGCTTGATAGCGCAAGAGATATTTTGAGGAGATTTGGAAACATGTCATCTGCCACCATCCAATATGTTTTACAAGATCATTTGAACAAAGAAATCCAAACTGGAGATATAGGGCTTGGAGTAGCTCTAGGACCGGGATTCAGTTCCGAATTGCTCTTAATGAGGTGGGAATGATGTTTTATCTGTTATTTTCCATAATTGCCATCCAACGGATTGTAGAGCTTTTTATCGCAAAAAGAAATGAAAAGTGGATGAAAGCAAAAGGCGCTAAAGAATATGGCCGGAACCATTATAAGATTATGGTGGCCATACACTTGCTCTTTTTTGCTTCTCTATTGGCTGAAGAAATCTTTGGACAAAGTTCCCTGAGTGATTATTGGCTTGCTTTGTTTTTCATCTTTCTGCTGACACAAGCAGGGAGGATGTGGGTAATTACCTCGCTGGGGAGGTATTGGAATACAAAGATCATTGTTCTACCGCAAGCTGATGTTGTAGCGAAAGGGCCCTATAAGTTCATCAAACACCCCAATTATTTTATCGTAACAGTTGAACTGATAGTTATCCCGCTCATGTTTAATGCATATTGGACCTTATTCATCTTTGCGCTGCTCAACCAATTCATTTTATCGATACGCATCCCTGTTGAAGAGAAAGCGCTGGCATCAGTGACAGATTATCAAGAGATACACCAGGGGAAGAAGCGGTTTATCCCTTCTGTGAAAAAAGAGGGAATTGACTGAATAATGATTGAAAATGATTATCGTTTCTGATAAAATCCTAATTGAAGATGAAAATTATTCTCAAGACGGGCATAAGAGGAAGGGGTTTCCGGTATGATTTTGTTTTTGGTTCTCCTGACGGCAGTTGTATACGGCATATTAACGAAATATGTTTTGAAGAATGTATTCGTAACAAAAAGCAAGACAGTATTGACGGCTAGGGCAATCGCTTCTGAAGATTCAGATTCAAGAGATCTGGTTCCTGCGTATGATCGATGATTTGCAGCCTTCCAAAAAGGACTGAATGTTCAAGGACAACTTGAATATTGAGTCCTTTTTTGTATGATGGTTCCATTTACGGCCATGTTTTAATAGGAATGAAGTAAATTATGAGATAAAATATAAGATGCATAACATGGATAAACATTACTTCAGGTATAAGGGGAAGGTTACTTTGCAATCGCTATCACATACAAAGACAACGTTCGATGAAAAAATAAAAAAGCTTGCATCCTTACATGAAACGCTGAGTGAAAGCGGTGATAAAGAGGCTGCTTTAAAAGCAGAGCTGCTCGCAAATAAATTTTGGAAAAATGAATTTATAGCCGGTTTCTGCGGACACTTCTCCGCCGGTAAATCGACAATGATCAATGCACTGGCAGGAGAGGAGCTGTTGCCGTCGAGCCCTATCCCGACCTCAGCCAATCTGGTAAAGCTTCACTATGCTGATTCTGACTTTGCCAAAGTTCATTATCACGATAAGCAGTCGGTCATCTTTGATGGAGCTTATGATTTTAATATTGTAAAACAATACTGTAAGGACGGGGAAAATGTCCAAAGTATCGAAATAGGGAAAAAGCACACCAAGCTTCCTGATGGAGTGACAGTACTGGATACACCAGGAGTGGACAGCACAGATGACGCTCACCGGATTTCAACAGAGTCGGCGCTTCACCTTGCAGATATTGTGTTTTATGTGATGGATTACAATCATGTTCAATCACAGTTGAATTTCGAATATACCCGGGAGCTTGCCAATCATGGCGTCAGGCTTTATTTGATTGTCAATCAGATTGATAAACACAACGATGAAGAGTTATCTTTTGATCAATTTAAACAGTCTGTTTCAGATTCTTTTGCTGCTTGGCAGGTTAAACCGGAGAGGATCTTTTTCACTTCTCTTCGGGATCAAGCAAATCCCCATAATGAATTTACAGAAGTCAGGGACTTGATCAACAGCCAGTTCCAGCATAAAGATGAACTGCTGCAGCGCTCATTTGCTGCTGGTGTGAACCGCTTGGTGAGCGACCATCAGAAATGGCTCAAAGAGAATTTAAAGGAGCAGCAGGATTCCCTTTCTTCAATAATCTCTTCGGAAGATATTGAGAACAGTGAGGAATTAATCCAAAAGGAAGCTGCATTACGCACGAAAATTGCTGATAATAGCTCTAAGTCTTATATCCAAACCTTTGAAGAAGAACGAGAAAAAATAATCAAAAACGCGTATTTAATGCCTTTTGAAACAAGAGAGCTGGCAAAGAAGTATCTGGAGTCGCTTCAGGATGATTTCAAGGTGGGAATGTTTTTCTCAAAAAAGAAAACAGAAGAAGAACGCCGCCAGCGTCAGTCCGATCTCATGGAGAATCTGAAAAAAAATGTCGAGGCTCAATTGGAGTGGCACTTGCGAGGTCTGGGCAGTCTTGTGATGAAACAGGCGGGCTTTCATGATGAAGATTTAATGACGAAGTCGGAAGGCCTGACGGTGGAGGTCACTGAATCAGATCTAAATGAGACGGCAAAAGCTGGTGCCAGGGTGACTGGTGAGTATGTTTTAAATTATTGTGAAGAGCTTGCCGGAAAACTTAAAAGGAAAGCAAGAAGAGAGACTGAAAGCCTCAAAGCGAGGTTGGTGGAACTTGTTGACTCCGAAAAAAACGAGGAAAACGAAGCTTTGAAGGAGCAGCATAAGCTGATTAAAGAAAAAACAGATGCTCTTAAGCAGCTTGATTTTTATAAGGAAGACGCCGAAATCAAGAATGATAATCTCCAAAGTATTGTTGAAGGGTCAGTGAATCTAAATTCGCAAGAGACAGTTGATGAATGGGAAGACAAGTGGGAGAAAAGTGAGAAAAACTACACCACTTATGCTGCAGAAATTCACAAAGAAAAAAAAACGGACAGTATCAATGAAGAAACAGAATCAGGGGAAAAAATGCGGGAGGCCGAAAACAAGTCCATAGCATTGGAACCATTGATAAAGCGCTTGAATGAGATGGCGGGAGATTATGAAAGCATCAGCGGTCTTAAACAGACAGCCCAAATCTTGAAGAAGAAAGCTGAAAGGCTCCAGGAACAGCACTTCACCATTGCGTTATTTGGTGCATTCAGTGCCGGTAAATCCTCGTTTGCCAATGCGCTGTTAGGGAGCAAGGTATTGCCTGTAAGTCCGAATCCGACAACTGCATCCATCAATAGGATCCGCCCGGTATCGGAAGGGCGGGAACACGGGACTGCCCAAGTATTCCTGAAGACCGGACAGCAGATGCTCATTGATGTGCAGAATTCAATGAAGGTTTTCCAAGTTCAGGCCGATTCACTTGAGGAGGCGGCAGAGCGCATCCCAGGCTTGTTAAAAAGCAACGATGGAGAAGGGAAAGAAAAAGTCCACCTTTCATTCCTTGCCGCATTCCTAAAAGGATACGATGAGTATCATTCAAAGTTGGGGGAAGTGTTAAAGGTCGGTTTGGAAGAATTCAGAGGTTTCGTTGCGAATGAAAGCCAATCCTGTTATGTAGAGTCAATAGACCTTTTCTATGATTCTCCGATAACAAGGCAGGGCATCACCCTCGTTGATACTCCTGGTGCTGATTCCATCAATGCAAGGCATACAGGTGTCGCTTTCCAATATATTAAAAATTCAGATGCGATCCTGTTTGTGACTTACTATAATCATGCGTTTGCAAAAGCTGACAGGGAATTCCTGATTCAGCTGGGAAGGGTCAAGGATGCCTTTGAATTGGATAAGATGTTCTTCATTGTCAACGCAGTCGACTTGGCCAAAGATGAAGAAGAAAAACAAGATGTGATCGACTATGTACAAGGACAGCTTATTGAGTACGGCATCCGTTTCCCTCGGATTTTTGGAGTATCCTCCAAGCTGGCTATGGAGCCGGAAAGGAGAATGGAATCAGGAATAGAGTCCTTCAAGAATGAATTTAACGATTTCATTGACGGAGAGTTGAAATTGATGGCCGCCCAATCTGCATCAGCAGAATGGGAGCGCGGCCTCGACCGCCTGAAAACATTGATCGAGAACTCTTCAATGGATGAGAAGAACCGCGAAAACAGGAAAGAAGAATTACTGTTGATTAAAGAGAAAGTCCAGGAATTCCTTGCCAGTGAGGCTCCTGAAAGCATGAAACTGCGAGTGTCTCAAGAGATAAAAGAGCTGATCCATTATGTGAAGCAAAGGGTATTTCTTCGTTTCTCAGACTTTTTCAAGGAAGCATTTCATCCGGCTGTCTTTACACAGCATTCCTCTTCGAAAGCAGCATTACAGGCTGCATTGGAAGAACTGCTGGATTCAACAGGATTTGATTTTGCACAGGAAATGCGTGCCACAACACTGAGAACGGAAAAGTTTTCAGGAAAGCAATTAAAGTCACAATTCGAAATCTATAT
The DNA here is from genome assembly GCF_049177075.1 of Bacillus salacetis. Lineage (GTDB taxonomy): Bacteria > Bacillota > Bacilli > Bacillales > Bacillaceae_B > Rossellomorea > Rossellomorea salacetis_A. The sequence continues at coordinate 2,780,791 of NZ_CP185377.1, read as the reverse complement.
TGAGAAAGTCAAGAAAATGGAAGAGAACCTGGTCTTTTCTCCATACGAAGCAGGGGACCCAAAGGAAATAGACTTTTCAAAGGCATTCACGGAACTTGAGAGGGAACGATTCAGTCCCGCATTGAAAAACTTCAAAAATCCTAAGGACTTTTTCGAGAATAATGGAAAGAAAAAAGTGATGGAAAGTTTAAATGGAGATCTTCAAGGTCCGGCAGACGACTATTTGGACCAATCAAAAAAGCGGATCACCGAGTGGGCGGTTGAATTCTTGAAGGATGAACATCGACGAATGACAGAAGAGTTACTATCACAATCGCAGGAACAAATCGACTCATGGCTGGCCGCATTGGAATCAATTGAAAACTTAGAGGGTTGGAAAGAGATTTACTCCAAACTCTCTGCAAACAGATAAGGGTTGGGAAAATGAAGAACAGCCGTTACCATGCATGTGCAACCTGCAAAAACTTTTCAGCGGATAGAATTGACGGTAAAATGCACTATCACTGTACAAGGCTGGGCTATGAAACTAAGCCTGAGTACCAATTTAACTGCTGGGACCCAAAAGAGCATATCAGCAAGCTGATGAAAAAGGAGGATGAAGCAGGTGAAGAATACTAAAGATATCTCATGGCTCCAATCCAACTACCTCAATGAGAATGTTAGAATCATTGACTGCCGCTTTAAACTAGGCGAGCCGGAATATGGGAAGAAAGCCTACAAGGAAAGTCATATTCCCGGCGCCGTTTACTTTGACTTGGAAAAGGATTTATCCGGTGAAGTGAAAAAGCATGGCGGAAGGCACCCGCTGCCGAATATGGACGATTTCATTCGTAAGCTCGAACAGTCGGGAGTAGACAATGATACAACTGTCGTCGTGTATGACGACAGTGAGGGAGCCTTTGCTGCCCGCTGCTGGTGGCTGCTGAAATATGCCGGGCACAATGAAGCCTTCGTTATAAATGGAGGATATGAAGGCTGGAAGAAACAGAACCTGCCTGTTACCAGCGAAATCATTGACTTTAGCTCAAAGAAGTATCATCCTAACATACAAAATGAGATGATTGCAGCAGTTGATGATGTGAGAGAAATCTCAAGAAAAGCACTGGAAGGCATTCTTATTGATTCCCGGGCAAGGGAACGCTACCTTGGTCTGGCGGAACCCATTGACAAGATCCCCGGGCATATTCCTGGAGCTGTGAATCATGAATGGACAGAGGGACTGCAAGACGGCAGTTTCCTTCCAGTAGAGGAACAACAGAGGAGATGGGAAGGGCTCGATCGGGAAAAGCCGCTCATCGTTTACTGCGGTTCAGGTGTAACAGCCGCACCGAATATCCTTTCTTTATGGGAAGCGGGCTATCAAAACGCGAAGCTCTATCCAGGCAGTTATAGTGACTGGATTTCTTATGAAGAACATGAAGTGAATAAAGGGGAAGAGTAAAATGAAAACCTGATTCTGTGGAATCAGGTTTTTTTGTGTTTGTAAGATTCTTACCATCCCTCCTAAGAATTTCAAAAAAATTCATTACTGAAATATGTTATAATGCTAGAGTGAACAAAGGAGTGGTGAATGTGGAAAAACACAATGAACATTTATTATTGATCGATGGAATGGCTCTATTATTTCGCTCGTTTTTCGCGACTGCCGTTTCAGGACAGTTTATGATAAATTCAAAAGGACAGCCTACCAATGGTGTACAGGGATTCATGAAACATTTGCTGATGGCTGTTGAACATATCAATCCCACACATACAGCGGTATGCTGGGATATGGGAAGTGCTACTTTCCGCAATGAGATTTATTCTGATTATAAGGCAAACCGCAATGCGCCGCCGGTTGAATTGATTCCGCAATTTGATTTGGCAAAAGAGGTTGCAGAAGGGTTTGCACTGTATAATATCGGAATGAGCGGTTTTGAAGCAGATGACTGCATCGGAACAATCGCCAAAACAGCTGCAAAAGAAACAAAAGTATCCATTTTAAGCGGTGACCAGGACTTGCTGCAGCTTTTGGATGATAATATTGATGTGGTTCTTTTGAAAAAGGGCTTTGGAAATTATCTAACGTATTCAAAAGATTATTTTATAGAAGAAAAAGGTTTGACGCCTGAGCAGTTTATCGACGTAAAAGCGCTGATGGGAGATACAAGTGATGGATACCCTGGTGTTAAAGGAATCGGTGAAAAAACAGCAGTCAAATTGATTCAGGAACATGAGCATATTCAGGGGATCTTGGACAGCCTCCATCTGCTTACTCCTTCTCAAAGAAAGAAAATTGAAGGGGATTTGGAAATGCTTCATTTATCCCGCCAGCTTGCAGAAATCAAATGTGACGTACCGCTGGAATTTCAAATGGAAGCAGCTAAATGGGAAGCAATTGCACCGGATGCCATTTTAATGATGGAGGAATTGGAACTTAGGGCATTAAGACGCTTTCTTATTGGTAAAGATCATCTGCTAAGCCAGCATGCTTAATAGCCGGAATTTATATTAGGGACTTATCAAGTGGAACATTTTGTGTTCTTTGATAAGTCCCTTTTTATGTGGTGTTGTTCATTATGGAATTGTTGGAAATTAAATTTTTGTATTGGACCTTTTAGCTCGATCCTCAAGTTTTGATTTAGGATCCGGAGTCGATACACCATCCTGCGCAAATCCTTGAGGGTTGACCGCAGGTGCTTTTGTTCCCCTGTTTTTATTATGTTTTTTGCTCATTTTGTCACCTCCATTTTTATTTTCACCATCCTGCCGCTTTTAATGTAAATAATTCAATTGGACAAACTAATGAGGCGGAGGAGAGAGGTTTTAAATAGAAAAACAGGGGGTGAACAGATGAATAGAGGAGTTGTGACAGCTCTTTTGAGTATATTTGCAGCACAGGCCCTTAAAATCCCATTACACTTTTTTAAAACAGGGAAATGGAAACCAATGTTGTTTTTCCAGACTGGGGGAATGCCAAGCTCCCACTCAGCCGGCGTTTCATCATTAACGACATTCATCGCATTAAAAAGGGGATTTTCCACTATTGATTTTGCTCTTTCCTTTATTTTCGGGCTGATTGTCATGTATGATGCACAGGGAATACGCCGGCAGACTGGTGAACTTACCCTTAAAGTCAATTCGCTCGACGAATTGGTACGAAAGGCACATGAAGACCAGCCGATTCCATTTGAAGAAAAGCCGATGAGACTAAAAGAAATGCTGGGACACCAGCCTGTAGAAGTTATCGGAGGGGCCATTTTCGGTGCCGTAGTTGGCAGCCTCAGCTTTCTCCTCGGAAAAAAAGATAGGCAAAAGGGCAGATTTTTTGTAAGATAGAACCAAAAGCGAAAGCGGCCCGTAAGCGACGTACGGATTGGAGATCTTCCGCATGAGATAAAGGAAACACAACGAACGAAGTGAGTTGATGTTGACTTATCGGAAGGAGGAAGATTGAAATCCGCTAGTCGCTGGCCGCTGCAGCTGGACGGGACCAAAAGCGAAAGCGGCCCGTAAATCTGGCCTATCCAGCAAAATACAAAGAAAAGAACTTTAGACACAGGGTGAGGAAAATCGTGAAGTATAGCAAACAAACAACCGAAGACTTTCTAATTCATTTAGAAAACAAAGGATTTAAATTTGGGGAAGACGCGATAGGTTTTATTTACTTTGGCAAAAGATCGGTGAATGTTTCTGATGAAATCGTTAATGCGGCAATAGAGATCACATTAAAAGCACAAAAAGGATTCGATAACAGCTTTTATATGTCTTTATTGGAGACTTTGCATTCCAACAATATCAAGACAAGACAGGCTGCATGGAGTTATGCTGAAAGTCTTGAATTATTGGCTTGATCTCAGAGAAGCGTACCGCAAAGTGAGAATTTAGAAATTAAAAAGCAAAGACAACCTTAATTCGGTTCTCTTTGCTTTTCTTTATGCTTCAGGCGAGTACTTCTTGATCATCGTCCTGAAAAGCTGCGGCAGCTCTGTCAGGATCATCCCCAGAAAAATGAAAAAACAGCCCGTAATAGCAATGGAGGTCAGCTCTTCTCCAATCCAAAGGTAAGAAAAAAGCGCCGCGAAGACAGGTTCCATTGTCAAAATGACTGCAACCCGGGCTGGAGTGGTATACTTTTGTGCAGATGTTTGAATCAGGTAAGCAGCTGACGTAGCCAGCAGAGCTGTGACAAGTAAAGCGATCATGACCTCTGTTTCAAATAAGGTCGATATAGTCAAGGCAGTTTGCCAATCCTCAAAAAGAAGCATGGAAATTAAAGATAATCCGGCAACCGTCAATATTTGTATGATCGTCAGCTGCAAAGCGGAATTCATTCTTGTATACTTGTCCGTCAATATGATATGAATGGCAAATCCGAATGCGCATATCATGACAAGGAAATCACCAAGATTTATCGACTGTGTATGTCCGGCAGCAAGTAAATACAGTCCCAGTGCCGCAGAAACAGCTCCTGCAACATAAGCGGCAAGAGGCTTCTGCTTTAAAATCAGAAAGCCGAGAAAAGGAACAAGGACAACACTTAACCCAGTGATAAATCCTGCTTTTGCAGGGGTGGTGTATAAAAGTCCGAATGTTTGAAATGCATATCCCAGGAAAAGAAAAAAACCTAACACAATTCCCGGTATCAAACTGCTTCGGCTGATGCGGATTTTTCCTTTTTCCTTCATGAGCAAAAGTAACAGCAGGGATATTCCCCCGAGCAAAAACCTCACTGTATTGAAAGCAAAAGGAGGAAGAAAAGATATAGCATTCTGAATGATGACAAATGTGGTTCCCCATATAAATGCTACTGCAAGCAGGGAGAAATCCGCTAACCACCTTTTAGAGTTCATTCGTTGAATCCTCGTTCAGATGGATGGCTTTACGGGCAAGTTCATCAGCTCGTTTATTTTCCTTACTTGGAATCCACTTGATAAAGAACAAATCAAACTCTTTGGAAAGCTGCAGTATCTCCTCCAATAGATGCTTGTACTTTTTGTTTCGTGCATACTCTTTCTCTACAGCATTGACGACGGCCTGGGAGTCGCTTCTGAAAGAAAGAACATTGAAGTTCTTCTCCCTGCAGATTTGCAGGGCTTTGATGCAGGCAAGGTATTCAGCTTCATGATTTTCATTAATTCCCAAGGGAATGGAGTAAGATAAGTTTTCACCACTGTTCTTAATATAAATCCCGACACCGCTTTGTCCCGGATCGCCGGCGCTTGCGCCGTCTATGTACACTTCGACCATACTTTTCACCTCAAAAAAATAAACTAACTATAAGTCTAATCACAAATGGGAAAAACATCAATTCTTATTAATTTTCCCTGCTAAAACCTGGTTATATAAAAAAGCTTGAAACAGGTTCGTATCCCGTCTCAAGCAGTTTAATCAATCTTTTACATCAAATCGTTTGGCAAGATATCCAAAGGGGGTATCGAGCAGGGCGACAATCCATTTTAATAAATAGGTTGTAAATACAATCTGGATCCATACATCAAATGGGAATGCTCCAAGGAACGCAATCGTTGTAAAAACGAGAGTATCGAGTAATTGACTGAGCATGGTACTGCCGTTGTTGCGGATCCAGAATTGAGAATCTTTAGGAAACCTTTTCTTAAGGAAAGAAAAAATGTAGACATCCGCGAACTGGCTGACCAGATAAGCGGCAAGGCTTCCGATGGCTATACGTGGAATCATACCGAAAATGGTTTCAAGGGAACCCTGGGCGAAATCATCAGGATGCGGATCAAAGATAAGAACCATTTGCATGATGATCGTCATAACAAGCAGAGTGAAGAACCCCAGCCATACCGCTTTTTGAGCTTCTTTCTTACCGTATTTTTCATTCAGGATGTCCGTCACCAGGAAGGCGGTACCATACATGGCATTGCCTAAGGTAGCAGTCAGCCCGAAAATCTCAATGGTTTTAATCACCTGTAAATTGGCTAATATAGTTGAGACGCCTATCCACACGAACAGGCCTGTCCTGCCAAAGATTCTGTACATTGCAAGAACCAAGATGAAATTGACAAGAACAAATATGAGTCCAAACCATTCATTGAACATATTATCTCCTCCCTGAAAATATAGTGAGTTAATGCATATACTAAGGACATTCTATCGGATATTCTTTACGAAACCTAAGCCCTATACGCTGAAATAATTGAAAAGACCTTGTACATTATACATAGTAAGGGTCAAATGGACAATAGAGTCAGTCGGAAGGAGAGAAAAAATAATGAAAATGAAAGTTATCTGGACATACAGCGGAAAAATTCCTGACAAAATAACATTTGAATCAGATTGGATGAACCGGAAGTTTGTTGAGTATCTAATTGAAGATTTGATGAAAACCGGCAGAGCCGGGGATATCATTATTCGGGATGAAATGGATAATGAATGGACCAGGAAGGAATTTCTTAAATTGAATGAAGAGCTCGAACAAGAGCCTGAAGATATTAAGGTTTACTTTGACGGAGGATTTGATAAAGAAAACGCGCTTGCCGGTCTGGGCATGGTCGTTTATTATCGAAAAGGCGGAGAAAAATACAGGATTCGAAAGAATGAAAAACTTAAAGAGCTCGAAAACAACAACGAAGCTGAATATGCTGCCCTCTATTCTTGTATGCAGCTCTTGGAGGAACTGGGTGTCCGCAATGCACCATGTGTCATAACGGGGGACTCCCAAGTCGTTTTGAAACAGCTTGAAGGAGAATGGCCTTGTTATGAAGAAACGTTAAATAGCTGGCTGGACCGCATTGAGGCAAAAATAAAAGCACTGGGGATAAAACCCACTTACGAAGCGGTCAGCCGAAAACAAAACAAAGAAGCAGATAATTTGGCAAACCAAGCACTGCAAGATACTTTTATCCATAGTCACTCAAAATATTGAATGCAGGATATAGGAAAGGTGATGTAACTTTGGAGCGAATTCAAGTCATCGGGAAACTGGACGAAATACTTGGAACCTACTGTGAAGACTGCCTGTTAAAAGCACATTTCAGAAAAGAACATGGCAAGAATTATGCCCACCGGTTTTGTATTGAAAAATGCACGGTCGGACAAAAAATAAAAGAGCTCGGGAAAAACCTGACATAAAGCGTATTTAAACATAAAAAAAGAAGCTGTCAAAGACAGCTTCTTTTATCTATTATAGTCCGAATTATAGTTTAGTTACGTTAGCAGCTTGAGGTCCGCGGTTGCCTTCTACGATTTCGAAAGAAACTTCTTGACCTTCTTCTAATGACTTGAAACCTTCACCTTGGATAGCAGTGAAGTGAACAAATACATCGTCTCCGCCTTCTACTTCGATGAATCCAAAACCTTTTTCATTGTTGAACCATTTTACTTTACCGTTTTGCATAATACTGTTCCTCCTAAATCTTTCAAGCACACTTTTGTGCTCCTGGAAATATTATCATTATAAGAACCTTTTGCCATTCCAAGAAGAGGACATAGAATTCTGTTAAATGATGTCTTAAATATACAATACCGCCTTTGACATAGTCAAGGAAGTTAGCGTAGTTTTTGTAAGAAAATTTAAACGGTTTCATATCAAGTATCATGGGCTTGCCTGACATGGGAAAAACGCATCATAACAGTATAGGGAATTGGCTGATCAATCGGTTTCAGTTGTATTCAACCGGTATATATAGTAAACTTTTAATGATATTTACCAATGTGGAGGGTTCAATATGCCAACGCCGAGTATGGAGGATTATATAGAACAAATTTATTTATTGATCGATAATAAAGGATATGCCAGGGTTTCAGATATTGCCGATGCACTGTCAGTCCATCCCTCCTCAGTAACCAAAATGGTACAGAAACTTGATAAAGATGATTACCTGATATATGAAAAATACAGAGGGCTTATTTTGACTGCCAAAGGGAACAAAATCGGGAAACGGCTTGTTTTCAGGCATGAGCTGCTGGAACAATTCCTGAATATAATTGGAGTGAAGGAAGAAAACATTTACGAGGATGTTGAGGGGATAGAACACCATTTAAGCTGGGATTCCATCGACAGGATCGGAGACCTTGTTCAGTTGTTTGAAGAGAATGAAGACCTTCTGAAGAAGTTAAGGCAGATACAAGCAAAGAATGAAAGCGAATGAAAAAAAGGACGATTATCCAATCGTCCTTTTTTTCATGATTCCTATTCACCAGCAATGGGTCCTTAAAATATTTCAGGCAGTTCAGAGAAGGTAACATCCCCATTGAAGCTGTTAGCGAGCTGGGAAGTTCCTTCCCCGTCAAATTCAATGCTTACCCCTGATAATACCCCTTCTTGAGCTTCCATTACAGCCTTTTGATATGAAATGATCCTGCCGGTTGAGGTTTGAAAACTGATAATCTGCCCATCATGATTTCGCTGGATTTTAGTGATTTCCTCCATTTGCGTACCCCTTTACAAATAATCTCAAGCCTAGTATGGTCAAAAATCCAAAGTTTAAGAAGGAATCGGGCAAATGTTAATAAAAATAAACTTTTTATCACTCCTTTGAAAGCAGGACTTTTTGCGTTAGGGTGAGAAGAGAATAATATATAGGTTATATACATAATGTTCAGCGAAGAAGGTGGAAGAATGGAAAAGAGAGAATGGCATGAAAGTGCGCAGGAGCGGTGGGATCATAACGCCAGTAATTGGCACAGCAAAAGCGTCAATATGTGGACAGAAGGCAGCAGGAAAGATATCGTGCCATTTGTGGTGAAAAATGTTCCGCAAGGCAGTAAAGTTGCAGACCTCGGGTGCGGAGACGGATTCGGCTCTTATTTATTGAACCAAGAAGGATATGAAGTAACGGGGATGGACCTTTCTGAGAAAATGGTCGAGTTTGCAAGAAAACAAGAAAAGGAGGGATTAGATTTTGTAAAAGGAGACCTATCGCATCCTCCGTTTGAAAAAGGGCAGTTTGATGCAGTCATGATGATTAATTCCCTGGAATGGACGGAAGATCCATTGCATGCTTTAAAACAGATTTCAGAAGTCGTAAGAGAGGATGGGAGGGTATGTATTGGGATCCTTGGGCCCACTGCCCATCCACGGGAAAATTCATATCCGCGGCTTTATGGCGAAGATGTCATTTGCAATACCATGATGCCATGGGAGCTGGAGAAACTGGCCAATGAAAATGGATTGGTAAAAGAGGATGAGACATGGGTGTTCAAAAAAGGTGTTTCAGAAAAACTTACCAATAATCTGTCTCAGGAGCTGAAACAAGCATTGACATTCATGACATTGTTCATGTTCAGAAAAACTCAAGCCGATGTGGAGGGATTAGAGTGAACCAGCGTTTTTCAATTGATGAATTTATCAAGCAAACCCAGCAAGAGGATAAAGGAGAAGGGCTGTTCGAACTGGAAACACCAAGAATGCTGGAGATAAACCTGGATGGAGATGTTTGGGCCAAAATGGGCTCCATGGTTTCCTACAGAGGTGCGATCAAGTTTGAAAGGGAAGGGGTCCTTGAACACGGATTGGGCAAATTATTCAAAAAAGCCCTGACGGGAGAAGGGACTTCCTTAATGAAGGCAAATGGTCAAGGAAAGCTCTACCTGGCTGATCAAGGCAAAAAAATCTCTATCCTGCATCTGCACAATGAAGCAATCTACGTAAATGGAAATGACTTGCTCGCCTTTCAACCAGGTTTGAAATGGGATATTAAACTGATGAGGAAAGTTGCGGGAATGATGGCGGGAGGCCTGTTCAATGTCCGCATTGAAGGCTCTGGTATGGTTGCCATCACCTCGCATTACGAACCATTGACGCTTTTGGTGAAACCGGGGAATCCGGTCTATACCGACCCAAATGCCACTGTTGCATGGTCAGGGGATCTGCAGCCGGATTTCGTTACAGATGTTTCATTGAAAACATTCTTTGGCAGGGGAAGCGGGGAATCCATCCAGATGAAATTTGAAGGAAATGGATTTGTCGTGGTTCAGCCGTTTGAAGAAGTCTACTACAGTGAGCAGCAATCCTGATTCTTTTCAGCAGTTCATTGGGAACCCCCCTTCCTCTTTAGGGAGGGGGGTTTCGATGATAAATACCTAACAGCGAGCGCATAGCCTTTGTTATATATGGACTTTTATATGGTCATTCTGTATAAATGTATCAAGGATGAATTTTCAGTAGTTTACAAATAAATTTTTTTACATAAAGTACGCAAAAAAGTTATGTGTTTAGGAGGTCTCGGAATGAATCAACGAAAAAAAGTGCCAACAGACATTGAAATCGCCCAGGAGGCTGAAATGCTTCCTATCAAGGACATAGCAAATTCACTGGGGCTGATGGAAGAAGATATCGATTTATATGGAAGGTATAAAGCGAAGTTGTCGTATGAATCTATAAAAAAACTGGAGGACAGGCCCGACGGTAAACTGATCCTTGTCACTTCCATTAATCCGACACCGGCCGGGGAAGGGAAGTCAACCGTTACGGTGGGTTTGGGGGATGCGCTTAATTCCATCGGTAAAAAGACGATGATTGCTTTAAGGGAACCTTCACTGGGACCAACGATGGGCATCAAGGGCGGTGCAGCAGGCGGCGGGTATGCACAAGTGCTGCCAATGGAAGATATCAACCTTCATTTTACGGGGGACATTCATGCGATTACCACTGCAAATAATGCATTGGCGGCAATGATTGATAATCACATCCATCAGGGGAATGACCTTGAGATCGATCAAAGACGTATTACATGGAAGAGGGCACTGGACATAAATGACCGGGCGCTCAGGCAGATTGTCATCGGTTTAGGAGGACCAGTTCAGGGGGTGCCGAGGGAAGACGGGTTTGATATTACTGTTGCTTCTGAAATCATGGCCGTCCTATGCCTGGCTAACGATCTTAATGATTTGAAGAAGCGCCTGGGCAGGATGATTGTAGCATATACAATCCATAAAGAACCGGTAACCGTTGAAGACATCGGTGCTCAAGGGGCATTGGCGCTGCTTTTGAAAGATGCGTTGAAACCGAACCTTGTCCAAACCATCGAACATACCCCTGCTCTTGTTCATGGCGGTCCGTTTGCAAACATTGCCCATGGCTGCAATTCTGTGATAGCTACGCGAACCGCTTTAAAACTTACAGATTATGTTGTGACTGAATCAGGATTTGGCGCTGACTTAGGTGCTGAGAAATTTATGAACATTAAAACAGAGGCGCTTGGTGCCAGTCCGGATGCAGTGGTATTAGTCGCAACCGTGAGAGCGTTAAAAATGCATGGCGGACAGGATAAAGCAGATCTGGCCAATGAAAATCTGCCTGCCCTGGAAAAGGGCCTTGAAAACTTGCAGAAGCATATGGAAACCATTCGATTATTTGGTGTTCCTTTTGTTATTGCCATCAATAAGTTCATGACTGATTCAGAAGCAGAACTTTCTTATCTGTTTAACTGGTGTGAGAACAACGGGGCAGCCGTGTCCTTGACTGAAGTTTGGGAAAACGGAGGAAAAGGCGGAGAGGACTTGGCTGGGAAAGTGGTCAGCATAATTGAAAATGACGAAAAATCTTTCAAGAGATTGTATGATAAACAGGTCAGTATCGAAGATAAAATCAGAACGGTTGCATTCAACGTATACGGAGCCAGTGAAGTTGAATTCTCAACAAAAGCGGAAAAGCAGCTGAAAGAGATTAAGGATCTTGGCTGGGGCAGTTTGCCGGTTTGCATGGCAAAGACCCAATACTCACTTTCAGATGATGCCAAGAAGCTCGGCAGACCAAGAGACTTCTCGATTCATATAAGAGAGCTCCGCCCAAAGATTGGCGCCGGATTCATTGTAGCCCTGACAGGTGAAGTGATGACCATGCCGGGCCTTCCCAAAAAACCAGCTGCATATGGAATGGATGTCGATGAAAATGGAAATGTAAGTGGGCTATACTAGGAAGTTTCCGAAGGGAGAAACGGGCGATGTTTGATCCAACAGCTTATGAAAACCTGAAAGTTGTTTTACAGGGAGCATTGTATGAACTCGATATAATGGGATCATTGAAGGTGACAAACAGAGAGGATATTATAGACCTTGCAAGCTTAGAGAGGAGATATTCCCTGACCCTTTCCAACCCGGTTAAAGACGGAGTTACCGTAATGGTGACCCTGTCTGCCGGTATAAAGGAGTGGAATGCAGAAGCTTACCCGAAACAGGGATTGGAGCCAGGAGCAATGCTTCAGGTTCAGTATCAATCAAAAGGAAGCAGCTTTACTGATTCTGTTATGGCTGGAATTGAAAATTGGTGGGGGCCGAAGCGGGATATCGAGTGGCGTGAAATTACTTCCACCAGCCAGCCATTCCTTCATCAGGGAATTGTGAACTTCAACCGGATCATTACAGAAGAAATGGTGGATGACTTGGAGGAAGTTGTAGTACATATAGAAAATTCATTACTGCAATTATTCTGAGCGATTCATAGCCGGATATATATCGGACATACATATAGAAAAAAGGGGATGAGGGATTTGAAGATTGCATGGGTAACAGACAGTACAGCATGCAGCGTTGATGATTTTGACAGAAATCAAGATGTATATGTGGTTCCAATGAATATCCTGATTGGAAAAAAGGAGTATAAAGATGGTGTTGATTTATTTCCGCAGGACCTTTTTGAATTATTGAAAGAAAATGGGGCGGATGCCAAGACCTCTCAGCCTTCAATCGGGATCTTTCAAGAGTTATATACGAAACTGCAAGATGAATATGATCATATAATTTCCATTCACGTATCTGCTGCCTTCAGCGGGACGTTTTCTTCTGCACAGCAGGCAGCCCAACTGGTAGATATCCCGGTTACCGTCATAGATTCAAAGATATTATCTTACCCTTTAACTAAGTTGATATTAGAAGGCATCAAAGCTTCAGAGAATGGCATGCATCCCTCTGACATCGAAAGGGACCTCTTAACAAAGATCAATACAGGTGAGACATTTGTGATGGTTGGAAGTCTTGAACAGCTTCATAAAAGCGGCAGGATGAACGGAGTCTCTTTCTTCCTTGGGTCGGTTTTGAAAATCAAACCAATCCTTGCGATAAAAGACGGAAAGCTAGAGGTTGAAGAGAAAGTAAGAAGCACCCCAAAAGGGTACAGCAGAATGAAAGATTATTTAGACCAGGCCCTGAAAACCAAGGACATTAAAGAAGTCTATATCCTGTATGGATTGAATAAAGACGAGGCGGATTCATGGGTCAACGACCTTTCAGGAAAGTATCCGGAAATCAAATTCTCCTCCCATGAACTTGGTGCTGTCATCGGGGTTCATGCAGGGGAAAATACATTGGGAATCAGCTGGTTTGCGGAGTGAGTTTTAGTGAGGGGCTATCCCTCTTTTTTTGTTGTCATGATATAGATACATCATTCTGTTAAAATAGAGTAAAAAGGGGAGGGCGCTATGGATCAATCAACCATCCGCTTCATTGAGGAACAGGTAAAAGGGGTGCACGCCAAAGATGCAAGCGGCCACGACTGGCATCATATAGACAGAGTGCGGAACCTCGCGCTTTATATAGGAAGAAAAGAAGGAAGCCCCCATTTGGATATCATTGAAGCAGCGGCGCTCCTGCATGATGTTGCCGACGATAAATTGAATGAGAGTGAACATGAAGGCCGGGTAAGGTTACATAGAATTTTAAATAGTATAGAATTACATAATGAAGAAAAAGAGAAAATTATCGATATCATTATGAACATCTCTTTCAGAGGCGGAAATGAAGCGCAGCTTGACTCGCTTGAGGCGAGGGCAGTAAGGGATGCAGACAGGCTTGATGCCATGGGAGCCATCGGTATTGCCCGCACTTTTGCATATGGAGGCAAGAAAGGCAATCCACTATATGATCCCACCCTACAGGTCAGAGAAAATATGACCAGGGAGGAATATCGGATCGGCAAAACATCGACAATACATCATTTTTATGAAAAATTGTTGCTGCTGAAAGATCTCATGTGTACAAAAACTGGGAAACAGGTCGCAGAAGAAAGACATGAGTTCATGGAACTCTTTCTAAAGCAATTTTATACAGAATGGAATGGTCATCAATGAGAATGTTAACGGTTGAAAATATAACAAAATCATACGGGGAAAAGACCCTTTTCAAAAATATCGGTTTTACTATAACTGAAAAGGAAAGGGCAGGATTGATCGGAGTGAACGGAACGGGAAAATCCAGTCTTCTTAAAATCATTGCCGGACTGGATGATGCAGACAGCGGCGACATGACGAAGCCGAACGATTATGTCATTTCCTACCTGGCACAGGAACCTGAACTTGATCCGGATTTAACAGTAATCAGCCAGGTCTTCCAAAGTGATGCGGCAGTCATTAAAGTGATGCGGGAGTATGAGACTGCTTTGCTTCAACTGGAGTCAGACCCCGAAAATGTAAAGAATCAGGAAAAGCTTTTTGAAGCTCAAAGGCAGATGGAAATTCATAATGCTTGGGATGCCAATGCGAATGCAAAAGCTGTTTTAACAAAACTGGGGATTTCTCAATTCTTTACAAAAGTGGGACAACTTTCAGGAGGGCAGAAGAAACGTGTAGCCCTCGCCCAGGTGTTGATTGAAACACCGGATCTGCTCATTCTCGATGAGCCTACCAACCACCTTGATTACCAATCAATCAAATGGCTTGAAGACTACCTATCCAAGTATCAAGGCGCCGTTCTTCTCGTTACGCATGACAGGTACTTCCTTGATCGTGTGACCAATAGGATTTTTGAACTTGATGGAGGAAATCTTTATTCCTATAAGGGGAACTATCAGGCTTTCATTGAAGCAAAAGCCGAACGAGATGTACAGGAAAAGCAAATGGCTGAAAAGCAAAGGAACTTATACCGCAGGGAACTTGCCTGGATGAGACGGGGAGCAAAAGCTCGGAGCACCAAGCAGAAAGCAAGAATCCAGCGCTTCGAAAACCTTGAGGACAACATGATCTCTTCTGCAGCAAATGATGGAATCGATATGTCTCTTTCAGGGAGCCGCCTCGGTAAGCAGGTTTTTGAATTTAAAGATGCATCCAAGAAGTATCCTGGACAGGTTATACTCGACCAATTTGATTATTTGATCAAGCCTGGTGACAGAATCGGCATTGTGGGGAGAAATGGGAGCGGAAAATCGACATTCCTTAATATCCTTGCCGGCGTGGACGGACTGGATTCTGGTGAGCTGACGCAAGGTCAGACCGTTAAGATTGCCTATTATACACAGGGCCATGAAGAGATGGATGAAAATAAAAGAATGATTGAATATATCAGGGAATCCGCTGATGTCATTACCACTGACAGCGGAGACCAGATATCCGCAGCCAGTATGCTTGAACGTTTCTTATTCCCGACCCAATCTCATGGGACTCTGATAAGGAAACTTTCGGGCGGGGAAAAAAGAAGGCTTTTCCTTTTGAAGCTGCTGATGACCAAGCCGAATGTGCTTCTATTGGATGAGCCGACCAATGACCTTGATACAGAGACATTGACAGTACTCGAAGACTATATTTCCGATTTCTCAGGGGTCGTCATTACTGTTTCGCATGATCGTTATTTCCTGGATAAGACAGCAGCCCAGCTCCTGGTCTTTGAAGGCAGCGGTCATATAGGAACATATTTAGGTGAATACTCTGAGTATCTGACACAAAAAGCTGAGGAAACAGCAGAGCCGAAAGAAAAGAAACCTGTTGAAAAACAGGCTGCAGCTAAGCCGGCTCCTTCTGAAAAGAAAAAGCGTATGACTTATAACGAGAAAAGAGAATGGGAATCAATCGATGACAGAATCGCAGAAACAGAGGAAAAGCTGGAAGCGGCACAGTCAGAGCTGGAAACTGTGGGAAGCGATTTTGAAAAGGCACAAAAGCTGATGGAACAAATTGAAGAATACAATACTTCATTGGAAACATTGATCGAGCGCTGGTCCTATCTCTCAGAAATTGCAGAGGGGTAAGCACATTAATTAGGCTAGTCTTCTGTCTATGTTAAAATGGAAGCAATATCAGGGGACTTAGAAAGGGGTCAAGACCTATGAGAATCAAATCAATTGAACCAACGCCAAGTCCGAATACAATGAAAATCATCCTTGATGAAGAAATGGCTGGCGGAAAAAGCAATAATTATAAAAAAGAGGATGCGGCTTCAGCACCAAAACGTATAAGAGATATCCTTGAAATTGAAGGCATCAAAGGTGTATATCATGTGGCTGACTTTCTGGCCATTGAGAGAAATGCTAAATTCGACTGGCAGGAACTCCTCCCGAGAGTAAGGAAAGCATTTGGGGAAGATGCCGAAATTGAAGATCAGGCAGCACAAGCTGATGAGCACTTTGGGGAAGTTGCGGTGAGTGTTCAGGAATTCAAAGGAATTCCCATGCAGGTGAAGCTGACAACAGATTCTGAAGAGAAACGTTTTTCCTTGCCCGAGCGATTTGTTAAAGCTGTAGGAGAAGCACAAATGGAAGGCGACAATGTTGTTCTTCTCCGTAAGTGGAAGGATCAGGGAGCCCGGTACGGGGAACTGGATGAAATCGGTCAAAGTGTAGTTGAAGAGCTGATGGCAGCTTATCCTCAGGACCGCATAGACTCCCTTGTTAAAAAAGCGGTGAATCCGGACGGCAGTGAAGAAAAGACGTTAAAAAGCGGTAAAAAAGTCACGGTAGAGGAATTTAATGCTCCTGATTGGCAAACAAGGTATCAGCTGCTTGACAGTATGAAAGATCCTGAACTCGATGACCTTCCGCTGCTCGAGAAAGCCCTGGAAGATGAGAAAGCATCCATCCGGAGGCTTGCCGTGGTCTATATCGGGATGATTGAAGACAAAAAGGTACTGCCTTTATTGTATAAAGGTTTACAAGATAAGACCGTGACAGTCAGAAGGACGGCAGGAGATTGTTTGTCTGATCTTGGTTTCAAAGAGGCAATGGATGAAATGGCAGAAGCGCTTCAGGATAAAAGTAAACTTGTCCGTTGGCGTGCAGCCATGTTCCTTTATGAAGAAGGAGACGAAAGTGTACTGCCTGCCTTGAAAAAAGCAGAAGACGATCCAGAATTTGAAGTGAAACTCCAAGTGAAAATGGCAATCGAAAGAATCGAAGGCGGAGAGGCAGCAAAAGGTTCTGTCTGGAAGCAGATGACGGAAGCCAGAAAGCAATAATAAATTATTTAAAAGGAGATGGATATCCATGTCAATGGCTTATGAAGAATACATGAAACAAGTCGTGAAACCGATGAGAGCAGAATTAACACAAGCCGGTTTTAAAGAGCTTTTAACAGAAGAAGATGTTGAACAGACAATTGAAAATGCTGAAGGGATTTCATTCGTTGTCGTGAACTCTGTCTGCGGATGTGCTGCCGGATTGGCCAGACCAGCGGCTACACAAGCTGTGTTAAACTCCGAAGTGCAGCCTGATCAGCTCCTGACTGTATTTGCAGGGCAGGACCGGGAAGCGACGGCGAAAATGCGGGAATACTTCGAAGGTTATGAGCCATCTTCCCCATCAATGGCGATTATGAAGGGAAAAGAAGTTATACATTTCATCCCAAGAGAAAACATTGAAGATCATTCTATCGAAGAAATCATGGCTGAGATCAAAACAGGTCTTGAAAAGATAAAATAACAGTAAGCAGCAGATCCAGTGAGACAGAATAGAGAGTTTTGTCTCCCTGGATTTTCTTGTGTGCAAAAGAGAATGGGGGTAACAACGTGTTAGTTACAACGGCAGGCAGGACCAATGATGAAATGATTGAAAAAGCAAAAGGCGCTGCAAAAGAATTGGGACTTTCTTACATACATAGAGAAAAAAGAACCGTGAAGGGGTTGAGGGAGAGATACTGTGAAGACATACTGGTCGTCGGCAAGGAACGAATGGAGTTGTTTTCTTCAGACTCTGATGAACCATTCTTCTTTCATCCAAACTCTGCTTCCTTTCGCTTGAAACGGATATTGAAAGGCGGACAGGATCCGCTTGTCCAGAGCACAGGTCTCGCAGAAGGCATGAGCTTTTTGGACTGTACAATGGGAATGGCATCCGACAGTATTGTCGCGAGCCATGCGGTAGGAAAAAAAGGGAAAGTCACCGGTATAGAAGCAAGCATGCCCATATCTTTCATTATAAAAAAGGGTTTGAAAGCATGGGATTCAGGGGTGGCCGAAATGAACGAAGCCATGGAGAGAGTCGAGGTTGTCCAAGCAGCGGCCTTGGAATTTTTGAAATCATTAGAAGATGAGAGCTATGATGTTGTCTATTTTGATCCGATGTTCGGAGATCCAATTGAAACATCGGCAGGAATCAATCCTATGAGAAAATGGGCAATATATCATTCGGTTGACAAAGAGACTATAGAAGAGGCGAAACGGGTGGCGAAGCAAAGGGTTGTTCTAAAAGAGCACTATAATTCTCCCTTGTTTGAAGAATTGGGCTTCCAGGTGAACAGGCGGCCATCAGCCAAGTTTCATTATGGCTCGATAGACTTAAAAGAATAACGGGATCCCGCTATAAGCAAGATCCCGTTTTCGAGTTAAGTATTTTTGATCAATCAGTAATCGCAAGGGAAATAAAATAAAGCAGCAAAAGCAAGAAACCGATACTAACCATTATATCGACGTTCATGATACTCCTCCTCTATACAAGTTCTTTTAATATAGTACCATATTCCTCAATTAATATCCTTCATAAAATTTTCGAAACCTTTTTGACCATTTAGCCGTCTATATATGTATAATGGAAAACGAGATACATATAGAAAGGAAGAATCTCTATGTCTAATTGGATGAGAAAAACCTTTGTCGTCCTGGTATCCATCTTAACGTTTGGGCTGGTTACCCCTTCGCAAGCATTTCTGAATGAAAATGAAAATTTAAATAAATCTGACAGTAAAGCCCCTTCAAGCCTGCACAGCCAAACAGAGGTTACTGAAATAGCGGAAGAGGCTGAAATTGATCATGGACATTTCGTTCAAAAGATGACTTCCGAAGCAGAGCACCAGGCTTATATGAAGTTTGGCAGCAAGATTAAACCGGTGATTGAAAATGAATTCCAATCCATCATCCTGCCAAAAATTCAACTTGCCATTGAGGAAACAACAAAGCACTTTTCTGAAAATGAACTTTCATACCTGACCATTTCCGAAGTTCCAGCTTATGCAAAAAGTGAAAAAATTTTTCATATCTATGATGAGCGCAGCGGGGAAGATATAATCCGTTTCCATGTCAGAAGAGACCATCCGCCGCTGGACGGTTACTATTTTAACTTTCACTACCATACCAGAAAAGATAACTTTCAAGAACATCACAGCTTGGGGGATATCTTTTGGGACAAAAATGTTCCTCCGCAGTGGAACAGCCTTTCCTAGAATAATAGAAAACAAGGGTAAAGCAACCCTTGTTTTTTTATGTGCAAATTAAGTGGTTTAAAACTATACTAAAATACTCGATGAACAAGCAGACTAGTTAAATTATTCAAAAATCTTACAGAATAATATTATTGTAATATATGTTATAATAGTTTCATAGTTGAAATGAAGATATCTGATGATAGTCTCTGGCAATGGAAGGGTGACCGCTTGAATGTATGCAAAAATTTCATTGATCGTCACCGCTGTCTGTGCGGGAGTCTTATTTATATTTCAAAATACCTCTGCTAATTATCCAGGTCTGCTGCTGGATCAAGCCCCGATTAATAAAGACCTTACATTGCAATCCGAGATCTTAGAAGAAATCATCCTCTTGCCTCAAGATCCTTTCGATGAGGATGAAGCGAGGCAAATCATTTACAGACTCGACCATTTGCCGACTGGGCTTCTCCAGCAGGTAAAAGCTGAAGGAATAATGGTCCGTTTGTTCGAAGACAAATTAACAAGTTTCCCTACGACTCAACACTTGAAAGGTGTCACCCCGAGAGGGTACACTAATACAGAAAGAACTTGGGATGAAGTCCCCGGAATCGGGGGATCCCAGCTTGTCTTGGTTAAGATAGGGCATAGCGAAAAAGGGGCCGGGCATGGCTCTATCAATCTGGAGCTTCATGAACTGGCGCACAGCATCGATCGATATGTCCTGGATGAAATCTATTATAAAATGAAGTTCACCGCCATCTGGAAACAGGAGGCGCACATCCTCTTCCCGGAAGAACCTTATTTCCTGGAGTATAAAGAGGAATATTTCGCAGAAACGTTCGCCATGTACTTTTTGAATTTGAAAACAAATAAAGAGTTGAAAGAAAAGGCGCCTGCGACACACCAATTTTTCGAAGAATTGGAATCTATGTAAAGGGGAACGACATGAAACAATATCTTGAGCTTTGTAAACATGTATTGAAAAACGGCACCGAAAAAGGCGACCGGACAGGCACCGGAACCATCAGCACCTTTGGTTATCAAATGCGTTTTGATTTAAGTGAAGGGTTCCCGATGCTTACGACAAAGAAATTGCATTTGAAGTCAATTGTCCATGAACTGCTTTGGTTTCTTAATGGTGATACGAATGTAAAATATCTTCAGGAAAATGGTGTCCGGATTTGGAATGAATGGGCAGATGAAACAGGTGATCTTGGCCCTGTCTACGGTAAACAGTGGCGCTCATGGGAAGGAGCGGGAGGAGAAACGATTGACCAGATTTCTGAGCTGATTGAAAATATCAAGAAGAATCCTGACTCCAGGAGATTGATTGTAAACGCTTGGAATGTTGGTGAAATAGATAAAATGGCACTTCCGCCATGTCACTGTCTATTTCAATTCTATGTTGCTGACGGAAAATTATCCTGCCAGCTTTATCAGCGCTCGGCGGATGTATTCCTTGGCGTTCCTTTCAACATAGCTTCCTATGCATTATTAACTATGATGATTGCAAATGTATGTGACTTGGAACCTGGTGAATTCGTCCATACCTTCGGCGATGTGCATATCTATCAAAATCATCTTGAACAGGTAAAGCTTCAATTAACCAGAGAACCGCGTTCACTTCCTTCCATTCGTATCAATAAGGAAGTCAAAGATATCTTTAGCTACAGCTTTGATGACTTTACACTTGAGGATTACGATCCGCATCCGCATATTAAAGGAGTTGTGAGTGTATGATTTCATTTGTTTGGGCCATGGATGAAAATGGTGTTATCGGTCATGAAAACAAGCTGCCATGGAGACTTCCAGAGGACTTGAAGTTTTTTAAAGAGACTACAATGGGGCATCCGATTGTGATGGGAAGAAAGACTTTTGAGTCGATTGGAAAACCGCTTCCGGGCAGGGAAAATATCGTTCTTACAAGAGATGTTTCATATGAAGCAGATGGCTGCATCATTTACCATGAGGTAGAAGAGGTACTTCATTATGCAGAGGAAAGAGAAGTTGAGGTTATGGTAACCGGCGGTGCGGAAATTTTCAAGAAATTCATCCTTTATGCGGATAAGCTTTATGTAACGAGAATTTTTGAAAACTTTGAAGGGGACACGTACTTTCCTGAACTCAACTGGGATGATTACAAGCTGATCTCCACAAAGCAGGGGATACAAAATGAGCAGAATCCTCATCACTATGTCTTTGAAGTATATGAAAAAAAATAATGATTTGAGAACTGGCAGAACTTCATTGATCTGCCAGTTTTTTTAATTGATATTTTAAAAATTAAAAACAAAAAGAGTTGCAGTATCAACAAACTTGCCAGCTTTTTGCATGTTGGATACTCATAAATAGTGAACGATATACTTACACTCCTTAGATAGGAGGGTGGTTCAAGTCGGTTTCTAAAAGTTTTGGTTTTTAGAATACATAAGCACTACTATTGTATTTAACAAGTTGATTGGAACGGAAGGTGCTTGATCTCCTGCGGGAGCAGCGTGACAGGTGAGACCCCGCAGGCGCAGCCGAGGAGGCTCACCGCACGCCCCGCGGAGTCACGCACCTGGAGTGGAAATCAATAGTCCCCATCTTAAAATACCAACCTTTATAAAAAATCGTAAAAAAACAGTCACTTTTGAAGGAAAAAAGCTATAATGATATGGAGGAATTTTGAAAGGGGTTACATCATGTTTCGATTCGTATATGTTCTTTTTTTTATGGTCTCATATCTCATTTATAGTATTCCCAACCTTGCAAGAGTGAAAAAAGTCAGTAGTATCGAGAATGTAGAAGAGTCAGATACAATCAGGCATTCCATGGCGAAAAGGTTGGCTAAAGGAATCATCGTAAGGACCGGGACAACCGTAATCTTAAAAGGAGAAGGGAATATCCCAAAGGGTCCGGTTTTGTTTGTCTCCAATCATGAAGGAGATTTCGATATACCTGTCCTTTTGGGGTATATTGAAAAACCATTCGGTTTCATGTCAAAGATTGAAGTCAAAAAAGTACCTGTCATCAGTCAGTGGATGACCGTACTGAACTGTGTTTTTGTCGACCGGAAGAATAAACGCCAGTCTGTCCTTTCCATAAGAGAGTGTATAACCAAATTGAAGGAAGGCCACTCCCTTGTAATCTTTCCTGAGGGAACCCGAAACAAAGGAAAGGGGATCAATTCATTTAAGACAGGCGCTTTCAGAATTGCATTGGATGCAGAAGTGCCGATCATCCCGGTCCATATCCAGGGTACAGCAGATATCTTTGAAAATCAGAGGGCAGGATTAAGACCGGCATCTGTTACGATTAACATTTTGCCGCCTGTTTTGCCTGGTGAATACCAGGGTAAGACACCGAGGGAATTAGCGGATGATATACAGGGACTCATATCCTCCGGCACAATCACTAAAGCTTCCTAGAGATTTGTCATTTCCATAGGGGATTTTTGCGATGTGCTGCTGTTGGTTTATTATTAAGCCCACGGGGAATACAGACATTGTAACAATTAATCTTAAGGAGATGAGAGAGAATGGAACACAATACAAATGACAGCAAAATGGGTAACAAGGTAGAAGATCGTCTATCAGATATGTCAGAGGATAAAAAAGAAGACATTCTGTCCAACTTCGAAAGTTTCAAAAGTTACTTGGGAGACAAAGTGGACAAAGCTGATAAGCTTGGATTGAACGAAGAACAGAAAGCGAGAGCAGCTCAAAAAGTCGGAGATTATCTTGCAAACCATGAAGAACCGAAAAACCGTGAAGAAAAACTTTTATATGAACTATGGAAAGCCGGGAACAAAGAAGAACAGCATATGCTTTCTCATATGCTTGTGAAACTTGTATCCTAATTAAAATCTAAAAGTAAGACCCTGGGGACTCAATCGTTCCCAGGGTCTTTTTTTATCAGCTATTATACATAAAACAATACACAAAAATACATGAATGAACTTCCTGCTAAAACAAAAACATGCCAGATCGCGTGATTGAACGGCAGCTTGTTCCAAACATAAAAAACAGCTCCGATGGAATAAAAGATACCGCCCATTAATAGCAGGGAAAATCCGGAGGGGCTCAGGATTTCGTATAAAGGTTTAATGGCAATGATAATCAGCCATCCCATTAAGAGATATACAAGGGTGGAGATGATTTGATATTTATCCACAAAGTAACATTTAAAAACGATGCCGGCAATGGCCAATCCCCATATGATACCGAATATGGTCCAGCCTAAAGGCGTACGAAAGCTGACTAGCATAAATGGTGTATAGGTTCCGGCGATCAGGAGATAAATCGCTGAGTGGTCAAGGATGGCGAATAATTTCTTTAACCTAGAAGGTCTGCAACTGTGAAGCATGGTGGAAAATAAGTATAGGAGGAGCATTGAAACCCCAAAAATCGTATAACTTACAATGTGCCATGCGGTCCCTTTTTCAACTGCAGCTAAAATCAACATCACAAGAGCAGGGATACTCAGGAGAAAACCGATTCCGTGAGTGATGGCGTTAGCTATTTCTTCTTTCCAGTTTGTATAATCAAAGGCCAACCAAAGGTCCCTCCTTTTTCATTTCCTATTTCTTGTTTTAATCATAATACGCCGCTCGAATTATGGCAAATAATAGATTGTCAATTTACATGTATTGATGAGTACCTTAAGTCTGCAGGAGACCATCCTTAGCGAGCCATTTGTTTAATCCATTGCAATCCTTCCTCATAATCAGATGAAGAGATGAAGTTTTCCGGTCCCATACTTGTTTTGTACCAGGAAAGAAGTTCATCCGCCGTGTTGAAGACTTCTCCGCTGGTATCACTATTTCTGATTGTATAAATGCCGTTATCGGGGTCGATTGTGACAACAACCGGTATTTCACTGTCTATAGCTCTCAGTTCAAAATCCATCTTTTACAGCCTCCATTTGTTTGATTTGGGGATGTTCAAAAAAGTCTTATATAATATGTGTTATAAATAAAATTACATACAATGATCACTTAAGTGAAAATCAAATTGAAAGGAAGGCGATACTCTTGTGTGGAAGATTTACACTTACTGTCCCTTTTGAAGAATTGATTGAGCAGTTCCTCATAGATGAGCTGGTCGATGAATGGGAACCCCGTTATAATGTTGCACCTTCCCAAATGGTACTTTCACTTATATCGAATAAGGGAAAAAGAAAAGCAGGTCCTATCCAATGGGGGCTTGTCCCTTCCTGGGTAAAGGATCAGCGGAAATGGAAGCCGCTGATTAATGCCCGAAGTGAGTCACTGGAAGAAAAGGCAAGCTTTAAGCATCTGTTGAATAAAAGGAGAACAGCTGTGTTGGCTGACAGTTTTTATGAGTGGGAGAGAAAGGAGGGTGAAAAACAGCCTTACCGTTTTATGATGAAGGATAAAGAGCCCTTTGCGTTCGCAGGACTTTGGGACAAGCAGGAAAGCAAAGGTTCATCAGTGTTTTCATCCACTATCATTACCACGGAAGCCAATGAACTTGTGAGTCCTGTACATGACAGGATGCCTGTCATACTTAAAGGCGAAGACAGTATCAACAGATGGCTTTCAACAGAGGAATTCTCTTTTAATGAGGTCAGGCAGCTATTAAAGCCTTTTCCTTCTGACATGATGATAAAATATATGGTTTCCCAAGAAGTTAATTCTCCCCGCAATGACTTCGAGGCCTGTGTAGAACCATTGGAGAATTTGTCATAAGAAATTTGGAAAATTCCAAGAACAACCCATCTGTTTTGATTCAATATGGGGTATAATATAAGTATAAACGGGTGAAAAAGAGGATTGATATTGTGTTACTAAAAAGCCTTGAGTTCAAAAATGGTTATGGACAGAAGGTAAGGATCTCAGACATTCCAGTATTGGCCCAGGATAACCCGCTCTACTTTAAAGTCAATTTGAGGCTCCAGATGTTCATGTCGGAAATTTACCGAAGACCAAAGAAAAAAGTCTTCAGTTTTCGAGATTACTTAAAAAAACATCTGAAGTGGCCGGAATACCAAAGTATTTATCATTCCTTAGAATTAAAAAATAATGCTTGAATTGTTTTTGTCATCGGAAGCACAGTCCAGCGCTGCTGCTTCTTTTTTATTTAATATTTTAAAACGGTTGCATATCAAGGTATAATACAAGCATATGCAAAACAAGGATGTGTAGTAATGAAACAAATAAAAATTGTAACGGACTCGACAGTCGACCTTTCTAGTGAAGAGATTGAAAAATATGGTATCCATGTTGTGCCGCTTTCTATTTCTATTGAAGGTGAGACTTTCCTGGACAGGGTCGACCTGACGCCAAAAATGTTTATGGAGAAGATGAAGCAATCAAAGGAACTTCCAAAAAGTTCCCAGCCGCCGGCGGGTGAGTTTGCCAAATTGTATGATGAATTAGGCAGCGATGGCAGCACCGTGCTTTCTATACATATGACCGGTGGCATGAGCGGTACCGTCAGATCGGCAGAGAGTGCGGCCGAAATGAGTTCATCAGATGTCAAAGTGATTGACTCTCGTTATATCTCGAAAGCCCTTTCTTTCCAAGTCATCGAAGCAGCTAAAATGGCTGTTGAAGGAAAAAGCCTTGAAGATATTTTACAAAGGGTGGAAGAAATAAAAAATGCAACCAACCTGTTTGTGGTCGTTGATACATTGGAGAACTTGGTCAAAGGAGGGAGAATTGGTAAGGGGAGAGCTTTAATCGGATCTCTCCTGAATATTAAACCGATAGCCTCCTTGGAGGGAGGGGAATATACTCCCGTTGCAAAAGTACGCAGCCATTCTCAAGTGGTTAAATACCTGGCCGGCCAATTTGTGGAAGATGTAAAAGGCAAAACGATTCGTGGAGTAGGCCTGGTGCATGCGGATGGCCTTGACCTTGCACAGAAATTAAAAAGCAGGATCGTTGAATTAACAGGGTATGACGCGATCGAAATCGTCGACACCACCCCAATTATCGGCACACATACAGGCCCAGGGGCAATAGGGTTCATGTATTATACTGAATAATGGAAAAAGGAAGGGTCCGTGTTGGACCCTTCCTTTTTAATGTTTAAGAAGGCATTGGTGTCGGTGTTGGCTTCGCATAACCTTCTTTATATTTTTCATCAATATAGTTTCGTATATCTTTTATGGACTCCCCTTTTTCATACATCACAATGGATTCGGCTGCAATCTCCAAGCAGGCAAGGCATCTTGTACCATGATCATCCCAGATTACTTTGTCCCCATCAATTTTATGAACAAAGCAATTCAGGTTATTCATGTGTCCTGCTGATTCACCGCAGCCGCAATAACATGGGATGTATTGGAGTAAATCCGGGTTTTGAGCTGCGGATGCATAGACAAGCTTGATATTATCATCCTTATCATCGAGGAATGAGGGGAGTTGATCTGCTCCGCCGGTCTCTTCCCTGATATCCCCATTTGCCAGTTGTTCATGTTGATGCCCGTGTTCGTCTTTTTCTTGGTTTGCGGTATTTTCCTCGGCAGAACTGCACCCTGATATGAATAACATCAGGACTGCCAGACTAACAATATATAAAGCTATCCCTTTTTGCATGAGGTATGATCACTTCCTTTATTTATTGCTTCTATCATAACAGGGACAGGTCTGTTCAGGGGCAAAAGTGCTGAATTGTTAAGAATTTGTCAAGGTTTCTGATAGGCTCAAGAACCTGTTTTTATATCAAAGGTTAGGAGTGCTGCCGGTTGGCTAGAAAAAAAGTACTGCTTTTCTCAGACTTCGGTGTTGATGACGTGATTGCTCTTCTCTATGCTTATTACAATGATGAAATTGAGATAGTTGGCATCGTTGCTGATTATGGGAATGTGTCTAAGGAATCAGCTCTAAAAAACGTTGCTTATCTCCAAAAGTTGACTGGTGCTGTAAGGCCGGTCATCGGAGGAGCAGTGTCTCCCCTTACCGGAGACCTGCCGCAGTATTTTCCCGAGATACATGGAGTTGCAGGGCTTGGCCCCATTATTCCGGAAAACCATGAGGCCCAGGAAACGTTATTGGAGAACTTTTTTGAAGTAAGGGAAATCATTGCGAAATATCAGCATGATATCACTATTTTCAGTGCAGGGCGGCTGACTTCATTGGCGACTGCCTTCATTCTCTATCCCGAAACAATGAAGCTTGTAAATGATTTTTATATTATGGGAGGGGCGTTTGGGGTTCCTGGAAATATAACACCTGTTGCTGAAGCAAATATCTATGGGGATCCTTATGCGGCTAATATTGTGTTGCAGCTCTCGCCAAAACCAACGTACATCATTCCGCTGGATGTAACCAAGTATGCTATCTTCACCCCGGAAATGATTAATGATCTCGATGTGTATTTCAAACAGACAGGTGATCAGGTGGGGGCGATTATAAAACCGTTGGTTGATTATTATCAGAACTTCTATAAAAAAACCTATCCTGAAATTAAAGGAAGTCCTCTTCATGATCTGCTTGCTGTCTGGGCCCTTGAACCCGGTTCGGAAATGGAATTTGTTCAAGTACCGGTAAAAATTGAAGTGAATCTTGGAACAACCTTTGGACAAAGCTCTGGAGATTTCAGGGATAGCAGTGAAAAAGAGGGATGGAAAGTCCATAATGTGGCGGTCAATTTCAACTATCGAAACTTTATTGAAGACGTTTTCCATGCGTTTAAAAACCCGCCGAAGCGTTAAGAATTATAGCGAGTGCAAAATTGTCTAAAGAGAAAAGAGTCGGACTTCAAGAAACTCTCATGATATAATAATAGTAAAAATGAGAGGGGATTGCCATTATGAAAAAAATGATCTTCTCTCTCTTTTCAATCATATTTATCATTTCCGGTTGTTCTAAAACAGAGATCGAACCTCATCCAAAGGTAACTAGTACTCTGGTCCAGAAAGAACAGCCGCCTGCTGATTTTATTCCAAAGACCATGAAAATTGTCTCAATCGGGGATTCATTGACACAAGGGGTCGGTGACAGTACAAAAAGCGGAGGCTATGTTCCATATTTAAAGGAAAGCCTCGAGAGCCTGGATTCAGTCAGGGATGTACAATTCAGCAACTTTGGCGTTAGAGGGAACCGTACTGATCAGCTATTGAAACGGTTGAGTAATGAAGACATAAAAGGAGCAGTTGCCCAATCTGATTTGGTTTTCATTACGATTGGCGGGAACGATGTCATGAAAGTCTTCAAAGAAAATCTATATGATTTGAATCTTGCGGTCTTCAATAGTGAAAAGACTGGATACGGGCAGCGTCTGAATGAAATTTTGACACTGATCCGGTCATATAACCCTGATACTGGCATTGTGTTAATAGGGATTTATAATCCTTTCAACACCTGGTTTTCTGAGATAAAAGAGGTTGATCAAATCATTTTGAATTGGAATGAAATGAGCAGGGAAGTACTTGCCGAGTACAATCAAACTGCCTTTATCACAATAAATGATATCTTTATTGATGGGAAAGAAAGCCTTCTCTTTGAGGAGGACTATTTTCACCCCAATGATCAAGGATATGAATTAATGGCAAAAAGGATGTTTGAGGAGCTGACAGAACGGGAAACGTTAGCAGAGTTGACTCAAAGTGAATTTATTGTCAGGGAAGAGGGGCTGTAAGTATGAGAAACAGATGGAAGGCAGGCTTTTTCACTCTTCTGGGACTGAACATTTTGGTGCTGCTGTTTGCTGCCGTTTTGTTGATGATTCCGATTGAAGATGATGAACTGCCAGAGGAAAGTCTTAAAGAGAGAGAGAATGTCGCTTTCCAAATCAGAGCGACCAAAAAAGATTTAAATGAAATGATAGACCATTATATCGAAGAAGAAGGCTACAAAGGCCCCGTTGACTATTCGGTGGCATTGAATGATCATGTGGAACTCAATGGGTCTGTGCCTGTCTTTACAAGCGAGATCAATTTCAAGATGACCTTTGAGGCAAAGGCGCTTGAAAATGGAGATTTATTACTGAAGCAGAATTCCATCTCGGTAGGCGCATTGAAGCTTCCGGTATCGCATGTGTTAAAGATTATCAGGGATTCTTACAATTTCCCTGAATGGGTAAAAATCCAGCCGAATGATGAGCTGATTTATGTGTCCTTGCAAAACTTGGAAATGAAAAGTGACATACAGGTGCGTGCTAAGAAGTTTGACCTGAAAAATGATGATATTGTCTTTAATATGCTTGTACCGGTCGATTAAACAAGCAGAAGAACACAGATACACTTAAAAAAACTGTCCCTGATCGTCGAAAACGACAAGTCAGAGGACAGTTTTTTTCTTTAAAGGTTTTCATCCCTTTACCAGCAGTGCTTCCAGCTCTGGGGTATCGTTCAACAAGCCAACTGCAAAGATGGTATATGCCTGGTTAGGTTTAAGAGTGACATTCGGAACGGTTAATACAGCATCTTTTGTTCCGGCAGCCCGAACTTCAAGGTTCACTGTCATTGGTGTAAGTCCAAGATAATCTGTCGCCTGCTTAAAGGATACATTCGGGAAAATGACATCTCCTTTTTTGACAGCGATGTCAACTGCCGGTGCATTCGGCGACAGGTGAATGAATCTTACCTTGGTTTCCCCCGACGGAACAAAAGGATCCGTTACATATGGGAGCAGCTGGAGCTTGCTGCCTTTCCCTACTGCAGCTAATGTATAAATCTTGCCTGCTTCAACCGTTACTTTTTTACTGATGACGGTACTCACGCTTGTGCCTGCAGGGTAGATATCGATATGATATCGGCCTGCCGGCAATGGCATGAAGCCGCTGATCTCCTTGAATGCGACGTCACTCAACACTTTATTGCCATTCACGTAAACATCTACGTTTGGTGCATCAGGAACTGCATGAAGGACCCTGACCTGGGCGGGACGATCCTGCTGCCTGAATCCCATACCGTGAATTCCCTTTTGCATGCACTTCAGATGTTTCTGATAGTAATGTATATGAAGTCTTGGGTCGGAGTATTTATAATACATCGAAAGTAAGTCATACATAGCAGCTTTTTGAAGATAGGCTTCTTTGTGGGTCATACATCTCTCTCCTATATTTAAATTTACTTCAATACACTATGCAGGCGGTGAATGATTGGTGAAAATACCTATTTTTCAAAAAACTATTGTCAAACCTGGAAAAATGAGCCATAATAAAGGTAACAATTTTGAAAGCAGGTGATGTGTTATGAGTAAATCTACATTGTATTTTGTATCTGTTTATTATGACACGGCCTGTTTTCATTGTGCGGATATATCTCATTGACCAGTTGAGTGAGAGGAGTTCAACTGTTTTCTTTGATATGCATGAAGAACCATGGCCGTGTCGGATGCCATGGTTTTTTTGTGTGAATTTTTCCGGAAAACGGAACATATTAGGAGGAAACAGTTTGAACGACTTACAATTAATTTTCCAAGAAAAGACTAATGAAATGAATGATACAACGCTGGAAGTAGGAAGAGTAACTTCACAGCAAAAAGGAACATATACGCTTTTATCGCTTCAAGGGGAATTTCATGCAAGGCTGACAGGTAAATTTTATTATCAAGTCCAAGCGGCTGAAGAATTGCCGGCAGTCGGTGATTGGGTGTCATTTAAACCGCTGGACAACGAACAGGCTCTGATTGAAACAGTCCTGCCGCGTACAAGCAAGTTTTCAAGGAAGAAAGCAGGGGATGAGGCAGAAGAACAAATCATTGCTTCCAATATTGATTATTTATTCATTGTCTCTTCTTTAAATGCGGACCTGAATCTGAATAGGCTTGAAAGATATCTCTTACTTTCCTGGGAGAGCGGGGCAAGCCCTGTTATTATCCTCAGTAAAGCAGACTTATGTGATAACCTGGACGAAAAAATAAGGGAAGTGGAAACCGTTGCTATGGGAGTGCCGATACTTCCTGTTTCTTCATATGAAAGCAGCGGTATTGATAAGCTAAGCCCTTATTTGGCAATTGGAAAAACAGTTGCGCTAGTTGGTTCTTCAGGTGTTGGAAAGTCCACCCTGCTCAACAGCTTGACAGGAGAAAGCCTTCAGGCTGTGAAACAAATCAGGGAGAAAGACAGCAAAGGGAAACATACAACAACACATAGAGAAATGTTCCTTCTTGAAAATGGGGCCTTCATTATCGATACCCCGGGGATGAGGGAACTGCAAATGTGGGACGGCAGTGACGGAATATCCACTCAATTCAAGGATATTGAGGAGTATGCCGAACTTTGCCGGTTCAGGGATTGTAAGCATGAAGATGAACCGCAGTGTGCTATCAGGAGTGCAATTGAACAAGGCTCTTTATCCCAAGGGAGATATATGAGCTATCAAAAGCTGTTAAGAGAAATTGAATACTCCAAGAGAAGAGCGGACAAACGCCTGCAATCCCTGGAAAGGAAGAAATGGAAGAAAATAGGCCAGAACCGAAACAGCCGCAGGTAATCTAATTCTTTTACCTCTCATCAAATTAACGTTAGAATTATGCAATAACGGGAATATTGTTATTGAATGAAGAAAGGATGAGAGTCATGAAGGAAACTCCTGAGACACGGAAGGCGACATTCGCCGGAGGCTGCTTTTGGTGTATGGTCCAGCCGTTTGATGAAATGCCGGGAATTATTAAAGTGGTTTCCGGTTATACTGGCGGCCACAAAGCGAATCCAACATACCGTGAAGTATGTTCAGAGACGACAGGCCATTATGAAGCTGTTCAAATCACCTATGATCCAGAAAAGTTTCCTTATGAAAAATTGCTGGAACTTTACTGGCAGCAAATAGATCCCACCGACCCGGGAGGACAGTTCTTTGATAGAGGAGAGTCCTATTCGACGGCCATCTTTTATCATGATGAAGATCAGCGCGAGGCCGCAGAAAAATCAAAAGAAGACCTGGAGAAAAGCGGTAAATTCTCAAAACCGATTGTCACTAAGGTCCTGCCTGCAAAAGAGTTTTATGAAGCTGAAGAGTACCATCAGCAGTACTATAAGAAGAACCCTGCCCACTATCAGAGGTATAGCATAGGTTCAGGGAGAAAAGCATTTATTAAAGAGCATTGGGGGGAATAGCAATGAAGAAGAAAGAAGATCTGAAAAAAGAATTGACACCCATGCAGTATGAAGTCACGCAAAACAATGGCACGGAACCGCCTTTTAAAAATGAATATTGGGATGAATTCGGTGACGGCATCTATGTGGATGTAGTCTCGGGAGAGCCTTTATTCAGCAGTAAAGATAAGTATGATGCGGGCTGCGGATGGCCGAGTTTCACAAAGCCGATCACAGACGAAGAGGTTGAAGAGAAAATGGATTACAGCCATTTTATGGTGAGAAAGGAAGTCAGAAGCAAATCAGGCGACTCCCACCTGGGTCATGTGTTTGATGACGGCCCTGGCCCTGCCAAGCTCAGGTACTGCATTAATTCAGCGGCACTCAAATTCATCCCTAAGGAAGACCTTGAAAAAGAAGGGTACGGGGAATATAATAAACTCTTTGAGTAAACTTCGGGAAAAGAAAGGCTGATCGTAATGCTAAAAAAATTATTCGGTAAAAAAGAAGAAGCACCAAAATCCATAAACGTTCATTCACCGCTCTCAGGGAAAATGCTGAGTCTTGAAGAAGTGCCAGACCCAGTATTCTCCCAGAAAATGATGGGCGATGGAATTGCCATCGATCCGGCTGAAGGTAAAGTGGTTTCCCCTGTGGACGGAGAAATTGTTCAAGTATTTCCAACCAAGCACGCAGTAGGTATCAAAGCGAAAAATGGTGCTGAGTTGTTGATCCATATTGGACTTGAAACAGTCTCCATGAACGGCGAAGGCTTTGAAGTTCATGTGTCAGAAGGAAAGAAAGTGAAAGTAGGCGATCCGCTCGTTACTTTCGATATGGATATGGTGAAGGAAAAAGCAAAAAGCACCATCACTCCTCTCATCCTGACGAATGGGGATGACTTTGGAGAGATTGAAAAAGGGGAAGCTGGCGTGCTGACAGCTGGAGAGAGCCAGGTAATGACTATATCTGCTAAATAACAAAAAGAGCTGAATTGATCAGCTCTTTTTGTTTTCAGCTTTTGGATGAAGTCATTCCGCCGGAGAGGATGAATTTCATTGCATCCTCTGGGCTTACGTCTATGATTTCAACCTCCTCTTTCGGAACGAGGAAAGTAAAACCAGCTACCTGGAATGTCTGCGGTATATAAACCGCAACATACTTTTCAAGCGGGGTATGAAAATGTTCCAGCTGTTCAGAAGTAATGAATCCCAGTGATTTCATCCCGGAACCCGGAAGTGTCACAAGTGCGACCTTTGAAAAAGATTTTTTGTCACCGATAAATGAATGAATCGTGTCCTTGATGATACTATATAGTGTCTTGACGAGAGGGATTTTTGTCAAAACATAATCAAGCAGCTTAATAACGGAACCCGTAATGAATTTCGTTGACAGCCAGCCGAGCAGAGTAATCAGCAAAACCGTCAATAATAATCCGATGCCGGGAATGTAATGCTCATTAAAATAAGGCTTCAGCAAATTGCCAAGCAGCCCGTCAAGGAAAATAAAAAGTTTGTAAACTACATAAATCACCAGGCCTATCGGCAAGATGGTCAGGACACCATTCAGAAAATTTTTAATAAAGTACTTCATTCTGTTCTCCTTATCTCTTTTGCTGGATATCTGCAGGCGATAACCTATGGACATATTTGTTTTGATTGCCGGAGCTATTCCCGCAGCTCTTTGGTTAGTATAATTCAAATTCATTTTTTCGGGAAGGGTTTTATTAGCTCCCGCCTATTTTGGGCGAATACACAAACATATTAGGCGCTTTATACATACAGTAATGGTGAAACAGAAAAAATTGAGGAGTGATATGAATGCATTACGGTTATGACGATTGTTATTATGCTTACCCTGCGGCACCAGTGGCGGGTGTTGGATACCATGGCGGTTTCGCGTTGATTGTTGTGTTGTTTATCCTGTTGATCATCATCGGTGCAGTATGCTACGCCCCTAAATGTTAATCAAATAAATCATTAATAAAAGACATGAAAAGGCCGATGTGATATCGGTCTTTTTTCATGAATTTTTTTCAGCATGAAAGATTCCCCTTATTCAACATAAGTATTAATAAGAGTAGAACTCCACTTAGATCAGGAGGGGGTTTCATGCCTCATTCTCACTTAATCAAGCCGATGCTTTCGGAGAGTTATCCCGAAATTGATTACGGCAAAGGTGTATTTTTGTATGATAAGGCGGGGTTTGAATATTTAGATGCATGTTCCGGGGCGGTGACTGCCAATATCGGGCATGGGATTGAAGAAATACTCCAAGCTATCTACAGGCAGGGGCAGCAGGTTTCGTTTGTCTATCGTTCACAATTCACGAACGAGCCAAGTGAACAACTTGCTGCCCTTCTTTCGCAGGAAACAGGTCTGGAATGGTGCTTTCTTGTGAACAGCGGTTCGGAAGCAGTTGAAACAGCAGTGAAAATTGCCATTCAGCATTGGCAGGAGAAAGGGAAGCCGGCGAAAAGGAGGGTCATCTCCCGGTGGTTAAGCTATCATGGCATTACATTTGGGGCATTATCGGCATCCGGTCATCCTCAAAGGAGAGAACGATTTGATTCATTCGTGGGGGATTGGCCTGCTGTCGAACCTCCATATTGTTACAGATGTCCATTTGGCAAAACGTATCCCCAGTGCAATGTCCAATGTGCAAGGCAGCTTGAAACAGTCATCAGGAGAATCGGGGAAAACAACGTGGCGGCATTCATCGCCGAACCTGTGATTGGAGCAGCAGGCGGAGCCATTGATGCTCCTCCCGAATATTTTCAGATCATTAAAGACATTTGTGAAAGATATGATGTCCTGCTTATTGCAGATGAGGTGATGACCGGCTGCGGACGCACAGGCACTTTTCTGGCGATGGAGCAATGGGGGATTCAGCCTGACATCGTGGCACTTGGAAAGGGGTTGAGTGCGGGCTATGCGCCAATTGCGGCTGCCCTCATGTCCAAAGAAGTACTGGAGCCGGTCCTTCAGGGATCCCAGGTGATCATGAGCGGACACACATTCAGCGGAAACCCTCTTTCCAGTGCAGCTGCGCTTGCTGTTCTTAAATTAATAAAATCAGAAAAACTGATTGAGGGAGTTTCTGAAAAGGGGACTTATCTCAGGGGAAAGTTGAACAAGTTAAAGAAGCAATACCCTTTTATTGGAGACATACGCGGTAAAGGGCTGATGATCGGGCTCGAATTCTCCGGTTCCGTTAATGGTAAAACAATCGATTCCTCATTTACAGCATTAATGACAGAAGGAGCTAAGAAAGAAGGGCTTCTCCTTTATCCTGCGGCTTCTGGGTTGGATGGAAGGAGCGGGTCCGCCATCCTGATTGCACCGCCGTTCACCATTACTAAGCCTGAGCTTGATGAACTGCTTATCCGGTTTAAGAAAACTTTAAAAGCTGTAGCAGAGATTTGAAAGGAAGGGAAGAACATGAGGGGGCGGAAAGTCAGCAGCTATGATGAAATAAAACGTTATTTCCATGACGGTATGACAATGATGTTCGGAGGTTTCGGCGGGGTGGGTTCACCTCCGACAACCATTCGTCACCTCCTTCATTGGGGGATTAAAGAGTTGACCCTGATTGGGAACGATACCGGATTTCCTTCTATAGGGATTGGACAGCTCATAACCGAAGGAAGAGCTGTTAAGGTGATAGCTTCGCATATCGGAAGCAACCCTGTTGCCGGACGATTGATGAGTGAAGGAAAACTTGAAGTCGAATTTTCTCCGCAAGGAATCCTGGCGGAAAGAATAAGAGCAGGCGGCAGCGGTCTGAAAGGCATCCTTACAGATATAGGCCTGGATGATCCGTACTTGAATAAAGATAAGACAAAAATCGAATTAAATGGCAGCACGTATATGATAGAAACAGCGTTGACGGCAGAGGTGGGAATCATTTATGCCCGAAAAGCCGATATGCTCGGCAACCTTGTGTATGATAAAAGTGCGAGAAATACGAATCCGCTGGTGGCGATGGCTGCCGACATTACCATTGTGGAGGCTGAGGAAATTGTTGAACCAGGAGACCTGCAGCCTGAAGAAATTGTTACTCCGGGGGTCTTCGTGGATAGAATCGTTCAATCAGAAGGGGTTGATTGGAAGTGGGCTTGGGAGTAGCAGAAAAGAATAAAATGGCGGAGAGAGCAGCCCGGGAAATAACAGAGGGGATGGTTGTAAACTTAGGAATAGGTATTCCTTCATTAGTCCCCAATCATTTTAAGGGCCGTAAAAATATCATCTTTCATGCTGAAAATGGGATTTTAGGGATTGGAAAGTCACCTGCAGAAGGAAAAGAAGATGAAAACCTCTGTAATGCCGGAGGCTTCCCTGTCACACTTGAAACCGGCGGAAGTTATTGTGACAGTTCGGTAGCTTTCAGCATCATCAGGAGGGGGTTGCTGGACCTTACGATACTTGGAGCCCTTGAAGTAAGCGAAAAAGGAGACCTTGCCAATTGGATCATCCCCGGAAAAAAAGTTCCGGGAATGGGAGGAGCAACTGAACTGGCGATGAAGACAAAGAAGGTCATCGTTGTAATGGCCCAATGTGATAAATATGGTAAAAGCAAGATAGTAGAAGAATGCACACTTCCTCTGACCGCTAAAGGATGTGTGGATCTTATCATCACTGATATGGGAGTCTTTGAAGTCACAAATACAGGCTTAAGACTGACCGAAATCTTTACCCCTTATGATCTTGAAGACATCAAAAGAAGTACGGAAGCCAATTTTGACAGGGCTGCAGCCCTGCGCTTCATTTAAGAAAACACTCATTGAAAAAAGGAGTGAAAGAAATGGGCAATAATGCGGTCCGTCAGTGGATCCAAAACCAGGAAACGCAAGCTGTCCGTCTCTTGCAAAAGCTTGTTCAAGAAAAAAGTGTACGGGGAAATGAGTCAAAAGCCCAGGCAGTCATTATAGAAAAGTGCCGGGAACTCGGACTGAAGCTTGACATATGGGAAATAGAAAAAAAGGATATTATGAATCACCCTTTCTATCGTTGTGATAGAGAAGACTTCCAAGGAAACCCCAATGTAATCGGTATTTTAAAGGGGCAAGGAGGCGGCAGATCGATCATCCTCAATGGCCATATCGATGTAGTGCCTGAAGGGGATGAAACAGCATGGAATATTGACCCATACAGCGGTGATCATTTTAATGGAAAGGTTTTTGGAAGAGGTGCAACAGATATGAAAGGAGGAACCGTTTCCCTGCTTCTTGCCATTGAGGCACTGAAAGAAAATGGTATTCAGTTGAAAGGGGATATTATTTTTCAAAGTGTAATAGAAGAGGAAAGCGGAGGGACTGGGACTCTGGCGGCATTGGTAAGGGGATATACAGCAGATGCGGCGATAATTCCCGAGCCGACAAACCTGAAACTGTTTCCAAAGCAGCAGGGATCCATGTGGTTCAGAATAAGGGTGAAAGGAAAGCAGGCTCATGGGGGGACCAGATATGAAGGGGTTAATGCAATTGAAAAAGGATATTTCGTTTTGCAGGCCCTGCAAAATCTGGAGCGAAAGCGAAATGAAAACATAACAGATCCTCTGTATAAAAGCATTCCAATCCCTTTTCCTATCAATATCGGAAAATTTGAGAGCGGTAAATGGCCTTCTTCTGTCCCTGATCTTGCAATCATAGAGGGAAGGATCGGGGTAGGTCCCCACGAGACGATGGAAGCAGTAGAGAAAGAGTTGGAGAGCTGCCTTAAAGAACTTGAAGAAAGGGACAGCTGGTTCAAGCAGCATCCTCTCGCATTAGAATGGTTTGGCGGCAGGTGGCAGCCGGGCAGCCTGGATACTGACCATCCGTTCATGGAAGTCGTCAGTGAAGCGTACAAACAGGTATTTAATTCATCCCCTGTTATTGAAGCATCCCCCTGGGGGACAGATGGAGGCATTCTGTCAAAGGGAGGAAATATTCCCGTGATTGTATTCGGGCCGGGAACGACCGAGGCAGCACATGATGCCAACGAATATATAGAAGTGCCAAAAATTCTTCAGGCAGCAGAAGTCATTGCATCTGCCATTATTAATTGGTGTGAAGAAGACGAATAGAAAACCATGAATGAGTTAAGTGAAAGAAAGCAGGGAGACCAATGCAATACACAAAACATGTTACAGGAACCAAAGCAAAACTGAAAATTTACTGTGATGAGTTCAATGAAAGAATAAGAGTAGACGAGTACTCAGGAAATTTTAGTGAAATCACAAGATTAATAGAAGATTCCGCTCGGGAACATAGTGCACACAAAGTAATAATCAAGGCGCGCGCTGAACAGCTCTTGAATTTTCTGGAAAAGGGATATGTGCTCGAAGCAGTGATTAAAGGTTTTTTCGCGGGCAGCGACGTATATTTTCTTGGAAAATACAAAACGGAAGCAAGAAAAATGTCTACACACTGGGAAAAATCTGAGAAGATCTTTTCTGATGTCCAGGATCTGAAACAGGATACTAAAAATCCACTTCATAAGTTTCAGCTCCACAAGGGTGAAGTAAAAGACGCTGAGAGGCTGGCGGCCTTGTATGAGAAGGTATTTCCGGTTTATCCTGTACCCCTGCACGATCCTGAGTATGTTCGGAAATCAATGGAAAGTGGAACTGTCTTTCTATTTATAGAGAAAAACAAAGAGATCATTAGTGCTGCTTCTGCAGAAGTAGACATGCTGAATGGTAATGCCGAATTGACTGACTGTGCTACGCTTCCTTCCTACAGAGGGGGAGGGATGATGAAGCAGCTGCTTGCCGGCCTGGAAGATGAACTGGTCAAACGAAAGATATTTTGTGTCTATACCATAGCTAGGTCGCTGTCCTATGGAATGAATGCAGCATTCAAGCAGCTTGGCTACCGCTATGGAGGAAGGCTTGTTAACAACTGCTATATCTACGATAAGATGGAGGATATGAATATTTGGTGGAAAGATTTAAGTCAAGAATAAAGTTCTTCTTTCTATATAAAAACTTGAAACCATTTTTCCTGGCCCATCATAGCCTAGAAGTAACTGAAAACTGAATCATTGGCTCTGTAATTGCTGTCAGTCTGGTGAAATGATGGAGAAGGGTTGGTGCCTTGCATGTTAAATGATTTATATAAACCTGAGAGACATTGGAAGGATATAGAAGGGTGGAAAGACGTGACCGAAGAGCAGTGGAATGATTGGATTTGGCAGTTGACAAATACGATCAGGACTCTGGATGATTTAAAAAAAGTTATTAACTTAACCCCAGAAGAAGAAGAAGGAGTCAGAATCTCCACTAAAACGATTCCGCTGAATATAACGCCATACTATGCCTGGCTTATGAATGAAGACGATGCCCGCTGTCCGATCAGAATGCAATCCGTCCCAATCGGGAAAGAAATCCACAAAACGAAATATGACATGGAAGATCCACTGCATGAAGATGAAGATTCACCTGTGCCGGGATTGACACACAGATACCCTGACCGCGTTCTTTTCCTTGTCACCAACCAATGCTCGATGTACTGCCGTTATTGTACTCGCAGACGATTCTCCGGGCAAATCGGCATGGGAGTACCAAAGAAACAGCTTGATGAAGCAATCCATTATATCCGGGAGACCCCTCAAGTGAGAGATGTGCTGCTTTCAGGAGGGGACGGCCTCTTGATCAATGATAAGATCCTTGAATATATACTCAAAAATCTCCGGGAGATACCACATGTAGAGATAATCCGGATCGGCACAAGGGCACCAGTCGTATTTCCACAGAGAATAACAGAGAATCTCTGCACAATCCTGAAGAAGTACCACCCGGTCTGGCTGAACACACACTTCAATACATCCATTGAAATCACGGAAGAATCAAAGAAAGCCTGCGAAATGCTGGCGGATGCAGGAGTCCCTGTCGGCAATCAGGCGGTAATCCTCGCCGGCATCAATGACAGTGTCCCGATCATGAAGAAATTGATGCATGACCTGGTGAAGATACGCGTGCGCCCTTATTATATCTATCAATGCGACCTGTCGGAAGGGATCGGGCACTTCAGGGCTCCTGTATCAAAAGGACTTGAGATCATTGAAGGGTTAAGGGGACACACATCAGGTTATGCAGTTCCTACATTTGTCGTGGATGCTCCGGGCGGCGGTGGGAAAATCGCTCTTCAGCCGAACTATCTCATCTCGCAAAGTGCTGACAAAGTGGTCCTGCGTAACTTTGAAGGTGTCATCACCACTTATCCTGAACCTGAAAACTATACAGCCGGGAGAGCGGATGATTACTTTAATTCTATATATCCCCTTGAGGGCTACAAATCTGCAATAGGAATCAATGGCCTGCTGAACGAATCAAAATCATCCCTCGTTCCTGAAGGTCTGCACAGGCTGGACCGCAGGGAAAAATATGTTGCCAATCCTGAACATAAATCATTGAAGGATTTACGTGAGAAGAGAGATACCTTGAAGGAGAAGAAATACCAGGCCCAGCTGAAGAAAATGGAAAAGGCAGAGTCCGCCGATGAGTGAAAGGTTTGAATGCACATGGTGCGGGGAACAACAAGCATATAGAAGCAGAGGGCCGGTTTTTTGGGAACTGCCAGATGGTTCAAGAGCTATAGAGATTACTGGAACCCCCCAGATTTTTTGCAGCAGCTGCGGTATTGTGTTTACAGAGGAAGCGGTTACAATTGAAATCGAAGACCAGCTGCTCCTCATTGATACAAAGCAGCTTAATGAACGGGTTGCTTACCGGGATTTAATGAAAATTGAAAGGAAACTGAAGAGGAACTATTTCCGTTTTGATTGAA
The DNA here is from genome assembly GCF_049177075.1 of Bacillus salacetis. Classification (GTDB taxonomy): domain Bacteria; phylum Bacillota; class Bacilli; order Bacillales; family Bacillaceae_B; genus Rossellomorea; species Rossellomorea salacetis_A. Next base: position 2,739,743 of record NZ_CP185377.1, on the reverse strand, counting down.
TGGCTCTTTACGTATCTCCCTGGTTTATGTATCCTTAAACAAAGACTTAACACTCATTCCATCAAATGATAAATCAAACAGTTTTTACAGGGCAGGAGATCACAATGAGAAAATCATTTTACCACTTTTTAATGAAATATCGTCAACCCACAGCACGAGATGAACTTACGGCTTTTGCCAATCATGTATACGACGACCTTGCTTTCCCGAAGCAGGCGGAAGAATATGATGAAGTCAGTTCCTACCTGGAGTTGAATGGCCATTACCTGGAGAGCATGCGGGTATTTGACGATGCGTGGGAAAGGTATTTAATTGAAGAAAAATAAGGATTGAAGCCGCCTGTACATTAGGGCGGTTTTTTTGTTCAACTATCTTTTTTTGATGACCGTGAAATGTTTGCTCACGCGAGCCTGCCAGCTGAGCCGCACACCTGTATGGGAATTCAACAAAGCTGCCGCGATAAAATTGAATAAAATCTTCCTCCAATAGGCTTCCTTTATTAGCGATATTTCAAAGACTGCATATGATAGTAACAAATACACTTAAGGGGGAGGGGAGAAGATGGGCAAGCGAAAACAACCAAAATTCAAGACAGGGGACACAGTTGTGGTAACGATTTACGGGACTGTTGGAAAGATAACAAACATAAAGCTTCTAGAGGGAGAATATGTTTACGAAGTCAATGAAAGTGAAGGTTTATTCAAGGAGGATTGTTTGAGGCTGCTGGATGAATATGACGGCTACTTACTTGAACAGGAACAGATTGATATTGAGTACAAATTTCTATTTGGTGATCTTGTTAAAGTCAAAGGATATGATAGTGACATTTTCAAAGTGGTCGGATTCCGGACAGAGATCTGGAGATACAAAGAAGACGCCTGGGAAGATGTCATCTATGAATTGACAAGGATCACGGACGGAGAATGGCTGGAAGCCGATGAAGACGAACTTACGTTAATCGCAGATTATGACCAAGCAGAAACCTATATCAAAAAATTTGGAATTGTGCTGCCGGGCAAACCCGAACAGGCATTGTTACCTTCTCCGCGCTATCAGGATGACAGCTTTGTCGACCGGCTGCTTGATCATTATAACGACTACAAAGCATTATATTATCTGTTCAAAGATAAGAAATATAAACGCAAAATGAACTCGATCGTCGATCAGCTCAGAAACCACCTGAGTTCCAATTCCGATGCCATTGGAAAAGATTGATTCAGAGCAGACAGATAAGGAACACTGGAAAGCTCAAAATGAAAAAGGCTCTTAAAATCCAGCTCAGCAAACGCTCCATTCCCTTAATGACCACTCCATCATCATTCATTAGATCCTCTTCCAAGTAACTTTTCAGTGTTTTGACTGCATCCATTTTCATCTCTCCTCCAGCATAAATGGTTAATTGAGTACTGCTTTGTATCCTCACTTTATGCTTGTCCCGGTCAGGATATGAAAACTTTTTTCATCTTGCATAACTTTCTTTTGATTTTCATAGATTGAAGTACAAGGGGGCGATACTATGCGTGAAATCGAAGTGTTTATTGATACGGAAGAAATTGCGGAATTTTTCTTTCAGGAACTTGTTCGCAGAGGGTATGTACCCTCAGAAGAAGAATTAGAAGAAATCGCCGATATTACTTTTGAATATCTGATCGAGAAATGCATCATAGATGAGGAACCAAATGATGATGAGTATTAATTTTACCTGAGACAAATTTTGTCTCTGCTACATAAACAACCAACAGGCTTCCTGGCAGGAAGCCTGTTTCAGATTGAGAACGAGTTGAATTCCGCAGCAAGTTTTACTATCAATTTCGCTTGTGCAGTTACATCGGGCTGTCTGGTCAGGGGCAGGGTTTCCAGTGTGTCGAAGCGGTGCACCGTTCTGGCATTTGCCCAATCAGCACTGGAGAAAGTATGGACCTTGTCACTCCATGCCTTACCTAACTCAGGGCTGAAAATTTTATGGGGTTCATATTTATCAGCAGAATAATATTCGGGCCAGTAATCACTGCGTGAAGCTGCGTGGGGAGTCTTCTTAGCATAGTCCATGGAAGATTGGTAAACGGCCTCATTCATAAATAAGATGCCGTAAAGTCTTTTGCCGATTTCAATTCGTTTCTTAGTGCTTTCAAAATGAGAAATACTGGTTCCAGCCAATGAATAAGGATTCCTGCTCTTTTTTCTTTTTTTATAAGGAAAGAAAACAGTTGTAAATTCAAGCCTGTCTTGAAGGAAAAACAATAATTTCTCAAAAGAATAGTCTTCGGTAATCCTGGCAACGAGTCTTTCTTGCAGCATGCTTTGTTCATTAATAATTAACGCAAGTGTGATTTCTTTCTTATCTCCGCCTTTCCAAAAACGTTCCCAAAAGATCGGCATAGTCTTAGAAACGCCAAATGCAGGAAGTAAATGAAATAGTGATGACTTTCTTTCGACACTTTTCTGATAAAGAAGGAGTTGGGGAAAGGCGTCATGAAATATAAATGCATTAGCCTTTTCAAGAAACAGAAAAAAATTCTTTCTTTCCTCTTCTTCCAAGAATGAGGGAAGGATTTCTCCTTTCAGGTCTGTCATATGATAACCGCCGTTTCTGGAAACCATATGAGCGAGAAAAGACCATTCTATCTCGGGATGGCGTTGATAGAAGTCCAAGTAAGCTTTTGTCCTCGTGATGTTATTAATGTTCCTTCTTTCAGTTTCCGATTTAATCTCCTCAATGATCAGCCTGTCACCCGGAAGAATGGCAAGGGGATTGTCACTTTTATCCATGATAAGTTTTTTGATTTCCTTGATATCAGATTTAGGCACAATGGGAATCATCTTATCCTTTGGTCTGAAGACTTCCTGTATGAAGGATAAAACCATACATTCTCACTCCAATATGAAACTTTATTCTGATTTCAACGTATAAAAACTAAAGGAGGAGTCACCTTGTTAAAAAAATTGATAAAACATCTTTTAAAAAGCAACTCACATAAAAAGTATTATTCATCCAGCGATTCATGGAAACATAAATCTCATAAGCATAAACACTACGGACACCATCATTATAAAAAGAAATATAAGAGCAGTTTCTCAAGCTTCTTTAGCAGCTGATCATTATGAGGTTTTGGAGGGAAGCGGTGAATTTCTTTGAAAAGGAATGGAAGCCTGGCTTTACTATAGACAACTATGTTGTAGAGTCACTGTTAGGGAAAGGAAGCTACGGCACCGCCTATCTAGTTAAAAATAAAAGTGATGGCCGGCTCTCTGTGTTAAAGAGACTTAGACCCTGTAAAAGGCTCATTGATCCTTCAGGAGAACTATTAATCAGGGAGGCTGAAATCCTGAAAAGGCTTGAAAGCGACCACTTTCCCAAACTTATATCTATTGGGAAACAAGAAAAGGTCCCATTCCTGATCATGGAATATTTTGAAGGAAAAACATTTGATCAACTTATTTTCGAAGAAGGAAAAGTCTTTAGTGAAAAAGAATCTTTAACATTAGTCAAAAAGGTAATGGAGCTTGTTATTTTGGTACATGCCAAAGGTATCGTCCATAGGGATCTTCGAATCCCAAACATCATTCAAAGTGAAGGATCTTTGAAAATCATCGACTTCGGCTTGGCTGCCGGGATACAAGCAGATCAATCAACATTAAGTAAGCATAAGGATTATATGCGTGAGAAGGGTTTCAAGGCTGATTATTATGCACTCGGACATTTCTTGCTTTTCCTTCTATATTCTTCTTTTAACAGTGACGGGGAGAAGGAAAGAAGCTGGGAGGAGGAATTGGAGCTGTCTCCCTCCACAAAGGAGATCCTCCGCAAATTGTTACAAATAGAAGAGCCATTTGATAACGCTTGTGCATTGATACATTCGTTGGAAAGTGCTCTCCGACAAATATAATTGTAAAGGAAGGAATCAATATGTCATTTTTTAATAAGGTATTTGCATCTGTGGGAATTGGTGCAGCTTCGGTTGATACAAAATTAGAAAGAGCACGTTATACAGCTGGTGAAAGGATTTCAGGCATCGTTGAAGTGAAAGGCGGAAATATTGAACAGGAAGTGGATTCAATTTATCTGATGTTGTACACCACATATATCCGTGAATCTGATGATAAAAAATACACTGACAGTGCTTGTATTGAAAAGATACAGATCTCAGAACCTTTTATCATTAAAGAAAATGAAGTTAAACAGTTCCCGGTAAGTTTCGAGCTTCCTTTTGAAACTCCTGTGACGGTCGGGAACACTAGGGTTTGGGTCGCAACAGGGCTGGATATCAAAAATGCAGTCGACCCTAAAGATAAAGATTATATTGAAATCTCGCCCAATGAGATGATGAACGCGGTCTTTTCTTCCTTGGAAAGACTCGGCTTCAAGTTGAGAAAAGCTGATTGTGAACAGGCACCACGCCATTTGCGGGGCAAAAATCCATTTGTACAGGAGTTCGAATTCATTCCGGTAAACGGATCATACCGAAGCAGGCTGGATGAACTGGAAGTGGTTTTCGTAAATCAATCAGCAGCAACAATAGATATCATGTTTGAAGTCGACCGAAAAGCAAGAGGATTTGGAGGATTCCTTGCAGAGGCCTTGGAAATGGATGAATCCATGGTGAAAATGACGGTTTCTGCCGCTGAAATTCCGTCCATCGACGAAAAAATCACAAAAGTACTGGACCGATTTTCCTGAATTTGCAGCTTCGACAAAAGCAGTCTTTTTCTGATGAAGGATTCGACAGGGGCAAGAGCTAATTCTATAAGAACAAAATGAACGGAGGGGTTCTTATGGCATTGCTCGAAAGAATAATTCGTCCAAAATCCTACACAAAAACCTATGATGTCACAATCTTTCAGACACCTCATTTTGGCCAGAGGAAAGGCTACAAAAAAGTATATCGAATGTCGGTCCCTGCTCAGGACAGGTTGGAAGCCCTGGATCAAACGTTTCGCCTCTTCAATGTTCCCGATAGAATGCCAAACGACTATAATGGGCGGTACATCACTACAGGTGATATCATCTTTATTGACGAGGGAAGAAGGGGCCATTACTACTTCAGGTTGGAGCCTGGTGGATGGAGAGAAGTGAACAGAGTGATCATCAGATGAATATTCATTCTCCAGCAGACTTGCTGGAGTTTTTTTTGTAAAAATGAGAGAGCTGAAAAAATCAGCTCTCATTGACAATATTATTGATTATGTCCTGGCCCGTTCTTTCTTTTCCGGCCGGAATGTTCTTTATCATGAGCTTCGTGTTCGGCAATAATGCCTTCTGGGGGTATATGGTTATTTTTCTTAGGTGCATTAATTCGTGCCCGGTGTTTTTTTCCCAATGCAGTTACCTCCCGCTGTTGAATCTTTCTGTTTTAGAAGAGTTAGGCTGGTTTCTGGAACGTGAAGACGGATTCGTGCTGTTGGCATAATCCACTGCCTGACGAAGTTTTTTGCTCATTTTTTCTTTAGCCATAGTAATCCCTCCTTGTAGATTAGTTTAGCCACTTCGAAGTTGGTTATCCACGGTTTGAACTCGTTGCATGAATTGGTAAAAAAGCTTACAATGTTCATGCATAGCCTTAGGCAGTTGAAGAAAGCTAAGGTATAGCAGTTTGATACTTCATAAAAATTAACAGGAGGAATTTAAATGAGTATACATATTGGCGCAAAAGAAAATGAAATTGCTGAAACGGTCTTGCTTCCAGGAGATCCGCTTCGTGCGAAGTATATCGCTGAAACATTCTTGGAAGATCCGGTTTGTTATAACGAAGTAAGGAACATGTTCGGTTACACAGGTACTTACAAAGGGAAACGTGTTTCTGTACAAGGTACCGGAATGGGGGTACCTTCCATTTCCATTTATATCAATGAACTTATGCAGAGCTATAACGTGCAGAACCTGATCCGTGTAGGAACTTGCGGAGCAATCCAAAAGGATGTAAAGGTAAGGGATGTCATCCTTGCCATGAGTGCATCAACTGATAACCAAATGAACCGCCTGACATTCAACGGGATCGATTACGCTCCAACTGCAGACTTCTCTCTTTTAAAAAGGGCATATGATGCAGGTGAGGAAAAAGGCCTGAATTTGAAAGTAGGGAACGTTTTTACAGCGGATATGTTCTATAATGATAACGCTGAACATGAGAAGTGGGCACAGTATGGCATCCTTGCTTTGGAGATGGAAACATCTGCGCTTTATACTCTCGCTGCTAAATATGGCCGTAATGCACTATCTGTCTTAACTGTTTCCGACCATATCTTAACTGGTGAAGAAACATCAGCAGAAGAAAGACAGACAACATTCAATGATATGATTGAAGTTGCTCTTGAAGCAGCAATCAAATAAATCTGTCAAGCCCAGCCGCATCTTTCGGCGGGCTTTTTATTATTGCAAACTTTCCCTGAAGTTTTTTCAAAACCGGATTTTTTCACAAGAAAAGTTTACCGGCATTACAGATTCGTTTATAAGTGTTATTATGGTTTAGACAAAGATAGAGAAGGTGAAAGAAAAAATGAAGAAGTTATTCTTGGTTCCTGCGGCTGTGCTACTGCTTTCAGGCTGCCAGCAGGCAGAAGAATGGACAAAAGATTTATTTTCCTCCGACGACGAATCAGCTCAACAAGAGCAAGAGGCTCCTGATAATGACAGCGTTCAGGAGAAGGACACTGAAAATCAAAACGAAAACGGGGAAGTATCCCAAACACCGGATGATACTGACCAAGAAGCGGATCCGGGGAAAGAAGAATCTCCTGACAAAAATGATGAAGAGGCCGTGCCTCCTTCCATGCAGCTGGAATCCCAATTTTTCAACAATGTAAAAACGGTTGATGGGAAAAAGGTGATTACCAATCCGGAAAACACATTGGCTTTGGTCAACAAAGAGTATGGTTTGACTGGTGACTACAAACCTGCTGACCTGGTCAGGCCGGATGTCCCATTTGTGTTCGGCAGCCAGGATCTGGAAAAGGCGTATATTCGTGAAGAAGCAGCCAAGTCGCTTGAAGAAATGTTTGCTTCTGCCAAGGAAGCAGGCCAGTATTTGACAGCGATCTCAGGATATCGCTCCTATCAATATCAGGAAGCGCTTCTCCAAAGAGAAATTGCGCAGTTCGGGGAAGAAAAAGCCGTAAAAGCTGTGGCGCCTCCTGGGAACAGTGAGCATCAATCAGGGCTTGCGATGGATATATCAAGCAAGAGTAATGATTTCCAAGTAAGCATCCCATTCGAAAATACACCTGAAGGAAAGTGGCTGAAGGAAAATGCCCATAAGTTTGGTTTTATTTTAAGATATCCTAAAGGAAAAGAGGAAATAACGGGATACCAATATGAACCATGGCATTTCCGCTATGTAGGCAAAGAGGCCGCACAGGTCATTTTTGAAAACGACTGGACACTTGAAGAATACTTTGAAAATGTAAAGAAAATATAAATGGCCAGGACCTGAGAGGAATTCCTTTCAGGTCTTTCTTATGCCTTGGAAAGTGTAACTAAAACCGTTTCCCTTTACATATATCTTAATAAGAGGACATGCTTTGAAAGGCAGCTAATAGGGGGAAAGGCAATGGTTAAGGTTTACACACAGATTATCCTGGGTAGTCTCTTGGTGGCGATTGGAATAAACGCCTTTTTTGTTCCTCAGCATTTTTTAGACGGAGGAATGATTGGAATCGGTTTGATCAGCCATTATTGGCTTGATTTTAAGCCGGGTTTAACAATTGTGGTTCTTAGTATTCCTTTGTATATACTGGCTTTCTACTTTGACAGGAGCCTTTTTTACAAAAGCATACACGGACTTTGGCTTTCATCTTTGCTGATAGATATGCTTAAACCTTTATCAGAAAACATCGACCTGATTCCGGTGATGTCAGCGTTGGCCGGCGGGGTGTTTGTAGGGGTAGGAATCGGTCTGATGCTTCTTGCAGAAGCTGCAACCGGAGGTACAGACCTGCTGGCCCAGATTATCGGCAAAAGTACCGGCTGGAATGTCGGGCTCATCATTTTTGTCATTGATACCTTTGTTTTGCTTGGAGGCTTTACACTCATAGGGGCCTATTCATTCTTTCATTCACTGCTCGCTGTCAGTACTGTTGGTTTTTTTACAGCTCTTTTAACCCATAATAAGAACCGAAAGGGATATTCCTTTAGATAAATTTTAAAAACTGATAAAATGAGTAGGGTGTAACTCACCTTGCTGCCCGGTGATCGATCATGACCAGGCAGCCGGTATGAAAATAGTGTTCAGAATGAATGAAACATGCTATTCTAAGAAAAATATGCTAGCAAGACATGCAATGAAAGTGGTGATGGTTGATGGACAATGAGCAGCAACAGAACACAAATGAATCAAAAGAACAGAACACATCCGGATTCATACGAATACGAAAATTTCAATTTGTCATGTTGATATTCTTTTTGGTATTTGCAACCGCAGGAATTACGACTTTTGCGTTAGCTTTCGGAGACGAGAAAGCCGTGAATGTCGGTGTCCAGGAAAGAAGCGAATTCCAGAAGCTGTATGAAGCTTATGATGCTTTGAACAATGAATACTATAAGGATCTGAAGCAGGAAGACCTTGTTAACGGGGCGATTAACGGTATGCTTGAATCGCTGGAAGATCCTTATTCCGACTATATGAATCAAGAAGAAGCTAAGAGGTTTGAAGAGAGCATCACCTCATCATTTGAAGGGATAGGGGCTGAAATCCAAGAAAAGGATGGGCACATAACGATTGTCTCCCCAATCAAGGGATCCCCTGCTGAAAAGGCAGGCTTGCGTCCAAATGATAAAATTCTCGAAGTTGATGGAGAGAGTATCCAAGGTTTAAGTGTAACGGATGCTGTTCTGAAAATCAGAGGGGAAAAAGGTACAAAGGTGACCCTGACCGTACAGCGTCCCGGTGCAGATGAGCCGACAGAAGTGACGATTACAAGAGATGAAATACCGCTGGAAACTGTATATGCAGAGATGCTTGACAATGGAATAGCCAAGATCCAGATTACAAGCTTTTCAGATGATACTTATACAGAATTGACAAAAGCCCTTGAAGAGATGAAAGCGGAGGGTATGAAAGGTCTCATCATAGACGTTCGCCAAAATCCAGGTGGATTGTTAGATCAGGCAATTAAAATTTCTTCGCTGTTTGTCCCTGAAGGAGATGTCCTTCTTCAAGTGGAAGACAATGAAGGAAATAAAGAGAAGATTGTTGCAGAAGGCGGGCAGAAGGTGGATGTCCCGGTGACGGTCCTGATCGATAAAGGGAGTGCAAGTGCTTCCGAAATCCTGGCTGCAGCTGTAAGTGAATCAGCAGAAATTCCATTGGTTGGTGTGAACTCGTTCGGTAAAGGTACGGTGCAAACATCAGAAAGCTTTACGGACGGGTCAAATATGAAATTCACGACTGCTAAATGGCTGACACCAGAAGGTACATGGATTCACGAGAAAGGCATTAAACCTGATTACGATGTTTCGCTGCCTGCTTATGCAGAACTGCCATATATCAATCCAGATCAGGAATTAAAAGAATCCGACTTGTCCGATCAAGTAAAAGCTGCAGAAGAAATGTTGAAAGCAGCTGGTTATGACCCTGGAAAAGCAGACGGTTTCTATGATGAAAAGACAACAGAAGCTGTAAGGGCATTCCAAAAAGCGGAAGGACTCGAAGTGACAGGCACGCTTAATAGTGACAGCATTCTGAAGCTCATGGAAAACATGAGGAATTTAATTGAGAAGAATGACACACAAGTCAATAAAGCAGTTGAGATTCTCTCTGGAAAAATTCAATAAATGTTAAAAAACCGGTTTGCAGGCTTGATCTTGCAAGCCGGTTTTTTTGCTCTATGAAAAATTCATAAAGGTAATCTGGGTATAAACAGTATTCTTCTGGCTGAAAATGATAAAAACGAATGGGTCAAGAAGGTGATTTAATTGAAAACAGTCAGAAGGTTCATTCAAGTGGCCATCTGTTTTTTGATCATTCACAGTTGTGCAGATGACTGGATCAAACAAGAACTTGCCACTGATAATAAACAGGACATCAAAACGGAGAGCCTGAGTGAGAAATACATAAATAAAACGGACAATGGAGATGGGAAAGGGGAAAGCAGCAATTTATCCTCCAAAGGAAAACAGCCATTGAACGTGCTGGTTATAGGAACTGACCAGAGAGGGACCGAAGAGTCAAGAGCCGACACCATAATGGTTGCTCAATATAATCCTGGTGCTAAGACGGCCAAAGTCTTGTCAATTATGAGGGATTCTTATGTCTTCATTCCAGGCCATGGGAAAAGTAAAATCAACCATGCTTATGCTTGGGGAGGAGATGAGCTTTTAAGAGAAACAATCGAAGAAAACTTTCAAGTGCAGACCGACCATGTTGTTAAGATTAATTTCCGGGGGTTCGTCACTTTTGTAGATAAAATGCTGCCGCAAGGTATTGAAGTTGAAGTGCCGGCTGAAATGATCAATTATTGGAAATGGGATATGGAACCTGGAAAACAAGCCCTCAATGGTCAACAATTACTGAATTATGTGAGGTTTCGCAAGGATAGTGAAAATGATTTTGGGAGGGTCAAAAGGCAGCAGGAAGTGTTAGGGAAGTTTCAGGTGGCGCTGATGGAAAAACTGACCAGCGGTGAAGGGATCAAGACCGTTTCCTCTCTTATGAAGGAAGGGAAAAAGGCTGTTGAAACAGACATCGAATTAGGCGACCTTCTTCAGTTTGGCATGTCGACGATGATTAAGCCGGTTGAATCTTTTGATTCACTTCGGATACCTATCCAGGATTCCTACAGAAATGTCCTGACCAAAGAGGATGGACAGGTTTTGGAATTGGACGAAGAAGTCAATGCTGAAGCTGCAGCAAAATTCTTGGAAGTTAAATATTGAGTCTTATTAAATCAAGCAAAACTACCGACCTCCTTAGATGTGATCATTATACCAAAACCAGAGCAGAAGATTGTAATACTGTCTTTCTTGGACTAGAATGGGCTATGAAGGTACTTGAAAGGAAGATTAATTATGAAAAAAGATGTCTATCTGCTTTCTGGGTTTCTCGGAAGCGGGAAAACTACTTTGCTTAAAAATTTGATTGCCGCATTAAAAGATAAAGGTTTAAAGCCTGCTGTTTTAATGAATGAATTAGGCAGTGTTTCGATAGATTCACAGGAAGTTGAAGAGGGGACCCCTTTGAAAGAACTTCTTGATGGCTGTATCTGCTGTTCCATTCAAGACAAGTTGGAATCTCAGCTGCAAGAGCTTCTGTTTCAGGATGACTTTGATGTATTAGTGATTGAAACTACAGGAGCTGCCCATCCGGTAGAAGTGGTGGATGCCGTCATGTCCCCATTATTTGCAGACCGTTTTCATTTTAAAGGAATCATTACCGTGGTGGATGGTAAACAGTGGGTTTCAAGGGGAGCATACAGCCCGCAGGTTTTGCAATTGATGCGGGAGCAGATAAGGCATGCCCACCTGCTTGTTTTCAATAAAGAGGACTTATTATCCGAAATGGAGAAAGGAACCGCGCTGTTTGAAATTCAACAGATCAATCCAAATGCTAAGCTTCTCATTACCAATTACAGCAAGGTATCCCCTTCAGATTTGTTGAATTTAGAAGGGAAACATCAGTCTGGGGAAAGAAAGAAAAGTGCGATCGGGCACCAACTTAATCTAAGGGCGTATGTTCATACTTTTTCAGGTTCAGTGTCTCAAACAGGTTTTGAGGAATGGATGAAAACCTTGCCTGATACTATCTATCGCATGAAAGGGTATATTCCATTCAGCGGGCGGAAATATCCCTATATGTTTCAATATTCCTATGGGATGCCTCTGATTTTCCCTGAGAATATGAACCTGCCGAAAACACTAGTCATCATCGGTGAAGAACTGGATGAAAGTAAATTAAGGAATGAGTTAAAAGAATTAGAGGAGTCCAGTCCTAATTCGAATTGATACATTTCACAAATAAATCAAAGACCATCCTTTTGGGAAGGATGGTCTTTACTGGTTATCTCAGTTTATTAAGCAAGTCAGTCAGAGCAGCGTTATCTGATAAATTGAATTGTTTTTTCAAATTAGCATTCAGGGATTCCTGATTTTTCTTGAAATCTTCCTGCATTTTTTTTTGTGCCCTTTTTCTTTGCTGCTGAGACATCAGGTTTTCCATTAAACCTTTATTCATCTCCTGCAGCTGTTTGACTAGCTCATTACTCTCATTAGCCATATGGGGTGCCCTCCTTTAATTATAGTACGTCCAGTTTTACAACGATGGCCACAAGGATTTGAAGAAGAGCCTGGATATTTACTGCTAAGTCAGTATCTGTAGTAACTACTTTTACTTTCTTGGAATGCTCAACGATCGTTTTTTGCTTATTGCTTTGTTTTGTCTTGATGAATTGTTTGATATCCTGTGCTACCGCTTTGCCTTGATCAGAGTCACCGATAGTGATGCTGATGACAGCTGCGATGGCTGCCTGGATACCTAACTGAAGGGAAATTGCTGCCTGTGTATCAGTCGTGTGGACGTCTACACCCTCAGAATCTTTAATGATGATCCATTCGTAAGACCTTTGTTCATTCTTAACTGTTTGTTCGCCTTCTTGTTCGAAATCTGCACCGTCTTTTTTATCATCACAATGATGATCTAATGCTCTCCATTTTTTTTCTTCCATTTTTATTCACCTCTTTTTAATTTTTGATTATAGGACATCCAATTTAACTACTAACGCCACAAGAACCTGAAGCAATGCCTGGATATTAACCGCCAAGTCAGTGTCTGTAGTCGTGACATTAACATCTTTTGAATTATCAATATAGATTTTTTGGTAGTTTGTTTGTTCAGAATCGAACTTCTGGAAGATTTCCTGAGCAACAGCCTTTCCTTTGTCAGAATCCCCTACAGTAATGCTGACTACCAGTGCAATGGCCAATTGCAGACCGACTTGAAGAGAAACTGCCGCTTGAGTATCTGTAGTTTGAACACATACGTTGCAAGAGTTTCTGATCCAGATCAGTTCATCTGATTCCTGATCATTTAATGAAATTTGAGTTCCATCCTGGAGAAGAAGAGCATCGTCTTTTTGGTCGTAATGGCATTGTTCACCATATCCATAACTGTCCCCATGATCATCTCCATGGTGGTAGTTATTGTTGTAACTGTAATTCTTGTTCATTATTTAACACTCCTTTTTTTTTGGTATGCTATATAGTATTGTTCTCTTGTCCTCATGGAGTGTGCACATTGCCTGAATCAAACAACCATTTTTCTGGTTTTCATGATTTTAAGAGATTCATCCATAAAATAAAAAGTCGCCTTTATAGGCAACTTCATAGAAGACTAATAGAATACTAGTCATAGTATTATTTCTCAGTTTTTTTATCACTTGAATTAACGAAAGAATCAACCTGGCCGCTTAGATCTTGCACCATATCTTTAATCCATTTTTTTTGATCATCTGATAACTTTCCTTTTACTTCGGCTTCTTTCACTCCATTTTTTCGGAAGATATCACTGATCAATAAATCTACAACTGAAGAAGGGATTGGTTTTGCCTGTTTTTTTGAAAATTCATCACTCATTAGAATTGCCTCCTTTTTGAATTCATGCTACTAACATATGCATTCAGGCAAGTAAGGACACTATGCATGCCCCAATATATCAGCCCTTTTTAAAAATGGACGAGGTAAGAGGTAAGTGAAATATAGGAGGTTTTTTTTCTCGAACTGTGTGTCATGCAGCCATGGAGCAGGATTTACTGGCTTGTAGTGTTATGGGAAATCAAATTGAAGGGGAACAAGAGCAGCCTCAGGAAAAGGGAAACAAAAAAAGAAAGCTAAAGAAGATTAGCTTTCTCCGAATTTCTTGAATGTCCTTTCGTCTTCAACCAGTCCGCAAGCACCGCATTGCACCTTGTATTCAGGTCCTTTATATGGAATATGGAAAGGATCGAGGTTATTGCTCTCATACTGCTGGATGACTTCTCCAGATTGCGGATCAAGTTTCACACTCTGTGGAACCTGCTGTATAATGTTGAAGCGAGATCGATTTGTTTTACAATTGGGACATCTGTAAGGACTGTTCATTGAAATACCACCACCCTTTCGTATTTATGATTAGTATGAGAAAAATAAACTGGAAATATGTATATAGTGAAAAGGGGAGTAGAATGGAAACCAACTACGAAGAATTATTGAACATCTATAAGAGAATTTGGAACCATAGAGATCTTCAATCCAAAGAGAAAGAAGCAGCCGTTATCGTAAAAGAAGCAGTGCTGAGAGAGCTGAAAGATGAAAACAGCCATCCCCGTGTGCGAAAATCCAAAGAAATAAAATACTACTTTGCAGTAAAGAGAATCATGGAATCCTCTTTATCGATTGAGGAAAAGTACAACCTCATTGGATTTTACACTGAGCAAATGGAAGAGTTACGGACGAATCTATAGAATTTAACGAATGAAACTTTAATGTTATTTTTGAAACGATGCATATGGGTATGAAAAGCTGTCAATGTTCTAAACCTGGTAGTTAAAAGAATTCACTGCAAAATAATCCAAAAATGTATATTTGTGAAAAAAGAGCGGAATCCAATGATAATAAGTGTTTTGCTCTTTTTGTTTGTAAATTTAAGGAAATACCCGGCGCTCTTACAGTTTAACCACAATTATGACAAAGAATCCGATGATATGATGATTGTGCAACACAGCAACCACATTTCAGAGGAGGAACATCATGAATACAAAAAAGAAAATGATCGTATCAGCAGCAACTGCTTTTACATTAATGGCTGCTCCATTCTTCAATAATGCAGAAGCTGCCAGCAACAACCAAATTCAAACACAAACAAAGGTTTATTCCTATCAATTTTCTGGAAACCATGATGAACTCAATAAGTGGATTCAGGATGTAATGTCAAAATATAATATAAATTGGAACTATCAGCAAAAAGCAGAACAGCCGGTTCAAGAACAACCAGTTCAAGAACAGCCTGCACCTGCAGAAACACCTGAAGTACAAGCACCGGCACCAGAAAGCACTACTCCTGCAGCATCGCAGCAGCCAACGGCAGAAGAAAAGAAAACAACGGAAGCTGCCAGCGGTACACTCAGTCAATATGAAAGACAAGTTGTTGAACTGACTAACCAGGAAAGAGCTAAAAATGGTCTTCCGGCTCTTAAGATTGATACAGAGTTAAGCAAAGTAGCCCGTGAGAAATCCAATGATATGCAAGCTAAAAATTACTTCTCTCACACAAGCCCGACATATGGTTCTCCATTCGATATGATGAAACAGTTTGGAATTGATTACCGTGCGGCGGGTGAAAATATTGCCATGGGTCAGCCTACACCTGAAGACGTGGTGAAAGCATGGATGAATAGTGAAGGACATCGTAAAAATATTTTAAGCAGCAACTTCACCCACATTGGTGTCGGCCATAATGCTAACGGGAACTATTGGACTCAAATGTTTATTGGTAAATAATATAATCACTCTAAGGAAAGCCTGAACATAGGCTTTCCTTTTTTTATGGTTTTTTAAAGCTGGAAAAGCCGTCCTGATTGAACTAAAAAAACTTTAATGGTAACTTGAGAAACAGAAAATGGATTCAGATCGAAAAAAGGAGTGAATTCCAATGTCCTATTCTATCCGCAAAGGGAACAAGGAAGATGTAGAAGATATAATGAAAATGGTCAGAAAAACAGTGGAAATCATGAAAAGCGAGAATATTGATCAATGGACGGATGAGTATCCTCTGGCAGACGATTTTTCAAGAGATGCAGATTATGGCTCATTATATGTCGCTGTTGATGAGGATGATAATGTGGCTGGAAGTATTACCATTGACCAGAGAGAACCGGATGAGTATGGTACCTCACAGTGGAGGAAGGAAGGGCCTGCCTATTTATTTCACAGGCTCGTCGTTGATCCGGAGGTCCGCGGAAAAGGGATTGCTTCACTTCTGATAAGTCACACAGAAGAAACGGCAAAAGAACATAATGTCTATTATATCAGGACGGATACATATTCACTCAACAAAAAAGCGCAGGCACTTTTTAAAAAGAATGGTTTTATACAAACAGGTGAGATTCAATTCATGGGGAAGGAGAATCCTTTTTATACATTTGATAAAATCCTTGAACACTGAAAAAAGACAGATCCGACTGGACCTGTCTTTTTTTATGCTGAAGTTTTAATTTTTAATTTTGTCTTTCTCTGAACAATTTTAAGGCGCCAGGAAAGTGTAATGGCCCCTGCGGTCAAACCGGAAATAAGCCCGATCCAGTATCCATACGGCCCGAATTCAGTGAACTTTGCCAAACAATATCCAAGGGGAAGGCCAATGATCCAATAAGATATCAAAGCCATGATAAAAGTTATATTAACATCTTTATATCCCCTGAGGGCTCCCTGGACAGGTGCTTGGACCGCATCCGAAAGCTGGAAGAATACCGCATAGAGCAGGAAGTGAACTATCAGCTCGCTAACCTGGGGGTTATCTGTATAAAGGATGGAAATAGGCTCCCTGAACAGAAGCAGGACCACACCATAGATAACCGCAAGGATGACTGCAGTGAAGATTCCCATTAAACTGTAGGTCTTTGCATCCTCAAGTCTCTTTGCTCCCACCTCAAACCCCACCACAATTGTCAATCCCATGGATATACTCAAAGGAATCATGTAAAGGAAAGAAGCGAAATTAATTGCGGCTGTGTGGGCAGCTATGATATTGGTACTGTATTCACTCATGAAGAGGGTGACAGCTGAAAAGATACTTACTTCAAAGAAAATGGAAAGCCCGATTGGGACACCGATAAGCAAGATGTCCTTCCACTTGGCAATTGATATCGCAAACCACTTTCCAAAAACATTGTATTTCCTCAGTGGATAATGCTGGTGGATGACAAGTGCCGCTATCAGGGTGATCAGCCAGTAAGTGATGGAAGAAGCGACTCCTGCTCCGACTCCTCCAAGCTGTGGGAATCCAAACTTACCGAAAATAAGCACATAATTGAAAAATATATTAATCGGTAATGAAGTTAATGTGACGTACATAGTAATACGGGTCATCCCAAGGGCATCAATAAATGAACGGAGCACATTGTACACGAACACAGGGATTACACCGAATGCCAGTGCAATCAAGTAATTCTTCGCAACCAACCTGACAGAATCCTCGAGTTTCATATTATTAAGGATGGGATCGAGGAAGAAGACACCGGCTAGGATGACAATTACAGCAAGAAAAACTGCTGCATATACACCTTGTATAACGGAAAAAGCTACATCTTTATGCCGCTCTCCACCAACCAATTGGGCAACAATGGGGGTGATGGCAAGCAGTATCCCGCTTAAACCGGTAAATACGGGAACCCATAAGGATGAACCGATGGCCACTCCCGCGAGGTCAGTGGAAGAAAACTTCCCGGACATCATCGTATCGAAAAAGCTCATGCTGAACATCCCTAACTGTGTGACAAGGATGGGTACCAGCACGATAAGAAATTGTGCGAATTTTTCTTTCAAAGTCGTGGTTTGTCTCATTGTTTTCAGCCTCACAAAAAAAAATTAAAACATATTTAAAAAGCAAATAGTAATGAACCAATGAATTATATCATAATTGTTTCCTGATTAGGGTAAAGAAGAATCAGAACAGGGATTTTCCGCTCGAAAGCGGGAATCATCCATGTTAATATATATTTTTGATAATGTTTAGAAAAATACTGTGTATAATGGTAAAGGATACTTAATGGATAGGAGCTTTAGGATGAGCAAACATATACTTTTTACCGGCGGCGGATCTGCCGGGCATGTCACCGTTAATGCGGCCCTTATCCCTTTTTTCAAAAAGCAGGGATGGAAAGTGTCATACATAGGATCGAAGGACGGGATAGAGAATGAAATCATAACAGAACAGTTTCCTGATATTCCATATCACGGAATTTCAAGCGGAAAACTGCGCAGGTATTTCTCATGGAAAAACTTTTCCGATCCATTCAGGGTAATGAAAGGCCTTATGGAAGCTTTGACGATTATTAGAAAGACCAAGCCAGATGTCATTTTTTCAAAAGGCGGTTTCGTATCGGTTCCTGTCGTCATGGCTGCAAAGATGACAGGGATTCCGACTGCCATCCATGAATCGGATTTCACTCCTGGACTTGCAAATAAACTTGCTGTCCCATTTGCAACGAAAATTTTCACGACGTTCCCCGAAACCTTGAACAGCATGCCGTCTGACAAATCTATTTGTGCAGGCGCCATCATCCGGGAAGAACTGTTTTCAGGAGATAAAGCAGAAGGGAAGAGATTGACTGGGTTCTATGAGGATAAACCGGTTTTGATGATCATGGGCGGCAGTCTCGGATCAAGAAAAATCAATGAAGCGGTCAGAAAGAACTTACAAGAATTATTGGGGAAATATCAAATTATCCATCTATGCGGAAAGGGAAACTTAGATCCTTCTTTGGAGCAAAAGGGATATAAGCAGTACGAATATGTAACAACCGAGCTTCCGCATTTTCTCGATCTGACAGACTATGTTATTTCAAGGGCAGGTTCAAACTCCATCTTTGAATTCTTAGCACTAAAGATACCGATGCTGCTGATTCCGCTTTCCCGCGAAGCAAGCAGGGGCGACCAAATCATCAATGCGGATTCTTTCGTTAAACAGGGAATTGCCATCAAGCTTGAAGAGGAAGAGTTAACCCCGGCCACCTTCAAACAAAAACTGGATGAGCTTGAACAAAACAGCGGCAATATGATCACAGCAATGGAAAAAAATAAATCCTCATATACCATTGAGGACATGTTCAACGAACTTTCGCGATTGTCGAAATAAAAAAAGACTAATAACAAACAAAAAGCTCTGGTTCCAATCAGGAAACCCAGAGCTTTTCTTATGCCTCCAATGCCTGCTCTTCTTCTTGAGGAGTGCTGTAGAGGTGCATTGTATATAGATCTTTTGGAATTTCGTATAAATCGTAAATATCCCCATCTGCATTCAATTGTTCGTAGATGGATGGCCTTAATTCATTCGCCTTGATAACATAAGGCAGTTTTTCAGCTGCTTTTTGTGACCGGATGTTAACTTTTCGAATTCTCATAAAGACGGTTTCCATTCCCAGCTCATAGAATAGCTCATGGAAAAAAGCATCTTTAGCAGGTTTGTTGTACCCTTTGCCATGGTATGGTTTGCCGATCCAGGTTCCAAGGAAACCTGCTCCGTTTTCGATGTCAAACAGGTTGATGGTACCGATCGGGTTGCTCCATTCATCCACAATGGTACGTGAAATTAGTTCTCCGCGCTCTTCGGCTTCAATTGTACTTTTCGTCAAAAACAGAAATTCCTCATAGGAATGGGCTTTGTGACGCACAAAAGGGAAGACCTCTGGATGCACCATCAAATCAAACAGAACATGACAGTCCTGAAATTCGCGTTTCTTGATCATTAATATCCCTCCATGAGGGCAGTCTTTTAGCGTAAGACTCCACCCTCGAAATTTTTCATAAAATACATAAAAAATTTCGGGGTGGGAATCGAACCCACTAAGACCAGTCAAGAAACTGGTGGCGCACCATTTGCCTTCCCTCCATTACATAAGCCAATATATATTCAGATTGCTCGGCTAGTGAACAATATAATGGAATATATCATCTGTTCGTATCATACTAGAAAAAAACATAAAATGAAATAGGTTTTTCGTTAATTTTTTATGAAAAAATCCACCAATTTTCTACAAATTTTTGAACGCGGCCTCACCGTTCACTAAAGTCAGGACAGGTTTCGCCATAAAATGAAACGGATGCTCGCTCCAAAGCACCAAGTCGGCATCCTTTCCCTCTTCGACACTGCCAAGACGATGGTCGACACCAAGGTTCCTTGCAGGATTAATGGTAATGCCTTCTAGTGCTTTTTCCGGATCCCATCCTTCTCTGACTGCTATGGCTGCACACATATTCAGATACTGGACAGGAGTGTAGGGGTGGTCGGTGGTGATGGATACCTCGACCCCATTATTAGACAACTCCTGATACGTCTGCCAGCCTTTATTTTTTAATTCCACTTTAGACCGGCGTGTAAAAGTAGGGCCAACGCAAACTTTTAATGACAAATCACGAAGTTCCTTGGCTATAAGATGGCCCTCGGTGCAATGCTCGATTCTTAAATCCAAATCGAATTCCTGAGCAAAGCGGACTGCAGAAAGGATATCATCGGCACGATGGGCATGTACCCTGACAGGGATTTCCCTTTTCAGTGCCATTACGAGGGGGGCAACCCGGAGTTCTTCAGGTTGATCACAGTACTTGGCGTTGAAGAAGGCTTCCCTCAGCATACCCATGATCCCCATACGTGTAATGGATTCATTATTGCCGTTGCTGTGTATCCTTTTCGGATTCTCTCCAAGGGCCAGCTTCAGCCCGGACGTTTCACGGACAAGCATAGAAGCAATATTCTTGCCGAATGTTTTGATAACGGCAGTTGTGCCGCCGATTACATTGGCGCTTCCTGGCATGACATTAACTGTCGTAACACCGTACTTAAGTGCATCTTGGAACCCTGGATCCAGTGGATAAACTCCATCGAAGGCTCGTATATGGGGTGTCATTGGTTCAATGGTTTCATTGGCGTCGTTTCCTGCCCAGCCGGTCCCTTCGTCATAGAGTCCGAGATGGGTATGGACATCGATGAAACCTGGAAGAAGGTGTCTTCCCTCACAGTCGATCACTTTCGCATCTGGCAGACCCTCAATCTCATGCGCTGATACTTTTTTTATTTTTCCTTTCTCTATCCACACATGCCCGTTTGGAATGACACCAGAAGTGATGGTATAAACTACAGCATTTTTCAAGATAAGATTTTGCATGACTTCATTTCCTTTACTATAGTGGCATTAAAACAATCAGCCAATTGATAATATTGTATACAATGGCAGGTTTAATTTGAAGTCAGAAAAAGTTCCTATTTATTCTTTTGATTCCCTCTCCATAACTGCACTGCAAAGTAAAGAGCGATTCCTGAGCAGGCAAAGAATGCGATGGGCTTGATGTATTGGCCGCCTATGACTTCGATTTGCTCCCAATGATCTCCAAGCTCCATGCCAATCAGAAGAAACAGGACGGTCCAAGGAATCATTGCTGTGAAAGTATAGAGGAAGAATAAAGAAAACTTCATCTTTCCTATCCCAGCCGGAATTGATATGGCGTGGCGTACGACCGGGATGAATCGTGCCGAAAAAATGACAAAAGTGCCATACCTGCTGAACCAGTCTTCGGAGGCTTGAAGGTGCTTTTCACTGATAAGGAGGTATCTCCCCCATTTCTCAAAGAACGGTCTTCCGCCATAAAGGCCCAGCCAATATAAAAACAGCTGTGCCACAGTGCCGCCGATGACACCTGAAACAAGGGCGCCCAGGAAGTGCAGCTTATCTTCAGAGACCAGGAAGCCACCATAACTTAATACAAGTTCACTGGGGATCACTTCAATCATCAATCCAAAAGCAATCCCTAGGTATCCCCATTCAGAAAGGAGCTGAAGTAAATCAAGTATCCATTCGTTTCCCACTGCCATCCCTCCTTAAAATATCCCCGCCCATTGGAGCATCAGTATGAGGATGCCAAGACCCCAAACATAATAGGAAAAGATTTTTAGTGAACGATTCTTCAGGAAATTAATCATGGCAACGATGGCAATATAACCGAAAACAGCCGAAGCTGCTGTGCCAACCATCAATGCGGAGAGAGAAACGGCTTCAACATGGCCGGTAAACAGGTCTTTTCCCTTGATGATCAATCCTCCGAGAATGGCTGGCGTTGAGAGAAGAAATGAAAAGTATGCAGCTGTCTGACGGTCAAGTTTGCGGAACAGACCTGCTGCGATGGTCAATCCAGACCTGGAGAGGGCGGGAAAAATGGCAGCCGCTTGAAAGCTTCCAATGACAAAGGCATCAGTATAAGATAAGTCCTCAAGTTTTTTGTATCCATCCTTGACCCCATCGGCAATATACATGATCAGCCCGGTAATTAGAAATTCCCAGCCGATTGTACTGCCTGTTGTGGAAATCCTGTCAAAATAATCTTCAAAAGAAAAACCGATAATGACAGCAGGAATTGTGCCGATTACGAGGATGAAGCTGAGTTTGCTGAAAGGGTGGCGGATCATATGGAGCAATTCCTTTTGGTAAACAACAAGAACAGCAAGCAGTGTTCCCAAGTGCAGCATGGTATCGAGGAAGAGACCGGCTTCCTCCAGTCCAAAGGCTTTACGCCCTATATAAAGGTGGCCTGTACTGGAAATCGGCAAAAATTCAGTCAGCCCTTGAATCATCCCCAATATAAGGGCTTCCAACTTTGACATCATATTATTTCATCCTTCCTGGACAAGGTTTCTATTAACATATATTCAAAAAATCAGGAAGAAGACCATCCCTTTACCCCTTTAAAGCGATGGGGGACAGTCCCCCGCCGCTTTAAAGCGTTGAAGTGAAACTTATAAATAACTTGAAACTTTTCACATCGGCGTTCGTATAGATAGATAGAAAACAATCTTTGATCCGGGGAGGTATACTGTTGGAATCAACAAAAGATGAAAGACTATTAGCTGCATTCATTTACATTATCAGTTTTTTCACCGCTTTTATCGGTCCGTTAGTGATCTGGCTTATCAAGAAAGATGAATCGGAGTATATTGACCACCATGGAAAGGAATATATGAACTTTCTTATCTCATATTTTGTATACGGACTTGTCAGTACTTTGCTGATGGTCGTCCTGGTTGGATTCATTCTGGCACCGATTGTCGGCCTGCTTGCCTTCATCTTTACCATACTGGGAGCCATCAAGGCATATGAAGGGGAATGCTACCGCATACCGACCGTCTTCCGAATTATCAAATAACCTATACTTTATTGGTGTAACGCATTACCTCACCGGGGGACAGTCCCCCGGTGCTTTAAAGCGGTAAGGAACCGGCTGTACTTCAGTGCAGCCGGTTATCCTGTTTTCCGGTAATAACGTTCCAAATTTGCTAGAATATAAGTGAGGTGAATAGAGTGGACCGTGTAAATAATAAGGAACGACTGCTGAAGTTGATGGAGATATTAAGAGAGAAGACTGATGAAGATCATGAATTATCTTTCGAAGAGTTGTCAACCCAATTTAAGCTTTCATACGGGACGGAAATGAAGCTTAACAAGAATTCCTTGAAGGATGATATCGAACATCTGATTCAATCGGGATTTGATGTCACAATCAATCAAGTGAAAGAGGGACTGCCGAAATACTACAGTCACCAGTACCGCCTATTCGAACTTTATGAATTAAGGATGTTGATCGATGCAGTCGTTTCCGCCCGTTTTATCACAAAAGATGAAACAAAGAACTTAATTCGCAAAATAAAAAGACTGACAAGCATCCATCAGGCAAAATTGCTCCAAAATGAAATATTGATTGATTCCTCCGTCAAGAGTGAAAGCCCGATGGTCAGACTCACCATCCATGAACTCCATCAGGCCATTGCAGAGAAAAAGGTCATCACCTTTCAATACGGCAGATATAATGTGGACAAGCAGTTCACCCTGAGCCGCAGTGGTGGGAGGTACCGTGTGAAACCTCTGGCACTGACATGGACGAATGACTTTTATTATCTTATCGCCTTTTTTATGGAAGCGGATGAAATCCGTCACTACCGCATCGACCGGTTGAGGAATGTAGAAGTGACTAAAGAAACTTTCACTTTTGAACCTTTTGATGTAAGCAGGTATGTTCAATCGACTTTCCACATGTTTGCCGGGTCGGAAGAATGGATCAAAGTCCGTTTTAAGAATGAATTGATCAATGTCATGCTTGATAAATTCGGTAAAGATGTCGATATCCAAAAAATTGATGAAGAACATTTTATCCTGACTACGAAAGCAAGAGACAGTGAAGGGCTGGCAAGCTGGATTTTAAACTGGGGAAGCCAGGCCAAAGTGATTTCTCCCCCTTCACTGGCAGAAAAAATCAAAACTGAAATAGAAAAGATGAATGAGATATATAAATGATTGAAAGCGGCCCTGCACACAGGTAAGGGGCTGCTTTTTTTGTTGCAGAAAAAAATTTATAAAAATAATGAACGGAATTTAAACTTCTTCGTATTATCATCGAGAAAGCAAAAAGGAACAAAGGGAGGAATTAAAATGGCAGAATTACAACAAGCTTTGGGATCAATTAACTGGGGGTTGATTGCTCCTTTAATTATCATTCAATTCATTCTGATGATTACCGCACTGGTGGATGTAATACGAATAAAGGATACAAATGGACCTAAATGGCTTTGGGTGCTCCTCATCCTTTTCGTCAACATTATCGGACCGATTATCTACTTTGTAATCGGAAGGAGACAAAATGGATGAACGTCATTACAGTGAAAGATCTTCAGAAAAAATATAAAGAGAAGCTGGCAGTGGATAAATTGAACTTCCATCTTGAAGAAGGCAAGTGTACGGCTTTGCTGGGGCCAAACGGAGCAGGCAAAACGACAACAATCAAAATGCTGGCCGGTTTAATCACCCCTTCTTCCGGAAGCGTTTCCTCAGAGCTGCTTCCCCACACACGGGATCTGCGCTCACTGATAGGGTATCTGCCTCAATATCCGTCTTTCTTTGAATGGATGACAGCTGAAGAGTATATGGTGTTTTCAGGTGAAGTGGCAGGCATGGGGAGAACTGAAGCAAGGAAGCGCACGGATGAACTCCTTGATCTTGTCGGTCTTGAAGATGCGAAAAAAAGAAAGGTCGGTCAATTTTCCGGTGGAATGAAACAAAGACTGGGTATTGCTCAAGCGCTCATCCATCGTCCAAAACTGATTATGCTGGATGAACCGGTATCAGCCCTTGATCCATTCGGAAGACGGGAAGTTTTGGAGCTGATGGGGAAGCTGAAACATGAAACGACGATATTGTTCTCTACCCATATACTGAATGATGCAGAAGAGATCTGCGATGATATACTGTTTCTTCACAGCGGCAAACTCGTTGAAAACGGTACATTGAGAGAAATTAAAAATAAATATAAAGAGGACATGCTGACAGTCCGATTCGATGAAAAAGCAGAGAATCATATAAAGCACTTTATGAACCTGCCATCAATTCAAGGGTATAAAATAAATGGCGACCTTATACGCCTGGAAGTGAGAGATGTAAATGCAGCCAGAGATGAAGTGTTAAAGGCTGCTGTTGAGAACAATATTCCAGTGAACAAATTTGAAACAAGCGAGAGCAGTCTCGAAGACATATTCATGAAGGTGGTGAGATAATTGAAACAATTCGTCGTGCTTTTGAAAAAGGAACTTCTTGAATCCAGGCGCAATTTTAAATGGATGTGGATGCCGATCGTTTTCATTCTTTTCGGTATAACAGAACCGTTGACTGCTTATTACATGCCGGACATTTTGGATGCAGTTGGAAATCTTCCGGAGGGAGCGGTCATTGAGATTCCGCCGCCAACATCGGAAGAAGTGCTTCTTTCGACGATCGGTCAATACAGCATGATGGGAGTGCTTGTGATTGTATTGGGGTTCATGGGGACAGTTGCAGGTGAAAGAAAAAACGGGAGCGCATCCCTCGTGCTGGTAAAGCCGGTGTCTTACCATAGCTACATTCTATCGAAATGGGCTGCAGCAATGATTCTTGTGTGGATCTCCTATATATTAGGTATGCTCTCAAGCTGGTATTATATCAATATCTTATTCGAAAACATTTCTGCAGAATCTTTCCTTAAAGCATTGGTGACTTATGGTTTCTGGCTTTCCTTTGTTGTCACATTGACGGTATTTTTCAGCAGCCTTACCTCTTCTCCAGGGGTTGCCGCATTCTCGGCCATTGCTGTATCGATCTTTCTCTCATTCCTTTCAGGAACTTTTTCAAATCAGCTGGAGTGGTTTCCCTCCCAGTTGTCCAGCTATACAGCAGAAATTCTGATGGAAGGGAAATGGTCCGGCGATTTGACGATGACAATTGCAGCCACAGTGGTACTTATCATCATTCTTATCGCGACATCCCCGGTATTGTTCAAAAAACGAGAGTTATCATAGGAAAAAGAGATTTTTTGTAGAATATAGAAAAGAAATAAGACCGGTTCTATTGAAGAATCGGTTTTTTGTATAGGGGGAATCTTGGTGGAAACATATTATTTGACTGATAAAGTAAAACAGTTAATCAGCAATGCAGAGGAAATCAGTGATGGGCCGGTTGAACCGATTGACCTCTTTCTTGGTGCTGCTCTCGTAAAGAAAGGTACATTATTAGAGATGT
Organism: Bacillus salacetis; assembly: GCF_049177075.1. Lineage (GTDB taxonomy): Bacteria > Bacillota > Bacilli > Bacillales > Bacillaceae_B > Rossellomorea > Rossellomorea salacetis_A. The sequence continues at coordinate 2,713,478 of NZ_CP185377.1, read as the reverse complement.
ACCTCATGTTAGAAGATGACTTACACGATCTCCTTGTTTTAAATAGAAGCAGGGAAGAGGTAAGTGTCCCGCATAAAGACTTTTCCTTAACAGTTGCGAAACGAGTGGAGCGCATTTGGGACAGGGCATTGGAAATCATGAAAAACTATAACCAGATTTACCTGAATGAGGGGCACGTCCTCAAAGCATTTTATCAACTATGGTCTGCAGAAGAGCAAGAATTCCTAAAGGGTCTTCCGCATGGGAGAATTAGAGAATCCGTAACCACAGCCCGCGATCTGCTTGTATCCATGAATACATATTCCAATAAGGAAATCCCAAATCCCGGCGTTACTATCAAAAGAGCGGCAGCAGGTGATGAACAACGGCTAGTGGACTTTGCCGCCGAACATTTTGGCGAGGGTTGGACAAAGACACTTAAGAATGGGTTTCACCAAGAGGAGATTCCCATATTTCTGGCCTGGAAATCTGAAAAGCTCATTGGTTTCTCCTCCTATGATATTTACCTCAATCAAAAGGGGATCTATGGTCCAATGGGAGTGATAAAAGAAGAAAGAAAGAACAGGCTGGGAAGTATCCTTCTTCACGAAGCTCTTTCTGATATGAAGCGGAAAGGTTACGCCTATATTGTTTTAGGGGAGGCCGGCCCGATTGAGTACTATGAAAAAGAATGCGGGGCAATGCTGATTCCCTTCAGCTCGCCACAAGCCGATTAATACACTTCCGTTCATTTTTGTGAGACAATAATTAGGTGATTCATTTATATATATTTAAGGAATTAATATAAAGAAGGTGAAGTCTCATGCTTTTTGAACAATCCGGTCTTGTTCTGGAAGGCGGAGGGATGAGAGGAGTATACACTGCTGGTGTACTGGAATATCTTTTGGAAAATGACATTGAATTTCCTTATGTCATCGGGGTCTCAGCGGGAGCGTGTATTGCTGCCTCTTTCTTGTCGAAACAAAAAGGGCGAAATAAAAAGGTGAATATTGGATTTGCAGGAAATCCAAGATATCTCTCCTGGAGAAATTATATTAAAAATCGGGAACTGTTTGGAATGGACTTTGTTTTCAATGAAATTCCGAATAAGATTGTGCCATATGATTTTAGTGCTTTTCAACAAAATCAGTCCGAGTTTGTCATCGGTACAACCGACTGCCATACTGGTGAGCCCGTATATCATTACAGAAGAGATTACGGAAACGATGTCCTTACGCCGATCCGTGCTTCCAGTTCGCTTCCTTTTGTTGCCCCGGTTGTGGAATTCCAGTCCCGCCATTTACTTGATGGTGGAATAAGCGACCCGATCCCGGTGAAGAGAGCTGAATTTGATGGATTCAAAAAGAATGTCGTAGTCCTGACCCGGAATAAAGGGTATAAAAAAAGTCCATCCAGATTTAATTATCTTATCAAACGGAAATATCCTCAATATCCTGGTTTGCGTCAAGCCATGATGAACAGATACAACCTTTATAATGAGACGGTTGATTACCTGGAAAGGGAAGAAGAAAAAGGCAGCGTCTTTATCATACGTCCTCAACTTCCTTTAAAAGTGGGAAGGGTTGAACGCAATCCCAAAAAACTTGAAGAACTTTATAATCAAGGTTATTCCGATGCCCGATCACAATTTGAGAAACTCCTTTCATGGAAAGAATCTCAATCTCAGCTTGTAAGGTTCTAAAGGTTGAAATTAGATCCTCAATATCGATGGATATTGAGGATCTTTTAAGTAAAAAAATACCTGTTGAAAGGATCTTTATAAAAGTGGTATCTTTATATTCTTCCTCAACAAAAGAGTGAAGCGTTTGAAAAGAATTGAATTTTTCTTTTTCGAAAAAGAAGTTGACTTCCGCGAAAGCGGGTGATATACTATTTCTTGTCGCTGCAACAATGATTGAAAGATAGTTGGTTGTTGTGAGTCATTATAATATTGGAGGATTAGCTCAGCTGGGAGAGCATCTGCCTTACAAGCAGAGGGTCGGCGGTTCGATCCCGTCATCCTCCACCATTTTTTCAACTTAAGCAGAATATGCGGGTGTGGCGGAATTGGCAGACGCACCAGACTTAGGATCTGGCGCCGCAAGGCGTGGGGGTTCGACTCCCTTCACCCGCACCATTTTTGCGGAAGTAGTTCAGTGGTAGAACACCACCTTGCCAAGGTGGGGGTCGCGGGTTCGAATCCCGTCTTCCGCTCCATTGCATCTTCATGATTATTACATTGCGCCCGTAGCTCAATTGGATAGAGCGTTTGACTACGGATCAAAAGGTTAGGGGTTCGACTCCTCTCGGGCGCGCCATTCATTTCGGGGAGTAGCTCAGCTTGGTAGAGCACTTGGTTTGGGACCAAGGGGTCGCAGGTTCAAATCCTGTCTTCCCGACCATTAGAATTATATGGGGCCTTAGCTCAGCTGGGAGAGCGCCTGCTTTGCACGCAGGAGGTCAGCGGTTCGATCCCGCTAGGCTCCACTTAGTTTTTTACAAAGCAAAGCGAAGTAAATGAACATCATTAATGTTACTAAGCAAAGCGAGTAAATAAACTTCATTAAAAAACATATTGACACATTATTTTAAAAGTGTTAATATATAAAAGCTGCTCTTGAGAGCACTTGAAGATTGAACCTTGAAAACTGAACAAAACAAGACAAAACGTCAACGTTAATTCTAGTAAGAACCTAGTTCTTATAAAGTTGCTAATACTATAATTAGCAAATGAGCAAGTCAAACTTCTATCGGAGAGTTTGATCCTGGCTCAGGACGAACGCTGGCGGCGTGCCTAATACATGCAAGTCGAGCGGACTTTAAGAAACTTTGTTTCTTCTTAGTCAGCGGCGGACGGGTGAGTAACACGTGGGTAACCTGCCTGTAAGACTGGGATAACTCCGGGAAACCGGGGCTAATACCGGATAGTTCTTTTCCCCGCATGGGGGAGAGTGGAAAGGCGGCTTCGGCTGCCACTTACAGATGGACCCGCGGCGCATTAGCTAGTTGGTGAGGTAACGGCTCACCAAGGCGACGATGCGTAGCCGACCTGAGAGGGTGATCGGCCACACTGGGACTGAGACACGGCCCAGACTCCTACGGGAGGCAGCAGTAGGGAATCTTCCGCAATGGACGAAAGTCTGACGGAGCAACGCCGCGTGAGTGATGAAGGTTTTCGGATCGTAAAGCTCTGTTGTTAGGGAAGAACAAGTGCCGTTCGAATAGGGCGGCACCTTGACGGTACCTAACCAGAAAGCCACGGCTAACTACGTGCCAGCAGCCGCGGTAATACGTAGGTGGCAAGCGTTGTCCGGAATTATTGGGCGTAAAGCGCGCGCAGGCGGTCTCTTAAGTCTGATGTGAAAGCCCACGGCTCAACCGTGGAGGGTCATTGGAAACTGGGGGACTTGAGTGCAGAAGAGGAAAGTGGAATTCCACGTGTAGCGGTGAAATGCGTAGATATGTGGAGGAACACCAGTGGCGAAGGCGACTTTCTGGT